>FUZG01000017.1 GCA_900168235.1 Lachnospiraceae bacterium | reverse complement strand
TCAACGCCTTTATAACTACACAGTTGCTTGATGATATCTCTTATATCCACCTTGTATTGATTGTAAATTATTTTTCGCCTATACTTCGGAGTGAAGACGATATGATACTTGCACATCCATTTAGTATGCGCGAGCGAATATTCTTTCTTCGCCATAGCTACCTTTCCTTTCCGCAATATTGCCTGAACAACTTTATTGTCGGCAGAAAGGTAGCTTTTTTGTATAACACCTGACTCGCACCCGCATAGCGGGTGGTTTATTGATTCGGTGCTTTCCATTTTTGATTCGCAAAAACTCCAAGCCCCGAATCAGGCTAAAGCCCATAACCCAAAAATCCCCGAAGCCATTAGGCTTCGGGGATCCTTTACGTTTGGACTAAATTTTTATTATTCTAAAATTAGAACTTGCCAGCCTTAGCTGCTTCCTCGAGGGATACAGCAAGAGATACTGTAGCACCTACCATCGGGTTGTTACCCATACCGATAAGACCCATCATCTCAACGTGAGCCGGAACAGATGAAGAACCAGCGAACTGAGCATCAGAGTGCATACGGCCAAGAGTATCTGTGAAACCGTAAGAAGCCGGACCTGCTGCCATGTTATCCGGGTGAAGTGTACGACCTGTACCACCGCCGGATGCAACTGAGAAGTACTTCTTACCAGCCTCTACGCGCTCCTTCTTGTAAGTACCAGCTACCGGATGCTGGAAACGTGTCGGGTTTGTAGAGTTACCTGTGATGGAAACGTCTACATTCTCATGCCACATGATCTTAACACCCTCACGAACATCGTTTGAGCCGTAGCACTTTACAGCTGCACGAGGACCGTTGGAGTAAGGTGTCTCAGAAATGATCTTGAGCTCATCCTTGTGGTAATCAAGCTCTGTCTCAACAAATGTGAAACCGTTGATTCTGGAGATGATCTTTGCAGCATCCTTACCAAGACCGTTAAGGATAACGCGAAGCGGCTTCTGACGAACCTTATTAGCCTTTGTAGCGATACCGATAGCACCCTCAGCTGCTGCGAATGACTCGTGACCAGCAAGGAATGCGAAACACTCTGTATCCTCTTCAAGAAGCATCTTACCAAGGTTACCATGGCCAAGACCAACCTTACGCTGATCTGCTACAGAACCGTCGATACAGAAAGCCTGAAGACCTTCACCGATAGCTGCGGCAGCCTCGGAAGCCTTACGGCAGCCCTTCTTGATAGCGATTGCAGCACCTACTGTGTAAGCGTAGCAAGCGTTCTCGAAGCAGATAGGCTGTACACCCTTAACAAGGCTGTAAACATCAAGACCAGCGTCCTTTGTTACCTGAACTGCTTCTTCAATAGAATTCATACCGTAGTTCTTAAGAACTGCGATAATGTTGTCATAACGTCTCTCTTTGGACTCAAATACAATATTCTCGTCAGCCATTATAGTCTGTCCTCCTTTTCAATTATTCTTTTCTGGGATCGATAGTTCTAACAGCATCGTCAAAACGACCATACTGACCCTGAGCCTTCTCGAAAGCAGTATTAGCATCGTCGCCAGCCTTCATGAAGTCCATCATCTTTCCGAAGTTTACAAACTTGTAACCGATGATGTTGTCGTCAGCATCAAGACCGAGCTCTGTCATGTAACCATCTGTCATTTCAAGATAACGAGGTCCCTTTTCAAGAGTGGAGTAAATTGTACCAACCTGAGAACGGAAGCCCTTACCAAGGTCCTCAAGTCCTGCACCAACTGCAAGACCGCCCTCAGAGAAAGCGGACTGAGAACGTCCGTATACGATCTGGAGGAACAGCTCTCTCATAGCTGTATTGATAGCATCACAAACAAGGTCTGTATTAAGTGCCTCAAGAACAGTAAGTCCCGGAAGGATCTCGCCAGCCATAGCAGCAGACTGAGTCATACCTGAGCATCCGATAGTCTCTACAAGAGCCTCCTGGATGATACCCTCCTTAATGTTCAGGGAAAGCTTGCAGGCACCCTGCTGAGGTGCACACCAGCCCACACCATGAGTGAAACCGGAAATATCCTTGATTTCCTTGGCCTGAACCCACTTCGCTTCTTCCGGAATGGGAGCACAGCCGTGGTGCACGTCCTGATGAACTTTGCACATCTCTTCGACTTTCTTTGTGTAAATCATGTGAAATTCTCCTTTCAGATTTTGTCTACCTTAACGGACACGAAGCCAACGTATCCGAACGCGCACGTAAAAACGAACAATTTCTACTCAAAAATACTCTCCACAGCCAAAGGCCATAGAGCGACACGCGTCATAGCACGATTGTTATTTTCTCACAAAATTTAATACATTTCAACGGAAAGTATTCGATTTTTGTGAATTTTATGACAAACAATAATCAAAACCTTTAATCACGGTAGGTTTCAAGGATGAAAAGTATATCATCAAACCGTGCACCAAAAGCTGCAACTACCGCAGGTGCAAAGCGTTTACCGCTCTCGGCAAGTATCTCATCCCTGGCATTTTCCGCAGTCCATGCTTCTTTATAGGTACGTTTACTTGTCAGAGCATCAAATGTATCTGCAACCGCCACTATCTGGGCTGACATATCTATCTGATTTTCCTTAAGTCCTCTCGTGTAACCGTTTCCATCCCATCTCTCATGGTGCTCGGATGCTATGACCTGAGCGAGCTTCATTATCTCATCATCCTGATTACTGAGGAGCTCG
Source organism: Lachnospiraceae bacterium (assembly GCA_900168235.1). GTDB lineage: Bacteria > Bacillota > Clostridia > Lachnospirales > Lachnospiraceae > NK4A144. The sequence continues at coordinate 60,583 of FUZG01000017.1, read as the reverse complement.
CGTCCGTAGTCCACATGCTTTTTCATGATGTCAAATTCTTCCCCGGTAAGCTCTGTGGTCTTTTCAAGGATATCATTCGGTATCATGATCTTTCCTATATCATGCATCATGGATGCTATACGGATATACTGAACTTTTCTCTCGGGGAATCCCAATTCTCTCGCAAGGATCGCACTGTACTCGGAAACCCTGAGTACATGCTGGCCTGTCTGCGGTGACTTTCGCTCAATAACCTGCGCAAAAGCAAGGATAGTTTTCTCCTGCGCTCCCTGAAGCTGGACCGCAAGCATCTCCCTCTCAACATTTGCATGCGCTGTGGATGCCATATGGTAAACCAGGATACACTCCAGACTGAGTACCAGGAATCCAACCCCTGTCATCCAGTGATTCAGGATCACTGCCGCTGACTTGTTCTGTACCATATAGGTAAAGTTCGTTCCCATATGGATCGATTCTGTCAGAACAAATGTCATGGCTATTTCCATCACAAGCCCCCGATGCGAGAACTTTTCCCATTTCTCATTCAGAAATGCCAGATCATTCCGCATGCAGTAACCGAAGGTCAGTATGATGCATACCAAAAATACAGAAATCTGCCAGTACTGCTCTGCCATGATCATCGCAGTTGTCTCTGCTGTCTCAAAAATGGCATAGTAACAGAAGCTCAGCGAATATGGTATCCCTGCAAGTTTTGACAAAAAATATGACATTATGGGTGCCGGCAGTAACATCACAAAAAACTGCAGACCAAATCTAAGTAAATATATGGTCTCATTCGGCATCGCACCGTTGCTTGAGAGATAATTTACAAAATATCCCAAAGCCGGCAAGGTGACTATCTGCCAAAAGTCTATCGAAAGCAGCGATGTGAGCAGGAGCTTTTTCGGCAGATCTTCTGACCGCGTTTTGCTGTAGACAAGCTTCCACGAGCAGAACGCAAACACTATCATATTGATTATCAACGGATATCCGCGATTCAAAAAATCAATGTAAAACTGGACCAGTGTCACACTTTTCATTATGTTCACTCATTTTTTGAAACGATATTTTCAGCATCTTTAAAGATAGAATTTGCAGGAACAACTCCGCGTACTCTGGACAGCGGATAAATATTGCTGTTTCTGCCGATGACCGAGCCGGGATTTAAGACTGAGTTGCATCCAACTTCTACATGATCTCCAAGCATTGCACCAAACTTTTTAAGCCCGGTCTCGATCTTTTCTCCATCACGTGACTTAACGACTACCGGCTTTTTGTCTGACTTTACGTTTGATGTGATAGAACCTGCACCCATATGCGAATAGAATCCAAGGATAGAATCTCCTACATAGTTGTAATGCGGAACCTGTACGTGATTAAAAAGAATCACGTTCTTAAGTTCTGTAGAATTACCTACTACACAGTCATTTCCAACAAGCGCTTTACCGCGGACAAAGGCACACTGACGCACCTCTGTACGCTCTCCAATGATGCACGGACCTGTGATGGATACTGTAGGCCACACCTTTGCAGACTTTGCTATCCATACATTTTCATCCTTCTGCTCGTAAACTTCAGGATCAAGCGTGGGGCCGATCTTTAATATCAGCTCTTCAATGCCCTTCAGTGCTTCCCACGGATAAGTAAAGCCTGCAAGATACTCACCTGCGAGTGTCTCATTGAGGTCGTACAAATTTTTGATTTCTGCTTCTTTCATGATCATTAATCCTTTCCCGCTCCTTTGCGGTGATTTTTTACTTTGGTATTTCTCTGATCTTTTGCCGGATGACAAAGCTCAGATCCTGACTGCGGACCTTTTCAACATACTTTGCTACATATTTATCCAGCTTTGCGCGGTATTCATTCGTGGAGATCTCTCCGCGTTCCACACCTGCAAGTCCTTTTTCCCAGCTTGCAGTCATCTCAGGATTCAACATTCCCGGCATCGTAAGGTACACGACTTCATATACCATTTCTCCGAACCTTCCGGGAGTCAGAGTCTGTTTCTTACTGTTCAGATATCCGATTTTTATGAGTTTCTCGATGATACCTGCTCTCGTAGCACTGGTTCCGATACCCGCGCCTTTTATCTGTGCACGGAGCTCTTCATCCTCGATGAGCTGTCCGGCATTTTCCATGGCAAGCACCATTGAACCTGACGTATACCGCTTAGGAGGCGTAGTCTTGCCGTTTTTCATATTGAAACCTGCTATACCTACTTCCAGATCTTTTTTCAGCTCGCCTGCGATGGCAGTGAGATCTACTTCATTTTCCTCTTCTTCCTCATCTGAATCGTCATCAGGATTTTCGGTTTTTTCTGCCTTGTCTTCATCCTGCGCTTTTTTCGCTTTTTCCTGCTTTGCGAGGATCTTTTTATCCTGCCCTGTGATCACATAAAATCCGGGTTCTTTCAGCACTTTTGAATTTGTAAAGAAGTGCTCACTTCCGACCAGAGTTTCCAGCGATATCTTCTGAAATACCGCAGGCGGATAAAAGATTGAAAGGAATCTCCGGACTATCATGTCGTAAACTCTTTTGCAGAGGTCACTTACATTATTATACTCCGAAACGTTTCCTGTTGGTATTATAGCGTAATGGTCGGTTACTTTGCTGTCATCCGTGTACGGTTTTTTGTTCACATTCGTGTACAATTTATTGTTGAGAATATTTTTTGTAAATTCTGCTGTAGGAGGATACTTTAATACACCATTTAAGTTTTTCGTGATCTCTTTTGCAACTGCTGAGGACAGCACACGGGCATCGGTTCTAGGGTATGTCGTGAGCTTTTTTTCGTAAAGTTCCTGCGCCGCTGCCAGCGTCTGCTCGGGGCTTATCTTGAACCTCTTTGAGCATGCCGCCTGAAGCTCTGCGAGATTATAAAGGAGCGGCGGCTTCTTTTTTTCCTGACTTCTGTTCACCGACAGGATAGTCGCGTGATCCTCTGCCTGAAGAGTCTCGATCAGTTTTTTTGCATCCTCTTCCTCCAGAAATCCTTTTTCATTATAAATTTTCGGAGATCCGAAGTATTCCGAGCCCTCTACTGCTTTCCACTCACCTGTGTACTGCCCGTCCGGCAGGGTGAATGTTCCTATCAGGCGATAAAAAACTGTTTCCTTAAAATTACGTATTTCCCGTTCCCTGCGGACTACCATTCCGAGAACGCAGGTCATTACGCGTCCTACCGCTATCGCTGCGTATTTTTTTGTACCTGCTGCATCATTCAGCATGCCGGCATATCGTACTGACAGTGCACGGGAAAAATTGATTCCCATGGCATAGTCCTCGATACCGCGCATGATACCTGCATTTCCGAGGTTATCATATTCTGTGTAGGGCTTTGCTTCCCTGATACCACGGCTTATTTCTTCCTCGGTAGTGGAATCGATCCAGATACGTCTCTCGTCCATTCCCTCACGAACACCACCGTAACGCCGTACCAGTTCCTCGATGACCTGACCTTCTCGTCCCGAGTCTCCTGCCCAGAGGACAGTTCCGATATCTTCACGGTGCAGCATGTTATTTACTATCTCATACTGCTTTTTTACATTTCCTATTACTTCATATTTGTACGTCTCCGGCAAAAAAGGCAGATCTCTAAGATTCCATTTTTTCAGCTTTTCATCATATTTTTCCGGATAGCACATCTCTACCAGATGACCTACGCACCAGGTTATCACGTATTCTCCGTTTTCTATGAATCCATTCTGCCTGCCTGAGACATTCAGGATCTTCGCATAGTCTCTAGCAACTGACGGTTTCTCCGTTATGATAAGTGTTTTTAATTTCTTACTGCTTTCCTCATTCAAATCAGCTTATCTCCATCATTTTCCCGATACAGACAGGATAATTAACGTTCCCGGTTGTAAACTTCGCAGTATATGCTCCGTTTACATCTGAACTGTAACACGGGATAATTTCATTTAAATCATGAGTAATAATTATAACATGATAAGAAGAACTATGCTTTCGAAATAGTTTTAAGACAACCTGATTCCGGACAGCAAAAAATCCGCGCTCCTTTCAGAGCGCGGAACCGTATGTGAATTTAATATGATCAAACTGCTGTTTTTCTGTAATCTGCAGGTAACTGCCCTGTTACTTCCCTGAAAACTTTACTGAAATATTTCGAGTCATTGTATCCAACCTGCCCGGCTATCTCGTAAAGCTTCAGATTTGTTCCGGTAAGCAGTTCCTTTGCCTTATTTATGCGTACATCTCTCATATAATTCTTGAAGGATACTCCTGTTTCCTTATGAAACTTAGTCCCGAGATACTCAGGAGTGAGATTGAGCTTAGAAGCTATCTCATCGAGAGTGATCCCCGTCTTATAGAATTCATTGATTATGCTCTTCGTCCGAAGCACTGACAGATCCTTCGTGTCTTCTGTCTTCCCGATCCCTCTGCTTACTTCTGACACGAGCCAGTCACATATTTCTATAAGTTCTTCTCTTTTCTTGGCGCTCATAACATCGCCAAGCAATTTCTGATATTCCATTTTTCCTGAGCCTATATATGACAGATCTCTGGACAATTCGATCATCTTCCAGATAAATCTCACATAACACTCTTTTATATCTTTAGGAAGATAAACAGAGCCATTGAAAAATGTTTCATTAAAGGAATCAAGAAGCGCCGTGAATTTCTCCAGATCATTGGAGCACAGTGCGACCTTGCAGGCCGACTCGATCTCAGTCGGATATGTACATAATTCTGCATGAACCTGAGTGATCTTCGGATAGCTTATGAGGATCTGCTTACCGAATGCAATATTCCAGTCCATGTAGGGAATTAATCTTTCAAGCCCTCTTCCGATCTCGTGAATGCCTGCGACTTCGATACAGCCAAGAGTCATTTCTTCATTACTCTTAAGCAGTTCCTGAAACTGTATCCACCTCTCTATATCATGAACATCCTCATAATGGTAGATAAGAACTATGAGAGATTTATGATATTTTGATTCGAATACAATGTAGTCTATACCTTTATAAAAAGAAAAATCAGACCTGAGCTTTGTCTTCTTTTCTTTTAAGTCCTTTTCAAAATTTTTTCCGAGATAATCGCAGATTATGAAAAACTTCTGATCAGGAGCTATGTTGTAGTTGTTCTGAAGATATTGAGCTGTATCATCCTCTACAGAGATATCATGAAGGATTATATCCCGGAGGATCTGTTCCAGTGTGCCTATCTGCGCAGGCTTCCTTGCCTTCTTCTCATTTATCTTGTGCTCTGCTTCTTCCAGTGTCTTCCGGAATTCAGGCACAGAAACAGGTTTCAGGAGATAGTTCGTGACTCCAAGCCCTATCGCGCGCTTCGCATAGTCAAATTCTGAATATGCACTTAAAACTATGGCATTAAAGTCAACGTTACGTGCTTTTAACTCTGTCAGCATCTCAAGCCCGTCTTTTTTCGGCATCTTTATATCTGTTATGATGAGCTCCGGCTCAAGCTCAAGGCAGAGAGACACGCCCTCTTCACCATCGATCGCTTCTCCGACTACTTCATATTTTTCCCCGAACTTTCCGAGTAACCTGACAATGCCTTCTCTGATCCTGATCTCGTCTTCAACAACTACAACCTTCATTCAGCTCACCTGCTATTTTTTATCCAGACACGCATCTCATTCTCGCCTCTGTTTGCCCACGCATAGTATGGGATAAACTTTATCGTTGTTTCTTCGGCGTAGAATTTTTCCGGTCTTCTCTCATATAATTCCTGTGAATCACTGCAAAGTCTCTGACCTTTTGCATTTATCTCATAAATTCCATGAAGCTCATCCTCTTTCCACGAAAGGCGATATCCGCTTCCTGTATCGAGTTTCAGATTGTGCAGATTTCTGCCGTTATCCACTTCCTCCATGCAGTATACAAAAGGTCCGCGGCTTAACGCAACATTACCTGTGTTTTCAGACACATTTATATTAGAATACCATTCCTTTACGGACATATCGAATTCGATACTGATACGTGTCTCACCCTTTTTAACAGAAATGTATGCAAATCCATCCGTATCTGCATGATTGATCTTTGTTCCGTCTACGCTTATCACAGTATCATCAGACCAGCCGGGAAGTCTGAGTCCGATATTCTTTTCTGCTTCGCTGTCATTTCTAATGGTTATCTCTACAACACCATCCTGAGGATAGGACGTTTTCTGAGCGATGCTTCCCCAGGAAAGATCAGATTCAGACTGAACATAGAGATTTACAAGAACCTTTCCATCCTTTGTCTCAGTATAAATATATTTTTCAAGTGAAGTCACGAGTCTTGCCAGATTCGGAGGACAGCATGCGCAGCCGAGCCACTGGGGTCTCACCGGTTTAACATGACTCTTTGTAGGATCTTTTTTATATTTTGCCGGAACTACTTCTAGCGGATTCACGTAGAAAAAGTGTCTGCCGTCCAATGCCATTCCTGCTATCGCAGTGTTGTACAGAGCACGTTCCATGATATCTGCATATTCGCCACGCGCTTCATTCCTGAGCATGTTCCTTGCAAAAAATACAAGTCCGATTGACGCACAAGTCTCGCAATACATCGTATCATTCGGAAGATCGTAGTCCAGAGTGAAAGCTTCTCCGATAACCGTTGAACCTATGCCGCCTGTGATATACATACGTTTTTTTGTAATGTTATTCCATATTTTTTTGCAGGTTTCGTAAAGCTCAGCGTCTCCTGTCTCACATGCCAGATCTGCAAGCGCTGTACACATATATACAAGCCTTACTGCGTGGCCTTCTGCAGTGTCCTGTTTTCTGATTTCTGCATGATTCTGAAAGTAATATAACGGAAATTTGTCCATTCCTGCTATAAGCGGCCTGCCGCCGTCCTTTTCATTCTGCTTTTTGAAAAACAGCGGATCCTTTCCTCTTTCATCAAGGAAAAATTTTGCAAGCGCAAGGTAACGCTCTTCTCCGGTCAGGTGATAGAGTCTCATAAGTCCGATCTCGATCTCTTCATGACCGTCATAACCTCTGATCTTGCCTTCTTCCGGACCGAAATTCCTGTCTATACAGTCTGCGAGCTTTTTCGCAACACTAAGAGCAAGTTCATTTCCTGTTGATTCATAATATGCTACTGCTGCTTCTATGAAATGCCCTGCGCAATAAAGTTCATGACTCTCGCCAAGACGCTTGAATCTGCGCTCCGGCTCCATGATAGTGAAGTAGGTATTGAGATATCCGTCTTCTTCCTGCGCTTTCGATATAAGCTCTATCACTGAATCTGCGATCTTCCGGAGATCCTCATCATCCTTCTCAGCAAGAGAATATGCTACTGATTCAAGCCACTTATATACATCACTGTCCTGAAATACCCAGCCGTAGTGTTCACCTTCACTGATCCCTGCTGCGATCCGGAAGTTTTCCATTGCATGGCTCTTTTCACTCGGAATAAAATCATCATTTCTTTCTTTTTCAATATTTATATCTGCATTGTCATTAAGAACATCCCACTGATAGGGGATCATCTCTGTCCTTACGAGTTCTCTGTATCTCTTCCAGAATCTGTCTGTGATCTTTGTTTTTACTGTTCCCATTGAAATGAATTCCTTTCGGTACTGCTTTGATATATACAAAACGAAGCTGAAGAACCATCTCCAGCTTCGTCCGTGATCATTACTTTCCAACTATTGCATCGATAGATCCCTGTGCTTCCGCTGCCGCGTCTTCGGGTGTCTTCTCACCGGTTATGACTTTATTGAAAGCAAGCGCGATGGCATCAGAGATATCCGGCCACTCAGGAAGAGGACCTCTAGCCTGTGCATACTGCATTTCATCAACAAATACCTGATATACATCATCGCCTTCAAACTGAGTCTTGGCGATATTGGAATCAGATGAGATATATCCCATTGTTTCCATCATATACTTACATACGTCTTCGGTTGTAGCATACTCAAGGAACTTGATAGCAGCTTCTTCATTTCCTCCGGAGATCACTGCGTAATTCTCTCCGCCAAGTCCTGATGCCTGCTGAACATCCTGAGGTATGGGAGCAACGCCCCACTCAAGTCCGGACTCTTCAGACATTTCTCTCATTGTCGGGATCTGCCATGTGCCGTTAAGCATCATTGCAAGGTTTCCTGACATGAACTGGTTCATTGTATCACCCTGAGTCCAGTTGATCGCTTCTTTCGGGAAGGATCCGTCATTTACAAGCTTTTCAACGAACTTAAGTGCCTTTATTCCACCTTCTGAGTTCACCTCATAGGATGTAGCTCCTGTTGACCACTGCCAGCAGAGGAAGTTAAAGGTTCCTTCACCATTTAAGAGTGATGAATGAGCAAATCCATATGTATTGCCCTTTGTTGTCTTCTTTGCTGTATCAATAAGTTCATCCCATGTCTTCGGAACTTCGCATCCTGCGCTTTTCAGCATTTCTTTATTGTAGAAGAGAACAAGATCATTACTTCCGAAAGGAACGCCGTAAAGTCTTCCGTCAAGTGTGCAGGAATTTACAGGTCCATCGTAATATGAGCTTACGTCAAATCTGTCTGTAAGATCTGCAAAAATTCCCATTGCAGCGTATGAAGCATGATCAGGATTATCAAGGATCACGAGATCCGGAAGCTCTCCTGCTGATGCACCAACCGAAAGCTGTTTTGTAAAGTCAGCAAAAGGAACATATTTTGCCTCAACTGTGATCTTGTCCTGAGACTCATTGAAATCAGTAACAATATGATTCAGTGCCTCCTGATGGCCTGCTGTTTCCCAGTAGTACCAGATGGTCACATTTCCCGATGCATCCTCACCTGACTCGGCAGCCTTCGCCTCTGTTTTCCCGTCAACAGCGTCTGCAGATGATGTCTTTGCGCATCCTGTTAATAACGATGCACACATGCTTACTGCAAGCAGAGCTGCCAATACCTTTCCTTTCATAGAAATCCTTCCTCCTTTTATACCCTGACATCTTTTTTCTGTAGCAAAGCTTCATTGCTTATGTACAAATTATAGTAACAGTCGGCTTTCCCCGAACTATGACAAATCTTAGAAAAGATGAAATTTCTAATCTACTTTTCTAAGAAACGGAATTTTCAATACTATTTCAGTACCTTCTCCCTCAGCTGCGATCGCCGTTATCGAAGCTTCACTTCCGTAATAGATCCTCATCCTCGTAATGACATTAGACATTCCGATATGTGTCCTGTCTCCGGTTATCTCTTCCGAACCTTCATTTATGGCATTCACAAGTTCTTCCGGCATACCGCTGCCATTGTCGATAACCTTTATCACAAGTTTTTCATCCTCTGTATGCATCTCGATCGTGAGCATCGCCTTCCGATCGATATTTTCGAAGCCGTGTATTATGGAATTTTCGACAAAAGGCTGTATCAAAAGCTTATGAATGCTTACACCATTAACCTCCGGCTTAATGTCTATCCTGCAATCAAAAGAATTTTTTGTTCTGAACTGCTGGAGAAAAACGTATTTTTTTAGCCACTCTATTTCTTTCTCTATGGGCACTTCTTTATTGCTGTCTGTGATCGCATATCGAAGTATAGCCGCCAGCGAATTTATGGCATTGCTTATGTCATATTCATCCCGGTCTATAGCAAGCCAGTTTATGCTGTCCAGTGTATTATAGAGAAAATGTGGATTGATCTGAGCTTCAAGTGCCCTGATCTCTGCTTCTTTTTGCTTTTCATTTGCAATGACTTCTCTTTCTCTTGTGCAATTAAGTTCCGCAACCATGTTGTTAAAACCTGTCGCAAGGATCTTTATGTCCGCAGGTGCCGTGCTTTCAAGCTCTGCTCTGATCTTCAGATTTCCCTTCTCCGCTTCCTGCATGGCTTTTACTATTGATGTTATCGCCGTCGCAAGATTGCCTGTGAGATTCAGGGTAAAAAGCGCAGCGAAGGAACAGACGAACAGAACAAGCATGAACATTATCCACATCTGTCTTCTCAATGCTTTTCCCAGCTCAGACATATCCCGTACATAGTAAAAAGTCCAGCCGAGTTCATCATCTGTATACGTGTAGACCTTTGAATTTCTTCTGTTTATCACCGGATTTTTTGTGATAAAGCAGAGTCGTCTTCCCTCCTTATCCTCTATATAGGTGAAATCATTTTCGCTGTTTTTCTGGCTGCTGCAGAGTTCTTCCAGAAATTTTTCGTCTATCGAGAGTATGACTATTCCGCAGTCTTTGGAAATATTTCTGTAATTGACTATCCGATGCGCAATTTGAAAGGTGTAATAATCATCATTTGCAAATGAAGTGGCAAATTGTGTGGAATATGTATGTGTTTTCGAATCACTTATAACATCTGCATACAACTCATCCTGACTCATATCGAAATTTGGAAGCCATGCGCTTATAGCAAGCCGCGGACTCATCTGATCATAGGTTATTACGTTTTCTCCGGGAGTGATGACTGTTATCGCCCGGATATACGACTTTGAATTCATGAGACTATTTAAGAATCGTCTCATCTGATTAATTGTCAGTGCTTCATCTATTCCCGCATCGATTTTTTCCACACCTGACACGATAGAATCATCCGTATATATCTGATACATCACATCATTATAGGCATCAAGACTGATATGGAGATTCGAGTCAAGTCGTTCGAGATTGTTGTCTATCAGTGTCTTTGAATTATTATTTAGCATCTGAAAAATATTTCCAAACGAGAAAATCCCAAGGATCAGAATAGGAATAAGCGAAGTAATTATAAAAATCAGAATAAGATAACTTCTAATGCTTTTATTGGTCATCATCAGTATTCTCCGGTCAACTATATAGTAAAAAACCATAGCGCAGCCAATATGGTTTGCACTATGGTTTCAGTCTACATTGTATTAATTTTAATGCAAGTCTTTATTTATCCCTTAACAGCGCCGCTTGTCATTCCGCTGATGATATATCTCTGCATGAAAATAAATATCAGAGCAACCGGAATGATCGCAACTATAGCAAAGGCTGTGAGGTAACTCCACTTGGTACCGTACTGACCCATGAAGTTGAAGATACCTGCTGTGATCGGTCTCTTCTCCTGATCAAGGATAAATGTCATACCGTATGCCAGATCGCCCCATGCGTAGAGGAATGAGAAGATCGCACATACAACTATTCCGGGCTTTGTAACAGGTATCAGTATCCTGTAAAAAGCTTCGAATCTTGTGCAGCCGTCAATATATGCGGCTTCTTCCAGCGCTTTCGGTATCGATGCAAAATAATTTTTCAGTATCAGCACAGAGAAAGGGATACCGATGGTTGCATCCGCAAGGATCGCTGAAAACCATGTGTTGTATACGTGAATGTTCTTGAAAATAATGAACATAGGTGTCAGAAGAACTGAAACCGGAAGCATCTGTGTGATAAGAAATCCGAGCATTACAGCCTTTCTTCCGACAAATTTATATCTTGCTACTGAGTATGACGCAGGAACAGCGAGCAGAACCGATACGATCATTGCACATACCGAGATCAGGAAGCTGTTTCCAAAGGATCTGAACATGTTGAAATCACCATTTTCAACCTGTGCGGCATAAGACTTCGTATTCAGCACATGGGGATACCATGTAGGGGGGATCTGAAATATTTCAGTCTCTGTCTTAAATGATGTTATTAAAGTCCAGAATAACGGGAACAACAGTAAAAAAAGTAAAAACACTGAGATAATGCAGTACAGAACATTTTTTTGTCCTTCTGTCATAACGGGGAAACGTGTACGTATCTCTTTTTCAGGAGCTTTCTCTACAGAAATCACTCCTCTGGCATGTGATGATCCTGTATATATATCAGACATTTTCTTCTCCTTCCATAGTGATCTTCATGTACAGCAGTCCGACAAGAACAAGAATAACGAAAAGCACATTTGCAACAGCCGATCCCTGACTATATTTGAAAAGATCGAATGAAAGCTTGTAGGAATAGGTCGAAAGCAGATGTGTCGAATTAACAGGACCGCCTTCTGTCATAACGTATACGAGGTCATAAACCTTGAACGTATAAATGAATCCGAGTACAAGAACTGATTCTATCGTAGGTCTGAGAAGGGGGATCGTGATCTTTATGAGCTGCTGAAACTTCGTCGCTCCATCAACCGATGCACTCTCATAGAGTTCCTGTGGGATTGTCGTAAGACCTGTTGAAATGAGGATCGTATTGAAAGGAATACCGATCCAGACATTAGCCGCGATGACTGCGATCATAGCTGTCTTACTGTTCGTAAGCCAGTCTATGTTCTGACTTATGATCCCCAACGTCTTCAGAATGTAATTCACGATTCCTACATCTGTTGAAAACATAAATTTGAACATAAGCGCCGTGATCGTCATTGGCATCATCCACGGTATCATGGTAAGACCACGTACAACCTTTGCGAACGCAAATTTACGTGTGAAGAATAAAGCAAGTGCAAATCCGATAAAAAACTGGAACAAAAGACACACTACCGTAAACAGCAGTGTATTGAACACAGATTTCACAAATACTTCATCATGGAATAAAGTAATATAATTCTGAAGTCCAACAAAATGCTTCGTTCCCCTCGCGAGGTTTTTCACTGTAACATCCTGAAAACCCAGAATTATATTACTGATGATCGGATATCCTACAAGCAGCATCATATAGATAAATGCCGGCAGGATATACAATAACCCGATATTATCGTATCGAAAAAACTGACGAACCCTTTGCATTACAAGCCTCCTTGTTACCACATATTTTCTGATGTGATAATTGTAATCCCCGGTGAGCAGCGCCCGCCGGGAATTTTCTAATAAAGGAGGAATAATCAAAGGGAAATCGTAAAACGCGTGTAAGTTTAATATACTTCGCGTATTGCATCTTTTATTATCTCAGGTATATCGAGCTGAGATAATTTTTCGTCAAACTGATCCTTATCGTCACATGTATTAAGGATATGATTTACTTCTTCTTTATATCGAAGCTCACACCATGCGTACTCTATCACATCGAAAACCTCTTTTTTCCAGTCATTTGATGCGAGTACGACATTTTCAATGACGATTTCCTGCGCATCGGATATATCGCATTTTCCGAGAGCTATTTTTACTGTGTGAGATTTCTTATCCGCTTCATATCCATCTACGCTGTCTATGCCGTATATTTTCAGCGTAAATGCTCTCTTTGTCGGGATCAGTGACAGTTCTCCCTGCGCTCCTGATATCCTGACAGTCATCTTCTTTCCGGCTTCATCCCAGTCTACACTGATATCGGTTCTGACAGATTTCCCGTCCCTGTATCCTTCAGTGATGCCATCATCCTCATAGATAGTGAAACTTCCGCTTGCACCTGCACCTATGAGGATTTCCAGTTCTTCAGGATTTTTGAACGCATCCAGATCATTCTCACCGGCAAGAGGGACGATTCCTCCGCTTTTTATTAAAACGGGGATTGTTTCTATGCTGCGGTAAAGCTTTCTTAACTTTGATTTTTCATAAATCCTGCCTGTGAAGATGTCGTAATATCTGCCGTCAGGAATAAAGCATCTGACTGAAGACATCTTTAATACGCTGTCCTCTTTTTCGCAGATCGCTCCGACAAGCAGCTCACTTCCGAAGAAATATTCCTCACCTACGGAATATGCTTTTTCATCCTTCGGATATTCATAATACACAGGTCTGATAAGCGGTTCACCCTCCGCATAGGATCTGTGGTTCATCGTGTATAGATACGGTATCATCCTGTGCCGTAATCTCATAAACCTGTCTATGATACCTCTGTAGGGCTGTTCAAGTCTCGACGGCTCCTTTATGAAAAACGGACTATTAGAGCTGTGAAGACGCATTATCGGAGAAAATACACCAAACTGAATCCATCTCACGAGTCTTTCAAGGTCTTTATCTCCCTGCATGTGACCGCCTATATCATGGCTCCACCATCCGTAGCCTGCATTGCTTGAGGTGAAAGTAAAGAACGGCTGCAGATGAAGGCTCTTCCAGCTGGAAACCGTATCTCCCGAAAAGCCTACAGGGTACCTGTGACTTCCGATACCTGCGAACCGCGAAAAGATCATGGCTCGTTTTCCGCGTTTTTTCTGATCTTCAAAGTGATAGTGGTTTAAGAGCCACAGCGGATCGATGTCACTGTCTGCCATCTTAGTTCCCTGCTGCCAGTCTATCCACCAGAAATCAACTCCCTTTTTCTCGTATGGTAAAAGCGTGTCCTTGAAATACGCATTCCTGAATGCCTTGTCCGTGAGATCAAAGGAAATCGCTTCCTGCGACGCAGGGTCTATCCCAACCCGCCTTGCAGCCTCCGCGTACATTGCCTCAAAAGCGCGTATTCCGTCAGCCGGATGGAGATTCAGCGTCACTGCGAGTCCTTTTTCATGAAGAGTTTTTAAGAACCTGCCATAATCCGGAAAGAGTTCTTCATTCCATGTAAATCCTGTCCAGCCGTTTCCATACTTTGGATCTACGTCTGTCAGATGCCAGTCCATGTCGAGAACTGCGACTGACAGAGGTACATTTTCTTCCTCAAACCTCTTAAGCATTTCGAGATAGCTCTGCTCCGAATATCGTTCGAACTTACTCCACCAGTTACCAAGTGCATATCGCGGGAGCATGGGAACTTCGCCGGTCAGTGTATAAAATTCTCTTAAACCGCCGTAGAAATCATCACCGAAGCCAAAGAAGTATATATCTCTGCACTCACTTTTTCTTTCTATTACCTCTCCGTCTACCAGTAACGGTGTCGTACTGTCATCAAGAACCGCATATCCGCTCCTTGAAAATATTCCGTCATCGAGCATTACGAGACCGTCTGTGAAATCAAGTGTGCGGGCTGTTCCGAAAAGGTTGTCTCCTCCGGCATAGAGCTTGCCGTAGTTCCATACTGCACCGTTTTCTTTCAGGGTGATATTTAAACCCTGTGATGTGAACGGTTTTCTGTCATACCTGAGGACAAGTGCTTCTGTCTCTATCTCCAGTAAACCGTCTCTGTCTCTTTCAATATATGCTGTTACAGGAAAATTCCTGTTGAATACACTTAATGTTTTTTCATCGTTGAATAGACCGTCCTCACTGTATTCCAATCTTATTAAACGCTCTGTAAGTACTGTGATCCTGTATTTATCCATAACTTTACGGAAAGCACGAAACGAACCTGTACACAAAGTTCTTTCCGTGCTCCCCTTCTCTCCTTACCTGTTTGACTTATAAGTATTGTATGCATCCTTCTGGATATTCAGGAAATCCCCAAAGCCCATCATATCCAACTGGCTCTTGTAAGCATCCCACTGCTCGTCAACTCCGCCTTCTGTAACCCATGTCGCCTGATTTGAGTCTACAAAAGCTTCAATATCTGTATAGAGAGTCGCAAGTGTATTAAGCTGATCTACAGTGTAGCTTACATTTGGATATGCTTCTTTCGCAAACTTCTTCATCTCGCTGTCAAGTGCAAGCTTGGAAGCATCTCCGTTTTCTCCTGCATAGCTTACTTTGTCATTAAAATCCTCCCCTACGTACTTTGGACCGAAATCCCTGAATGAATTTATCCATGCGAAGAGATCTGCCGAGTTACCGTCATCAGGTTCCAAAACAGTATATGTGCCGTCATCATTCTTCTTTACGCCCTTATCAAATGAGCCGTAGAAGTTCTGAATAGAGGCATCCTCTGAATAAAATTCATCTATCCAGGAAAGGAGCTTTTCAGGGTTTTTGCAGGAACTTGTCACTACAAATTCATATCTGCTGTAATTCCAGTGTTCCGGATCGGATGAGATGTACTGCTCTCCGTCCGTGCCTTTTAATGCGGGAAGTGCGATATACTGGTCGCAGTTTGTGCCGAATGTCGCGTCTGCAGTCCATCCTGGAGCACTGCCTATTATCGGAGTTTCTGCCATGAGCTTTGCATCTCTCATGGAATCATCTTCTGTAAAGATCTCCTGATCGATAAGACCTTCTGCATAAGCGTCGTGCATAGCCTTTACAGCATCCCTGTATTCATCAGAGGTCGGGATAAATACCGGCTCACCGTTTTTGATAGTCATATTGTAGGTATTGTCAGCACCTACTGTTGTGCCGAAGGGCAGTCCGAAGAACATTACTGGATCTGCATATCCTCTTCCGTAAGGGATCTCATCGTTCGGATCTCCGTTTCCGTTTGCGTCTTCGCTCTTGAACTTTCTTAAAACTTCAAGATATTCACTATAGGTTTCAGGTACCTGAAGTCCAAGATTATCAAGCCATGTCTTATTGATGAACATCTGATTTGCAATGATCGGACGGCAGGGCTTTTTTGCAGGAAGTCCATAAATATGTCCATCACTTGAGTATGACAGTGCTTTCATTGTCGGATCTGACTTTATAACCTCGCTGAAATTCGGCATATATTTATCGATATAGTCATCCAGTGCGATAAATGAGCTTAAGTTCGACATGATATCGGATTCTGTGAAGCAAATCGATCCTAAGAAAGCATCCGGAAGATCATTTCCTGCCATCATTACCGACTTCTTATCAGTCCAGTCTGAGTTGAGGATAGTATTCCATTTAATGCTGATCCCGTTTTCCTTAGCCGCTGCATCCGGGAAACCTGTGTGGTAATCTTCTCCCCAGTCAGACCAGCGTACTGTTGCTACCTCATAGCTTCCGTCATTGTCTGCAGCCTGAGCTTCTGTCGCTGCCTTTTTGCTGTCTCCTGCGGAGCTTCCGCAGGCACTCAGTGCTCCTGCTGTCATTGTTGCTGCCGTAAGTAATGCAACTATTTTCTTGTATCTCATCATCTTTCCTCCAATATTTTTTATTCTTTTACTGCTCCGAGCATTACACCCTGATTAAAGTATTTCTGCAGGAACGGGTACATGCACATGATAGGCAGAGTTGATATCACTATGGATGCGTAACGCATCATATCAGATAGCTGCCTGAGTTCCTGCGCCATCGACCCTGTTGCCGCACCGAGAAGAGACTGATTGGTTATCAGTATCCTTCTAAGCAGCAGCTGGAGCGGGATCAGAGACTCGTTATCAATATATATGAGTGCATTGAACCACTGATTCCATATACCTACTGCTGTCCACAGGGCGATGACTGCGATCACAGCTTTGGACAAGGGTATCACAAACTGAAAGAAATATCTGAAAGTGCCGCAGCCATCGATCTGTGCCGCTTCCCACAGGGAATCCGGAAGGTTATTTTTGAAAAAAGTCCGGGCTACTATAATGTTGTAGGTTGATACTGCAAAAGGAATCACCATTACCCAAAAGCTGTCATACAGCCCGAACTTTCTCACTACAAAATACGTCGGAATAAGTCCTCCGCTCACAAACATAGGTATGAGATAAAATATATTGATTATCTTTCTTCCATAAAGGTCTTTTCTTGATAAGGCATAGCCTGCAGGAAGATTTACCGCAAGTCCTACGATCGTACCTGTTATCGTATAAAGGATCGTATTACCGTAACTTCTCCATATCGCTTCCTGTTTGAAAAGTTCTTTATAACCGTCAAAATTTAATGCTTTTGGTATTAGCCATACTTTTCCGCTCACAACATCTGCGGGATCACTAAAGGATGCGATCACTACAAACCAGAGCGGATAAAGAGTTACTATTATCATTATCAAGGCGATAGCATACAGAAGTACGCGAACAACCTTGTCCTGATCTAATCTCTTTTTCCTGATCACAACGCCCTCCTATCCTTAAAACAGACTGCTTTCTGTGAGTTTCTTTGAGATAAAGTTCACAAGGAGCAGTATTGCAACATTTACCACGGTATTGAACAGACCGATCGCCGTTGAAAGACTGTACTGCATGCTCTGCAGACCGATCTTGTACACATAAGTGGAAATAATCTCACTTGCCATGATATTCTGCACATTCTGAAGCAGGAAGACTTTTTCAAATCCTATACCGAGGATATTTCCAACTCTCATTATGAGCAGTATCATTGCTGTCGGCATTATAAGAGGCAGATCTATATATCTGATCTTCTGAAGAGTCGTTGCACCATCCATTGTCGCTGCTTCGTAATAGCTGGAATCGATACCTGCAAGTGCTGCAAGATAAATGATGCTGTCCCATCCGAGATGCTGCCAGATATCACTCCAAACATATACATGTCCAAATGCAGCCGGATCTGCCATTAGATTCGGAAACTCTCCCGCGCCTCCAAGAAACCTGAATATGTTTGCAAACAGACCAGAGCTCGGAGACAAAAAGATCAATACGAGTCCGCACATGACCATTGTTGAAATGAAATGCGGCAGATAGGTTATTACCTGAAAGGTCTTTTTGAATTTCCCGTTTCTCATCTGGTTGCACATAAGTGCAAGGATTATCGGGAGCGGAAATCCTGCTGCAATACTGTAGCAGCTGAGCTTCAGTGTATTTAACAGTGTTACCTTAAATTGATACGAATTAAAAAACTGTATAAAGTGCTTTAGTCCGACGAAAGGGCTTCCGAATATTCCTTTACTCGGTGTGAAGTCCTGAAATGCCATCACCAGACCGCCAAGCGGCAGATATGCGAAGCATAACAGTAATAACGCCGAAGGAAGAAGCAGCATATACAGCGATGCGCTTTTCTTGATCTCAAGCATCCTTCTCTTACTTCTCATATACTTTCATCATAACCTCCTTAATTACGATTTCGTTCGATGTGCATATACTAATACACCATGATGTTCGTTTATAGCACAATTCAGCACCTAAAATTTCACTATTCCGAAAACACGCTTTCACGTGTCATGCACTAGCATTATGCAGTCATTATTTTTCACAATCCGGACATTTGATAGTAATATGTATTCTTAATAAAGCTAGTATTGTATGATGACAAGGGTTCCACATAAAAAAACCGATTGTGCTTGCACAAAAAGGATTTTTAGTTTGGGTCCCGCAAAACACGAGCATGCAACGTGATAAAAGGAACTACATTAATGGAAAGAAAAAACTATTCCCTTATCAGCGCCCTTCGCGGTCTGATAGTTTTAATTTTTATAATGATGCTTCTAAACTTTACTTATTGTATTTTTTCTTTGATACAAATAAGAGAACGAAATTATAATGCAGCCGAGTACAGCCTTATAAATATAGCTGCATCACAAAGGAAACGTCTCGATGCCATCGAGCGCTTTACAGAATGGGCAATCCTTAAGGAGCCTGATGTACGGACGATATCATCAGACCCCCATATAGGAAGCCATCTGATCCCGCTCAGAAACCTTCGTGATCTTATAAAGGAAAGAGCAGGTTCTATAGGAGAAACTACCGCATTTTTCCTTCATGTAAAAAACGGTGATCATTTTTACGGTCTGTCATCCGTACAGACCGGCTATGAAGAATACGTGAAGATCGAAGATATGCTGCGGATGTGTTCCATTGAGACCAATAACCGGCTTATATGGAAGACAGTTCAAAAAGACGATAAAAACTATATATATTTTCAGGTGAATTACAAAGGTGATACGATGATCGCTCTCATCGATACGGATGAGCTCGCTAATGAATACATCACTAATTCTGTGAATATACCACTAAATATAGAGCTTACCGGACCGGATGATACTGATTTATTCAGGAGCGCAGCATCCTTTACCGGGCCATTTGTAAAAACTATAGAAGCTGACGGCTCAAAAACCGCACTTCCATACACCGTAAGGATATACAGTTCTTTCTTTGACGGATACGGAAATCAGCTTATCTTACAGCTGACACTTATCAGTTTCTTTTTGATCCTTGCCGCTTTTTCTTTTTATTATCTGAAAAGGCTTTACAACAGGATCATACGACCGATCGAAAGCTTTCATGAAAATCTCTCGAAGATAAATGAAAGCTCAGAAACACTCCTTGATGCCCAGGGTATCAAGGAACTGGAGCAGACAAGTACACAATTCCGTTCACTTTTTGCTGAGATAAATAAGCTGAAGATCAATATGTATGAACGGGAGCTTGAACAGGCTCACTCCGAACTCGAAATGCTGCAGCACCAGATAAAACCCCATTTTTATCTGAACTGCCTGAGCACCATAAGCAGTATGCTCCAGGTCGGTGAGACTAAGCTTGCTGAGAAAATGATACGTTTTACATCTGTGTATCTACGCTATCTTTTCCAGTCAGATAATAAATATGCCCGGCTTAAAAATGAACTGGAGCACATAGACGCATACTTAAATATCCAGTCACTGCGCCTCTTCTCTCCGATAAATTATACCTGTGAGGCTGATCCTGAGTGTCTCGAGGCTCTTGTACCGCCGCTTCTCCTGATCACTTTTATAGAAAATTCGATAAAGCACGGCGCTGATCCTGATAAATCTCTTTGCATCAGTCTCGAGATAAAGAGAACAGAAACTGATAAGGGCAATTTTTTGCAGTTTGAGCTAAAGGACACCGGTCCGGGATTTTCTGATGAAGCCCTCTCACTTCTTTCCGGAGACACTTTTTATCCTGAGGAAAAGGGTCACATCGGGATCAGGAACTCTTTGAAACGGCTCAGGATCATGTATCAGAATGATTTTTCGATAAGCTTTTCTAATAACGATGCCGGCGGGGCATGTATATCCCTCCGGATTCCATTTGTACTTGAAACGGATCATATATGAAGATTTTAATTGTAGATGATGACAGATTTGTAATAGCAGCTCTTAAAAAGAAAATCGAATGGGAAAAGTACGGCTTCAGTGAAGTGCTGACCGCTCACTCCATGAGCGAAGCCCAGACAGTCATTACATCAGACCATCCTGACATACTGATAAGCGATATCAATATGCCTCGCGGAAGCGGTCTGGATCTGCTGTCATGGATAAAAGAGCATCAGAAAAAGATAATCACTATACTTCTTACAAGCTATACAGACTTTGAATACGCTAAGAGAGCTGTGGAACTCGGCGCATTTAAGTATGTGCTGAAACCTATCGACAAGGAGGAACTCACAGCTACGATATGCGATGCTGCTGCAGAACTTAAGAAACAAAATTCAGATATAGAAGAAAAATATCACGTATTCTGGCGAAAGCTTCTGCTCCGCGAGTCACCTGTCGGAGAATTAGACAGTATGTATCCGGCAGAGGCAGTATTTACGCCGCTCCTCTTTACCTTTGATCACTACTATCTTGACTCTGAAAACAGACTCCTAAGCCGCATCCGTTCCGTAAATAACGGTGAGATGACCCGTATTTTCAAGTCTTCCTACAGTGATATCCTGAAAAAAGGAGACACCTTCATACCGATACATGAAGGAAGCCATATATCCTATGCCGCTGTTCTGCAGGGAGAGCCGGATCATGACCTTTTGGATAAATGCTGCAGGAGCTTTATTGATTCGTTAAAAAGCCTGTATAACTGCCCTTCAAATGTATATGCAGGTTCTTACGCCTCTATAAATGATATACGGGAGCAGTTCAATCATCTTGAAGACTACATGAAAAATGACCTGACTTCCGTACAGCAGACGGTTTTTGCCCCGCAAAAAAATGCACACGATACGGCTGTGGGCGATCCTCAGATACCCGCTTCTCACATCGACTATATGATACGGTGCATGTCAGACGGTGACTATGATTCTCTTGCAGAATATGTCCATCAGTATCTGGAAGAGATCGCATCACTTAAACACGGCTCTGCGACTGCTATAAGTAATTTTCAGATAGATTTTGTACAGGCGCTGTACTCGACACTCAGGGAAAAGGGCATCTCCGCCAATCACCTTTACCGCGATGAGACCTATCACACGCTGTCATCAGAGGCTGTCCTGTCCATATACAATATGGAACTCTATCTGCAGTACATGCTTAACGGAGCGGAACGCTTCATCAATGCTTCAAATGGAAATAAATCTGTTGGAAAGATAATAAAGGATTACGTTGATAAGCACTATATGGAGGACATAAACCGCCAGAGCCTGTCACAGATACTTTACCTTGATCCGGACTATGCATCTAAGCTTTTCAAGAATGAGATCGGTATTTCATTTACAAATTACGTGATAGAGAAGAGGATCGAGATCGCAAAGGATCTCCTGCGGACCACTCTCCTTCCTATAAGTACCATAGCTTCAGAGGTCGGATACGACAATTATTCGTACTTCACAAGGATCTTCAAAAAACAGACCGGTTCTACTCCTGTAGAATTCCGTATGCAGGTCAAGAATAATTAAAAGGATTCTTGACTTTTGACCCCAACTTCATTAAATAAGCCGTATGTCGCAATTTACCACGACATACGGCTTTTACTGTCTTAACTATATTTACTTCTTTGTGATATAGCCCTTTGCCTTCAGAAGCTCTGCGCAAAGAACTCCGCCGCCTGCGGCACCGCGAACTGTGTTGTGGGAAAGTCCTACAAACTTCCAGTCGTAGATGGAATCCTCACGGAGACGTCCGATAGATACGCCAAATCCGTTTTCAAAATCCACATCCAGCTGTACCTGCGGACGATTGTCCTCTGTGAGATACTGGATGAACTGCTTCGGAGCAGAAGGAAGACCGAGCTTCTGAGGCTCACCGCTGTAATTTACGAGAGCATCTATAAGCTGTTCCTTTGTAGGATTCTTCGCAAACTTTACAAATACTGTTGCTGTATGTCCGTTAAGGATCGGTACGCGGATGCACTGAGCTGTGATCTTCGGGCTTGTCGCGGGCTCGATATGATCACCGTCAACATGGCCGAATACTCTTAAAGGCTCCTTTTCACTCTTCTCCTCTTCTCCGGAGATGAAAGGAATGATGTTGTGCTCCATCTCAGGCCAGTCCTTAAAGGTCTTACCTGCACCGGAGATTGCCTGATATGTGGAAACTACAACCTCTGTCGGCTCAAATTCCTTCCATGCCCAGAGCGCCGGAGCGTATGACTGGATAGAACAGTTCGGCTTTACTGCGATAAATCCGCGAGTAGTTCCAAGTCTCTTCTTCTGAGCTTCGATGATCTCTGCATGCTCAGGATTGATCTCCGGAACGATCATCGGTACATCCGGTGTCCAGCGGTGTGCGCTGTTATTTGATACAACCGGTGTCTCTGTCTTCGCATAAGCTTCCTCGATCTTCTTGATCTCTTCCTTGCTCATATCAACAGCGGAAAAGCAGAAGTCTACGTCCTTTGCGACATTCTCAACATCGCTTACATCGCGTACTACGATCTTCTTTACTGCCTCAGGCATCGGTGTGTCCATCTTCCATCTGCCGCCGATAGCTTCTTCATAAGTCTTGCCGGCACTTCTCGGGCTGGCAGCGATAACAGTAACCTCAAACCATGGATGATTCTCCAGCAGTGAAATAAATCTCTGACCAACCATTCCGGTTCCGCCAAGGATAGCAACATTGAGCTTTTCAGACATGATCTTTTCTCCTCTTCCGGGTCCGTTCCCGTGAAATTCATATTTTCCGCCACACTTTATAACTCGAACCGCTTCAAATCACGGTGCGTTAATGCACTAAAGTGTGAAACTGACGTCTAATATACTACCTTCATTTTAACTTGTCAACCCCTTGCGTTCAAGTGTCTTTATCAGACGGACAAGGGTGCAAAAAGACCGAGGGCAACAGTTACCCTGCTATCCCCTCGGTCAAACTTTTATAAATTTCAGATACCTGTTTCTTTCAGGTACTCATGATAAAATGCTGCATTTTTTTCCATGGAATCGTGTCCCGGAGCACCGAATGTGAGACGCTTCTCAACGCAGGTCTTAAGAGTGATAGCCTCATAGATATCATCTTCGAAAACATCACTCTCGCTCTTCCACTCATCCATTGTAAGGTCATCCATTGCCTTGCCTTCTTCAAGACATTTAAGGACCAGACGTCCGATGATAGAATGTGCGTCACGGAAGGGCACGCCCTTCTTTACCAGATAATCCGCAGCATCTGTCGCATTGGTAAATCCGTTCTTTGCACTGCGTTCCATTACATCATTGCGGAACTTCATGGTAGAAACCATTCCTGTGAAGAGATTGAGACAGTCTGTAACTGTATCGATCGCATCAAATGCAACTTCTTTATCCTCCTGCATATCTTTGTCGTACGCAAGAGGGATTCCCTTCATAGTTGTGAGCATGCTCAAAAGAGCACCGTAAACCCTGCCTGTCTTTCCGCGTACAAGCTCTGCGATATCAGGGTTCTTTTTCTGGGGCATGATACTGGAACCTGTGCTGAAACGGTCATCGATCTCAACAAAACGGTATTCGTTTGAGTTCCAGATGATGATCTCCTCAGAGAAACGGCTCAAATGCATCATGATCGTAGACAGCGCAGACAGGAACTCAATTAGATAATCTCTGTCTGATACTGAATCCATGCTGTTTCTGGTGGGACCGAGCTTAAATCCGAGTTCACGCGCTGTAAACTCGCGGTCAAGGGGATATGTTGTGCCCGCAAGAGCTCCGCTTCCGAGAGGACAGCTGTCCATTCTGTTATAAATATCCTCTAAGCGGGAACGGTCACGGATAAACATTTCAAAATATGCACCCATGTGATGCGCAAGGGTCACGGGCTGAGCCTTCTGCAGGTGAGTAAAGCCCGGCATAAATGTATCAAGATTATTGTCAATGATATCGGAAAGTGCTTCCTGAAGGTAGAATATCTTCTCATCCACAGCCTTGATAGCTTTTCTGGTATAAAGCTTCATATCAAGGGCCACCTGGTCATTACGGCTTCTGCCTGTGTGAAGTCTCTTTCCTGCGTCACCGATACGCTCGGTGAGAACTGCCTCTACAAAAGAATGTACATCCTCGTACTTATCTGTGATCTCGATCTTTCCTGCATCTACATCAGCAAGAATACTGCGAAGGCCTTCTGCGATCTTTTTTCCGTCATCTTCGCTTATGATACCGGTTTTAGCAAGCATAGCTGAATGAGCAAGGCTTCCTTCGATATCTTCATGAACAAGTCTCTTGTCAAAATAGATGGACGCATTGAACTTATAAGCATCCTGATCTGTCGCGGTCTGAAAACGGCCGCCCCATAACTGTGCCAAATGTAGATCCTCCTGTACTTCAATCGTCAAATTTGCCCTTGATCACTGAGATCACTGACAGATATACTACTGCGCCCACGAGGGCGATAGTGTACATACCTGTTACCGCACCGATTATGAGAAGCAGTGCGATAAGTGTGAGAGATATCCAAGTAGGTGAATTTCCCATGAAGACTGCCATGAGAAGAACGATCACGACCGTGATGGCTGAGACCGGAACCGGCATTGTTTCTACTTTTACATGTGCAAGTGCACAAATGAGTAGGACGATCACTACCGCCGCAATGCCAAACAGGGACAAAGTATCCCTTGAAATTACTGTTTCTTTATATTCATGCCTCTTTGGACGCATCTTTCGATCCTCTTCCGACTCTACATGCCGAAGCACTTCTGTCCTGCTGTTATTAGATGTGACAGAAGGTTCTCCCGGATGTCCGGAAACATTGATAGTGTCGCCATTCATATTCTCTTCTGTTCTCAAATCGATTCCCCCGTAACCATTAAACCCCAATGAAAATATCTATTGCTTTTATTTTAGTGCACGAAGGCAGGTGCGTCAATGACTTTTCGCTTTAAAGCGAGAAAGTATCAACGTACCTGCCTCAAATTTAATCTTTATAAAATTTTTGCAAAATTATGCTCTTGCTGCGACAGCTTCTGAAAGCGCCTTTGCAAACTGATCTGCACAGGATGTGTTCTTGAATCCACAGGTATTGCCTGCAAGCTTCTTTTCCACTTCATCTGCCTTCATGCCTTCAACGAGTAATCCGATAGCCTTCAGATTTCCGTTGCATCCGCCCTGAAACTTTACGTTATGAACGCACATATCATCATCAAGCTCAAAGCTTATGTTCATTGCGCATACGCCTTTTGTCTTGTAATCGTACTGCATCTTGATTTCTCCTTTCGCTGAAAAACTACTATATCATACAAGAAGAAAACATGCATTACTTATTGTCGTCCGTCCACTCGCTGTTGTCGTCTTTCTTGTGATGCTTGCGTTTCTTTTCAGCGATCTTTGCCTCATACTTTGCTTCACGTTCCTTAAGCTTACGTTTCTGCATCTCTTCACGTGAAAGTGTCTTTGCCTGCATCTTTTCACGATGCTTTTTCTGAACCCTTGCAGCCTTTGCACGAACTCTGTCAAGAAGCAGGTAGAATGTAGGCAGGAGCAGCAATGTAAGGAGTGTTGACGAGATAAGTCCTCCGACAATTACCGCTGACATAGCCTGCATAGACTCAGCACCCTTTGCAATGCCAAATGCCTGAGGGATCATTGCAAGCATGGTCGTAAGGGTCGTCATAAGGATAGGACGCATACGTCCGGTTCCCGAATCTACCAGTGCTTCAACAGTTTCCATTCCGGCTGCCTGATTCTGCTTCGCCATATCGATAAGGATGATACCGTTATTAACAACGATACCGGCAAGCATCAGTATACCCATAAGTGCTACCATGCTGACCTTAATATTCATTACGAGCAGGAACAGAATGGAACCGATAGCCGCAAACGGCAAACAGAGCATGATAAGTACGGAATCCGCAATAGATTCAAACTGGATCGCCATTACCATAAATACCAGGAATACAGCGATTCCGATAGCCTGTCCGAGGGCTGCAAACTCTTCATTCTGCATCTCCATCATGGATGATGTCTCGAATGTTACTCCGTCAAATTCCTTTGTTCCGACAGTCTGATCAAGAGCCTGTGATACAGCATCCTTTGTCGTAGATGTCATTGTAGCTGTGATCGTAGCGCGGTACTGGCCATCCTCACGTGTAATAGACTGAGGTGCTGATGCGAATACCACTGACCCGATCTCCGAAAGCGGAACACTGACACCCTGCGAATTTGTAAATGTCATTGCCTCCAGATCGGCAACATTTTCGTAAAAATCTTTCGGATATTCTACTGTTACATCATATGTTTCATTATCGACAGAAACTTCGATAGCTTTCTTACCGCTCATATTGTTGTAAATGAGTCCGGCGATCTGCTGTGCACTAAATCCCTTTGACTGAGCCATTACGGGATCGATAACAACCTTTGCCTTTGTTCCTGTCTCCTGAATAGAGTTCGAAACCCTGAGAACTCCCTTGGTATTGTGCATGATATCTACAATTTCAGCCGCCGCAGCCTTTAACTTATCGCGGTCAGTTGAAGCGATATCAAATTCCTTTGAATCCGCATTTGTGAAGCCGGACATACCCATGGATGATCCTGCACTTGCAGATACTTCACAAATATTGGAGATATTGCTGAGTTTTGTATTATACTCATCGACAATTTCCTGCGTCGACTTCTTTGAGTCATCAGCCTTGTATGCTGTAAGAGATGCGGATGATTCTGATGTATCAGATGTATAAGTATCGATATCAGGATCATCTGCAAGATACTGCTCAAGCTGAAGCACTACTTCATCCATGACTTCAAGCTTTACATTTGGCTTAAACTCAACCTTTATCGATACGATACCTTCATCTGTGGATGCCATGAGCTCTGTCTGAAGAAATGCAGAAAGGCTGAGTGACACCACGAGCAGTATGATGGATCCGATAAAGGTCAGCTTTCTCCACTTAAGGACAAAGCGAAGAACCTTCTCATATCTTCTGGACACCCATTTCAGGATGCGGTTTGTGATAATGTCCTTCTTTTCAACCGGTCTGTAGATCATGAAGCACAGCGGGATCAGCGTGATCGCAGAGATCAGTGATGCCATAAGTGCAAAGATGATGGTGAAACCGAGCTGTTTAAACATCTGTCCCGACAGGCCCTGCATTACAGACAGAGGCAGGTAAACTACCACTGTTGTAATAGTGGATGCGATTACGGAGTTCATAACGATGCTCGTACCTTCGAGAGCTGCATCGCGGAAGGACAATCCGTCCGATCGTTTTCGGAAACACATTTCCAGTACTACTACAGCGTTATCCGTCATCATACCTACGGCGATAACGAGGGATGACAGCGTGATGACATTGAGGTCAAATCCTGCAAAATACATGCAGATCAGTGTAACCATCAATGAAACCGGCATGGAACTTCCTACTATAAGTGAGCCCTTCAAATCTCCAAAGAAGACAAAAAGTACGCCCATCGCAAGGAGAACCGCCTGAAGAACTGTCTGTCCAACCTGTGTCAGTCTCTCAAGAATCGTATCTGCCGCATCATCAACTGTTTCGATAATGAGGTTCGGGTTATTTTTTTCGATACGGGTCAGAGCCTTTTTCACACCTCTTGAAAGTGTAACCGCTGATTCTGACTGCTTTTTCTTAATGCTGACATTAACGGACTCGTGACCGTTATATCGGCTTATGGATGATGCATCCTTTGTCTGATAGCCAATCTTTGCCACATCAGAAAGATGGATGACTTCTCCGTTTACAGTGATCGGGACCTGCTCAAGCTCCTCGATACTCTTATACTTTACTTCCGCATTCAGTGACAGCTTCTGATCACCCGCTGTAACGCTGCCGGCGGGCATGGTGAAATTCACTGCACTTATCGCGTTTGCAATATCAGTGATGCCAAGTCCGTACTGCTGAGCGTATTCGGGAATAAGCCTTACGCTTATGTACTTCTCATCACCACCGGAGATCTCTACCTGAGCAACCTCACTTACCTTTGTGAGTTCCGGTTCGATATTTTCCTTTACTGCCTGGAGTACATTTATGTCGTCATTTGTTCCTGAAATGGAAAGCGTGATGTCCGCCATGGAGTCCATATCGAGCTCCATGATGGTCGGTGTTCCGGCATCATCGGGAAGTGAACCTTTGATACCGTCGATCGCCGACTTTACATCATCGTACGCCTCGTCCATGTCAGTGCCATATTCAAACGTAAGCTGCAGATAACCATAGTTCTCATTCGCTGTAGCTGTTGTTGATTTTAGACCTGAAATAGAATCGCAGGCATCTGATATTTTGTCTACTACAAGCTCATCCACTTCCTCAGGTGAAGCTCCGGCATACGTAACCGATACAAAGAGCATCGGCATGGACATATCCGGCATCAGCTTCATCGTGATATTTGATAGGGATAAGAGCGAAAAAAGCACAAGTGCTATTACTGAAACGACCGCAGTTACCGGCCGGTTCAGTACGCCTTTTACAAATCCTTTCATTTTGCTGCCTCCGTGGATGATACAGTTTTCTTTGCCGCGGTACCGGAAACTTCGATCTCGGCTCCGTCTGTGAGCTGACTTGACCAGCTTACGATAACTTCATCCTCCGTAGAAAGACCGCTTTCAACTACTATGTAGTCTGCATCAGAGATACCTGTTGTAATGTCTTTTCTTCTCGCTATTCCGCCTTCGTTCACATATACATAAGCCTGCTCATCTTCATAGTAAACAGCATCTATCGGGATTGCCAGCGTATTTGCAGCTTCACGTGTCACAGTGCGGACACTTACATTTGTTCCATTGACAAATCCGGGATTTCCCTGAGTCACTGCCTCGATCTTAAAAAGATCTTTGTCAGGATCAAGTGTAGTTCCTACTGATGTGATGGCGGCAGTATAGTCTGTACCATTTTTTGTAACTATAGCAGTATTGCCGACCTTCATATTTTCAACAGTTTCTTCTGCAACATAGAAAACAATCTTCTTTACTGAATCACTTTCGATAACGTAAGCACCTGCACTCGGAGATGCCATATTGTGAAGTGAAACATTGATCGCAGTGATGACACCGCTTACAGGTGCAGTAACTACCGTGTTATCAAGTGCCATCTGCGCATTTTCAAGAGAAGACTTTGCCTGCTGAAGGCTTGCCTCAGAACTTGCTATGCTCGCATCTGCCCCTACAACCTGCGCATTTATATTGTAAAGAGTCGCAGCCTTGCCATAAGTCTCGTAGTCCTGCAGCTCCTGCTCAGCCATAGCCTGAGAGTTCTGCGCTGTATAGTAATTCATCTCAGCATTGCCTGCAGAATACTCATTCACAGTCTTCTGATAGTTCTGTGCATCTTCTGTTGATCCGGCAGTATTTTTTGCTGCTTTTGCACTTGCAAGAGCACTCTCTACATCAGCAATACTGCTGTACGGTGTTGTTTCCTTAAGCCACTTATTTGCTTCTGTCTCACCCTGTGAAGACTTCTTACTGTTATAAGTGTCTCTGATATCTTTAAGCTTACTTATCTGCTTTTTTGCAGACTTCTTTGAATCATGTGCATCATCCGCATTGTCTGCTGCATAGTCTACTCCGGCTTCTGCACTGTGCAGATTATTTGCTGCCTGCTGAACTCCTGCCTTTGCAGCATCAACAGCCTGCTGATACTTCATCTCTGTCGTACCCATGGTGCCGAGAGTCTGGGTCGCGGATGCCTTTGTGCTGGCTGCCGCTGCCTGCTGTGATGTGAGCCCTGCCTGCGCACTCTTTACAGTCGCCTGTGCCTGCGTCAGAGCGATCTTTGCCGACTCATCATCGATCTTAAATAAAAGATCGCCTTCGTTTACATGATCTCCGACTTCAAAATTTTTCTCTATGACCTCTCCTGAAGCCTTGGGAACAACAGTAACGGTCGTATCCGCTTCTACTGTTGCGGAAAAATTTGAGCTGATAGAAACAGTCCTGACCTCAGGCGATGCTGTTTCTACAGTCACTGCCTTTGACTCTTCCATTGTTGGTTCTTCCATATCAGGCTTTGGGCCGCCGCACGCGGTTAAGAAACATCCTGATGCAAGTACAGCAGAAAGAAGGACACACATGCCCTTTTCCTTAAATCGATTCATATTCTTTCTTCCTCCAACTGATTCCTGTCTGATAACAGAAAGCTGTCACTGTCCACTGTGTTTTTTCGTTCCGGTAGCAGATCCGACAAAAACACGGTCTCCAAACTTTTGTCATCATACTCTCTCTCCATAAACTCAAAATAAACTTTTCTGTAAACTTGTGAGTTTATATTCATTTAATAAAATGGTGTTAAAATTTGTAGAAATGGTAATGCTGAAATTTAAAAACAAAAACTTATACTGAAATATGGACATTTTTTTGTCCCGATTCGATACTATACATCATAGTAGATATAATCTCAACCTGGGTATTACAAGTGGTTATTTTATACCTATAACAGGTTAAGATCCTAATATTTTATCGGACAAATATTTGTTGGAGGATATACCTAATGTTCAATATTCTCGTAGTTGAAGATGATAAAAACACAAGAAGACTCATGAAAGCCGTTCTGACATCAAGCGGTTATACCGTTTCTCTAGCAGAAAACGGACTCGACGCCTTCAGCGTTATGGAACAGACCCACGTGGATCTCATCGTCCTTGACGTAATGATGCCGGAAATGGACGGCTACAGCTTTGCAAAGGAGCTCCGCTCTACGGGAAGCGATATTCCTATCCTCATGGTCAGCGCAAAGACCATGCCTGCTGACAGGATCGAAGGATTCAGGAGCGGAACGGACGATTACATGACAAAACCCGTTGATGAAGAGGAGATGCTTCTCCGCATCCGTGCACTTTTAAGACGTGCTCATCTAAGCTCAGACAAAATCATGCACATCGGAAATGTTGTGCTGGATTATGACAGTTTTTCTGTAAAGCAGGGAGATGCCGAACCACAGGTCCTTCCACAGAAAGAATTTTTGCTTCTATATAAACTGCTCTCCTATCCCGGAAAAATTTTCACCCGTATCCAGCTCATGGATGAATTCTGGGGACCGGATTCTGAATCTGATGAAGCGACAGTCACTGTCCATATAAACAGGATCAGGAAACGATTTGAAAAATGCGAAGCCTTTTCTATTGAAACTGTGCGCGGACTTGGATATCGTGCAGTCAAAAAGGACGATCTTTGATGCAGCGGAATTATTATTAAATTTGTGAGGTTTTTTCTATGAGTCAGAGTAGAGATAAGGACGAAAAAATGGAGCAGATCAGAAAAAATATCAGCATCGCCAAGAGACGTTCTCAAAAGAGGATGGCTCTGATCTACGGCGGGCTGATATTTCTGTCCACTCTTCTCACCATAATCCTTTCCGCATGGCTTACGTATCTGGGGATCACCTATATTCCATTTTTTTATGAGCACGTTACCATGTCCATAGTGACATTCCTGCTGGCACTTATCATCGTGAGTGCCTTTGTCGGGATGATCCTCACCATCATAATAGTGAATCTCCCGCTCCGCCCTCTGACACGCATCATAAGTACTATTGATTCTCTGGCAAACGGTGATTTTACTGTAAGGGTTCCTGAAAATTATACCCTGAGCCCCATCAGGACTCTCGCCATGTCAATAAACCGTTTAGCTGAGGAACTCGGAAACACCGAACTTCTACGCCGGGATTTCATAGACGACTTTTCGCATGAGTTTAAGACTCCTATCGTATCCATCCGGGGCTTTGCAAGGATCCTAAAAAGCGGGAATTATACAGAAGAAGAAAAAGAAGAATACCTGGACATCATTTTGGAGGAATCTACCCGTCTTGCGTCACTTTCCGCAAATGTACTGAATCTGAACCGCATAGAAAAGCAGACTATCCGCACCAATGATCAGCTATTTAACTTTGCCGAAATGACACGCCGGATAATACTTATGCTGGAAACCAAATGGTCCAGAAAAAATATAAATCTGGATATCGATCTCGATGAGCTTGATTACTACGGAGATCCCGATCTCCTAAGCCAGCTCTGCATAAATCTCATCGATAATGCTATAAAGTTTTCTCCAAAGGAAGGGGATGTAAGGATATCCCTGAAACCCGTACCTGATAATGAGAAAAAGGCAGACCACAAAAAAATGTACGAGAAGAACTGCCTTATATTCACCGTTACGGATCATGGGCCCGGGATCAGTCCTGAAGAGCAGGGACATATTTTTGACAAGTTCTATCAGGCAGACTCATCGCACTCGACCGAAGGCAATGGACTGGGGCTTTCTGTTGTACAGAAAATTGTTTCTCTATATAAAGGGGAAATACATGTCGACAGTGTTCCCGGCGAGGGATGCACTTTTACGGTATATCTATAAAGATTCACGCAGCAAATATCCCCGAGCTACGCCAAGTGGAGTGAAATCTGAAAGGATGCTTGAAAAATCACTTAGACTTGTTATAATGAAGATAAAGAAGAAGCGGCACCCCCGCTTCGGTTAATTTAAGAGTTAATCAATGAATAACCGCCTAGACTCGCCAAAGACTGGGGCGGTTATTTCTTTATCGAAAGCGCCAATGTAATAACTGCACACAGCATTATTACAAAAGTAAATAAATCGCTATATGTAACCATTGGCATTCACCTCCTCGCATACGCGAGGCTACCGCTCCGAAAATATAATATCACACTTTGTACACATGAGAGAACAATTTTTTCGATCATGTGTTTTCTTTAATCGCACGCAATCCAAAACACTTACTCCCCGGTAACTATTTTCAAATTACCGGGGAGCTCTTTACAATTATTTAGTGTACTGCATTGCTTGATAACGAATATTCGCCTGAGAAATTTTTGCTGAATTCAATATGGGTAGTCCAGTCCTCCCACATCTTCTTCGGAACGGTCTTCTTTTTACCGTCCAACATGTAACATACTTTTCGTACGTCTTCATTCTTTTTCCATGAAATTATCAGCTTTTCGTTTGAAAGATCTCTAGGATAGATAGTGAATGAAAAGCATTCATTTTTCAGGGCTGTTTTTATAGCCTTATTCGCTTCTTTATCACCTTTTACACCTTTGATCATGAACTTAGCCGATTCCTTATCTTTATTGGTGCGAAAAGCGTTTTTGTTGTTCTTATATTTTACTTTTACCTGTTTATCAGAAAAAACTTTTCCGTTCGGATCAGAAACAGTTATTGTATCTAGCTTAATCTTCTGTCCGGTGAAAATACAATGAGTCGAGTAAGAAATACTATAACCATTTACTGAGACAGTGTTTGTATAAATGCCGGTTTTCTCTGCTTCAGCTTCTCTTCGTTTCTGCTCTTCATTCTCTGCCACCGCTTCTTCGAGAGTACCTTCGTATGGGATTAATTTATAACTCTTCTCTTTTTTGGAAAGCCAGTTATGAATTTTATCAAAACCGGTTGCTCCCTTAGGGTAATGAACTCTTACCTGTGCACAATCAAACATGAACGGAGAATAACCATCAAGGAAGTTTCCTTCAAAAAAGACATCCCACCATTTATCTCCAAGCACATCATCAAAAATATTAACCCAATATCCTTGAAGGAGTCCGTTATCTTCTATGGTTTCTACCGTCTTTGGTACAATAATTGTATCAAAATGTGTGCTATAAAAAGGGTTAAATCCAATTTTTTTAACTGAATTTGGTATTCTAAGTGTTCCTGTAAAGTGAGCTCCATCACACATATACTTCGGTATTTCAGTTAATGAGTTAGAAAGATGGAGTGTAGTTGGATATTTTTCCGCGTCTCCATTGACACATGCAGTTCTCCCGAAATTAGATAATGCGTAATTTGGGCTATAACTCGTAATAGTCGTCACTGTATCCGGAATGATAACATCACCAACGACATCAGAAAATGCATACTCAATATCAGGATCGAGTTTTGTCGAGATACTGGTTAATCCTTCATTGAAGCTTACAGAATAATATTTTTCACCTGGTTTCTTAATGAGCTTGCACTGGTTATATGACAAAATATAATTTCCATTTTCGTCTGTATATTCACTAACAGGATGCCCCTGATAATGTCCTTCACCGGTAATATTATTTTTAATATCTGAACCATCCTCTTCGCAAACGCTATTTGCAGAACAGTCTGTACTAATAGCCCCAGTCTCAGTTACGAGTTCTTCTACAGATGAAGCATTGGCTGTAATACCGGTAAGTGCAGTAGAAATTGCGACAAGTAATGAAATCCTTTTTAAGTTCTTTAGTAACATATCTTCTTAACCCTTTATTTTGCATATTTTCCGGTAAATCTTCCGGAGAATGTCATTGAATCTGCTGTTCCACTGTACTCATTCTTTTTGAGCTTTACACCATTGATCACGACTTTCTTGATCTTGCCCTTACCATTTACGCTGATCTCGACCTTATCAGAAGCAGTTACTTCATAAGGATCAATAACCACGTTGAAAGTCTTTTTAGCAAATGCCTTTTTAAGAGCCTTATCTGATGTATTGACTTTGATCTTGAATGTCGTAGATCCGGTTTTTGTAGCTTTCTTGATTGAAATCTTTTTAACGGATACTTTATTTCCGTTCGCATCCTTTATGTTAAGAGTTCCCTCATCAAAAGAAGCTTTCTTACCATGGAATGTGATGTGATCGGTATAGGTTACAGCTACGCTACCGACCTGTGCCGTTGTCACATTTACTTTCTCCGGTTCCGTTTTCTTCGGATCAGAAGGTTTCTCCTGTCCGCCTGTGCCGTTATCATCGCCATTATCTTTAGGCTCTTCCCTTTTGTCTCTATCATCATATCCAGTGTTTCCGGATTCCGGTGCATAGGGGATTCCATCAACAGTCTGATTTTCAGGTTTTAATGATTCCGGTATGATCACAGAAAGGGACTTAGGTTTAAGTTCAGCTTTTTCTGTTTTTATCCCATCTTCTGTAATTTTAATGATATAACCCCTCTTGACTACCGTAATTCTAAATGTATCCTTATCCTTTATTGCCACAGAAAAACCATCATAACCATAGCAGAGATAATGATACAAATCTTCTTTTGTTTCCCAAACCGATTTTGTGCCATCCTGCATCTTATCGGTTATCTCTCTAACATCCTCCACAATATATTCGTAATATGGAATACCTTTGACATTAAAAACTATACAATCCGGTAAGCATCCAACAAATATAGATTCTTCTGTCTGTTTGTCTACTTTATAGAAACGAACCTCCAAATGTATTATATTTTCCATAAACTGAGATTCATTCCAGTCTTTTGCCTTAGCGCAAGTCCACTGTATTGAGTGCTCTATTTTACAAACATAATCATATTTATCATCTTTAGTCTGTTCCCAGTCGCTTATCTCTTTATATTTAGCACGGATTTCTTTTTCAAGACGGTCTGCGCACTGTTCTCCGGTTTCTTCTTCTGATTCAACCCATACAGAAAATGCTTTTTTATATAAGTGGTGATACCAGTTGCTCTTTCTACTGCCTAATTCGCCATCCACTTTATCTGATAGTGCTGAAAGAAGTGTAAGAGCACGTGTATCCATATCATGCTCGAAACCATATTCCAGACCATATCCGAGTCTGAATCCCGGGATAGTCCAGAAGCGCGGTGTAAACTCAACCTTTCCGTTTTTTAAGGTGATATTGTAGTTTTCGCAAATACTTCCGGGTTTCATATAGCTTTCTTCGAGATAGCCATTATATACACCATAGTAATCCTCCGGAACCTTAGCAAAAACGACGCTGTTATTTTCCTCGTCATCCATAAAAACATACTGTGGGATCAGCTTCTCTTCATCGAAATAATAGTCATTCGGAAGTGGGAAAAATGAAGAAGAAATATCTCCGGCATAGTATACGCCCTTTTTGCCATCTTTTTCTGTCAGTCTGGTATTATTCCAAAGATTGTTGTAAGTGTTTTTCTTATTAGAAATATATTCCCGAACATCTTCTTTAGTCCAACGAGAAAAGAGCTCTTCTGACATTACTTCTCTCTTATATGGATGATATGGATCACACTTATAATTATCAAATTCATCATCCCCTACATAATACTTTCCCGAGTCATCATTGGTTGACTGCTGTTCAGTGTTTGCAGACACATGATTATCACTAATTCCCTCAGATGCCATAGCAGGCATTACACTCGTTGATGTGACAAGTGCCGCGATTGCTATGATTGCAAATTTCTTTTTCATTTCCTCTCCTTTTTCGAATACATATATACGTCATAATGTTCACACTTTTTTCACAAACAGTCCGATTGTATACTGTATACCCCCCTGTCAACACCCTCACTATTTGTTCTCAAAAAACAACAAATTACTGTTTCCTTTATATTTTTACACAAAAAAAGCAGGAGGCTTTTCAGTTCCTCCTGCTTTCATTAATACTTATATATTTATTATTTACTCTTCGATCATTTCCGGTTCCGGATATTCTACGCCGAATGTCTCTACTGTTACGGACTGCATCTTCTGCTCTTCGTAGGGACGATCATCATAGCTTGTCTCAACCTCCGCGATCTTGTTTACAACATCCATGCCTTCGATGATCTTTCCGAATGCTGCATATTCACCGTCGAGGTGAGGTGCCTTCTTGTGCATGATAAAGAACTGGCTTCCTGCAGAATCGGGTATCATGGTACGTGCCATGGAAAGTACACCCGGATCATGCTTCAGGTTGTTCTCAAATCCGTTACTTGAAAACTCACCCTTGATAGCGTAGCCCGGTCCGCCCATGCCTGTACCGTCCGGATCGCCGCCCTGGAGCATAAATCCCTTGATCACACGATGAAAGATAACTCCATCATAAAAGTTGTGATTGATAAGTGAAATGAAATTATTTACTGTATTCGGTGCGATCTCAGGATAGAGCTCAGCCTTCATCACATCTCCGTTTTCCATTGTGATCGTTACGATCGGGTTCTTCTTTTCAGACATAATATTCCTTTCTGCTTTCGCATTAACAAAGTAAAAGAATTATAACACATATACTTATAATCCCATAAAAAATTTCTTAAGCTTCGTTCAAATATTGAGAAAACGATCATTTTCATGGTATTATATTCATGTATATAACATACGGTATACAGTCAATATATTTTACCCGTAAGGGTTGCCTATCATTTGAAAATCATATTTTTCCACTTGCTTTTATATCTTTCGCACGTTCTTTGTGTAGTTTTTTCCAAAAGCAAAATTCTGTATAAAACCGTATAATATACATTTTTATGATCTGCATCAGACTACAGGTTTGCGTGCGGTTCAGTCTTTTTCTATTTCCACCCACGTTTAACCCGTACATCTGACAATTCTATAGAAAAGGAGAATACTATGGACGACAAGAGAGTATTTTTTTCTACCGTGACACCTGAAATACGTGAACTCGCGGAAGAAGCCAGAAAATCAACCATTATCGATCAGGAACTTTACACAAAATATGATGTAAAGCGCGGTCTTCGTGATATGAACGGTAAGGGCGTACTTGCCGGACTTACCAATATCTCGGATATTCAGGCAAAAAAGCTGGTAAACGGGGAACTTGTGCCTGACGAAGGTAATCTTTACTACAGAGGTTACAACATAAAGGACCTTGTAAACGGCTTCGCATCCGAGGATCGTTTTGGTTTTGAAGAGTGTTCTTACCTGCTGCTTTTCGGACATCTGCCGGATAAAGCAGAATTAAAGCAGTTTAACGAGCTTCTTGGCTCATACCGTGATCTCCCCATGAATTTCGTTCGCGATATCATCATGAAGGCTCCGAGCCGCGACATGATGAACACGCTTGCCCGAAGCGTTCTCACACTATATTCCTATGATGATAACCAGGATGACATCAGTGTGGCAAACGTTCTGCGCCAGTGCTTACAGCTCATTTCACTTTTCCCGATGCTGGCAGTTTACGGCTATCAGGCCTATTCTCACTACCATGACGGACAGAGCCTTGTTATCCATCACCCCCAGGCTGATCTTTCTACTGCCGAAAATCTGCTGTACATCCTTCGTCCCGACAGTAAATACACTGATCTGGAGGCGAAGATACTGGATATCGCCCTTGTGCTCCACATGGATCACGGCGGAGGAAATAACTCGACATTTACTACACACGTTGTTTCTTCCACAGGAACCGATACTTACTCTGCCATCGCGGCTTCTCTCGGTTCCCTTAAAGGTCCCCGTCACGGCGGTGCAAATATCAAGGTCATCCACATGATGGAGGATCTGAAGAAAAACGTTGAAAACACCAAGGATCCTGATCAGGTTCGTGAATATCTGGACAAGCTCCTTCACAAAGAGGCATTCGACAAAGCCGGTCTGATCTATGGAATGGGTCACGCTGTTTATTCGATATCCGATCCACGTGAAGTCATCTTCCGCTCCTTTGTAGAAAAACTTGCACATTCCAAGGGCTATGATGATGAATTTGCACTTTATTCCATGGTTGCAAAGATCGGTCCGGAACTTATCGCATCAGAGCGCCCTATTTACAAGGGTGTATGCTGCAACGTGGACTTCTACTCAGGACTTGTTTACAAAATGCTCGGTCTTCCTGAAGAGCTCTTTACGCCTCTTTTTGCATGCGCACGTATCGCAGGCTGGAGCGCTCACCGCATCGAGGAGCTTTCCAATAACGGAAAGATCATTCGTCCTGCTTACAAGCCGGTTTCTGCCGTAAAGGAATATGTTTCTATGTCTGACAGACCGTAAATTTAAAATGTTAAAGGGTGCACCGAATGATGTGGTGCACCCTTTTTGTACATATCAATTATTTACTTTAAATATGCATCCTGCGCTACTTTTGTCTGCCATGCGAAAACCACGCATGTAAGGAGCAGAATCGCATTTATACCGAGGCCGATGGAATAATTTGATACAGCGAAATGATCCATGTATAAAGAAATTCCGCCAAGGACTACAAAAAGTATACCGCATGCATAATATACAGGGCTCATCTTTTTGATAAATCCGGGAACATCATGTGCTGTAAGGACGTTTATATCCTTTCCGATAAGACTGTTTCCTGTGATCTTTCCTGTCTTGTTCATCATTACGGCGTTGTACAGGATATAAAGACCTGCACACACTTCGATCACGTCAAAAATCACGTTAAAATTGGTACCCATATTACTTCCTCCACATAAAGCGATGTACGCTTTGAACATTACCACATCATTTTACCATATACAAAATACAACTTCTATTATTTTTTAGTCAAAATGTATTAAGAACAGACCAATAGGCGCATTGAAATCATCATTTTTTTCGTTTATACTTTTAAATGATTATTTATAAATATTATGATGTTCATCTATGAATATTTAAATAGGGGGAACGTTAATGGGCTTCGAAAATCTGAAGGTTTTGATCTGTGATGATTCTCTTCTTGCAAGAAAAAATCTCCGTGACGGATTAAAAATTCTCGGATGCACGGATATCACCGAAGTATATGATGGTCAGGCAGCCGTAGACAGCTACAAAAAAACCAACTATGATGTGGTCTTCCTTGATATCGTCATGCCTGTAATGGATGGCATCACTGCTGCTCGGGAGATCTGCACCGCAGATACTAATGCGTATATCGTAATGGTTTCCTCTGTCGGTACTCAGGTCCATCTCAGAGAAGCAATAAAGGCCGGAGCAAGGGATTTCCTGCAGAAGCCTGCAACTCCGGAGCAGATACGTACAGCTCTTGAGCATGTGACCGGGGGTGAGGATGCATGACAAAGCAAAGCCTCTATGTGGCTGAGCTGGTCTTTAATCTGAATCGTTTTGTGGACGACAAGATCAGTTCGCTCCCGACGACGATTCTTGATAAAATGCCGGATCAGTGCTTCATAGGACAGTCTATTACCGGTGACTATCAGGCAGTGACCGGTGTTTATGGTGACGAGGATGCACTGACCGCCTTTGCTGTCAAGTATTCCAAGATCGAACTCGAGCGGTACGACAGCATCGTACCGGAGCTTGCTGCGGATTTCATGAACCTTCACAATGGACTGTTTCTGGTTAATCTTTCTGAAGCAGAGCATATCGAATCCAGTCTCCTGCCTCCTATGATGAATCCGGAGGAGACGCTTTCTGCTTCTGATTCGCAGACCATCTACCTGATGCCGGTGGAATTTGATTTTGGCATCATTAATTTTGTCTTATCCGAATAACAAGTTACGCTAGGCTCGACAAAACCTCGCAAAGCGAACTTGCATAACACGCACAGCTCTGCATAGCTTCAATCACGCAAATCAATAGATTTGCTATTTCAGCCATAAGCTCGAAAATACCTCGCTAAGTGCTCCGAAAATAAATGCCGTGAGGTGAATCAACATCACCCCACGGCAATTTTTTACTTCTTAAGGAAATTCTCTACAACGCTCTGCATTTCAGCGATCTCACAATTTGTCTTGTGAAGGATCTCAGCACTTCTGATCTCCTCGATAGCGTTCGGTATCTCAACATTTCCGATCTTTGAAAGCTCATCAGCAAGAGCAAAGTCATCTTCTACTGAAGCATACTTCTGATCAACAGCAGTCATGACACTTCTTGTAAACTTGTACGGGCTGGCAGTTGATGCGATGACTGTAGGAGTTTCATCTCCTGTTTCCTTTACATACTGATCATACGCACTTCCTGCAACCGCTGTATGTGTGTCGATGATATAACCTGTCTCCTCATAAAGAGAATGGATCTTTTCTGCTGTCTGCTCTTCTGATGCATAGAAGCCTCTGAAATCTTCCAGATTCTTCTTCATTTCATCGGTGATCTCATACTTTCCGTCCTTCTGGAGGCTCTCCATGAATGAACGGTTCTTATCAGGATCGTTTCCTGCGATATGATAGATAAGACGCTCAAGGTTGCTGGAGATCAGGATATCCATAGACGGTGATGAAGTAAGGATAAACTGTCTGTTTCTGTCATATGTACCTGTGCTGAAGAAGTCGAAAAGAACTTTATTTTCGTTTGATGCGCAGATAAGCTTATTTACGGGAAGTCCCATGTTCTTTGCGTAATATGCAGCAAGGATATTACCAAAGTTTCCTGTAGGAACTACCACATTGATCTTCTCGCCTTCCTTGATCCTCTCATTTGCGAGAAGTCTTGTATATGCATATACGTAGTAAACGATCTGAGGCACGAGACGTCCGATATTAATGGAGTTAGCAGATGAGAACTGGAAGCCCTCACGTCCGATCGCTTCATTCAGCTCCTTATTACCAAACATCTTCTTAACATTTGTCTGGCAGTCATCAAAGTTTCCGTTCACACCTACTACAAGTGTGTTCTTACCCTTTTCTGTTACCATCTGGAGCTTCTGGATCGGGCTCACGCCGTCCTTCGGGTAAAATACGATGATCCTTGTGCCCTCTACATCAGCAAATCCTGCAAGAGCAGCCTTTCCTGTGTCTCCGCTTGTAGCAGTAAGGATAACGATATCATTATCGATCTTATTCTTCTTTGCAGAAGTGATCATAAGGTGCGGAAGGATCGAAAGAGCCATATCCTTGAAAGCGATAGTCTTTCCGTGGAAAAGCTCAAGATAGTATGCACCGTCTGCATCTGTAAGAGGTGCAATCTCTTCTGTGTCAAATTTTTCGTCGTATGCGCTGTTAATGCAGTG
This sequence comes from Lachnospiraceae bacterium, assembly GCA_900168235.1. Classification (GTDB taxonomy): domain Bacteria; phylum Bacillota; class Clostridia; order Lachnospirales; family Lachnospiraceae; genus NK4A144. The sequence goes on along the minus strand of FUZG01000017.1, from coordinate 18,505 downwards.
CTTCAGCTCTTCTTCTGTGAAGTCTGTGATAAATTCCTTCATAACAGCATACGCTACGCCGCGGTAGTCCATCTCACTGAGTTCTTTCAGTGATGACTGAAGTGAGGGAATCTGTTCAGGAACAAAAAGTCCTCCGTCATCACAGAGGCCCTTAAGGATTGCCTCGGATGCCTTTACACGGGTTTCAGAGTTTCTGGTACTGCGATAATAAAGATCCATTTATCTCCTCATTTCTCAGAGCACTGCTCTGTACTGCCTGGCGTTGTAATACTTTAACGCGATGATGTGAATCATTATAGCACACGATTTTTTGAAGCTCAACCTATTATCTGTTTATAGAGAGAAAGACCGGACTCAAAGAATCCGGTCTTTTTCTCTGTGAAGATTAAATTTATAGGGGGTATGAAGTCTCTTAAGCAAAAAAGCTGTGACTTCCAACTGTCTTTATAAGTGTCTTATTTCCCCATGAAGATCCACGGTGGAAATACAGTGCTCCGTTTGAAAGATCTGTACCTGCGATAGCTGTCTTAACAGCATTTACAGTGTCCGCGCTGGGAACTGCTGCTGCGAATCTGCCATTGCTTACGGGGCCAAACTGTCCCGGACTTGCAATAACTGCGGAAATGGAATTTGCAAAGTACGGACTTCTTACTCTGTTAAGTACGACATTTGCTACCATAACCTTGCCATCTGTAGGTTCATGACCAGCCTCTGCCTGTACTATCTTGCAAAGTGCATTAAAATCTGCATCTGACATTCCTGATGATGAAAGAGCGTTCTCGAAAGCTTCCTGCTGTTTTTTTGCTTCTTCCTCAGCCTGCTTTCTTGCTTCTTCCTGTTTTCTTGCTTCTTCTTCAGCCTTGATCCGTGCTTCCTCTTCCGCTTTTTTGCGTTCAGCCTCTGCCTTGATCTCCTGGGCTTTCTTTTCTGCCTCTGCTTTAGCTCTTGCTGCCTCTTCCTCAGCGGCGAGTCTCTTTGCCTCAGCTTCTGCCTGCGCCTGTGCAACAGCCTGCTGTGCGTCCTCGAGTGCATCTGCCTGTACATCAGCTACAGCGCTTGCTGTATTTTCTGTTCCAATCTCTTCTGCGTAGGCTGTTACACCAACTGTAGACATTGAGATCGCAAGTGCGAGGCATCCACCAAAAACTCTGGTTGCATAGTGTTTCTGTTTCAGTAAGCTCATAAATCTCCTTTGTGTTACGTACTGTCCCCCTCGACTGATCCTCTCCCTTACCGATCAGCCTTTTTTGCGTAAAGCCTGTATTCAAACCAGTACATTATTTGACTACAAGCGCTAGTATAACATTATTTTTTCAATTTGTTAAGGAAATGTTACAACTAAGTTTCATTTTGTAACTATGTATCAATACAATTTATTTCGATTTGTTAATATTTGTCTTAATCTTACAGATTTGTTATACTTTACCGTGTCAGAAATTTTGTGAATATATACTAGAAATGAGATACATTTATGGTGAATTTGGGTTTTGTCCCCCACTTTTCACCCGAAAAACAGGTACTTTTTGGGATTTGGTATTTTTGATGGGATGAAAAATATGACAGGAATTTCAAAATCTGTTAAAAAAGATGGAACAATTTATTACCGCGCTTCTCTGACCTATAACAGAAAGCATATCAGTCTCGGCAGCAGCGAGTCCCCGGAGACCGCTCATGAAATGTATAAAGTCGGCATGTCTATCCTCAATGATTCTCTGCATATCGCAGACTATACGCCGTCTTCCGCCCTGCCTTTTCCTAAATGGATATCTCTTATAAATCTGCGTGATAATAAGGTTTATCTGAAAAATCCTATTTATATGCACGCAAATTTCTTTTCGTACTATCTTTCTCCATCCGTTGAACTAAAATTTGACATTGATGATCTGTTTTTCTACTCTGAGCACAGGATACAGGAGCGCGGAGGTCATCTTTTCTGCGAAAACTATGGAACTCAGGCATCCATACGCTCCCGCTACGGCATCCACCCTTTTTCTGTACAAGGCCGTGATTACCGATTTAGAAATGGTGACGATACTGATTTCAGATATGAAAATATAGAAGTGATAAATCGTTATATGGGCGTGGAAAAAGTGCGGATCCGCTACCAGACCAAATGGCAGGCATCTGTAAATGTCCGCGGCGTTATGAGGCTCGGCATCTACGATTCTGAGGAGGAGGCAGCCATTGCCTTTAATAAAGCACTGGATATGCTTGAAAGCATCGGTCAAAAAAAGACCGGTCTGACCCCCAACTATGTTGAGGATCTCCCGGCCAGTCGATACGCAGATATTTATACAAATCTCACACTTTCAGATCGTTTTCTTTCTTATATAGAAGAGTTTCGATAAAACAGCCTCTATCTCACTGTGTAATCCACAAAAGAGATATCCAGGTTCACATTGCCTTCTATGCCGTCTATCTCACCCTTATGGGTATATTGCCACATGTTGTAGCGATAAGGGAATACAGATATAGGATCCGAGTCAAAAAGCCACCAGTCATAGTCTTTTACAAGACTCAGTTCCATGTGCTCCGCAAATTGCTTCTTCGTGGCACCGATCATGGGCGTATAGCCGTAAAGCGTGATGGTGTCGCAGAAAGCCTTCGCTATTGTAGAAAGCTCTGTCATCGTGAGATTTTCCGTACGATAGCTGTCATCCGCAACCGCTTCCGTAACAAATACGATAGGGAAATCTATGGGATGTCCCTTTACCGCAGCCACAACGTAATTCGCTTCTTCCACGGCTTCTATCGGGGTATTTGCCATTGAGTAGAAATATACTCCCGTACGGATACCGTTTGACGAGCATCCGTTCATATTATTGGTAAATTCCTCGTCTATGACAACTCTTCCTGAGCCGTAACCTCTGGAACCCATTCTCAGCATGGCAAAGTCAACACCTGCTTCTGAAACCTTCTTCCAGTCGATTTTTTTCTGATACATGGAAACATCGATTCCGCGGAGCGATGTCTTTCTGCCGTTCAAAGCGTAATCAAGCCATACACCATCACGAACAAACCCTTCTTCGAAACGCTCATTCTTTTTAATAGTAGGATCAATGGCTACAAAACGGGGCGTTCCGTCTATCAGCTCATTAACGTCAAAGATATTTCCCGATATGGTCTTTCGCTCTTTCGCCTGATCGGAATTTAAGAGATCAAGCTCATCACCGGAAACCGTGACTTTATTATCTGAAGTAGTCTCCTCTGCCGCAGGTTCTTCCGGCGGGAGTTCTTCTTTTATACGGTCATCCTGCGTATTATCTGCCTTTGCGCTCGGAAGTACCGTTGACTCCTGCTTGTCTTCATCATACATGTGCCAGAAATTCATCTGGTCACTGGTGCGTTTATTACTTGCACTCAGCTGATTCAGTGTGCTTTCTGTGGTCGTTTCCACCTCATGAGCTTCTGCAACCTGCTCATTATCCTTCACGACTTTACGCACAGGCTTTTTATTCGCATAAAGCGTGAGCAGAAGCACCACAAATACAGCTACAACTGCAATTCCGCACCCCAGCACGAATTTCATTCTGGTCTTCAGGTTATCCTGGAACTGCTCGTCATCCCCTCTAAGCATTGACATAGTCTTATTCCCCCATTATTCAGACTAACAATCGTTACCTGTTAATGACCTTATTATTTTTATCGATGAAATACGCCTTTATTTCATTGTCCGTACCTGAGAGTCCCTTCTCCTCATTTATGGCACGTACAAGATTTTGTCCTTTTTCAGGTCCCAGCACGAAGCATGATGTGCTGAGAGCATCTCCGTCTACCGAATCCGGTGAAACGATGGTGACTCCGTTCAGTTCAGACTCTGAAGGAAACCCTGTCGCCGGATCCAATATATGAAAATATAGTTTCCCGTCCTTTTCAAAGCAACGCTCATACGGTCCGGAACTTACAACAGAACTGCTCTCCGATTCCACAGGAAAAAGCACTTCGTTTGTATCTCCGAAGGGTTTCTGGACACCTATCCTGAAGGGTTTTCCGTTAGGATTATGTCCTATCGTAATGACGTTACCGCCTAAGTTGATTATAGCACTGTTTACACCTCTGCCTGCAAGAAATTCTTTCAGGCGGTCGGCTATATAACCCTTCGCAATACCCCCTAAGTCTATCTCAGCCTCAGGATCCGTAAGATGTACTTTTTTTTGCACAGGATCTATCTCTATGCAGTGATAGTCCACGTGCTTCAAAGCCTCTTCAATTTTTTGCTCCTCAGGAACTGTTGCGTCCCCGGAACGAAAGTCCCAGAGCTTGCTCACAGGATATATCGTGACATCAAATGCGCCGTCCGTAAGCTCTGCATAGTGGACTGCTGTTGTGAGGAGCTCTATAGTATCTTCCGACACTTCCACATCCGCGCCGTGTGCTGAATTTATCCGTCCGATATCCGAATCATCTTTCTGAGCAGAGAGCATATCTTCGTATTCCCTGCAAAGCGAGAACGTATCGTCTATAAGAGTCTTATCTTTTGAATCGTAGATAGTTATCGTAGCAACTGTATCCAGAACAAAGTTTGTACCGGAAATGGGCTGCACTCTCTGAGCGCAGCCCACCATTCCCAGAGTGACAGCAAGTGCTGCCACCCCAAATATCATTTTTTTATAAAACTTAATCAATGTGATCTGATCCTTTTATCCGAGTTTTGTGATTACCTTCTTCGGGCACTTCTGTGCGCAAAGACTGCAGCTCACACACTTATCATAGTCGATATGAGCGATATTGTCGACAACATGGATCGCATCCTTCGGACAATTTTTCTCACAAAGACCACATCCGATACATCCTGCCTCGCAGACCTTCATGACAGCAGGTCCTTTATCCTTAGAAGAACACTCTACCGCATACTTATTCTTCTTAGGCTTAAGCTCGATCATGTGTCTCGGACAATTCTCGATACATTTTCCGCATGCCTTACATTTTTCCGGATCAACCTTTGCTACGCCGTCAATAATGTGGATCGCGTCAAATGCACATACACGTACGCAGGTTCCGCCGCCAAGACAGCCGTACTGGCAGGCTTTCGGTCCGCCGCCCGGTGTCATGCTGAGCATCTTACAGTCCATCTGACCTGTATAAACTGACTTATCTTTTGCTTTTACGCAGGTTCCGGCGCACTTTACAAATGCAACCTTCGGTTCCTCTGCGGAAACTGTCTGACCCATGATACCTGCGATTTTTTCTGCTACAGGTTCACCGCCTACAGGACAGCCGTTTACCGGTGCTGCTCCCGTAACGATCGCATGAGCCATTGCAGCACATCCTGCCTGACCGCATCCGCCGCAGTTTGCACCGGGCAGGACCGCCAGGATCTTATCTTCTCTTTCATCGACTTCGACTGCGAACTTTTTGCCGGCAACGCTCAGGAATACTCCGACGAACAGGCCGACCGCAGTTACGCAGACGGTAGCGATCAAAATACCCATATTTTCCTCTCATTCCAGAGTTTTAGGCGAATAATATTCGTCCAGCTCTTACCTTTTTTCTTATTTGAGTCCTGAAAATCCGCAGAATGCGATAGCCATCAGGGAAGCTGTAAACATTGTGAACGGGAATCCCTGAACTGCTTTCGGGATACGGTTGTACTGCATCTTTTCACGAAGTCCTGCAAGGATAACGATGGAGATCGCAAAACCAACTGATGTAGCAAAACCATTCACGATGCCCTGGATCACATTGTAGCCATTCTGTACATTCAGAAGTACCGCACCAAGAACTGCACAGTTTGTTGTGATCAGCGGAAGGTAAACACCGAGTGCTTTGTAGAGGCTCGGTATCGACTTTTTCAGGAACATTTCTACAAACTGAACCAGTGAAGCAATGACCAGGATAAATACGATGGTATTTAAGTAGTCAAGATTTAAGGGCTTCAGGATAAATGTATAGATCACTCCGCATATGATACTTGCGAGGGTGATAACGAATACAACCGCCGCACCCATGCCGCTGGCAGTCTCAACCTTTTTGGAAACGCCAAGGAAAGGACAGATTCCAAGGAACTGAGACAGGACAACGTTATTTATTAGCATCGCCATTAGCATGATAGAGATAAGTGATGCATTACTCATTTCTTACTCGCCTCCTTCTGTGCTTCCTCTACAGCCTGAAACTTTCCTGCACAGTTTCCGCGGAAAGCACATGCAGAACACTCTGCACCGGATTCATCAGTATGTGTGACCGGAAGACGTACACCTTTCTTTGCTTCGATATTGTTGATGATGGCTGCACGGATAGTGATGAGGACCGCCAGTACCATGAATGCACCGGGTGCCATTACAAAGATCGAAGGTGTGTAATCTGCGAGATTACCGATCTGATGTCCGAATATGGCACCTGATCCGATAAGCTCACGGATGAAGCCAATAACTGTGATGGACATTGTGAATCCGAGTCCCATACCGATACCATCGAAGAATGAAGCGACCGGACCATTTTTATATGCATACGCTTCTGCTCTTCCAAAGATGATACAGTTTACAACGATCAGCGGAATATAAATTCCGAGAGATGCGTACAGCGCAGGTGTGAAGCCCTTCATGAGCATATCAACGATCGTTACGAATGATGCGATGATAACGATGAATGACGGGATTCTTATCTCGTCCGGGATCACTTTTCTAAGGAGCGAGATAAAGAGATTGGACAATGAAAGAACCACTGTTGTTGACAGTCCCATACCGATACCGTTCATTGCCGATGTTGTTACGGCAAGTGTCGGACACATACCAAGGACGATTACGAGTGTCGGATTTTCCTTAACGATACCGTTAAAAAGACGCTCGAGAGGTGTATTTGGTTTCATTATTCTTCACCTCCTGCATAATTTTCATTGTAGTAAGCCATTCCGGCGTTTACACCGCGTGTGATACAGCGTGATGTAAAGGTTGCACTTGTGATGGCTTCGATATTGTCGCCAAGCACAAACTCTGTTTCGCTGTCCTCTCCATAGAACTGAGGAAGCCATTCATCGTCTGTCTTTGCCTTCATACCAAGTCCCGGTGTCTCATCGATATCTGTGATGGAGATTCCCTCAATAGAGCCTGATGAATCAACACCCATTGAGAATGTGATATCTCCGCCGTATCCGCCGTGGCTTGTAACGTTGATAACGTAACCTACTTCTTCTCCGTCTGCATCGAGTCCTGTGAGTACGGAATCAACACATGCGTTCAGCTCTTCATTTTCTTCTGCATCGATCTCTGTATCTTCAAAGGTCTCTGCATCTGAAAGAACCGCCTGATAAGCTTCGTTCAATGTTTTTTCATTCTGGATACGGATGGGTTCAGCCGTAACCTCATGCACTATACCGAGGATCAGACCGAAAACAAGAGCGATGGCAGTCATAATCAGTGTATTCTTGACTTCTTTACTCATGCTTTCTTACCTCCTTTCTGAGGCTTCACATAGCCGAAGCACTTAAGAGGTGCCCATCTCTCGATAAGGGGTACCAGAAGGTTGCCGATGATGATCGCATAGGAAACACCCTCTGCTCCGCTGGCAAAAATACGGAAGATACCTGTAAGTATTCCAAGGATGATACCGAATATGATCTTTCCTTTTGTGGTGATGGGGCTTGAAACATAGTCAGTTGCCATAAAGAAAGCACCGAGCATGAGACCGCCGCCTGCAAGCTCACCTGTAAGGAAATACGGATTTGCACCGTGTCCGCCGAAGATTATAAGGAACAGTGTAAATGTTACGATATAAGTTCCCGGAATCCTGAGATCGATGATTCCCATGAGCATCAGGAAACATGCACCTATTACGATGGCGATGACGGATACTTCACCGATGGTTCCCATCTCGTTACCGATGACCATGTTGTAAGTATTTACGATCTCACCATTTTTTAACTGCATGAGAGGTGTTGCGCCTGAGAATGTATCATATGCAAAATTTGTCATTCTGGATGCAAATGATATTACCAGGAAGCATCTTGCTCCGAGCGCCGGATTCATAAAGTTCTGTCCCAGTCCGCCAAAGAGCTGTTTTACGAGGACGATCGCTACGAATGATCCGAGTACGCATACCCAAAGGTCGATTCTCGGCGGCATGTTCAGCGCCAGGAGAAGTCCCGTAAGTGCTGCCGAACCGTCAGACACTGTTATGGGCAGGTGCATGATCTTTTCATACAGATATTCAAAGATCATACTGGAGATCGTTGTTGTAAGGATAACTGCGATCGCATATGCTCCAAAATGCCAGATACCAAATGCCGTTGCCGGCATAAGACCTATGATGACGTAGAGCATGATCTTCTGAGTAGTGATCTTGTCCCGGATATGCGGGTTCGCAGAAACATTTAAGAGCTTATTCTCTTCTGCCATCACTGATCACCACCTTTCGCTTTTTCTTCAGCCTTCTTTTTTGCAGCTTCAGCCATAGCACGGTCACGACCGATACTCAGTTTCTTCATAGACTTGATAGCCTGGCAGAGCTGACGCTTTGCGGGACAAACGTATGAGCAGGAACCGCACTCGATACATTCTTTTCCGAAAAGCTTATTGAACTCATCGTAATTTTCATGCTCTGCAAATGTTGCGAGCTGAGAAGGCACCAGTTTTTCAGGGCACGCTTCTACGCATCGTCCGCAGTTGATACATGCGGTCTCACGTGAATGTGCGACTTCGTCATAGGAAAGACACAGCAATGCTGAGGATGTCTTTGTAACAGGAACATCCAGATCAAAGAGTGAAAATCCCATCATAGGACCGCCGGAAATGATAGTCTCCGGCTCTTTTCCCTCTATAAATCCGCCAGCCTCATCGAGAAGCTCTCTGTAATTTGTACCGCAGCGGACTTTGAAGTTTCTGGGGTCAGCAATGGAATCCCCTGTGACCGTAACTATACGGTTCATCAGCGGACGGTTATTATTAACCGCATCATTAATTGCAACAAGGGTATCACAGTTATCTACGATACATCCCGCATCTGCAGGAAGCATTTTAGAATTGATCTGCCTATGTGTGCAGGCATAAATTAAATGACGCTCTGAACCCTGGGGATACTTTGTGCGAAGCGCATATACTTCGATCCTGGGTTCATTCTTTGTGAGCCTTGAAAGCAGGTCGATGGCATCAGGCTTATTGTCCTCAATGGCGATAATGCCCTTTGCATTGTCAAAAAGCTTAAGAACACACTTCATTCCGCCGATCAGAAGCTCCGGTGTTTCCATCATACGGCGATAATCGCTGGTCAGATACGGCTCACACTCCGCGCAGTTCGCGATAATGTAGTCGATCTTTGAAGGATCCTTCGGCGCCAGCTTCACGTGTGTAGGGAATCCGGCTCCGCCCATTCCTACAACTCCGGCATTTTTAACAGCCGCAAGGATTTCTTCTTTTGACATGGCATCCAGTCCCTTGGATGCGGGGTATTCAACCTCATCATAGAGACCATCATTTTCGATAATGATGGAATCCACCATGTCTCCGACAGGAACACGATGCTTTTCGATTTTCTTGACGGTACCGCTGACTGTGGCGAAGATATTTGCCGATACAAATCCGCCTGCCTCTGCGATCATCTGTCCTGTCTTAACCTTGTCTCCGACACTTACTACAGGTTTTGCAGGAGCTCCGATGTGCTGGGACAGCGGATAGACGAGATCGCCTTTTGGCAACACTTCCTTGATTGGCTTATCCTTAGACAATTCTTTACCGTCGTAAGGATGGATACCGCCACTGAAAGTATACTGTGACATTCTCAGACCCTCTTTCCTTAAAATTTTGATACGCCAGATTACAAATAAAAATTGGATTTCTACCATTCAGACCTGAATGGACAGAATGACGCCTACTAAACGTCACAAGAACTGAAAAAACCTCATCGAAAATGATGTGGAAAAATCTGCTTTTCACTGCCACGCAAAAAACACTCATATAAACCAGGACAGATACTCATTAACCGTCAATACGTAGTTCTGGCGATCCACATTTCATTATTCCGGTAGAGTTCCTTACAATCCCCATGTTATAATAGGCATTGCCGGCGGGTATGCCTAACGAAAAAATATACAACAAAAGCCCTTTCGTTATGGCTTTTATTGTATATTAAAGCATCCCTGACCGAACGAAAATCATATCGATTTCCCCCTGTAATCTTAAATTTATAATAACAAATATGCTTATAATTGACAACTTTTTATGCAAAATTTCTAATCAAAAAACTTATGACTGCCTTGTAGGTTCCTCAGACGGAATATTTCTCGACATAGAAACCACAGGACTTTCCCGGGATTATTCCATGGTCTACCTTATCGGACTCATGTTCCGTAATGACCCTGATGATCCCGATTCCCAGTGGATACTCCGGTTAATGCTGGCAGAGAAGGAAACAGAGGAAAATGAACTCCTCTCTTCTCTCCTGTCATTCCTGGCAGGAAGAAAAGACCCGAAGATCATATCTTTTAACGGATACAGATTCGATCTGCCTTTTCTGGAAGCCCGCCTAAAAAACGCTGGATACAGCGAAAATGAGATACCATCCTGTCTCACGACCGACTCAGGTTTTGATATTTACCGCCTCATCTCTCCCTATAAAAAACTTTTGGGATTGCCAAACATGAAGCAGAAAACCATCGAGCTCTTTCTCGGCATTAATAGAGAGGATAAATATAACGGAGGCGAGCTGATACAGGTTTTCCATGCTTTCGCTGCATCAGGAAACCCCACTATGAAAGAGCTCCTGCTATCTCATAACCATGACGATGTACTGGGTATGTGCGAAATTTTGCCCATACTCCACTATGTATTCCTGTTTTCAAAAGAGTGGAACTATACACGGATATCACTTGAAAGCGCAGAACTCGCAGTTGATCCAACCGATCCATGCAGTGTTCCTAAGGAACTCATACTAAATTTCAATCTTAGTTTTCCGATTCCTTCAGAGTGCTGTTTATCCTCAAACGGCATCTCTGTATCTGCTCACGATCTGCGCGGAGAGATGCATATTCCTGTTGAGTCCGGCACTATGTACCACTTCTTTGAAGACTACAAAAATTACTTCTATGTCCCGTCCATGGATACGGCGATACATAAATCCGTCGCCCAGTTTATGGATGCCGAGGATAAGGTAAAAGCAAAAGCTTCTAACTGCTATGTAAAAAAAGAGGGATTTTTTGTTCCTGAGAAAGATATGGTGTTTGAACCTGCATTCAAAAAGGGATGTAAAGAAAAATGCACATACTTTGAACTCACGGAAGAGAATCTAAGAAGTGAAAAAATGAAGAATTATCTGAGATTGATGCTGGGTGAATTTAAACAAGTTACGCTAGGCTCGACAAAACCTCGCCAAGCGAACTTGCATAACACGCACTAAGCTCGAAACTACCTCGCTAAGTGCTCCGAAAATAAAATGCTCCGCACCGCAAATTCACCAGGCTCGACATGACCTTACCAAGTGAATTTGCATGGCACACACTACAAAACCACGGCCCGGACGTCTCCGAAGCCGTGGTATCTTATAGTCATTTAGATTTTCTCGTAGAAGAAGGAATTTCTTCTCTCAAACCCCATATCCTTATAGTTCATGATCTGCTCGGTACTTCCGATGAAGAGGATACCGCCTTTTTTAAGAGAAGCCGCAAACTTACGGAATACCATATCCTTAGCTTCTTCTGTAAAGTAGATCAATACGTTTCTGCAAACTATAAAATCCTGATTAGTAGGGTACGGGTCCTTAAGGAGGTTATGCTCCTTAAACTCTACCTGTTTTTTTATCTCATCGTTTATCTGATACGACGGTCCGACCTTGGTAAAATACTTGTCTTTAAGGTCTTTTGGAACCCCCATAATGCTCTTTGCCGAATACAAACCGACTTTTGCCTTGCCAATAACAGTCTTATCAAGATCAGTCGCATTGATCTTGATCTTATTTAATGCTATGTGTCTTGAAAAAGCCATGACAAGCGAATACGGCTCATCACCAGTGGAACATGCCGCACTCCATATTTTCAGATTCTCTCCGAACTTCTTCTTCAATTCCGGAATAAATTCTTTATCCATCAGTTCCCACTGATCGGTATTACGATAAAATTCAGACACATTAATCGTAATATAGTTTACAAACTCATCAAATAGTTTTGTTTCTTTCTTTAATCCGTCTGCATAACCAGCATAATCTTTGAAGCCATTTCGGGTAATAAGAGAATCAATTCGACGACGCATCTGCTTCTCTTTATAAGAAGTGAGATCAATTTTGGTCAAAGCAAATATCGACTTCTTGAATTCCTCATAATCCCCCTGTATCATAAGCACCCCTTTCCGCGCCATGCACAATACATTAGAAATGTCTGAATACTTTATCAACAATATATCATAATCAAACAATTTTAACTATAAATAATAACACCAATAGGGCTATGTACGTGATTTTATGCGAAATCAAAGAAGTCATATATCATTTTTTTGTATAGTAAACGACAACAAGTTACACCAGGCTCGAAAATACCTCGCAGATTGCCGCGCAAAAAAGTCCCATACAGGTATAAACCTGTATGGGACTGAATTAACATTGTGGAATTAATTACTCCTCAACATCCTCGTAATCGCCAGCGTCCTCGCCGTCCTGCTCACGAAGAAGAGCCTTGATGGAAAGGGAGATCTTGTGATCATCGCTGTTGAAGTCAACAACCTTAGCCTCTACTTCCTGACCAGACTTAAGAACGTCTGAAGGCTTCTCGATGTGCTCACGAGCGATCTGGGAAACGTGAAGCAGAGCATCGATACCAGGCTCAAGCTCAACGAATGCGCCGAAATCTGTCATACGAGCAACCTTACCGCTTACAACAGTACCAACTGCGTACTTCTCAGCAGCGATAAGCCAAGGATTCTCATCCGGGAACTTAAGGGAAAGAGCAATCTTTGATCCCTGGATATCCTTAATGAATACTCTAAGAGTCTGACCAACCTTGAATACCTTCTTCGGGTTCTCAACATGGCCCCAAGACATCTCGGAAATGTGAAGAAGTCCGTCGATATCGCCAAGATCGATGAATGCACCGAAATCAGTAATGTTCTTAACAGTACCCTCGATGATGTCACCAACGTGAAGCTTGTCAAGAAGCTCCTTCTGTCTCTCAGCCTTTCTCTCAACGAGCAGGCACTTACGATCGCCGATAACTCTTCTTCTCTTAGGATTGAACTCTGTGATCATGAATTCGATATCCTGACCAAAGTACTTGTTAAGATCCTTCTCGTATGTATCAGATACAAGGCTTGCAGGAATGAATACTCTTGCTCCCTCGTATACAACAGAAAGACCGCCGTCAAGAACCTTAACAACCTTAGCCTTAAGAACTGTTTTATTGTTGAAAGCTTCCTCGAGCTTCTTATTACCTCTGTCAGCTGCGAGTCTCTTGTAAGTCAGAAGGATCTGCTCATCACCAGGCTTGCCCTTGAGAACCTTTGCCTCCATGGTATCGCCCTCGTTTACAACAGTTGTAAGATCAAGGTTATTATCGTTTGAATACTCGCTTCTTGTGATGATTCCATCACCCTTAGCGCCGATATTAAGTACGATCTCATCAGGCTTTACGGAAATAACTGTTCCTGTTACGATCTCTCCGGGTCTGATATTTGAGTCATTTTCCAGTGACTCGTTAAATAACTGTTCAAAAGTCTGTTCCTCTGACATAGCTTTGAACCTCCTCAATAATATAATTTGGGGTGGATGCCCCAGCTGTGATACCTACACAGTGAATTGATTCAGGAGAGCCTAAATTCAAGTCATCAAGTGTCTGTATATGTCGGGTATCCCGACATTCTTCAGAACAGATTTCGAATAGCTTTCTCGTATTGGAGCTGTGCTTCCCACCAATTACTATCATCACATCCACTTGGGATGCTATCTCTCTCGCTTCTGTTTGTCTCTGTTCCGTCGCACTGCAAATTGTATTCACAGTATTTATACTATAACCTTTTTTTGTAAAGATTTCAACTAATTCTTTAAATTTACTGTAATTAAATGTTGTCTGAGATACAACGCAAATCCCGTTTTCTCCGGAAGGCTTGAATTTCTCGGCTTCTTCGCGGGTCTGGACAACGGATACGGGTGTGTCCGAAAATCCGATTATACCCTGTACCTCAGGGTGAGATGCATCTCCGATGACAACAATTTCTTTACCGGCCTTACTTTCTTCCTCAACAATATTATGAATTTTTACAACAAACGGACATGTTGCATCCACCAGTCTGATCTCCGGCTTTTTACGGATCAATTCATAAATATCTCTGGAAACTCCATGAGAACGTATTATCACAGTTCCGGATTCAATTTTTTCCAGCTCTTCTCTTGAGTTAAGGACAGTAACGCCTTTGCTTTCAAAATCTTTTACCACTTCTTCGTTGTGGATTATCTCACCATAAGTATAGATTTTTCCACCACGGTTGATTTCTTCATAGACAGTGTCTACGGCTCTTTTTACGCCAAAGCAAAAGCCCGCAGATTTTGCCGTGATAACTTTCATACACTACCCTTTCAGATTTGATCTTTGCGTACAATCAACGCGATAGTACTGCACTTTACTTGAAAAATCCGTTGCAAAAGCAACTATTTACTTCACGTATGAAAGGATCTTGTCTGCAACCTGCTCAATCGTAAGATCTGATGAATCCACGAGGATCGCATCCTCAGCCTGTACAAGCGGAGCCTCTGCACGTGTCATGTCACGATGGTCTCTCTCTGCGATCTCATCCTGGATAGCCTTGAGGTCACAATCAACGCCCTTTGCACAGAGCTCATCATATCTTCTCTTCGCGCGTACTTCTACTGATGCAGTGAGGAAGATCTTTAGATCAGCATTTGGCAGTACCTTTGTGCCGATATCTCTGCCGTCCATTACAACATCCTGCTCTGCAGCGAGCTTTTTCTGAAGTGATGTAAGCTTTGCGCGGACTTCCTGCACAACAGAGCTCTTTGATGCAGCAGCGCTAACTTCCTCGGTACGGATGAGACCGTCAACATTCTGACCATTGAGGAACACGCACTGTACGCCGTCTTCGTAGCGAATAGAGATATCCGCATCCTTGCTCTTCTCTGCAATGAGATCTGTACGGTCAAGATCAACCTTCTCATTCAGCATAAAAAGAGCCATTGCACGGTACATTGCGCCTGTATCAACGTAAATGTAGCCCTTATTCTTTGCAACGAGCTTTGCTATTGTGCTCTTTCCTGCTCCTGCAGGTCCATCGATCGCGATATTGTATGACATAATATTTCCTTTCAAAATAAATTCTTAAATATTATCGGCAACTGCACGTCCGCAGGCAACTGCTGTAGACCATGCTATCTGGAGATTAAATCCGCCTGTGACTGCATCGAGATCCAGTACCTCTCCTATGAAATAGAGATGTGGACAATTTTTTGCTTCCATCGTACCGGGGTCGATTTCTTTCACGCTGACACCGCCCTTTGTGATGATAGCTTCATTGAAACCTCTGAGTCCTGTTACAGTCATGGTGAAATCCTGTGTAAGATCACGGAGTCTCACTCTCTCCTCGTGAGAGATCTCTGCACAGCGCTTTCCGGGATCTATCCCGCATCTCTCGATCATTACCGGCACGAGCTTTGACGGGAATAATGATCCAAGGGAGTTTTTGAACTGCTTACTCCTTGACTCGTCAAATTCGCGGATAAGACGTTCGTCAAGCTGCTCCGGTGTGAGCGCAGGCTTAAGATTTAAGTGAAGCGTCAGTTCTGATTCAAAATTTGACGGTGCTACCCTTGCCGATGCTGACAGGATCATGGGACCGCTCACGCCAAAATGTGTAAAGAGCATTTCACCAAAGTCTGAATAAAGCTCTTTTTTACCCTTCATGAGACGGAGTCCTGTATTTTTAAGAGATAGGCCCTGCAGATCCTTTACAAAGGATTCTTTTGTATTAAACGGAACAAGCGCAGGCGTTGTATCTTTTATCTTTAATCCTGCGGATTTTGCGAAACGGTATCCGTCACCTGTAGAACCTGTTGACTCATAGGATCTGCCGCCTGTAGCCACAACTACAGCATCCGCACGGTATTCCTCGCCGTCATCAGTCACGAGTCCCTTGCACTCGCCATCCTCGATGATAAGTGACTTGACCTTTTCATAAAGGCGCACTTCTACATGCTGACGTTTCAATTCCTGATCCAGCACGTGGATAACGTCATATGAATGATCACTCTCAGGGAATACGCGGTTTCCCCGCTCAATCTTTGTCTTAAGTCCCAGCTCCTCAAAGAAATCAATGACGTTTTCGTTTGTGAAGCCGTAAAGACTGGAGTACATAAATTTACGGTTTGAGACTATGCTGTCAAAAACCGTATCGAGGTCAGATGCATTTGTCAGATTGCATCTTCCCTTACCTGTGATGAAAAGCTTCTTTCCGAGCTTCTCGTTTTTCTCAAAAAGTGTGACGCTTAGGCCTGCTCTTGCTGCCGTAACAGCACACATCATGCCTGAAGCGCCTCCACCAATAACCAATACTTTTTTCATTTACCACCATAAATCGTCTTCGGATAGTTCCGAATCGAATCTTCATCTACAAAATCGATCTCGTCCTGATTGTAGATCTGATAATCACCCCATACCCGTTCCAGGTCCTCAAGCTGAGCAATAACGCGGTCTGTACGCTTCATACAGAGCGCCACGACCAGGGAATTTATAAGTGATAAAGGTGCTACCAGCGAATCCACAATGGATATATTATCACTTCTTGCCAGCAGATTACAGGACGAATATAGATTCATGGGAGAATGCACACTGTCCGTAATGGATATCACATGTGCATTTCTGTCATTTGCGAACTCCATTGCCTTCAATGTTCTCATGGAATATCGCGGAAAACTTATGCCTATGACCACATCTTTTTCGTTAATTGTGATCATCTGTTCAAAAAGTTCCGTCATACTGTTCGTTGAAATCAGATGAACACGACCAAACATCATATTTAGATAAAATGCAAGAAAGCCTGCAAGAGGTGCACAGCTCCTGATACCTACGACATAGATATCCCGTGCGGAAATTATCGTGTCCACCGCAGCTTCAAATGCTGCGACATCCACATTCGACATTGTATCCGCTATTTTCTCTATATCAGACTTCAGCACTGAATTTATTATCTCGGACTGGCTTGCATTTCCATACACCATGTCCATCTTGCCGATGGAACTGAGCTTTGTCCGCACCAGATGCGCAAGCTCTCTCTGGAACGCAGGAAAGCCGTCATACCCCAGTGCTCCTGCAAATCTCACAACCGTTGACTCGCTGACTCCCGCTTCGGCACCGAGCTGAGCCGCTGTCATAAAGGCAGTTTCATCAGTATGAGCCGTGATATACCTGATAAGGGCTTTTTGCCCCCTGCTCATTTCCTCGTAGCGCTGCCTCATTTTCGTGAGCAGATTTTCCTCCTCTGCCCCCTCTTCAGAAAACTGTACCTGCTCAGACTGTCCTTCCATATATTCTCCTGAACATATCCATCAAAAGAGAAATTGTTTCAGTTTCAGAAATATCGAAATCATCACGTATCACCATGCACGCGATGCCGTGGATAAAAAGCCATACTTTCATAAAAACAGACTCTGCCTCATCCGGACCGATTCCCGGGATACGGCGGATCTCTCTTATCACAAAGTTATTTTTTCCTCCGTTTACGATATCGTAAGAGCTCTTATTCAATCTGTTTCCTTCAAGAAAAAGCAGTCTGAAAAGATGCGGTTCTTTTTTGGCAAAATTGATGTAATTCATCCCGAAATCTACAAACGGTACATCAGATATGCTCTCCGCAGTCTGAAAGAAATCCGCAAAAAAGTTTACACACTTCAGAAAAAGATCATCCTCCATCTCAGCCATATTCGTATAGATACGGAAAATCGGCTGTGTGGAACACTGTGCTCTTTCTGCAAGATGTCTTGCAGAGAGTTCAAGGCTTCCCTTTTCACGCACGAGCTCAAAAGCACTGTCCAGAAGTTTTTCTTTCGTTATGGTCTGTTTTCTTGACATATTGAACCGACACCGGTGAGGGTTCCGCTGTCATCCTCCATCTCCCTCGTATTTTTACATCTCTGTATCTGATAATAATGTCTTTCCCTTCCAAGAACATAATCATTTGCGGCACAGATACAGTACGTGCAATTATTTTAATTTTATAACGGTCGATATGGAATTGCAAGCCGTACAATATTTTTATACATAATACGTACAAAACACAAAAAATCCCCCGCACCATAGGGTGAGGTGACCCCCAAAAGTTAGACTTTATTAGCGAGACAGCTACGGCTGCCTCGCTATTTTTATGCAGCCATAAGGGAGAGCCTGTATTGAACAGGGCTCTTCCAGCCTAGTTTCTCTTTGATTCTACGTTCATTGTAGTATTTTATATATCGCTCAATTTCAGCCTTCAGTTCTTCGTAACTATAGTAGACAACGCCATAGTAGATTTCTTGTTTCAATAAGCCAAAGAAGTTTTCCATGACTGAGTTATCATGACAGTTACCTTTTCGTGACATACTCTGGAAGATG
>FUZG01000001.1 GCA_900168235.1 Lachnospiraceae bacterium | reverse complement strand
AGCTGACCATTACTAATAGGTCGAGTGCTTGTCCAAGATAAACAATCGGTGGATTATTACTGTCATGATGAAAACGGAGCATTTACTGCGGAGTTTTCTGAAATGAACTTTGTTAGCCATAAGATTTCGCCCATCACCGAAGGTGATTTAATTAGCGAAATCTGTTACTGGAGTGAGCTGCAAGCGAATGACAGTGACGTTATTCCGGGATGAAAATTTGATTTCGATGTTCGGTTTTTGATGTACGTATTCAGGCAGGTCGATGGACCTGCCTTTTTCTGTTATACATATGTTATGCAAGTTTACTTGAACGAGGGTTCTATCGAGTCTGGCGTAACTTGGTGTGCGGAATTTTTGCGTGAGAAGCTATAAATATTTACTAATAATTAGCACTCGACAGTTGACAGTGCTAACAATCAGTGTTAAAACTTGATTAAGAAGTATGAATGAACATTCTTGATGAGTTACTTTAAATAAAGAATGTTCTGAAACACTGAAAGGATGTGTGGATATGAATATCAGTAAATTTACGCAAAATTCCATGAATGCCATAAATAACTGCGAAAAGATTGCTATGGATTATGGTAATCAGGTTATAGAAGAAGTACATCTCATATATTCGCTTCTTACTATAGAAGATTCTCTGATACTGAAGCTCGTTGAAAAGATGGGGATAGACAAGCCAAGCTTCATAAACAGAGTAAAGCAGGGACTTGAAAAGGTTGTGAAGGTCAGCGGCGGAGATATGCATGTGGGCCGTGATCTGAATAAAGTCCTGACATATGCTGAGGATGAAGCAAAAGCTATGGGAGACGAATATGTATCCGTCGAGCACCTTTTCCTCGCGATGATCAAGTATCCGGATAAAGAGATTAAAGAGATTTTCCGTGAATATGGAATCACTCGTGACAGGTTCCTTACTGCGCTTGCGTCGGTGCGCGGAAATCAGCGTGTGACCAGTGACAATCCGGAAGCTACATATGATACTCTTGAAAAATATGGTGTAAATCTGGTTGTAAGAGCAAGAGAACAGAAGCTTGATCCCGTTATCGGTCGTGACAGCGAGATCAGAAATATGATCCTTATCCTTTCAAGAAAGACGAAGAATAATCCGGTCCTTATCGGTGAACCTGGTGTCGGAAAAACCGCGGTAGTGGAAGGACTTGCCCAGAGAATCGTAGCCGGAGATGTTCCCGAAGGTCTGAAAGATAAGGAAATCTTCTCACTGGATATGGGTGCGCTGGTTGCAGGCGCAAAGTACAGAGGAGAATTTGAGGAAAGACTAAAAGCTGTATTAAATGAAGTAAAAAAGTCTGAAGGTAAACTTATTCTATTTATAGATGAGCTCCATACCATCGTTGGTGCAGGAAAGACTGAGGGCAGTATGGATGCCGGAAATATGCTGAAGCCTATGCTTGCCCGTGGAGAACTTCACTGCATCGGTGCTACCACGCTCGACGAATATAGAAAGTATATCGAGAAAGATAAGGCGCTGGAACGTCGTTTCCAGCCTGTAATGGTCGAGGAACCTACGGTTGAGGATACGATTTCTATATTAAGAGGACTGAAAGAAAGTTATGAAGTGTATCACGGTGTGAAAATCTCTGACTCAGCGCTTGTAGCTGCGGCTGTTCTGTCCCACAGATACATATCTGACAGATTCCTGCCGGATAAAGCGATCGACCTAGTTGACGAAGCGTGTGCTTCCATAAAGACTGAGCTGAACAGTATGCCGACTGAACTGGATGAGATGAATAGAAAGCTTATCCAGATGAGGATCGAGGAAAATGCTCTCAAAAAAGAAACAGACAATCAGAGTATGGAGCGTCTTGCTGAGCTGCAGAGAAATATAGCAGAACTTGATGACGAATTTAAGCGCCAGAAAGCCCAGTGGGAAAATGAGAAGCAATCGGTAAACCGTCTGTCAGAAATTCGTGAGCAGATAAAAGCTGTAAAAAATGAAATAGATATCGCAACCAGAAACGGCGATTACGAAAAGGTTTCTGAGCTTCAATACGGCAAGCTGCCGTCACTCCAGGCGACTCTTGCAAATGAGGAGACAAGGGACACACATCGTGATCTGTCGATGGTTCATGAATCCGTGATGGATGATGAAATTGCGGACATTGTATCGAGATGGACAGGAATACCGGTGTCAAAGCTCACAGAGGGTGAAAAGGCAAAAACACTCCATCTGGATGAAGCACTTCATAAGAGAGTGATCGGTCAGGACGATGCAGTTGAACGTGTAACAGATGCCATCATCAGGTCAAAAGCAGGAATAAAGGATCCGACAAAGCCAATAGGATCGTTTCTATTCCTTGGACCTACAGGTGTGGGAAAAACTGAGCTCGCAAAGGCACTTGCGGAAGCACTTTTTGATGACGAATCAAATATGGTTCGTATCGATATGAGTGAGTATATGGAGAAATATTCCGTGTCAAGGCTCATCGGAGCGCCTCCGGGATATGTAGGATATGAAGAAGGTGGCCAGCTTACAGAGGCAGTACGTCGACATCCTTACAGTGTTGTGCTTTTTGATGAGATAGAAAAAGCTCATCCGGATGTATTTAACGTTTTGCTGCAGGTGCTGGATGACGGACGGATCACTGATTCGCAGGGAAGAACAGTTGATTTTAAGAATACGATACTCATTATGACAAGTAATATCGGATCACAGTATCTGCTGGACGGTATAGATGAGGACGGTTCCATTTCAGAGCAGGCTTCAGGCGCAGTAGATGCGGATCTCAGAGCCCATTTCCGTCCAGAGTTCCTGAACAGACTTGATGAGATCATCATGTTTAAGCCTCTTACAAAAGATAATATTGGTCATATCATAGATCTGATACTCGCTGATACGAATCGGAGGATCGCAGAAAAGAGCCTGAAGATCGATCTTACACAGAAGGCAAAAGACTTTATTGCAGATCAGGCATACGATCCCGTATACGGTGCGAGACCGCTTAAGAGATATATGCAAAAAAATGTCGAGACACTTTCTGCAAGAAAGATTCTTGAGGGCAATGTAGAAGAAGGAAGCACTATCTGCATAGATACAACAGAAAACGGTTTGTCAGCCGAGGTTAAAATTTGATTAAATAGTCAAAATCTTGTGCGTAAATACATTTATTTTTATAAAATTTCAATTAAATCTTTTCAATGAATGAAAGTTGTGAGATAATTTTGTCTGTCGTGCGACAGGGAAAAAACTCTGTCGATCAACAGTCTGTTACCAAAAACTTAGCAGACGTTATTTACAGGAGGACAATATGAAAAAGAAGCTTATCAGCACAGTGACAGCAGTTGCTATGGGTGCAGCACTTCTCGCAGGATGCGGAGCACCGATCCAGGAGAGCGCTTCTACAGCAGCATCTGAAGAAACAACAGCTTCCGCAGCAGCAACAGAGGCAGCTGCAGGCACATCTACAGAAACAGCAGGCGAGACAGCAGGTGACGCAGCACTTAACATTGCGATCGTCAGCTCTCCGTCAGGTGTTGATGATGGTTCATTCAATGAAAATAACTACAATGGTATCCTTAAGTTTATCGAGGAGAATCCGAACAGCAAGGTAACACCGGTTAAGGAAGAAACAGGTGATGTAGCAGCTTGTGAAAAGACTGTTGCAGATATTGCTGCTGACTATGATGTCATCGTATGCTGTGGTTATCAGTTCGCAGGAATCGGCACTATCGCTGAGGAGAACCCGGATGTTAAGTTCATTCTCGTTGATTCAAATCCGACAGATGCTGACGGAAACGAAGCAGAATTTGACAATATCTATGCTATGACATTTAAGGAGCAGGAGTCAGGATTCCCGGCAGGTGTTGCTGCAGCTCTTACAACCAAGTCCGGCAAGGTTGCAGTTGTAAACGGTATTGCATACCCTTCAAATGTAAACTACCAGTATGGTTTCATGTCCGGTGTAAACTATGCAAATAAGAACTATGGTACAAGCGCTGAGATCGTTGAGCTTCCTTCATATGCAGGAACAGATGTAACAGGCGCAAACGTTGGCGGTAACTACGTTGGTTCATTTGCTGATGAGGCTACAGGTAAGGTTGTTGGTAAGGCACTTATCGATGCCGGAGCTGATGTTATCTTTGTAGCAGCAGGTGGTTCAGGTAATGGTGTGTTCACAGCAGCTAAGGAAGCTGACGGCGTATACGTGATCGGTTGTGACGTAGACCAGTACGATGATGGTGCAAACGGAGATGCAAACGTTATCCTTACATCCGGTCTTAAGGTTATGGACAAGAACGTATATGAACAGCTTAATAACATCTCTGCAGGCACATTCAAGGGTGGTAACTACCTCCTTGGCGCTGATACAGATTCCACAGGATATGTAAGCGCTGACGGAAGATGCCAGCTCGATGCAGATCAGATCTCAAAGATTGACGAGGCATTTGGAAAGGTTAAGTCCGGCGAAGTTGTTCCGGCTGCAAACTTTAACGAAATGACACCGGATAATTTCACAGGTCTGAACTAAAAAATAAAGACTGCATAAGATAAAATAGTTCGGTATAATAGGAGCACAGGGAAGTTCCTTGGGAATGACCCTGTGCTTTTGTACGTGCAAAAAATTGTGGTGTATTTCGCGCGTGAACAGAGCGGGTGAACATTATAAACTGCAAGAGATGAGAGAGTTGAAAAACGATTATGACAGAAGAGTACATTATTGAGATGCGCAATGTTACGAAGCGCTTTCCGGGCATCGTAGCAAATGATGATGTGTCAATTAAAGTCAGAAAAGGCGAGATTTATGCACTCCTCGGAGAGAACGGCGCCGGAAAATCGACTTTGATGAGTATGCTTTTTGGTATGTACGAACCTGATGAGGGCGAGATCTGGGTTCGAGGCAAAAAAGAGGATATCAAGAGCCCAAGCTATGCCACAAGTCTGAATATCGGAATGGTGCATCAGCACTTCAAGCTGGTATCAAATTATACCATTGCTGAGAATATCATCCTGGGTGTTGAACCGAAGAAAAAGGCTTTCGGACTTTTTCCGTATGTAGATATCAAGACTGCAAATGAGCGGATCAGTGAGCTTTCTGAAAAATACGGACTGGAAGTGGATCCTACAAAGATCATTTCCGAGGTAAATGTATCTACAAGACAGCGAGTTGAGATATTGAAGATGCTCTACAGAGAAGCAGAAATCCTGATCTTTGATGAGCCTACTGCTGTACTGACACCGCAGGAGATCGATTCGCTGCTGCAGATCATCAGGAATCTCCGTGATGGCGGAAAGACCATAATCCTTATCACTCATAAACTTGAAGAGATCAAGCAGGTTGCAGACCGGTGTGCGATCTTACGCAGAGGTAAGCTCATTGATGTTCGTGATGTAGAGGGCATGGACACAAAAGAAATGGCGAATCTCATGGTAGGACGTCAGGTTCAGATGAAAGTTGAGAAAAAGCCTGCTGTTTTTGGAAAAGAAGTCTTAGAAATAAATGACCTGCATGTAAAGAATGAGGACAACTTTGAGGTAGTAAAGGGTGTCTCATTTAAGATCCATGCCGGTGAGATATTTGCAATTGCCGGTGTATCGGGAAACGGTCAGACAGATATCGCAGACGCTATCGCAGGACTCTTGCCTGTATCAGAAGGAAAAATAAGTGTAAACGGCACTGACGTTACTCATATGAGCGTCCGCAAGCGTACAGAGAGTGGTATCTCGTATATCCCGGAGGATCGTCATTCGGTAGGCCTTGTGCTTGATTTTGACCTGAAAGATAACCTGGCGCTTAGACGCTATTATAAAGAGCCGTTTGCCAAAAATGGAGTGCTGGATAATAAGAGCTTTGAAGAATACGGTAAAAAGCTTATAGAAAAGTATGATGTCAGATGCGCGAACAGCACTGCCACTGTGGTACGTTCCATGTCCGGAGGAAATCAGCAGAAGGCTATCATTGGACGTGAGATAGAGCAGGATGCACCGCTCACGATCTTTGTGCAGCCTACACGCGGACTTGATATCGGTGCCATTGAAAATATCCACCGTCAGATCGTAGAGGAGCGTGATAAGGGCAAGGCAGTTCTCCTTATCTCTCTCGAACTTGATGAGATTATGGGACTTGCAGATACCATCGGTGTAATTTATAACGGAAAACTCGGAAAGATCGCTCCTGCAGCCGAATTTACATCGTCAGAAGTAGGAGAATATATGATGGGGGTAAAGCGCCATGACTGATTCAAAAAAAATACGGATTCGGGTTGCGATACTTTCTGTCGTACTCAGCTTGATAGCAGGAGCTGTTGTGATCCTGATCCTTGGAAAAAATCCGTTTTCGGCATACTTTAACCTGCTGCAGGGCTGCGGTCTTGCGCCAAAGGGAAAGTATGGCGGCGGAAAGAGTATGTTTACAGATCTCTCAAGCTATATTGACTTCCTGACTCCGATGATCTTTGCAGCCCTCTCATATGCAGTTGCCATGAGAGCAGGACTTTTCAATATCGGTATCTCAGGACAGATGCTCACGGCAGGATTTATAGCATCTATCACTGTGGGTTACAGCATGCTCGCTGCACCTATCGCAAAACCTCTGGTACTCATTGTAGGTATCATTGCCGGAATGTGCGTGGGATCCCTTATTGGATTCTTAAAAGAGAGATTTAATATAAACGAAGTTGTGTCGTCCATCATGATCAACTACATCGTGAGATATGTCATCAGCTTCTTTATACAGACAAAGTTTGTAGATCCTGTGTCACGACAGTCTAAAAATATATCAGAAGCATCGAGACTTACTCTTCATCAGATCCTTATAGGCGGATATAAATTTGATATCCCGCTGGGATTTGTGCTGGCAGTTATTGCAGTTATCGTCGTAAAGTTTGTATTTGACCGGACAGTGCTTGGTTATGAGCTTCATGCGGTTGGTTCAAACAGAGTAGCTGCGCGTTATGCTGGAATCCGCACAGGAAAGAGCCTCATCGTATCAATGGCTATTTCCGGTGCGCTTGCAGGTATGGCAGGTGTGACATATTACCTTGGATACTTCTCATCTATCCAGCCAAAGGTACTCGTATCAACAGGTTATGATGCTATTGCTGTAGGACTTCTCGGAAATAATGATCCTATAGGAATATTTGTTGCATCATTCCTTATCGAGATCATTCAAAATGGTTCAGCATATATGAGTTCTCAGGCAGGTCTTGAGTCTGAGATCGCATCAGTTATCACAGGACTTATACTGCTGTTCAGCGCATGCAATGCATTCTTCCTTGAGAAGATCGCACAGAAAAAAGCAGAAGAAATGAGAAAGAAAGGAGCAAAGGCATGATAGACAATATCATTATCGACGGAATGAGCTTTGCCCTTCCTCTCTTTGTAATGGCTATCGGTGGAATATATTCCGAGAGATCGGGTATCACAAATCTGGCCCTCGAAGGTCTGCAGGGATTTGGAGCATTTACGGGAGCACTTGTTGCATACTGCATGATGCGTTCAATGGGAGCAGGCTCAGCGATCCCGTACTGGATGGCACTTTTATTCGCAATGATCGGAGGCGGAGTATATTCACTGCTTCATGTAGCTCTCTGTATCCATTTCAAGGCAAATCAGGTTATAAGCGGTGTTGTTATAAATATTCTGGCGGCGGCGCTTACAACCTTTATGACAAAGACAATAAATAAAAAGTTCTTTGGAGCACCTTCTGATAAATTTGATCTCGGTGTTTCGGCACGTATCACTATTCCTGGACTTTCAAATATCCCTGTGATAGGAGCTTTTTTCAGATCGGTATATCCTTTTGAATTTGTGATAATCATTATCGCAGTCGTTGCATGGTATCTCTTGTACAGGACAACATTTGGACTGAGACTTCGTGCCTGCGGTGATAATCCTCACGCAGTAGATGCGGCAGGCGGAGATGTAGCAAAGATCCGGTCCATTGCAGTAATTGTATCAGGCGCACTGTCAGGTCTTGCGGGTATCTGCTTTGCGTATTCGATCTCTGCAAAGTTCTCAGGGGATATCTACATGGGATACGGTTATCTCGCTATCGCAGGATACATTTTCGGTAACTGGAATCTGCTCCCGAGCCTTGCGGCATGCCTTATCTTCGGATTTGCACGAAGCGGCGGTTATCAGCTCGTACAGGCGCTTGGAATGCCCAGCGCATACTCGGATCTGGTTATGATACTGCCCTATGTGCTGACACTTTTCCTGCTGGTATTCCTGTCAAAGAATAACCAGGCACCTAAGGCACTCGGCGAGACATACGATAAGTCAAAACGTTGACAAATGCATATTTTATTGATGCCGGAATTATGTAGAAACCTTGAAGTTTCTTAAGATTTTTGGTAATATGAATCGGATATTGTGCGGGATAAAATACACTCCGTCACAATGTCCGATTTATTAATTTTAAAATCTCTTTCTGAAAAAACAGGGGGAGCACATCTGCTTAATACGATTCGGGGAAGATCGCAAGAGCGGGAGAGAAAAAATTTGCATGGAAGGATGTAGCAGCAATGAAAGCAAGTAAGAAGAATGTCTTTATTTTCCTCATTATTACGGTGCTTCTGACACTTGTCGCTGTATTTGGTATCGGCGATCAGGTTAAGGGCGTGCCGGACATTCGTTTCGGAATCGATATCCGAGGCGGTGTAGAGGCGGTATTTAAGCCGGTTACAGATGAAAAGGTTGCAGAGAGCGATCTTGAGTCTGCACGAAGCATCATGGAGACTCGTCTCGATAATGAGAAGGTCACAGATCGTGAGATCACCATTGACAAAGAGGGCGGATATATCATCGTTCGTTTCCCTTGGAAGTCTGATGAGAAGGATTACAATCCTGAAAAAGCTATCGCTGAGCTTGGTGAGACAGCATCACTGACATTCCGTGACCCTCAGGGAAATGTCATGGTAGAGGGAAAGAATGTTTCCTCTGCAAAGCCTGAGGCACAGAAGGACAACGGAATGGTGAACTACGTTGTAGCACTCACATTTGACAGTGAGGGCGCTCAGAAGTTCCAGGAGGCAACAGGTTCTCTTATTGGTCAGCAGATGGGAATCTACATGGATGAGGTCCTTATCTCCAATCCTGTAGTTCAGTCTGAGATCTCCGGAGGACAGGCTGTCATCACAGGTATGGATGACTACGAGGAAGCAAAGAACCTTGCAGACAAGATCAATGCAGGTGCACTTCCTTTCGCACTTGAGACACGTTCCTTCAGCACAATCAGCCCGTCACTCGGACAGAATGCATTGAATGTAATGGTTTATGCAGCAGTTATCGCATTCATCCTGGTATGTCTCTTCATGCTGGTAGTTTACAAGCTGCCCGGATTCGTAGCATGTCTCATGCTCCTGTTCCAGATGTTACTGCAGCTCCTTGCGATCTCTGTTCCGCAGTACACACTTACACTTCCCGGTATTGCCGGTGTGATCCTCTCAGTAGGTATGGCAGTTGATGCAAACGTTATCATCTCCGAGCGTATCTCTGAGGAGCTTGCAAAGGGCGAGACAGTACGTGCAGCAGTTAAGCGCGGTTACAGCAAGGCATTTACATCAGTTCTTGACGGTAATATCACAACAGCTATCGTAGCTGTCGTACTCATGATCTTTGGATCAGGTACAATGCTTTCCTTCGGTTACACACTGCTCGTTGGTGTTATCGTGAACTGCTTCGTAGGCGTAAATGTTTCCCGTTACGTTCTGCAGTCTCTGTGTGCATATGATGCATTCAACAATGAAAAGTGCTTCCGTGAGAAGAAGGCCAGAAAGAACTTCTCTTTCTTCGAGAAGAAGATCCGCTGCGCATATGTTTCCGGTGTTCTCTTCGTTATCGGTATCGCAGCAGTATTTGTAAGAGGCGTAAAGCTCGATACACAGTTCACAGGCGGTACTGTTCTAGAGTACACAGTTGAGCAGAGCAATATCGATACTGAGGCTATCTCAGCAGGTATCCAGAGCGCTATCAACAGAAGCGCAACTGTACAGGTCAGCACAAGTAAGGCTGGTACAACTATCGTAGCAACAATGGCAGGCAACACAGGTCTCACACCTGAGGAGCAGACATCTGCCAGTGCAGCTGTAGGTAAGGTTATCGGTGTTGATAACCTGGAGCCCAGCCAGACATTCGCCGTTGAGCCGTATGTAGGTGCAAAGGCACTGAGAAATGCGATGATCGCAGTTATTCTTGCGTTCGTCTGCATCCTCCTTTACATCGGTGTGCGTTTCTCAACACTGTCAGGTCTCTCTGCAGGTGTTACAGCGCTTATCGCACTTATCCATGACGTATGTATCGTGCTCTTCGCATTTGCACTGTTCGGAATCCCGCTTGGAAGCTCTTTTGTAGCGGTAGTACTTACTATCATCGGTTACTCCATCAACGATACAATCGTTGTTTACGACAGAATCCGTGAGAACAAGAACATCAATCCGAAGATCGGTCTTGCAGAGCTCGTTGACGCGAGTGTGACACAGGTGCTTTCACGTTCCGTAAATACATCTGTAACCACTCTCGTATGTATCGCAGTTATCCTGGTAGCTTCTGTGATGTTCCGCATCTCATCTATCTATCAGTTCTCACTGCCGATGCTTTTCGGTCTCCTGAGCGGATGCTACTCATCCATCTGTATCGCAGCTTCTCTGTGGGCAGGCTGGAAGAGCAGAAACAAGAAAGCAGAGTAATTTATCCTGTTTTTCGGGTATATTTACCAAAAGGTATGAATATTGGCGGGCTGCATTGACAGCCCGCCTTTACTATGCTAGAAATAGTATGGTGTTTTTAAAATCGCAAGAGCTGTGTGTCAGCGATGCGGTACGCGACATCATTTTGACAATCAAGTGTGATTATAGAGAGGATTTTATGATAACAAGTTATCTGATAGTTTTATTTGTATCTATGCTTCCGATCATTGAGCTTCGAGGCGCTATTCCGGTCGCTCAGGGACTCCATATCCCGCCTCTGCAGGCGTACATTATCTGCATTATCGGAAACATGATCCCTGTACCGTTTATCTTCCTCTTTGCGAGAAAGGTGCTGGAATGGGGAAAGGACAAGCCGGTTATCGGCAATGCATTTCAGTGGTGCCTGAATAAGGGTGAAAAGGGCGGACAGGCTCTGCAGGAGAAGGCAAAGAATGGTCTTTACGTAGCACTCCTTCTCTTCGTAGGTATCCCACTTCCGGGAACAGGTGCATGGACAGGAATGCTCGCAGCAAGCTTCCTTAACATGGACTTCAAGAAGAGCACGGCAGCGGTTCTCGGCGGTGTCCTCCTTGCAGGTGTGATCGTTTCAGGTGTTCTTGGAGGCATCGGCGGTGTGATTAGTGTATTTAATTCACCTGCATTTATCGGAATGTAATTTATAAGATTATTAAAGAGCGGCATTGCAGTGATGTGATGCCGCTCTTTTTTTTTTCGGAGCACTTAGCAAGTTAGTTTCGAGCTTAGTGCGTGTTATGCAGGTTTGCTTGGCTCGTTTTTGTCGAGGCTAGAGGAAATTGTTGTGCGTGGATTGTTTAAATATGAGTACTACTGACTGACAAAATAAAGAAAAAGACTGCAAATGTGTATAAAATAGGGTGCAAAAGGTTTAAATTGCTATTAAGAATAGCAAAATTAATCATGAAGTACTATAGTCGGAATTAGCTGGTGGATTTACCTGACATGAAAGAGAAGATAAGAGTAAAAAATGACAGCTCAGATCCTTCCTTATCATGGGCACACATGGTAGTACTGAAATCCGATTACGACCTATTACGTGTCAGGGACCGGCGTCAGGTCGCAGATAGCTTTTCAGAGGAATGGGGAGCATGTATTGGAGAGAAAGATAGGAGGACTATTTATGAGGAGCAGGAGCGGCAAGGTTTTAGCTACAATCCTGACAGTAGCAATGGTTGTTTCATCGGCAGTACCCGTATCGGCAGAAGTGTATTCCTATAAAGGAAAGAATTTTGATTTGATAGTAGAGGATGAATACGAAGTGGGTGATGCAAAGCAGCATGTTCACGTAGGAACGCCTATAGATGAGTATGTTGTTGGTGCTCATGAATTAGGTGAAGAGGATAAAAACTTATCCATTAATTCGCTCACGTCATCCGAATCTACAAAAGAAAAAGAAGAGAAGTTTATCGTTAAGGGTACGCAGACGATTACAGTAGGTGTTGAAGAAATGCCTGATACGGAAGATATAGAAATCGAAGGCGAATACTATGACGAGGATGTTGAGTTGTTGAAAGTATTAAGTGCAAACTATGATGATTCAACTCCTTATGTTGGAGAAACGATTGACGTTGATGATATTACTGTAAGCGTAAATCTGGCATACGTTAACAATCCTGATAAAACATTTGAAGCTGATGTTTGGGATGGTGATAACGACGAGAATGGTAATTTCAGCTTCAAGGTATCACCTGAGAAGATCGAAAAGGTTGGCGAGAACATCGTAGAAGTCACCATCACTCATGATTCCTGCACACCTGCGTATACAGATGATGATGTTACAGAGAAGATTAAGATGGCGATCGTAGCTAAAGATCCTAATCCAATTAAGGACAACGGCTACACCGAAGAGCAGAACGAGGCTCTGACATTCGGCACAGAGAGAAGTATCATTAAGGAAGCAAAGACCAAGAAGGGTCAGACTGTTTCACTTGATATGGCTCTGTACACAGCAGAAGCTGTTATGTGGAATGGTAAGCCCGGTAAGTTTAGTAAGAAGTCCGACAAGAGAAATAACCTTCCTATCGACATCGATAAGAGTAAGGTTTCTGTAAACGGCGTAGAAGTTGAGATCAAGGCTGTAAAGATCAAGAATACAAAGAAGGCTTATGTATCCCAGAACTCTATTTTCGCAAGGTCTATCAGCGAGGCTAACCTTGCAGAGTATAAGAAGGTTGAGGAGAAGGGCAAGAAGCTTCCGAGTTACTTCATTCAGCTGAAGGCTCCTAAGGGCGCTGATAAGGATACAAAGAAGGCTGTTAGCACAGCAAATAAGTATCTGAAGGAGAATCCTGTATACTTCGAGATCGTTCCGATTCAGCTTGCATATGATACTCTGACAGTAGAGATGAATAAGAAGGGCACAAAGATCAAGAAGCTTACAAGTTCAAAGGCAGGAGACGCTAAGCTTAAGAAAAAGACTGACTACAAGGCTGAAATCAAAGACAACACAGCAATAATTGAAGGTGTTGTAAACTATAACGGTAAAAAGGTAGTTAGCTTAAAGTAAGGTACTTTGCTTAAGGTACGTGTTCATCCTTAATCTCTTTTTAAAAAGTGTGCGCGATTGCGGGACAGGTGGGAAACTATCTGTCCCGTAATTGCGTGAAGTATATGTGATAAAAAAGACGTATGTATTACATACGTCTTAAATTGTCCAAAAATCTGTACATTTTCATGATACGCTATTTGCAATAGCGCAATATGATAAAAAGTGCTATTATAGGTGCAAGCGAAAAATAACGCGGGAGCAATGAGCCGTGCTTCTTTTGGAGGATTTATAGGAGAACGGTCAATATGGAGGAGAGGAAACAGGTCGAAGTAAATGTCTAGAAAGCATAGCGGAAGAGTGCTTGCTGCAGCAGATCTCCTGGTTTTTACCACTGCATTTATATGCGGTCTGTTCATCAGATACGGGAGAGAAGCGTGGAATGTGTTCCTAAACTTCGAATACAGCCAGAATGTAGGCGTGCTATTTCTGTATCTGATCCTGTATCTGCTGATAATCTTTGCATTGAAGGGAATGGGGGGCTATAAACTCGGCAGGAGTCTGCCGGAACAGATCATATATGTCATCAGAAATCAGGGAATACTCCTGATGCTGATCATTCTATTCGCATTCTTTGCCCAGAGAGGCGTTAGCTTCTCGAGGAGATTCGTTGCATACACCTTTTTAATAAGCATTGTCCTGGATCTGATCGTCAGATCCGTTTTGAAGAACCGCATTGAACAGCTGATTTTCAGAAAAGCTGACAACAGCGTGCATACCGTATTTACCATAGATGAGCACGTGGTGAGGGAGCTTCACGGGGATGAGCTGCCGGAACCTCATGATACAGAGGGCACGGCTCAAACGGATGCCGGGAACGGTTTTCAGGATTACCGCCACGTATTCGCAATAGGCTGCAAGGGAATCCCTGCGTCATACGGCGGATTCGAGAGCTTCATGGACAATCTCACAAAAAATAAGAAAAATCCGCGGATCATGTATCACGTTGCGAGGATAGCTCATGATACGCAGCGCTTTGAATACAACGACGCGGTGTGCTTCAACATTCCGGTGCCGGATATCGGATCTGCAAAGGCTATTATTTACGATTGCAGCGCTATTTTAACGAGCATAAAGTATTGCAGACGCCATCCGGAGATAAAAAATCCCGTATTTTTCATAATGGCGTGCCGGATCGGACCGTTCATTTCCTTCTGTAAAAAGAAGATACACGCTCTTGGAGGAAAGCTGTATGTGAATCCTGACGGTCATGAGTGGAAACGCGCCAAGTGGAACAGATTTATAAAAAAGTACTGGAAGATATCAGAGCGCCTCATGGTGAAACACGCGGATCTGCTCATATGTGACAGCAGAAATATAGAGTCTTACATGCAGGAAAAGTACAGGGACTATAATCCGCGAACAATTTTTATCCCATATGGAAGTGATATAAATGCATCCGTTTTGCAGGATGATGACGCAGATTTCAGGCGGTGGCTCAGATTTAACCGACTCAGCGCAGGACAGTACTATCTGGTGGTGGGCAGATTCGTGCCGGAGAACAATTTTGAGACGGTCATACGGGAATTTATGAAAAGCACCACGTCCCGAAAGCTCGCTATTATCACCACAGAAAACAGCAAATATATGGAAGAACTGCAAAAGAAGCTCCGCTTTGAGAGCGATTGCAGGATAAGGTTCACAGGAACCGTTTATAACGAAGAGCTTTTGAAAAAGATCAGGGAAAACGCATTTGCGTATATTCACGGTCATGAAGTCGGGGGCACAAACCCGAGTCTCTTAGAAGCGCTCAGCAGTACGAAGCTGAATCTATTAAATAAAGTGAGATTTAACACAGAAGTCGGCGCAGATGCAGCGCTGTACTGGGACAAAGCAGAGAACAGCCTCAGGAGTCTCATAGAAAAAGCAGAGGATATGAGCACTGAGGAGATAGATGCTTACGGGGAGAAGGCCCGGAGGCGTATCGAGAAAGAATATCTGTGGAAAGAAACCTGCGAAAGCTACGAAGGAGCTTTTGCGGAAGAGGGAGAGTTTTAAGCCAGCATGAGATCAAGGAGAGATAAGAATCAGGTAAAGGAATTACTGTCTTTTAAGTTCCTGAAGGAATTTATCGGAGTGTACGGAGCGTTCTTTTTCCTGCTGTTTCCGCTTTATTACAGAAATAATTACGTGCGTATCGGCGAAGCGAAGTGGCTGATATACAGAAATTTCACCATTTTTTTCAAGGTGTTCGGGTTTGCGGTTCCGTCCGGACTCGGCGTCATGACTATTTTGTTCCTGTGGCACATGAGGGATCTGAATAAGACCGGAGGAATGGAGAGCTTCTGGAAAAAATTTTCAGTGACGGACATCTGCGTGGCGGCATACATAATTGTGTGCTTTATAGCAACTCTTTTTACACCCTTCAAAAAATATGTCGTCATGGGGAGTGTCGGCTGGCACTGCGGATTACTCTTTCAGCTCTCCGTAGTGCTGCTGTACTTCTTTATATCCCGTTACTGGCGCTGGGATGACATCATGTTCATGGCATATCTCGTAGCATCGGCGGTGGTGTATCTATTAGCGGTTTTTCATCGCTTCAGTATTGATCCTTTTAAATTTTATGAGGGCATCTCAGATGGCGAAAAGACAATGTTCCTCACAACAATGGGGCAGAATACATGGTACTCAAGCTACATTGTCGTTATGTTCCCGCTGGGACTTTTTACTTATTGGTATGTACAAAAAAAGGCATATAGAATCTTCGCGCTTCTGCATCTGATACTTGGTGCTATGACTATAGTCACTCAGGATTCAGACAGCGCTTTTATGGCGCTTTTTGCAATATATTGTGTACTCTTCGCTGCTTCATTCAGAGAAAACGTTCGTATGATAAGGCTTTTTGAAAGTCTGGCGGTGATGTTCGTTACGTGGAGAGTGACAGGATTTTTACAGCTCATTTTCCCGAAGAGCGTGCTGACAACGGGAAAGATAATGCTCTTTTGCAGTCAGAATCCGCTCATGTGGATACCTTGTATCGCAGCTATAGCGATATATGTGATGCTGTTGAGGCTGGATAAGGCACATAAGCTGGATGTCACGAAATACGGTTGGATCTTTAAGGTGTTCATGGGATTCGTGATCGCAGGAGTCGTGTGTCTCGTGCTCTACATAATTTTGAACACTACAGGTGCACTGCCGGAAGGCATGCGGAGCACAAATAACTATCTGTATTTCAATGACGGATGGGGAAATCACAGAGGTATCAACTGGAAAGTCGCACTGCAGACCTATGTACGGTCAGCGAAGCAGTATCCGCTGACAGCCATAGTCGGCGGCGGACCGGATACATATATGGAGTCGAATCTCATTTACTGCAAGGATGCGATAATGGCGTACTTTGAACCAAAAGGAGTGAACGCATTGCAGTCTGCCCATAACGAATGGCTCACAGAACTGGTATGGGGCGGTGTGCTGGGATTTGCGGCGTATGTCGGGATATTTGTGACGGCATGTGTGAGATTTTACAAAGCATCATCTAAGAATCCTGAGCTTCTTGCAGTGGTGATGGCAATCGCTGGATATATGATGCATAACTTTTTCTGTTATCAGCAGGTAATTTGCACACCTACAATTTTTATCCTGATGGGGGCAGGCGAGTGCATCGTGAGACTCGGGGAACTGAGACTTATTTCAGATGGGGGCTGATTTATGAATGATGTTCAAAAAATTATTGAACGGCAGGATTCATCATGAGGATAGGAATCGATGCACACATGCTGGGAGATCATTCCGGAGGGAATGAGAGCTTTTACAGCGGGATACTTCGTGCGCTTATACCTGATCCCGGTGATGAGTATGTGCTCTTTATGAAACCGGGAGTAGATGATTCGGAGTATCGGGACGGATTCCGGATAGTAAGGTTTCGGAGCAAAAATGCATTTGTACGAAATTTTGTCGAGCTGCCATTTTTGGCGGTGAAGTACCGGCTGGATGTGCTCCACACGCAGTACTATATCCCGTTCATCCGTCCGTGCCCCGTAGTGTGCACCATACATGATATATGTTTCGAGCATTTCAGGGATATCTTTACGAAGGGTGAATATATCAGGAATAAGATTCTGATACCGTATGCGGCGAAGCACAGTGCAAGGATCGTAACGGTTTCGGAGTTTTCCAAAAGGGATATAGCGGATTGTTATGGAGTTCCTTCGGATAAGATCGAGGTTATTTATAACGCGGTAGATTCGATTTTTCGACGAATGACGGATGAGGAACTGACACGTATTAATGTCAGGAAGAAGTTCGGAATCGGTGATGAGCCATACATCATCTGCGTCGGAAATCTACAGCCAAGGAAAAATATACCGCGTCTCATCGAAGCCTACAGTATGTACATAAAAATGCATCCAGATAGTCGTCTGAAGCTGGTGATAGTCGGGAAAAAGGCATGGATGTATGAGGACATATTGAGGAAGGTTCGGGCTGAAAGCGGTGACATAGTCCTTACGGGATATGTGGAGAGAGTAGATTTGGTGGCTCTCCTTAATGAAGCGAAGGGCTTTGTATATCCGTCGATCTTTGAGGGATTCGGGATACCGCCATTAGAAGCGCTTGCATGCGGAACGCCTGTGGCGGTGAGTGATATTGAGGTCATGCATGAGGTGCTGGGGGATGTGGCGAGGTATTTTGATCCGTATGATGTGGAAGATTTGGAGAAAGCTATAGAGGGGTTTGTACCGTTGGACGGAGAAGGAAGGGAAGGCGCTTTTCAGAATATCTGTGAGAGATATTCATGGGGAGAAAGTGCGGAGAGAATAAAGAGGGTTTACCGTGGCGGTTTGTAATGCGGTCATAATACTAAACTTTAACAGCAGCGAAGCAACTTCCCGACTTGCATTAGAGATTGTGAATTACAGCTGCGCAGACAAGATTGTTATCGTTGACAACTGTTCCACTGATGATTCATTTGAGAATCTGTCAGAGCTTGCACGTGAGCGGATAGATGTGATCCGTACAGAACGAAACGGTGGATATGCTTACGGGAATAATTATGGATGTAAGTACGCAATAGAGAGATATACACCTGAATATTTAACCATTGCTAATCCGGATATTTCATTTACTGAGCACACACTTACGACAATGCTGGAACAATGCAGAAGTACAAAAAAATGCGGTGCAGTCGGATGCATGATGAATAGTCAATCCTCAATAAAGATTCCATCAGCATGGAGAGAACAGAATTATTGGGACTGTATCAGGGAAAACCTGATCCTGTTGAAGAAGATTCTTGGAGATTCAAAGCTATACAGCAGGGAATATTTTGAGAAGGCTGTTGTAGAAGTTGATGCTGTGGCTGGTTCATTTTTTTGCATCGGAAGTGAAGTGTTCAGAGCATGTGGTGGTTTTGATGAAGGTACATTTCTATATTATGAGGAAACAATTCTTGCAAAGAGGCTGCATCGAATTGGGTGCAGGAATTATCTGATTACAAAAATATGTTACGAGCATCTGCACTCAGAAAGTATCGACCGGGCATATGAGAAGAAAAAACGGCTGGATCTCGCGTATAAGAGCCGCAGGTACTACATGGAGAAGTATCTGAAGGCGGGGAAGGTTGGGTTGATAGTTTCGGATGTGACGTATGTGGTCGGAAGGATGGATTATTTGGTGATGGATCGGGTGAGGGGCAAGATTTTCAGATGAAGAAAATGTTATATCTATGTGCCATAGAGTGGGAATGGATAGCACAAAGACCACATTTTTTGGCGCTTGAATTGCAGAAATATTTTGATCTAAAAGTTGCAAGTCCAAGGCATTTATTTAAGAAGATAGATAGCCAGAGAAATAATAAAAAAGCTGAAAAGCAGTGCACATTTTATTTACTGCCGTTTCAAGAGAAAAGCCCATTAATGGGAAGACTTTCAGAATGTCTATTCCGCTTAGGAATAGGATCGTTAGATAAATATGACGTAATTTGGATCGGTTCACCGCTCTTTGTGCGGTACATACCTCGATCATTTAAGGGAAGGGTCGTTTACGATTACATGGATGACTGTGTTTCAATGCAGACATCAGAAAGAATGAAAACTATTTATAGAAAGGCTCATGAACGTCTGTTAAAAAGAGCAAATAGCATTTGTGTGAGCAGCGGCTATCTTTATGATTTGCTTCCTATGGTGGCAAAGAAAAAGGCTTCGATTGTTTATAACGCTTTTAATGGAAATACTGTTACGCCGCCTAGAGCTAATACAAAAAAAAATGTGGTAAAGCTTGGATATGTAGGGACAATAGCCGGTTGGATGGACTGGAAATTGCTGGAAAAGAGTGTCGAGCAAGAAAGTGGATTAGAGTATCACTTTTGGGGTCCAATGGATGTGAATATCCCGAAGAATGAACATTTTATTTATCACGGGATAGTAGAACACGATGATATTTCAAAAGTTGTTGAAGAAATGGATGCACTTGTTATGCCGTTTTTAGTAAATGATATCGTGAAAGCAGTGGATCCGGTGAAGCTCTATGAATATATAAGTTTTGGAAAAAACATCATCTGTTGCGCATATGAAGAAGTGAAAAAATACAGCAAACATGTGTGGCTATACGAAGATGAAAAGTCATATTTCAAACTAATTAAACAGCTTAAATCAAACAGTCTGGAAATGAAATATGATGAAATTTCTCAAAAAGAATTTTTGATAAAGAATACATGGGAATGTAGAGCTGATCAAATTTACCAATTACTGGAGGGAAAGAATTAGCAATGAAAAAAGTTATGTTAGTATTCGGGACGCGTCCTGAAGCAATAAAAATGTGCCCGTTAGTAAATGAGCTTAAGAAGAGAAAAAATATAAAAGTTGTGGTATGTGTAACTGCACAGCACCGTCAGATGTTGGATCAAGTGCTCAACACATTTTCTGTTGTGCCTGAATATGATCTTAATATCATGAAGGATCGCCAGACACTATTTGATATTACAACGAATATCATGGAAATGATAAAGGCTCCGCTGGAAAAGGAGAAGCCTGATATTGTATTGGTTCATGGCGATACATCAACTACATTTGCTACTGCTCTTGCATGTTTTTATCTTCAGATACCTGTAGGTCATGTTGAAGCAGGACTTAGAACATATAACATTTATTCACCGTATCCTGAAGAATTTAATAGGCAAGCAGTAGGAATAATATCTCGGTATAATTTTGCGCCTACAAATCTGGCGGCTGAAAATCTTATAAGAGAAGGAAAGAGTAAAGATACGATATTTGTCACCGGAAATACTGTGATCGATGCTATGCAGCATACAGTGAGAGAAGATTATACGCATCCGGAACTTGAATGGGTTGGAGATAGCAAACTCATTTTTATAACAGCCCATAGACGTGAAAATTTGGGAAAACCTATGCACAATATGTTCCGCGCTATACGACGTGTATTGGAAGAACATCCTGAGTGTAGAGCGATATATCCTATTCACATGAATCCTGTTGTAAGACAGGCGGCTGATGAAGAATTAGGTGATTGTGACCATATTCATATAATTGATCCTATCGATGTATTTGATTGTCATAATTTCGAGGCAAGAAGCTTTTTGTGTCTTACGGATTCAGGTGGAATACAGGAAGAGTGTCCTTCGTATGGTGTACCGGTTCTCGTAATGCGAGACACAACCGAACGACCGGAAGGTGTAGGCGCAGGTACATTACGTCTTGTAGGAACTGATGAATTATCAATATACGATTCATTTACAGACCTTTTGGAGAATGAATCATCGTACAAAAAAATGAGTGGTTCATGCAATCCCTATGGAGATGGTCATGCATGTGAAAGAATAGCGGATATTTTGGAAGGTAAAGAATTTACTCCTTGGAATCCGTAAATAGGAGAAGAGATTTAGATGGATGATAATTTGGATATGGTTGATATATATAATGAGCTTTTAGAAGCGCGAGAGGTTATTGTGCAACAACGGCAAGAAATTGCTGATATTAAAGGTTCGTTAAGTTGGAAGATAACAAAACCGTATAGAGTAGCAGTTGGATTATTAAAAAAGGGCTATCACAAGCTAAAAAAATATACTATTTTTGGATTCACTGCTTTTGTGAATTGCTTTCGTTGGATAGGTCAATATGGCGTAAAAGAAGGGTTAAAACTCATTAGAGAGAAAGTTGTCTCAAAGATTCAAGCTAAAAAGAAACTTGCCAAGATACATACTATTGTAAATGAAACAGATTGCTGGAAAGAGTTTGAAGATTGGATAGAAAGTATTCCTCACGAGTTCATAGATATTTTTAGTGTGCCGATGGGATGGAATACAAAGTTATTTCAGCGTTTTCAGCATATTTCTTTAAATGTTGGAAAAATAAATGGTATTGCAGTTTATGGAGCACATCCGAGTGTTGATAAGGATGTAGATTTATACAAAATTATTTCCCCTAAATTGTGTTTGGTAAATTTGGAAAATCCTCAAGTCAAGCAGAAAATGTTTGAAATATTAGATAAAAGGAAGGAATTAAAGTATATAAGAATTCAGTCTATTGATCTGGCAACAACGATTGAGGAGGTCAATAGATACATTTATAAAGGTTACTACATAGTATATGAATACATAGATGAATTAACTCCACAGATAACGGGAAGTGTTCCTCAGTTTGTTTATGAAAGGCATGAAAAGCTGCTTAAAAATAAGAATGTGATTGTTACAGCAACTTCAGATAAGCTTTTTAAGCAAGCTTTAGAAATTAGAAAGAGCAAAACTAATATTATTGTAAGCACGAATGGTGTTGATTATGATTATTGGCATGATACTCGAGGTGATGCAGATCCACCAGAGGATATAAAAGAGATAGTAGAACAGGGAAAGATAATAGTTGGCTACCACGGGGCATTAGCACGGTGGATAGATTATGATGCACTAAAAGCTATTGCTGATACAGATAGGTATTCGCTGTTGCTTATAGGATTTGAACATGATGATAGTTTGAAAAATAGTGGTATTTTGGAGTATTCAAATGTATATTTCCTAGGTTCGAAACCGTATTCAGAATTAGTGAAATATGCAGTTTGGTATGATGTTGCTATAATGCCGTTTGTTTTGAATAATATTACGCTTTCTGTATCTCCTGTTAAGATATTCGAGTATATGGCATTAAAAAAACCCATAGTTTCTGGGGCTCTACCTGAGTGTAAAAAGTATGGATCGTGTCTCATTGCGAATACATTAGATGAATATTTGGAGCAACTTGAAAACGCAGTCCAACTGATTGATGATGAGAAATATATGGAGGTTGTTTCAAGGGAAGCTAAAGAAAATACGTGGGAAGCAATTACAAAAAAGGTTGTAAATCTTGTATACGCTGCGAGAGAAGACCAAATAAAAAAGTTAAATAATAGTAAAAAGGAAGAGACTATTCCGGATATATATAATACAACGTTAACGGATTTATATAAGTCCTTTTACATGGATGAAGTGCTGGATATTTCGAGGAATAGAAAATCTGTATATTATAAGGAACTGATACAGAAAACATATAAACGGCAAGAAAATGATGTGAAAATTATTGCTTATTATTTAACACAGTATCATCCAGATCCACATAATGAAGAATGGTGGGGGAAAGGTGTGACAGAATGGAACAATGTAACAAGGGCAATACCACAGTTTTTAGGTCATTATCAGCCAAGAATCCCTGGAGAGATGGGATACTATGATTTGCGAATTAAAGATAATATGAAACGTCAAATAGAACTGGCTAAAATGTATGGTATTTTTGGCTTTTCATTCTATTATTATTGGTTCAATGGTGAGAGGTTGTTAGAACAACCATTAGAAATGTTTTTAGCTGATTCTGATCTTGATTTTCCGTTTTCTCTTTGCTGG
The DNA here is from genome assembly GCA_900168235.1 of Lachnospiraceae bacterium. GTDB lineage: Bacteria > Bacillota > Clostridia > Lachnospirales > Lachnospiraceae > NK4A144. The sequence goes on along the minus strand of FUZG01000001.1, from coordinate 441,718 downwards.
GCCAATGAGAATTGGACAAAAAGATTTGATGGAACCAATTTAGATATATTGATGGAGCAACCCACAACGGTGGAGAGCTACAGAAATGTTATACATGACATGGTTCGTTTTCTTAATGATCCAAGATATATTACAGTTGATGGTAAGAAAGTTATTACAGTATATAGACCATCTTTAATGCCAAAAGTAAAAGAGGTTCTTAAGTATTGGAGAAGGGTTGCTGAGGAAAAAGGAGTGGGAAAACTGTATCTCATTGCAGTAAAAGAAAACACAGTTGAGATTGATTGGCTTTCTGAAGGGTATGATGCAGTATCAGAGTTCCATCCGGGAACACTATACAAAGAATGTACAAAGATAAATGATACTTTGGTTTATGCACGCCGTGATTTTTCTGGTGAAGTTTATTCATATAAAGATATTGTCATTAATAAAAAATATTTTAATTATTCTTATCCAAAACTGTATAGGGCGGTAATGCCGATGTGGGATAATACTGCGCGCAGAAATAATAAGGGGATGATTTTTCATGAATCTACACCAATGCTCTACAAAGAGTGGTTGATGGATGTTATTCATGAAAGTTATGAGAAGGCAGACACAGAGGATAATATCATATTTATTAATGCATGGAATGAATGGGGAGAGGGGGCATATCTTGAACCAGATCGTTTTTATGGATATGCGTATTTAAATGCCACAAAGGAAGCAGTAGAGGAATGTAGAGAAGACATTTTAGATATGAAAGGTAGAATGCAATGAAGTATGTATTAAGAAGATGCATTCAAATTATAGTGGTGTTTGTTGTTTCATGCGCATTGGTCATATCTTTAAGCAATCGAAATCAAATTATTAATATAATATCTAACAATAATAGCTACAGGTATGATAAAGACACATGTGAGTTATATAATTGGTTTTTGGATGATGAGGATGGAAATTATGTGTCTAAATCAGATCCACAGATAATCATTTATGATGTTGACGATTATTTACGTGATATTAGAGTTAATGTGCATTTGCCTTTGGGTGAAATAAACCAAGATGAAATCCAGGTGTATTACACGCTAAATGAAGATCCATCGTTTTCTGCAGATAAAACGATTCCTACACTTGTCAATATTACCAGTGGAAGTTTTGACTTTACGATAAATAAGCAGGTTAAGGATATTAGAATTGACTTGGTTGAGGAAGCAGATGTAAGGATGACTTTTGAGAGTGTGGAATGCAATCCTCGTAATTTCAGAATGGGCAAATATGATTTGTTGCTATGTAGCGTTATTCTCTTATTGTTTTTTGTTGTGTTTAAATCACGTTTTTTTATCCGGAAGATTTATTCAGAGAAAGATTTGATAGTTTTATTGGCAAAAAATGATTTGAAGTCTCGTTATGCAGGATCTGCTTTTGGATTGATTTGGGCGTTTGTTCAGCCGTTAATGACGATTCTTGTGTTTTGGATTGTTTATGAAGTCGGATTTAGAGCTGTTCCGGTTGAAAATGTCAAGTTTATCCAATGGTTTGTTCCGGCTTATATTTCATGGATATTCTTTGCAGATGCGGTGGCAAATGCTTCTAATTGTTTGAGAGAATATTCGTATTTGGTAAAAAAAATGAGATTTCCAATCGAGATATTACCAATTATTAAGGTGTTGGCATCTTTTGTGGTTCATCTCTTTTTCGTTGTATTAATGTTTGTCATTTATATTTTTTATGGCTACTCATTTTCGTTAATGAATATACAACTCTTATATTATTCATTTGCGCTGATATGTCTGTTATTTGGAGTTGCATGGCTGACATCTGCATTATCTGTGTTCTTAAAAGACTTTACACAGATCATCAGCATTATATTGCAGTTGGGTTTTTTTATGGTACCTATATTTTGGAATAGTGCAGATATGGGGAAGAATGTAGTTTTCTTTTTGAAATTTAACCCTTGCTATTACATAGTGCAAGGGTATAGAGACACTATGCTCACAGGGAAGTTTTTTGGGGATGAGCCTTGGCAAACAGCATATTATTGGTTAGTTACGGTCTTATTATATTTTGTAGGAACAAAATTGTTTAATGGCGTTAGGCGTCATTTTGCAGATTTGCTTTGATAATGTTTTTGAGATGTTATTGTTTGCTTCAGAGGAGCATTGGATACAAATTATTATTATGTAATAGAAAGTGAAGCATTTTAGATGAAACCTTATGCAATAAGAATTAGCAATTTAAGTAAAGTTTACAATTTGTATAATAGACCAATTGACCGATTGAAGGAAACTGTATCATTTACCAAAAGAAAATATGGCAAGGAATTCTATGCTTTGAACGATATCAACCTCAAGATAAGAAAAGGTGAAACTGTTGGTCTGGTTGGGAAAAATGGATCTGGTAAATCAACACTTTTGAAAATTATTACAGAGGTATTACTTCCATCTAAAGGGACGGTTGAAGTCAGTGGGGCAGTTTCGGCACTGTTGGAGCTAGGTGCTGGATTCAATCCAGAATACACGGGAATTGAAAATATTCGGCTTAATTGCTCTATGATGGGCCTGAGTTATGATGAGATAAAAGAAAAAACGCCGGATATTATTGCGTTTGCTGACATTGGAGACTTTATATATCAGCCAGTACGGTCATATTCAAGCGGAATGTTTGCACGATTAGCATTTGCAGTTGCGATAAGTGTTGAACCGGAAATTCTTATTGTGGATGAGGCTTTATCTGTAGGAGACACAAGATTTCAGATCAAGTGTATGGAGCATATGAAACGCATGATGGAAGGCGGAACTACAGTTCTGTTTGTTTCACATGATATCAATGCAATTAGAAGATTTTGTTCAAGAGTAATTTGGCTTAACAATGGTAAGATTCAATTAGATGGCGAGACCAATATGGTGTGTGATGAATATCTAGATTTTTTGAAACGTGGGGAAGTTGTACATTTTGAAAAAAGAGATGCGCTTCAAGAGTTCGTACATAAGGATGGTATAGCCGAAATAAAAAAATTCACAATATTTGATTCTTTTGGTAATGAAATTGGTAATTCGGTGAATTATGACGAACCAATAGTTATTGAAGTGATATACGATGTTTATGATGAATCGTTGGAAGATGCAGTATTAGGTATAGCTATACGAAGTTCAGATGACGACTATACGTGTGGATTGAATACGTTATTGGATGGAGAAAGGATACCTTGGAAGTATGGAAGAAACAAGGTTTCTTTAGCATTTCCATATGGGATTAGGGCTACAGGAGGAAAATATTATTTTGAGGCTGCGTTAGAAGAACAAACTGCGACAATAGGCTTTCACTACCTACAACGTATTAAAGAAATAAACATAATTATGAATTATAAATGTGAAGGGAGATATAATATCCCGCATCAGTGGCTATTAAAGCAGAAAGTATGAATGAGATTACATTTATTGAGCAACTGATAGAGGAATGAGAAAATGCAAACGTATAATTATGAGCTTGATTTAAACACAAAAAATAGCAATTCGATGATTATAAACATGATAAAACCCGGTAGTTTGGTTTTAGAGTTTGGTCCTGCTTTTGGACGTCTGACTAAATATATTTCTGAGTCGTTATCATGTACCGTCGATATAGTTGAAATGGATAGTGAATCAGGGGAAAATGCTTCTAAATATGCAAGAACTGCCTGTATTGGAAAGATAAATGGAAATATTGAGACGTTAGCTTGGACGAAGAAATTAGCAGGGAATAAGTATGATTATATAATATTTGCTGATGTACTAGAACACTTACATAATCCTGGAGATGTTTTAAGAGTATGTTGTGGTTTTTTAAAAAAGGATGGAGAGATACTTTGTTCTGTGCCTAATATAGCACATTCTTCAATCATCATTTCTCTGTGGAATAATGATTTTACATATCAAAATGTTGGATTGCTTGACCAAACACATGTGCATTTTTTTACGAGAAAAACATTTGAGTTATTGGCACGAGAAAATGGGTTGGAGCCAATTTCTATCGAGAGTATTAGTGTGGGTGTAGGGGGGAATGAAATTAGATGGATATATGATAGTCTCCCCGAGATCGTCAATGAAGAATTAAGGTTAAGAGACGAGGGTGATGCATATCAATATATTTTTAGATTAAAGAGGCAAATAGATATAAATAATGAGGCTGGACAGGTATTGAATGTATCAAGTGTTGCAGGATATGTCTGTGAATGCTTTTTTAAGAAGGATTCTGATACGGAGTTTACTTCTTTACAGAGAATTCAAAAAAAGTACAATTCTCGAAGTGCTAAAATCTATTTTGATTTGAATAATATTCAACGGTTAAATGGCTTATGTGTAAAGCTGCTGCCATGTAGTGCCTTGATTAGGATCATTAATATTAGCTGGGATAGCTGTGATATACCATATACAACTAATGGAAACATAATAAGTGAAAATATATATGCTTTTCTTGGGAGTGCAGAAGTTTTCATTACTGTACCAGAAGTAAATCATCAGATTCTGTACGTGGAATTTGAAATAATTACAACATTCGAAAAATATATAAACATGTTTGGGCATGTAGTTAAGATGTTAAATCAAAAGGCTGAGGAAGAAAAAAATGAGATTAGACAGTTACAAGTTGTAGTTAATGACATTAAACAAAAAATGAACGACCAGATTGCTGAAAGAGAGATAGAATCACAAAGGTTTAATGATCAGATTAGCTTCTATCAAGAAAAAAATCAGAAACTGAATGATCAAATAGGCGTTTTTGAAGAGGAGAGGGCAAAGCTAAATGATCAGATTAGTTTCTATCAAGAAGAAAATCAAAAACTTAATGATGTAGTTTTAGCTTATGAAGAAAAGAAAACAAGATCAATTTGGGATATATTAAAAAAAACTTATAAAGAATGAGTTGATATTAGCATTAAATAGAGCGGTCAATACCTTTTGATTGGAATCATATATTGTTGAGAGGGGTCGATTGATGAGATACAAGGTATTTATAACAATATTGTACATGTTATTAATGGTTCTTTTTCCCTTATCAGCATGGCAACCGAGTATTACTGTTTCGCTTAAATCAGAATATAAGGATACTGATGTGATGTTTTATTGGGATTCGTTAAGCAATCCAGTATTAGACGCGGATCATCATTCAGATTATTATTCAATTCAACACGGAAAACAAGAAACAATCAAGTGTCTGGTTGATGAACCTGGAAATTTAAACAGTAGTTTCAATTAGTGAATTGCTTTTTTGATGATTTGTTTGTGGGCTGTGTTTTTAGATCTCAGCTACTTTTTTACTTGTTTTCATCTGCTCCTCTTTTCGTAGAGTGGTAAAAGTTGAAAAAGTGTGAAAAGTTTTTAATCTTTTTCAACTTTTCAAATATTTCTTTCACAACTTGAATTATCCATGAAAGAAGAACAGATTTCTATGTCCTGACTATGAAAAGTTTACCATTATGGAGAAAAAGTTAGTTGAGTATCTGGAGGCATGAATGATGTTTATTTTGGGTACTTCAAAGGGGAGAGATTATTGTTATGAAAAAATATATGTGCAAAAAAAATATTGTGATCTTTGGTTTTACTATGCTTTTTTCCGTGATTATTGGGGCGTTCCTTTTTCATCCGAATTATGGTATTAGAGGCATAATCTTTAGCATTGTATTTTCTGTGCTTTTTTTCTTGTTAGAAATATTCTGTTATGTTTGGAAAAATAGAAAAAAGAATCAGAGAGCAAAAAATATATCCTTAATTTTTTCTTCAGTACTAAGTACTACCTTAATTGGGTTATGGGCTTCAAACGTGTTAAATGGTGTAGATATATTTGGAAATATATTTGTCGCATCAGAAAGAACCTATGGGATTTCAATGACATTTACATCTTTGAACTTTATTTTTATATTTTTACCATTGACAGTAGCGGCATACTATGTAATTAAATCCAATCTAAAAAATATATTTCTTGTGGTTGTGTCTGTGATTTTTTATGCAGTAGGCGAACCGAGAATGATTTGGCTTTTGCTTATGACTATATTTGTAAATTATGTTTTTGGACTGTTGCTTGCTAAGAAGTGGGAATATTTGATTGTTAGGCGTTTTTTTCTGCTTATAATGCTGATATGGAATTTTGGATTGCTTTTTTACTATAAGTACTTTATTTTCACGTTGGAAAACATCAGTCTTGCAACTGGTTCGAAATTATCAATACCTAATATTATTCAGCCATTAGGCATATCATTCTTTACTTTCAGAACAGTTTCTTTTTGTCTTGATGTTTATTGGGAGACAGTCTCTGTTCAATATAATTTTATAAATGTGGCGTTATATATTTGCTTCTTTCCTCAAATTTCGATGGGTCCAATCAGCAAATATAATGATTTTGCATCGCAATTAAATGAAAGAAAATTCGATGGTGACTTGTTTTTAGACGGCGTTAAAAGGATTATTATTGGCTGGGCAAAAAAATTAATTATTGCGAATAATATTGGTACTACGGTAGATATTATTTTTAATATGCATGGAAATGAGCGAACTGTAATTCTTGCATGGATTGGAATATTAGGATATTTGATTCAATTGTATTATGATTTTTCTGGGTATACGGATATTGCAATTGGAATCGGACAAATTTTTGGATTTAGAACCCCGGAGAATTTTAACTATCCTTTTTTGTCAAAGAGTGTTGTTGAATATTGGACTAGGTGGCATGTTTCTTTAGGAACATGGCTTAAAAACTATATTTATATACCTGTTTTTAGGGTATGTCAAAACAAAGAAATATCAATTGGTACATGTAATATTCTGTCTTTGATATGTGTTTGGCTTTTTGCAGGAGTTTGGCATGGAGCAGGTTGGAATTATCTTTTCTACGGAGTCTATTACTGCATTTTTATAATATTAGAGCGTGTAGTTGATGATTATATGAAAAAGAGAAGGAAAAGGCTGAAAATAAAAAAACAACCAGAAACGATTGTTCAGAAAGGTTTGGCCCATATATATTTCTTTATAGTACTGATTTTTGGACAGCTTTTATTTAGATCTGAAGATTTAATTTCATTTGGAGATTATGTAAAATCATTATTAGGTTTAAATTCCAATATAATTTGGAATTCAAAAACATATTTTTATTTTCTTCAGAGTATGGCATTACTTATAGTTGGTTGGATTTTTGCCTTTCCTATAATTAAGGTTTTAAAAGAAAAAATAGAGAAATATCGGGGCGGAGAACTAGCAGTGTCTATAGTTACTCCGATGATTTATGCAGTATTGCTTATAGTTTCAATATCATATGCAATGACTGATACATATCAATCATTTATTTATTTCCAGTTTTAGCAGGAGGATGATGAAATGAAAAAGAGAGTGATTGGAATAATAGTATCAGTTGAACTTTTGCTTGTGATAATTATTCCATTAATAACATTTAATTGGGTGCAAGGAACTAAATCAATAGCTGAAAATAGAAATTTAACGTCATTTCCGTCGTTGTTTGATTCTGAAGGGAGAATCAGAGATGATCTCCTGGTTGTTCTAGATGACTGGTTTAAGGATAACATAGGTTTAAGGGATTCATTTATTAATCTAAGTAGTGTTATAAGCTTTAATATTTTGCATACTTCGACAAGCGAAAAGGTTGAAATAGGAAAGGGCGGCTGGCTGTTTTATAGTGCTGAAAACAATCTATCTATTGTAGATGGAACGTATCCTGACTTTGATGAGGAAAAACTTGCTTTATATTGCGAGCAACTTGTGGAAGTACGAAATCGGTTGGCTGAGCAAGGTAGGGAATTTGTGTTGATTTTACCACCTAGTAAGGTGAGCATATATCCTGAATACATTCAAAGTGGTGACTATCACATCATGGAAACTCCAGCTGATATTATTGCGGACTATATAGAAGGGCATTCTGACTTACGAGTAGTCAGATTAAAAGATGCGTTACTTGAAGAAAAAAATAAAAACGGCGAACAGCTTTATTATAAGACTGATACGCATTGGAATTTTCGTGGTAGGTACGTTGGATATAGAAAAATTATAGAGGATTTTAATGACTGGGGTTTGATTGACACACCTCCGCTTGAAGCAAGGTTTTATGAGAAAGGAGCTTACTCTGGAGATTTAGCACGTATGTTGGGAGCAGTGAACTTAGACGGGGATAAATGTTCTGAAGATTCATATAATGCAGTTGAATTGGTTGGGTCATTTGTTCAATCAGTTTCAAATGAAAAATCGGAGGAATTTGAGGCATTGATGACGGCAGAAGGAATTTCTGACGGTGGTTCAATGTGGACAAATCCCAATGAGTCAGATGGACCGAGTCTATTGTTATATGGTGATTCTATGATTGGTTCATGCAATATAGATTATATCGCTGCGAACTTTTCTGAAACTTCATTTGTTTGGAGCTATGTATTAAGGCAAGAAATGATAGACTTTGTAGATCCCGACATAGTAGCGTTGGATATATCAGAACGAGGCCTTAGCAGTTGTTTACCAGGCTTGTTTGATTCGTATTTAAATATAAAAATTGTTAAGGATAAAGAAAAAGGTATTTTGGATATTTATTATGAGGATAATGGAAAACTAGAATCATGCTATATGCCGACATGGAGTGAAGCAAATGATCAGAGTGATTTGGTTTGGTATGAAGCAGAGCGAGAAGGAGAGAATTGTTGGCATGTCCGGGTTGATTTGAATGATCATGAATCGGGGAGATATATTACACATATATACGATGGGCCAAATGGTAGTGGAAAATACATTACGGCTACAAGTTTCGATGTCGGTAAAATAACTATGTCAAACTAAGGAGAGAATAGTGTATTCATTTAATGAGTTGAAAAAGGCATCTCGCCAAGATTTAGATTCAAAAGAGATAAAATTGGCGGTTTTAGGAAATTGTGCTACGCAATTTTTTTCAAAAGCTATTGAAGGGTATGCAAAATTATCAGGAATAAATCTTAAAATATTTGACGCTGATTATAATCAAATAGATGCTCAGCTATTGGATAAAAAATCAGAAGTATATGCTTTTAATGCTGATGAGGTTTTAGTGTGGTTGGCTACAGATAAATTGTATGAAGAATTCCTGGATTTACCATTAGGAATGCGGAATACTTTTGCAGATCAGATAATGCAGAAAGTACAGCACTACTGGTCATTGATTTCAGATAATTGTAGTGCTAGAATCATTCAGCCCAATTTTACTGAGATTGATGATAAGGCCTTTGGACAATATTCTTGCAAGGTTGATAGTTCTTTTGTATTTCAGATAAGAAAACTGAATTATCTAATGCAGATTTCCATGGCTGAAAGAAAAAATGTTTACCCGGTTGATATACTTGCAGTACAGATTCAGTTAGGACATCATATTTTTTATGATGCCCCGCTTTACTATAATGCGAAGATGACAGTTTCGATGGATGCGCTGCCTTATGTGGCCAAAGCTGTTGTAGATGTTATCAAGACTATTGAAGGAAAAATTAAAAAGTGTCTCATAATGGATTTAGATAATACATTATGGGGCGGCGTTATTGGGGATGATGGACTTGGTGGCATTGAGATAGGAGAGTTAGGTAAAGGACACGCTTTTTGGAATTTGCAAAGGTGGATTAAACAGCTAAAGGAATGTGGAATCATTTTAGCGGTATGTAGCAAGAATAATGAAGAAACAGCAAAGGAACCATTTGAGAAGCATGAAGAAATGGTTCTAAGACTGTCAGATATATCGGTTTTTGTTGCAAATTGGAATGATAAAGCATCTAATATTAGACTAATACAAGAAACCTTGAATATAGGGATGGATTCAATAGTATTTATTGATGATAATCCATTTGAACGTAATCTTGTTAAAAGTATGATTCCGGAAATCGAGGTTCCTGATTTGCCGGAAGATCCAGCACTATATCTTGGTTATTTACAGGAATGTAATTATTTTGACACAGTATCCTTCACAGGAGAAAGTGCTGATCGTACGAAGCAGTATCAAGCAGAGTATGAACGCAGACAGTCGCAGATGTTGTTTGATTCAATAGATGAATATCTTGAAAGTTTGGAAATGATTGGAGAGGCCAAACCTTTTGAGCCGATAAGGTTTGCAAGAATTGCACAGTTAACACAGAGATCAAATCAGTTTAATTTACGTACAATTAGATATACAGAGGATGAAATTGAAAGAATTGCAAATGATGATAAATATATCACCTTGTATTATACATTAAGGGATAAATTCGGAGATCATGGCCTAGTGTCTGTTGTTATTATGGAAAAAAGATCTGAAGATGTGTTATTTGTGGATACATGGCTTATGAGCTGCAGAGTGCTGAAAAGAGGAATGGAGGAATTTGTTGTTAATGGCATGATTAGAGTAGCCAAAGAGGCGGGTTACAAAAAAATTAGCTCTGAATACATAAAAACAGCTAAGAATGGAATGGTTAAGGATATTTATAAAAAAATGGGATTTACAGAAATAAGTGATGATAAATACATAATTTCTGTAGATGAATATGAAGAAAAGAAAAATTATATTAAGGAGATTTTTAAATGAGCAGAGATGAAGTATTGGAGAAGATTACTGAAGTATTAAGAGATGAGTTTGAAGATGATGAACTTGAAATTTCTGATGAAACTACAGCTGCTGATGTAGATGGATGGGATAGTTTAGCACATCTCAGTATTGTTCATGAGATCGAAAAAACTTTTGGCATTAAATTGACTATGGGTGAAATCCAGGAGTCTAAAAATGTAGGAGAATTAATTGATGCTATTATAAGGCATATAGAAAATAAGTAAGTTTGTCAGGCGGCACATTGTGGGAGGCGTCATCCACAGATCATTTTCGGGAGATTTCGCTTCCCAACCGTGCGGCATAAACTCTGATTGCAGATTGGCCTTGCCATGTACATTTCAAACTTCATAAACCAATAATCTGATTATCTATAGCGTCGTTGATTAAGTTGAGTGAAGATATGGATAGATGAGAGTTATTTTGCATAGTAAACGATGCAACGGAAGGAGAAACTGAGGATAAATAATTATATAGAGAATAGTGGTTTAAATTCATAAGGGGGGATTTAAATGAAGTGTTCTGTGATTAAGAAAAAGCTAGTTGAGATACTGATATTTGCTATTGTTATGTTGACATCAACATCAAGATATTTTGAATTGAATACGTTTGCAGAGAACAGCGAGATAATTGTAAACAATGAAAACGTTTTCGGGGGGGTACAGCTCAAGATCGTAGTGTAAATCTGAAAAAGAAATTTGATTATAGTAACATTTCTGATAGCGATTCTGCTAAAATTTCCAAGGTATATGATATTTCAAATAAAGAGAGTAAATCTGTTAGTTTGTCTATTATAAAGATTACTACAAATAATGGAGAGGAACCTCCATATAGTTTCGTGAGTCCGCCAAGTGGTTGTTGGGGAGCCAGTCTTTCAGGAAATAATTATATCAATTGTAATATAAAGTTTTTTGATTCGGAAAACAATATGACTATGAATGATTCTGCAAAGATAAAGGTTAGAGGCAATACATCTGCGTATGGATCAAAAAAACCGTATAAGTTGAAGCTTAGTAAAAAGAATGATTTTGGAATGGGGTCAAGTGCCAAAAAATGGGTTTTATTAAATGATGGAACGAATTTGAAATACTTATTTGGTAATAAAGGCTCAACTTTCTGTGGTGTAGAATGGCAGCCGACTTTTCAATATGTGAATCTATATTTTAACGATGATTACAGAGGATGTTATATACTGACGGAAGCTGTGGAAAATATAGAGAAGCGGCTTGATATGGATGAAAATGGTTTCTTGATAGAAAATGATCCTTATTGGTGGAATGAAGATGTTTATTTTAAGGTTGACGGACAAATTTATCCACTAGGGTTCACATTTAAGTATCCTGATAGTGATGATATTGTCGGGAACGATGAATATATAGATAGTATACAAGCATCAATGAATGGAGTCATTGCGACTATAAGGGAAACAAGTACTGGTGATTATGCAGAGTCCATAGATTTGGAAAGCTTTGCGGCATGGTACCTTGTGAATGACTATTATTTTTGTCTTGATTCTGCAGGGGCTAATATGTTTTGGTATAAAGTTAGTGGAAATGAGAAGATTAAATTAGGACCCACATGGGACTATGGTAATGATTACCAGGGAAATAAGGAAGAGTGGTCATCGATTCATGCCAGTAATCTTAACTGGGGCGCCTACCTTTTCCATAAGAGCAGTTTCCGCAAATCTTACCGCAACCTTTTCGAGAAGAAACGTCACATTTGTGAAGATTTGGAATCATATGTTAATGACTATATAGATAAATATGGTTATGCATTACAGGAAAGTTGGAATGCAGATGCAGAGCGTTGGGGTGGAACAGCCGGAAATGTTCAAGCGCAGAAGGAAGAGTTTCTTGATTATTGGAAATATCGTCGTGACTGGATAGATAATGCATCTGCTGATTGGTCATTGGATTTTTCTAATTATAACGATGCTATCGATCAGGCATCTGCGTATGCTGAAGCGGATTATGATGATTACGATGCTTTACGTGATGCACTCGATGTTAATGTTTATGATCTTGATTTTACGCAGGAAGAATTGGATAAAACGACACGGAAGATTTTGAATGGAATCAAGAGGCTTCGACTTAAGAGTTCGACAGAAATTCCGACTTATACAGTTAGATATGTGAGTGACGGAAGTATCGTTCATGAGGAAGAACATCCGTATTCAGAGGTGTTTGAGTGCATAGATAATCCGGTCAAGGAGGGGAATACATTTACTGGATGGTATATTGATGAATCATGTACGGAGTTTTATGATTTTAGTGAACTTCCAATCGATGATGTAATGATTTATGCGGGCTGGAAACCGAATAATTATACAATTAGTTTTAACTCTAATGGTGGAAGTGCGGTGGATTCTGTAGTCTACGCATTTGGGACGAATATAGAGTGTCCACCTGATCCTGTTTATGACGGATGCGATTTTGCAGGATGGTTTATAGATGAAGATCTGACAGAACAGTTTGAATTTGATCGGATGCCTGCACATGACGTTTTTTTATACGCGAAATGGGTTAAGAAGAATGATCCGCCGGCAGATTTACCTGTTGAGAGTGGAGGTGGATCTGAGGCGCCGAGGGTTAGTGATCCGTATTCTAAAGCTCATGATACTGACGGCAGTTCTGCAATTTCGGTTAGCGATGGTAATGCCAGATATGTTTTTGATGCAGAGAAGTCTGGAACTGTTGTTGTCATGAAGAGAGTAGATATTTCCGCTAAACTCAAGACATTGAATAGTGATTCGAAATATATTTCTTCAGCACGTCACCGGTATGTTGTGGATGATAAGTTAGTTGCTGTTGTTACGCGAAAGGGAATACTGAAGCCGAAAAAGAATGGTGAGGTGAATATTTCGCTTGAGCAGAAGGTTAAGGGTGGTTCATGGGAGAAGATTGGTTCTCCGATTCACTTGTATGTGCAGTTGCCGGAGATGAAGAAGAAGATAAGCACAGTTATTGGTAAAAGCATAAGTGGGTATTCATTCCTGAGTCATACTACTTATTCACCGACGCGATGGATTTCTACCAACAAAAATGTTGCTACGGTTGATGATAACGGAACTATCACAGTTCATAAGAAGGGATTTGCGAAGATTGTGGCTGTTTATGGAGAGGGAAAGTACAGCTCAAAGAAGAAATATGCGACGAAGTTACGAGCGATGTGATAGAAGATATATTGTCCGGCTGCACATTGTGGGAGGCGTTATCCGCAGATTATTTTCGGCGGATTTCTTTCCCTGATTAGGCGATATAAACTTTGACCGTAAAAAATAGAAACTACGAATATGCTCTTGAGGAAACCGGCGTCTCCGTTCCAGAGAAAACCTTCTCTGGGATGGGACGCCGGTTAATGGGTTACTGTAGTTTTATTTCGCATTTGCGACATTGAATCGTTGATTTAGCAGGAGATTACGTAAGCGTCAAATGACTCGCCTATCCATGAGCATTCCAATGTGAGATACTCTAAAAAGTCGAAAAAACTATTAGTTTTTTCAAATTTTAGACTTGGAGGCTTAAATGGATCAAAGTACATTAGTCATTCGAACTGAAAACTGGAGACGGATTTACTTTGCCTTCATCGCGTCTCTGCACTCTTGGATGCGGGATTTTGCCTGAGACTCGGTCATGTCGTATTTGGTTTTGAGTTTCTCGATTATTCTGTCGTCGGGAATGTTGTCTTCGAGCTTATCCTCGATGAAAATCTGGATGCCCTCAGCCTTGCCTTCAGCCTTACCTTCAGCCTTACCCTTAGCTCTTCCACGAGCCTCACCACGAGCTTCTATGATGTCTAATGCTTCGCACATAGTTATGTTCTCCTTTCCTAATGCAGAGATTTTTCTGCTTGTTTCTTCGAATCTGTTATCGCCGGTTAATGCTGCCATGAGTTTCAGAACAGCATCTGGGTGATCCATTTGCCTGTTATCCGGTATATACTCTTGATCGTGTCTGATCTTGTAGAAATAGTCTGCGATCGTATGGAAGTCACTTTTAAATTCATCAACCTGTTCACGTGACAGATCCTTGATGTTTACGACATTGATCTTGTAATCACTTACATATTTTTTTAGACAATCCGGTATGGATATGCAATCGTAGAGAGTGTGATTGCGCCAATTGTCTTTTCCGAAATGAATTACAAGTGTTACAACAGGAACCAAGGGTGGAACAGCTTTCTTTTTCTTTCGGCAGCTATCAATTTCGACAAGCTGTTCCTTATAGGATGAGCCGTCATAACTCAATACTCTGGCTGGTTCGTATTTATCCACGTCAGTCTGATTTTCGAAACCGATCATTGCAATTCTGATATGGTTTTGTTGCCAGATCTTTACGTTGTCACGTTCCTGTTCGTGGATTGTACCATTGATTTTTAACTGTGACTTGGTTCTGGTGCTTGATAATTCGCCTTCTTTTACGAGCTGTTTTCCATCAAATAGTAGCACGTTCATGATGTCGGCAAATACATCATTGTAATCTTCGAGTGTTTTTTCAGTAATGTCCTTTTCGCCCATTGATTACGGTATTTCTCCTTTATCCTAACATAATAAAAACTAGAACGAAAGACTCTTTTTAAGAACCTTTGTTCTGCAAATGAGGATAACATACGTGCGCTCTAAAAACAAGTGTTCCTTGGAACAAATGTGCGATTTTAAATATGAATTATGATTTATGTCGGGATTGCTTGTTATTCGCTTTTGATATGGGAACAGTGCTGAAGGTATGATATAGTATATTTGTTCGTGTAAGAAATGAGAAAAGTAAAAAAGGGAGAAGATGTACGATGAAGAAATTTAATACAACGGTTGTTTGTGTACCTTCAAAGCACTATATGGTAGATCTCTCCGATAAAGTTGCAGAGATAAAAAAACTTGTTGATGATGGGAAGTATTTCACGATCAACAGAGCTCGACAGTATGGAAAAACGACAACGCTGAGTTTATTGGAAAAAGCGTTGGCAGATGAGTACTATGTTGTTTTTATGGATTTTCAGGATTATGGAGATGATACTTTCCGTAATGCGGATTCATTTTGCAGGGATTTTTCTTGTGATTTTTGCTCACTGTTGGAAGAAAAGATCGATAAAAGCAATTCACAATTAGAGACATCTATTCAGTCTGTTGTGGAAGCAGCGGAAAATATGGACATAGAGCTTCGCCTGTTTACAATGTTCAGAGGTCTGAAAAAGGTCTGGGACAATTCTGACAAGCCGATAGTGCTTTTTATTGACGAGGTAGACAGTGCAACAAATAATCAGCTATTTATCGATTTTCTGTCAGGACTTCGTTCGCACTATCTAAAGAGAGAGAAGAATAGTGATTATAAAACATTTCAATCTGTCATTCTTGCTGGGGTAACGGATGTAAAGCATCTTAAATCAAAAATTCGTGAAGAGGCTGATACCAAAGAAAACAGTCCATGGAACATTGCAGCGGACTTTACGATTGATATGAGTTTGTCTGCGAGCGGAATAAAAGGAATGCTCGATGAATATGAAGCAGATCATCATACCGGAATGAATACTGAGGATATTGCTGCTCAGATTTGGGATTATACAAATGGATATCCGTTTCTGATAAGTCGTATCTGTGAACTGATAGATACCAAGGTGAGCAAGACAATGCCCATGTCAAAGGCATGGACAAGAGATGGTATAGATGAGGCTATAAAGCTGATCCTTGCTGAGAATAATACATTATTTCAGTCACTCACAAAGAACCTTAATAATTTTCCAGAGCTTAAAGAATCAATACGCAGCATTTTGATGGAAGGAACAAAGCTTGCATGGAACCCTGATCAAAAGGAAATCGTTCAGATGCAGATGTACGGCCTGATCAGGAATGATCACAATACAGTAAAAGTTGCTAATCGTATTTTTGAAACAAGATTGTATAATCTTTTCCTTTCAGATGAAGAACTGAAACAGAATGTGTTCTCAAGGGAAGGGGGACTTGCAAGGAATCAGTTTGTTACAGACGGAAAACTAAATATGAGGATGATCCTGAAGCGGTTTAAAGATACATATATAGAGGTCTGCGGTCCGCTTGTGGACAGGTTTAAGGAGAAAGACGGCAGGGAGTTGTTTCTTCTGTATTTGAAGCCGATTATCAATGGCACCGGAAATTACTATATAGAAGCTCAGACCAGAGATCAGACAAGGACGGATGTCATAGTAGATTATCTTGGTCAGCAGTATATTATAGAACTCAAGATATGGAGAGGTGAGAGTTATAACTCTGATGGCGAAAAGCAGATCAGCGAATATTTGGATTATTTCAATCTGACCACAGGTTATATGCTCAGCTTTAACTTCAATAAGAAAAAGGTCCCTGGTATGAAGAGAGTTGAGATCAGGGATAAAGTATTGTTTGAAGTAACGGTGTGAGAAGCTTCGAAAGAAAAATAACAAGAATCCCGATGTAGAGTGGAAAGAAACTCTATATCGGGATTTTTGTGATGAATAAGTCCAATTTCTGAAAGAAAGAAAACTTGATGAAAATCTTGATTCCTTGGCTTCGGCGATTATTGATCCCATGGTGCCTTTTCGGGAATAAAATTTTTATACCTAGAATATTGGTTTAATCCCCTATATTTTTCAAGCGATACATCTATGTATTCCCATGATTGGTCGTTCTTATGGCACCATTCTTTTGCAAAGCTTGGTGTATAGTTGAAAAATGACCGTTGGCCATAATAAAAGTTATTATTTATTAACCATTTTTTTGCATCTCTCATGCATGAAAAGGTCCTTGTTTCAGAATCTTGCACATCAATGCTGATGGTTCGTAATTTCATATGTTTTAGTGTGACAAGTATCATTTTAGATTACCTTTCTTGTGTGAAAATATCCTAAAAATTTTTTTCTAAAAAGCGTATCGGCAACAGCTTCTGCATTTGACATCTTAGCTGAGAACTCGCGTACTTTTGATACGTAGATTGAGTAACCGCGGAGCTTTTCACAGCTTTCCATGAGGCTCGGGTTCATGCCGAGATTAATGTTTATTATATGGACGATGAGTTCCAGATCATGCTCTTCAGAAGCATTATCGTACATATCAGAAAGTCTGTATATACTGGTCTCAGGTAACTTTTCAAGTCCGTTATAGAAGACTATAAAGTGCGGTTCCGGTATCTTCTGAATCTTGCTGCTATATAGTTTTTTCTCATCAACGATCTGCGCTAACAGTTTCCTGCGTAGAACAGTGTCCGGATCGTCATGATTTGTTTTATTAATGGCATTATAGAGCTCCAGAAGAGCACTCTTGTCATTAAAAAAAGAGTTTGAAAGTACTGTCCTTATAGTTCCTGTTAATCCAGGGCAGACGTATCTTTCTGAAAAAGTAAGCGAGTGAATATTTACTCAATTTGAAAAACTTTCCGTATTAACGCAGAAAGAGACATAGAGCACATTATCTACGTTAATACTAACACATTAATAATAAAGTGGAAATTGTGAAAAGAGTTTTTCACGGGGTATCGACAAACTTCAGATTTTTGAAATATGGGGATGGGTACGTTGACGCAAGAACAAAGGTTTGCTATGATTATCTAGGAACACACATTCGAGATGCGCGCGGTCCAATGTGATGTTATAGTAATTTTATAAAGGACCATATTTGAATTGATGAGCAGAGATAAAATGCCTAGACCGGATGAAGCCATTAAGAAGTTTCTGAAGGATGATAAGGTTTATGCAGCAGTTTTTAATGGCTATTTTTTCAATGGGAAGAGTGTGATCGATCCGGAGAAATTGGAGAAGGCTGATACAGCATATGCGGAAGCGATAGCCACTAATCTGAAGATTGAAAAAATTAATAAATACCGCGACAATGTAAGACGAACGTCTCTTGGGTATTTGGTTATTCTAGCGATAGAGGATCAGGACAAGATCCATTATGCTATGCCTATAAGAAAGATGCTTTATGATGCACTTGGATACAGCACAGAAGTTTCGGAGTTGGGGAAAACACAGGATAACAGGAAGTGGACTGTGGATGAGAAACTGTCTAAGGTGTCAAAAGGAACGAAGATTACGCCGATAATGACAGTAGTATTATATACTGGCGAGAAAAAATGGGATGGCCCGAAGTCGCTTTATGATATGATGGATTTAGATGATGAAATAAAGCCGTTTGTCCCGGATTATCCGTTATATGTGATCGACATAGGGCATGACGATGAGTTATCATTTCCGAATGAGGAGTTGGAAAATCTGAAGATCACTTTATCTGCTATATATTCTGATACGGCAGACACAAATGAGACTGAGATAGATGGAAGTATCATGGCACTTGCGGGGATATTATCTGGAGATTATAAGCTATATAAGGCAGCAGATTATGATGGGAGGCAGCGTATGTGCAAGGTTTTGGAAGCGAGAGACGAGAGGATAAAACTTGAATATGATGTGAAGTTAAGGGAAAAGGACGCAGTAATTTCGGAGAAGGATGCAGTAATTTCAGAGAAGGACGCAGCACTTTCAGAGAAGGACGCAGAAATTGAGCGCTTAAAAGCCTGTATTGCAGAGCTTCAAAAATGAGGAAGCTGTGTCGTAATGTAAAGAAATATTCAGGTTAAGTTTGAGAACGACTACTCACCGTAAGATGGGAGTAGTCGTTTTTAAAATCTGTTTTAAATCATTATTCTTTTATCTGATACTTTTTAAGAAGATGGTCCAAGTATTTTGAATCAGCGCAAACTATTTTGAGTAAACGCTTCATAGTGCGTACCCAGTAAATCTCAAACCGCACTTTTCCATACACAGGAGTTCCCATTCCAGGGAAAATACTCTCTGAAATGGTTCTGAAAACATCATACAAGGGAAGATAATGTAATTCGAGAAGAAAATGAAATTGACAAGCGAACAGAAGTTTGATACCCTTTTTAAGAACACATATTCGAGATGCGCGCGGTTTGATGTAGTGTTATAGTAATTGTAAAGGATTATGTTTTAAGTTATGAGCAGTAATAAAATGCCCCGACCGGATGAAGCTATGAAGAAGTTTTTGATGGATAACGGGGTATATGCAGCAGTTTTTAATGGATATTTTTTCAAGGGAAAGAGTGTGATCGATCCTGAGAAATTGGAGAAAGCTGATACGGCGTATGCGGAAGCGGTTTCCACTAATCTGAAGATTGAAAAGATAAATAAATATCGTGATAATGTGAGACGAACGTCTCTGGGATATCTGGTCATCCTCGCAATAGAAAATCAGGATAAGATCCATTATTCGATGCCGATTCGGAAAATGCTTTATGATTCGCTTAGCTACAGCGCAGAAATTTCTGAGCTTGGGAAGACGCAGGATAACAGAAAGTGGACTGTGGATGAGAAGTTGTCCAAAGTGTCAAAAGGTACATATGTTACGCCGATAATGACTGTAGTTCTTTATACAGGGGAAGATAAGTGGGATGGACCTAGGTCATTACATGATATGATGGATTTTGATGAAGAGATAAGACCTTATGTGCCGGACTATCCGCTTTATATAATTGATCTGGGACATGATGATAAGCTTTCGTTTCCGAATAGTTCATTAGAGGAACTTCGGGTAGCTCTGTCAGCTATATATTCTGAAACGGCTGATAGAAATGAAACAGAGATAGATGGAAGTATCATGGCGCTTGTAGGAATATTGTCCGGAGATAGCAAGCTTTACGAGGCTGCTAATGGTGAAGGGAGGCAGAAGATGTGTAAAGTATTGGAAAAACGTGATGAAAGAATATATATGCAGTTTAAGGATCAGTTAGAGGAGAAGGATGCAGCGCTTTCGGAGAAGGACGCAGCTCTTTCGGAGAAAGACGCAGAAATTGAGCGCTTAAAGGCGTGTATTGAAGAACTAAAAAATAAATAAGAGTGCATATATCAATAAAGGGCTTCTCTTTGGGTAAGCGAGTAATCATTAGTATTGCTGTCCAAAGAGAAGCCTTTTTCGTTTTTTTGATGCTACTCTAAAAGTGGACACGGAATGGTAGAAAAATTTCCCCTATATTAAAGGCACATCATCTATCTGAGATAACAATGAAACAGCGTGAGCTTTATGAACTCATGGGAGTTGAGGTTCCGTCATGATCAATCCTTGGTATAAAATGACGGGACTTTAGGCTTAAGAGCAGCAGATATCTGTTCGTCGGTCACTCTGAGCATGCTTTTTGTCATTTCAGGGGTGCCGCCGTTTTCGAGGAAGGTTTTTATCATTTCTACTACATTAATACTATCACATAAATAAAAGTAAAAGGGAAAAATGTGAAATGAACATTCACATTAGATGTGTGACACGAAAGTCAGCTTTATAAATTTACTATGCATTTTGAGAATGGTCAAGGATGATTTTTGGAATATGGGGATGGGTACGTAGAAAATCCCGATATAAAGCATTTTTCATACATTACATCGGGATCATTGAGAAGCGATCATGAGGTTAAGTTTTTTTGGACTTTATTTTAGTGCGTCGAGCAATTCTTTGGCGGACTTTACAACATCTGCGGAAAAACCTTCTAAAAGCAATGTTTCGGGAGTTGCTCCTTGGTTAAGACGTTTTGCTGCGGCAGATAATTCTGTAGCACCTTCCGATTTGCCTTCAGCTTTACCGCCAGACCACGCAGCATCTATTTCGGGTTTCATTAATTTTGTCAATGCTTCGCACATTTTTTTCACCTTCCTTAAGTTTTCAAACAGTTTAGTGTTATTCTCGAGAGCCAGCTGTAGTACAGAATCAGCATTTTCCTTATCTTCTTTATCGGTCAGAGCATTTGCTGAGTTAATCAAACATTCTCCGAGAGAACGGCTCATTTTGCTGCTGAGGGATTTTAACCATTGGTGTTCTCGGTTTCCTAATTTCGATGAAACGATGATTTGGGTTGGAAATAGAATTGATGGACCTGTCACATAGTAAATGCCTTGAAATGGTGAATTTATTTCGCAGCCATTGCTTTGGAACCATTTCATTAGCTCCATCGGCATCTCCTCATGAATTAGAGAAACAGTTATATCGTGAGCCTTAATGCCGTTTGCTGTAGAGGATTTTGTCTTATATAGGCAAGCATACGCAAGTGTCTTGAAGTACGAATCGATTCCCATAGTGTCTTCAGGCGACTTATATTCAAAAATATTATGACCTTTGAAGACTCTGCCTATTTCATTTTTGATATAGGCGTTTTTTCGCTTTTTTATAACCAACAAATCAATCTGTATTGGCTTGGTATTAAGTGTAAGCTCAGTTTCAAAAAATAAATCTTTTTTATTTGTGCGCAATTCCAATTTCATCGCAGCGCAGAATGGTGGATGCCATTGGGTTTTCTTTAATTCGGTCATTTATTGTCTTTCTTGTAGTTGATTTTAACATCATAGGATTCTGGTAACAACTGATTAATACGGACTAGGGCGGCGAACGAGGTGAATATTTGGACATGCTAAAAACTGGATATTGAGAATGTTGTTAGTGAATATAGAATTATTTTTTAGAAAATATATGATTAACTCAACGAGAAATGAAGTCGGATGAGTATTTTAGAATTTTAGAATAAAAAATTATTTGAAATACAGTATAGGGGATGCTACCGGAAAATCAAGAAATGTATACATAAGCGTATTGCATAGTATAAAGCAGAGAAAATTTAGAACCGCAGCTATAGAAAGCGTTGCGGTTCTAAATTTTATTTTCGGAGCACTTAGCGAGGTATTTTCGAGCTTAGTGCGTGTTATGCAAGTTCGCTTGGCGAGGTTTTGTCGAGCCTAGCGTAACTTGTTGAATGGATATTTATTTTAGCTGATAGAGTTCGTGTCAGCGAGTACTTTTGCTATTTCTATGAGCTGTTTTTGTCCCAGAGAATCCAATTTGGAAAGCTGGAATAATAGTTGTTTTTCTATTATTGTACAGCCTTTATAGCGGTTTCTTTTCTCGGAATCTGCGAAGAAATACAGATATTCATCGGTGTCACTAATTTTCTCTTTTTTCTGAAATTCATCAGGGAGCAGCAGGTTTATCAGATATTCTGATGGGATGTGATATAGATCTGCCAGGCGGCAGAGGATGTCGGCAGATGGAGTAATTCGTCCGTTTTCGTAATGTGAATAGGTCTGTCGGATGATGCATAGATTGTCAGCGACGAGCTGCTGAGTGTATCCGGCGGATTTTCGAAGGTTGATGAGTGTCTGTGAAAGTGTTTCTTTATTCATTTGTGTCTCCTTACAGTTGATGTTTTTTAAACTGCAAGGATATTATGATGTCATATTCATATTTGTATACAAAGAAAGCGCTTTCCTAAACTTTCGTTGACCGTTTATTTTGACGGTGAAATAATAACCTCAACAGGGGACCCTAGTACAAAAAAATGACAGTTAGCATTTAGGGAGGTAGGAAAGTGAAGAAGGTATTTTCTGTAGTTTTTGCAGGAATTATGGCAGTAAGTCTTTGCGCTTGACGGAATCCTGGCAGCAGCAAAGCTTACTACTTTTACATGCGTTTCCAATATAAATAACTTTAATGTTATCTACCTTCTTACCGGAGGCGGTCCGTTTGCACTTGATTATTATCAGGCAGGAAAGACAGATCTTCTGGTAACATGGCTGTATAAACTCACGGTAGACCATTATGATTACGCCCTCGCATCTACCATAGGTATTTTTATCTTTATGATAGTATCTACGGTTTCACTTGCAGTATATAACCATACAGTGGCGGTCAAGAGGGAGGATATGTTTCAATGAGTAGGCACAGAAAAATTGTGAGCATAGGCTTACATACATTATTGACAGTCCTCGCGGTGATATGGCTTATACCTGTATTCTGGCTCCTTATATCATCATTTAGAGCTTTTGCCTATGTAGCTGATATGCCAAAGACGAATACGGCAAATCAGAGTCTCATGGATTATTTTTGTGAAGTCGGGGCGCATTGGATCAGAGAATATGATATCGATGGATGGCGGCTTGATGTAGCAAATGAAGTGGATGATGTGTTTTTAAGGTCATTCAGAGATACAGTAAAGAGAGAAAAAAGCGATGCACTGGACAATTTTTTGCAAATGAAAAGATCGATGCGGAAGAATTTGATACAAGGATCACAAATCTTCTCATGAGGTATCCGAAGCAGGCGACCTTTGCACAGCTTAATCTGTTGGACAGCCATGATGTGAGTCGATTTATCACGGTGTGTGAAGATGATAGAGACCGGATGGAACTGGCACTCTTATTCCAGATGACTTTTGATAATTATCCATTTTCCATGCTGGCACAACCGACGCTGACTGCGATAGAAGTGGACATGTATGAGATGGGCAATCAGGCGGCTCGGTTTATCGTCCAGAGGATAAAGAAACCGGGCTTGCAGACGCAGTCTTTCTGTACGACTCCGATCCTGATAGAGAGAGAATCTACATAAGTACGTTAAAAGCCCATAGCTCGGTCACGGTATTTTTTGATCATTTTACTGTGATGTATTAGTACTTGCCAATACTTTTGCAATATCGATAAGGTGGTTCTGCTCGACAGTGCTCAGCTTGGAAAAACGGAACAGCAGGCGTTTTTCCATGACTGAGCAATCTTTATATTTGATGCGGTTTTTCGGATCATTTGTAAAAGTCAGATACTCGGTAAGTTCGACTTCTTCATCGGTTATCTTCTTATTTTTATTTAAATCAGCCGGAACGACGAGGTCCAGCAAAATCTCAGGAGATATGCGGTAAAGATCCGCGAGTTTGCATAATACTTCCATATTTGGCATTAAGCGGTCAGTTTCATAATGAGAATAAGTCTGACGGATGATGCCAAGATAATCAGCGACAAACTGCTGTGTATATCCTATACTCTTGCGGAGATTTTTTAATTTCACCGCGATGGGGGATTTCTTCAATGTAGGAATATTATCCATAAAAATTGTTTCCTCAAAGTTTTTGAAATAAGCAATTTGGAATAGCAATAACCTACATTGAGTATATGAAGACCGAAAAGCGTAAAGGCTATTTGTTTATTCAAATCAATACATTGGAGCTACTATATCTAGCTTTGTATAAGGCTATTACATAAAAGAACCATCTGATTTCCCATGAGAATCAGATGGCTCTTTTGGTAAGTGCTTCCTTAAATTATGTTCAGATCACATATTCGTTATAGCGGTTAAAATCTGCCTTAGTGCAGAATACATGGATCTTTGTGCCCTTTTCATCATAACCGCTGATAGTGAGGCTCGAGTTCTTTTTAAGTGCATCAAGAACTCTTCCGTCGGTATACGGGATCAGCATGTCACATTCAACACGGTCCGCATTTACTGCATCTTCGATGGTGTCAACCAGACGCTCGATGTCTGTACGTTTTTTTGCAGATATGGTTATCCGTCTGGAGGACTCGGACTGTGGTGCTGAGAATGAACCGGGCGCAGGAGCTGTGTCCTGAGTGGGATCATGGAGAACCTGGATATCAGGATCAGACGCAAGGTCAGCCTTGTTATAAACGTAGATCCTGGGGATGTCTCCGGCTCCGATCTCAGACAGTGTTTCCTCTGTAACACGGAGATTTTCTCTGTATTCGGGATCTGACAGGTCAGATACGAGGAGCAGGATATCAGCGTACTTAACTTCCTCAAGTGTGGAGCGGAAAGCCTTTACAAGAGTTGTGGGAAGATTACTGATAAAACCTACGGTGTCTGACAGGAGAAAAACTTTTCTCCCCTGACCCGGATCAATTTTTCGTACAGACGTATCCAGCGTTGCAAAAAGCATGTTTTTCTCGAAAACAGATTTTTCCTCAACAGTGTCAGTACTGAACTCTGAAAGCATAGCATTCATAATGGTTGATTTTCCGGCGTTTGTGTAACCAACCAGAGCAACCTTGGGGATTCCGGAAGATGCTCTGCGCTTTCGCTGGGTCGCACGTTCCTGTTCCACTGTATTCAGTTCCCGGCGGAGCTGTGCCATACGGTGCTCAATGTGGCGGCGGTCAAGTTCAATCTGCGTCTCACCCTGTCCCTTATTACTCATGGAACCGCTTGTTCCGCCCTGACGTCCGAGCTTGGTACGGAGACCAACGAGGCGGGGGAGAAAATATGCGAGCTGAGCACTTTCTACCTGAAGTTTTGCCTCGCGGGTACGGGCTCTTTCGGAAAAGATCCTGAGGATCAGCTGTGTACGGTCCAGTATCTCTGCCTGCAGCTCATTTGCCAGATTTCTGAGCTGGATAGGTGAAAGAGAATTGTCAAAGAGCACGAGATCAGGTTCGAGTTCATCGACGAGAGCTCTGATCTCCTCAACTTTTCCGCTTCCTATATAAGTAGCTGCATTCTGTCCCGGAAGTGACTGGGTCACAGTCATGACAACGTCGATACTTACAGCATCTGCAAGCTCTTTCATCTCACGGATGGATTTTGAAAAGTTTGTGCCGTCCTGAAGATCGAGTCCTACAAGGACTGCTGTCTGGCGCGGAACGTCAAATGTATTTGTTTCTGCCATTTTTATTCTAAACGCGGGTAAAGTTAAGAGAATCCGCGTCTCCTTCCTAAATAATCGATAGTCGGTACGAATCATTATAATGCGTAATCGTTATAAAGAAAATAAAGGATTCGTAAAATGTCGCATAAATCTTGAAAGAAAACGTGATGCAAATTAAAATGATGAAGGACTGCGTGTGATGTCACCGCGGTCATAGGGAAATTCTGAATGAGAATCTTCCTATATAAATAGGCTCACAGATGGAAAGGACAGCAGAAATGACTAACGCAGAAAAGGCACTGAAGCTTCATGAGGAATGGCAGGGAAAACTTGATACTGTTGCAAAGGCGCATGTAGATACAAGAGAAGATCTTGCACTTGCCTATACACCGGGTGTTGCAGAGCCCTGTAAGGTGATCGCAGAGGATCCCTCAGCAGCTTATAAATATACCATCAAGGCAAATACTGTCGCAGTGGTTTCTGACGGAAGCGCTGTCCTTGGACTTGGAAATATTGGCGCAAAGGCAGCTATGCCTGTAATGGAGGGAAAAGCAGTCCTCTTTAAGGAATTTGGCGGAGTTAATGCAGTTCCGATCTGCCTTGATACACAGGATACAGAGGAGATCATAAAGGCTGTAAAGTGGATCGCGCCGGGCTTTGGCGGTATCAATCTTGAGGATATTTCCGCTCCCAGATGTTTTGAGATCGAGGAAAGACTGAAGAAAGAACTGGATATCCCTGTTTTCCATGATGACCAGCACGGAACAGCGATCGTTGTTCTTGCAGCAGTTATCAACGCTCTTAAGATCACAGGAAAGAAAAAGGAAGAGTGTCGTATCGCAGTAAACGGTGCGGGTGCAGCAGGAATCGCCATCAGTAAGCTTCTTTTAAGCTATGGATTCAAAAATCTGATTCTTTGTGACAGAAGCGGTATCATCAGCCGTGATCGTGACGAGAGCAAGCTTAACTGGATAAAGAAGGAGATGCTGAAGGTCACAAATCCTGAAAACAGGACAGGGTCTCTTGCAGACGCACTCGTAGGAGCAGATATCTTTATCGGTGTATCCGCTCCGAACAGCGTGACACAGGAAATGGTAAAGAGCATGAATAAGGATGCTATTATTTTTGCTATGGCAAATCCTGTTCCTGAGATCATGCCGGATGAGGCAAAGGCAGCGGGGGCAAGGGTCGTTGGAACAGGCCGTTCTGATTTCCCGAACCAGATCAATAACGTTATCGCATTCCCGGGTATCTTCAAGGGTGCGCTTGAGTCACGCGCTCCGCAGATCACTGAGGAAATGAAGCTCGCTATCGCAGAAAAGTTGGCGTCTCTTGTGCCGGATGACAAGTTAAATGAAGACTTCATCATTCCGGAGGCTTTTGCGCCCGGAGTTGCTGAGGCAGTAGCAGAAGCAGTAAAGGCTCTTGTATAAAGAGCAGTTAGAAAGGAAGTACAAAAAAATGCCTGAAGATCCCGTAATGCTGATGAGCATGGTTAATACACAGCTTAGAGATCGTTTTCCGACTCTGGAGCGTTTCTGCAAGGCAAATGACATGGATCAGGAAGAATTGCAGAAAAAACTGGCAGCTATAGATTATCACTACGATCCGGAGAAAAATCAGTTTCGCTGAGATGCAATTAGAGGAGGAAAACAATGGCACCTAACATGATGGAAATGCTGGCACTTAAGGGAAAGATCGATGCTTTCGCAAAGCGTCATCCCATGTTCCCGAGATTTCTCGGAGATGTAAAAAGTACAGCACTTCAGGATGGAACGGTTATTGATTTCATGGTAACAACTCCTGACGGAGCACAGAAAAAGTCAAACATAAAGCTTTCAGCAGAGGATGTGGAGTTCTTCATGTCCCTCGGAAGACTTGGCGGAAAATAAAATGGATCTCTTTGATTACATGAGACAAAATAATATGAAGAAAGAGTCTCCGCTGGCGGCAAGGATGCGCCCGGAAACCCTTGATGAAGTGGTGGGCCAGGAGCACATTGTCGGACGGGACAAGATGCTTTACCGTGCCATAAAAGCGGATAAGCTTTCTTCATTGATTCTTTACGGACCTCCCGGAACAGGCAAGACCACTATCGCAAAGGTCATTGCCAATACTACAAAAGCTGAGTTTGTACAATTAAATGCAACTGTATCCGGAAAAAAGGATATGGAGGCTGTGACATCCAAGGCAAAGGATGACCTTGGAATGTATGGGAAAAAGACGATCCTCTTTATCGATGAGATACACAGATTTAACAAGGGGCAGCAGGATTATCTGCTGCCGTTTGTGGAAGACGGAACTGTGATCCTCATTGGAGCGACTACAGAGAATCCGTATTTTGAAGTGAACGGAGCTCTTTTGTCCCGGTCCATTATTTTTGAGCTGAAACCGCTGAATATGGATGATATCCGTACCTTGATTAAGCGTGCGATAACTGATCCGGATAAGGGTTTTGGTTCATACGGGGCTGACATAGACGATGATGCGCTGGAATTTCTCGCGGATCAGTCTGACGGTGATGCAAGGTCAGCGCTGAATGCTGTGGAGCTTGCGGTGATGACTACGGAGAAATCCGATGACGGCAGGATACATATCACGCTGGATGTTGCAAGTGAGTGTATCCAGAAGCGTGTGGTCCGTTATGATAAAGACGGAGACAATCATTACGATACTGTTTCTGCTTTTATTAAAAGCATGCGCGGGTCGGACCCGGATGCTGCGGTTTTCTATCTTGCAAAAATGCTGAATGCAGGCGAAGATATAAAATTTATAGCGCGCCGTATAATGATCTGTGCTTCAGAGGATGTTGGAAATGCTGATCCGCAGGCAATCCAGGTGGCAACGGCAGCATGTCTTGCAGTTGAAAGAGTCGGTATGCCGGAAGCCCAGATAATCTTATCCCAGGCAGTGACTTATGTAGCAACAGCGCCAAAGAGCAATGCATCATGCGAAGCGATCTTTGAAGCGATGCAGGCAGTAAAGGAGACCAGAAGCGTGACTATCCCTACACATTTGCAGGATGCACATTATAAAAATGCAGGAAAGCTCGGACATGGTGTCGGTTATCAGTATGCCCATGACTATAAAAATCACTATGCGAAACAGCAGTACATGCCGTATGAGCTTGACGGACGTGAATTTTATCATGTTTCCGGAATGGGATATGAGAAGAAGATACGTGAGCATATGCGTTCGTTGAAAAACGGGGATGATCTGGACCCGGAAGAGAATAAGAATAAAAAATAGCAAAAAATTGCTTTAAATATTATTTTTTTATTAAGAAAGTCTTATGAACTACCGAAATAGTAGTTTGTAGGACTTTTATTTTTTTGAAAAATATGTATTTTAAATCTTTGGTTTAAATACAACATTATGCTCAAAAACTCACTTATTGCACATAAATACATACAATATACTGTATAATGAACACACCATACATGCCGGCTGAGTGGGAAAGTATACTGTATACAAAAATGACAATTTTTGATTCGTTTTTCGACAAAAAATGTCGTATCTACGACAATTATTAAATTTTTCACAAGAGGCATGATAAATTTTAAACATAAAAATGATATAAGAGCGAAAGCTTTAGGGTAATTTATCGCTGATGATGACGGCTGCTTAAGGGAGCGGCATTTATCGATGACAAGGATGTCAGGCGGAACCAAAAGGGGAAGTTACAGAACAGGGAAAGTTCAAGCGAAAGGAGACTGGAGAATTCAAGATCGTTCAGACCTGACCCGGGAATGATCTGATCAGGCCGGTGAGAGTAGCGCCTCACCATTGTGGAGGTTCATAAATGAAAAGGATGAGGTTGAGGACATTAAGTCTGTTTTTTGCAGCAGTTCTCACGCTTACTACAGTTACCGGATGTTATTGGAGCGTTCCGGTAAATGCAGGAGAGGAAGAGGCAGTTACCATTGATGCCGCTTCTGACAGCGATGACGACGATGCGGACACAGACTCAGAAGACCGTGATGAAGACTCAGGAAGTGATTCCGAGTCTAATTCTGATGGGTCCGACGATTCTGATCATGATGACTCCGACGATGGCGGCGATTCAGGCGACTCAGGTGATTCCGGAGAAGGTGATCAGGGCGAAGGAGATCATGACGATCATGGTGATGATGGTCAGAATGATCAGGGTGATGGAAATAATTCCAATCCCGGAGATGGCTCCGGAGAGGGAAATCAGGGACAGGATCCTGCACCTGCAGATCCTTCAAACCCTGTAGATCCGTCAAATCCGACAGATCCGTCAGCACCGACAGATCCTGCGGCACCTGCAGATCCTGCGAATCCGACAGATCCTGCAGCACCGACAGATCCTGCAGCACCGACAGATCCTGCAGCACCGACAGATCCGTCAGCACCGACAGATCCTGCGGCACCTACAGAGCCTGCTGAAGGAGAAGTTGAGCCGGTTGTAGATGCACCTGCTGTAGGAGCACCTGCCGATGAAGCTCCTCAGGTAGATGAAGAGGAAGAGCCTGAGGTTGAGTTTGACGAGACTATTGCTGCAGATGGTGTGAATATCAATATTCATGCTGATGCAGGTGTTTTCCCTGAGGGTTCTTACTTTACAGCAGATAAGATTACAGGTGGTGATGCTGATCGCGTAGAAGATGCGGTTGAAGATGCATCAGGTAAAGTCGTAACAGATTCGGTTGCTTTTGACCTTACGGTTTATCATGATGGACATGCAGTTCAGCCTGATAAGAGCAAGGGACATACATATGTAACATTTAGTAATCTCGATCTTGATGATGGTGAATCAATTGAGGTTTATCATGTGAATGACAACCTCAATTCTGCAAAAGAGGTTTCTTCTTCACAGAACGGCGGCGACGAAGTTGAGTTTGAAACAAATCATTTCACAATTTTTGTAGCAGCTGCAACAAGAGGAAGTGCAGATACTGTTGCAAGGGCTCACCTGACAATTGTGGATCAGAATGGAAATGCAGTTAAGGGTGCTCTGGTTACTCTTAAGCAGGGTGATACCTCAGTAAGTGGTGAGACAGGATCAAACGGTTCTGTTGAACTCGTATATGATACTTCTGCAGGAGATATCACATCCATCGTTATAAGCAAGAGTGGATATCAGACACTCGAGACAGGTGCTTCTGATAGTGTTATCACATTAACTGCTTATAAGGACACCATTCACTTTGACAGTAATCCGCCGCATCATATGAGTGCGTCGGGATCCATGGATGATCAGGAAATTTTCGTAGGAAGCGAAGATAATCTCACTAAGAATGCTTTCAAAGTTGAGGGGTATGATTTCGTCGGATGGGATACAAAGAGAGAGGGTAACGGAACCAGATATTCCGATGAAGCATCGTACATAAGCGCAGCGACTGATGAGGACAGGAATATTACACTGTTTGCACAGTGGACAAAGGCAAATTCATCTCTTAAGATCAAAGGTTCGCTTAATTCAGGACACGCTCAGGAACTTAAGCACTTAGGATCTGTAAAAGTTAAGATCGGCGGCGAGGTTCAGAGAGATGGTGTTTGCTCATGGTCCGAACTGGCACGCGGTACAACGTATGAGATTTCTAACATTACTCCGCTGGATGGATTTGAATATGGTAATCCTGAACAGTCTGTGATAAGCGGAGAAATAGTTGGAGATACAGAAATTGTCATTCCGTTTGTCAGCAAGAAATATAATGTAAGCTATGACCTTAAGGGAGGCAGATTCAAGAACGGTGTTAATGCTCCGACTGAGCATATCTATAAGGTAAAGACTGTTCTTCCAAAAGCAGGAGATGTAATTAGAGAAGGTTATAAGTTTGAGGGATGGGTAGATGCCTCAAATAACAATCCGATCAGTTCGATCTCCGAAGATTTTAAGGGTGACGTCAGTGTAGCTGCAAAGTGGTCTCAGAAGACATATAGGTTAAAGATAGAGAAACAGGCTCATATTGTAAGCTATTCAGTATCACTGAGCGGAGATAAAATCGATCCTCCTGTACAAACGCATGATTTCCATTATGGAGATGTAATTACTATCTCGGCAAGTGCAGCGCCTGGCTATGATCCGGGTACTATTCGTTACAATGATAATGAAAGCGGTGTATTTACATTCACCGACGAGGATATTCATGTAAGGATCACTGTAGATAAGGCAGAAGCGTGTGTACTTACAGTAAATGATGGTGATGGAATAGCAAAACACACTGTTTATGTAGATGGTGTGGAAAGTACCGGAGAATACACCAGTGGTAAGAAGGTAAAAATTGTCGCAGAAGTAAAGTCCGGGTATGATCCTACTAAGATCAAGTATGATCCACAGCAGGAATTTAGGTTAAAGAAAGGCGAGAATGTTGTTAATATTTCTGCTGAGCCGTTAAAGTATAAGATTACATATGATCTGAGCGGTAATAAAGCAGTTAATGGTGCTGGAAATCCTACAGAGTTTACGGTTAACGACACAATCACACTGAATGATCCTAAGAATCCGGGATTTGTTTTCAGGGCATGGAAAGAACTCGGAACAAACGGCAATCAGCCTATAAGAGTAATCGAAGCCGGAGCTTACACGAGTGATATCACTCTCACAGCATTATGGGATCCTGATACAGCAAAGGGATCAGATGCAACAGCATATCTTGTTGCTCCATGGGCTAATATAATGGGATCCGGATATGAGGATGATGATGATCGTCAGCAAGGAACGGATGGACATCCTACTGATCAGTTCATAAGCGTTGGTGTGGTTAAGTCCGGACGGGTTGACAAGTATGTAACATCCAATTTTGATCAGTTTGTTGCCAGCAATCATTCTGATTTCGACACACATGTATTTGCGGGAACAATGCGTTCACCTGTTGATGAAGATAAGAATGGTTACTCAATCAAAGTCAGTGGAAATAAGATAACTGTTATTTCTACGAAGGTTACTTATACAGCAGACCTTAATGCTATCAACTGGTATGAAGCAAAGAAAGAACCATCTGATCTTAATACTGTAGGATATCATGTAGATGGTTGGGTTAAGTGGAATAAAGAAGATACAGGCTATGTTGTAAAGTTTGACACCAAGGGCGGAGAACCGATTCCGGAGAATCAGACAGTTTCTTATAATGGAAAGGTTCAGAGACCGGAAGATCCTAAAAAGTCCGGCAGCAGATTTGACGGATGGTTTACAACAGACGGCGGCACAGAACTTTATAACTTTGATACTCCTGTTACTGCAGGAATGACACTTTATGCAGGATGGACATCAGAGTACAAGCTGAAGTTTGATGTGCATGATGTAACAACAGATACATTCTTTGGTGAAGAGTCTCCTGTAAAGTATGATCTTACACTTGAGGATGCAGAAGGTGTTAAAGAGCATGTAACGGTAAGCTCAGATGGCATCCCTGTTATTGCTGATACAAAGTACAGTTTCAGCGCTATTACAGTGGATGATCAATATGAGTATGTAGGATACAGGGTAGGAAACGGCGATACAAATACTAATCCTGTAACGGCTATCACAGGAACTATTACGGGCAATACAGAGATCGTTGTTGATGTAAAGCTCAGGGAGTACACAGTTTCCTTTAATGCAATGGGAGGTTCTCCTGAACCTGTTGATCAGTCAGTTCGTCGAGGCGACAAGGCTAAAAAGCCTGAGACAGATCCCAAGAAAGCAGGACATGTATTTAATGGATGGTATACAGAGGAAGCAGCACAGAATGAGTATGATTTTAATACACCGGTAAGTGCTGACATGATCCTGTATGCAGGATACGAAAAGGATATGACAATTAGCACTAATGCTACTATCCATATCCGTATCCCGTCAGAGTCCATAAAACCGAAACCTGTTGAAAAAACCTCTAAATTCCCGGAAGAATGCAACGGTTATCCGATCGCGAATTATCTGAAGGTTGGAAAAGCTAATGTAACATCGTATATTGCGGGGACATATTCATCCTATAATAAATCTGATCTTGCTGATCATGTTAAAAATGCAAAACCTTATAAGGAACCGAAGGCTAATGGTATCATAGATATTCGGGAATCTGGACGTCTTGTCTGCTGGATCTTGAAGATCGATGGTAAGTACTATGTTGACGTTGTAGAAAACGGCGAATTGTGGAGAGCCGATATGTCAACATTTGAGTACTACGTTATTAAGAAACCGAAGGGTGATTCAAACTACCACATTGATGCTGAAGCCGATTGGGTTAAGGTTGAGAATGGTCTTACTCCTCTTACGATTTCAGGTAACAGCGGAGAAGTGACTTATGACGGACAGGAACATAAAGTAGAAGGCTATTCACCTACACAGATCCAGGTTGGAAGTGGTACAAATCAGATTACCGGAATCACAGCCATTGCTAAGGGAACAGATGTCGGAACATATGATACAGTATTCACAGGAAAACCTTCGATCAAGGGCGGTTATGGAGTTAATATCGCTGAGCGGTATAAGATCACATATGTACCCGGAAAATTGGTGATCAATCCCAGGATGTTTACAGTATCCTTCAATACACTTGGCGGCATACCGGTTCCGAAGCCTCAGACGGTCAGTGAAGGAAGTGTTGCAGTTAAGCCTGAAATATCACCTTCTATGAATGGATTTGTATTCGATAAGTGGTGTTCCGATCCGGAGTGCCGTAACGAGTACAATTTCAGCACTGGTGTAACCGGAGACATGATCCTCTATGCAGGATATAAGCAGGATGAGTCTCCCAGCGGAGTATTAGCAAATACATTTGTTAAGGTTCCGACAGAGGGGCAGGCTGCAAATGCACCTGAGGATAATGGACAGAAATATGTAGATAATCCGGATGGAGCTAACATCTGGGTTGGAACAGCTGAGATCAGTAAGTTCCTTGCAGAAAACAGGGAAGAGCTTACCGGAGATGATGTCAATAAGCACATTTCAAATTTCCAGTGGCGCGAAGCCGGAAGATATGAGTACAACGGTGTTACTTACTGGTTAAAGACTAATGGTGAAGTGGTTAACGCTGAAACGGTTGTTGATGGCAAGACATGGGTTGCTCGTCTTAATACTGTTGAGTGGCGTTCGACCGAAAATGGCGTTGTTTCAGATATTCCTGTAATTCATGTTATCGGTAACGTCGAATGGAGAGCGCTCAGCAGCGAGACAAGGACAATCATATTGTCAGCTAACAGCCTTGATGTTGATTACACAGGTGAGATGCTGTTTGTAGAAGGCTTTGAAAAAACAGCGTTTGATATTGATGGCGAGACATATACTGTATCCGGAGTTTCTGCAAGAGCTGAGGGAATTGAAGCATCAATATACGAAACAGTGATCACTTATGGAAGTGATGGCGTAGTAGTTACCGATGGATCCGGTACAGACGTTACAGAGCAGTTTACAGTTGATGTGATCAAGGGCTACCTTAATATCAGGGCTGCATCACCGGACGGCAAGGTTCACGTTTCTGGAAATCCTATCAATGTAGAGTATGACGGAAAGTATTGGAAGGTTGATTCGGTAAGTGTTGACGGAATATCCGGAAACTACACAGTTGTATATTATGTAGTCAGCGGTAATAACAGTACTAACGGAAGGGTAAATGCTTCTATTGACGAGGCAGACATTGATGATGAAGGAGATGGATACTCATATGAGGATCTTCCTTCCTACACAGATGTTACTAAACTTGACATCGTTGCAGTTGTTAAGAGTGATAACTATAAAGATATCCCTCCGTACCATATTCCGTTTGAGATCACTCCCAGAATAGCAAAGGCAGGTTCTGTAGGAGCAAAGAAGGTCTATGACGGAAAACCGCTTACAACAACTAATAATGTAACGATCGATCGCCTTGTAGAGGGTCAGACACCTGAGATCACCATGACAGGAAGCCAGCTGCATGCAGGAAGCAGTAAGAATACGTTTACTGTAGCAAGCAGCAGTACATTCAAGAGTACGAACTACGCTCTTTCATATGAGTATGGTTCACTTGAAATAGAACAGGCACCTGTTGGAATCAAGGCAAAGAGCCTCACGAAGAACAGAGGTGATGCAGATCCTGCATTTGAGGCAGAAGTAGTAGGAAATATTTACAATAATGAAGTAACATGGTCACTTACCCGTGAGGCAGGTGAAGCAGTTGGTGTTTATGCTATCAACGTAGCTTATAACGGTACACCGGATTACAACGTTACAACAACCCCCGGTACATTAACCATTAAGAGGCGCGGCGGTGGCGGAGGCGGAAACGATCCCGTCATTACACCTACCGGAACACCCGGAGCTCCTGTAGCAGCACCTGGTGGAACGATTTTACCGTTTACAGCTGCAACAGCACCTATAGGCGGAGCTATCGGAGCTATCGCAGGACCCGGTGGTACATTGATTCCCGCAGCAGGAGCTGTACCGGCTCTCGGTGATATCGAAGGTGAGGTTCTTGGTATCAGAAGCGAACCTGCAGCACCTGAGGAAGGCGAAGAGCCTGCTGAGGAAGATCATGATCTCATTTCAGATGTGCTTGGTGTACGTGAAGAAGCATGCTGGATACACTGGCTGATCCTTCTTCTCACGATCGCATATACTCTGTACAATGCAATCCGAATCGCAGCAAGACGTAAACTCATTAAGGAACTTAGTGAGGATAACGACGAGCAGCAGGATGCACAGAATAATGGTTGATCGGGAAGAACAGTTTATGGATCAGAGAAAGGAGTAAGGCATGACGAACGATAACAACAAGGAATATGAAAGAGATGACCATGAAAAGAAGCGCACAGGGATGCGCAAATGGGACAATGCAGTAACTATAATCTTTGTTTTAGCACTTATAGTGATCTCCTTCTTCTGGAAGTGCCACTATGATCCGATCGTAACGATAATTGCCGCTGTTATCATAGCATCGGCAACACTGATCGGACACAGTCAGTACAAGAAGATAAGAAAGCTTTCCGCGGAGACTAATACGGAAAACGGAGAGTGGAGATAACTTTATCAGAGGGAGGCCGCGCGGTCTTCGTGAGACGTCACGGAGAACGCGCGGCTTTCTTATGTTTAAATTCTGATATTTTGGCATTGATTTTATGTGAAGTTTTTTATTGCATAAAAACATTAGACGATGTATAATGTGCACGGTTTTGATTTCAATTCATTAATTCTCTTAAATAATTCCAAATTACCCAAAAGTCATAAAAACTATAATAATCAGGAAGTGCTTGCCGATATATAGTTCGGGAAGATTTTAAAGAGATCATTTTGAATGTCGGATTTATCACCATATCAAAGTTCTATTTCGGGCAATTTATCCACTGGGAACTATTGAATATGTTGCTGTTTACACGCAAGCGGAGCATTTACTGCGTGCTTTACTGCCAAGAGGTCTGAACGGTGACAATGGAAAATTCAAAACACGGGATGAGACCGTGTCGTGATGATATATTTTAAAAATTCAATTTCGGAGGTATCTATGAGAGAGAAGCTGCAGACACTTCCACTGGTTCAGCTTAAAGAGCTGGCAAAAGCCCGTGGTATCAAGGGGATTTCCACTATGAAAAAAGCGGATCTCATTGACCGTCTGTGTCTTGAAGCTGAAAAGGGCGGTGAAACGGAGAAAGCCGCACCTGAGCAGAAGGCTGTAAAGACAGAAAAAGCGGAAAAAAAGACAGAGGCAAAAGCGGAAGCGCGGTCAGAAGCCAGACCTGAAGTGAAAAAGGACATGAGAAGTCATGGTCAGAGCCAGAACCGGGCAGACCATGCTCCGGGAAGAAATGAACATAAGTCCTATCAGGTCAGAAAGCCTCAGAGAACTGAAGCCCCTGAGCCCGCAGAAAAACGCGAACCTGTGGAAAATGCGGAAGTACGTGAAAATCCTGTTCCTATTCAGGAAATGGATATTCCGCAGGATAAGGAGTCATTGGATTCCGGTCAGGTTGCAAGCGGTATCCTGGAAGTTATGTCCGATGGATACGGATTTATCCGAAGCGAAAATTATCTTCCGGGCGATAATGACGTATATGTGGCACCCAGCCAGATCCGCCGTTTTAACTTAAAAACAGGCGATATGATCGTGGGTAATACACGAGTTAAGACTCAGGGAGAAAAATTCTCAGCTCTGCTTTTTGTGCGTTCCATAAATGGATTCCATCCGTCAGAAGCGCAGAAGCGAATGAATTTTGAGGAGATGACTCCTATATTCCCGAATGAGAGAATCAATCTTGAGAGCGGAAATAACAACATCGCCATGCGTATGATGGACATAATAAGCCCGGTAGGTAAGGGACAGAGAGGTATGATCGTATCTCCGCCGAAGGCAGGTAAGACAACGCTCTTAAAGAATATTGCAAAGGCTGTTACAAAGGCTTATCAGGACATCCACCTTATCATCCTTCTTATTGATGAGCGTCCTGAGGAAGTAACAGATATGATGGAATCCATCACAGGAAGAAACGTAGAAGTTATCTATTCCACTTTTGATGAGCTTCCGGAACACCATAAGCGTGTTTCAGAAATGGTCATAGAGAGAGCAAGACGTCTTGTTGAGCATAAAAAGGATGTCATGATCCTTCTTGATTCTATTACACGTCTTTCCAGAGCATATAACCTTACTGTTCCGCCTTCAGGAAGAACACTGTCCGGCGGTCTTGATCCCGCAGCGCTCCACATGCCGAAGAGATTCTTTGGTGCTGCGAGAAACATGAGAGAAGGCGGTTCTCTTACAGTTCTTGCAACTGCTCTCGTAGAGACAGGAAGCAAGATGGATGATGTGGTTTACGAGGAATTTAAGGGAACAGGTAATATGGAGATGGTTCTTAACAGAAAGCTCCAGGAAAAGAGAGTGTTCCCGGCAATCGATCTCCAGAAATCAGGAACCAGAAGAGATGATCTTCTGCTCTCAGAACAGGAAATGGAAGCAACAGAGATAATCCACAAGGCTCTGAACGGCATAAAGTCAGACGATGCAGCAGAAAAACTCATTGATCTTTTTGCAAGGACAAGGAGCAACCGTGAGTTCAATGAACTGGTAAAGAAGATTCGGTTCTATTGATGCTTGCCAAAAATATATCTCTGTGATAATATTATATGGCTGTTTTAAGATGAAGGTGTGTACCTTCGTCATGATTTATTTTTTTTGACCGCGGGTTAGAAATCTACGGTATCAGAAAGGAATTTTGAAATGAGAGAAGATATCCAGCCGAAGTACTATGAGGCAAAGGTAACATGCAACTGCGGTAACACATTCACAACAGGTTCCACAAAGCCTGAGATCCGTGTTGAAGTTTGCTCTAAGTGCCATCCGTTCTACACAGGAATGCAGAGAACTACACGTGCTGATGGACGTATCGAGAAGTTCAACAAGAAGTACGGTATGAAGAACGACTAATCAGAAATTCGATGACCGCTGTCTGGCTACGGACAACGTGCTTGCGAGTTGATCAGATGGGCGGAACGATTGTTCCGCCCATTTTACATATACGATTTAATATATCCACATGACATGATGGAAAGGAAAAGACTTGAGTAAAAAAGATTGTTGTAATGCAAAATACTCCGGTATCGGCGGACAGGCGGTAATGGAAGGCGTTATGATGCGTAACGAAGACCGTTATGCAGTAGCTGTCAGACGCCCGGATGGAAAGATCGAGGTAATGCAGGACCGCTTTGAAGGAATCATTCCGGTAAAAGCTGTCTACAAGATCCCTTTTATAAGAGGAATCTTTAGTTTTCTGGATTCGCTCGTTCTCGGAATGAAGAGCCTTAATTACTCTGTTGATTTCTATACAGAGGATGAGGATACCCTTAAAAAGAGAGATTCAGGCGAGAAGAAGTCAGCAGGCGACAGCATACTTTCAGTCGTTATCATGATCCTTGCGGTGATGATGGCAATGGGACTTTTTATGGTGATCCCATTTTTCGCATCACAGCTTTTTAAGAAGTGGATCACAGAGCCTCATCTGCTGGCGCTCATTGAAGGTCTCATCCGTATGCTGATCTTTCTCCTCTACATCACGGCAATTTCCGGTATGGAAGATATCAAGCGTGTGTTCAGATATCACGGCGCTGAGCATAAATGTATCAACTGTCTGGAAAACGGAAATCCCCTTACTGTAGAAAATGTTCGTGCGGCTTCCAGACAGCACAGGAGATGCGGTACGAGCTTTCTGCTTTATGTAATGGTGGTATCTATCCTTCTTTTTGCAGTGATACAGACCCCTGACAGACTCACAAAGGTAGTTCTCCGTATCGTTCTGATCCCTGTTATAGCAGGAATCGCATATGAGCTTATAAGACTTGCGGGAAAGAGCAATAATCCTCTGGTAAGAGCAATGTCAGTACCGGGACTCCTTTTACAGAAGCTCACTACAGCAGAGCCTGATGACAGCATGATCGAGATCGGCATCGCATCCGTGGAAGCTGTTTATGACTGGAAAAAATATCTGAAAGAGAATTTTAATAAGACAGACGAAGAGTTAGAGAACATAGTCTGTAAAGAGGTAGAAGCATGACCTACAGCGAGGCACTTCGTAAAAGTACAGAATACTTAAAAGAAGCGGATGATAAAGACGCTGCGACCGATGCGTCCCTGCTCCTCATGCATGTAACGGGTAAGGACAGGACATTTTTTCTGGCGCATGGTGATGAAGAGCTGACAGAAAGAGAAGAGACGCTTTATCAGCTTCTTACAGAAAAAAGAGGCGGACACGTGCCTCTTCAGCATCTTACGGGAACCATGAACTTTATGGGACTTGATTTTAATGTGTCTGAAAATGTGCTTATCCCCAGGATCGACACAGAGTTTCTTGTGGAAGAAGCCATGACATTTGTTGAGGATGGAGCAAGAGTCCTTGACGTATGCACAGGTTCCGGATGCATCCTTCTTTCTCTCATGAGATATAAAAATGATATAGAGGGCGTAGG
The DNA here is from genome assembly GCA_900168235.1 of Lachnospiraceae bacterium. GTDB lineage: Bacteria > Bacillota > Clostridia > Lachnospirales > Lachnospiraceae > NK4A144. The sequence goes on along the minus strand of FUZG01000001.1, from coordinate 400,885 downwards.
CGTGGATATTTCTGACGATGCGCTGGCGCTTTCAGAGAAAAATGCAGAAGAACTTGAAGTTCAGAATGTGCGCTTTATAAAGTCCGATCTTTTTGAAAATGTAGAAGGAAAGTTTGACTATATCCTTTCTAATCCGCCGTATATCAGAACGTCTGATATTGATGGACTTATGGAAGAAGTGCGTCTCCATGAGCCTCATCTCGCCCTTGACGGAGGAGAGGACGGTCTGGATTTCTACCGCAGGATCGCTCATGAGGCAAAGGATTATCTGGAGTCTGAGGGACGGCTGTTTTTCGAGATCGGATTTGATGAAGGAGATGCACTGCGTCAGATTCTTACAGAAGAAGGCTACAAAGATATCGAAGTTGTAAAAGACTATTCAGGAAATGAGAGAGTTGTCAGATGTTTGAAAGGCTAAAAGAAACCGCTCTGCGCTATGAGGAAGTGACACGCCTGATAAATGATCCGTCAACAGCCGGAGACAGTAACAGGCTGATGGATCTCATGAAGGAGCAGAACAGATTGCTTCCGGTCGTGGAGGCATATAACGAATATGAGAAAAATGAGCAGGCGCTACTTGATGCAGAAAAAATGATCGAGGAAGAGTCTGACCCTGAGCTTAAGAGCCTTGCAAGAGAAGAGCTTGCAGATGCAAAGCGGAGACAGCCTGATCTGGAGAAGGCACTGAAACTCCTGCTCATTCCCAAGGATGAAGCGGATGACAGAAATGTAGTCGTTGAGATCAGAGCAGGTGCCGGAGGAGAAGAGGCAGCATTGTTCGCAGCTTCTCTTTACAGGATGTATGTCCGTTATGCAGAGCGCCATGGATTTTCTGTAGAAACTACTGATGTAGAGGATACAGGTATCGGCGGAATGAAGTATGTGAGCTTTCTCATAAATGGAAACGGCGCTTATTCAAAGCTGAAATTCGAGAGCGGAGTTCATCGTGTACAGCGTGTACCCCAGACAGAATCAGGCGGACGTATCCATACATCAACAGTTACGGTCGCTATCATGCCGGAAGCTACTGAGGTCGAGGTCGATATCGATCCAAATGACTGTCGTGTAGATGTATTCCGTGCCAGCGGAAACGGTGGTCAGTGCGTAAATACGACAGATTCTGCGGTAAGACTTACGCATTATCCGACGGGTATCGTTATTTCCTGTCAGGATGAGAAGAGCCAGATAAAAAATAAGGCGAAGGCTTTTAAGGTACTTCGTGCAAAGCTTTATGAGCTTGAGAGAGAAAAAGCTCATGCGGCTGAGGCTTCCCTCAGAAAGAGTCAGGTCGGTACAGGAGACCGTTCGGAAAAAATCCGTACATATAATTTCCCGCAGTCACGTCTCACAGACCACAGGATAAATCTCACGATCTATTCTCTTGATAAGGTCATGGACGGTGATATTGACGGTGTTATCGATGCTCTTGCTGCAGAAGACCAGGCACGAAAGCTCGCAGGTCTCGAGGAGCAGGAAATGTAATAAGATTGTTGCATTGACCGTGCATTTTTATGGTTCTATAATTATGAGGTCAGGGATATACGCTTCGCAGCAGCGAAGCGGTTCGTGACATCATTAAGTCAATTTAAATTCAGCTATTTATCGCTTGAGCGCGTTAAGCGCAGTTTTTGCAGTACCGAAAGATTCTGGAAAGGGAAAAGCGAAAAGTGGGAAGACTTGAAGAGGTTGAGAGAGAACTAAAAGAGTGCAAAGAGACGCTCAGCAATACCCAGCAGCAGCTCGAACTCCTTTTAGATAATATTCCCGGCGGCATAATGATATATGACGCCGAGACAGGGAAGATCGATTATATCGGAGAAGGATGTCTCCGTCTTTTTCACTGCACGGAAGAGCAGTTTCGTGAACATTTCTACAATAGTTTCAATCTGTTCGTAATGAGAGAAGACCGGGCTATGGTAAAGGAGCAGATACAGAATCAGTCTGAGTTTTTTGATACGGTGGAGCTTACGTACCGGGTGCGCGGACTTCTCGATGATGTGATCTGGATCTACCATAAGAGCCGCAAATTTATGTCCAAAGATGGACGGCCGCAATTTTTTGTAGTCATAAATGATGTTACGAATGAGAAACTGATCCATGCACAGCTTCAGCATAATACAGAACAGCTGTATATAGAATCCGAGCGTTTCAGACTTCTTGAAGAAGCAACGGATAATGTGGAATACGACTATGACGTATTGCTGGATACCATGGAAAGCTCTGAGATGGATGATGATGGAAACAGGATCATTATCCGCAATTTCCTGGGCGGCGATTACATGAAAAAAATGCTCCATCCGAAAGACTATCCGCTCGCATTGGATAAGTTCAGGAAGGCGCTGAAAGAGCCTACAAAGGGAAATGCTGAGTACCGTGTCATATCAAACGATGAAGACGGGGGTGGATTCAACTGGTTTAGGATCAGCTATGCGAGCTTTGCGGATAAAAACGGGCATGTGATACGTTTCGTGGGCTCTGCAAAGGATATTTCTGCGGAAAAAGCGGAGCAGGAAGAGCTCAGAGCTAAAGTTGATATTGACAGCATGACAGGCCTCCTGAATAAAGAGGCCATACAGAGAGCGATCGAAAACTATCTCCAGAAGTCGGAATATTCTGACTGTCATGCAATAATGATGATAGATACTGATCATTTCAAGGCTATCAATGATACCTTTGGGCATGACTACGGTGATGAAGTCATTAAGTTTACAGGAAGGTCCATACGTGATATTTTCCGTGAATCCGACTTTGTAGGAAGAATGGGCGGAGATGAATTTATGGTATTCATGAAGCACACGACGCCCAGGATCACGGAGCTTCGAGCGACTCAGCTAAATGATGCCCTGAGACACACTTTTGCAGAAAACGGTATTTCTGTGCAGATAAGCTGCAGCATAGGAATAGCTTATTTTGCCCGTGACGGTGAGGATTATTCCACTCTTTTCCGGCATGCGGATGAAGCGCTTTATCAGGTGAAAGAAAACGGAAGAGACGGGTATTGTGTCTACCGTGAAGATATTTGAAAGGAACTAACAGTTAATGAGATCGATCCGGATTATCTTTTTGACGGCAGTCCTGTCGGCATTTATGATGGCAGGATGCGGCAGGACCGGAAGCAACCACAGTAATGTTGATCTGGGAATGAAAGCCATTGAAAACAATGACTTTGAAAGCGCCCTTGCTAATTTTGAAGCGGCAGAGAAAAAGGGTGAGAACAAGGAACTTGTTTACAGGGGAAAAGGACTTGCCCACATGGGGCTCGCAGACTATAAAACAGCTGTAAAGGAGCTTACACAGGCGCTGTCCTGTTCCAATGGACATATTTCTGATCTTGAGTATGATATTTCTTTTTATCTCGCTGTATCTGAGTTTAGGACGGGAGATATGAAGGGCGCGGAAGAGACCTGCAGTGCGATCCTGGCGCTTGATCCTAAAAATCCTGATGCATTTTTCCTTCGCGGAAAGACTGAGCTTGCACAGGGCGAGAAGGACGATGCTCTTCGCGATTTCAATGCAGCGATCCGTCACAACAGTTCTGACCCGGACCTTTACATCAGCATCTATGAATGTATGTCTGATGCCGGAGAAGCAGATGAGGGTGCCGATTATTTGAAATCTGCCATGGAGCTTACACATATCACAGGTCTTCAGAAGGGTAAGCTTTATTACTGGATGAAGGACTATGATAATGCCAAGGATATCCTTGAGGAATCAAGAGGTGACGGCACTGATCCGGAAGTTGTCCTGTATCTTGGAAGGACTTACGAGGCGCTTGGAGACGAGTCTTACGCAGCGTCTTTATACAAAACTTATCTGGAAGGCAATCCAAATGATGTGGAGATCTGTAACCAGCTGGGACTCTGCGAGCTTGATGTAGGAGACTATCAGAGCGCTCTCGCAGCCTTTGAGCAGGGAATCGGAGTGGGTTACTCTGAGATATCACAGTCTCTCCGCTATAACCAGATCGTTGCAAATGAGTATCTTGGTAAGTTTAAAGAAGCATCCGTTTTGATGAACGATTATCTGGAGGACTATCCGGATGACGAGGATGCAAAAAGAGAGTACATATTTTTGTCTACTCGATAATTGAGTGATAGCAGAAAGCTATTAAGGCATGCTTTTCATGGGAATTACCACCCATGGGAGCATGCTTTTTTGATGCCGCTGGATACAGTATCCTTAAAAGGCGTTTGACAGGCTCATTTCAGGCGTGAAGCACCTTTCGGGGGCTGTATACACAATAACACCATCTATGGTAGACATTATTCACAAAATGCACAATATCTAGCGTTATTTCATTGACCACATTTTTTTGCAGTGCTAAGATTTAATAGGCGACAGCGATGAAGGAGCAAAGCAAAAAGCGTTGTCGTCAGAGGCGGAAACACAAAGTGAAGGGGGCAATTTTATGTACCAGGTTATCAAGAGGGACGGCAAGATCGTCGATTTCAGGATCACAAAGATCGACGACGCGATCATGAAGGCGTTTGCTGCGTGCGAAAAGCAGTATAACAATGACATCATCGATCTGCTGGCACTCAGAGTTACTGCGGATTTTGAACCAAAGATTCGTGACAACGCAGTATCAGTGGAAGACATTCAGGACAGCGTGGAGAGTGTTCTGAACCAGGCCGGGTATACAGGGGTTGCAAAGGCTTACATCCTTTATCGTAAGCAGCGGGAAAAGATCCGCAACATGAACAATGCGATCCTGAATTACCGTGATGTAGTTAATTCCTACATCAAAGTCGAAGACTGGAGAGTAAAGGAAAATTCAACGGTGACATATTCCGTGGGAGGTCTCATCCTTTCAAACTCCGGTGCCATCACAGCAAATTACTGGCTGTCTGAGATCTATGACAACGAGATCGCAGAGGCTCACAGAAACTGTGATGTTCATATCCATGATCTTTCAATGCTGACAGGCTACTGTGCAGGCTGGTCATTAAAACAGCTGATACAGGAGGGTCTCGGCGGAATAGAGGGAAAGATCTCATCAGCACCTGCAAAGCATCTTTCGGTACTTTGCAATCAAATGGTAAATTTCCTTGGAATAATGCAGAATGAATGGGCAGGAGCTCAGGCATTTTCATCTTTTGATACGTATCTTGCGCCGTTTGTAAAAGCAGATAACCTGACTTACCGCGAAGTGAGACAGGCGATCGAGACATTTGTTTTTGGCGTAAATACACCTTCCCGATGGGGAACACAGGCACCGTTCACAAATATCACACTTGACTGGACGGTTCCCGAAGACCTTGCAGAGCTGCCTGCGATAGTAGGCGGAGAAGAGCAGGATTTCTGCTACAAAGACTGCAAGAAAGAAATGGACATGATCAACAAGGCATTTCTTGAGATCATGATCGAAGGAGACGCAAACGGAAGAGGATTCCAGTATCCTATCCCTACATATTCCATCACCAGAGATTTCGACTGGTCAGATACGGAAAATAACCGTCTTCTTTTTGAAATGACAAGTAAATACGGAACACCGTATTTCTCAAATTACGTAAATTCCGACATGAAGCCTTCGGATGTCCGCAGTATGTGCTGCCGACTGCGACTGGATCTCCGCGAGCTCAGGAAAAAGAGCGGCGGCTTCTTTGGTTCAGGAGAATCAACAGGCTCCATCGGAGTTGTGACGATCAATCTTCCGAGGATCGCGTATCTTGCGGTTGATGAAAAGGACTTTTTCAAGAGACTTGACCATGTTATGGACATTGCGGCACGTTCCCTCAAGGTTAAGAGGGATGTGATCACAAAATTCCTGAATGCGGGACTCTATCCTTACACAAAGCGTTATCTTGGAACTTTTAACAATCATTTTTCTACCATCGGTCTGATCGGTATGAATGAAGTTGGATTAAATGCAGGATGGCTTAGGGAGGACCTTACACATGATGAGACTCAGAAGTTTTCTGTAAAAGTATTAAATCACATGAGAGAACGCCTGATGGACTATCAGGAACAGTACGGAGATCTTTATAATCTGGAGGCAACTCCTGCAGAAAGTACAACATATCGGCTTGCAAAGCACGACAAGGCACAGTATCCTAATATCGTGACTGCCGGTGCACCTGGTGAGACACCGTATTACACAAACAGTTCTCATCTGCCGGTTGGATACACAAGCGATATTTTCGATGCACTTGATGTACAGGATAAACTGCAGACACTTTATACTTCAGGTACCGTATTCCACGCATTTTTAGGTGAAAAGCTTCCTGACTGGAAAGCTGCGGCAAACCTGGTAAAGACCATCTCCGATAATTACAGGCTTCCTTACTACACACTTTCACCCACGTATTCCATTTGCAGAGAGCACGGATATCTCGCAGGCGAGCAGAATGTGTGCCCGGTATGCGGAAAACGTACGGAAGTTTATTCCAGGATCACAGGATATTATCGTCCGGTTTCAAACTGGAATGACGGAAAGCTTCAGGAGTACAAGGACAGACAGCTTTATGATGTTCAAAAAAATGACATCAATGAACTTAAGTCAGATAAAAAGTTCAATGCAGTCTGGGAAAAACATGATAACGGTCATGACAGGATCTCCGAAGTTATCGAAGAAGGTATGAGACAGGTTGAGGAAAGCAGAAATGCAGGATCAGCCGGGGATGACGGTATAGAGTATCTCTTCACTACAAAGACCTGTCCGAACTGCAGGCTTGTAAAGACCTTCTTAAAAGACAGGAACTATGTGGAAGTAGATGCTGAGGAAAATCCGGAACTTGCCATGCAGTATGATGTCATGCAGGCTCCCACCTATGTAGTCATACATGGAGGAGAGATCGAAAAGTTCAGCAATGCATCAAATATTCGCAGATTCGTAAAAGAGACTGCAGGAATGGCAGCGGAAAGAGAGTAAATTCATAATGATCAGTAAGCTTATTGAGAAAATCAGAAAGACCGGCGCTCCTATCTGTGTGGGACTTGATCCGAATTTAAGCTTTGTGCCTGAAGCAATTCAGAAGAAAGCATTTGAAGAATTTGGCGAGACTCCGGAAGGCGCGGCAGAAGCAATCTGGCAGTTTAACCGTGCGATCGTTGATACTACTTACGATCTGATCCCGGCAGTAAAGCCACAGATCGCAATGTATGAGCAGTTCGGTATCCCGGGACTTCTGGCTTTCAAAAAGACAGTTGATTATTGTCATGAGAAAGGCCTGCTGGTCATCGGCGATATAAAGAGAGGCGATATCGGAAATACTTCCGCATCCTATGCAAAGGCACATATCGGTCACATCGAGATCGGTTCAAAAAAATATGCTCCTTTTGCAGAGGACTTTGCAACAGTAAATCCGTATCTTGGAACTGACGGAGTTAAGCCTTTCGTAGATGTCTGCACAGAGGAAGACCGCGGAATCTTTGTACTTGTAAAGACTTCCAACGCATCAAGCGGAGAGTTTCAGGACCGCCTGATCGACGGCAGACCGCTTTACGAATGGGTTGCTGAAAAGGTTAATGAGTGGGGCGCATCATCAATGGATGGCGACTACAGCAACGTAGGATGTGTTGTAGGTGCTACTTATCCTGAGATGGGAGCAGAGCTCAGAAAGCTCATGCCGAAGGCATTTATCCTGGTTCCGGGTTACGGCGCACAGGGCGGAAAGGCTGAAGACCTCGTAAACTTCTTCAACCCGGACGGACTCGGTGCCATCGTAAATAACTCACGCGGTGTCATCGCAGCTTATACAAAGGATGCGTATAAAGACAGATTTGATGCTGAGCACTTTGCAGATGCGAGCCGTCAGGCGGTGCTCGATATGATCGAGGATCTTCGCTCGCACGGAGCAGGTATCCCGAAGTAAATTCTTATGTTGGCGTCTCTCCTTCGGGGGAGGCGCTATTTTCGTTATTAGAAAACAATCTATATTCGTAAAAATGTCGTTTATGTGCTAAAATACTGTCAAACTATGTTTAAGAAAGGATCCGGAGGCAGAGAAAATTGGTTCTGAGTCTTTCCGGGGCAGTGTGATCATGGAAAAATATAAGCAGGAATTTATTGAGTTTATGCTGGATTGTCAGGTTTTGAAATTCGGTGATTTCGTTACAAAGAGCGGAAGAAACACACCATTTTTTGTTAATACCGGCTTCTACAGAACCGGTACACAGCTTAAAAAGCTGGGTGAGTACTATGCCCGCGCTATTCATGATCGCTTCGGAGATGATTTTGATGTACTTTTTGGACCTGCATACAAAGGAATCCCGCTTTCTGTAGCAACTACTATCGCTTTCAGCGAGATGTACGGAAAAGAGATCCGTTACTGCAGCAACCGTAAGGAAGTAAAGGATCACGGCGATACAGGTATCCTTCTCGGAGGTCCTCTTGGAGACGGTGACCGAGTAGTCATCATCGAGGATGTTACTACAGCAGGCACTTCTATCCGTGAGACACTGCCGATCATACAGGCGCAGGGAAATGTAAAAGTTCTCGGAATGTGCGTATCAGTCGATCGTCAGGAGCGCGGTACAGGTACAAAGTCAGCACTTAAGGAGATCGAAGAGGAGCATGGCTTTACCACAACAGCTATCGTGACCATGGAGGATGTTATCGAATATCTTTCTGAAAACGAAGTTGGCGGAAAGAAGATCATAGATGAAAAGCTGAAGGCTGCGATCGATGCGTACTATGAAAAGTACGGCGCAGAAAATTGATAAATGAGCAGACCCGCAAGGGGAAGGTCTGAAAGGATGGAGAGTTATGAGCAACGATAATGAACTGGTATATAAGAGCGTGCGTTTTTCAGCTGTGCTTAGTATTGTTCTCGGTATCATCGCCATTGCAGTAGGCGTTGTGAGCGGAGTCATGCTGCTTGTTTCCGCAGCCAGGCTCTTAAAGACTAAGTCCAGGATCTTATTCTGACCGGTATATTTGGTCTCGAGGGATAAATGTTAGGAAAGAGAAGATATATTTTTACAAGCAGCAGTCAGTCCTCAAAAGGAATCATGTCATCGGTTCTGGGACTGATCTCGCTTATTTCCTTTATTGCAGTAATGATGAATGTACTGAAGGCAGGCGGAAGCGTCGGCCCCCGTCAGGGGGCTGTGGGCTTCGTATCCTGCCTTTTCAGCGTTGCAGGCACAGTGCTTGGAGTAATGAGCCTGATCGAACCTGATAAATTCAGGCTGTTTCCGAGATTAGGTTTCACAGTATCCCTGTTATCACTGATCGCCTGGGGAGGGATAATCTATGCAGGTATTGCCGGAATCTGAGGCAGAACTTTTGAGAGAGCGACAGGAGCTTGCAGAAGGCAGGATCCGTGAGGCTCTGACAGAGGAGCTTGTAAAAGCCCCTTATGACGAATTTTTTAAGAAGGCAGCGGGCTTTATACTGAACCCGACGTATGATGCAGCACTTCCTGAAAATTATGCATCATCATGGCTCAACCCTGTTTATGCAGTGTCTAAATGCGGAACAGAGATGGGACGTATGCTTTCATTCCTGTCTTATGAACTTTTAAATCTCGTTGCATTCCGCACAGAAGGACTTCTTATGGATGTTGTGATCCTTGAGGAAGTTTTTCTGGAGATATACAGCTCATTCATTGCGGCGGAGCAGGAGGAAGGAACAGTTCCTTCTGAAAAAGTGATCCATGGGATACTTTACTCTTTTGTAAGTGACTATACGGACTATACCGTGAGCCGTAGGATACGTGAGATGGTAGATCCTTCTGAGAGCGAATTTGCAATGAAGATCATCATGGAGTCTGATCTCACGGATATTTCATATCTTGATAAATTCGGTGAGTACATTGATGATGATGTACGAAAAATTGCAGCATATCTTAATACATTTTCAGAAGAAGAGATACAGTCCATGGCAGATACCTTTACAGAAGGCTATCGCATGGGATTTATAAATACAGGTAAGGATCTTTCAAAAAAGCGTTCCGTAGCTATTCTTTATGAGTTGGGATTTGAGAGGATGATCCGTGCGGCTGTACATAATTTTGAAAAGCTCGGACTATCAACTACGATCTATCGTCACCAGCTTCATGCAGCAAATCGTTCGGGAATGAACAGGAGCGGTTATTCGGGAGCATGGGTCAATAAGCAGATGGCATTTGATCATCAGGAAGATCAGGCACTTTTCCTTGATAAGGCATTTATGACGAGAAAGCTTGAAGTCATGGAGCATACTTTTGAGGAAGTAAAGGATCTCGCCCGCGCTTACGGCGGCCCTGCCGTAATGGAAACCTTCGGGGCAGAGCCTTTTAAACCTGAGACTCACAGCGAAGCGTATGCGCTGAGCCCTGAACAGCAGAAACTTGCTGTAGATCTTGCCGTAGAAGCAGGAAAGATCACAAACCGCTATATTCCGGGAGACGAAAGATCATTTACCATCATTTCTTATCCGGTACCGTCAATCAGCAAGGATTTTGAAAAGATTTTTGACGCAACGGTAAAGCTCAACAATCTGGAAGCTTCGAGATATGAGAGGATACAGCAGGCGCTCATCCTTCAGCTCGAAAAGGGAAGGAAAGTTGAAGTGAAGGGACGGAACGGAAATAAGACGGATCTCGTGGTGTCACTCCATGAACAGCCTGATCCCGCGTCACAGACCGTATTTGAAAACTGCACGGCTGACGTGAATATCCCGGTCGGTGAAGCTTTTACTACACCGTCACTTCCCGGAACAGACGGGACACTTTTTGTATCTGAAGTCTACCTTATGGGACTCAGATTTGAAAATCTGGAATTTCACTTTAAGGATGGATTTGTAACAGACTACAACTGTACAAATTTTTCCACAGATGAAGAAAATAAAAAATACATCCGTGACCATATCCTGCATCATCACGAAACACTTCCGATAGGCGAATTTGCCATTGGCACAAACACACTTGCCTACAGGATGGCAAAGGATTTTGACATCTTTTCAAGGCTCGATATCCTTATCGCAGAAAAGACCGGACCTCACTTCGCACTTGGTGATACATGCTATGACCGTGCTGAGGATGTTGCGGTATTTAACCCTGACGGAAGAGAGATCATTGCAAGGGATAATGAGTACACCATTAAGCGTAAAACGGATCCTTCATTCCGTTATTTCCAGTGTCATACGGATATAACGATCCCCTATGACGAGCTTGATACCATCACAGCTATAGATGATGAGGGCAACCGTTATCCTGTTATCGCAGGCGGCAGATTTGTAGTTCCCGGTACGGAAGAGTTAAATGAGCCGCTTGAAAATTGATGACGTTTATACAATCTTCATTGACTTGAAATATCAGTAAACCTATAATGTGTATTGCGGCGCCACTGCGTCGCAGTACAACACGAAACAGCATAAGGAAGGTTCAGGAAATGGCAAAAGTAGGTATTGTAATGGGTTCCGATTCCGATATGGCAGTTATGTCAAAGGCTGCTGCAGTTCTTGATGAACTCGGAGTTGATTATGAGATGAATATTATCTCTGCACACAGAGAACCTGATGTTTTCTTTAACTGGGCGAAAAACGCCGAAGCACGCGGTACAAAGGTCATCATCGCCGGCGCCGGAATGGCAGCACATCTTCCCGGCATGTGTGCAGCACTGTTTCCGCTTCCTGTCATCGGTATCCCTATGTATAGCAAGTCTCTTGGCGGTACTGATGCACTCTATTCTATTCTTCAGATGCCCTCGGGCATTCCTGTCGCTACTGTCGCTATCGACGGTGCAAAAAATGCTGCGCTTCTTGCAGCGAAGATCCTCGCAGTTTCAGACGATGAGCTTCTTTCAAAATTAAAGAGCTACACCGAAAATCTCAAAAAAGAAGTTGAAAAGAAAGATGAAAAGCTGAAGGAGATCGGCTGGAAGTCATATCTTGAAGAAAAATAACAGAATAGCGGAATACTTAGGAACAGATCTACAAACCCGAAAGGGACAATGAAAGGAAATCATAATGGATTACAAAAGCGCTGGAGTGGATATTGAGGCCGGATACAAGTCAGTTGAACTGATCAAGAAGTATGTGAAGGAGACTGTACGTCCGGAGGTCCTTGGAGGCCTTGGCGGATTTTCCGGAGCATTCTCACTGAAGCCTTTCATGGCCATGAAAAACCCGACTCTTGTTTCCGGTACAGATGGTGTCGGAACCAAGCTTAAAGTTGCATTTGTCATGGATAAGCATGACACCGTTGGAATCGACTGTGTAGCTATGTGCGTAAATGATATCGCATGTGCCGGCGGTGAGCCGCTTTTCTTCCTGGATTATATTGCCTGCGGTAAGAATTATCCGGAAAAGATCGCTGAGATCGTAAAGGGTGTTGCAGAAGGATGTAAGCAGAGTGATGCTGCCCTCATCGGCGGAGAAACTGCTGAAATGCCCGGTTTTTATCCTGAAAATGAGTACGATCTCGCAGGATTTGCAGTTGGTATCGTAGACCAGGACAACCTGATCGATGGATCTACAATCAAAGAAGGTGAGACACTTATCGGTATCTCATCAAGCGGTGTTCATTCAAACGGATTCTCACTTGTCCGCAAGGTATTTGAGATGACAGAGTCAAACCTGAACCGTCATTTTGATTCTCTTGGCACAACTCTCGGAGATGCGCTTCTTAAGCCTACAAAGATCTACGTGCATGCTCTCCGTGCAGTTCGTGAAGCAGGAGTAAATATTAAGGGATGCAGCCATATCACAGGCGGCGGTTTTTACGAGAACATTCCGAGAATGCTGCCGGATGGTATCGTTGCCGCAGTTAAGAAGGATTCATATCCTATCCCGCCTATCTTCAGCATGCTTCAGAAGGATGGCGGTATCGCAGACGAGATGATGTACAATACCTACAATATGGGTCTTGGTATGGTACTTGCAGTTGATCCTGCTGATGCTGAAAAGACTATCGCAGCAGTTGAGAGCGCAGGAGAAAAGGCATTCGTTGTAGGAAAGACTGAGAGCGCAGGTAAAAAGGGAGTTCGTTTATGCTGAAAATAGCTGTCTGCGTGTCAGGCGGAGGAACGAACCTTCAGGCTATCATAGATTCCGTGGCAGACGGCAGGATCACAAACGCAGAGATCGTTCGTGTGATCAGCAATAAGCCCGGTGTAAAAGCTCTGGACAGAGCTGAAAAAGCTGGTATCCCTTCTGCGGTCGTTAGCAGAAAGGACTACGCTGATAAAGAGTCATTTAACAGAGCGCTTCTGTCAGCCATCGATGAGGCACAGCCGGATCTTATCGTTCTGGCGGGATTCCTTGTAGTACTGCCGGAAGAGCTTGTAAAGAAATATACAAACCGTATCATAAATGTTCACCCGTCACTTATCCCTTCTTTCTGTGGAGTTGGATTCTACGGACTCAGGGTTCACGAAGAAGCTCTGAAGCGCGGTGTAAAGGTTACGGGAGCGACAGTTCATTTTGTGGATGAAGGATGCGACAGCGGTCCTATCATCATGCAGAAAGCAGTTGAGATACAGAAGGATGATACTCCGGAATCCCTGCAGCTCAGGGTCATGGAGCAGGCAGAGTGGATAATAATGCCAAAGGCTATAGATCTCATTGCAAACGGAAAAGTAACAGTAGAAAACAGAAGAGTCATTGTGGAGGACTAGGATGAATATACTGATAGTCGGCGGCGGCGGAAGAGAGCATGCTATCGCAGATGCAGTTAAGAGAAGCGAAAAAGCGGACAAGATCTACTGCTGTCCGGGAAATGCGGGTATCGCAGAAATCGCTGAGTGCGCAGATATTCCGGTTATGGAATTTGGACGTATTGTAAAGTTCGCCAAGGAAAAAGAAGTGGATCTGGTCATCGTAGGACCGGATGATCCGCTCGTGGGCGGTCTTGTAGACGAGCTTGAGGCTGCAGGTATCCGTACATTCGGACCCAGAAAGGATGCAGCTATCCTTGAGGGATCAAAAGCTTTTTCCAAGGATCTCATGAAAAAGTATAATATCCCTACTGCTGAATATGCTGTATTTACTGATGCGGCAGAGGCTCTGGCTTACCTTGATACATGTAAGTTCCCTATCGTATTAAAGGCTGACGGTCTTGCGCTCGGTAAGGGTGTACTTATCTGTCAGGACAGGGACGAAGCCCGTAACGGCGTAAAAGAGATCATGCTTGATAAAAAGTTCGGCACAGCCGGAAACAAGATGGTCATTGAAGAATTTATGACAGGCAGAGAGGTTTCTGTTCTCACATTCTGTGACGGAAAGACCATAAAGGTCATGAGCAGTGCGCAGGATCACAAGAGAGCAGGAGATGGTGATACCGGTCTTAATACCGGCGGAATGGGAACATTTTCACCTTCACCTTTCTATACAAAGAAGATCAATGATTTCTGCAAAAAGAATATCTTCCAGCCTACTGTTGATGCAATGAAGGCAGAAGGCAGGGAGTTTAAGGGTGTTATCTTCTTTGGACTCATGCTCACAGAGGATGGACCGAAGGTTCTTGAGTATAATGCACGTTTTGGAGATCCTGAAGCACAGGTAGTGCTTCCGCGCATGAAAAATGATATTATAGATGTGATGGAAGCGTGCGTTGACGGACGACTCAGCAAGATAAAGCTTGAGTTCGAGGAAAATGCTGCAGTTTGCGTAGTTCTTGCAAGTGACGGCTATCCTGTGAAGTATACCAAGGGCCATCTGATAAGCGGCATGGAGAACTTTAACGGTAAGGACGGTTATTACTGCTTCCACGCAGGCACAAAGAAAACTTCTAAAGGTATCGTGACGAATGGAGGACGAGTTCTCGGAATCACTGCAAAGGGCGAGAATCTTCACAAAGCGCGTGCAAATGCCTATGAAGCTACAACATGGGTAAATTTCGAGAACAAGTACTGCCGAAAAGATATCGGAAAGGCAATCGATGAGTTCGGAGAAATTCGATGAAGAGTATTTTGCGGATACTTATCACAGACCTGAGATCTGCGAGAAATGCGGCGCCAAACTTGAATTTGTCGGAGTAGGAGCTTATCGCTGTATTAAGTGCAGGCATGAGATGTATGATGATTACGGAAAAGTGCGTAATTATCTGGAAAAGCATCCCGGAGCAAATGCCGGCGAAGTAAGTGATGAGACAGGCGTTGCAGAGAAAACCATCACTCATATGCTAAGAGAGGAACGTCTTCAGGTTTCAAAGGATTCCAAGACCTTCCTTAAGTGTGAAGTCTGCGGAAAGCCTATTATCAGCGGAAAGTACTGTAAGACCTGCGGTGATCTTGCGAAGGCTGCTGATAAGAAGAAGAAAGAGCAGAGAGAGCGCAAGAAGCGTGAGATGATGATCCAGGGCGTTGGAATGGTTACCCATGAGGACGATGGAAAAAGAAGATTTGATCGTGACAGCAGGTAGTAGAAAAGACAACTTGTTATTCGGTCGATGGAGACAAAAGGGGGCAGCGGCAGTAGTATGGTTACTGCTGCTCCTTTTCGTCTTTATTTTTGGAAATAATGAGGTTTGCGCTGAGGAATCTGTATCCGGTGAAGTAAAGGCCGGTACTCATGCGGTCACAAAAGGAACCAATATACAGGTCAGGGCAGGTACTCCCGTTACCGGAAAGATCGTTGCGACGCTTAATTCCGGTGTCGCTGTCATTATTGAAAGCGAGACAGATGGAAAAGACGGAGTTTTGTGGTACTATATAACTTCAAAAAAGCCTGTTGTGTCCGGATATGTAAGATCTGATCTCATCGATATCGGCGGTACTTCCGCAGAAGATATCAAGGCCGGAAGGACAATGACAATAGCTTTTAATGATGTTAAGGTCCGGCATCTTCCGTCACTTAGCGGGAATATCCTGTGTAAGCTCTCATATGGAACTTCGTGTGTATTTAACGGAGCAGAATATGATGCGCAGGGGGGATATTACTGGTATCGTGTGACTTTCAGCGGAGTGAACGGAGTTACTTCGGGTTATGTCCGTCAGGACTATTTTAATTCTGATGATTACGGAGAAAAGCTCCGTGACAGAGGTTTTCCTGACAGCTACATTTCAAAGCTCATGATACTTCATGGTCTTTATCCCGGATGGGATTTTGAAGCCTACGATCCGGTCAGTGCTCTCGACTGGGAAGGCGCAGCTAAAGCCCAGCAGGGGTTCAGCAAGGTTGAAAATATATCGGGAACGGCGGAAAGTGTTTCTTCTGATTCCGTTCTTGCAGAGTCAACCTGGATACAGTCCCATCTAAAAGAAGCTTCATACGATGACCTGAGATCAGGATTTGCTTCGGGTCTCGGAATCGGGTCTATATCAGAACTGTTTTCTGATGAAGAGAACGGGGACAGTCACATATCCTGGAAGGAAGCTACTCTGAGCCAGATAAAGTATTACATGGATCCAAGAAACTTTATGGTGACAGACAGCGGTGAACTGAACACATCCTTTTTCATGTTTGTAGACGGTAAGGACAGTACCGGAACGTCGTCTAAGGGTGTTGAGACCATTCTTTCCACCACTTCCATGAAGGGAAATCTTCCGGATGAGTCATCGGTCACTTATGCAGGACTTGTAACAGATCTTTCATTATCATCTAAGGTCAATCCGTATCTTGTTGCGGCAAGGCTCCGTCAGGAACACGGCAGGAGTACCGGAGATGATCTCATAAACGGAAATTATCCGGGATACGAGGGATATTACAATTTCTTTAATATTCAGGCAAATGGTTCAAATCCTGTCGTAAACGGATTAAAATATGCTAAGTCACAGGGATGGAATAGCAGGAGAAAATCCATAAGCGGAGGTCTCTCATTCCTGGCACAGAATTATTTTTACCGTTCTGTCCCTCAGGATACGCTTTATAAGCATCGCTTCAACTACAGCGGAAAAGACATATCCCACCAGTACATGGAAAGCCTTTATGCACCGCATTATGAAGCAAAAAATGTTTATAAAGGCTATGGAACCGATATAAACTCGGCATCGGAATATAAATTTCTGATCCCGGTATATAAAAATATGCCTTCCGAACCGGAGGGGAAGCCCTGATACAATTTTTTGTACAGGCAAAATAGATATAGAGCTATGACATAGTTCTGGAATGGAGTTTGAAATGAAACGTAACGGCATTTTGAAAAGAGGCGCGATCTCGCTTCTGTTGTCTGCACTCCTGGTAGGCAGTGTTCCTGTGGGAGCATACGCTGAGGAAGCAGTTGAAAATGCGGCAGAGGAGATGTCTGAGGAAGAAGCACAGGCTGCAGCAGAAGCAGCGCAGGCGGCACTGGAGACAGTGACTCCCAGTGACATCGCTACAAATATAGACGGAAAATTCCTTGCACTTACATTTCCGGCAAGCGAAGTCCCGGCTGGTTTTTCTGTAAGAACAGTCGGATATGAAGGCCAGGATGTAATGCTGGCACAGATGACATGTAAGAGCGCCACTATCGGAGCAGAGGGGCTTACCATCACTCTTGCATACTTAACAGATGCGGACGGATCAAACGGAGAATTTTATCTCTGTGATACTACAGAAAATGCCCGCATGTCCGATATGATAAAAATCGACGGAAGAGACGATAAATATATCATAGTTCTTGATCCCGGCGATAACGTTGTGGGTCCTGACGGATTTTCAAAGCATGATCTGCAGTGGGGCTCAAAATCAGCTACTGCATGGTCACTTCCTGAGGAACTCCCTTCTGATGAAGAGGGTTCAGAGGCAGCTTCCGAAGCAGAAGAGACAAAGGCACTTTTCTCCGTAAAGGCATATGCAGAGGAGGAAACAGGTCTTGTCGTAGGAGCAGGTGCTGCAGGAGGAGTAAACGAAGGTGAGATTGCTCCGGTAACTGATCCCGATTCTGAGACTGAACCTGCTGCTCATATTTCTGATTCCGCAGAGGGCGGCGGAGTTGCCGCAGGCGATGCTGCTGTTACAGGCGATTCAGGTGAAGCAGCGACTGGTGATGCTGCATCAGCTTCAGCAGAGGCAGATGAAAATGCTATGCTTGCCCTTGATGAGATCGCTCATACAAATCTCTCAGGACTTATCCAGGCACAGCCGAAGGAGTTCTGTCTCCTTTATGCAGTAGATGAGAGCGGAAACCTTGGATTTTATCTTTATGACATTTCCCGCGGAACCTATCAGAGATATGTGGAAGTTCCGAGAGGTGAATCCGCAGTAACTACAAAGTATAAGAAGCTTTCCAGATCCAGACTTCTTATCATCGTAGTTCTCGTTATAATCATCGTGATCCTTGTATTCCTCATGATCAACATGATGCTTGGAAAGCGTCTGCGCGGCAGAAATGACGACGATGACGACGATTATGAAGACGAGGCAGCTATCAGGAAGAGAGTTGCGAAGAAGTCAAAGGCTGTAAACAGAGAAAAGAGCCGTCGTAAGGACGAGGAGAGACCTGTCCGCCGTCAGAAGAGGGAGAGACCCAGAAGAGTCTACGAGGAAGATGATGAGATGCCGGTTGAGCGTAACCGCGCTGAGGACGAAGTAGACTGGGAAAATATGGAAGTAACAGCAGGTCTTCCCACAAAGAAGGCAAGAGCTGCAACAGAAGATAATACAGAAAGCAGTGCGATGAAGAGTCGTCGTCCTGCACAGGACTATGACCTTGATGAGGATTTTGATTTTGAGTTCCTCAATATAAAGAAGCACTGATTTTCTGATCCTCTGTCGTATGACAGAGGGGAAAGGTGTTTATGAATTATACTGAAAAAGCGAAGAAAGCTCTTGAGCTTGCCCGAAAGTGCGCAGGAGAACTTAATCAGAATTATGTTGGAACAGAGCATATCCTGATAGGTCTCCTTCGGGAAAATTCCAGTGTTGCATCATATGCGCTGGAACAGAATCATGTTCAGGAAAAGCAGGTGTTTGAACTTATCGAACAGCTTGTTGCACCGGGACTTGACGTAGTACTTTCAGAGCAGGACGGATGGACACCCCGTGCCCGTCATGTCCTTGCTCTCAGCGAAGATATGGCTGTCAGATTTCACAGTACTGAGATCGGAACAGAGCATATCCTTTTAGCAATGATAAAAGAGGGAGAGAGCGTTGCAGTCCGTCTCCTTAATACCCTGAGCGTAAATCTTCAGAAGGTTTATTCTGATACGCTTGTGGCTATGGGCGAAGATCCTGCTATCGCAAGGGATGACCTTCATGCACAGAAGGGCGCAAAAAACGAGAGCAGTACGCCGACTCTTGATCAGTATTCAAGAGACCTTACCGAGCTCGCGAGAAGCGGTGAGCTGGATCCTGTTATCGGTCGTGAAAATGAGATCATGCGTGTGGTTCAGATCCTGAGCCGCAGGACCAAGAACAATCCCTGTCTTGTTGGTGAGCCCGGTGTAGGTAAGACTGCCATTGCAGAAGGCCTTGCAGTAAGGATCACAGAGGGAAATGTTCCTGAGACTATCATGGGCAAGAGAGTAGTTTCTCTCGATATGTCCGGAATGGTCGCAGGAAGTAAGTACCGCGGTGAGTTTGAGGAAAGAATAAAGAAGGTTATCCGCGAGGTTATCTCAGCAGGAAATATCCTTCTTTTCATGGATGAGATCCATACCCTTATCGGAGCCGGCGGAGCAGAAGGTGCTATCGATGCATCAAATATCCTGAAGCCGTCACTTGCAAGAGGTGAGATCCAGCTTATCGGTGCTACAACACTTGATGAGTATCGTAAGTATATCGAAAAGGATGCTGCACTTGAAAGACGATTCCAGCCGGTAGTAGTTGAGGAGCCGACGGAAGAGGAAGCAATACAGATCCTTATGGGCATCAAGGATAAGTATGAAGATCATCACGGTCTCACTATCCCTGAGGAAGCTGTAGTCGCAGCAGTTAAGCTCAGTAACCGTTACATCAACGACAGATTCCTTCCTGATAAGGCAATCGATGTAATGGATGAAGCATCAAGCCACCTGCGCCTTTCAAATCTCTCAGAGTCTCCACGTGAGAAAAAGATTTCAGATGCGGTGAAGGCTCTTGAAGTTGAGAAGGAAAAAGCAATCCGCGAGGGTGATTTTGAAAAGGCTTCTGAGATCAGAAAAGAACAGCTTGCTGAGCAGAAGAAGCTTGATCAGGCAATGAACCGCCGTAAGAAAAAGGAGCAGTCAAAGCAGCTCGTCCTCACAGAAAATGATGTTGCGGACGTTGTTGCGCTTTGGACAAAGATCCCTGTAAATAAGCTTACGGAAAAAGATAATGTACGCCTCATGGCACTTGAGAAGACTCTGCATAAGAGAGTCATCGGACAGGAAGAGGCAGTTACTCTTGTTTCAAAGGCTATCAGAAGAGGCCGTGTAGGACTCAAGGATCCTAAGAGACCTGTTGGTTCCTTCCTGTTCCTCGGACCTACAGGTGTAGGTAAGACAGAGCTCAGTAAGGCGCTTGCAGAAGCAATGTTCGGATCTGAGGATGACATGATCCGTGTAGATATGTCGGAGTACATGGAGTCCCACTCTGTTGCAAAGATGATCGGTTCACCTCCGGGTTATGTAGGACATGACGAGGGCGGACAGCTTGCAGATAAGATCCGCAGACATCCGTACTCGGTAGTGCTTTTTGATGAGATCGAAAAGGCTCACCCGGATGTATTCAACATACTCCTTCAGGTATTGGATGACGGTCACATCACAGATTCCAAGGGCCGCAAGGTAAGCTTTAAGAACGCCATCATCATAATGACCAGTAACGCAGGAGCTCAGTCTATCGTTGAGCCGAAGCGCTTAGGTTTCGGCGGTGCTGACAGCGAGTCAGAGAAGTACAAGGACATGAAGAACGGCGTAATGGAAGAAGTACGCAGGATCTTCAAGCCTGAGTTCATTAACAGAATAGATGACATCATCGTATTCCATCAGCTTTCTAAGGATGATATGAAGAGTATCGTTACTCTGCTCTCTAAGGATCTGATCCGCAGAGCAAAGGAGCAGATGGGCATAACCCTTTCTATTTCTGCCGGAGTAAAGGAAGAGATTATTGGAAAGGGTTCAGACAAGAAGTATGGTGCAAGACCTCTTCGCCGTGCGATCCAGAATATGATCGAGGATCCTCTCGCAGAGGAACTGCTTTCAGGCAGGGTAAAGAGCGGCGATACGGTGCATGTAAATCTTTCTAACGGTAAAATAGTTTTCAAGGCGTCTTGATTTTTTGACGCAGGTAGTCGAAATACAATTTGAGGCACCTTGTTTAAATGTCTTTGGTCTATGCAATGGCGTAGATCTGAAGACGGCATTGTATTAATTTTGGTAAGAATCAGGAGGATACAAAAATGGCAGCGGTTAAGGAATTGCTTCGCAGTGAGGCAGACGGTTCTCTGAGCTTTGGAGATCACACCCTGGACGCAAAGGCAAAAAAGGAGGATTACCCGCACAATGGTGACCTTTACAAGGTAAAAACTTTCAAGGATATTACAAAGCTTGAGAAGAACGGACTGTTTGTCTATGAATCGGTTCCCGGAACCAGTGTCGCTAATTTTGCTGAGGCAGAAGATGGTGTAAAGTTCAGCGTAGAAGGCGCTGATGATGCACAGATCACACTCGGACTTGCAGATGAAACAGAGTATGAGGTTATTGTAAACGGCAAGGACAGCGGCCGTATGAAGACTAATCTCGGCGGCAAGCTTTCTGTAAGTGTGGAGCTTTCAGGAAATGGCAGTGTACCGGTAGAAGTGAAGAGAGCATAATGGCACCTAATAAAAAGTCAAAAACTATATTTTTCTGTCAGAACTGCGGACATGAGTCACCAAAGTGGCTCGGGCAGTGTCCGATGTGTCATGAGTGGAATACCATGGTTGAGGAAACTGTTTCTAAGGGAGCAGGTTCCAAAGCAGCGACGGCAGGAGTAAGAGGGGGACTTCGGCAGACGCCGAAGCCCCTTTCTCAGATTACAGAGGATCCTGAGGACAAGATCACAAGCGGAAGTAAGGAGATGGACAGAGTCCTTGGAGGCGGTATCGTAAAGGGCTCCATGGTACTTGTAGGCGGAGATCCCGGTATCGGAAAATCCACCCTCCTTTTGCAGATTTGCAGAAATGTCACGGCTGATCACCATTCTGTACTTTATATTTCGGGAGAGGAATCCCTAAAGCAGATCAAAATGAGAGCAAACAGGCTCGGAAGCTTTACGGATGAACTTCAGCTCTTATCTGAAACAAATCTTGATGATATCTCAGAAATTATCGCGGAAAATAAGCCTGAAATGGTAGTCGTGGATTCGATCCAGACTATGTTCAATGAAAATGTGTCGGCGGCCCCCGGCTCAGTATCGCAGGTCAGAGAGACTACAGGGGTTCTCATGCGCATTGCAAAGAGCATGGGCATCACCGTATTTATAATCGGTCATGTGACAAAGGAAGGCGCTGTAGCGGGTCCCAGAGTCCTTGAGCATATGGTGGACACAGTTCTTTACTTTGAGGGTGATACTCACGGAGCATACAGAGTTCTCCGGGGAGTTAAGAACAGATTTGGTTCTACGGATGAGATTGGCGTTTTTGAAATGAATGAAGGCGGGCTTGCTGAGGTTACAAACCCTTCGGAGTTTATGCTTTCGGGCCGTCCGGAAAATGCCAGCGGTTCGGTCGTTACCTGCTGTATGGAGGGCACCAGACCACTCCTCGTAGAGATACAGGCGCTCGTCACCGATACAGCATTTGGTATTCCCAGGCGACAGGCAAACGGCACGGACTACAACCGCGTAAACCTGCTCATGGCAGTTCTTGAAAAGCGTGTAGGCATGCACCTCGCTCAGTCTGATGCCTATGTGAACATAGCAGGAGGATTGAAGGTCAGCGAACCGGCAGTTGATCTTGGCATCATAATGGCGGTAGCTTCTTCATTCAGAAACCGTCCTATTGATTCTGACCTTGTGGCATTTGGAGAGGTCGGACTTTCCGGAGAGGTGAGAGCGGTGAGCCAGATATCCCAGAGAGTAAACGAAGCCCACCGTCTCGGCTTCAAAACGGTCATAATCCCCGCAAGCTCAATGAACTCCGTCCGGGAAAATCCGGGCGTTAAGCTCATAGGTGTCCGCTCTGTAAGCGACGCTATTGAGCAGATTTGATGTGAGTGACGGAAGCGGAGATCGTTGTTTCCAACACATCCCTGGGAACCGACACAACGGTGAGCTAACTGCTGACTTCGACATAAGCACGCAGGACATTCGCTTCCAGCACAGCTCTTGTCCTGCGTGCCAAGTCTCCGTATGCAGTGGATCTCACCTGTGCGGTTCTTAACGGGATGCTTATGGAAAGCAACGATCTCCGCTTTCTGACATTCACAGAACAGGCGGCAGGCAGGTACGTTATCATACAAAGCGGGTACTTTGGCAGCCGAGGACAGAAGCGCGAGCATAGCTCAGGTGCGGGAGTCACTGTTTGAGCAGGCTTTGTGCTTCGCCCGGAGGGCATAGAAGCAAAGCCTGCGAGTTGACGGAGCACCTGAAGATAGGCGGCGGAGCGCTGACGACGAGGCAACGTATCCGCGTGTATGATAACGTACCTGACTGTTGCCGTCATGTGCAGAAATTATCCTATGATTCCGTCACTTCAAGAAGCAAAGAAAAAATATCAAATATTTTCAAAAAAGTACTTGCACACATATAGAGGCTGTGATATTATTATCTGCGTCGCAACAAGTAATTGTACGAAAACAAATACGCGGCAAACAATTTAATTGCATAGGGGAATCATACAGTGGCAGTATCACGGTCTCCAAAACCGTTCACGGGGGTTCGAATCCCTCTTCCCCTGCTCAAGTTAAGGCCTCAGGATTGTAAAAGATTCTGAGGTTTTTTAGCATGAAAACACGTCATGTCAGAGGAATCAAGATGGATATTTTTGAAGTGCTGAACAAAAAACAGGTTTATTCAAGACGGAGTCACAGCTATGTGACATTTGTAGATTCCTTTGAAGGTCTGGAGCCCGGAGTGTATTGTGACGGGACACGTGTAATGGATGACGATGTTGAGGGCGATATATACAACATGTACTGCATGATGAAAGATAATTCTGTCATGAATATGGCAGATTTTTATATGGAGTATGGGGACGATCTCTTGAATAATGTGATCGAAAAGATAAGAGACAGATAAAATAAAGGTGGAAGATTCTTGAAAAAAAATAAATGTGTATGCTCTTCGCTCGCAAAAAAGTGCCTGTTTGCTTTGGCTTTTTGTTTTATGATCGGAATAGGGATTTTGGGAGTTGAACAGGAAAATTTACCTCCTGCAAATGGTGTTCCGGAGTTAAGGCTGAGCTTTGCGAATAATACTATAAATGATGTCAATAACGGTTCAAAGCATACAGTTTATACAGGTGTAACAGTACGCGGAGCAGATATCCGTAAAAAGATAAAGGCTTCGATAAAGGGGAGAGGAAATTCCACGTGGCTCGGTAAAAAGAAACCATATCAGCTTGAGTTTACCGGGAATGTAAATATTCTCGAGCTTGGTCCGTCTAATAAGTGGATACTTCTTTCAAATGAGTATGACAGGACTCTTCTCAGAAATGATTTCACATTTAGGCTTGCTCGTGATCTGGGTTCACGTTTTGTCCCTAAGGGGAAGCATGTGGATCTTTACGCAGATGATGTGTATCAGGGGAATTACTATATTCTTCCTAAACTGGAGCTTTCAAAAAGCTCGGTTAATCTCCGTGGTAAGGATGCAGTCCTGATGGAGATAGACTGCTATGCGGACAACGAAGATAATAATGATCCGTATTTTGTATCAGATCTTTATAAAACCAAGATCGCGTTAAAGGATAGTAACAGTAAATCAGAAGAAAAAGAGAACCTTGAAGCATTTAAGGCGTCGTATGATCAGTTTGAAAGAGATGCTTCGGAGGGAAAATGGGCAGCTGTAAAATCTGAAATAGATGTGGGTTCCTTTGTGAATTATTATCTTCTTTCGGAATACGCGGAGAATCTTGATTCTACATGTACAAGTTTTTACCTGTACAGAGGCGGAAGGGATAAAAAAATATCGGCAGGTCCTATATGGGATCATGATTCTGCTTATGGCAACAATACAGTCGGACCAACAAATCTTTACAACAATCCCAGAAAACTCTGGGTTTATAATGCCAATTATACTGATGACAGGGAATGGGTTAATGATACACATATCCTGACTGATCTAATGGATATACCGGAGTTTCGTGCTGAGGTTGAAAAGAAATATAGAGAAGTATTCCGTTATGCGATCGAAAAAGAAATTAATGCGCTGCCGGACCGGGCAGAACAGTTGAGGAAATCTGCTGAGGCAGATCGTCATATCGTTTTGGAGAGGTATAAGCAGAGTAAGACATTTGATGAGAAAGATATAGATACATATGATGAAGCCTTAGAAAGCTTCATGGAAAAGCTTACTCAGAGAAAACAGCTTATGGACAGGATATTCCTTGGAAGAGTTACACCGGATGACGGAGAACATATATTGAAGCTCGGTGTTTCCGATTCCTTTAAGCTGACTCAGTTAGATAATGGTTTTTATGTTATCGAAAATACCCGGACAGGAAATGCTTTAACGGGGCTTGAGTATGAAGACAGGGACTATGGCGATGCGATGGTCACGGAAGAACCGTGGAATGGTGATGAGAAGCAGGAGTGGATGTTTTTCGATGCCGGAGACGGGAAGGTTAATCTCGTATTAAAATATAATAATCTCTTTCTCCAAAATGATAAGAAAAACGGCTTAAAGCTTACAAGCTTTAGTATCAAAGCGCCCGAAACACAAGAATTTGAATTAGAATAAGAAAAAGACTGAGGCAATGTCTCAGTCTTTTTCTTCTATGGAGAAGCTTACAGGATTAAGGTGTTTCAGATCCCGTCCGCTCCGTTTCTTCATTTCATCAAGCTGACGCCTGTTTACGAAGTTACTCAGCGTCGGATTAGGCTTACTTAATTCGCATCCGCACCGGATGGCGGTTTCGCCGATATCCTGTACGTGCCTGCAAGTGCCGGATAACCGGAAACGCGAGCGTGTTTTCGAATCGGAAAATACGATGGAAAACGGCTTGAAAAGCGGTGATTCCGGGAGCTTCGGCAGAGTCACGGCTATTCCCATGGCGGAAATGTCATGAACGTTTCCGTAGAAAGTGCCTCTGTTTTCTCCGATCTGGACTACGCAGGGCTCAGTAAGATTAATGCGGAAGGTATCGCGTCTGTTTGTCAGAGTGCCTTCCATGTCTGAAACTAGTATGTAACAACGTTTTTCTTTGCACAGAACGTAACGCACGGGAGTATGAAGCCATTCATAGACCCGCTTTGAAACAGGATCAAAATAATAAATATCAAAGATTCCTTTTCCTGCATTTGTGGAAAGAACCTTGTCATCAATATAGATCGGAGATGCAAATGCCACATGGTGCCCGTTGGTATCCATGAGCTGTTCCATCACATCTGTCGTAACTTCCACCGAATTTTCGGGGTTTTCTTTATCAACTGCTCGGATCGAGATGCGTGATCCGGGTTCTATCTCATCGAGATACATATTTTTTCCCTTCTTCATGATTAACTTAACCCAAAATGTTAAGAACATTGTATCAGATTCGTGAGTGGAAAACTATCAGGAAATGTGAGGTTTTTTGTTGTCATAAAGAGTCACTGCGGGTTATAATATTCAATAATATGCATATCTATGCACATCCGGCAGAAAATGCCGAAATATAAGAATGAGACATCATACTTGGAATGTCTCGAGAAGGATAACAGATGGAAAACTCAATCTACATAGGTACTGTTTGGTCACTTCTTCCGCCTGTGATAGCTATTATCCTGGCGTTCATTACAAAGGAAGTTTATAGTTCGCTGTTTATCGGCATCCTTGCAGGAGCTCTCCTTTACGGACAGTTTTCTCCGTGGGTGTCATTCCAGTCGATCTTTACTGTGATGACCGATAACATTGATCTAAATATTCTTATCTTCCTTGTAATGCTCGGAATGATAGTAAATCTCATGCAGAAATCAGGTGGTTCAGCCGCCTATGGACGATGGGCTTCGGGAAAGATCAAGTCAAAGAGAGCAGCGTTATTGTCTACGACAGCTCTCGGAATGTTGATCTTCGTTGATGACTATTTTAACTGCCTCACAGTCGGAAGCGTAATGAGACCTGTTACAGACCGTTTCAAGGTTTCGAGAGCAAAGCTTGCTTATATTATAGATGCAACGGCAGCGCCGGTATGTATCATCGCACCGATCTCAAGCTGGGCTGCAGCGGTTAATTCTTACGTTCCGGAGGATTCCGGAATAAATGGTCTTCAGCTTTTTATAAGCACTATTCCATTTAACCTCTATGCGATCCTTACACTGATCATGGTGCTTTTCATTAGCATCACAGCACTTGATTTCGGACAGATGAAGGTTCATGAGGCAAATGCGGTAAATGGTGATCTCTTCACGAGCCATGCAGGAGAGTTCCAGAACAGTGGAGAAGTTAAGGAAAACGAAAACGGAAAAGTAGTAGATCTTATCCTTCCTACACTGGTACTTATTTTTGCAGCAGTAGGAGCAATGATCTACACAGGATTCCAGAACGGCGGAGTAAACGTACAGGATGCTTTCGCAAACTGTGATTCAGAGATATCTCTTATTTTTGCGACATTTATTACGCTGATGTTCATGCTGGTGCTGTATCTGCCCCGCAAGGTTGTTACATTTAAGGAATACATGGACAGCTTTGTAAGCGGATTCCAGCTCATGATACCGGCTATCGCGATCCTAGTATTTGCATGGACACTTAAGGGAATGACAAGCGTTCTCGATATCCGCGGATACATCAGCGGTATCGTTGGAGAGGGCTCATTCGGAACAGCATTTGTTCCGGCGATCATGTTCTTTATTGCGATCTTTATCGCATTTTCAACAGGAACAAGCTGGGGAACATTTGCTATCCTCGTTCCGATCGTTACAAGTATTTTTAACGGACCGGAAAACCTCAGCATGATGGTGATCTCGGTATCAGCAGTACTTGCA
Organism: Lachnospiraceae bacterium; assembly: GCA_900168235.1. Classification (GTDB taxonomy): domain Bacteria; phylum Bacillota; class Clostridia; order Lachnospirales; family Lachnospiraceae; genus NK4A144. The sequence continues at coordinate 373,036 of FUZG01000001.1, read as the reverse complement.
GGAGCAGTTGCGGGAGATCATATTTCTCCTATCTCCGATACGACTATCATGTCCAGTGCGGGAGCGCAGTGCTATCACATGAACCATGTTTCAACACAGCTCCAGTACGCAGCAGTTGTTGTGAGCAGCTGCTTTGTGGGATATCTGATCGCAGGATTTACACAGAACGCTGTCCTGTCCTTAGGTTCAGGCTTTATAGTGATGATGGCTGTTTTGTATGTGCTTAAGATAAAAGCAAAAAAATAAATGGGAAGGGTGTAATAAATATTTAAGAAAAGAGGGTTAAGCTTATGGGTATGAAGGAAATTAAAGCGGATGATATGCTTCACACTATTGGGGAACGTGTGGAGGAAGTGGAGATCCTGCTGAAGGGGCAGGTCAGAGTATCCAATTCTTACGGAAGCATGATTCTGAAGACAGGAGCTCTTATCGGGTGTTTTGAAACACCTGATGAAGAGTATGTGTATGACTACGAAGCGGTAGACGACGTGACGGTCTATACGCATGAATTTACTTCGGTAGAAGACATTGCAAAGGTTGTTCAGATGCAGGGAAAGATCTCACCGGTTTTAGCGTCAAGTTCTGTAAAGACTGCGCTGGATCTTTATTCATGGTATGAAAAACTGCATACAGAGACAGAGGCGAGATATCACTCCGTAAAGAGTGACTTTGACTCTTATCCTGCACTCACTATCCAGACGGGACAGGAAGCAAAGGAGTACCCTGAGGTACAGTCTCTTGCAGCTCCTCCTGAAAAGGAAGGATTGGAAGGCTGGAGAATGACATATCTTAACAGCCTCATGGAAAACGACGCTCTTGTGAGAAAGGGCTTTTATGCTATTTCTCCGGATCTCTGTATCGGAACAGTAATGAGAATGTCTGAATTTGATACGACCGTTTCATCCCAGATCATGGAGCTTGCGGAATACAGGGAAAAGCTTGAAGAAGCAGTAGGCGACTTTGAGTTTGATTTCCGTTTCCTGAAATCAAGGACCGAGCAGGCAGGCGCAGCTGCAGGCGGAGAAGAGGTTACAAAAGAGATCACCGGAGCCATGGATATCATCCTTGGATACGCTGGTTCAAATGCAGAGACCTCGAGGAATATGCATCAGCTCGTGGATCAGTTTATTGCAGCGCCTGATAAAAACGATACAAGTGACGAGATGCGTAAGCTCAGAAAAGAGCTGGCACGTGACTTCTACAAGATTTATACGGATGTTTACATGAAGACGCTTGAGGATCCTACACCTCCGCCGGAAGTCAGGATGTTCCTCATGTTTGGATTTTTGGATGAGCGTCTTGTGGGAAAAGAGGACACAGCGAAGCTTTATAATCTCATGCTTCACTGGAGACCTGATCCAAATAATCATGTATTTACCGTTCCTGAGTGGCTCAGAAGGATTTACGAGATGAAGGAAAATCCTTCCAAGAACGAGTTTGATGCGGATTATCCGGAGTACTTGAGAGAGCAGGTTCAGAGCGGAAATATTACAAAGGCTCAGGCTGCTGAACTTCAGAATGACCGCAAGGAGCGTGTAAAGTTTGAGATAGAAAATCTCCTTGCAATGGGTAACAGGGTTACTTACGGCCGTATCACCACATTTATCCCTCAGTTCAATTCTGAGGAGATAATAAGGCCGCTGGACCAGACTCTCCTCACAAAGGATAAGCTCATGCAGGCTATCGACAAGCTTCGTGAGATTGATTTTTCGTGCTTCTATCGTGAGACATTCAGGAATTATGCTGACTTGGAAATTAATCAGTTCATAAAGAATGTCGAGGTGCTTCCGAATATCATACTGATGCCGAATATGGGTTCCAGAACCCTTATGTGGCAGGAAATTGACGGAAAGAAACGTGATACACCGGCAAGAATGCTGATGCCGATCTTCTTTACAGAGGATTTGGATGAGGCTATTGTCAAACTCTGCGGCGAGTATCGCTGGGAGATGTGTCGAAGGATACAGGGTGTGCACTGGAATGATGTGACAGATCCGTCCCTTACAAGTGAATATTGTGATTACCTGCAGTTCTATAAAAAGAATCATGAACTTTCACCGGATACCCGTGAAAAGATCAAGACTGCATTGCAGAAAGCCAGAAATAACTATCGCGGCGTATTTATACAGGACTACAACATGTATATAAGAAATGAGGCATCGGGTTCTGCCAGAATGAATAAGGTGGCACGCGGAATAGTATATCGTTACTGTCCGTTCCCGAAAGCACTTCGTGACAAGATGCATGAAAATCCGCAGTACGCAGATATAATTGATAAATGGAAAGTAAAGCAGTCAGGAAAGGCGAAATTAGTCCAGGTAGCTATCAAGAAGGTCGAAAACCTGGGGAAGGAAGTACCCGCGGAAATGACTGAAGAATTGGACTACCTGCTTCGCTGATCGTTAATTTGCCGCTTCCGGAAAGGAGCATTTCTTTTGGAATCAGAGAATGTTGTAGCAGCTGAATTTATCTCGACCTACGGGTCGGATGTGAGGACGCTCTCTGTCTATATACCTTATTTTGTTGGAAAGACAGGAAAAGACGTCGCTCATGCATATGATGGAAAACAGGGAGAATCAAAGCTGAAATTTCCGGTATTTGATTCGACTTTACTTGATTTTGTTAAAAAAGCTTCTGTATCAAAACTCATGGACAGGAATTATCCTTATGCTTATTCAAGGAACAGGATAAGGACTCATGATGATGAAAGAAGGTTTATCGCACGTGCCACAGTGAGGGATATAAATGCCCTTCGCGGTTTTTTGTCAAGGTACGTACTTGAAGGCATGCATAATGGTACCCGTTGGAGCGAAGGAGTTCAGGAGGAAATCTTCCTCAGAGTTCTTTCAAAATTACGGGAAATAATGGATTTCTATCAAATGCAGCAGTAATGGTTTCACGGCGGTCGGTACTATTACGACCGCCTTGAAATACGGGTTTTTTAGGAACCCGTTATAGATAATATTTAGTAATGTCCGGAATGGACCGGACGGTGATTCAAGAGGAGCCTTTTTGTAAGGACATTACAAAAAGGACATCCGGCAAAATTTAGTCGGATGAAAAGCAAATGTTCCAAGAGGAGTGTGTGTAATGGTCAGACGTATCTATGTGGAAAAGAAACAGCCCTTTGCAGTACGCGCAAAAGAGCTGGAGGATGAGATCAGGAATTACATCGGCATCGGAAAGGATGTTGAAGTTCGTCATCTTATCCGCTACGACGTGGAGAACATCAGTAAAGACATTTTTGAAAAAGCAGAAGAAAGTGTTTTTTCTGAGCCGCCTGTAGACAACCTTTATGAAGAGGATTTTCCACGAAACAACAAAGATACTGTTTTTTCAGTTGAGTTTTTGCCGGGACAGTTTGATCAGAGAGCTGATTCCGCAGTTCAGTGTATCCGTTTCCTTAAAGGAAGTGAAAATCCGATCATCCGTACAGCTGAAGTATATTGCCTGACAGGAGATCTTACAGAGGATGAAGTAAAGACTATCAAGGATTACGTAGTTAATCCTGTTGATTCACGTATCATCGGTCTCGAAAAGCCGAAGACTCTGGAAGTAAATTACGATGAGCCGGAAGATATAAAGATCTTTGATGGTTTCATCACAATGAAGGATGCTGAACTTAAAAAGCTCTATGAATCCCTCGGTCTTGCAATGACCTATAAAGATTTTAAGCACATCCAGAATTATTTTAAGAAGGAAGAGAAGAGAGATCCTTCCGTTACAGAAGTTCGCGTACTCGACACATACTGGTCAGATCATTGCCGTCATACAACATTCCAGACTGAGCTCACTCAGGTGGAGTTTGATGATGGTTTCTATAAAAAGCCCATTGAAAACGCATGGAAGTCATATCTTAAAAATCGTAAGAGCGTTTATGGTGCAAAGCGTCTTAAGGAGAATGATGGTGATAAGTTCGTCTGCCTTATGGACATTGCAACAATGGGTGCAAGAGCACTTAAAAAAGCAGGAAAGCTTGAAGATCTCGAAAAGTCAGATGAGATCAATGCTTGTTCTATTGTAGTTCCCGTAGAGATCACAGATGAAAAAGGAAAGAAGAGCACAGAAAACTGGCTCGTAATGTTCAAGAATGAGACACACAACCACCCTACAGAAATCGAGCCTTTCGGTGGTGCTGCTACATGTCTCGGCGGAGCTATCCGTGATCCCCTTTCAGGTCGTGCATACGTATATCAGGCTATGCGTGTGACAGGTGCTGCAGATCCTACAGTACCCGTATCCGAGACTATCCACGGAAAACTTCCTCAGAAGAAGCTGGTTCGTGAAGCTGCTCACGGCTATTCATCATATGGTAACCAGATCGGTCTCGCAACAGGACTTGTCCGTGAGATCTATCATCCGGATTATGTGGCAAAGAGAATGGAGATCGGCGCCGTTATGGCAGCAGCTCCGCAGAAAAATGTCATCCGTGAGACAGCAGATCCGGGCGACATCATCATCCTTCTCGGCGGACGTACAGGCCGTGACGGTATCGGCGGTGCTACAGGTTCTTCCAAGGTTCATACAACTGAGTCCATCGACACATGCGGTGCTGAGGTTCAGAAGGGTAACGCTCCTACAGAGAGAAAGCTCCAGAGACTTTTCCGTCGTCCGGAAGTATCTCTTCTGATCAAGGTATGTAATGACTTTGGCGCGGGCGGAGTTTCTGTTGCTATCGGTGAGCTTGCAGATGGTCTGGAAGTTGATCTCGATAAAGTTCCGAAGAAGTATGCAGGTCTTGACGGTACAGAGCTTGCGATCTCCGAGTCTCAGGAACGTATGGCTGTAGTTGTTCGTGAAGAAGACGCAGAGCAGTTCCTGAAGTATGCTGCAGAGGAAAACCTCGAAGCTACAAAGGTTGCTGTTGTTACAAAGGAGCCTCGTCTCGTTCTCAAGTGGAGAGGCAAGTCCATCGTAGACATCAGCCGTGCTTTCCTTAATACAAACGGAGCTCACCAGGAGACAAAGGTAGCTGTACAGATGCCGTCCGAAAAGAAGAGCTACTTCGGAGAAATGGTAACTGTAAAGGATGAGAAGAAGGAGTGGATCAATACACTCGCAGACCTCAACCAGTGCTCACAGAAGGGTCTCGTAGAGAGATTTGATGCAAGTATCGGTGCAGGTACTGTTGAGATGCCTTACGGCGGAAAGAACCAGACTACTCCGATCCAGACAATGGTAGCAAAGCTTCCTGTCCTTAACGGAACATCAGATACAGTAACAATGATGAGTTATGACTATGATCCGTATCTCTCATCATGGAGTCCGTTCCACGGTGCTGTATATGCAGTAACAGGATCCATCGCAAAGATCGTTGCCAGCGGTGGTGATATGGACAAGATCCGTTTCACATTCCAGGAGTATTTCAAGAGAATGACAGCGGATAAGAAGCGCTGGAGCGCACCGCTCACATCACTCCTTGGTGCTTTTGATGCACAGATGAAGTTCGGTCTCCCGAGTATCGGCGGTAAGGATTCCATGTCCGGTACATTTGAAAAGATCAACGTACCGCCTACACTTGTAAGCTTTGCAGTTGATACAGCAAAGCTCAAGGATGTAGTAACACCTGAGCTTAAGAAGGCAGGAGATGCTATCGTTAAGTTCACTATTCCGCTTGATAAGTACGATCTGCCGGACTATGAAAAGACAGCAGAGCTGTATCGCGGAATCCACAAGGCTGTACAGGAAGGCGTTATCAAGGCTGCATACGCACTTGATGAAAAGGGTATCGCACCCGCTGTATCAAAGATGGCATTTGGTAACGGACTCGGTGTAAAGATCAATGAAGACTGGCTTCCTGAGCAGATGTTCCTGTCCGAGACAGGTAATATCGTTGCAGAAGTTTCTGATGTAAAGGTACTTGATAAGCTCGGAGTTCCTTACGATGTAGTAGGTACTGTTACAGAGGAGCAGAATTTTGTACACGGTTCAATGACCGTTACAATGGAAGAAGCTCTGAAAGCTTATAACGGAACACTTGAAAAGGTATTCCCTACAAAGGCTTATAAGGGTGCAGAGCATGTAGAATCTCCTCTTTACACAGAAAAGAAGGTTTATGTCTGCAAGAATAAGGTAGCCCGTCCGAAGGTATTCATCCCTGTATTTCCGGGTACAAACTGCGAGTACGACAGTGCACGTGCATTTGAGAGAGCAGGCGCTGATACAGACATCCGTGTATTCTCAAACCTTGACGAAAATGCTATTAAGGATTCTGTAAATGCATTTGCAAAGTCTATTAACGACGCTCAGATCATCATGTTCCCGGGAGGATTCTCCGCAGGTGATGAGCCGGACGGAAGTGCGAAGTTCTTTGCAACAGCATTCAGAAATGAAAAGATCAGAGAGGCAGTAATGGATCTCCTCCACAAGAGAGATGGTCTTGCTCTCGGTATCTGTAATGGTTTCCAGGCGCTCATCAAGCTTGGACTCGTGCCTTACGGCGAGATCATTGACAGCCAGACAGAGGAAAGCCCGACACTTACCTTTAATACTATCAACCGTCATATCAGCAAGATGGCATACACAAGGGTAGTATCAAATAAGTCTCCATGGCTTGCAGGCGCTGAGCTTGGTCATGTTTATACAAATCCTGCATCTCATGGTGAGGGACGCTTTGTTGCTCCTGAGAAGGTGCTTGATAAGCTTTTTGAAAACGGACAGATCGCAACTCAGTACAGTGATCCGGACGGAAGAGTATCCATGGATGAGACATGGAATATCAACGGTTCCTACCGTGCAGTAGAAGGTATCACAAGTGCAGACGGACGCGTACTTGGAAAGATGTGCCACTCTGAAAGAAGAGGAGACGGCGTAAATATCAATATTTACGGAGATCAGGACATGAAGATCTTCGAGTCCGGCGTAAAATACTTTAAATAATGTATGGTCAGCGCAATGTCATTGTTGCGTGTAACACTTTACTGTGTTAAAATACCGTGAACCTTGTGTCGGGCAGAACTTAATATGAGTCTGCCCGATACGTTTGCAGATAACCTAATGATGTCAGGGGCAAAAGGTGCAAATCCGATTGTGCTTGCACAAGAAGGATTTGGAACTTGGGACCCGCTAAATACGAGCAATAAGCGTTATTACGCGGATTGCGAGTATTTTAGAAACGCGATAGCTGCATAGCAGCGGAGCGGTTCGTGACATCAGTAAGGGGCAAAATTTACTTTTGACCCTTACAACATCTTAATAAGGAGCATAGAATGCAGGCATTTTTAATTCTGGAAGACGGCACTGTCTTTACTGGAAAGAGCATTGGCGCCAGAAAGGAAGTCGTAAGTGAGATCGTATTCAATACATCCATGACCGGCTACCTTGAGGTGCTGACAGATCCTTCCTATGCAGGACAGGCAGTTTGTATGACGTACCCACTTATCGGAAATTATGGCATCTGTGAAGATGACATGCAGTCCGACAGAGTATGGCTTGATGGTTACATTGTTCATGAGCTTTCCCGAACAGAGAGCAATTTCCGTTCCGGGGGTCGTATTCAGGATTTCCTGCTGAAATATGATATACCCGGTATCGCAGGTATCGATACGAGAGCGCTTACAAAGATACTCCGCGAAAAGGGAACAATGAACGGAATGATCACTACAAACGCAGATTACGATCTGGATGAAGTGATCCCGAAGCTCAAGGCATATACAACAGCCGGAGTGGTAAAGAAGGTGTCCTGCAAGGACAAGTACTTTATCTCCGGATCAAAGAAGCTCTCAGAGAACGGTGTTCTCCACGGAAAGGCTGTTGCGACTACAGGTATCACAGAAAAGCCTGAGTTTCCTGAGCGCGTTCCTACCAGAGTAAAGGAGCTTAACGGCGCCGGCTTAAAGGTAGCTCTCCTTGATGTAGGAACAAAGAGAAATATTGCTCTGAACCTTGCTCACAGAGGATGCGATGTGACAGTATTCCCTTCTGATACAACTGCAGAAGAGATCCTGGCGCTTGAGCCTGACGGAATCATGATCTCAAACGGCCCCGGCGATCCGAAGGAGTGCACAGAGGTCATCAAAGAGGTTAGAAAGCTCTATGAGTCAGATGTGCCGATCTTTGCTATCTGCTTAGGACATCAGCTCATGGCTCTTGCTGCAGGCGGAGACACACACAGACTGAAATACGGACATCGTGGTGCTAACCATCCGGTCAAGGATCTGGAAAACGGCCGGGTATACATCACATCCCAGAACCACGGCTATGTGGTAGACGAGGAAAAAATGGATCCTTCTGTTGCAGTACCCGCATTTGTTAATGTCAATGACGGAACAAATGAAGGTATGCGTTACATCGGAAAGAAGATCTTTACAGTACAGTTCCATCCGGAAGCATGCGGAGGTCCTCAGGACAGCGAGTACCTTTTTGACCGCTTCATAGAGATGATGAAAGAACAGTAATACGATTTTTTTACCAGCGAAAGGATCAAAAAATGCCAAGAAACAAGGATATACATAAAGTACTGGTCATCGGTTCCGGACCTATCGTCATCGGTCAGGCAGCGGAGTTTGACTACGCCGGAACACAGGCGTGCCGTTCTCTTAAGGAAGAAGGAGTTGAAGTTTGCCTTGTAAACTCCAATCCTGCTACCATCATGACAGATAAGGAGATCGCAGATCAGGTTTACATCGAGCCTCTCACAGCTCAGATGCTGGAAGAGATCATTATAAAGGAAAAGCCGGATTCCGTACTTCCTACCCTCGGCGGTCAGGCAGGACTGAACCTCGGTATGGAGCTCGCAGAGTCAGGATTCCTTGAAAAGCACGGAGTTAAGCTCATCGGTACAACTGCTGAGACTATCCGTAAGGCTGAGGACCGTCTGGAGTTCAAAGAGACGATGGAAAAGATCGGCGAGCCGGTAGCTCCGTCTCTCGTAGTAAAAGATGTTGAAACAGGTGCTGATTTTGCCAAAAAGATCGGCTATCCGGTAGTTCTCCGTCCGGCTTACACACTTGGTGGTTCAGGCGGTGGTATCGCATATAACGAGGCAGAGCTCAGAGAGATCCTTGCAAACGGACTCAGACTCAGCCGTGTTGGAGAAGTTCTCGTAGAGAGATGTATTTCCGGCTGGAAAGAGATCGAGTACGAGGTAATGCGTGACAGCAACGGAAACTGCATCACAGTATGTAATATGGAAAACCTTGACCCGGTAGGTGTTCATACAGGTGACTCCATCGTAGTTGCTCCGTCCCAGACTATCTCTGATAAAGAGTATCAGATGCTTCGTTCAGCAGCGTTGAACATTATCGATGAGCTGAAGATCACAGGCGGTTGTAACGTACAGTTCGCGCTTCATCCGAATTCATTTGAGTACTGTGTTATCGAGGTTAATCCCCGAGTATCCCGTTCCTCAGCACTTGCAAGTAAGGCAACAGGATATCCGATCGCAAAGGTAGCAGCAAAGATCGCCCTCGGCTTTACTCTGGACGAGATCAAGAACGCTATTACAAAGAAGACTTATGCAGGATTTGAGCCGGCACTTGACTATTGTGTTGTAAAGATCCCGCGTCTTCCTTTCGACAAGTTCATCACAGCAAAGAGAACACTTACCACTCAGATGAAGGCAACCGGTGAGGTTATGGCTATCGGCGATAACTTCGAGGGTGCTCTCATGAAGGCTATCCGTTCTCTTGAGCAGCATGTAGAATACCTCGGAAGTTACGACTTCACAGATCTGTCAAGAAGCCAGCTCTTAAAGCGCCTGGAAGTAGTTGATGACCAGAGGATCTATGTCATCGCAGAAGCAATGCGGAAGGGCATCGATCAGGAAACTATCCACCAGATCACAGCCATCGACCGCTGGTTCATTGATAAGCTTGCTATCCTTGTAGATATGGAGAACAGGCTGAAGGATGATGATCTGACACCTGCTCTTCTTCGTGAAGCAAAGAGGATCGAGTTCCCTGATTCTGTTATCGCAGAACTCACAGGTAAGAAGGTTGAGAAGATCCGCGAGCTGAGAAGAGAGCATGATATCAAGCCTTCCTTCAAGATGGTTGATACCTGTGCTGCTGAGTTCAAGGCAACAACACCTTACTTCTACTCTGTTTACGGCGGAGAGGATGAAAGCGGTGAAGTAGAGGCTACAGGAAAGGACAAGAAGGTACTTGTACTTGGTTCCGGTCCTATCCGTATCGGCCAGGGTATCGAGTTTGACTTCTGCTCTGTTCATGCTACATGGGCATTTGCAAAAGCCGGATACGAGACTATCATCATAAACAACAATCCGGAGACTGTATCAACAGACTTCGATATCGCAGATAAGCTGTACTTCGAGCCTCTCACAGAGGAAGATGTAGAAGCTATCGTAAATACAGAAAAGCCGGACGGCGCAGTAGTTCAGTTCGGTGGACAGACAGCCATCAAGCTTACAGAAGCTCTTATGAAGATGGGTGTACCGATCCTCGGAACAAGCGCTGAGAACGTTGACCGCGCAGAGGACCGTGAGCTTTTCGATGAAGTACTTGCAAAGACAGGCATCCATCGTGCAGCAGGTCAGACAGTATTTACCGCAGAGGAAGCTGTTAAGGCTGCAGATGAGCTGGGCTATCCGGTTCTGGTACGTCCTTCCTACGTACTTGGCGGTCAGGGCATGCGTATCGCGTTCAATGATGATGAGATCCGTGAATTTATCGGTATCATCAACCGCTACACTCAGGATCACCCGATCCTCGTAGATAAGTACATGATGGGTAAGGAAGTAGAGGTTGACGCCGTATGCGACGGAGAGGATATCCTTATCCCGGGTATCATGGAGCACATTGAGCGTGCGGGAATCCATTCAGGAGACTCGATCTCTGTTTATCCTGCGCCCACTCTTTCCGATAAAGTAAAAGAGACTATCGCTGATTACACAAGAAGACTTGCACGTGAGCTGAATGTCCTTGGTATGATCAATATCCAGTTCATCGCAATGCCCGATGACTCTGTATACTGTATCGAGGTAAATCCCCGTTCCAGCCGTACAGTTCCTTACATCAGCAAGGTTACAGGTATTCCTATCGTTGATCTCGCTACACGCGTGATCCTCGGTGAGAAGATAAAGGACCTCGGATATGAGCCGGGACTCCAGCCTGCAGCAGATTACTATGCGATAAAGATGCCGGTATTCTCATTCGAGAAGGTATACGGAGCAGAGATCAGCCTTGGCCCTGAGATGAAGTCTACAGGTGAGTGTCTTGGAATCGCAGAGGACTATGATGAGGCTCTTTATAAGGCATTCCTTGGAGCCGGTGTTCGTCTGCCGAAGCATAAGCAGGTTATCATCACAGTTAAGGATTCTGATAAGAAAGAAGCTATCGAGATCGGTAAGAGATTTGAGGCTTTAGGTTACAGGATCTACGCTACACGTTCTACAGCAAAGGTTCTGCAGGACAGCGGAGTACATGCTCTGAAGGTTAATAAGGTAAGCCAGGAAAGTCCTACAGTCATGGACCTTATCCTTGGTCACAAGATCGACCTCGTTATCGATACACCTACAGAGGGTTATGATAAGCATAGGGACGGTTTCCTTATCCGACGCGTTGCCATCGAGACAGGTATAAATGTTATCACAGCTCTTGATACAGCAAGTGCCCTGCTCACATCTATGGAAAAAGATGCACAGCAGAGTACTCTTGTGCCGATCGACATTGCGAAGGTAAAGAGCCGCGGCAAGGCAGACTAAAGGTCTGGATGCTCTATGAATAAGAGAAATTACAGGCGGGAGATGGATGAGCTGGTGGCAGCTCTCCCGCCGGATGGCCCGAGACCAAAGGTTCTCCTGCATGTCTGCTGTGCACCGTGTTTCAGCGGATGCATAGAGAGCCTTGCGGACTGGGCGGATGTCACGCTGCTTTTCTATAATCCGAATATGGATACGGCAGAAGAGTATCGTAAAAGAGCAGTGGAGCTCAGGCGCTTCTGCATAGATGCAAAGCTCCCTGTGGAAGTAGTGGTGGAGGATTTTGATCCGAAACCTTTCTACGATCTTGCACGGGGGCTTGAAAATGTGCCGGAGGGCGGAGAACGCTGTTTTAAATGCTATGAGCTTCGTATGAGAGAAGCAGCCATATATGCCAGGGATAACGGTTTTGATTATTTCACAACTACCCTGACTCTGAGCCCATTGAAAAATGCGGCGAAGATAAATGATATAGGAGAGATGCTTGGCGCTGTCTACGGTGTTAAGCATCTGCCTTCTGATTTTAAAAAGAAAGATGGATATAAGAGATCCATCGAGCTTTCAAAAGAGTATAATCTCTACAGGCAGAATTATTGCGGATGCGTTTATTCCAGAAGAGATGCGCTTGCGTAACGTAAGTTTTTCGCAGGATCCGTTTCGGAAACGAGCAGTAATGTTCTGTCATGAAAGTATATTTAGTTAAGTATTAGGAGACTATTGATATGAAGAAATATTTACTGGACAGATTGACAGAGGAAGTGAGCGGCGCTTTTGAAAAGGCCGGATTTGATGCTTCCCTTGGTCGTGTTACTGTTTCAAATCGTCCGGATCTCTGTGAATTTCAGTGTAACGGTGCTATGGCAGGAGCCAAGGCACTTCACAAGAACCCTTTTGACATCGCTTCTGCTGTAGCTGAAGTCCTGAAGGATTCTTCTGTATTTTCAGAGGTTGAAACCGTTCGCCCCGGCTTCCTCAACATGAAGATCAGTGAGGATTTCCTCAAGGGTTATCTCACAGAGATGCAGGAAGAGGAAAATCTCGGTATCGAGAAGCCTGAGAAGCCGAAGACTATCATGATCGATTACGGCGGACCGAATGTTGCAAAGCCGCTTCATATCGGACATCTCCGTTCTGCGATCATCGGTGAGAGTGTAAAGCGTATCGCACGATTCCTTGGAAATAAGGTGATCGGTGACGTTCATCTCGGAGACTGGGGTCTTCAGATGGGACTTATCATTGCAGCATTAAAGGAGGCACAGCCGGACCTTCCGTACTTTAATCCTGATCACGTTGGTGATTATCCTGCGGAAGCTCCTTTCACACTCTCTGAGCTTGAAGAGATCTATCCTGCAGCATCCGGCAGATCAAAAGAGGATGAGGCGTTTAAGGATGCCGCTATGCAGGCAACATATGAGCTGCAGCATGGCAATCCGGGATACACAGCTATCTGGCGTCATATCATGAACCTGTCTGTGTCCGACCTTAAGAAGAACTACAAAAATCTGAACGTATCATTTGATCTCTGGAAGGGTGAAAGTGATGCGGATCCGTTCATCGGACCTATGGTTGATAAAATGAAGGCAGACGGTTTCGCTCATGAGAGTGAGGGTGCACTTGTTGTTGATGTCAACGAAGAGACTGATACAAAGGAAGTTCCTCCCTGCATGATCCTTAAGTCTGACGGAGCTGCTCTTTATACGACAACAGATCTTGCAACACTTGTTGAGCGTATGAAAGACTATGATCCGGATCAGGTGATCTATGTAGTTGATAAGCGTCAGCAGCTTCACTTTGTACAGGTATTCCGTGCTGCAAAGAAGACAGGTATCGTTCCTCAGGACAGAAGCCTTGATTTCCTCGGTTTCGGTACTATGAACGGTAAGGACGGAAAGCCCTTTAAGACAAGAGAGGGCGGGGTAATGCGTCTCGAAAACCTTATCAAGGACGTAAACGACGAGATGTACCGCAAGATGAAGGAAAATGACTCCATAGATCTTTCTGATGAAGAGGCTCGTGAGACAGCACAGATCGTTGCGCTGTCTGCCATCAAGTACGGAGACCTTTCCAATCAGGCGAGCAAGGACTATGTTTTCGATATCGATAAGTTCACCTCATTTGAGGGAAATACAGGTCCGTACATCATGTACACCATTGTCCGCATCAAGTCCATTCTTCGTAAGTACAGCGAGAAGTACGGAAAGATCGACGGCTTGAAGCTGAATACTCCTCAGAACGCTGAGGAAAGAGCACTCATGCTCTCCATCGCAGGATTCGGCACAATGATGACAGGTGCATTTGAGGATCTTGCACCTCATAAGATCTGTGCATTTATCTATGGACTCTGCAATGAGTTTAACCGTTTCTACCACGGAACAAGGATCATCACAGAAGAAGACGAGACACGCCGTAAGGGCTGGATCGCAACACTCATCCTTACACTGGATGTTCTGGAAAAGTGTATAGACGTTCTCGGTATGGAAGCTCCTGAACGTATGTAATATAAATCTCCCGGATTACTAGAGCAATTAAATGCATTTGTGGTCCGGGGGAATTTTTTTTTAGAAATCACAAAGCTATTGAAAAATTTTCATGATTTAAACATAGATTCCATTTAACATTGACTTCATAGTTTTGAATGGAGGGACAAACGTGAAGCTTAATGAGGATGCAAAAAACACAGGCGGATCAGAAAAGAACGATCAGTCCGGACACAAAAATCCGGCGCTGGCACTAAAGAAATTAAAGTTAGATAAAAATAACCGGTTATTTCTTTTCTTTAAGAGGAATCTGAAAAAAATTATTTTTCTAGCTGTATTTATCTTTGCGGCAGTAACAGCGTTTAAGGTCTATAGGGCACTTCAAAGTGCAAACAGTGCAAAAAACAGTACAAATACACAGACCTTTGACACTGTCTCACAGATGGACATCAGCAATTCTATCTCAGTTACAGGTACTATAAAAGCAAACGACAGCCGTACGCTTTCTACATTGGTATCAAATACTGAGGTACTAACAGTTTCTGTAGAAGTAGGTGATTATGTAGAGGTTGGAGATCCGATCTGTACATTTGATACATCAAATATCGAAAAGAACATAGCAAAGCTTAAAAGACAGATCGCAGTAAACAATGCGAAAGCAACACTTGAGCTTGCGAAGGCCAATACTCAGGTAGCATGGGCGATGGAAGACATGGCTGATAATCAGGCGGATGCGCAGTATGATGTAAATTCCGCAATAAGAAATTATCAGGCACAGGAAAATGCAGTTCAGGATGCGATCGACAATCTGGAAGCAAAAGAGCGTGCCCTCGATGATGCAGAGGATGCGTACGATGATTACAAAGACAGTCAGACTGTAAGTGATTCAGAGGATGAGAAAGATGCAGATGATTACAAAGATGCGATAAAAGACGCTCAGTCTGCAGTTGACAGTGCTCAGCGATCACTTGAAAATGCGCAGAACTCTCTGCAGGGAACTATCGACGAATATAATAAAACACTTGATAATATCTCGGATCAGACAAGGACAGATGCAAGGACGATCTCCACAAATCAGGCGAGTGTCATTTCTACTCAGCTGAATAACATGCTGACAAATGATGATGCAGAGCAGCAGATAGAAGATTATGAAGAGTCCTTAAGTGATTACGTAGTTACTGCACCTATTGCCGGACTCGTAACAAGTGTGTCGGTAGAAGTCGGTGACAAGTATGAGGAAAAGAATACTATCTGTGTGATCCAGGATGATACATCATACATCGTATCAGGTACTGTAGATCAGTATGATATTTCATCATTAGAAGAAGGAATGAGCTGTGTCGTAAAGACAGATGCAACAGGTGATGACGAGCTTACGGGTAAGCTCACATTTGTGTCGCCGGTCCCTGAGGAAACAACTTCTACAGCAGGTTCCTCCTCTTCATCATCGAGCTCATCCACGAATTATCCTATAGAGATAGCTCTTGATAAGAGGGATGACAGACTTCGTATAGGCATGACAGCTGAGACATCCGTACTCACCGAGTCCAGAAAGGGAGTACTTGCAGTTCCGTATAATGCTATTGAAGAAGACTCTGACGGAACAACATATATAAATGTGGCAGCGTCTCCTTCTGATATGGCTTCATCCGTTTCAGGAAATGGATTTGAGGCAAGAAACTTTGGTGGTGAAGGATTCCCGGATAAAGATTCCCACGGCGGATCATTCTCGGGTAAGTCGGAAAAAAGCTCTTCTGATACTGATCCGCTTGTAAAGTGGATATGCAAGACATTCTTTAGTACAGATCTTGATGAGACCACAGAGCAGACTGCGCAGGTAATGACAAAGAAAGTAACTGTTGAAACAGGACTTGAAACTGATTACTATACTGAGATCACCTCAGATGAGGTTAAGGCAGGAGATGAGGTGCTCATCCCTAATTCCATTTCATCTTCGTCCGGTTCTGACAGCGGCTTTGGTCAGGGCGGCATGATGGGCGGCCCCGGCGGAGGCGGCGGTGCACCCGGAGGCGGACCGGGAGGAGGCTTCTGATGAGTAAGGGTGATGTTATCATTGATGCCCGGTCTATCGTGAAGCGCTATTATATCGGTCATCCTAATGAGCTGGAGATCCTTCACGGTATCGATCTCCAGGTCCGTGAGGGCGAGTTTGTAGCGATAGTCGGAGCATCCGGTTCCGGTAAATCAACGCTCATGAATATTGTGGGAGTCCTTGATAAGCCTACAGAGGGCACTTATATCCTTGACGGAGTGGATGTAATGAAAGCCAAGGATCATGAGCTTTCTGCTATCAGGAATAAAAAAATAGGATTTGTATTTCAGACCTACAATTTGATATCGAGGACATCAGCACTGAAAAATGTGGAGCTACCCATGATGTATGCGGGGATACGCGGAAGCGTTCGCCGTAAGAGAGCCAAGGAACTGATGGAAATGGTCGGTATGGGTGAGCGTATGTATCATACACCGGATGAGCTTTCCGGTGGTCAGAAACAGCGTGTGGCAATAGCTCGTGCGATGGGAAATGATCCGGCGTTGATCCTTGCGGATGAGCCCACAGGTGCTCTTGACTCCAAAACAGGACGGATGGTCATGGATATCTTTCACAGGCTGCATGAAGAGCAGGGAAAGACCATCGTACTCATCACACATTCGCCTGAGCTTGCAGAGGAATGTGAGCGTATCCTGACGCTTTCCGATGGAATGTTTATCGGAGAAAGGAGGGGAACAGGGCATGCTCCTTCTTGAAAATATAATACTGGCACTTAACGGTGTCAGAGCGAATAAGATGCGCTCCATGCTCACCATGCTCGGTATCATCATAGGTATCGCATCAGTTATCGCTATCATGACAGTTGGTCAGTCTATGAGCGGTACTATGGCAGATTCCATGAACAGCATGGGAGCTTCCAATATCACGCTCGGTGTTTCTCAGAAGAGTTCTTCTACGGAAACTACGGCAGGAGGCATGCAGTTTACCTGGGGACCGAGGAAAAATACCATGAGTGATGCGGACTATCTGACGGATGATATTTTGGCTGATGTGAAAGCAAAATATCCGGATAATATCACAGAATATCTGCTCACGGAGTCTATCGGTTCGGCACAGGCGCTCGATGGTGAGCTTTATGCAAATATCAGTATTACCGGAGCAAATAATGAATCGATAGAAAATGATGATCTGACGATCCTTGCGGGACGCACGTTTACGGAAAAGGATCAGCAGGGAAAGAAAGTCTGCATTGTGTCTGATTATCTCTGCAACAATATGTTTAACGGTGATACATCGGCAGCGCTCGGTCAGACCTTGTCGGTTATGCTGAATAACGTGTACTATCACTACACTATCGTTGGTGTTTACGAGTATGATGATTCGGGAACGTTTTCCAGTTCGTCCGCAGAGGAGACCAGTACTGATTTTTACATACCTTTACAGACGGCATTTGATCAGGAACATGTTGATCCCAGATACTCGCGTGTTACGGTTGTGACTTCAAATGATACTGATGTCGATGCTTTTATGGACCAGATGGAAAATTATATAAACGGAAGGTTCTATAGAAATAATGAAAGCTTTGAAGTGAGCTGTTCCAGTATGACATCGATGCTTGAAAGTCTTACTGAGACCATGAACACGATTTCCATTGCGATATCGTTTATTGCAGGTATTTCACTTCTTGTTGGTGGTATCGGTGTTATGAACATCATGCTGGTGTCTATTCAGGAGCGTACAAAGGAAATCGGAACCAGAAAAGCGCTTGGTGCTACTAACGCTTCTATCAGGACACAGTTCATCGTAGAATCCATCGTACTGTGTCTTGTGGGTGGATTCATAGGTATCATCCTGGGTATTGGAATCGGATACGCTGCATCGAAGCAGATGGGATATGAAGCATACCCTCCGGTAAATGCTATCATCTTCTCGGTTGCTTTTTCTATGGCGATCGGTGTATTTTTCGGATATTACCCCGCAAACAAAGCAGCAAAAATGAACCCGGTCGACGCACTCCGTTACGAGTAAGGGCGGCTGCAGATAGCTTATTTAGGTTGATGTGAAGTGTGACGGAAGCGGAGAGCGTTGTTTCCAACACATCCCGGGAACCGACACTACGGTGAGCTAACTGCTTACTACGACTACAGCACACAGGACATTCGCTTTCAGTATCGCTCTTGCCCTGTGTGCTGAGTCTGCGTATGCAGTGGATCTCACCTGTGCGGCTCTTTAAGGGATGCTTATGGAAAGCAACGTTCTCCGCTTCCTGATATACACATAACAGGCGACAGGCAGGTGCTTTATCATACAAAGCGAGTACTTGGCAGCCGAGGACAGAAGCGCGAGCATAGTTGTTGATAGGCGGCGGAGAAGTTACGATGGATTATTCTTCAAGAAGCAATCGGAGCACTCTGCTGCGGAGATTGCAGCCAATGCGTTAATACATTCCATAACCTTTTGCCTATCGCCGAAGGCGATTTTATTTTCGGAGCACTTAGCGAGGTATTTTCGAGCTTAGTGCGTGTTATGCAAGTTCGCTTGGCGAGGTTTTGTCGAGCCTAGCGTAACTTGTTGGCAAAAGCTGTCACTGGAACGAGCTTTAAGCAAGTGAACAGTGACGACGAGGCAACGTACTCGCGTGTATGATAAAGT
Organism: Lachnospiraceae bacterium; assembly: GCA_900168235.1. Taxonomy (GTDB): domain Bacteria; phylum Bacillota; class Clostridia; order Lachnospirales; family Lachnospiraceae; genus NK4A144. The sequence continues at coordinate 354,234 of FUZG01000001.1, read as the reverse complement.
ACCTGACTGTGCCGTCAGTCCATAAATAAAAAATCAAAAATATTGTAAAAAAATATTAAAATTTGTGTTGACATAGAATGAAATAGGATAGTATAATACATTTCGTTGCGCGACATGAAAGCGCCGCAAACGAAAGATATGGCGAAGTAGCTCAGCTGGCTAGAGCACACGGTTCATACCCGTGGTGTCGAGGGTTCGAGTCCCCCCTTCGCTACTCACGATGAAGCAATGCTTATAAATGACGTTGCTTCGTCGCTTGAGTGAAAACCACTCAATTTAATATGGCGAAGTAGCTCAGCTGGCTAGAGCACACGGTTCATACCCGTGGTGTCGAGGGTTCAAGTCCCCCCTTCGCTACTGCGATAAATCCCCTGACTCGTTTGAGTCGGGGGATTTTTGTCGTGTGTAAAAAGCCGTGTGATGGTAGAATATAAATTGAACTTTTTTGATGAAGGACATGGAGGGAGAAACATTTTATGAAAAAGAAACTGGTAGTAGTGCTGCTGGCTTCTATGGTAGTTACAATGACCGCATGCAGCAGTATCACTGACACGATCGACGAGATAAAAGGTGTGGTTGAGGAAAAAATTGACCGGGATCAGGATGATGAAAAAGACGATGATGACGACGATGACAAAGAGGATGTAAAAGAATCAGAAGAAGCAGAATCCTCTGAGGCATCGGAAGCGGAATCAGAAGAAGCGACAGAAGCAGCGGACACTGCTGTAACAGAAGTGGCAGAGCAATCATCTTTTATAGAGGATTATGGTATTCATGGCTACACGATCTTAACGGATGATCTGAGCTGGGAAGAAGCGTGGGAGCAGGCTCGGAAAATGGGCGGATATCTCGCACACATCAACTCCAGAGAAGAAAGAGAACATATAGAAAATTTGCTGTCAGAGACAAAAAATCCTGCTCTCTGCTACTACATTGGCGGAAAGCGTGATAGAAATGATTCGGGATATTACTGGGTCGCACCGGACGGAACTCCTACCGGAGAGGAACTTACCGTAGATCCTGTGTGCTATGATTACTGGCTTGACGGTGAGCCGAGCTACATGGATGAGGAAACGGGTCTTGAAGAAGGCTACATGGATCTCCTCTATATAAAGAAGAAAAATAAGTGGTACTTAAATGATGCGCCGGAGGATATGATCGCAGCTTCTTCATCCTGGTCCGGAAAGATTGGTTATATCGTAGAGTATGACGATAATATAATTGATTCCGGCAGCAGTTCATCCGGAAGTACGAGCAGCACTTCTGCGGTTACGGATACCATGGATTTCACATTCGCCAGCGGTGCAGGCGGATGGTCAACAGAAATGACTCTCTATTCCGACGGAACATTCAAGGGATCACATCACGATTCAGACATGGGAGACACAGGTTACGGTTACCCGAACGGAACTTTCTATTTCTGCGACTTTGAAGGAAAGTTTAAAAATATGCGAAAGATCGATGACCTTACCTGGTCAATGACACTGGATGATTGCGATGTGGATTATGACGGTATCAAGGACGGAGAGATCATTGACGGCATGAAATATTATAGAAGCACAGCTTATGGTATAGACGGCGGACATGAGTTCCTGATCTATCTCCCGGGAACAAGACTTTCAAAACTTCCGGAAGATGCGCAGAGCTGGCTCTATGGATATGGTCTTAACGACGAACTTTATTCTGACAAGTACCTTATCTACAACGTAGATGAAGGATTACTCTGGGCAGAGGATAAGTGGTGATCAAATAAGGAGGCGAGGGGCTATGGTTGTTTCTGATATTACAAAGGTACAGGCGATAGAAGGTTTTATGAGGCTCTGTTCTGACGGATGGGAACAGGGATGGCATGAGAGAAACGGAGGAAACCTCACATACCGCATGACATCGGATGATGTGGAGGCATGCAGACCTTTTTTCTATAATCCGAGACCGTGGGTAAAGATGGATGTGAAGGCAGAAAATCTCGCAGGAGAATACTTCATCACTACCGGAAGCGGAAAGTATTTCAGAAATGTATCGCTTCATCCTCATCACAATATCGGTATCGTAGAGATAAACGAGGCGGGAGACTCCTGGCGTATCGTATGGGGACTCATAAACGGTGCACAGCCTACATCTGAGTTTCCGTCCCACTTCATGAACCACAGTGTTCGGAAGACAGCGACAGATGGTGCAAACAGAGTTATCTATCACTGCCATGCGACAAATATCATCGCAATGACATATGTAGTTCCTCTGACCAGCAAGGCATTTACAAAAGCTCTCTGGCAGAGCGCTACGGAGTGCCCGGTGGTATTTCCTGAGGGTGTGGGAGTAGTTCCTTGGATGGTTCCCGGCGGACATGACATCGCTCTCGCAACATCGGAACTCATGAAGACCTTCCAGGCAGCGGTATGGGCACAGCATGGACTATTCGTATCGGGACCTGACTACGACACAGCATTCGGACTCGCGCATACGATAGAAAAGAGTGCAGACGTATACTGTAAAGTCCTTGCAACAGGCAGAACCGTACTCAATACCATCACAGACGAAAACCTGCAGGCAATAGCAAAAGATTTTGGTGTAACCCTGAATCAGGATATGTTCGACTGATGATAAAAAGTAAAATAAAGCGTCCAAAGTCTTAATACATGTGGCTTTGGACGTTTTTTTATGCACGAAATACAATAAGTGTTAAAACAGGTGTCTTGACACATTGGTATATCAGCATATATGATTATCAAAACAGGTGACAAGACACCTGTAAAAACATCATAGCAGTACCGGATTTACGGCTACAATACGGGCAGTGTCATAACGCAAAGCCGTATGAAGACGGTAAGAGGAATCAAGAGGAGGAAATTATGGAAAAGATCAGGGCATTTCTAAAAAGAAAGGACATAGAGATTTCAGCTAAGAGATATGGAATCGATGCTCTTGGTGCAATGGCGCAGGGACTTTTCTGCTCATTGCTTATCGGAACGATCATTAATACTTTGGGAACTCAGTTTCATATCGGTTTCCTGACTACAGCCGTGGCTACTATAGCCGGAACAGAGTATACAGTGGGCGGACTCGCGACTGCAATGAGCGGTCCTGCAATGGCAGTGGCTATAGGTTACGCGCTTAAATGCCCGCCGTTGGTGCTTTTTTCACTTATAACAGTAGGCTTTGCGTCCAATGCGCTTGGCGGAGCCGGAGGCCCTCTGGCAGTGCTCTTTGTAGCAATAATCGCATCTGAGATAGGAAAGGCTGTATCTAAGGAAACAAAGATCGATATCCTTGTTACACCTCTTGTAACCATCGGAACCGGTGTTGGATTATCAGCTCTTTTCGCTCCGGCACTTGGAACTGCAGCAATGAAGGTCGGCGATGTGATCATGTGGGCAACTGAACTGCAGCCGTTCCTTATGGGAATCCTGGTATCTGTTCTTGTGGGAATCGCTCTTACGCTTCCGATTTCCAGCGCAGCAATTTGCGCGGCTCTTGGACTTACAGGACTTGCAGGCGGTGCAGCCGTTGCAGGATGCTGTGCCCAGATGGTTGGTTTTGCGGTTATGTCTTTTAAGGAAAATCGTTTCGGAGGTCTGGTATCACAGGGAATCGGAACTTCCATGCTTCAGATGGGTAACATCGTAAAAAATCCGAGAATCTGGATCGCACCTATCCTTACAAGTGCCATTACAGGTCCGATAGCAACCTGCGTATTCCACTTGGAGATGAACGGAGCACCGGTTTCATCAGGTATGGGAACATGCGGACTTGTTGGACAGATCGGTGTCTACACAGGATGGGTCGCTGATATTGCAAATGGAACGAAAGCTGCGATCACTCCTTTTGACTGGGCTGGACTGCTCCTTGTTTCATTCGTTCTTCCGGCAGTTATCTGTCCGCTTATCAACAGCATTTTAGTAAGGACTAACTGGGTACATGAGGGAGATCTCACACTTGCATAAGATGGGTTAATATTGGGGAGTATTAACGTATAGTTCTATCAACAGCAGCTAAAGGCTTAAAAGCCTGATGAAATGGCACGATTTTGAAAAGTGTCCGTTTCATCAGGTTTTTTTATGGACAATATCCTGAACATCACATCAGTTGACTTTTCTTATCTTTTTTTCTATAATCATGACATTAAAACATTAACGCCACAACGCGTTAATGTGAGAAAGTGAAAAGAGTATTTCATTCCGGGCAGGAGTCCGGCAGTCTGAGAAAGTCAGACAGGGAGGGAAAATGAAAAAATTAAACAAGCTGGCTGCAGCAGCAATGGCAGTCGTAATGGCAGCAAGTCTCACAGCATGCGGCGGAAGCTCAGCTTCTACAGGAGAATCATCCGCAGCAGCGGCAACAGAAAGCGCAGCAACAGAGGCTGCAGCACCCGCAGCAGAAGACGGAAAGACCTATAACGTAGGTATCTGTCAGCTGGTTCAGCATCCGGCACTGGATGCAGCTACACAGGGCTTCAAGGATGCTCTTACAGCAGAGCTTGGCGATGCAGTAAAGTTTGATGAGCAGAATGCAGCAGGCGATTCCGCAACATGTTCAACTATCGTAAACAGCTTTGTTTCAGAAAACGTAGATCTGATCCTTGCAAATGCAACACCTGCACTTCAGGCTGCATCATCCGCAACAGGAGATATCCCGGTTCTCGGAACATCCATCACAGAGTACGGTGTAGCTCTTGATATCGCAGATTTCAACGGAACAGTTGGAACAAACGTATCCGGTACATCAGACCTTGCACCCCTTGACCAGCAGGCAGCAATGTTCGCAGAGCTCCTTCCTGATGCAAAGAAGATCGGTATCATGTACTGCTCAGCAGAGGCAAATTCAAAGTATCAGGCAAATGTAGTAAAAGAAGCTCTTGAAGCGGCAGGAGATACAGTAACAGTTTATACATTTGCTGATTCAAATGATGTAGCAAGCGTAACTCAGACAGCATGTGATGAGAACGATGCACTTTACATCCCGACAGACAACACAGCAGCTGCATGCACAGAGGCTATCCAGAATGTAGCACTTCCGGCAAAAACTCCAATCATCGCAGGTGAAGAGGGAATCGTAGCAGGATGCGGTCTCGCTGCACTGACTATCGACTACTACGGACTTGGAGAAAAGACAGGTCAGATGGCTGCAAAGATCCTTAAGGGTGAGGCAAATGTTGCTGAAATGCCTATCGAGTACTACGACAACCCGGTAAAGAAGTACAACGCTGCAAACGCAGAAGCACTTGGAATCACTATTCCTGATGGATATGAGCCCATCGCAACAGAAGAAGAGAGTACAGAGGAATAAAAAATGGCTGCATATTTTTCATCATTAGACCTGGCAGCCCTCGTATCCCGGCTTCCTGCCGGAATCGCACAGGGTGTGATCTGGGGTATCATGGCACTTGGTGTCTATATGACATTCCGCCTTCTTAACTTTGCGGATATGACCGTGGACGGAACGTTTACAACAGGAGGAGCGGTAACTGTTATGCTCATCCTTGCAGGATGGAATCCGTGGGCGGCTATGGGCATTGCGATAATTGCGGGAATCCTTGCGGGAACTGCTACAGGTCTCCTCCATACGCTACTTGGAATACCTTCGATACTTGCGGGCATTCTGACGCAGTTTGCATTGTATTCCATAAATCTTGCGGTTATGGGAATGATGGCAAATAAAGCTATATCTGTTGACAAGTATCAGCTTGCTATAACATCCAGAAATGTAAATCTTGCGATCATTACGGGTGTAGTTCTTGTAGCTGCGCTTATCGCACTTCTGTACTGGTACTTTGGTACAGAGCAGGGTTCTGCGATCCGTGCGACAGGATGCAATCCCGAAATGAGTAAAGCTCAGGGCATCAACATCAACTTTATGAAGGTGCTCGCTCTTGCACTGTCAAACGGTGTGGTCGCTCTTGCAGGCGGACTCATGGCTCAGTTCCAGGGCTTCTCTGATATCAATATGGGTCGTGGTTCCATCGTTATCGGACTCGCGGCGGTCATCATCGGTGAAGTTGTGGGAGAGCTCTTACTTGGCAAAAAAATGAACTTCGCCGGAAGACTTTCATTTGTAGCGATCGGCGGTGTTCTTTACTACATCATCATCGTTATCGTGCTCTGGCTGAAGCTCAACTCCAACATGCTGAAGCTTTTCCAGGCAATAACTGTAGCAATCTTCCTTGCAGCTCCTTACCTGCAGGGACAGGCAAAAAGCTCATTCAGAAGAGCAGGCAAAAATACAACGGTTCAGAGTGAAGGAGGGAAGGAAGTAAGAAATGCTTGAAGTACAGAATATCTATAAAACCTTCAATCCGGGCACGATCAATGAAAAACATGCTCTGAATGGCGTAAACCTTACACTTGAAGACGGAGATTTCTGCACTGTTATCGGGGGAAACGGTGCAGGAAAATCCACAATGCTCAATGCAGTTGCGGGAGTTTGGCCGGTAGACAGCGGAAGGATAATAATTGACGGAGAAGATGTGACCGGACTCCCTGACTATAAGCGTGCGGCTGTGATCGGCCGTGTGTTCCAGGATCCTATGACAGGAACCGCAGCAACAATGGAGATCGAAGAAAATCTGGCACTGGCAGCACGCCGCGGCAGAAGCCGTACTCTCCGCTGGGGAGTTACACGTGCAGAGAGAGACGTGTACAGAGAAAAGCTGAAGATCCTGGATCTGGGACTTGAGGATCGTATGACTGCAAAGGTCGGACTCCTTTCCGGAGGACAGCGTCAGGCGCTCACACTCCTTATGGCAACACTTGTAAAGCCCAAGGTACTGCTCCTTGACGAGCATACAGCAGCGCTCGATCCGAAGACCGCAGAGAAGGTGCTCAATGCAACAGAAGCTGTTGTAAACAGAGATCATCTCACAACTCTAATGATCACTCACAATATGAGAGACGCCATCGCGCATGGCAACCGTCTTATCATGATGAACGAGGGACGTATAGTTCTTGATATAAGAGGTGAAGAAAAGAAAAACCTGACGGTTGAAGATCTCTTACATCAGTTTGCAGTTCAGTCGGGAGAAGAATTTTCAAGCGACAAGGCACTGCTTGGATAAAAAGAATAATGTACGAAAAACTGTACATTTGCTTTCGCTTATACCTGATAGAAAATATGCGGATTATGGTATAATACTGAAAGGAACGGGCTTCAGAACAGAGAAGGGTTCTGGAGCCTTTTTTATCTTATAGAAAATCTCGGAAGAATTTCTATAAGTCGATGTTTTTTCCTTCTATATCCGACCGTGGGGGTCACAGTATACTGAGGGGGTTAAAGCGTGGAGACAGGGAGTACCAGGGGTAATGTCCATGATGAGCTGACCGGACTTGTAGGGATATCAAGATTTCGTGAAAAAGCAGCAGAGCTTTTGCTGACATCTGATATGCCCTGGAGTGGGGAAACGGCGGCCGTCGTCTATCTCAATATCGAGAATTTCAAGATCTTTAATTCAAAATATGGATTCGAAAAAGGAAATGAACTTCTGCAGAGCTTTTCGAGAGTGATACAGGAAGTCTTTTTTGAGCGCCTTGTGGCGCGCTTCGCAGAGGATCATTTTTATGTACTTACAGAAAGCCGGTTTGTCGAGGAAAGAATAGACCGGATAGCTGATGCGCTGAAGCTCATGGGACGCGGGATGACGCTGGAACTCCGCGCAGGTATCTATGAGATCACGGATACGGGTGAAGATGTGATCCACGCCTGTGATATGGCAAAGGTTGCAGGAGACAGTATCAGGAAAAGGCATGATACTCACTGGCGTATCTTTGATCAGGAGCTTTCTGAGCAGTTTGCGCTCCAGCAGTACATCACAGAAAATATCGATCACGCCATAGAAGCAGGATATATCAAAATTTTCTACCAGCCTGTAGTCCGTACCCTGAATGGCGAAATATGCGGACTGGAAGCACTGGCGCGCTGGGATGATCCGGTACACGGACTGCTGTCACCGGCAGTTTTTATAGGCGTATTGGAGGAACATCACCTGATACATAAACTGGATCAGTTTGTGATAAAAAAAGTGTGCCTGCACTATAAGCATTGTTTAGAAAGAGGAAATCCGCTGATCCCGGTTTCCTTTAATCTGTCGCGTCTTGACTTTGAACTATGCGATATTTTCCAGATTATAAATACTGCGGTATATGAAAATAAAGTACCGAAGAACATGATTCATATCGAGCTCACAGAGAGCGGATTGAGCCAAAATGAAGATTTTATACGTGAGCAGATATATCACTTCCATCGCGAAGGATACGAAGTATGGATGGATGACTTTGGAAGTGCTTACTCATCATTAAACGTTCTTAAGGACTTTGATTTTGATGAGCTGAAGATTGATATGAAGTTCTTGAGCGACTTCAGTGAGCGCTCAAGATTGATCTTAGTATCCGTAGTGCAGATGGCAAAGAGCCTCGGCATCCAGACCCTTGTAGAGGGAGTAGAAACAAAGCAGCAGCTTGATTTCCTGCGCTCCATCGGATGCGAAAAAGTTCAGGGCTACTATTACGGGCGTCCTATGAGATATTGGGATCTGGTGCGTTATATAAGTGAAAAAGGACTTTTTGTAGAGTCACCGGGTAAACGCAAATATTTTGATGATATAGGAAAAACGGATATCCTCGGAAGCGCTCCTCTTACTGATGAGGAAAGAGAAAATGATCTGAATACCAGAGGACCGTCCCTCGCTATAGTAGAGCGGAGGGATGACACTTTCCGCGTCATGAACTGCAATGAAAGCTTCAGAAGAGTAATGGAGCATATCGGTTTCGGTGAGATCGCGGAAGCTGAGAAAGCGTTTTCTAAAGAAGCCGGATCTCTTTATACGAGTCTTACAGCGATGTTTGAAAAGACCGAGCAGTCGGGAAGACCTGAGCTTTATGATTTTGTCTGGAAGGGGTTTTACTGTTCCGGAAAAGCAAGATTTTTATCAAAAGGGCTTGATGCCTCTGCAGTGCTCATTTCTCTCGTGAATCTCTCTGATGATGTGTCATATATTCAGCGGGAGCAGATGGAAGAGGCGGGACACAATCTCTTCACGATGTACAGGGTGGTCACACTTGTTGATATACCGAGTGATACACATTCATTTATTTATCAGAGCTATAAATACAGTGGTGTATATGAACTCGGATCAGCGAGGGAAGATTTCAGAAAATTCGCGGAAAACGATATTTACAGGGATGACAGAGACAGGTACGAGGCATTTGTTGATCCCGATACACTGATATCTCGTATCAGGAAGGGCGGAAAAAATTATATGAGTGAATTTTTCCGCACAAAGGGCGTTGACGGAAATTATGAGTGGTCAGAACACGGCGTAGTTCTGGTTGATGAAGTGCAGCAGAAGTGCCTGTGTTATATCCGCGTCATAAATCAGGAAGATATTAAGCGTCTTGAAAAAGAAACGCCCGCAATGGAGCACAGGTATGGAGACAGTGAGATCACGCCGGAGCTCCTGTGGGAAAATGCGGTGGCTGAGTCAGGAATAGGATTTTTCTGGAAAGATACAAACCGCAGATTCCTCGGTGCGAGCAATGCTTTTATGGAGTACTACGGCTTTGAATCATTAGATGAGATCTTAGGAAAAAATGATGAGGACATGGGGTGGCATGTAAATCCCGAGCGCTTCAAAAATGATGAAGAAATGGTATTGGAAAACGGGCAGAGGACCAGAAATGTACCGATAAAGTGCGTTGCCGGCGGAAAGCTCCGGGATATTGTCGCAAGTAAGGAACCTATCTATAAGGATGGCCGGATCGTGGGGCTTATGGGACATTTCTTTGACGTAAGCCGTGAGAAAGCTATCGAAAAACGGATAAAGCTCCTCAGCTATTCAGATGACCTCACAGGAGTCATGAACATGCGGGGACTTATGGATTCCGGACTCCGATATGTAGAGAGCTACGATTTCCGTGATATCGATTTCGCAATGACTATCATGGATATCATTGATTTCCACAGGCTGAACGGCGTGTACGGACATGAGTGGGGTAATATGTGTCTGAAAGAAGTCGCCGCCAAGATACTTGAGTGTATAGGAGTGAGGGGCATCACATCAAGACCAGGCGGAGCCAGATTTATAGTGCTTTTCCAGTTCAGCAACAGGGATGAAGTTGACGAACTGGAACGGGAGCTCAAGGATGCGGTGGAGAGCATACGGCGAATCGGAGGTATAGCATGCAATCTTTACACTGCCATCGGAAGCGCATTTTATTCGGATTGTGAAAGTATAGAAAAGCTTCATCAGTCCGCTATAGATGTGATGCTGTCCAAAAAAAATAATATGACGTAATCAGTGAATCTTCACTTTTCAATTACATCGGGATGTTGTATCATGGTCTCAGGTGTATGAGATTCTGTACATTTTGTCTGTTTTTAAGTGATGTACAAAAAAATGTTTGTGCATAGCAGATAACATATACTAAGCAGGTCATATACTTTCAGGGAGAGAGGAAATGAGTCAACCGGTTTTAATCAAAGGAGTAAAATCAGGAATGGTTTTGCGGCTTGACAGCGAGATGTATTTTGACGAGCTGCTGCCGCTCATCACTGAGAAATTCGAGGCTTCTGCTTCTTTTTTCGGAAATGTAAAAGTGGTTCTTTCTATCGAGGGGAGAAAGGTTTCTGAGGAAGAAACATCGAAGATCCTGAATATCATACGTGATAAGACACGCCTCAGGATTGTAGCTGTGATGACTGAGGATAAGGATGTGGAAAAGACATTTGATGATAAGCTTCATGCGATCTCTGCGGTAGAGGACAAGGAACTTGAGAAAAAAGCCGCAAAGCTTGAAGCAGAGAATAAAAAGCTTTTAGAAGAACTGCAGGAACTCAAAGGTCCGATAAACGGGCGCGATGCTGAGATCCATATAGGGTCCATCCGTTCGGGACAGAGTTTTGAGACATCGAAGAGCCTCATACTTCTCGGGGATGTGAAGGCAGGTGCAGAGGTTACTGCCGGAGGAAGCATCTTTGTAATGGGAAGTCTTCTCGGAAATGCCAATGCAGGAGCATACGGAGACAGATCTGCATTTGTAATGGCGCTTGAGCTTGATCCGCTTCAGATACGCATAGCAGATTCACTTGCAATATCAGAGGATCAGGGACCGTCACGCTTAAAGGGACGCGGCCTGGTACGTACAAAGAAAAAGACGGAATTTGGTCCGGAAGCAGCAGAGATCACAGACGGACACATTCTTATAAAAAAATATGATCGTTCATTCCTGGAAAACTGTAAGTTCCTTTCACAGAAATAACGGGAGAAGATCCTGTATATCGGGAAGCTAGAACGCAGCAGGGGAAAACAGAAAGAAAAAGAAGGAGTTTAAGGAAATGGGAGAAGTAATCGTAGTGACATCCGGAAAAGGTGGAGTAGGTAAGACAACTACCACCGCAAACATTGGAACCGGTCTCGCAAAGCTCAACAAAAAGGTTGTTCTTGTTGACACAGATATAGGATTAAGAAACCTTGACGTTGTTCTGGGACTGGAAAACCGGATCGTCTACAATCTGGTGGATGCAGTGGAAGGAAACTGCAAAGTCAGTCAGGCACTTATTAAGGACAAGAAATGTGACGGACTTTACCTTCTGCCGGCGGCACAGACACGTGATAAGGATGCCGTTACACCGGATCAGATGAAAGTTCTCGTAGAAGAGCTTAGAAAAGATTTTGATTATATCATCCTTGACTGCCCGGCAGGTATCGAGCAGGGATTTAAGAATGCTATCGCAGCAGCAGACAGAGCGCTTGTAGTAACAACACCTGAGGTTTCAGCAGTACGTGATGCGGATCGTATCATCGGACTTCTGGAAGCAAATGACATCAAGAATGTGAGACTCATCGTAAACCGTCTTAACGTTGAAATGGTAAAGCACGGAAACATGATGACAGCTCAGGATGTTGTTGAAGTATTAAGCATCGACCTTATCGGTGTAGTACCTTACGATGAAAAGATCGTTATCTCAACCAACACAGGAACACCTCTTGCAGGTGATGATTCCATCGTTGGTCAGGCATATATGAATCTGTGTCACAGAATTATGGGCGAGGAAGTTGAATACCTTGACCTTGAGAGCAAGAAGGGCTTTTTCGCAAAGATCGGCGGACTTTTCAATAAGTAAGGGGTGAGCGAGGATGAGATTTATAGACCTTTTCAGAAAAAAGTCGTCCAGCGAGGTCGCAAAGGACAGACTGAAGATGGTACTGATTTCCGATAGAAGCGCCTGCTCACCGGAAGTTATGGAAAGAATCAAAAATGATATCGTGGAAGTTCTGAAGAAATACTTAGAGATCGATCAGGAAGGTCTCGATATCAAGATCACACAGATCGAGGATGAGACTGACAATGAAGGAAAGACAGTTCCTGCACTGTACGCAAATATCCCGATCAAGTCCATGAGACAGGGTGGCTGAGAAAGCAATATATGAATGAGAAAGGGTCTCGTACTGAGCGATCGGTGCGAAGCCCTTTTATCATACAAAGAAAGGAGGAAAGAATGATGAAGATAGGAATACAGTCGTTAGGCTCCGTCGACCGGACAGAAGGAGAAAGGCCGGAAAAGGGTTTCCGTGCAATACGCGATGCTGGATTTGAATCGGTGGATTTTAATTTTGAGTCTTATGTTGATTTTAGATATCAGTACTGTTCTGACGGATCATGCTTTTTTGATAAGCCCATGGATGAGCTTAAGGATTTTTTCAGACCCTATAAAGAGGCATGTGAGAACGCGGGACTGATATTCGGTCAGGGTCATGCGATGTTCGGACCGTTTCCCGAAACAGAAGAGGAACTTCAGCAGTTTATAAAAGTACAAAAAAATGTCATAAGGCTTTCCGGCTGGATGGGAGTCCCATATCTCGTTATTCATCCGTGGGTCATCCGGAGAAAAGTCGGACGTGATGCGGAATTTGAAAAAAATATGCAGTATTTCAGGGCGTTTGCAGATACAGCAAAAGAAGAAGGCGTAGTGATATGCCTTGAAAATCTTTTTGACTGGGTTTCGGAAAGGGCTTTTGAAGGTCCCTGCGCAGATGCCATAGAGGCAAAGACGTATCTCACAAAACTGAATGAGGAATTTCCCGGATCATTCAAGTTTTGCTTTGACACGGGACATGCAAATATGATGGGCAAGAACATCAGAGAGTTTATAAATATACTCGGTGATGATCTTGCAATCCTTCATATGCATGAAAATGACGGCGTATATGATATCCATGGTATTCCCTTTACCTACCAGCGCCGCTGGGGCGCCCGGACCATAGAGGACTGGGACGGTGTCATAAAGGGACTTGCAGATATCGGGTATGACGGCGTTCTGAATTTTGAAACAGGTCCGTCATTCTTTACTGTGCCGGATAAACTGTATGGTGCGGCGGCGAGATATATGTTTGAAGTCGGAAATTATTTAAGAAATGAGATCATTTCTTACCGTTCGACAAACGAGCCTCGATAAAATCACTCATTTCGTCTTCTTCAATTCCGAGGGCGTAGGAAAGCTCGCTGTAAAGGGCATGCTCTGCTGAACGGAGAAAGTGCTCGTCAACAGAGGTTGCAGAGCGTCCCTTGCTCAGGCGCGCGAGTTTACGCATATGGGTGGTCTTGATGAGACGGAAAAGTTCTTTAGCGTCGTTTTGGACCAGAGCCTTATTGTATTCCTTTTGGCGGTATTTTTCATTTTCCACATCGATCTCATCCAGATCCGGAATGGAGTCAATGAGACTCAGTGCTTCATCATGAGTCACAGGGTCTCTGAGTGACGCATCGCCGGAGCCTACGGCAACATATATCTTGCTTGTAGGGCATTCGGTGGGGATCAGATAGTAGTATTGCTTAGTCTTGTCGCAGTCGGGGATATCAAGTGAGGAAATATCTGTGATACGGCATAGACCATCAACTTTATGGACAACGAAATCTCCGGTTTTGTACATCATTAACTCCTTTCCTGAGAATGAATTGCATTTGCAGACGGGAAAATGGGAATTGTTCGCACATAAGCACAGCACGCACTGCGTGAAACGGATGCGACTAGGCATAAACCCGCAATCTGTATCTATTTTAACATCATTTCAATACATCCGAATGTCGAATAGTGTACAAAAATCCGATATGGTCTCTCGGTTAAAAATGCCATGAAATAGACCTGCTCTTGGGTAAAATCCTTCGATGTTGCACCTTTTGACCCTGACATCATATGCATATGGTGGTAAAATTACAGTATGTTACCAAATGAATTTATAAACCGAATGAAACAAATGATGGAGCCGGAAGAGTTTGAATCCTTCGTCTCTTCCTATGACCGTCCGAGAGCTCAGGCACTCAGGATCAATCCCTTAAAGTGCGCTGAAACAGAAAAAGTGAAAAAAGCTCTTGATGAAAAATTTCACTTAGAGGAAGTACCGTGGGAGAAAAACGGATACTACTACAGCGCAGAGGATACTCCGGGTAAACATCCCTATCATGAAGCAGGGGTGTATTACATACAGGAGCCTAGTGCAATGGCACCTGTAACGTACCTCGATGCAAAGCCCGGACAGAGGATACTGGATCTCTGCGCTGCACCCGGTGGAAAAACTACCCAGATCGCGGCAAGAATGAACGGAGAAGGTATCCTTATCGCAAATGAGCCAAATCCCAACCGTGCAAAGATACTTGCGCTGAATATCGAGCGTCTGGGTATCGCAAATGCAATAGTTGTGAGCGCACTTCCGGATGCTTTGTCAGAGATCTTTCAGGGATATTTTGACAGGATCCTTGTAGACGCACCGTGTTCCGGTGAAGGAATGTTCCGTAAAAATGAAGAAGCGGAGACAGAGTGGAGCCCGGAAAACGTGGAAATGTGCGCCGAGCGTCAGAACGGCATCCTTCGTGAAGCAGTAAAAATGCTTGCACCGGGAGGAAGGATCGTTTATTCCACATGTACATTTGCACCTGCGGAGGATGAAGCACAGATAAGTGATTTTCTGAAAAACAATCCTGATTTTACCTGTGTAAAAGCAGAAGCCGAACACGGAATGGAGTATGGCAGACCTGAATGGGCAGGTGAAGATCCTGCACCCGGAACAGAGAACAGTATCCGGCTCTGGCCTCACAAAATGAGAGGCGAAGGACATTTTCTTGCAGTCCTTGATCGTGAGGGAGACACAGACCAGAACCCTGTACGTATTTCTGCAAACGGTCTTTTAATAGGAGTTCCCGCAAAGGACTTAAAACTTTTCAGGGAATTTGAGGAGGAAGCGCTTGAGGGCGGAGTGATTCCCGACGGAGTGTTCCACCTCTTCGGTGATCAGCTTTATCTTGCTCCGAAAAATTCGCCTGCATTTACAAAACTCAAGGTATTAAGACCGGGGCTTCACCTCGGCACATTAAAAAAGAACCGCTTTGAGCCGGGACATGCTCTTGCGCTTTTCTTGAAGGAAAGTGATGTGAAGCGGGTGCGTCATGTCGCAGCAGATTCTCAGGAAGCGATGGGATTTATCGGGGGACAGACCCTTCAGGCAGAGGACACGGGAAAGGGCTGGTGTCTCGTAAGTGTTGACGGTTTTTCTCTTGGATGGGGAAAATCCGACGGAAGGATCATTAAAAATCACTATCCAAAAGGACTAAGGATCTATATATAAAATAATAAAATACGAAATTGGGAGGAGTAAAAATGGCAGACACACAGAATGGAAATGTATCAGCAGTTTCACAGGACACAGACACCTTAAAAGAGCTTCTTGAATGGGAAAAGAAAGAAGCAAAGTATGCAAAGATGACGAGCAGACTCCTCTTTGCGCTGGTGCTGATCTTCCTTGTAAGCGCCATCATCATCGTTCCGAAAGCTGTGACAGTACTTGAAAATACCAACAGGGCTGTTGTAACAGCGCAGGATTCGCTCGAAAAGATCGATGAACAGCTTGACGGCATAAAGGTCATGACTGACAGCATCACACAGACCAGCGAAAACATGAACACAATGGTTGAGGACAATGCCGAGGAACTCACAGAAGCTGTTAAGAAGATGCAGAGTATTGATTTTGAAGGGCTCAATACTGCTATAAAGGATCTTCAGGATGCAGTTAAGCCTATGGCAAAAATGATGAGAGCATTTAACTGACGGAGGAAATGTGTATGAAGCTGACTTTCGTAGGTGCGGATCATGAGGTTACGGGAAGCTGCCATTATCTGGATGTTTGCGGCAAGCATATTCTCGTGGATTACGGTATGGAACAGGGATTAAATCTCTATGAAAATGTACCTCTTCCTGTTCCTGCGGCTGATGTTGATTACATTTTTCTGACACATGCGCATATTGACCATTCAGGTCTGCTTCCTTTAGCATATGCAAAAGGGTTTCGGGGAAAGATCTTTGCAACTCCGGCAACATCGCGTCTTTGCAGCATAATGCTCCGTGACAGTGCGCATATCCAGGCATTTGAAGCTGAATGGCGAAACAGAAAGGCTAAAAGAAGCGCAAACGTGCCTCCTTTTGAACCTCTTTATACAATGGAGGATGCAGACGGTGCTATCCGTCTTTTGGAGCCTGTGCCGTATGACCAGATGATAAAAGTTGATGAAGGTATAATGATTCGTTTTACGGATGTAGGTCATCTGCTTGGGTCAGCTGCGATCGAAGTGTGGGTCACAGAAGGCAGTGTTACAAAAAAGATCGTTTTCTCAGGTGACGTTGGCAATAAGGATCAGCCGATTCTTAAAGATCCTCAGCCGGTCAGAGAAGCGGATTACGTGGTCATCGAGTCGACCTACGGCGACAGACTTCATTCAAAGGAAAAAATAGACTACATAGGAGAACTCACGGCTATCCTTCAGCGAACCTTTGACAGAGGCGGAAATGTTGTTATCCCGTCCTTTGCTGTGGGACGTACACAGGAGCTGCTTTACTTTATCCGTCAGATAAAAGAGCAGGGACTGGTGAAAGACCATGAGGATTTTCCGGTTTATGTGGATTCTCCTCTTGCGGTGGATGCCACCAGTATTTTTGGTAAGAGCTCATTTGAGTGCTACGATGATGAAGCAAAGGCACTCGTGGAGAAAGGCATAAATCCACTGTCATTTCCGGGACTGACCCTTTCTATCACGCCGCAGGAATCGCGCATGATAAATGCGGACGATGAGCCAAAGGTCATTATCTCTGCCTCCGGTATGTGCGATGCGGGACGTATCCGTCACCATCTGAAGCACAATCTCTGGAGAGATGAATGTACTATCCTGTTTGTAGGTTATCAGTCCTCGGGGACCCTTGGACGCGTGCTGGTTGAGGGCGCAGATATGGTAAAGCTCTTTGGTGAAGAGATCGCCGTACGGGCAGAGGTCACCGTGCTCCGTGGTATGAGCGGTCACGCGGATAAAGAGGGGCTTTTGAACTGGATGAGCAATTTCCACGAAAGCCGTCCTCATATGGTCTTTGTGGTGCATGGTGAAGATGAAGTTACAGACCACTTTGCAAAGACTCTTCATGACGAACTTGGACTTCGCGCTTATGCGCCATATTCAGGCACCAGATACGATCTGGAAGCAGGAGTCATTGAGTACGAAGCACATGGAGTAAAGGCAATAAATAAGAGATTCAGGACAGTTGCCCGAGGAAGCTCTGTTTATGACAGACTTGTGGCAGCGGGTCAGAGACTCATGGCAACAATACGAAAAAATGAACATGGTGCGAATAAGGATCTGGCGCGCTTTGCGGATCAGATCTCAGCGCTTTGTGATAAATGGGAAAGATAAGGAGTTTTATTAATGAAATTAATCGCGGCAGCAGATGCTAAATGGGGAATCGGACTTAAAAATGAACTGCTTGTACGTATTCCTCAGGACCAGCAGTATTTCAGACAGGAAACTACAGGACATGTAGTGGTCATGGGACGAAAGACTCTTGAGAGTTTTCCGAATCAGAAGCCTCTTCCAAACAGAGTAAACATAGTCCTTACAAGGCAGAAAGACTATGCTCCGGAAGGAGTAACCGTTGTTCATGATATAGATGAATTAAAGGCTGTATTAAAGCAGTACGATTCTGAAGAACTCTATTGCATCGGAGGAGCTCAGATCTACAATCTGCTCCTGCCGCTCTGTGATACGGCTCTCATCACAAGGATCGACCATGTGTATGAAGCAGACGCATTTCTCCCTGATCTGGATCACGATCCGGAGTGGAAGCTTACTATGAGAAGTGAAGAGCAGACCTATTTCAGTCTGATCTATTACTTCCTCAAATATGAGAGGGTAAGCGGCGGAGAAGCGCTGTAAATAGATTTTTGGAGGAGAAGGTAGCAAATGTCGATTTACAAATTAAAACCTGCATATAAGGATGACCTTTGGGGCGGGAGCAGGTTAAAGAAGGATTTTGGTAAGTCAGAGTATCATGGTTATGTTCTTGCTGAAACCTGGGAATTATCTTTTGATCCTTCGGGACTCACAACGATAAGGAACGGTGAATATAAGGGAAAGACTGTGAAGGAACTTTTTGAAGAATGCGGCGAAGCCGTGTCGGGTACAAATTATTCAAAGTTCCATAATTTCCCGCTTTCAATAAAGTTCATCGATGCCCGTCAGAACCTTTCCATAAAGCTTCATCCGAAGGATGAATATGCTGATGAAAAGGGGCTCCTTAAAGGGAATGATGAGTGTTGGTATATAGTAGACCGTCTTCCGAATGCAGGAATTTTTTATGGGTTAGAGCACGATCTTACAAAAGAGGAATTTCGTCAGAAGATCGAAGACAATACCCTTATGAAGGAGCTTCATTTCCAACCGGTAAATCCCGGTGAGATCTATTTCCTGCCGTCCGGCATCCTTCACAGTATCGGTGCGGGAGTGCTCGCAGCAGAGATAAAGCAGAGTGAGCAGGTGAAGTACAGAGTATATGATTTCGGCCGTGTAAAGCCTGACGGACAGCCCAGAGAGCTTATGATCGATGATGCGGTAAATGCAGCGATCCTGAAAGCCGGAGTACCGAAAAGATACGACGGAGATCATCTGGTAAAGTGCGATACATTTACACTTGATAAGGTTGAGATTGATGGTGAAGTTACCTTGAAAACAGATGGGACTACATTCCATCATCTGCTGACTATCGATGGTGAGATGATCCTTAAGTACGGTGAGAACCGTATGGAGATACTTAAGGGTGACGGAATCCTTATCTCCGCAGATCAGGGAGAGTACACCTTAAAGGGTAAGGGAACACTCCTTAAAACTACGATCTGACAGGAAAAGAGTACGGCTTTGCCGGATTCTTCCAAAAAAGTGGTCTGCGCTGCGGAACCGGCAGCGGCGGACCGCTTTGCTATATATGAGGTTTATATGGAAAAATCTTACAATTCTATTACTGCAAAAGAAATACTTACGACCATAGGCGGTCAGGTGAAGGAGTTTACGAAAGATTCGATAATGACTCCTTTTTATATGTTCATCGAAGTTATCATGGAGATGATCATACCTTATCTCATGGCATCTATAATCGATAAGGGTGTTACTGCGGGAAATATCAGCCATATCTATAAAGTTGGAATGATAATGGTAGTAGTTGCGCTTTTTGGATTATTCGCGGGACTTATGGGCGCACACACTGCAGCCAGAGCATCGGCGGGACTTGCACGCAACTTGAGAAGTGCTATGTTCCGAAATATCCAGAACTACAGCTTTTCAAATATCGACAGGTATTCCACGGCAGGTCTCGTAACACGACTTACTACGGATGTCACAAACCTTCAGAATGCTTATCAGATGCTGCTCCGTATGTTCATGAGAGCGCCGTCATCCATAATAGTAGCGATAACCATGGCATTTATCATAAGCCCCGGGCTTGCCTCGGTATATGTTGGTGCTGTGCTTTTCCTGGGACTTTTCATAATACTGGTAATGAGCCGCGTCACAAAGTACTTCAAGGAAGTGTTCGAAAAGTATGATGACCTTAACTCCAGTGTACAGGAAAATGTATCTGCGATACGTGTGGTAAAAGCGTTCGTTCGTGAAGAATATGAGCAGGAACGCTTTAAGAAAGCGAGTGAGAATATATATAAGCTTTTTGTCAGGGCAGAGAGCACAGTAGTATTGAACATGCCTGTGATGCAGTTTACTGTATATGCCTGTATCCTGCTTATAAGCTGGTTTGGCGCACACATGATAACTGCAGGAGATCTCACAACAGGTCAGCTCATGAGTCTACTTGCATACTGCATGAATATCCTTATGAACCTCATGATGCTCTCCATGATCTTTGTAATGGTCAGCATGTCAACAGCAAGCGCACAGCGTATCACTGAGGTCATAAACGAAGAATCGGACATCAAAAATCCGGAGGATCCTGTGATGGATGTGAAGGATGGTTCGGTACAGTTTGACCACGTATGGTTTGCGTACGGAAACGGTGATCCGGTATTGTCCGATGTGACACTGGACATAAAAGCGGGAGAAACTATAGGTGTTATCGGAGGCACAGGTTCATCAAAGTCTTCGCTTGTAAATCTTATAAGCCGTCTTTATGACGTTCGTGACGGTCGTGTCCTCGTGGGCGGTATTGATGTAAGGCAATATGACATTACTGCGCTCAGAGATCAGGTTGCGGTAGTACTGCAAAAAAATGAACTTTTCAGCGGAACTATCCTTGATAACCTGCGCTGGGGAAATGAAAATGCCACGGAAGAAGAGTGCAGAAAAGCATGTGAGATAGCCTGCGCAGATGAGTTCATCGAGCGCATGCCTGAGAAATACAATACCTTCATCGAGCAGGGCGGAGCAAACGTGTCAGGTGGTCAGAAGCAGAGACTCTGTATCGCACGTGCGCTTCTTAAAAAGCCCAAAATCCTGATCCTTGATGATTCAACTTCTGCGGTTGATACTGCAACGGATGCAAAGATACGAGAGGGATTTTCAAAAGAAATACCGGGCATGACGAGGTTTATCATTGCCCAGAGAATATCAAGTGTCCAGCATGCGGATCGGATAATCGTCATGGATAACGGTCGCATAAGCGGTTTTGATACACATGAAAAACTTCTCGCCGGCAACGAGATCTACCGCGACGTTTACGAATCCCAGACAAAAGGAAACGGTGACTTTGATGAGAAGGGAGGAGAAGACTGATGGCAGAAAAAAGAGTAAGAGAATTTGGACGCCGAAGGACTCCCGGACAGAGGGTTAAAGTCAAAAATCCCGGAAAGCTTTTTAAGAGAGTCATGGGATACGTGATGAAGCAGTACGGTATCCAGATCGTGCTGGTGGTTGTTCTGATACTGGTGGGAGTTCTGGCGAATGTACAGGGAACTCTCTTTATGAGAAATCTTATCGATGATTACATCACGCCGATGCTTTCATCAGATGATCCTGATTTCGGACCGCTCTTTCGTGCGATGCTCAGAGTTGCGGGATTTTATGCAGTGGGCGTTCTCTCAACCTTTATCTATCAGAGAATGATGATAAGGGTGAGCCAGGGTACGCTCCTTCGCCTCAGGAACGATCTTTTCACAAAGATGGAAAGCCTTCCCATAAAATATTTTGACACCCATGCTCACGGCGATATCATGTCCATTTACACAAATGACATTGATTCACTGCGTCAGATGATAAGCCAGTCATTACCTCAGTTTTTGAACAGTGCGGTCACTATCGTCAGCGTATTTTTCAGTATGCTGTTCCTGGATGTTCCGCTTACTGTTCTGTCTGTAGTTATGGTAGGGGTCATGCTTTTTGCTTCAAAGACCGCTGCCGGATATTCGGGAAGCTTTTTCAAGAAACAGCAGAAAAACTTAGGATCACTTAACGGTTACATCGAAGAGATGATGGCAGGAGAAAAAGTTATCAAGGTATTCTGCCATGAAGAAAAAGCCATCGAAGAATTTGAAAAGCGGAATCAGGAGCTTTTTGACAGTGCTTATAACGCAAATCAGTTTGCGAATTTTTTAGGCCCCATTAATGCACAGCTCGGAAACGTGAGCTACGTGCTCTGCGCTATTGCAGGCGGAATACTGGCGCTTTCCGGAATATCCGGACTGACACTCGGACGGCTTGCGTCATTTCTGACTTTTAATAAAAGCTTCAGCATGCCGATAAACCAGATAAGTATGCAGCTTAATGCAGTAGTCATGGCCCTTGCAGGCTCTGAGCGTATTTTTGCACTTCTCGATGAAGAACCGGAGAAGGACGATGGATATGTGACTCTCGTAAATGCTGAGATTGGACCTGACGGTGTTTTAAGAGAAACAAAAAAACGTACAGAGTGCTGGGCATGGAAGCATTACCATAAGGCAGACGGGACTACTACCTATACAGAACTCAAGGGAAATGTGGAGATGCTTGGCGTCGATTTCGGTTATAATGATGATAACATGGTGCTCCACGATATAAAGCTCTACGCGAAGCCTGGACAAAAAATTGCATTTGTAGGGTCGACCGGAGCGGGAAAGACAACTATTACAAATCTTATTAACCGTTTCTATGATATTCAGGACGGAAAGATCCGATATGATGGAATAAATATAAATAAAATACGTAAGTCAGACCTTCGCAGATCACTTGGAATGGTCCTTCAGGATACCCATTTATTTACGGGAACTGTAAGGGAAAATATCCGTTTTGGACGCCTTGATGCTACGGATGAAGAGGTCGAGGCAGCAAAGCTTGTGAGCGCCGATGGATTTATCAGGCAAATGACCGACGGATATGATACTATGATAACAGGAGACGGAGCATCATTAAGTCAGGGACAGCGACAGCTTCTTTCCATCGCAAGGGCTGCGGTGGCAGATCCGCCGGCACTGATCCTTGATGAAGCAACAAGCTCTATCGACACCCGTACAGAGAGGATCGTACAGGAAGGAATGGATTCTCTCATGCGCGGACGTACTACATTTGTTATCGCGCATCGGCTTTCTACCGTACGTAACAGTGACTGCATAATGGTCATGGAACAGGGACGGATAATCGAACGCGGTACACATGAAGAATTAATGGCTGAAAAGGGCCGTTATTATCAGCTTTATACAGGCGTTAGCTCTTAATAGCAAACAATCAGAAACGCGCATTTACTGCGGGTTTCGTATGAAAGCTTTTGCTGAACAGAAATGGGCAGTTTTTAATTGCGAAGCATTGCCCATTTCATGACTTTTGGAATGCTTGCATTTAAAAAGTCATATTGAATGAAAACGAAGACATTAATTATAAAACCTTTTCCTCTTTTTCGGGTACTTTTCAATAGCCGATGAAGAGGGTGGATTCGATCATACTCCGGAAGAAGCGGAACGTAATGTGCCTTACGATCTTGTTTTTGGATGGGGTATGAGAGATAAAACCCTGAAATGCGGTGCCGGACAGGCCGGTATCGTCTGAAAAAGGAGGAAAGGGTAATCGGAGATCTCAGTTTATGGAGATAGACCAGAAGCTCATATCGGCCGTTGGAAAGATGAAAGCGGGAGATGAAGCCGGCTTTAATGAAGTCTATTCATCGACGTATAATTTTGTGTACTTCCGGGCTCGTCAGATCATGAAGAATGAAGACGATGCCAAGGATCTGGTACAGATAGTGTACATGGAAGCTTTCAGATCCATCGGGTCTCTGGAAACACCAGAAAGCCTGTTTTCATGGCTTGGCGCGATTACCTACAGGCAGGGAATGAAATTATTCAGGAAAAAAACTGAATTACTGCTCGACGAGGATTTCGAGAATGTTTTTGAAAATCTCGAATCTCTGGATAGCGACTCCCGGCCGGATATTTCTGCGGAGCAGAAGGAGGAACGGGACAGGATTGCTGCGCTCATTGAAGAACTGCCTGAAGCACAGCGGATGACCGTTATCGCCTACTACTATGACAATATCAAGATCGATGACATCGCAGAAGTCATGGATTGTTCTGTGGGCACAGTTAAGAGCAGACTGAATTATGCCCGCAGATTTCTGAAAAAGAAGCTGGAACAGGATGCAAAAACGCATCACACCGGTAAAGGAGCAATAGTACTTTCTGTACCGCTTATTTTTCTTGCGATACAGCAGATCTCGACCAAAACTGTTCTCGCAGCCGATGAGGCTCAGACTCTTTACAAAGGTATTTGCGGAGGTCTCGGGCTTGCAGCAGGCGCGATCACAACAACAGCGGCGGCAACTGCAGCTGCAGGAAGTGCGGCAGCCGGAACAACGGCAGCCACTGCAGCAGGTGCAGGTGTATCGGCAGCAACGGTATCAAGTTCGTCAGCGGGAATCGCAGCAGCTTCTGCGACAGCGGCAACTACGGCAGCAACAGCTGCTACAGCCGCAACTACCGCGACAACAGGAACCGCAGTAGCGGCAGGAACTGCAGCGGGAGGAGCCGCAGGAACTGCAGCAGCCGGAAGTGCAGCAGTTGGAACAGGAACCGCAGTGGCGGCAGGAGTTGCCGGTGGAACTGCGGCAAAGGGTGTAGCTATAGCAGTAGCTGTAGCAGTAGCCGGAACAGGTGCCGGAGTCGGATCAGTAGAATTGCACCGCCGCGCAACAGTATCCTCTGTATCAGCAGAGGAAGCAGTGAGCGCAGATACTGTCGAAGAGCCGTTGGAGGTCATGCCTGAGGAGATCATGATCCCTGATGATGCCATTGGAGAAGAGATAGTATCAGACGATGCAGATCCTGAGGAAGGACTGCAGGAAGGAACGGAAGGGACAGTTTCCGAGAACTTTGGAGATGAGGAAATTCCCGATGAACCGTCTGAGGAGAGGACGGTTTCCGAAAACGATCGGAAGAGAAAGACTTCTGAAAATTCTGTACATCGTTTTAAGATGTCAAAGAAGGTTTCAAAACATCTTTCATCTTCTGTCGCATCCTTGCTGCTGCTGAGCGGCCAGACTTCCTACAGTGGAAACGTAGACAACACTGCTCTTGAAGCTGCATACCTGATAGGCGAGAGTGCTATCGTGACAGAAAAGGAATTTTCAAGTCTGTCCGGAAATACGTTGTTCCTTAGAAAACCGTCTGTGGATGAAGCTCATGAACTGAATGGAACGATCACCGTAAAAGGTCAGTTCTATATGGGGCAGGTCAATGAGAATGGAGACCACGTCGGTAACTGGTATGAATTTGAATTGACGGGGACAGAAAATAAGGGCAATAAGCTCTTTGGAGGTCTGTCAGCTAATTCGCTTTTGATCACTGCGGCGACTTCGGGGGAGGAACCGGCAGAGAATGTTCAGAAAGATGAAGAACCGTCACCTAGCGAAAGTGCGTCCGGAGAGGGCTCGGGAGAGTCAGGTTCCGGGGAGAGTTCAGATGAAGTCAGCAAAAACGGGAAGCAGACGGAGACAGATCCGGAAGCTCCTGTCTATGAGGAGGACATAGTGCTGAACTTCGATATGGCCGGAGATGGACTATATGAATGAATTTAGGGTCAGAAGGATTTCCGACCTTTGATCCCAAAAAGGATCACCGCAGTGGAGAGCGGTGATCCTTTTTCACTTATGCAGGATATTATTTTTAGAAAAATTACTGCAGAGCTCTTTCGATGCAGTCGAGGAGTCTGTCATTGTCTTCCGGGTTCATGAAGCAGATCCGGAAGAAATGGTTATCGAGGAACGGGAAAGTGCTGCAATTTCTGATCATCATTTTTTCTCTGATGCAGGTATCAAAAAGTGTGTCCGCATCAGCTTTGTCAGAGTCGATCCTGCAGAGCACGAAGTTTGCAGAAGGTTCATAGCAGGTGATGCCGAGAGGCGCCATGCTCTTTAATCTTTCCACAACACGCTTTCTTTCGGATATGATCAGGTTTCTGGTCTTCTCGATATATTCAGTATCGCTGAACATGATGCGTCCTGCGATCTCTGCGATGGAGCTTATGGACCAGGGGTGCTTTCTGGTATTTATCTCGTGGATCAGATCCATGTTTCCTGTGACCGCATAGCCGAGACGGAGTCCGGGAGATGCGAAAAACTTTGACACACCGCGGATGATGAACAGATTTCTGTAAACATCGGTAAGGGGGATTCCCTCGAGTTTATCCATGTTTTCCGTAAATTCGATATAGGTCTCATCAACCATTACGAAGATATCCTTTAACTTACAGATATCGAGGACATTTCGGAGACCCTTCTGGTCGATAACGGTTGAAGTGGGGTTATTAGGATTGCAGAGGATAAGCATGTCCACATCGTCTGTCAGGCGCTCTTCCAGAGCGTTTATATCTAAGAGGAAGCCGTCCTTTTCCTTAAGAGGGAAATAAAGTGATGTTCCGCCGCCAAGGCTTACTTCACGCTCGTACTCTGAGTAGGAAGGTCCGAGGATCATGGCTTTCTTCGGATGACGGAGCTCGATCAGGATGGAGATGAGCTCTGTTGAACCGTTGCCGACTATGATGTGTGACGGATCTGCATTGCAGTACTTTCCGATAGTCTTTCTGAGCTCGGTGTACTCACGGTCAGGATAGGTCTCGATACAGGTCACATGCTCGGATATGGTCTCCTTCAGCAGATTTGAGATACCGAGAGGATTAACATTCGCAGAAAAAGAAACGATGTCTTCTTTCTTTATTCCATAGGTATGTTCAATTTTTTCCAGGTCGCTTCCGTGAAAGTGGTCAGTATGTTTTATCATTGCGCGCCTCCGCCAGTCTTTTATATTGTCATTTTACGTGCTATAATCGATGTACTACAGCTCGGTGCAGATACGCTCTATTACTGCATCGATGATAATTTTAATGTACATTTTTCAAAGTTTCAATACGATGATGTCAGGGGCTCAGGTTATAAATAGTTACTGTTCAGAGGCAAACTGCGCACTACGCTGCGCAGTTATGCCCCAATAACGAAGGCGAGCCATTGGATTTTGCCCATCGCCAGAGGCGATTTAATTGGCAAAATCCGTTACTGGAGCGAGCTGTAAGCGAGTGAACAGTAACAATAAATCCGCTTGTGCCTGCTCAAAGAGGAGCTATGACATCATAGATTGTACGTTAAGATTTATCAGAAAAATCTACAAAAATCTACACAAAATCTTTATACCTGGGGGAAATCATGCAGGAAACCTGTCTGGATAAAATCTTAAGCGGGAAGTTTGAATATGAGCATGATTCTCTGGTGTTTTCTGAAAAAAAGATTGACCTGATCGTTCATCCCGGAGAAAAAGCTACAGGAATATTTCACATTGAATCCAGTAAAGAAGGAATCTTAAGAGGAATGATCAGTACTTCCAGCCCTCGATTAGTCTGTGTTAATGCAGAAGCAGATGAGAAGACTGCGGCAGTGCAGTACTCATTTGACGCGAATGGTCTGGAACCCGGCAACGTCGTTCGGGGAGTTATCTTTGTAATATCCGATGCAGGTGAATATCGTCTTCCGTTCTCGGTGAGTGTTGTTCGCCGGTATCTGGACTCGGAAGAAGGAAGAATACGAAATCTTTTTCATTTCACTAATCTTGCGCGCCGCAGTTTTGATGAGGCTGTCAGAGTTTTTTATTCGCGATCCTTTTCGGAGATATTTCAGGATTCGGACCGGAGATTTTTAAATGAGTACCGGTTGTATTCGGCGGTACCCGGCTCTGCTGAAAACATGGAACAGTTCCTTATCGCTGTGCACAAAAAATCGCCCGTCATATGTACGACGGATGTTAGCCGTATTGAACTTACGGACGTAAGTAAAGACACCGTGGGCGAGATAACGATACGAAGATCGGGATGGGGATTTGTCCATCTGGATATCGACTGTGACGGAGACTTTCTCAGAATGGAAAGCTTTGAATACACAGCAGATGATTTTGACGGAGATATCCTTACTGTTCCGTATCAGATAAAAAGATCCGCGCTTCACGCCGGAAAAAATTTCGGCAGCATAACATTTTCATGTACCGGAACAGTTATCGTCATACCCGTAGTCGTATCATGCGAGTCATATGTTGATCCTGATAAAAAGATGTTAAAACGTAAGCGCCAGCATCTCATAATGGAGCTTATGAAAACATATCTTCAGTTCCGTACGCACAGGATCGACGTAAGGAAATGGTGCAGCCGCTCCATGAACCTTACGGAAAAGATGCTTAGGGATGATGAACGCGACATGGAAGCAAGGCTTTACATGGCGCAGATCCTTCTGGCAGAGGGACGTAACCGCGAAGCGGGATTTGTACTTGAGCATGTGGAGAACGCACTGACTCTCGGCGGAGCACCTGTTGAATTTGAAGGCTACTGCAATTATCTGGAAGCGCTTCTTAACAGAGATCCGGAGATGGTACAAAAAAATGCAGCAAAGGTCTGGGATATGCTTAGACGTAATCCTGGATCCATGCGCCTTACATGGCTCATACTCTACCTTGATGAAAAGGTTGCGGGTGACACGGATGAAAGGCTGAAGCTGATACGGAAAGCCTATGAAAAGGGAAGCAGAAGTCCGCTTCTCTATATCGAAGCCCTTGCAGCATTAAAAGAGTATCCTGAGAACTGGGATGATCTCGACAGCTTCACTATCCAGACTCTCTGGTGGGGAGTGAGAAACGGTGTCATGTATGAGTCTCTTATATCAAGACTCACCTATCTGGCACTCAGGATGGAAGGCTATTCCAGACTGCTTATCCGAGTTCTGAAAGCCTACTATGACACTTTCCATTCGGAGGAGATACCGGAAACAGTATGCACGATCCTTATCCGAAATTCCCGTTATGGAAAGGAAGAATTTGGCTGGTACACCATAGGTGTTGAGAGAGCACTTAAGGTCACACGGCTTTATGAGTCATACCTTAATTCGGTTCCCGACGATTATGACCAGCTCCTTCCGCGTCAGGTACTTCTCTACTTTGGAATGAAGTCCGGTGTTTCTGATGAAAGGATGGCACTGCTCTACGCGAATATGATCCGGCATCAGAGCAGGATAGGAGATCTCTTAAAGGAAAATAACGACAATATCCTGCGTTTTGCGACAAGAAATGCAGAGCTCGGACACTTAAGCAAAAATCTTGCTGTTATCTATGAATATGTAGCAGCATTAAAGGAAATCGAGAATAAAGACGCTTTTGAAAAAGCTGTTTCACCTGTGATATTCCGTCACAGGATCAGGATACCTGATAAGAGAGTACGAAATATCATAATTGCAGAGGACGGCATTATCCCTCTTAAAAAGGCTCCCGTAAATGAGGGAAGAGCTTATGTAACGATCTATGGAACAGAGTACTCAATGGCATTTGAGTATGATAACGGAAGGCTCGCAGTTTCGGGACCTACGGTGAGAGACCGTCAGATACTTCGTCCGGCGCATTTCGTACATGCTCTTACCACCTTTGGAACAGATCTTCCGGGAGTAGCATTTTATATATGCGGTATCGGAAGAAGAGCGGCTTCTGTAAGCTCCATCAATGTGGACTGCGCAAGGACACTTGTCGGATCTGACCAGATCGTAAAAGAGCTTAGGGAAGAATACAGGCGAGAGCTCATGCGGTATCTTTATGAGCATGACCGCATAGAGGAACTGGATGATCTTCTTGCGAGCGGATCGGTCAAGGAGTTTGGAAGCCAAACACGTGCAGAAGTAGTGCGGTATATGGTTATCTGCGGTATGCACAGAGATGCCTACGACTGTGTACTGTCCTGCGGACCTGAGGGTGTTGACCCGAAGATCCTTGTGAGACTTGTCAGCCGTATGATCCAGGAAGGCGTAAATACAGAGGACCCGAGGCTTCTCGATCTCTGCTTTATGGTATTCTGCGAAGGAAAGTACGATGAAGCGATGCTCGGATTCCTCTGTAATAATTTCCATGGAACAGTCCGCGACATGCGTGATATCTGGAAAGCTGCGGTGAGCTTTGATGTAGATGTCGGAGCTATCGAAGAGCGTATACTTACGCAGATGCTCTACGCCAGATCCTTTGTAGGTGAAAAGGACGAGATCTTTGCAGATTATTGCAGGAGAGGCGGAAGGGAAAAGCTTATCCGCGCATTCCTCGACTACAGTTCTTACGAATATTTTGTAAAGGACAGGATAACATCAGACACGATCTTTTCTGAAATGATAAAGCGTTTCAGACACGGAGATGAAATGTCTGAGGTCAGTGCACTTGCACTTACGAAATATGCATCCGACGAGAGAAAAGTTTCGGAGGGCATCCGTCAGGAGCTTTCCGGAATAGTCGCATCCCTTATGGAACGCGGATTTATGTTTGAGTATTTCAGGCGTTACAGACGGTATGTTGCGACGGTGGCACTCTTTAATGACAGGACATTTATCGAGTACAAGGCAAGCCCGAGATGCAGAGTAGTGCTTCACTCCATGATCTCCTGCGGTACCGAGGAAGAGGGCGTCGATTCCTATCGCCGTGAAAATATGCTGGACATGTATGAGGGCGTATTTACGGAAAATCTGGTGCTGTTTTTCGGTGAGACACTTCAGTACTATGTGACCGAAGAAAAGGACGGCAGATCGAACCTCACGGAGAGCAGGAGTATTGAGAGGGACGTTTCGCAGCTCGACCGGAATGATTCCAGATATGACCTCATAAATGACATGCTGGTATGCCAGTCTGTTGGCGATACAGAGAGCCTCAGAGGTCTCATGAAACAGTACATAAATAAATCGGAGATTGTGTCGGAAGTATTCCGGCTTAAATGAAAACGGAACGGATGGATATAAAAAACAAAAAATATGTGGTCTTCGGAATAGATCTGACCGATGACGCAGCGCAAATTTCATATTGCTTCGGACCTGAATCAGAAGTCATTACAGAGCAGTCAGGAGACGAAGAAGAAAACTTCTCTGTTCCGGTTGTTGCTTTTAGAAAAAAGAATACCGACAGATTTGTATTTGGCTATAAAGCGTTGGAAGAAGCTGAGAGAAATGCAGCGGAGCCCTTTGATAATCTGCTCGGTGCAGCGCTTTCGGGGAATAAGCTTTTTGATGAAGTTGGAGAAGTGGATCCGGTCACTCTCCTTGGAATGTTTTTATCATGGCTTCTTCATATGCCGAAGGAAACCGCAGATGCGGAAGCGAGAGCTCTTGTGATATCTGTTCCTGTGGTTTCTGAACTGCTCCCGAACGTGCTCATGGAAGCAGTACACCGCGGAGGGATCCGTATACCGGAGATCAGGTTCGTGAGCCATGCGGAGAGCTTTTTCTACTATGCCATGAGCCAGCCTGTGGAGCTCTGGCGGAACGGCGTGATCCTTTTCGATTATGATGATGAACATTTTGAGTACAGAAAGATCATCATAGACGGCAGGACAAGACCTGCGCTTGTTACAACAGAAGGAAAAGAATATCCGGAGATGATCCCATTCCATACGGGACAGCCGGAGCAGATGGACAGTATTTTTCTGGAAGCCGCACATGAAGCGATAGGACGCGACAGACCTTCTGTGATCTATCTCACGGGAAAGCGTTTTGAAGTCCGCTGGGAAAGAGATACACTGCGCTATCTCTGCAGCATAGGACGGGTTTTCCAGGGACAGAATCTTTACAGTAAGGGTGCGTGCCATGCGGCAAGGGATGTTATTTCCTGGAGCAGGCTTTCCAGCAGATATCTGTTTCTCGACGATGACAGCTTAAAGCAGAATGTGAGCATCAGGTGCATCTCTGAGGGCAGAGAGTCACAGCTTCCCGTGATAGATGCGGGGATCAGCTGGTACAATGCAGAATCCCACGTTGAGGTGCTTCTCGGAACCGACAGGGAAGTTACAGTGGTCCTTACCGGTATGATGGACGGTTCGGAGAGAAACGTGGTCCTGAGGCTTGACTGGATGCCTGAGAGGCCTGCAAGAGCGAGCCGTGTGGGAATGGATTTCCGCTTTACTGAAAAAGACAGGCTGGAAGTCACTATCACGGATCTCGGATTTGGAGATCTGTTCCGTGCAACGGGTCTCAGGGAGACAGAACGTATCACGTTATAAGGATGAGTTTATGGTTTATCAGTGCGTTGGGCAGAGAGCTGCCTCCCCGTTTTTCTTAAAGAGTGCGGGGCTTGGGATATATTCTCTCGAGGAATTGCTTTTCTACATAAGAGAAAATGTATTCATGGTAGATTCCACTCTGATGAGTGATGAATTTATAAAATTTGTACGGTGTGAGCTGTGTCTTGATTCTCTTGCGGACCGGCTTACAGAGATCGTGCAGAGTGATGGAGGACTTGCGGATTTTGTTGAGTGTCTGTTCCGCGAGGCTGATTTTGTGACGGATGTTGAGCTTATGACCATTACCCGGGCACTTAGTGTCAGTGCGAGGCTCAGCAGTCATGAAAAGCACAAGATCCGCGGAGATTTCCTGATGAAGTGCGGACGCACTGCCCAGGCTGTGCTTGAGTATCATACAGCCCTTCAGGAGATGGACAGGAATACCATGCCGGAGGAAGCATCGAGGCTTTGCAACAATATCGGTGTGGGTCTTGCGGAGATGTTTTTCTTTAGCCGGGCAGCAGAATACTTTGAAGAAGCATATCGGTTAGTCCCGGATGAAGATACAGAGATCGAGCTTCTCGTTGCCAGAAAGTTATCACTTTCAGCTGACGAGTATGAGGAGTTTAAGGAAAAAAGAAACGTTTCCGGTGAGGTTTCAGCGAAAGCGGAGAGCTTTATCAAGCATGCTGAGTCAAAGGTCATAAGGCGCAGGGATGCAAGGATGGTAAGGAATGCTGAAAACCGCAGAAATAACGGAGACAGCATTGGGGAGAGCAAAGTTCTCTCAGAGGTTCTGGAACTCTGGAAGAACGAGTACAGAAGAATATGAAGATTAAAGAATGGTTTCAAAGTAAATTTATAAATCCGTTTCGCAAGGTACAGGATGAAGAAGAGGTCTTTGTAGACCCGGAAGACGAGATCCGGGAGGAAAACGGACCTCTGCGGCGTGCATCCCTTGATATTCGGGATAAAGAGCAGAGAGACCGCTATATTTCCAACTGCTGTGAGCAGATGATAGAAGCCACGGAGGAAGTTGAAAAGGCATCCATGGAATATCGTCTGGTGACAGAGTATCTGAAGGACATGGAGGCAATCGACAATCTTCCGCCTGATATCCGTAATCCTATCAATCTCACCGCAGAGAGGATAATTAATCTTGACCGGCAGAGCCGGGCAAATGAGAAGAGCCTGGGAAAGATCACGGAGTCACAGTACATGCTCATGAGCCGTTACGAGCATGATGTTCCGGAAGATATAGAGAAGATACAGCAGAATGAGGAATACCGCGAACTTGTGCGGAGCGATATGCAAAAGCTTGAGAGTGAAAAGGCAGTGAGCTCTTTCAGGGCAAGAGAACTGCGCCTCACTATCCGTAATATGCGCAATATGGTCGGTATCACTCTGGCATTCGGATTTTTGCTGATATTCCTTCTCTGCATACTTCAGTTTGTGATGGAGCTCGATGCCACAGTGGGATTCTTTGTGACTGCGGCGGTGGCAGCGGCAGCCTTTACTGCAGAGTATCTCAGCTATTCCAGTGCTTCAGTCCAGTTAAGAAATACTGAGCACTACCTCAATGCGGTCATCGCAAAGCAGAATACCGTAAAGGTCAGATACGTGAATACCACAAATCTTCTGGAATATGAGTACAGAAAGTATCACATAAACGTTTCTAACGAGCTTGTTTATTATTGGGATAATTATCTCGAAGAGAAGAAGGCCCGTGAAGCTCTTGAACGAAACGATTCTGAGCTCGCAGAAGAGAAGAAGACTCTTATAAACAGGCTCAGACGCGCGCAGATCCATGACCCTTCCGTATGGGTAAATCAGTGCGAAGCACTTATAAATCCCAAGGAAATGGTTGAAGTGCGCCATGACCTCATAGTACGCAGACAGTCCCTTAGAAAGAGGATCGAGTACAATACAGAAAACCGCAACCAGTCAAAGGATGAGGTAAATTCCATCGTTCATGATTACCCTGAATATGGTCAGGAGATCCTTGAGATAGTTTCAAAGTTTGACCAGAAATGACCGTATTTTGATTTATTACGTTGAATTGTTATAGTTTTTTTCGTTGCGCGGATATTTACTGTGATATATAATAATCAACGTTGTTTCGATCGGTTTAACTGACCCATGCTTCCGCGGGCATGGCAAATCAGCTCCGGTCGAAGGTTCTTGCGATTTTTTGATGTGATCCGGTTTGGCGGGCCGGTGCATCACGGGGAAGATTAATGGATTTTGACAGACTGGACGAGGAGTGCGGCGTATTCGGAATCTATGATTTCGATGGCAATGATGTCGCACAGACAGTGTACTACGGCCTGTATGCCCTTCAGCACAGAGGTCAGGAAAGTGCAGGTATTGCGGTCAAGGATACGGACGGCCCGAGAGGCGTTGTATCCAGTGTGAAGAACATGGGCCTTGTAAGTGAGGCTATCGACAGTGAATCTCTGCAGAAACTTCATGGAGATCTCGGTGTCGGACATGTCAGGTATTCCACAGCAGGAGCATCCACCAGGGAAAATGCGCAGCCTCTGGTACTTAATTATGTAAAAGGAACTCTTGCACTGGCGCACAACGGTAACCTTGTAAATTTCCCGCAGCTTAGACGGGAACTTGAGTACACGGGAGCTATCTTCCAGACTACCATCGATTCAGAGGTCATTGCATATTACATTGCAAGAGAACGTCTGAATTCAGCTAATGCGGAAGAAGCATTTCGTAAGGCATGTTCAAGACTTGTCGGGGCATTTTCTATTGTTGTAGCAAGCCCGAGAAAGCTCATGGGAGCAAGAGACCCCTGGGGTTTCAGACCTTTGGTCATTGGTAAGAGAGGTAATTCCTGGATCCTTACATCCGAAACTTCTGCTCTTGATACTATCGGTGCAGAATATGTGAGAGATGTGGAACCGGGTGAAGTCGTGTCTATTTCTAAAGAACACGGTATCCAGTCAGATCGCACACTTTGCATAGAACCTGCAAAGCGTGGTCATTGTATTTTTGAATATATCTATTTTGCAAGACCTGATTCGGTGATCGACGGCATCAGCGTATATCAGGCACGTATCCAGGCAGGACGTTTTCTCGCAATGGATTCACCCATTGAAGCAGACGTTGTTATAGGTGTTCCGGAATCCGGAAATGTAGCTGCCATGGGTTATGCACTTCAGTCAGGAATCCCTTATGGAATAGGATTTTACAAAAACGGTTACGTGGGACGTACCTTCATTAAGCCGAAGCAGAAAGCACGTGAAAATGCTGTTGAGATCAAGCTTAATCCCATAAAAGAAGCCGTAAATGGAAAACGTGTCATCATGGTTGATGATTCCATCGTACGTGGAACCACCAGTGACCAGATCGTAGAGATGCTGAGAAAGGCCGGAGCTACAGAGGTACATATGATGGTAAGCTCACCTCCGTTCCTTCACCCCTGCTTCTTTGGTACGGACGTACCGGCAGAGGATCAGCTCATCGCGACAGGCAGGAATATAGAGGAAATCCGTCATATCATCGGTGCGGATTCACTGAATTATCTCAAGGTAGAGAGACTGTCTGAATTAGTAAACGGAATGGCTATCTGTGATGGCTGCTTCAGCGGACACTATCCGGTAGATCCGCCGAAGGAAGATATCCGTGGAAGTTTTGAAAAGTAAAGGAGACCAGAATGTCAACAGATCGTTATACAAGCCCGCTTTCTGAGCGTTACGCATCAAAGGAGATGCAGTACATTTTTTCACAGGACAAAAAGTTCCGTACATGGAGACGTCTTTGGATCGCTCTTGCAGAGACTGAGATGGAGCTTGGACTCCCGGAAGTAACTCAGGAGATGATCGACGAGTTAAAAGAGCATCAGGATGACATCAACTACGATGTAGCTGTTGCAAGAGAAAAAGTTGTCCGTCACGATGTAATGAGTCACGTATATGCTTACGGCCAGCAGTGCCCGAAGGCAGCAGGTATCATCCACCTGGGCGCTACAAGCTGCTATGTTGGTGACAATACTGACATCATCGTAATGAACGAGGCGCTTGAGCTCGTTAAGAAAAAGCTTGTAAATGTTATCCGTGAGCTTTCTAAATTTGCTGAGCAGTACAAGGGTCTTCCGACACTTGCATTTACACATTTCCAGCCTGCACAGCCTACAACAGTAGGAAAGAGAGCAACTCTCTGGCTTCAGGAGTTCACAATGGATCTCGAGGATCTGGAGTATGTTCAGTCTACTCTTAAGCTCCTTGGTTCTAAGGGTACAACAGGTACTCAGGCAAGTTTCCTTGAGCTCTTCCACGGTGATCACGAGCGTATCGACAAGATCGATCCCATGATCGCAAAGAAGATGGGCTTC
Organism: Lachnospiraceae bacterium; assembly: GCA_900168235.1. GTDB lineage: Bacteria > Bacillota > Clostridia > Lachnospirales > Lachnospiraceae > NK4A144. The sequence goes on along the minus strand of FUZG01000001.1, from coordinate 318,084 downwards.
GAGTCATGCTACGCAGTATCAGGTCAGACCTATTCCAGAAAGGTTGATACAAGAGTCCTGAACGTTCTCGCAGGCATCGCAGCTACAAGCCACAAGATGAGCAATGACATCCGTCTCCTTCAGCACCTTAAGGAAGTTGAGGAGCCTTTTGAGAAGTCACAGATCGGATCATCTGCAATGGCTTACAAGAGAAATCCCATGCGTTCAGAGCGTATCGCATCCCTGTCACGCTACGTGATGGTAGACGTTCTTAATCCGGCTATCACAAGCGCTGTACAGTGGTTTGAGAGAACTCTTGATGATTCTGCAAATAAGCGTCTTTCTGTTCCGGAAGGATTCCTTGCAACAGACGGTATCCTTGATCTGGTACTGAACGTTGTAGACGGACTTGTTGTATATCCGAAGGTTATCGAGAAGCACCTTCGCGCAGAGCTTCCGTTCATGGCAACAGAGAACATCATGATGCACTGCGTAGAGCTTGGCGGAAACCGTCAGGAGCTTCACGAGGCTATCAGAGAGGACTCCATGATTGCAGGACGTCACGTAAAGGAAGATGGTCTGGATAATGACCTTCTCGAGATCATCGCAGCAGATCCCCGTATCGGCGGTGCTTTCAATCTTTCCAAGGAAGAACTTGAGAAGGATCTGGAGCCTTCAAAGTACACAGGACGTTCAGAGGTACAGGTTGAAGCGTTCTTAAAGAATGTTGTCGGACCGATCCTTGAAAGCCACAAAGATCTTCTGGATGATACAAAGACAGAGATCAACGTGTGATGTGGTTGACAACTGTGGTATGATAATATAGGTCTGCCCTGTGGAGGGCGGGAATATTGATATCGACCGGGGATCCCGGCCGAATTACTTCAGGATCAGACGGAAGAATACCGTATGATTCTTAGCCAGGAGGGAAAACTAATATGGTAAAAGCGATCGTTGGCGCAAACTGGGGCGATGAAGGTAAAGGTAAGATCACCGATACTCTTGCTGAAAAGGCAGACATCGTCGTTCGTTTCCAGGGAGGTGCAAACGCAGGTCATACTATCAAGAATAAGTATGGCAAATTCGCGCTTCACACATGCCCGTCAGGTGTGTTCAATCAGAATGTAACGAATATCATTGGAAATGGTGTTGCGCTTAATGTTCCGGTCCTTATGAAGGAAATTGATGACATCATTGCACGCGGTGTTCCGAAGCCGAAGCTTCTGGTTTCTGATCGTGCACAGCTGGTAATGCCTTACCATGTTCTTTTTGATCAGTATGAAGAGGAGAGACTTGGCGGAAAGTCTTTCGGTTCCACAAAGTCCGGAATCGCTCCTTTCTATTCTGATAAATATGCAAAGATCGGTATTCAGGTCTGCGAACTTTGGGATGAGGAATATCTGAAGGAGCGCCTTGAGAATATCTGCACTCTGAAAAATGTTCTTCTGAAGGATCTTTATCACAAGGATGAGCTTGATCCGGCAGAGCTTTTCAAGACATGCATGGAGTACCGTGAGATGCTTGAGCCTTATGTGGCAGATACATCTGCATTCATTTATGATGCACTGAAGGAGAACAAGACAGTTCTTCTTGAAGGCCAGCTTGGTACAATGAAGGATCCTGACCACGGTATCTATCCGATGGTTACATCTTCTTCTACACTTGCTTCATACGGTGCTATCGGTGCAGGTCTTCCGCCTTATGAGATCAAGGAGATCGTTGCTGTAACAAAGGCTTATTCTTCTGCAGTTGGTGCAGGTGTGTTCACATCTGAGATCCTTGACACAGAGGTTGCTGATGAGCTTCGTCGCCGTGGTGGTGATGGCGGTGAGTACGGTGCTACTACAGGAAGACCGAGAAGAGTCGGCTGGTACGACTGCGTTGCTTCCAAGTATGGCTGCCGTCTGCAGGGCGCAACAGATGTTGCTCTTACTGTTATTGATGTTCTGGGTTATCTTGATGAGATTCCTGTCTGCACAGGATATGAGATCGACGGAAAGATCACAACTGACTTCCCGACACCGAGAATACTTGAGAAGGCAAAGCCGGTTCTTGAGACTCTTCCGGGATGGAAGTGCGATATCTCCGGAATCCGCAAGTATGAGGATCTTCCCGAGAACTGCCGTAAGTATGTGGAATTCATCGAGGAGCACCTCGGATTCCCGATCACAATGGTAAGTAACGGACCGAGCCGTGATGATATCATCTACAGAGAGTCAGCTCTGAAGAAGTGATTATCATATACACTTGAATAATAAACGTTAAATAAGCCCATGACGGATTTATACGACCCGTCATGGGCTTTACTCATGTTGATCTATCTTCGGGCGGAGGCATGCTGCTTTTGGTCTTCCGTTTATGCTGGTACATGATGGCATCTGCAACGTTTACTGCAGCTTCCGGAGTTAAAGGGAGTTCCGTTGTGCTGTCGGCGCGGCCGTATGCAACTGTTACAGGAAATGCGAAAGTACCGCCGTCTTTTTTGATAAGTTCAAGAAATTCTTTCAGAAATTTATCCGCATCAGACGGATCGTGGATGCAGACCAGAAATTCATCGCCTCCCCAGCGCCCATAGAAACCTTCACCCTGAAATGCATTTCGTAAGCAGTTTGATATAAAGCATATCAGTTTATCGCCCATTTCATGACCGTATTGGTCGTTTGCATGTTTCAGATTGTTTGCATCAATGAAAAGTATAGAAAAATCTTTTCTGTTTGAATTCGTAAGAGCCTGGAGCTCTTTGTAGCAGGCAGAACGGCTCGGGATACCGGTAAGGGCATCTACGTATGCTGCGATCTCGAGCTGATGCTTTGCAAACATTATTTGCTGACTCTCGAAATATTTCAGAGCACTGTTCAGGATGAGTGATGTCACAAAAACAAGTATGGCAAGCGTCGAGTATGATGAATTAATACGGGTCAGTTCTGCATGATTTGTATGAAAAACATTTATCTCGATTATCTGCATCATGACAAGAACGCAGAAAAGAGATACCCCAATAGTCATTATCTGGTCGCTGATGCCGGTCCGGCTTTTTCTTGTCCTGAGATACACGAATAACAGAACGGCTACTGATATAGCGATGAAAACATGTATCAGTGGTATGGTCCTGTTGTAGTTCCATTCGGCTGCGAATAAGTGAAGGAGCGTGGTAACGGTGAAGATCAGGACTGATGCTGCAGTAAAAAATAAATACAGCCTTTTTGTGATCTTATCCGGTGCGTTCATAAAAAAGTATATGAACAGCGGGATAGGAGCAAAGTACAGTGCGGGATACTCTATCCTTGAGCAGATAAGAGCGTTATCGGAGATAATGTAAAACATGTCATTATACCCCAAAAACCAGCAGCTTACTGTTACACAGAAGGCTGCGAGCGCAATACCTTTCGGTGTGTGCATCCCAAAAGGCATAAATATGATCATAAGTCCAAGGACAAAGCTCGAAAATACGAGGATCGTGATAAAGAGCATGAAATCTACTTCGTGATCCACAAGAGGGTAGAGGCTTGCTTCCTCGGCAGGCATGACCCGCAGATGGATTAGTTTTGAAATGGAGGCATATTTCTGCGGTCTTATCTCGATCAGGATATCCTGGGATTTTTTCAGGGCAGCGGTGGTGATAGGGATCCTGCATAGTACGTTTCCTACCATGTGTCCACCGTTATTGTAGTGATCTCCGTTGTTATAGACCGTGTGATTATTGGCATAAACCCGTACCAGTGAATTATAAAAAACAAAGCAGATCTGATCATCGCTTCTGGCATCGATCTTTGATATAGGTATATGGACGACTGCTTTATCTCCGTAGCGTATCAGTGGGAATGAGGCGGATTGAACGGTCATAGATCTGCCGTCAGAGAAATAGACATCGGTGTAAGCAACATCATCGATGTCTTTAATCCGCTTATTTCTGATGCCGATGATTTTGAAAGCAACATCAAAAAGCAGGACTAAAATGAAGAAGGCTATAAAAACAGACAGAATGATCCTGCGTAAAGTCTTTTTATTTAGTTCAGTCTGAAGTTTAGTAAAATCAGGTATATTCATGCAGTCATTCCTTTGACCGTTATTTGCGATAATGCTGGCTTCATGGCGGTATTCCTTAGAAAATTAATCGGCAGATTGTTAATAAAATTTAAGATTTGAAACGGTTCATATAAGGGTATTTAAGGTAGTACATAATGGATATTTTTTTAGGGATGTGCTATAGTTTAACGGTATGTGTGTAAGGCGGGCTTTTCTCGCCTGTGAAACGCCGTTTGAGGCGAAATAATGATAAGAGAGGAATGTGAATGAAAAAGTTAAGTTGTTTAATGGTGCTTGCTCTGACAGGCGCTATGCTGATCACAGCTTGCGGAAAGAAAGCACCGGAGGAAACTGCATCTACAGAGGCAGCTATCGTTATCGGAAGTGAAACTGCAACAGAGGCACCTGCATCTACAGAGGCTGCAGCTACAGAGGTTCCGGAGGAGGCTCCTGAGGGAATGTACGCCAGCGAGCTTACAGGCGAGTGGATCGACCAGTCTCTCCAGGATCAGCGTCCTATCGCAGTTATGGTTGATGATGAGAAGACAGCTCTTCCTCACTATGGTCTTTCTAAGGCAGATATCGTTTATGAGATGGTAAACTCTACAGCTAATGAGGGTGTTACACGTTTCATGGTTATGGTTAAGGACTGGGCACAGATCAAGCAGCTCGGCTCTATCCGTAGTACAAGACCTACTAACCTGCAGATCTTCCCTGAGTGGGGCGCAGTTCTCTGCCACGACGGCGGTCCGTTCTGGAATGACAACTTCTATAAAAACGATTTCGTTGAGCGTTTCAGCGGAACTTTCTCACGTGTAAATAACGGTAAGCCGCGTGAATTTACTGAGTACATCCTTCCGGGTGATCTTGAGAAGAACTTCAAGAATTCCGGATACAGCCAGACTTACAGCGATTGGAAGTACGGTGATCAGATCAGCAGACAGCACTATCAGTTTGCTTCTCATTCTACACCGAATACTCTTTCAGATTATTCTGATGCTGTAGACTGCAAGACTATCAAGCTTCCGTTCCACCACAACAATCCGTATCTTGAGTACGATGCTGAGAGCCAGACTTACAAGTACTTCCAGTATGGACAGGCTGAGTCTGATGCAGGAAATGGCAATACACAGCTTGCATTTACAAACCTTCTTCTTCAGTCTGCACGTCTTGAGCAGCTGGATGATCACGGTTACATGATGTATTATCCTTCTGAGTCTAACCGTGAGGGCTGGTATATCACACAGGGTAAGGCTATCCGTGTGACATGGACAAAGCTTAATGACCTTGATGCTACCCGTTATTATGATTCTGACGGAAACGAGATCAAGATCAACGTTGGTAAGACTTATGTAGCTCTCATCTCCGACAAGGAGTGGGACAACATCACAATGGAGTGATCCTGATATAATTTCATGGTGATAGAAAACCCCGCATGTCGTAAAAGGCATGCGGGGTTTTTGTGTGTTTATTTTTGGGTCTTATGACTTAAAGAACTGCATGTCTTCGTTTAGTTTTTCTGCGATTTCTTTCAGGTTGTTGGCTGAGCCTGCGAGGACAGTTCTTTGACTTCATTTCGATAAGCACCTCCTTATGCTTCCCCTCAATTTTCGGCACAAAATTGTTCTTTTAGACGCTGGAATAGCCCTGAAAAGGCTATTTTCTACTGTCTATATCGGTAATTGATTAAAAATAATTAGAAAAATAAGCACTTGACATATATAGTCTGCATGACTATTATATAGATATAGTCAAAACGACCTTATAAAAGAAAGGATAATTCCTATGTACAGACCGGAAACAGAGGAGGAAAAGGCTTTCATAGAGAGCTATGACTCGGCAAAGTATGAAAAGCCGTCAGTTACTGCTGACATCGTGATATTTACCTTATCTGAAGGCAATGAATTATCTCTACTGCTGATAAAAAGAGGCGGATATCCATATAAGGGTAAGTGGGCTATCCCCGGTGGTTTTGTGGGGATCAATGAGTCCCTTACAGAGGCAGCATCGAGAGAACTTCATGAGGAAACATCACTGAAAGACATGCCGATAGAGCAGTTTGGTACATTCGGAGCGGTGGAAAGAGATCCGCGAATGCGTGTCATATCTGTAGCATACATGGCATTTGTTCCCAAAAGAACGCTTCACTATCACGCAGGAGACGACGCATCGGATGTGCAGCTTTTCAAGATAAGGATCGACATCGATGGAATGATGCTGGTAGGAGACAGAAATGTTATCAGGGAAGATGATCTGGCGTTTGATCACGCAGAGATCATAAAGACTGCGATAAAGCGTCTCCGTAATCGCATAGAATATACTGACGATGCTTTTAAGTTTCTTGAGGATGATCAGTCATTTACAATATATGAACTAAAAAAAATATATGAAACGGTCACCGGAAAAGCAGAAGACACCGGAAATTTCAGACGGATGTTTTTGAATAGGTATGTCAAAACAGGACTGGTAGCAGCAACAGGGGAAAAGGATACAGACAGTGGTCACAGAAGCGCGGCACTTTACAGGAAGCTTAATTAAAAGGAGAGGTAATGATCATGGGTAAAAAAATACTTGTAGTAGTGGACATGCAGAATGATTTTATCACAGGCGCATTAAAAAATGATGAGGCTTTGAAGATCATCCCGAATGTAGAAAAGAAGCTTAAGGATGCGCTTGATAACGGGGATGAGATAATCTTTACCATGGATACACATGAGAAAGACTATCTCGAAACAGAAGAAGGAAAAAATCTTCCGGTCACACACTGCATTGATAAAACAAATGGCTGGGAAATATGCAGTGAACTTCGTTCGATTTACGAAAAAGGAGAATATCAGGACAGGATCAGATTTATCTCAAAGGAAACCTTCGGAAGTAAGAAACTTGGGGAGTACATTGAGGAGATCGGAAGGGATGCGGAAATTTCCCAGATAGAACTGGTAGGGATCTGTACAGATATATGTGTTATAAGCAACGCACTTCTTTCAAAAGCGTATGCACCGAATGTTCCGGTTTATGTGGATGCAGCTTGCTGCGCAGGAGTTACTCCGACAAGCCACGATACTGCCATAGCAGCTATGGAAGCTTGCCACATTCACATCAATAATAAGGGCGCAGAACCCTGGAGATAAAAACATAACTCTCGAAGAAAAACACGTTGACGAAAAGAAAGGATCAGGATCATGAAACTTAACAGGATAATCAATTCTCTTTTAGAAACAGATACCTATAAATTTAGCATGGGTCAGGCTATTTATCACCAGTTTCCTGATTTCAAGACTACATGGACATTTAAGTGCAGAAATAAGGATGTACATTTTTCAGCTGAAATGGTTGAAGAGATCACAGAGCAGATAAAGGCTTACTGTAATCTCAGATTTTCAGAGGACGAACTGAAATATCTTGACGGCATCACATGGATAAAGGGTTCATATATCGATTTTCTCCGCATCTGGAGACCTAGATTTGAGGACTTTGAGATAAGCGCAGATGCAGAGTGCGGTCTTTCCATCGAGACAAAGGGCACATGGCTCAACACATCCATGTACGAGATCCCTACACTTGCGATCGTAAATGAAGTTTATTTCAGGATGCAGTACGACTATGATGAGCTTCTCAAGAGCTTTAAGGAAAAGCTTGATGAAAAGTACGGTAATCTGGAAAGCGGACGCTGGTATGCAGGAGTCTTCTCTGAATTTGGCTTACGCCGCAGACTCTCTGCTGAGGCACAGGAACTTGTAGTAGAGAAGTTCTCACACCTTAATGATACTCTCAAGTGCTCCACGAGCTTTATCGGAACAAGTAACGTTTATCTCGCGAAAAAATATGGTGTAACACCTGTAGGAACCATGGCTCATGAGTGGATCATGTGCGTAGGACAGGGAAATCACAAGCACAATCCGGCTTATTCAAACTGGTATGCGCTCGATGCATGGGTAAAAGAATACGGAATACTTAACGGAACTGCCCTCACAGATGCAATCACAACAGACTGCTTCTTAAAGGACTTCCAGCTCACATACGCAACACTTTTCTCAGGAGTGCGTCACGACAGCGGTGATCCTTTCGCATGGGGAGAAAAGATGATAAAGCACTATGAGTCACTTGGAATCGACCCTAAAACAAAGATGCTCCTTTTCAGCGACAGCCTGAATTTTGAGACTGCTGACAAGATCTTCAGACACTTTAACGGCAGGATTAAGGTTGCATTTGGAATCGGAACATATCTTTCAAATGATACCTGCGTCGATCCTCTCAATATCGTTATGAAGACTACAAAGTGCAACGGACAGGATGTTGCAAAGATCTCTGATACACCGGGTAAGGGAATGTGCAAGAACCCTGATTACGTAGAATATTTACAGAGATGCATTGACTGGAGGATGTCTCATGAATAAAGAATTTGATGCTGTAAAAGAGAAAGAACGTATCGTAAAGTGGATAAGGGACTGGTTTGAAAAAAACGGTCCTAAAGCATCAGCAGTGGTCGGAGTATCCGGAGGCAAGGACTCAAGCGTAGTGACAGCGCTTTGCATGGAAGCACTCGGAAAAGACCGTGTGGTAGGCATACTTATGCCCAATGGAGTGCAGAGCGATATAGCTGATTCTGAGAAACTTGTAGAGCATCTTGGGGTCAGACATTATACGGTAAATATAAATGGTGCTTTTAATGCCATGCAGGAGGCTTTATCCGAGGCAGGATTCGGTCGTACACCTGAGGAAGAGCAGAATCTCCCGCCCAGACTCCGTATGTCCGTCCTTTATGCAGCGGCTCAGAGCATAGAAAACGGCGGAAGAGTAGCGAATACATGCAATCTTTCTGAGGATTATATAGGTTATTCTACTAAGTGGGGTGACAGCGCGGGAGATTTTGCGCCGCTTGCACAGTACACTGCTACAGAGGTGATAAAGATCGGTGAGACACTTCCTATCCCTGACGAGCTCGTACATAAGGCTCCGTCAGACGGACTTTGCGGAAAGACCGATGAAGACAATCTGGGATTCACTTACGAGACACTCGATAAGTATATACGAACAGGAATCTGCGAAAATCAGGAAATAAAAGAAAAGATCGACAGGCGCCATAGACTTAATAAGCATAAAATTGAACCTATGCCTGTATGCACTCGTGAAAATTAAAGTAATCTTAATTAGTTGTTAAGAAAAGGGTTTTTGGTCAAATATTTGATCAAGAACCCTTTGTTTTATGCGCACTTTTTTGCGGGCATGAGCGAAATTATGCACATATACCGTATGCTATAATTCTGTATTGGTTTTAGTACAAACCGAATATCTTCCGACGAGGAAAGGGGAAAATATGTTTAATAAGAGAGTTATCGCGCTTGCTATGTCAATAGCTGTGATGTCTACGGCATCGGCTCCGCTTAATGTAATGGCAGAGGAAGTGGACAGCAGTACAGAGGTATTCGTATCGACAGAGGAAGCTGTTAATGATTCACACATTTCAAAAGAAGAGTTTCAGGATGGTGATTTCAAATACGAGCTCGAAGGAAATAACGCTGTAATAAATAAATATACAGGCAGCGCAACCACTTTGCAGATACCGGGTCAGCTCGGCGGGCACACAGTTACAAAGATCAATGACTGGGCATTTTGGGATGCGGATACCCTCACAAATATAACTGTTCCTGAAACTGTGACTACTTTCGGTCAATATGCTTTCAATAACTGTGATTCACTGGTTGAGATCAATTATCCTGAGAACCTGAGCATTATTGGCAAAGCTGCTTTTGCCAGTTGTACTGCATTAAAAACAGCGGTTATTCCTAAAAATGTTGCAACAGTACCGGAGTCTTGTTTTAGCGGCTGTTCTTCACTTACAGGAGTGACTTTTAAGTCAGATACAGGATTAAAAGTAATAAAGGATAATGCATTCAATGGCTGTACAGCGATCGTTTCTCTTAATATCCCTGACAGTGTTCAGGTGATCGAACGCTATGCTTTTTCAGGTTGTGAGATTCTGAAAAGCGTAAAGCTTCCTGCAAATCTTACTAAGATTTCGGAAGCGACATTCTTTTACGACTCTAATCTAAAGAAAGTTTTCATTCCGGCAGGAGTAACTAGTATTGAACAGCTTGCTTTTTCAACGTCCGGCAATGACGAGAAGTTCGATATTTATTATGCAGGAAGCGAAGAGCAGTGGAAGGCTGTTACGATCGGTGATCCGAATAAGAGACTGAACGTTGCGAAAATGCACTATAACAGCACCCTTGATGATTTTGGTGTTTCACCGGATGCAGGCAATGTTACACGAGGAGACGTTACATTTACTTATGCTAATGAGATCGTTTTCCCGGGAAAGAAATACAGCCTCTCAAACTTTGGAGAAATGTTTGTTGCATATGGCGGAACCAATTATGCAGTAAAGGGAATTAAGGTAGATAAGAAGAACAAGCGGATCCAGATCACAAAGCTTGATGGAAAGAATAAGAAGCTTCAGAAGAGCGTGAAGAAGCTGACAAAGGGCAAAGACGGACTTGAGTTTAAGGTTACACCGTTTGCTGTTTCTGATAACTCAGTAGTAAGTGCAAAGGTAAATAAGAAAAACGAGCTTAAGCGCGTGGCTGTCGAGATAAATGGAAAAAAATATAAGTGTAAGAAGGACGAATATGCTTACGATCCGACAGCTAAGGTTATCACCTTTAAGGGAAGTAATCTGACAGGAGCTTACACAATTAAATAAAAAGTTATAAAGAGGCTGCTGCATTATAGATCTTAATGCAGCAGTCTTTTTGTATCCCGTGTACTTTATGCCAAACAACACGTAATTAAATTGAAACTTTTTTTGACTGCCGTTATAGTAGGTGACTAAGTGTGGTCTAAGGGTTCATTTATTAGGTTTATTGGTTTTAAGTAGATATGGTAGTGAGTTTTGTTTCAAAGATACTTGCAGTTCTGATGTCTGTTTCTATGGTTCTGGATACAAGTGCAGTCGCATTTGCAGCAGAAGAGATCTCGACGGTTGTCGATGAGACGGTAAAGGCTGTTCAGGATGATACTTCAGATGACAGTGTTGTAAAATCAGCAACAAACACAGATGATCTGGAACTGGATATTTTCAGTGATGAATATTATTACTTACTCGAAGAAGAGTTAAAGGTTATTGATGAAGCCATTGTTGAGGATGAATCGGCAGGTATCGATTCATTTGATGATAAGACCCAGGAAGAGCTTATCGCGGAGACATACGCGGAAGTTCTGTCCGGGGGAGTCGTAACATATGACGATGCGTCTGATGTGGCACGACTCGTTCAGATGGGTTACAGAAAGGTTCAGAGCGAGGGACCTATATCCATAACCCACGGAACTCTTTCGATAAAGAATAATTATGGCGGAACTGATGAAAAGGATATCTACGTTGTTTGTCTCTCCGGTACAGATACGGATGCAGAAAATCAGAGCACAGGCTGGTGGACTGATATCCTCGTGGGTTTTGAGCGTGATAACCGATATATTCAGAATGTCAGGAAGGCTGTGGTAGAAAATATCCCTGCAGGATCGAATGTCATGTTTGCAGGGCACAGTCTTGGCGGAATGGTGGCACAGCAGGCCGCAAGCGATTCTGTGATAAAGGATAACTACATTGTACTGAACACAGTGACCTTCGGATCTCCTCTTATCAATGGTTTCAGCCGTGAGGGTACGGTCAAGAGACTTGGTGACAAGGTCGATCCGGTGTCATATCTCAGTATTTCCTCGCTCTTAAATATCGTGTGGCAGGCAGCGGGACTCAACCGCGAAAACGGCGGATATGGAAAAAGGATCATAACAGCGCACTGCGAGTCATACCAGCGTGAGAGTGTATGGGGTGATTACGATGTTACAGGTACAAAATTCGGCGGAGCGACGCTGACTCTTGACCTTTCAACACTTCGTTTTTACAAGAGCCCGATAATCGTAACAGATTAAGTCATTAATTTTCATTTAATATTTTCTTAGTTATTCCGCTCTAATCTTGTGGGTGTGTATCTCTGAATGTACAATAATGAAAGCGTTTTTGTACAAGGAGGAGAACAAGATGGATAACGAAATGATCACATCAGAATCATACATGGATGAGAGCGAGCTTTACGGAGAAATGGAAAATGTACCTGCGGGAATTATCGGTGCATTCATAGGTGCTCTGCTCGGAGCGATCGTTATAATAGCTATTGGAAGGGCCGGATTTGTCGCATCGATCGGAGGTTTTGTTCTGGCGGCTGCGACGATTAAGGGATATAAGCTGTTAAGCAAGAAACTCAGCAAAAAAGGCATAATCATATGTGTTGTATTGATGATCATAACTGTCTTTTGCGCTGAGGCAGTTAATTGGAGCTGGATCATATATGACGATTTGATCGCCGAGGGATACGACGCAAGCTTTACCGCAATAATGTTCAATCTGTTTGCTCTTATTGGTTCTGCAGATCTGTGGGGCGAGTTTGCAAAGGACCTGCTGCTGGTATATGCATTTACTGTATGGGGCGCGTTTCCGACTATCAAGAGAAATTACAAGGAAAGAAACGTCAAAAAACCAGATAAAAATGATTACAGAAATTCCGAAAGTAACATCGCTAAGAATGCAGCGTTACTGAAGGAAGAGTGAATAAAAGCTCAGGCGGTGCCGAAATTTCACGGCATCGCCTGAGCTTTTTATATCTTACTTTTCAGCAGGTTCCCACTTGCAGCGGATCGGTGACACGATAGAACCATCTTTCTTCATGGCAGCCATCGCTTTATCGACAACCTTTCTGTCGAGTCCTGTGAGCTCTGCGATCTTTCCGGCATTGAGCGGTTCGCCGGCTTTTTTCATAGCATCGAGGATCATTTCTTTTTCGTCCATAGTAAAACCTCCATTTGGTTGAACAAATTTGTTAAGGAACGGCATAAATGTGCTATTGGAGCCTGTTCCAAGGTTTATAAGGAACTATAAAAATTATAATGATTATAGCATTTTTCTGATTAGGATGTATTATTAAAGGATTATCTGTTTGAAGATTAGTGATAACCTTGGGAGAAAGAAGTGATCTTTACGCATTGAATGCTCCGGCTTTGTACATTTTTTGAATGTTATTGGCGCGCCTCAGCTCTTTTTCTGTGGCATTGTTAATTGAGGTGATACGTTTTTCTCCTATGAGATAGTAGCAGTCCGGACGAAGAAGCTCATTCGACATCAGATCAGTATTGTGAGTGGTCAAAATGATCTGAGTATTTCGCAGTTCTTTCAAAATCTTTACAACGTTTTCTGCCAGTTCAAAATGGTAAAATGCATCAAATTCATCAATAAATACGAAAGATGCTTTTTCCATCTGAATGTACCAGCCGTATAAGAGTGCTAATGAGCTAGTACCTGTAGACGCTATCTTGAAGAAGTTTACGTCACCATTAGGAAAATGGCAGAATATCTGACGTTCACCGTCAATATCTTTTTCAATAAGATTGTAATGAATCCCCATGGATTCTAAAAAAGACTGAAATTCTTTAACACTTTTTTCTTCCAAAATGAAACGTGATATTTTTTCGCTTCCAAACTTAAAACCCTGATATCCTCTACTGTCCAGAGAATAAAACATCAGCATATGATCAACAAAGTCGCCAAATTTGTAAAAAATATCATTAATCTCATTCTGAACGAGTAGTGTTGAACCAAGTAATGACTTTACTCGGGATTTTTCCTTATCAGAACCATTATTAAGGTTAAAGGCATCGCCGCCTTCCAAATGAATGAAACCGTCATTAGTCTGATAATCGAAGTGGATAACTTCTTTTTCATCTATAAAAATCTGTTCAAGGAGCAGTCGCTCATAATCTTTCTTTTGATATTTGTAGATCAATTTATGGTCATCAAATTTGAAATGGTATTCAAATGAGACTCTGTCTGCTTCGGTTTCCAGATTCTTATAAATCCTGTATTTATCAGACCTTTTGGTATTATCGGTCAAGTGTCCGACTATATCAAAGAGTGCTAGTCCGAGATTGGATTTGCCGCTGCCATTTGGTCCATATACGATTGCTTTTGTTATAGCGTCTTTTGATACTACCTCGGGATTGAACTCATAATTATTGGGCTCAGAGAGATCAAGTGTCCATGCGTATTTGAAATTCATGAAATCGGATACAACAAATTTTGTAAGCATATCTGGTCACCTTTCCCTTATACATAGTGAAACCATTCCTAAAACGGTCAGAACCGTAAAAAACTCTGTTATCATATTGAGCTTATCATATTGAAAATGCTACTTCAACAAATCCGTAATTTTTTTACGGGAGAAAAATGTGAGTTTAAGTTTACGCAGGATGCAGACAACTTTGAAGGAAATTAAATAAGAATAAAAGAAATATTAATGGAAAATTAACAAAAGTGGTACGAAGCGTAAACAAAAGCGCACTGAATTTGCCATGAAAATAACAAAGTCTGCGATTACTAAAGGGGAAACAGACGGAAAGCTTGTACTTCTTATCATTTGCTTATAATTGCGTGAAGAGATGTATACTAATACTGCTTGGAGGCGTTTTATGGAGAAGGATATATACCAAAAAATTGATAAGTACGACGTTGCCCTGTCAATTTCCAGTGGAGCACTTACAGCTGCAATAGATGTCATTTGGGTAGGTGACATTTCTCTGGTTGATGCTCATGAATGGGGCAGCGAAAAAGTTGATGATTTTGTAATAAATGTTGCAAAATCAAGGGGATATAGAGGCAGTAATGTGGCAGGCGCCATAAAGAAGCTGGAAGATGACTTTCCGATGGCAGGGGATTTGTTGACAGATAAATTTGGCGGGGGAACAAACCATCATTTAAGAGACTTTTCACATCATCCGACGCCGGTAGGCTTGATGTTCTCTTTGTTGATGCAGTTTACCGGAAAAGGATATGGTACTGATTCTACAGGTAAATTCATCACGTATGAAATTCCTGGTTGGAAACCAAAAAGTTTTGCGGATTCTGTATATTTAGGTGCGGTTTCATGGTTTTTCCATATCATTAGTGATATCGCTGGGTCAAGTGGAAGCAGACGAATGGGGAAAGAAGGAACAGGTCTGCCGGGACCTTTGATGTCCTTGCTTAAGGAGCTGTCCGCAGTACCCGGAATTAGGAATTTAGCGAAAAAGTCTGATCCTAAGGCATCGCCTAACATGGAAGCGAATAATCAGTTTTCAGTTATGTGCTCAAAACTGTTTAACGGCACGTTATTGGGAGAGCATGATGAAAATGGAAAGATAATACACCATAAAGAATTAAGATTTGATTTAAGAACAGAACTGGGGATAGTGAATGAGTCCATCAAAAATAAGCAATACATTCCAGTGCTTTTAAATGAGTTGATTGTTGCAGCGTTTTACTCTGTTCGGAGATTTATGATGCAGGTAGAAGAGGGTGGAATAAACAGAGTAGAGGATCTGATCCAGATAGATGTTTCGAAGTGTTTGCCGTGGAAGAACGAAGCAATTAGGCATATGAGGATGATTTCTACCGCAACGTTTACGACTATAGATTTGTCTGTATCAGGAATCAAGGCAGCGCTAAAAAACAAAGATAATCCGAGTGGTTTTGCGTTGGATTTTATGCAGGGAATAAATTATTGGGGGCTGGGAAGCCTTGCCCTTGCGTCGAATTCTGAGTTTATTACTGCTATAAAAAAGATGCACAATGGATTTTTAGCGGCAGCTGAAAAGGCAAAGCAGAGCATAATTGAAAAACTTCCTAATGGACAAGATGATTGGGATACAGGAAAGTATGGAATTGAGACGGCAATTTCTATTATTAAGATTGGAACACCTATTGGCTTTATCGCAGCTACGATAGGTGTATATGATGAAATAAATAAGGCTATTGTTGATTTAAAACTCGCAGTAGAGGAAAGAGTTAGAATTGAGGAAGAGTGCTCGGCGAGAATTGAGATGATTCGTGTTAACCGTCAAGAGATGGAGGAAATAGTTTCGGATTATCTGTACAATAAAATGAGTGTATTTACGGAATCTTTTTCTACTATGGACAAGGCTGTGACTGATAATGATGTTGAGGCATTTATTATTGGTAATAGTATGATTCAGAAAGAAATTACCGGAAAAAGCATGTTCAATTCTATGAGTGAGTTCGATGATCTTATGGCTAATGATGACACACTAAAGTTTTAGGGAGATTTATAGATGATAAAAGTGATTTCAAAGAAGGGTGCATTAAGGGCATTCTACTTTTTGATGGCATTAGATGGCGTATCTACATTCGAAAAGGATTGTTTTGAAGAAATTGGAACGGAACTCTTAGGAGAAGAGTTCTCCGCCATAGAGGAAGAAATAATATCTGAATGCGAGAGGGTTATTAGTTCAATCGAAGTGGATGATGAACGTTATGATGTAATTCAGGAAGGAATTGATCGGGCGTTAAATGACGTGGTTGCAGCTATAGATACCGGAGTAGTTCCCCGGTTGCTTATTTGGGATATGCTTTCGCTGGCTCATAGTGATTCTATTTTTACAGACGAAGAGAATAGGCTGATTAGCCATGTTGCAAGAGTTCTACAGATTGATAAGAGCGTTCTTGTAGATATGAAGCATCTTATTAGTGTGGCTCGCTCTATTCTTGATGAGAAAAAAGTTTTGGAATCTTCAAGCAGACCGTATTCTGAGATAAGACCTATGGTTGATGAAGTTGAGAAAAGGCAGCAAACCATTGTTGAAGCGGCAAAGGCACTGATAGCTGATGATTATCTGCTCGAGAAGGTCGAAAAGGAAGATGATACAATTCTCTCTACAGGAAGAAAAATAAGCGACTTCGTAGTTGGTGGAAGTAAAAAGATCGGTGACGTAAAACCTTTGATGAAAAATATAAGTAATTTTGCCGTAACCGGTGCTTCAGAAATTACTGATAGTGCAGGGAAATTTTTTTCGAAGTTCAGAGGTTTTGCCAAAAGCAATGGTGTGATACTACCTGAAGAGTACGAAAAACTGAAAGAAAAACTTCCTGATGATATGGTTTTGCCTAAAGATGCTGTAGCTTATGGTATGGCAAGTGACTTCACCAGTGCCTTAGTAGTATGTTTTCAAGGTTCTGAGGAGAGTTCGATGGATTTTGATGATCCGAAAGGGGTGATCAAATCATTGCATGAAAATATGGATGAATATTCGGGTATTATAGAAGTTAAAGCTGGTGTGGCAAAGTCTGGCGGTAGGTACATTTATCATATTTTGAAGCATTCAACAGATCAGGATGGAGAAGACCCTAAGGGAAATACGTATACCATCAACTTAAACATCCAAATTGGCAATACTATTCAATTTGTAAATGGTAGTTTTCAAGAAGTAGGAACAACAGGAATCAGGGATAATATGGTTTACGAAGTCCTCCGTGATCAGGGACAGATCGAAGGATTTGAAGGATGGAGTACTGATCCGTATGATTCAGAGTTCAAAGAGGGTTTTTTGATGAATCTTTCAGAACAGGATCAGTTTGATGAAATGATTCCTTCTCATCCGCTGTCAGAGATTCGTAAGTTAGCTGCGTTTATAATTGAGTCAAATTAGGAGGTGAGTTATATGCCGGTACCGGTTATATTTATTGGTATTGCAGCGATTACAGGAGCTGCTGGTGTTGGGACGACTGTTAAGGCGGGAGTAGATCAATCTCATGCTGCGAGTATTAATAAAGATGCTAATCAAAGAATTGAAGAGTCAGCGAAAAGACTGGATTTTCATAGAAAGCAATGTGGTGATGCATTGCGTAGTCTTGGTGAAGAAAAGATATTTGTTCTTAATAATGGAATAAACGATTTTATAACACACTTTCAGAAGATTAAGAATGTCGATTTTTCAGAGTCTGAAGGCGTTACGGAATTAAAAAGGCTTAAACTTGATCAGAAGGAATTTGCTGAACTCGCTGAAATGACAAAGTTTTCGCTATCGCTGGTTCAGGGTGGGATAATCGGAGTTTCAGGCGGGGCTCTTGCAGCGTTTGGAGCTTATAGTGCTGCTACTGCATTTGCAACAGCGTCTACAGGGACCGCCATAGCTTCATTGAGCGGAGTTGCTGCTTCAAATGCAACGTTGGCATTTTTCGGAGGCGGATCATTGGCAGCTGGCGGACTTGGAATGGCAGGTGGAACAGTCGTATTAGGTAGTTTGGTGGCTGGACCTGCGCTTTTGGTAATGGGGATCATAACAAGTGCGAAAGCAGGAAAGAATCTTCAAGAGGCGTATGCTAATGATGCAAAAGCGAATGAGATTTGCGAAGAGCTTCAAACCGCGTCAGATCAATGTATAGCAATTCGACGTAGAAGTTATATGTTTTACTCGCTGCTGGCGAAGTTAGATGCATACTTATATCCGCTTAATGAAGATATGAAGCGCATTATTTCTGAGGAAGGAACAGACTATTCTAAGTACAGTGTACAGAGTAAACAATCAATAGCCGCAGTGGTCTCAACTATTGCATCTATAAAAGTTGTATTGGATACAACAATTCTCACTGAGACCGGCAACTTAACTACGGAATCGGGTGAATTGGTGGAAAAGATGTTGACTGTTTAGTGAGGAAGATTCATTATTCTTTGTAGATAAAAAGCGTTGTTGTTGATATGAAAAAAGTCAGCGCTTGTTCTGCTGCCTTTACTCACAGCAATATATATAAAATTCAGGCGGTGCCGTCAAATAACACGGCACCGCCTGTGCGTTTTTATGAACATATAATATCTTCAGAGCGGTCAATCTTGATCACGTTTCGGAGAGAATCGTACACGAGGCTGTGTTAGGTCATAGAAATCTTTAGGTTGATGTAAGATTTCAAATGTCCTTATCGAAAATGCTTTCTGCGTATTGATTTTTTTAGAACGTCTCTTTTTTTAGGTAAAAACTCAGGCGGTGCCGGTAAATAACACGGCATCGCCTGAGCATTTTTATGACCATATGATATCTTCGGATCGATCAATCTTGATCACTTTTTGTAATCTGTTCTCCAAGTTTATTCAGCTTCGCTAACCCATTCACCGGTCAGGTACAGCGGCACATTCACTAACCATTCCTGTTCTCTGTAATTCGCCATTGAAAATCTTACGGGCTTCAACTTTGGATTACTGTCATAAATTGTTTTTAGACTTTTGGCTTTTACATTTTCTTCTGCCTTTACTTCTATAGGATATACCTCATATTTCTGAATTACGAAATCAAGTTCTAAGGAAGAACGTTCTCTTGTGTGATAATAGACCTTTTCGTCTTGAGCTTCTAATTCCTGCAACACATACTGTTCAGTAAATGCTCCTTTATATTCAGTAAATGCGTAATTATTTACGAGAACATCTTTTGCATCAACTCCGGTTAACGCACCAAGCAATCCAAGATCAACCATAAACAGCTTAAAGGCTTCAACGTTTTCATAAAACTTTACAGGTTTCTCGACTTTTGATATTCGTAAAACCTTATATACAAGCCCAGCGTCAATCAACCACTGAATCGCATCTTCAAAATCTTTCGCTCTGCTGCCTTTCTTCACTGCGCTATAAATAAACTTTTTATTATCTTTAGCTAATTGAGATGGAATAGCATCCCAAACCATGTTGACTTTAGGTAAGAGTTCTTTAGGAACATGTTTAGGAAAATCTCTTCTATAATCTGCCAATATCTGATTTTGAATGTCCCTAACCTCAAATAAATCCTGATTTTCACTATATTTCTTAACCACCTCTGGCATTCCGCCCACATAGTAGTATTGCCTGAGCAGATCAATATACTTGCCTGATAATGCAGAAGACTCATCCCATCTATGTTCTTCCAGATTTTGAACTAACCCAGTCTGATTGAGGGCTAACAAAAATTCCTTATATGTTAACGGATAAAGATTGATTTCATCCACTTTTCCAACAGGAAATCCCGTTCCCTCATGCAACCCGATACCCAACAAACTTCCAGCAACTGCTATATGATATTCTGGAGCATTTTCGCAAAAATACTTAAGTGCTGTTAACCCTATTGGAACAGTCTGTATCTCATCCAAAATAATCAGAGTTTCCTCTGGCTTTATGGTCACTTCTGAAATAGCGGAAAAAACTCGAATCAATCTATCAGTATTAAAATCGGAAAATGCTTTTTGCATCGATTTTTCTTCGTCACAGTTTATATACGCTGTATTTTTGTATTCTCTTGTTCCGAATTCTTTTAACAGCCAAGTCTTTCCGACCTGTCTGGCACCATTTATTATAAGAGGCTTTCTATCTTTCTTATTTTTCCATTCCACCAGTTTTTTATAAACCAATCGTTCCATAACATCACCTCCGCTTATAATCATATAACATTTTTACAAGTGAATAAATAGAATATCATACATTTTTACAAGTGAATATTTAAATACCTTCATACTTTTGCAGGCGAATATTTTAGTATTTTTACATTTTTACAAACGAATTGTACTAGTCAATAAAAGTGGACACGAAAAATATTTTTTGTTGTTTTATTTTTTCAAAAGTGGACACTCACCACATTTTTGAACAGTTTTCTTTTTCAAAAGTAGGCACACAGAAAATTTTTCATGCCTTTTCTTTTTCAAAAGTAGACACGTCCCCAGAATGCGCTTGTTTACGGCGTTTCTGAACAAACTTTGGTTCCTCTGAGAGGACTCTTTTTTCAAATGTATTTTTCTTCTCTAATTCACCCTTAAAAAATCGCTTTCTGTAGTTGACTGGAGTATCGTATCCAATGGCATAGCAAGGACGATGATTGTTATAGAAGCTCACATAATTATCCAGGGCTTTCTCGAAATCGTTTCTGTTCCTGCAGTCACCTATCTTGAAGTCCATGTACAGTTCTTCCTTCATCCAGCCATTTATAGATTCATTGACTGGGTTATCTGTAGGCTTTCCTGCCCTAGACATTGATCTGACAATGACAGTGTCCTTAATCAGCTCATTGTAAGCCATTGAGGCATAAACGCTTCCTTGATCCGTATGCAAAACCACAGGTTCTTTTTGCCTTTTAAGGATTCCTTTTACATCTTCCAAGCCGTCTAAATACTGATTTCTATCGCCTTTCCTTGCTGCTATTCTGTATGTCAGGATTTCCTTAGTGAATACGTCAAAATAGAAGGTAACTTCAAAGTACAGTATCCAGAACTTAAATGCCGTCATATCGGATACTATGACCTGTCTGGGGCGGTCTACTGTCTCCCATGTAGTAAAGATAAGGTTAGGGAATTTATCCTTTTCTTTGCGCTTACGATAGTGTACTTGATGCTTGGTTTCAGACTTTATACTAAGGAATCTGAAGCATTTATAAACGTAGTTATCACTACACTCATAACCGTATTCAAGCCGTATAAAAGCAGCTGTCCACCTATATCCGTGTGTTTTATGATCAGCATGGATCAGGTCTACAAGAGCTATCAGTTCTTCTCTTTTGATATCTCGTTCAGACTTTTTCCGGTTCTTCCACTTATAGTAACCAGATCTGCTGACCCCCATCAGTTCACATATATCCTTGATATCATAGTCTCTGGATAAGAGCCGCACTATTTCGAAGTCTTGGGTTTTAAGCGAACATACTCCTGTTCCCCAGCCTCGTTCGTCCTCACAGTATAGTTTTTTTTAAGCCGTTCATTTTCTATACGAAGCTTAAGAATTTCTTTCTTATAGGCTTCTTCAGTCCGGTCAATTCCTTCAGGAAGTATCTCCTTAATATCAGCATCAGCTCTTGCCAGTCCTTCGATACCGCCCTCATCATACTGCTTGATCCATTTCCTGAGTGCTGCATCAGAGACATTATTAGCTCTGCAGAAATCACTCATCTTGATTGTTGGATTGCTTTTGTACTGCTTAACAAGGAACTCTTTCTCTAGTGGATTTAGATGTTTAGACATAATTAAAGTGGACTCCTTTCTGGTAGAGCATCTCCCTTATATTTTAATATAGGGGAAATTTTTCTACCATTCCGTGTCCACTTTTAGAGTAGCATCAAATAGCACTATAACTATAAAAATGAATGTGTATAATGACTCAATGAAGAATGTATGATGTGTTGGAATACGGAACAAAGTGGGTTTTAAAATCCGTAAACGGTAAACTCACAGTAAGATTTGAAGTATCCAAAAAGGATTGTGCAACACTGGAAGAATTGACCGATTTTATCCAGAATAACGACTTATATTGAACAATAACGTTTAATGGGAGTAAGCGAGGTATTCAGCCTCTGCTTAAAATATGTAAATAGACAATATAAAAACTCAGGCGGTGCCGGTAAATACCACGGCATCGCCTGAGCATTTTTATGACCATATGATATCTTCGGATCGGTCAATCTTGCAGTCCAGTGCAAAATCTGCCTGGGCTTTGTAATACTTTTCGAAAAGTTCGTGTAGGTAGATCTTTAGATTATTTTCTTTTATTCCGCTGAGATCGATGGTGATCTTGATCACGTTTCCGAGAGAATCGGACACGGTGCTGTGTTCTTTATTCCAGTAAAAAACAGTGCCATCGTCACAGGTATACTTAACGCTGTTTTCATCAGTGCCCGGCAGAGAACGCGCGATCATCTGTATAACGTACGGCGGCGGAGAAGCAGAGGAACGCTCCCATTTCTGCAAAGTGCTCAAAGGTATGCCGTAATGGGCGGCAAATGCCTTCTGAGTAAGCCCCGTCAAGTCCCGTAAGTCTCTTATCTTATAATCATTCATGAAATTATCCCCCTCTGAAATGTAGCGTAATCAGCCACATATAAATTAATTATATGTTTAGAAAGGCGATGTGTAAATATGAAGTTTGATTGATTACATACTGTTTTTATCAGGAGTTTTTATACTTAAAGATTGTCTTCGCCCCATCTCTTGAGTTCCAGGAGAATGGGGATGAGGCTTTTGGCTTTTTCTGTGAGGTTGTATTCGACTCTTACGGGCATTTCATCATACTGCTTTCTTTCGACCAGTCCGTCAGCCTCCAGATCTTTTAAGGAATTAGCCAGCATGGTGTTGGTGATGCCGTGAATGGCACGGTTCAGCTCGCCGTAGCGCACAACTTCCTTGTAATCTATGACACACAGGATCATGATCTTCCATTTTCCGCCGACAATATCAAGGACCTTCTTCAGACCACAGCTCTTTCCGGCAATATCTTCACATAATGGTTCTTTTTTCATGATTCTACTCCTAGTATAAATTTTGAAACTGATAATCAGAAACACGCATTTACTGCGGGTTTCGTATGAAAGTTTTCACTAAGCAGAAATGGGAAATGCTTGCATTTCAAATGGTATACTTTTTCTTACCAGGTACATATATTTTGCGTAGTTGATATATTTTCTATACTAGCTATAATATGATCATCAACAGAGAAATGCAATAGATCAAAATACAGAAAGGTATATGGTGATCATAATGGAATACAAATTTAATAAAGAGAATTTTGATGCAGAAGTAATCAACAGCGATATCCCGGTTCTTGTAGATTTCTATGCGGACTGGTGCGGTCCCTGCAAGATGATGGGACCTGTAGTGGAAGAGCTGGCAGCGGAATATGATGGAAAGGTAAAGGTCGGAAAGATCAATGTGGATAAAGAGCCGGAGCTGGCTCAGAAGTATGGAGTAATGAGTATTCCTTTCTTCGCATTTATCAAAAATGGTGAACTTGTAGATCAGGAGCTGGGAGCTGTTCCAAAGAACAGACTGGCAGCAAAACTTAATAGTATAGCGTGATCGGCTATAAAGCTACTCTGAACGGGGCAGTCGCATTGATTATCGATGCGACTGCCCCGTTTGTTGTTTTTTGTTGTTGTGTCCGTTTTTGACAACTTGGAAAGCGTTTTATGCCGTCTATGGATGGGTTTATAAAAATATAAAATAGATGTATTTGTGTAAATAGTACAAGGTACAACTTATTTGCATTAAAACATTGTGAAAAACTACGAAAAACGTTGCTGGATCAATAAATTGCATTTAAAATAATACTTATCCGTTTTATGGGATTTTGAAAGGAGAAGGAGAATGTATTCAAGATGGAAAAGACGGGCAATGGGGGTTGCCCTGTCTGCGGTAATGACACTTTCGTCACTTCAGTTGGCCCCGGTAACTGTGAGTGCAGCAGAAACAAAAGAACTTCTGCATTTAACATTTGATGACGAAACAGACGGACTTAAGAGCAACGGCTATACGGCAAAAATTGTCGGAAGCGGATGCGAGTTTAGAGAAGACGATAAGTATGGCAAAGTGCTGAGTCTTGGAGGAAAGGGTTACTTAAAGGTTACGGACGAGGATGGAAACAGCCCGTTAAATGGACTGGATAAAGCGACGGTTAATTATTACAGTAAGCCTTCATCAGGTGTTCAAAAGGGCTGGACATTATTTGCAGTTCGGGATGATGAAACACCGGTCTATCTGGATAGTGAGCATTATATAGGCGTCATGGATCTGGCAGATTCTGTAACGGCAGAGCGCCATCTTTGTGAAGATGGTAAGGCGAGACCCGCAGCGCTGAAAGGTTCTGCGAATGGAGAATGGAGAATGGTCACTGTTGTCTATGAGGAGGGCAAGACCACTCTTTATATCAATGGAAAAAAGGTAAGTGAAGAAGCTTCTGAATACAAGCTTACAGATATCCTGAAGGACAATAGTGCTTTTAATATTGGTAAGGCAAACTGGGCAGGCGGAGAATACTACTCCGGTAAACTTGAGGATTATTCCGTATATGCCGGAGCACTGAGTGATGAAGAGATCGCAAAATTGTATGTAGACGGAAAGAATCCGACTGAAAAACCGACCGAAGATAAGCCTCAAAAAGAGGAAGAAGAGGAGAACGAAGATCCTGTACTGAATTTTGACTTTGAGTCTTCATCAGACGGAAAAGTTACTTCTCTTTCCGGTAACTATACTGCATCTCTTGAGGGAAATGCGAAGATCACAGAAGACGGTGAAAAGGGAAATGTGCTGAGTCTTGATGGAAACAGCTCCTATCTGGAGCTCCCGAAGGGATTTTTTGACGGAAGGGATGTCTGCACTATTTCCTTCGACATGAAGCCTTCAACTGTTGCAGGAAACTTCTTTAATTTTACAGTTGGTCTGAGTAACAGCAAGTATTACTACCTGCGTTCCAGAAGCAACAGCACATACATGGGCATTACCACAGATTCATGGGAAAATGAGCAGGGACTTACAGTAACTACTGATAATGTGGCAGGCACATGGAACCACTATGATGTTGTGTTTGATAAAGATGAGATGCTTCTCTATATCAACGGAGAGTTAAAGGGTACTAAGGATATCAGCATTACTTTTGCTGATCTTGGATCTGATCTCATTTCTTATCTTGGAAAATCATTCTATTCCGGAGACGCATACGTAAAGGGATTATATGATGATTTCAAGGTTTATAACAGAGCATTATCTGAGGAAGAAGTCGCAAAAAATGCGAATCGTGAGCTTCCTCTTCTTAGAAAGATCACAGCGGATGATGTGACTTTCGTTACACAGAAGATCGATAATGAGAAGAAAGAAGTAACCCTGTACTACAGCATTAAAAATACTACAGGGGATGTTTCAAAGGCAAAGCTTGGGTTCAATCTTCTTAAAGGTGCAGAGGTTGTTGGTGGAGTGAAGGACAGCTATGATCTCACAAAGCCTTTCACAATCACAGTAGCAAATGACGAAAAAGAAGCAGCCTACTCAGTAAGCGCAGTTGCCTGCAATAACCCGGCTCTTGGCGGACAGTACGCAGATCCTGATATTGACTGCTTTGACGGAAAATATTACATCTATCCTACAACAGACGGATATTCCGGCTGGAGCGGATATCAGTTCAAGGTCTTTTCATCAGAGGATCTTGTGAACTGGAAGGATGAGGGCGTGATCCTTGATCTGAAGCAGGATGAAGACAGCGAAGAAACAAATGAAAACGGCGTGAAGATCGCATCAGTTCCCTGGTCAAATGGAAGCGCATGGGCTCCGTCCATCGAAGAAAAAGACGGCAGATATTATTTCTATTTCTGCGGTCATGACACAACGACTAATGCAAAGGCAATCGGTGTTGCTTCAGCAGATTCTCCGGTTGGACCGTTTACAGTTAATGAAAAGCCTCTGATCTCCATAAAGACCTGCAATGACGCAGGTATCAGCATGGGTCAGGCGATCGATCCCTCTGTATTCAAGGATGATGACGGCTCCTACTGGTTGTCATTTGGTAACGGAAAAGCAGCTATCGTAAAGCTTAATGACGACATGACAAGCATTGATGCTTCTACAATGCAGAATGTCACAGGACTCAATGAATTTAGGGAGTCACTTATCATCACAAAGAGAAACGGTCTCTACCATTACACATGGTCCTGCGATGATACAGGTTCTGAAAATTACCATATTAATTACGGTACTTCTGAAAAGCTTGGAGGCAGAGTAACATTCAGAGAAACTATTCTCCAGAAGGATGCAGATAACGATATCCTGGGAACAGGTCATCATTCGATCCTGAATGTTCCGGGTACAGATAACTGGTATATTGCATACGCGAGATTTATGACACCTCTCGGACAGATCAGCAACGGCTACGGTTATCACAGAGAAGTTTGTATCGATAAGCTGAGCTTTGACGCAGATGGTTACATGGAAAAAGTTCAGCCTACAAATGAAGGAATCACTGAGGCTGTTCCTGTAAATGGTTTCGGGAATGATGATCCGTCAGATCCCGGCGAGACACCCGGAAAGAATGACCCGACAGGCCCTTCAGATCCCGGCGAAATACCTGGAAACGAGAACACAGGTAACGGCGCAGCAGAAACAAATGTACCGAAGGCTCCCGTGAACAATGTGATCACAGGTGACAACGCAGTTCTCTGCATTGGAAACAAGTACACTGTCGATGCAGGCTTTAAGGTAAAGACATTCAAAGTAAGTGATAAGAAAGTACTTAAGGTTTCAAAGAAGGGCAAGGTTTCTGTGAAGAAGGCAGGAACTGTTACCATCACTGCTAAGGGCACGGCGGGCGAAGAAAAGACTTTCTCCAACATAGTTGTTGAAAAGCCTGTGATGAAGTCGATTACAGTTAAAGAAACTGACACAGTAGAGCTTTCACAGATGCTCAGCGGAATCACCTATGCTGTACCTGACGGATACAAGTCATCAAACAGCAAGGTTGCATCTATCGATGAAAAGGGCAAGATCGTGATCAAGGGAAAGGGAAAAACTTCTATTACCGTAACCTTCGGAAAGAAGAAATTCCGCAAGACTTTGAAGGTAAAGTAATACTACAAACTTGACATACTTGTCGTGGACATTTATAATTCACTTCAACAGTATAAAGCGTTAAACCGTCGAAGGAGAAGAGTACTGTGCTTGAAATCCTGCAGAGAGGAGCCGGTTGGTGCAAGGCTTTGGACGAAGAGCATGGGAATGGACTCACGAGGTCGGGAAGAAAGGGAGAGATCCTTATTAATGCCCGACGGACTGCACTTCCGTTATCAGGTGCACCGTATTTAGTGTGAATCACAGTACGGATTGAGTGGCACGTATGTGCAATTCGGGTGGTACCGCAGAATATTCTGTCCCGGGCAGCGTTTATCCGCTGTCCGGGATTTTTTTTCGGAGCACTTAGCGAGGTATTTTCGAGCCTAGCGTAACTTGTTGCTTGAATGAGGTGACGTAAATGATTCTTGACGATCTGGTGGCATCAACAAAAAAACGAGTAGAACTTTCAAAGGGAAAAATATCTCCGGAAGAAATGATGGATCTGGCAAAAAAATGTACAGGAAGGCTTCCGGCATTTGCATTTGAAGAGGCGCTGAAAACAGATGAGGAGATGCATTTTATCTGTGAAGTGAAAAAAGCATCACCTTCAAAAGGTCTCATCGCACCGGATTTTCCTTATACAGAAATCGCAGAAGACTATGAGAAAGCAGGTGCGTCCTGTATATCAGTCCTGACCGAACCGGAATATTTTCTGGGAAGCGTTGATTACTTAAGAGCCATTAGGGATAAGGTGTCGATTCCGCTTCTTCGCAAGGATTTCACCATCGATCCGTACATGATCTACGAAGCAAAGGTGTGCGGTGCAGATGCGATTTTACTCATAGCTGCGATCCTTACAGATGAGGAGCTCAGGGAATATAGAGAGATCGCAGACGGACTCGGACTTTCCTGCATTTTTGAAGCGCATGATTCTGATGAAGTGAAGCGCTGTGTAAAGGCAGGAGCACGTATCCTCGGAGTAAATAACCGTGATCTCAGGGATTTTACGGTGGATATACATAATTGTCTGCGATATATGGATGATGTTCCGGATGACGTTTTATTTGTAGCAGAGAGCGGAATCCATTCTCATGATGACATAGCAGAACTTGCAAAATATCACGTGGATGCAGTGCTTGTGGGAGAGAGTCTCATGCGTGCATCCGACAGGCAGGAAGCATTGAAGAAACTGAAGGGATGCTGAACAGCGTAAACCGTTCAGTGAGAGAAGGGAAAGACATGACATCAGGAGCAGAAAACAAAACAGGTGCAGGAGCAGGGAAGCGATGGCGGACTAAGATCAAGATCTGCGGATTAATGGGCAGAGAAGATGCACTTCTAATGAACGAAGCGGAGCCTGATTACTGCGGTGCTGTTTTTGCAAAAACAAGACACTTTCTGTCGGATCTCGACGCACTTCATATCAGAGATTCGCTTAAGGATTCGATCCCGCTGGTGGGAGTATTTGTAAATGAGCCTCTGCACCATGTGATCGAGCTCGTGAATAACGATATCATTCAGATCATACAGCTCCACGGCGATGAAGATGAACTGTACATAGATCAGCTTCGCCTGCAGACAGATGCCCCGGTGATACGAGGCATCCGCACAAAGAAGCAGGAAGACCTTATCCGTGCAGACAAACAGGACATAGATTTTCTTCTTTCTGACACCTATGTAAAGGGCGTTATGGGAGGCTCCGGCGTTGCAATGGATGTGTCACTCATTCCGGAGAAACTGGACCATCCGCTCTTTATAGCAGGCGGATTAAATGCAGAAAATCTGGAAGAACGGGTGAGAAAGTTCAGCCCGTACGCAGTGGATCTCAGTTCTTCTATAGAGGACGGCGATCATAAAAGCCGTGAAAAGGTCTTTGAAGTCATGGAGATCATCGATCGGTTAAACAGTGAAAATATCTGAAAATTCAGAATATAAAGGTTTATCAGAGAAAGGATGCAAAGATGGGAACAAAAGGAAGATTTGGCCCTTACGGCGGTCAGTACATACCGGAAACACTTATGAATGCGGTTAATGAGCTTGAGGAAGCTTATGAGCACTACAAAAATGATCCTGAGTTTGTTAAGGAATTAAATGACCTTTACCGCGATTATGCAGGACGCCCGTCACTTTTGACTTATGCAAAAAAGATGACAGAAGACCTCGGCGGAGCAAAAATTTATCTTAAAAGAGAAGACCTGAACCACACAGGTGCCCACAAGATCAATAACTGTCTTGGACAGTGTCTCCTTGCTAAAAAGATGGGAAAGAAGCGCATCATTGCAGAGACTGGTGCAGGACAGCACGGTGTTGCTACAGCGACTATCGCAGCCCTTCTCGGCATGGAGTGCGAGATCTTCATGGGTGAGATCGATACAGAGCGTCAGGCACTCAATGTTTACAGAATGGAGCTTCTCGGAGCAAAGGTCAATGCAGTAAAAACAGGAACACGCACCCTTAAGGATGCTGTTAATGCAGCGCTTCGTGAGTGGACAGCACGTATCGATGATACACACTACTGCATCGGTTCTGTTATGGGACCTCATCCTTTCCCGATAATCGTTAGAGATTTCCAGAAGATAATCGGAGAGGAGATAAAAGAGCAGATACTTAAAGCAGAAGGACGTCTCCCGGATGCAGTTCTTGCCTGTGTCGGCGGTGGTTCTAATGCTATGGGAACATTCTATGATTTTGTTCCTGATAAAGAAGTGCGTCTTATCGGATGCGAGGCAGCGGGAGAGGGTGCAGATACGCCCAGAACAGCAGCAACAGTTGCAACAGGAAAGCCGGGTATCTTCCACGGAATGAAGTCTCTTTTCTGTCAGGATGAGTATGGTCAGATCGCTCCTGTTTACTCTATTTCAGCAGGACTTGATTATCCGGGCATCGGACCTGAGCACGCAGAGCTTTTCCGCACAGGACGTGCAGAGTACGTATCTATCACAGATGATGAGGCAGTTGATGCATTTGAGTATCTTTCCAGAACAGAGGGTATCATCCCCGCGATCGAGAGCTCACATGCCATTGCACATGCTATAAAGCTCGCTCCGACAATGAGCAAGGACCAGATCATGGTCGTAACTGTTTCAGGACGCGGAGACAAGGATGTAGCAGCTATTGCACGTTACAGAGGGAGGGATATCCATGATTAATATTAGCGAAGCATTTAAGGACCACAAGGCATTTATCCCGTTTATCACCGGAGGCGATCCGGATCTGGAGACTACAAAAAAGACGCTTCTCGCATTGCAGGAAGCTGGAGCAGATCTTATCGAGATCGGCATACCGTTTTCTGATCCCATGGCTGAGGGACCTGTGATCCAGGACGCAGATGAGAGAGCACTTGCAGGCGGATGCACTACAGATCTTCTCATGGATGCGATCAAGGAAGTTGCGCCTTCCATGCACGTTCCCATGGTTTTCATGACATACATGAATCCTGTATATACTTACGGCAAGGAAAAGTTCATGGAGCGATGCAGAGAGATCGGCATTTCGGGCGTGATCATTCCTGATGTTCCTTTCGAAGAGAGGGATGAGCTCAGTGATGTGTGCAAAAAATACGACATTGCTCAGATTTCAATGGTTGCACCCACATCCGAAGAGAGGATCACGACTATCGCAAAGGAATCCAAGGGTTTCCTTTACTGCGTGTCTTCGCTCGGTGTTACAGGTGTCAGAAACGAGATCACATCGGACGTAGGAGCTATGGTTAATAAGGCTCATGAGGCATCAGATATCCCCTGCTGTATCGGCTTTGGAATATCAAATCCCGAGCAGGCAGCAAAAATGGCAGCGGTTTCAGACGGCGTCATCAGCGGAAGCGCCATCGTCCGCATCATCGGTGAGCACGGCAAGGACTGCGTAGAGCCGGTCCGCGCCTTTGTAAAGTCCATGGCAGACGCTGTTCACGCTCAGGCGTGATAATGACGGAGGCGGAGCGCTGACAACGGAGCGACGGTGAGTGTACATGATACTGTCATGTGACGCGTCACTTTATTCAAAACTTGCACGTGAACCTTTTGTCATAATATAATCTGATTCATGGACATAAGAGAAATCGTTAATAAGATATTCAAAAAAGAAAAGTGGGAAATGCCCGGCATGCAGAATCGCTTTTTCTGTACGGAAGAGTGTGACGGCTGCGGAGTGTGTTATGAAACATGCCCTACGGGTCATATAAAAATGGTGGAAGGCCGTCCTGTGTGGCCTAAACCTTGCCTTCTCTGTGCGGCATGCGCTGATGTCTGCCCGAATCATGCCATCGCATACGGTACGGCAAAGCAGATAGCAGAGTATGAACGTGCAGTCCGTGAGAAAAGGGCCGGTGTAGATCCTGCGAAGTATGGTGTAGTAACAGAAGGCAGTCATGGCGGGATGCATGAGGAAGACGATAACAGGGGGACAGAGATTTGAAATCATATAGGACCCTTGATAAAGATGCATTTTTTACAGGCACCATAATAGAAAAAAAGTCCCGCTTCATAGGCGAGCTTTCCTATGCGGACACACCAGAGGCGGCGGCAGCGGTGCTTGCGGCAGCGAGAAAAAAATACTATGACGCGAAGCATCACTGCAGTGCATCGATTGTTCTCGGAGAAGACGGTGCGCCTGACAGAGAACACTCATCGGATGACGGTGAGCCATCAGGAACAGCAGGCCGTCCGATCCTTGATGTGCTGAGAGGCAGTGAATTAAAAAATGTAGTTTTGATAGTCACCAGATATTTCGGAGGAACCCTTCTCGGTACAGGAGGACTGGTCCGCGCATATACAGATGCGGCGAAGGCTGCTCTCGAACAGGCGGAGATCCTTCGTATGCGTCCCATGACAGCGTTCAGGATCATATTTGCATATCCTTCCGAAGGAACAGTCAGGAGATTTCTCGCAGAGAGAAACGTTGTTTCCGGAGAACCGGAATATTCTGACCGTGTCACATTTAATGTACATATTCCTGAAGAAACGATCGAAGCTTTTCAGGCAGACCTTGTAAATCTTCTCTCCGGCGCTGTTGAAATAGAGCAGGGAAAAACAGATTTCATGCCGGGGCCGGATACGGATTGAGTTTAATGGGGTTGCGAATTTTATAATTTGGGGTATAATAAATGAGTCTGTTCCGGTTGCGGAGCAGACTCATTTTTCAAGGAATCAGATCTCATGATCTAAGGCATTCGCCTAAAATTTTCCAAAATCATTTTTAGTTTTTATTGTAATATTTGTTATTTCAAATTGACAACAAGACAGGGTTGCGTTACTATTAATTACGAACGAGTGTTCGAGATTTTCCGGCTAAGGAGAAAGCCGTAAAGAGTCCGCGTGATCGGACCGTATAAGAAAGGATAATAAAAAATGGATGAGAACAAGCAGAAAGCACTAGATGTCGCACTGTCCCAGATCGAGAAGCAGTTTGGTAAAGGTGCGGTAATGAAGCTCGGCGACCAGTCGAACTCAATGAATATCGAAACAGTTCCCACAGGATCACTTTCACTTGATATCGCACTTGGACTCGGTGGAGTTCCGAGAGGACGTGTGATCGAGATCTACGGACCTGAATCTTCCGGTAAGACAACTGTTACACTTCACATGGTAGCAGAGGTTCAGAAGCGCGGTGGAGTAGCAGCTTTCATCGATGCGGAGCACGCACTTGATCCCGTATATGCGAAGAATATCGGTGTAAATATCGATGACCTCTATATTTCACAGCCGGATTCCGGTGAGCAGGCGCTTGAGATCACAGAGACTATGGTGCGTTCCGGTGCGGTAGATATCGTAGTAGTCGACTCTGTTGCCGCACTCGTACCGAAGGCTGAAATTGACGGTGAGATGGGTGATTCCCACGTAGGTCTGCAGGCAAGACTCATGTCTCAGGCTCTTAGAAAGCTCACAGCTATCATCAGCAAGTCCAACTGTATCGTAGTATTTATCAACCAGCTCCGTGAGAAGGTTGGTGTCATGTTCGGTAATCCTGAGACAACAACAGGCGGACGTGCCCTTAAGTTCTATTCTTCAGTTCGTCTTGATGTACGCCGTATCGACAAGATCACTCAGGGCGGAGAGATCATCGGTAACCGTACAAGAGTAAAGATCGTAAAGAACAAGATCGCTCCGCCGTTCAAGGAAGCAGAGTTTGACATCATGTTCGGTAAGGGAATCTCTACAATCGGAGATATCCTCGATCTGGCTGTAAATCTCAACATCATTAATAAGGCAGGCGCATGGTTCTCCTATAAGGGTGACAAGATCGGCCAGGGCCGTGAAAATGCAAAGGGATACCTTGCAGAGCACAAGGATGTATGCGATGAAGTTGAGCACGCTGTAAGAGTCCACTATGGTCTGGAAGCTGATGATGAAGCTGCTAAGGCGGGCGATGTAAAGGCTGAGGCAGGAAAGACTGCACCGGCTAAGGACGCAGCAAAGGCTGAAAAGTAATATGATTATCACTGCGATCGAAACCTGGCGAAAAGGAAAATATCTGATATCGCTGAACGATGAACCGTCATTTGTCCTTTACAGCTCCGAGCTGAAAAAATACGGTCTAAAAGAGGGGAATGAACTGGATGATGCACTGTGGGAGAGCATCCTTCAGGAAACGCTTATAAAGCGTGCAAAGTCCAGAACTCTTCACCTTCTTGATAAACAGGACAGGACTGAGAAACAGCTGAGGGAAAAGTTGAAGGAAGGGATGTATCCGGAAGAAGCCATCGATGCGGCTGTAGAGGCTGCAAAGCGCGGAAATTATCTGAATGACGAGAGATTTGCTTCACAGTACGCCTATGAGAAATCCAGGGTAAAGAGCCGGAAGGTCATTGAAATGGAACTCATAAATAAAGGGATCGACCGCCAGATAGTTGCTGATGCGATGCAGGAGATCGAGGACAGTGATTCCGGGCTTATTAAAAAGCTTATTACAAAAAAATGCACGGATCCGTCAGAGCTCGATTTCCCGGCAGAGCAGAAGCTCATGCGTTATCTTCTCGGAAAAGGATTTTCCATGTCTGATATCAGGAGAGAAATTTCAGAGT
Source organism: Lachnospiraceae bacterium (assembly GCA_900168235.1). Lineage (GTDB taxonomy): Bacteria > Bacillota > Clostridia > Lachnospirales > Lachnospiraceae > NK4A144. The sequence continues at coordinate 283,876 of FUZG01000001.1, read as the reverse complement.
GGAAAGAAGAGAACGGTGCTTCGTAAAGCCCCAAAACTCGCGATTTTTCAATATTTTCGGGAACTTCTGTTATATGCACCTTACTTGACATAAAATATACAATAGAATAAAATAATTCTGTTGTATTCTGTGATATTTATAGAATCTTTTGTTTTTGCCTACGAAAGATTTTGACAAAATACAATAAAAATTTAATAAGGAGGTGCTCCTGTACAGATGGTTCCTGTTATCATTGCCGTTATCATTACTTTGGCGATAACAGCTCCGATCGCGGCTATAGTGGCTACGAATATCCATGAACAGAAGATCAAGAGGATCATTGGTGACGCAGACACAAAAGCTAAGGAAATCACTGACAAGGCAGTAAAGGCGGCTGAAGAGCTTAAGCGTGAGAAACTCCTTGAAGTTAAGGAAGAGTCTATCCGGCAGAAGAATGAAGTAGAAAAAGAAGCCAGAGACAGACGCGCAGAGGCACAGAGGCTGGAGAAACGTGCACAGCAGAAAGAAGAAGCTGTGGACAGAAAAGCCGAAGCAGTTGAGAGACGTGAGCAGAGCTGTAATGCCAGAGAGGAAGAACTCAATCGGCAGAAAGAAAAGATAGCGAAACTCAACGAGGACCGGGTACGGGAACTGGAGAGAATCTCCGGACTTACCTCTGAACAGGCAAAGGAATATCTCTTAAAGATTGTTGAAGACGATGTAAAGCACGAGTCCGCACTGATGATCAAGGAATATGAGTCACGTGCAAAGGAAGAAGCGGACAAAAAAGCCAGAGAGTATGTTGTCAATGCTATTCAGCGATGTGCAGCTGATTATGTTGCAGAGTCAACAATTTCTGTGGTACAGCTCCCTAATGATGAAATGAAGGGAAGGATCATCGGAAGAGAGGGTAGAAATATCCGCACTCTCGAAACGATGACCGGTGTTGATCTGATCATTGATGATACACCGGAGGCAGTGATCCTGTCAGCGTTCGATCCTATCAGGAGAGAAATCGCAAGGATCGCACTTGAAAAGCTGATCATTGACGGAAGAATCCATCCGGCAAAGATCGAAGAAATGGTAGAGAAAGCAAAGAAAGAAGTTGACACAGGTATCCGCGAAGAGGGAGAGGCAGCATGTCTCGAAGTAGGCGTGCCGAATATTCATCCGGAGATGGTAAAGCTTCTTGGTCGTATGAAGTTCAGAACCAGTTACGGTCAGAATGCATTAAAACATTCTATCGAGGTTGCAGAGCTTTCAGGACTGCTTGCGTCAGAGATCGGACTGGATGTTCGTATGGCAAAGCGTGCAGGACTTTTACATGATATCGGAAAGTCCGTTGATCACGAGATGGAAGGAAGCCATATCCAGCTTGGATCTGATATCTGCCGTAAGTATAAAGAGTCTCCGATCGTTATCAATGCTGTAGAATCACATCATGGTGATGTTGAGCCGACATCACTGATCGCATGTATCGTACAGGCAGCCGATACAATCTCAGCCGCTCGTCCGGGCGCGCGCAGAGAGACGCTTGATGCCTACACAAAACGTCTGAAGCAACTTGAAGATATTACTAACTCCTTTAAGGGAGTTGAAAAGTCCTTTGCTATTCAAGCAGGTCGAGAAGTCCGCGTGATGGTAGTTCCTGACCAGGTTAATGACGCTGAAATGGTGCTCATGGCACATGATATTGCAAAGAGGATCGAGGACGAGATGGAGTATCCCGGACAGATCAAAGTCAATATTATCCGTGAGAGCAGGGTCACAGATTACGCAAAGTAATCACTGCAAGAGAGTATTAGTGAAGTCGGTATCCAGTTGGATGCCGACTTTTTTAAGTTTATTGATCTTTTTTTCTTTACAGAAACACTTTAATTTGCTACCATAGTAAAGTGTTTTAGAGAGGGGGCTGTCAGTCTGCCCTTATGCAGATGATAGTCATAACGAGAAGGAGGATCATTATGAAAAAGACATTATCACTTGGACTTGCTGTACTTATGGCAGCATCTCTTATCGGATGCGGAAATACAGCAGCAAAAACTTCTACAGAAACAGCATCAACTGCAGCAGCTTCAACTGAGACCGGCGCAGCAACAACAGCTGCACCGGCAGAGAGCGGTACATTTACAGTTGGTTTTGATCAGGACTTCCCGCCTATGGGCTTTAAGGGAGATAACGGTGAGTTTACAGGATTTGATCTGGAGCTCGCTGCCGAGGCTGCAAAGCGTATGGGAAAAGAAGTAGTTTTCCAGCCTATCGCATGGGATTCCAAGGATGCTGAGCTTGATGCAGGAACTATCGACTGTATCTGGAACGGATTCACTATCAGCGGAAGAGAAGACGATTACACATGGTCTGATGCGTATATGGACAACAGTCAGGTATTCGTAGTTCGAAGCGACAGTGATATCCAGACTGCGGCAGATCTTGCAGGCAAAGTTGTAGAGGTTCAGGCAGATTCTTCTGCAGAGGCTGCTCTTAAAGAAGATGCGAATAAGGATCTCGCAGCATCATTCGGAACACTTCAGACAACACCGGATTATAACACAGCAATGATGGACCTTGATATGGGATCAGTTGATGCTATCGCTATGGACAGCACAGTAGCTGAGTACAAGATCACAAGCGGCGGAATGGATCTCCGTGTTCTTGATGAGGCATTTGCTTCCGAGCAGTACGGCATTGGCTTCAAGAAAGGCAACACAGAGCTTTGTGATCAGGTCAATGCAGTGATGAAAGAAATGGCTGCTGACGGAACACTTGAGGAAATCTCAAATAAGTGGTTCGGACGTGATGTAACAACCATCTCTAAATGAGTATAAAAAAGTAACTGAAAGGAAAAGTTTTTTCATGAGTTTTGCGCTTCTTATGCTGTCCCTTGTGGAAGGAATGGGCGTCAGCGTATACATTTTCGTAGTGACACTGCTTGTATCACTTCCGTTAGGACTTATAGTTGCATTCGGAAGAATGAGCAAAAATCCTATAATCGCAGGTCTGACAAAGATCTATATCTCGATCATGCGTGGTACACCGCTTATGCTCCAGTTAATGGTGGTATATTTCGGACCGTACTATATCTTTGGAATAAGGGTAACCAATGGATACAGGATCTGGGCTGCTTTGATAGGATTTGCCATAAACTACGCTGCATATTTTGCAGAGATATACCGAAGCGGTATCCAGTCCATTCCAAAGGGACAGTATGAGGCTGCGCAGATCCTGGGATATAACCATATCCAGACATTTTTCGTGATCATTCTTCCTCAGGTCGTAAAGAGGATACTTCCCTCTGTGACAAACGAGGTTATTACACTTGTTAAGGATACATCCCTTGCATTTACCATCAGTGTTGCGGAAATGTTCACTACAGCAAAGGCGCTTGCAAGTTCTCAGACCAGCATGATGCCGTTCGTGGCTGCAGCATGTTTCTATTATATTTTTAACGCTGTTGTTGCATGGGGAATGGACTTCCTTGAGAAGAAGATGGCTTACTACAACTAAGGAAGGGATCACAAAAGAACATGGCATTACTTGAACTTAAAAATATAAAGAAATCCTTTGATGGAGAGGAAGTATTAAAGGATATCTCTCTTTCTGTGGAAGAGGGAAAAATTTTGTCCATCATCGGTCCTTCCGGTTCCGGAAAGTCTACACTTCTCCGTCTGGCGACAGGCTTGGAGACAATAGACGGGGGATCGATCGTTTATGACGGAAATGTAGCGGCATCAACAGAAAATGATGTTGTGAGCTATGCGTCAAAGTCAGAATTGAAAAAGATCACTTCGATCTTCGGACTTGTATTTCAGAACTTTAATCTGTTCCCTCATATGTCTGTATTGAAAAATATCATGGATGCTCCTGTAAGGGTGCAGAAGAGGGATAAAAAAGAAGTGGAAGAAACCGCGAGAAAGCTTCTGGAGCGTATGGGACTTGCGGATAAGGCAGATGCATATCCGTGTCAGCTCTCAGGCGGACAGTGTCAGAGAGTAGCGATCGCGAGAGCGCTGGCACTTAATCCTAGGATACTTTTCTTTGACGAGCCCACATCCGCCCTTGATCCGGAGCTTACCGGAGAAGTGCTGAAAGTGATAAAATCTCTTGCAGACCTTCATATCACAATGGTGATCGTGACACATGAAATGGCATTTGCAAGAGATATCAGTGATGAAGTTGTGTTTATGGAGCATGGTGTGATAGTAGAGCAGGGCGCACCGGAGAAAGTATTCTCATCTGAAAATGAGAGAATGAAGAGCTTCCTTGGCAGATATCAGAATCTCTGAAAAATCTTAATAAGAACCACGTACTTTGAAACCGCTTTCTTCGGAAAGCGGTATTTCTTTTGATTCGATACCGTCTATATGGATAAAGTGACCTGCGTCAATATCGCCTATGCACTGGGATATCGCTTCGGGATCACCCTGAAGTTCCATTTCCACTGTTCCATCGCTTAGGTTGCAGACGAAGCCTGTTAAGCCGAATTTCAGTGCAGAATAATAAGCACGGTAACGAAATCCTACGCCCTGAACAGAGCCGGAAAAAATAAAGTGTTTTCTAACGATCATAAATATACCCCGTATTGATTGACAGTATTTACAACTTGATTATAGCATAGGTATTCTGTGCTATAATAAAACCGTATGACATAATTTTGCTCATTAAAAAAGAGAGTTGCCGGGGAAAGAGGAGCTTTGATGTTTGAGTGGAAGAAACATTTTAATAAAAAATATACGACGATAGCGATCTATACGGTAATAACGTTTCTGATCATTTTTTTGCTTGTAAGATTCACTGATAATATTACTGCGGTATTTTTCGGTATCAGAAACGGTATCCATTTTCTGGGAATCGTGCTGAAACCTGTTATCGCTGGATTTGTAATAGCATATATACTGCATCCTGTCGTGGGATTTTTTGAGAAGCAGTTCTGCAAGTTTCCGATCTACAAAGGTGATAAGGCCGGTAAAGCGAGAACTCCGGCGGTTGCCCTTACCATGATACTTGCGGCGGCATTTGTGACAGCGATACTGTCCATCGTTGTGTCAACTTTTGCAAGGCAGATCATACTTGCTGACTTTGATACTCTGTCAGAAACTGTGAAGCTGTACGTTAGAAACTTAAACAGTCTCTACCGCAATATGAATATCAGGTTGAATGAATTAAATCTGGCATCTCCGACGCTTGAGTCATATATAGAGGAAGCGGGCGGTGTTCTGGCTTCTGCGATCCAGGGTGTTGCAAAGAATATGATCGCTTCTGCAACAAACGTGGGCAGTTTTTTGACGAATACCATATTTGCCATAATTTTCTGCATATATTTCCTGATAGATGGTGAACCCCTGAAAAATTACTGGGGACGTGTGCTGAAGGTTGTCGTGAAGCCGAGGGGATATCAGTTATTCTGCATTTTTGTCAAAGAGGCAGACAGGGTTTTCTCAGGTTATATCAGGGGACAGCTCCTTGATGCTGTTATAGTCGCACTGATGGCAAGCGTAACGCTTACGTTATTTGGAGTGCGTTATGCGGTGCTTATCGGAATCTTAAGCGGAATCGGTAATCTGATCCCGTATGTAGGACCGATGGTAGGCTACGGTTCTACTATTCTTGTATGCATGCTGAATGGTGACATTGATAAGATGATCATCGGTATCATAGTCTTTTTTGTGATACAGACTATTGATGGAAATATCATAAATCCTAAGCTTTTAAGCTCAAATATCTCAGTTCATCCGATGCTCGTCATCATTGCTCTTATCGCGGGAAGTGCCATAGGCGGATTTATGGGTATGCTCCTCGCGGTTCCGGTAGCAGCCCTTGCAAAGGAATTATTTGACGGAATGATAAATAGTCTGGATAGAAAAAATCAGGCAAGGGAAAGTGAACGTGCAGGCGGAGAAACAGTATGATCCATCTGGTTATTGGCGGAAGCGGAAGCGGGAAATCCGCATACGCAGAAAGATTTGCACTGGCATGCAGACGTAATGACCGGAAGCTTTTTTATCTCGCAACGATGGCGCCCATAGGACGGGAAGCAGAAAGACGCATTGAACGTCACAGAAAAATGAGAGAGGGTCTCGGGTTTGAGACTATCGAGATGCAGAGGTCGATAGGTGATCTCGCAGATAGTAATGATATCAAGGGAAGTGTGATTCTGCTTGAAAGCCTTTCGGATCTTTTGGCAAATGAGCTTTTTGAACCGGATGGAAGTATGAATGATACGGATACAGTCGGGACACGGATATTTTCGGAGATAATGAAGCTTGATGAGGAAACCGAGGATATCATCATAGTGTCGGACGATATATTTCGTGACGGCATCGGTTACACGGGAGAAACAGACAGATATATGGAGATCCTTGGAAAGATCCACATTTGGATCGCTGAGGCGTCAGAGACAGTAACGGAAGTCATATGCGGTATTCCACGCGCCAGGAAAGGCGGCATGAAATGATCCTCATTACAGGCGGAAAGTATCAGGGTAAACTTGAATTTGCAAAAAAGTGTGCCTCGAGTGCCAGAGTCCGGGATATGAAAGATTTTTTGGAAGAAGCTGTTTCGGGGAAGGTCATAGTAAATAAATTTAATGACTGGTTCCGCTCTGAACCTGAGACGGCATCAGAAAAGGCTCTCGAAATCTTTTTGAAGGGATCGGATGTGATCCTTATTACAGAAGAGGTCGGCTCCGGTGTAGTCCCTATGTCGGAGGATGACAGGAAATACAGGGAAAGGCTGGGAAGAACGGTCAATGTACTTGCAGAGCGTTCCGATGCGGTGTACAGAGTATTTGCCGGGATTCCTGAAAAATTAAAATGAAACTTAGGTTTGCGGCATGTCTTACCGGATTTATCATGGATCTGATTTTGGGGGATCCTCATGGATTCCCTCATCCCATCATAGCCATTGGAAAACTGATAAGTTTTCTGGAAAAAATACTATATCCCGAAAGACAAAAAAATGCCGATAAGGAATTACAGAGTAAAAAAGAATTTCGCCGGGGATCCGTCCTCTGCATCCTTGTGATCATCATAACCGTTGCTGTTACTGCAGGGATATTGATGATTTGCAGGAGTGTTTCGCCGATTGCTTTATATATAGCAGAGTCCATAATGACCTGGCAGATCCTTGCGGTTAAGAGCCTTCGTGTCGAGAGTATGAAAGTTTACAAGGCATTAAAGGGTGACGGCAGTGAGGAAGAACGGTTAAAGTCCGGGAGACATGCGGTATCCATGATAGTGGGCAGGGATACAGAGTCACTGTCTGTGGAGGGTGTCACAAAAGCCGCAGTTGAGACCGTTGCAGAAAATGCTTCTGACGGTGTTATCGCACCGATGATATTTTTATTCATAGGCGGACCTGTACTTGGATTCTTTTATAAAGCAGTAAATACCATGGATTCCATGATAGGTTATAAAAATGACAGGTACCTGTTTTTTGGAAGAGCTGCGGCAAAACTCGATGACGTATTAAATTATCTGCCGTCAAGGTTATCTGCGCTTCTGATGATCGGCTGTGCATACTTTGCGGATGAAGAAATGTCCGGCAGCAATGCATGGAAGATATGGAGAAGAGACAGCAGAAATCACAGCAGTCCGAACTCGGCGCAGACTGAGTCGGTGATGGCAGGGGCTTTGCAGGTCCGGCTTGCGGGAAATGCCAGTTATTTTGGAAAGATCGTAGAGAAACCGACCATAGGGGATGCTGTCCGTGATATCGAAATAGAGGACATAGTCCGCGCGAACCGTCTGATGACGTCTTCGGCAGTGGTCGGAGAGGGGATCGGTCTTCTGGCGATAGCTGTTCTTGCACTTATTGTGAGATAGAGAGATTAAATTTTTATGAAAAATTCGTTCCATTTTTTTGAAAACAGAGACTGCGAATACTTTCCCTGCCATAAAAAGGAAGGAGATTTTAACTGTCTTTTCTGTTATTGTCCGTTGTACTTTCTGGATTCATGCCCAGGAAATTACACATGGATCGAAAAGGAAGACAGCAGGATAAAAGTCTGTACAGACTGTACATTTCCTCATGAACCGGAAAATTACGGCGAAATCATAAGGATACTGAAGGATGCGGTCCACTTACCCCTTAACGATAGGGAGACCATGTGATATAATGCAATGATCAGTCGCGGTACACGCAGAATGAAAGGCGGGCATTATGAAGTTCACCAGGTTAAATGACAATGAGATAAGATGCATTTTGTCAGAAGATGAACTTGGAGATTATGGTATTGACCTTGATGACATCATCACAAAGAATACCCGTACTACAAAGTTTTTTCAGGAATTATTAGAAGAAGCTGCAAGAACACTCGGAATGGAAGATGCAGTTGAGATCCGAATGGCGAGTGCGCGTATTTCTGTACTTAAGGATAACAGCATTTCCATAGTTTTCCACGGAAATAGTAATAAAATATCAGCGGAAGTCAGAAAAGAGATCCTGGATATGATGGAGAAACAGCTGAAACTAAGCGGTTTCGATACTCAGGAAGTCATGGATGAACTTAATTCCATAAGAGAAGGAGTTATCGCTGAGGAAGCAGAAAAAGAGGCATCTAAGAATACAGCGTCAGGATCATTTATGGCGGCTTTTGGGTCTATAGAGGATGCGGTGCGGTTTGCAAGGGCGGTGAGATCTGCTGTCAGTGCAGAAAGCAGGTTATATGCTGAAAAAGACGGATCGTGTTATTATCTTCTTGTCTTAAAGAATACGCTTACGGATCAGTCTTTTGGACGGCTTCGCCTTATAGCTTCGGAATTTGGTGAGCTTCTGGCACTTGAAGCCGCGGGAAAAGCACATATCGAGGAGTGGTGCGATGTTCTGATCCCTAACGGTGCGCTTTTAAGGCTGGCAGAACTTGGAGACTAACTTAAGGTAACAAAGAAGGGCAGGATAGCCGGAAATGAACCGGTATCTGCCCTTTTACTATGAAAGGTTTTTTATGAACGGAAAGATAGATGTATCCCTTGATGAAATGCAGGCGGATACAAGAGAAAAAGTATTGATCGATGTTCGTACGGAACAGGAATTTAAGACGGAGTCACTTCCGGATGCTGTCCACATCCCCTGGGAAGAATTTTATGATCATATGCAGGAAGTCCCGAAGGATAAGCCTGTGTATCTCCTGTGCTATACGGGAAAACGCAGTGCGGACATTGCTGAGAAGCTCAGGGCAGACGGTATCGAAGCCTATAATATCGAGCGCGGATGGCAGGCTGTTCTTCAGAAAAGAATGGAAGCGCTCCTTGCAGATGACAGTGCTTCAGAAGAATCTGCAAAAAAGGCAGAGCGGAGCATCATAAAGACTTTCAGACGTGATCTCTGGACAAAGTTTGTCCGTGCGATAAAGCAGTATGAGCTTATTCAGGACGGCGACCGCATCGCAGTATGTATATCAGGCGGTAAGGACTCCATGCTGATGGCAAAGCTTTTTCAGGAGCTTGCCCGTCACGGCGAGAAAAATTTTGACGTTGTATATCTGGTAATGAATCCCGGATATAATGAGCTCAATTATCAGACTATCCTTGATAATGCAAAGCTTCTCGGTGTGCCGATCACTGTTTTTAAGTCTGAAATCTATGATATCGTGGCAGGTGAGGGTGATTCGCCCTGCTATCTCTGCGCGAGAATGAGACGCGGTGCGCTTTACAGCCACGCAAAGGAACTCGGATGCAATAAGATCGCTCTCGGTCATCACTATGATGACGTTATAGAGACTATCCTCATGGGTATGCTCTACGGCGGTCAGATACAGACAATGATGCCGAAGCTTCACAGCCAGAATTTCCCGGGAATGGAGCTTATCCGTCCGCTGTATCTTATCCGCGAGGACGATATCAAGAGATGGAGAGACTACAATAATCTGAACTTCATCGCCTGTGCGTGCCGCTTTACGGAAAGCTGCGCGACCTGCGGAGGAACAGGAAAAGGTTCCAAGAGAGCTGATGTAAAAGCCCTCATCAGGCAGCTTCATGAGCAGAACGAGTATGTAGAAGCAAATATCTTTAAGAGTGTTGAAAATGTTCACCTGGATACTTTGATAGCTTATAAGAAGGATGGAGAGAAGCACAGCTTCCTTGATACTTATGACGAAGAAGCAAAACAGGATATTTAAGAAGAATATTTTTGAACCCGAAGAAAAAGAAGTGGTGTCCCTGTCTGTATATAACACAGGCTATCAGCGGTGTGAGCCGGGTCACAGCTGGGGCCCCGGAATCCGTGATCACTTTCTGATACACCACATTGTAAAGGGATGCGGGATACTGGAAAGCCGGGGCAGGACTTTTTCTATACATGCAGGAGATTCGTTTCTCATATATCCCGGGCAGGAAGTGCATTATTATGCGGATATGGGGGATCCCTGGGAGTATTACTGGGTAGGTTTTTCGGGAACCGAAGTGCCGTCACTCATGCTCTCAACGGATTTCACGGAAGAACAGCCGATAATACATCATGGTCCTAAGGAAAGTCAGGAAATGAAACGGAGACTCCTCAGGATCTACGATGCCCGCGGAAATGATCTTGCGAATCAGGTGGAAATGACGGGAAGGGTATATACGCTCCTGTCATTTCTCATCAGTGTGTCCACAAAGACGGGCAGGAGAAATGATTCATCGGGTGAATATGTAAAAAAAGCGGTGAATTACATCGCTTCTAACTATTCCTATGAGATCACGGTGGAGGAGATAGCGGCATACGTGGGGATAAGCCGAAGTCATCTCTTCCGCGCTTTTAGGGAGTACCTGGGAGAATCACCGAAGGAATACCTCACTGCAGTCCGTATCAATGCCGCGACAGCGCTCCTACGGGATTCGTCTCTGAATATAACTGCGGTCGCCAGATCCGTCGGTTTCACTGACAGCCTTTATTTTTCCAAGGTTTTTCGCCGTATAAAGGGTATGCCCCCTACAGAATATGTAAAAACCCTGCAACAAAATTCCATATAGACGTAACGAAACTTCATTGCATCCGTTGCCTGTATTTTGTTAAAATTTACATAACGAAGACAGGAATGGATGCAATTTTGTTGTCTATATGATCAAAAGCATCCTTTCCGGATAGAGAGGAATATGTGATGATTGAGAAATTACTTGAGGAATTTAAGAACAGATTTGGTGCCGATGGAGATATCCGCTGCTATTTTGCACCGGGACGTGTAAATCTCATCGGAGAACATACAGATTACAACGGAGGACATGTTTTTCCCTGCGCACTTACAATGGGTAACTATGCAGTAGCACGTAAGAGAGATGACAATATCGTTCGCTGGTACAACATGACTTATCCCAATGACGGTGTTCAGGAAGCAGATATCACAAAGCTCGCTCCGAACGACAACGGCATCTGGTACGACTATCAGCAGGGTGTTATCTGGGCTTTTGAGAAAAATGGTTATCATGTTCCAAATGGCTATGATATGGTCATGGCTGCCGATATCCCGGCAGGAAGCGGACTTTCTGCATCAGCTTCTATCGAAGAAGTTGCAGCAGTTATCTGTAAGGATCTCTTCAATATTGATATGACAATGGTAGACTGCGCTCTTATGGGTCAGTACTCCGAGAATCAGTACAATGGCATGAATTGCGGTATCATGGACCAGTTTGCATCAGCAATGGGTAAGAAGGATCATGCGATCTTCCTTGATACAGCAACTCTTAAGTATGATTACGTTCCTCTCAATCTGAAGGACGAAAAGATCGTTATCACAAATTCTAAGGTTAAGCATAAGCTTGCAGGAAGCGCATATAATGACAGACGCCGTGAGAGTGAGACTGCTCTTGCAGATCTGCAGAAGGTTGTAGATATCAAGTCTCTCGGAGATCTTGATGAGGCAGGATTTGAAAAGTATAAGGATGCGATCAAGGATCCTGTATGCTTAAAGAGAGCACACCATGCTGTATATGAGAATCAGCGCACTATCAAGGCTGTAGATGCTTTGAAGAACGGCGACATCGAGGCATTCGGAAAGCTTATGAATGAGTCTCACGTATCTCTCAGAGATGATTATGAAGTATCCTGCAAAGAGCTTGACATCCTTGCAGAGGAAGCATGGAAGATCCCGGGTGTTATCGGTTCACGTATGACAGGCGGCGGATTCGGAGGCTGCACAGTTTCTATCGTAAAGAATGATGCAGTTGATGAATTTATGGAAAAGGTTGGAAAGGCTTACACTGAGAGATCAGGTCTTGTGGCTGAGTTCTACATTGCTGATGCAGCAGACGGAGCAAGACGTATCGACGCGTAAGGAATAATTTTTTACAGAAAGAGCAGAAGTACCATGAATATAGATCAGACTGTAAAAAATCTGGCGGCATATGGTCTGGAAACAGGTCTTATCACACCGGATGATGAAACATATGCAATAAATCTTATCCTCGACTGTCTGAAAAAAGACAGTTTCGAGGAACCGGAGAAAGCAACAACAACTGAACTGCCAAAGATCCTTGACGAGATACTTTCGTATGCAGCAGAGCATGGATTAGACGGAGATAACGGCCCGGTAGCACGTGATCTTTTTGATACACGTATCATGAACTGTCTGATGCCCCGTCCTTCGGAAGTAAGGAAAAAGTTTAAGGAACTCTATGCGGAAAGCCCGAAGGCTGCTACTGACTGGTACTATAAATTCAGTCAGGACAGCAACTACATCCGCCGTGACCGCATAGTGAAGGATGTGAAGTGGAAGACTGATACGGAGTACGGCCCTCTTGATATCACTATCAATCTCAGTAAGCCGGAGAAGGATCCGAAGGCTATCGCGGCTGCAAAAAATGCGCCCCAGTCTTCATATCCCAAGTGCCAGCTCTGCAGAGAAAATGAGGGATATGCAGGAAGGATAGATCATCCTGCCCGTGAGAATCACCGTATCATTCCCATAACTATCGCGGATCAGCCTTTCTTTATGCAGTATTCGCCGTATGTTTACTATAATGAGCACTGCATCGTGTTCAATACTGAGCATACGCCTATGAAGATCGACCGCGCGGCTTTTGAGAAGCTTTTCGGCTTTATATCAGTATTCCCGCATTACACCATAGGTTCAAATGCGGATCTGCCAATCGTTGGAGGTTCTATCCTGAGTCACGACCACTTTCAGGGTGGCTGCTATGAGTTTCCTATGGCTAGGGCAGAGTTCGTGAGCAAGTTTACTGTTCCGGGATTTGAGGACGTTGAGTGCGGTGTCATCCGCTGGCCTCTTACAGTGCTCAGGATCCGTCATAAGGATTCGGCGCGTCTCGTGGAGCTTGCAGATCATATCCTTAAAAAATGGAGAGCATATACTGATGAAGATGCGTTTGTTTTTGCTGAGACAGACGGCGAGCCTCATAACACCATAACTCCCATTGCAAGGAGAAGAGGAGATCTCTACGAGCTTGATCTGGCGCTTAGGAATAACATCACTACTCCTGAGTGTCCGCTGGGACTGTACCATCCTCATAATGAACTTCATCATATAAAGAAGGAAAATATCGGTCTCATCGAGGTTATGGGACTTGCTATCCTTCCTGCAAGACTGAAGGATGAAATGGGTATCCTGAAAGATGCGATACTTTCAGGCGCAGATCTCCGTGCTGATGAAAATATCAGTAAGCATGCTGACTGGGCAGAAGAGTTCATAAAGAAGCATGAGGTTATCGGCGAAGACAATATTGATGACATCCTGAGAGAAGAAATCGGTATTGTATTTAAGAGAGTTCTTGAAGATGCCGGTGTTTACAGGCAGACCGAAGAAGGCCAGAAAGCACTGAAGCGCTTTACAGACAGTCTTTGACCAAAAAATTGACACCTTCCGTGTGTATAACATACAATTAACTTGGTTATCTGTGCAATTACGCAGAACCGAGATATGTTATACATATGGGGGTGTTTTTTTGTCTGATTACCTTAAATGGGCTTCGCTCATAATACTGCTTTTGCTCTCAACTTTTTTCTCAGGTGCGGAAACAGCGCTTACTACAGTAAACAAGATCCGTATACGGACACTTGTGGAAGAGGGAAATAAGAGAGCGGCAAGGATACAGTCACTGCATGAAAAGTATCCGAAGATGCTGTCAGCGATACTTGTTGGAAACAATATCGTAAATATCGCAGCATCATCCCTTGCGACTATCCTTGCAATGAGCATAAATTTTCCTGTGGGAGTCATGACCATGGTGCTGACACTCTTTGTGCTGATATTTGGAGAGATCACGCCGAAGAACGTTGCATCTGCATACTCTGAAAAAATATCGCTGATAGTGGTAGATATCATCTGGGCGCTGACCTGGATACTGACACCGGTGATCTACATCATAAATAAGCTCTCGGACGGACTGCTTTTTATACTTCGTATAGACCTTAAAAATGTGGATCACGCCATGACTGAAAATGAGCTCCGTACGGTAGTTGAAGTGAGCCATGAGGACGGTGTCATTGAGAGATCAGAGCGTAAGATCATAAATAACGTAGTGGATTTTGGCGACAGCCGTGCAAGGGACATCATGATTCCGCGTATCGATGTCACAGAGATCGAGATCGGCGCATCTTTTGAAGCGGTCGAGCAGATTTTTGCAGAGGATAAATATTCCAGAGTTCCGGTATATGCAGAGGATACGGACAATGTGGTCGGAATCCTTCACATGAAGGATGTATTTTTCGCAAAGGCAGAAGCATTCCGCATAAGAGATGTCATGAGGACTGCGTACTACACCTATGAGGGAAAACGTACATCAGAGCTTCTTCTCGATATGAAGAAAAATTCTGTCACAATGGCGATCGTTCTTAATGAGTATGGTGCATCTGTTGGAATCGTCACGATGGAAGACCTTTTGGAAGAAATCGTAGGTGAGATCCGTGACGAATACGACGAGGATGAAGCAAACCTCATAAGGAAAGTCACAGAGCGTGAGTTTGATGTGGATGCCAGCATGAAGCTTGATGATCTTAATGACGATCTCGGTACGGAATTTGAATCTGAGGACTATGATTCACTGGGCGGATTCATGATAGAGCATCTCGATCACCTTCCGGAAGCCGGAGAATTTGTTGTTACCGAAAACGGAACGAGGCTCGAAGTTCTGAGTGCTTCCAAAAACCGCATAACAAGAGTCATGATCCTGCTCCCGAAGCCTGCGGAGCCGGATACTGTGGCAAATGAGAATGTGGCTAATGATACGGCTCAAAAAAGCCGAAAGCATTAGTGACGATTTACGGTTGCGTGAAAACCGGATTGTGTTATAATAAGCTGTAATTGTGTCGAGACAGGAGTTTATGGTCTGACGCGAATTAGCCGGTATGCTTTGCATCTATCCGGCAGTGAAGGAGGAATCAACTATGAAACACGTAAAGACTCTTAACACCAGAGATTATAAGAAGAGCATGATCACAGGCGGCTGCGGCGAGTGCCAGACTTCCTGCCAGTCTGCTTGCAAGACAAGCTGTACTGTAGGAAACCAGAGCTGCGAGAATAAGAATCGCTGAGTTCCGGCTTTTCAGAGTATTATTTTGAAAGGAGGGTGAATCGCCCTCCTTTCTTTCTGCATGTTTTTTTGATTCATAGGAAATGATTATTTTCTATTTGTTTTGTTCTTTTTAGGAGAAATTGAAAGGATTATATGATTCACGAGTATAAGAGCAATGGCTTTAATATCGTTATGGATGTTAATTCCGGTGCTGTACATATTGTTGACGATATTGTTTATGATCTTGTTCCGCTTATGGAGGGACACTTGGACCTTTCTGCAGAAGAAATGATGAAGCAGACAGGCGGCAAATATACAGAGGCTGAGCTTAAGGAGGCTGCAGAGGAGATCCGTGAACTTGCTGAGAACGGTTCCCTTTATACAGAGGATATTTATGAGCCTTACGTAGATAAGTTCACTCAGTATAAGTCTAAAGAGCATATCGTTAAGGCTATGTGCCTTCATATCGCGCATGACTGCAATCTCCGCTGCAAGTACTGTTTTGCGGAAGAGGGCGAGTATCACGGACGCAAGGCTCTTATGACATACGAGGTAGGTAAGAAGGCTCTGGATTACCTCATGGACCATTCAGGAAACCGCGTAAATCTCGAAGTTGATTTCTTTGGCGGTGAGCCTACCATGAATTTCGATGTCGTAAAGCAGCTTGTGGCTTATGGACGTTCACAGGAAGAAAAGCGCAATAAGAAGTTCCGTTTCACACTTACAACAAACGGAATCCTTCTTAATGATGAAATCCTTGAGTTCGCTAATAAGGAAATGAGCAACCTTGTACTGTCTATCGACGGCCGTAAGGAAGTAAATGACCGTATGCGTCCTACAGCTGTTCAGTCCGGTTCATACGATATCATCATGCCGAAGTTCCAGAAGGCAGCTGAGAGCCGTAACCAGACAAATTACTATGTTCGTGGAACATATACTCATTTCAATACAGATTTTGCAAATGACGTACTTCACCTTCACGATCTTGGCTTCGAGCAGATCTCTGTAGAGCCTGTAGTATGTGATCCGAAGGAACCGTATGCGCTTAAGGAAGAGGATCTTCCGGTACTTCTGGAGCAGTACGATATCCTTGCGAAGGAGATCATCAAGCGTCGTGCAGAGGGCAGATATATCAACTTCTTCCACTTTATGATCGACCTGAAGGGCGGCCCGTGTATCGCAAAGCGTCTTTCCGGATGCGGTGCCGGCGGAGAATATCTCGCTGTAACACCTTGGGGTGATCTCTACCCTTGCCACCAGTTCGTTGGCGAGGAGAAGTTCCTTCTTGGAAACGTTGATGACGGTATCACAAATAACGAGATCGTTGATAAGTTCAGCGCATGCAATGTATATGCAAAACCTGAGTGTAAGAACTGCTTTGCTAAGTTCTACTGCTCCGGTGGATGTGCAGCAAACTCATATCACTGCAGCGGCGACATCAACGGTAATTACAAGTTCGGATGTGACCTTCAGAGAAAGAGAATCGAGTGCGCGATCATGATAAAGGCTGCACTTGCTGAAGCAGAAGATTTTCGTGACGAGACAAATACTGCAATAGCAGCAGATTGATTATGGAAAAATGGTTCTTGATCAGAAAGGGCGGTGATTATACCGCCCTTGGTAAAAAATACGGGATATCTCCGGTCGCAGCGAGAATCATGAAGAACCGCGGCATATCAACAGAAGAGGAAGCGAGGGCTTTTCTGTCTGTTGGTGCAGCGGGTCTTTTTGATGGAGAACAGATGGCAGACTGCCGTAAGGCGGTGGCTGTCCTTAAGCAGAAGATAGAGGAAAAAAAGAAGATACGTGTCATCGGAGACTATGATATAGACGGTGTCACATCTACATTTATCCTTGTAAAAGGTCTGAGAAAGACCGGAGCTGATGCAGATCATTGTATACCGCACAGAGTCAAGGACGGATACGGATTAAATGAAAATCTGATCCGTGAGGCTCATGCTGACGGTATCGATACGATCCTGACATGTGATAACGGTATTTCGGCGGCGCCCCAGATCGAGCTTGCAAATTCTCTGGGAATGACTGTTGTTGTGACAGATCATCATGAAATACCTTTTCATATGGAAGGTGATACCAGGGTAGAAGATCTTCCGCCTGCGGCAGCAGTAGTGGATCCCCATAGAAGTGACTGCCCATATCCTTACAAGATGCTCTGCGGAGCAGCTGTTGCATGGAAAGTCCTGCAGGTGCTGTATCGTGAAATGGGAATCCCTGCGTCAGAAGCAGAGGAATTTCTCGAGATCGCAGCGTTTGCGACTATTGGAGACGTAATGCCCCTTACAGGAGAAAACAGGACTCTTGTGAGAGAAGGTCTTAAACGCCTTAAGGATACAAAAAATAAGGGTATGCGTGCGCTCATAGATCTTTCAGGGCTCGCAGGAAAGATCTTGGAACCTTATCATGTAGGTTTTGTGCTTGGCCCGTGCCTCAATGCGGCAGGACGCCTCGATACTGCGGAGGATGCACTGACATTGCTCCTGTCAGAGGAAGACCACGTGGCACATGATAAGGCTGTAATCCTGAAAGAGATGAATGAAAGCCGTAAATCCCTCACTGAAAAGGGCGTTGAAGCAGCGTCGGAGCTTGCGTCTGATCCTGAGCATGAGAGTGACCGTGTTCTCGTTATCTATCTTCATGATTGTCATGAAAGTATCGTGGGTATCATTGCGGGAAAGATCAGAGAACGTTTTTCAAAGCCTGTATTTGTGCTGACTGAAGGACAGTTATCTGACGGAACACCTTGTCTCAAGGGCTCCGGACGTTCTATCGAAGCATACAATATGTATGAAGAGATGATAGGGATCAGGGATGTATTCCTGCAGTTTGGTGGACATGCCATGGCAGCGGGATTATCTATCGCACCGGAACGTCTCGAGGAATTTAGAAAGCGTCTCAATGAAAACACGGTCCTTACAGAAGAGGATCTGATGCCGAGAGTCCATATCGATATGGAACTGCCTTTCAGATATGCGTCTCTTGATCTGGTGGATGATCTGAAAATACTCGAACCGTATGGAACAGGTAATGAGAAACCGCTTTTTGCTGCGAGAAATGTGACACTTGAAAATATGAGAGTGTTCGGAAAAAGCAGGAATGTCCTTAAGGGAACGGCAGTGGATGAATCCGGTGTCCGTCAGGATGTGGTTTATTTCGGGGCTGCGGATGAAATGGAGCAGTATATCCGTGAGAGAGGAAAGGTAGCGGTGACTTATAATCCGGACAGAAATGAGTTCGGAGGAAATGTTACGCTTCAGCTTATTCTTAAAAACGTAAGATAAGGACGATCACTCGCCCTTATCTTTCTTTTCACGGTATGAATATGTTTCGTCGAGGACATCTTTTCCTTTACGTGCATTATTCATCATAAGGAAGAGATGGATCATGACAGGAATCATGACTGTGCAGACGATAGCTGCCATGAACATGCGGCCTGAATTGGGGCTGTCCAGTATGGCGAGAACGAAAGCTGCAGCATAGAGACCGACAAGTATCAAAATGCCGAGAATGGCGATGATCCGTTTCATTTTTATCCTTTCCGGTTGATCAGGGCGTGAAAACCCAACCTTTTCAAATTACGGAAAATATTATATAATACAATTTACGTTTTGTGCAATGAGACCGAGGGGTTTCGTTAATGCAAATCTAGTTTTGCGATGGAGGAATAATCAATGGCAACAATTCTTGATCAGTGGAGAGATATGGCGTATTCTCCCACAGCTAATAAGGGTGATCTTCAGCGTCTTTGGAGAGATTATTTCCTTAAGGAAAAGGAAATCTATGAGCAGCTCCTGAGCGATCCTGATACAGAAGTAAAGGGAACAGTTAAAGAACTGGCAGAGAAGTACGGCATCGACCTTATGACAATGGTAGGATTCCTTGACGGTATCGATGAGTCACTCGCTATCCCGAATGACATCGAGAACATGACAGAGGATTCTGTAGTATCTCTTAAGTTCGATAAGGAAAGACTTTACAAGAACATGGTAGCTGCAAAGGCTGACTGGCTCTATGGTCTTCCTCAGTGGGATGAGATCTTCACAGCAGAGAAGAAGGACGAGCTCTACAAGGAGCAGAAGAGATCTTCAACTTTCGTTCGTAAGGAAAAGAAGGTTGGAAGAAATGATCCCTGCCCTTGCGGATCAGGCAAGAAGTATAAGTTCTGCCACGGCCGTAATGCTTAATAGATAGGGTTTTGGTTACTGTTCAGAGGCAAACTGCGCACTACGCTGCGCAGTTATGCCCCAATAACGAAGGCGAGCCATTGGATTTTGCCCATCGCCAGAGGCGATTTAATTGGCAAAATCCGTTACTGGAGCGAGCTGTAAGCGAGTGAACAGTGACAGGTTTTGAGATTTTATCTGAAAAAATGTAAAAATACTGTTGACAGGATATATGCAACATGGTATTCTGTCAAGGCACGACAGAAAGCAGAGCAAGGCTCTCACCCTGTGACCGGGATCTTATTTAAGATCTGACAGAGTTTAACAGGCGTTCATAAGTCAAAGACTTTTATTGGACGGATGCTTTCTGCATGCCGTCCTTTTTTGATTTGCATTAGTGGTGTCCCGCGAGGGTTACTCAGACAAAGCGGGATGAATGGTATTCCAGGGAGGTAAAAAGCCATTAGCGATTTATATATCAATGAACAGATCAGAGACCGAGAAGTTCGACTGATCGGAGAAGACGGGGAGCAGCTTGGAGTTATGTCTTCAAAGGATGCTCTTAGACTTGCGCAGGAAGCCGGACTTGATCTCGTAAAGATTGCACCGGGTGCAAAGCCGCCTGTTTGCAAGATTGTCGATTACGGCAAATTCAGATATGAGCAGGCTCGTAAGAATAAGGAAGCGAAGAAGAAACAGAGAACTATCGAAGTTAAGGAAATTCGCTTTTCCCCGAATATTGATACGAACGACCTGAATACCAAAATGAATGCTGCCAGAAAGTTCCTGGCAAAGGGAGACCGGGTCAAGGTTACCATGCGTTTCCGGGGCCGTGAAATGGCTCACATGAATGCAAGCCGTCACATTTTGGATGAATTTGCAAACAGCCTTAGTGATGTAGCTGTAGTGGAGAAGGCTCCCAAAGTTGAGGGTCGTACTATGACATTACAGCTGGCCCAGAAAAAATAAAGCACAGGAGGATTTACACAATGCCAAAGATGAAAACAAGCAGAGCCGCAGCTAAACGGTTCAAGGTTACAGGAACAGGAAAGCTGAAGAGATTTAAGGCTTATAAGCGTCATATCCTTACGAAGAAGTCCGCAAAGACCAAGAGAAATCTTCGTCATGCAGCCATGACTGATTCCACAAACGTAAAGAGCATGAAGAAGATCCTGCCTTATCTTTGATAAGTGCGGTAAATTGGAATTGCATGTGTGCTAACACTTAATCGTATGGAGGTTTAAAAATGGCAAGAATTAAAGGCGGATTAAACGCAAAGAAGAAACATAACAGAGTTCTTAAACTCGCTAAAGGTTATAGAGGAGCAAGATCCAAGCAGTACAGAATTGCTAAGCAGTCTGTTATGCGTGCTCTTACATCTTCCTTCGCAGGAAGAAAGCAGAAGAAGAGAGACTTCAGATCTCTTTGGATCGCTCGTATCAACGCAGCAGCTCGTATCAATGGTCTTTCTTACAGCCAGATGATGCACGGTCTTAAGGTTGCTGGTATCGAGATCAACCGTAAGATGCTTGCTGAGATGGCAGTAAACGATGCTGAGGGATTCAGCACACTCGCTGCTCTTGCAAAGTCTAAGAACTAATCTATATTTCAAAGATTAAAATAGATTAAGACACAGGTTCTTTTGGAACCTGTGTCTTTTCGTATAAAGCAATATATGTGCCGATGAAAAATATGGAAACGTGCTGAAAAGCTGTTGACATGAGCGGTTCGGGATGTTAATATATATTTCGTTGCGACGCTGATATAAAAAAGTCGCAAAGGTTCGCAGGAATGGCGGAATTGGCAGACGCGCAGGCTTCAGGTGCCTGTGGGAGCAATCTCATGAGGGTTCAAGTCCCTTTTCCTGCACTACATCAAGACCGTGGAAGAGCTTCTTCCGCGGTCTTTTGCTGTTTCTGAAGTGACGGAAGCGGAGCGCTGACGACGAGGCAACGTACCTGCGTGTACGATAATGTCACTGCCCGCGCCGTCACGAGATACATTGTTGAAAAAAATGTATTGACATACATACAAGTGGGAGATATAATAATAAATGTTGCGGCGCTGATATGAAAAAGCTGCAGAGGTTTGCAGGAATGGCGGAATTGGCAGACGCGCAGGCTTCAGGTGCCTGTGGGAGCAATCTCATGAGGGTTCAAGTCCCTTTTCCTGCACGATATCGAGACCGTGGAAGAATATCTTCCACGGTTTTTTCGTGTTCAAAAAAATGGCACCATAATCCTGTTGTAAATGTTCAAAAACTCCGCAGTTGCATGATATAATTGTGCGGTGTGGAGCACTTAGCGAGGTATTGGAGAGATACTTTCGAGGTTCTAATGGTGTTCGGTGAGTATTTATAGTTTTTGGAGGATTATTTAAATATGCTGCTTCGTTCCAGACAACTCAGAAGATCGATATTGCTGATCATAGATATTGCTGCTCTGATCTTGTCGTTTACATTGTCGTGGATGTTCCGATTTGGAAATGTACATACATGGACGCTTCAGGAATTGTACAGGACTACGATCGTTGTAATGATCCTGGCATATACACTTGTATTTCTGTTTCATGACAGTAAGAGACCGCCGGTAATGAGTCAGGGGATTTTTGACTCGATGCTGTCGGTATTCCTAAATCAGGCGTTGATGCTGGTATTTCTGGTAATATACTTCTTCGCGACTCAGCGAGGCACACTGGTTTCCAGATACGTTATCGGCGTAATGTTTGCCGTAAATCTCCTTTTGGATTATGCGGCGAGATGGATATATGTCCTGTTTCTGAGGAACTGTGCGGGTAACGATTCCAATATGACAAATGTCATGCTGGTGGCTCTGTCTGATGATGCGCCGAGGATCCTGCACCGTATGAAGGAGCATGTCAATTTTACGAAGGTGTCATGCATAACGATCCTCGATGAAGATCTTGTAGGAACGGAGATCGATGGTATTCCGGTAGTTGGAAACAGAACAAATTACCTTGAGACACATAGATGTCATGTATTTGATGAAATATTCATCCATCTTCCCTATGATTACCATTTCCCGTTAAGAAACCTTATCCTTGGTTTTGAACAGATGGGAATAACCGTAAACTTGAACGTAGAGATATTTAATATCGATGCCAGAGAAAAGCAGATCAGAAGGTTTGGCGGATATCAGGTAATTTCATTTAGTGCCGTAAACTTAAATACAGGCGGACTGGTCGTAAAAAGACTGGTGGACATCGTGGGAAGCCTTGTAGGACTCGTGATCTGCGGTATCGCATTCCTGATCTTTGGACCGATAATCCACTTTACCAGTGAAGGACCTATATTCTTTGCCCAGCCTCGTGTAGGTATCAACGGCAGACGTTTCAAGATATATAAGTTCAGGACCATGTATCAGGACGCTGAGAAGCGTAAAAAAGAGCTTATGGAACAGAATGAGATGAATGGTCTCATGTTTAAGATGAAGGATGATCCGCGTATCACTCCCATCGGAAAGTTCCTTAGGAAAACAAGTATAGATGAGCTTCCGCAGTTTTGGAACGTTCTTAAGGGCGATATGAGCCTGGTAGGAACCAGACCGCCTACGGTAGACGAATACGAGCAGTATAGAAATTATCACATGAGGAGACTGTCTATCAGACCCGGTATCACAGGTATGTGGCAGGTGTCCGGAAGATCCGATATAAAGGACTTTGAGGATGTTGTGCGTCTGGATCTGAAGTACATTGATAATTGGTCAGTACTGCTGGAT
Organism: Lachnospiraceae bacterium; assembly: GCA_900168235.1. Classification (GTDB taxonomy): domain Bacteria; phylum Bacillota; class Clostridia; order Lachnospirales; family Lachnospiraceae; genus NK4A144. The sequence goes on along the minus strand of FUZG01000001.1, from coordinate 260,539 downwards.
ATAAAGCTTCTCTGCATGACTGTATGGACAGTTCTTTTTGGACGAGGAGCTTCATGAGGAAATGCAAATTCACTAGGCTCGAAAAAACCTCGCCAAGTGAATTTGCATGGCACGCACTAAGCTCGAAAATACCTCGCTAAGTGCTCCGCACAAAAAGTGACCGGACGGTTTGGAGGGGCCGTCCGGTCTAAGGAGAGTATTAGTTGTTGGTTTTCAACCAACGAAGGGGGAGAATATCTATATGAATTACATATAGTCGTAATTCATTCAAATGAAGTATTGCGGTTCTTCATTTGATGGTCTTAGTATATCGAAGAAATGTGACCAAATAGTGTTTGGTAATTAAAGAGTTTGTGAACCAGCACTAAAATAATCAGAAAGTTTTTTAAGAAAAACGAAAGGTCACGCATCTAATTTCTTAAGGGCAGTCATTATGCCGTCAAGATAATCTCCTGTAAAGCCTTCAATAGTACCATTGTCAGCACGCTCTGAGATTTCCGGGATCATAGGGATCTGGCCAAGAACCGGGATGCTGTACTTGTCAGCAACATCCTGAATGTGGCTCTTTCCGAAGATATCGATTCGTTTTCCGCAGTCAGGGCAGAGAGCATAGCTCATATTTTCAATGATACCAAGGATAGGCACATCCATCTGCCCAGCCATGTTGACAGCCTTTTCAACGATCATGCTAACGAGCTCCTGAGGGCTTGTAACGACAATGATACCGTCGAGCGGGAGTGACTGGCATACTGTAAGGAAAACATCACCTGTTCCCGGAGGCATATCAACAAACATAAAGTCAACATCGCCCCATACAACCTCGGACCAGAACTGCTTTACGGCGCTTGAGAGAATAGGGCCGCGCCATGCTACCGGAGCTGCCTCGTCATCAAGGAGCAGATTTATAGACATGAGCTTGATGCCGTTCTCAGTCTCGGAAGGAAGAAGTCCTTCTTCGGTTCCGTAAGCCTTTTCGTGGATGCCAAACATACGAGGGATGGAAGGTCCTGTGATGTCAGCGTCAAGAACAGCGGAAGTATAGCCCATTCGGTTTGCAGAAATTGCAGACAGTGTGGTCACAAGTGACTTACCAACGCCGCCCTTACCGCTTACAACGCCGATAACGCGCTTTACACGGCTTCCGGGATTTGCGGGTTCAATAAGGCTTTTCGGATCTCTCTGGCTGCAGGATGATCCGCAGCTGCTGCAATTATGTGTACATGTTTCAGGTGTATCGTTCATTGATCTGATTCCTCCATATTCAAATAAAAATCGTAATAGCGTAGATAATTATATCACAATTACAAATTGTTGGTAATTTTATCCAAAAACACACCTTGTTGCTTCTGTCAAACAATGATAATATAACAATACAATGTGGCATGCTGTATGGATTATGCCGTGAATTATTTTAGAAATCGGGGTTAAAAATACGTATTATTGTCTGACTGTTATAGAGGCGTCACAGTCGGATAGTTGAAGGGAAACAATATACGTATAAATAGACGCTTCGGAATGGAGAGTATAGATGAGTACCGACGTATTATCATCAACACAGGTTGATATCTTGGGCGAGATTGCTAACATCAGTATGGGAAATTCCGCAACCTCTCTTAGTTTGATGTTGAATAGAAAGGTTGACATCACGACTCCCAGCGTAAAGATCATTAAGAGGTCTGAGGCTCTTGATGACTACGAAAATACCTGTATTTTCGTGCAGATCCATTATATCAAGGGACTATCCGGAAATAATGTACTTGTGCTGAAAGAGCGCGATGTGCAGATCATGACAGATCTCATGATGGGCGGAAACGGAACCAACATTGCAGGAGAGCTGACAGAGCTCCATCTGTCTGCTGTTTCCGAGGCAATGAACCAGATGATGGGAAGCGCTGCAACATCACTTTCTTCGCTGCTCAGCATCGCGACAGATATCAGTACACCGGAAGTAAATACCATCGATGTTGAATCTGTAAAGATCTTTGAAAAGATCTTTGAGGGAAAGAGGGATAATTTTGTAAAGATCTCATTCCGTATGACTGTCGGAGACCTTATCGATTCAACAATGGTTCAGCTTTATCCTACTGATTTTGCTCTTGAAATGATAGAAGAGTTCCGTAAGGCTGAGGAACGTGAGAAAAATAAGTAAATATGGTTCGTGTGAGTGATCTCACATTTTTCGAGCGGTATGTAATAACCTTCGCGTTACAGGATATCCATAATGGTAGTTCTGTGGTGCGAAGGTTTTTATGTGGAAAAAATTGTACTTACATTGACGCTAGAAATAGCAGGTGGTATTCTTGTAAAAGCGGGTTAGTGCAAGCTAATCGCGTATTTCGATCTGTGACAGGTCAGAGGGAGTCGTCTGAAGTTATGAAAAAAATCATTATAAGAGTTGTCATCATAGCCGTCATAATCCTTGCTGCCGGAATGATGGTCTTTGCCGCCGGGAGACCAAGAAAAATGCGGGGGGAGGCTGTAAAAAGAGGAAGTATCACGGGAGTCGTGAAGGACAGTGGTGATATTCATGGAGAAAAAGAAAAGATCTATTATGCGTCGGTAACATCGCCATTAAGTAAGGTTTCCGTAAAACAGGGGGACTCTGTAAAGGCAGGAGACATGATCGTTGCCTATGATGCGTCTGACCTTGCAAGGAGTGTGAGTGCGGCGGAAATTGCCACCATGCAGGCAAGGGAAAATTACGAGGGAAAACTTAATAAGAGTAATAAATACGAATCAAAGTTTAATAAAGCAGTCGAGGATGATGCGGCGTATGCAGGGCTTTACTGGATATATCGTGAGAAGGATGACGAGATAACGGAAGGGCAGTACGCAGAAAATTATCAGATACAGTGTGAGATCGACAGTCTTAAAAAGCAGATCGATGAGAAAAAGAAACAGATTTCGGAAAAGACCGGAGATCTGAATGATGAGACTGATTACGGATTGAAAGACACGGATGATTACGATGAAGATGATATTGATGATATCAAGGATCTAAATGAAGAGATTGATGATCTGAATACAGAGATTGCAGGATTACAGGCGCAGCTTGACGGGGCACCGCAGCAGAAAATGACGCCTGAAGAAAATGAGGAAAAGAATGACACGCTGAATGTCATGGAGGATATCACAAGGAACTGGGAACAGGCAAAGACAGACAAGGCAAATTATGAATCGGGAATACTCGATGATAAGGAAAAGAAAGCGCTTTCAAGAGACGCAGACAGATTGAGGCTTCAGCAGGATATGGCAGAAGAAGATCTCGCAAAAGCATATGCAGGCGTTACAGCAGATTTTGATGGAGTTATAACGCACATGGAAATTCAGGAAGGCGCGGAGGCGGAAGAGGGAACAGAGCTTTTTACCCTTGAAAGCACCGATGAGTTGAAGTGCACAGCCATGATAAGCAGATATGACATTGGAGCTGTGCGCGTGGGACAGAAAGCAGAAGTGGACGTTGCAGGAAAGATTTATGAAAGTCAGGTAGAAAAGGTTGGACGTCTCGCTGAAAATGATGAGACGGATCAGGCGCAGATTCCTGTGGACATAAAGATACTGGAGCCCGATGAAGTGCTTGCGATCGGTACAGAAGCGGATGTGACAATATTTACGGATGAAACTGCTGATACACTGCTGATCCCGTCAGATGCGCTTTATACCGATGACAGCGGAGATTACTGCTATACGACTGAGGATGGAAATATCACAAAAGTGCGTGTCAGCACCGGGGTGAAAAATGATGACTTTGTGGAGATCACAGATGGTCTTTCTGAGGATCAGCTGGTTCTCACGGATGCAGTAACAGACGGTGATATTGGGAAAAAGGCAGAAATCGATGCAGAATAACATAGAAAAAAAGGCACCCTTCATCGAATTTAAGAATGTTGAACGTTCATATCAGATGGGTGACAGGACGTTTTATGCCCTGCGTGATGTAAATCTGGAACTCTATGAGGGCGAAATGGTGGTCATACTGGGACCAAGCGGAGCAGGAAAAAGTACGCTTTTGAACCTGCTCGGCGGCATGGACACACCTTCAGCGGGTGAGATTATTTTTGATAATAAAAATATTGCGGATTTTTCGGATAGGGAATTAACGGAATACCGTGCGTGGAATGTTGGCGTCGTTTTTCAGTTTTATAATCTCGTTCCGACGCTTACGGCATACGAAAATGTGGCTTTGATGGGAGACCTGTGCAAAAGCCTCCGGAAGAAGTCTGTATGGAATGAAAAAGGAGAAAAGTTTACCGTACGTGCTCCTGAGGATGCGCTGAAGAGTGTAGGGCTTGAGGAGCACATGCATCAGTTTCCGTCTCAGATGTCAGGAGGAGAACAGCAGAGAACTTCTATTGCGAGGGCCATAGCGAAAAATCCGAGATTACTGCTGTGCGACGAACCTACAGGCGCTCTTGATACCGGAACAGGTCAGGAAATACTGAAGCTCCTTCAGGACATGAGCAGGACTGAGCACAGGACAGTTGTAATGGTAACCCATAACAGCGTATTTGCAGAGATAGCAGACAGAGTCATCAGGGTAAAAAATGGCAGGATACAGGACGTGCAGACCTGTGATGATCCGAAGAGTGCAGAAGAGGTGAAATGGTGAGAAATATGCTTTTTCGCAAGATGCTTCGGGATATCAGGAAGGCAAAGGTCCAGTTTTTATCCATATTTATAATGTCATTTCTTGGAATGTACATATTTGTCGGCATGGATTCGGAAGTCACAGGCATGTCCAAGGGAGAATTTGACTATTATACGGAGCAGAACCTTGCGGATCTTTGGGTGGAAGGAGCAGATTTTTCCTCGGAAAGCGCGTCCGTCGTATCGAATATTCCCGGAGTGAGTAAGACGGTGAGAAGGATACAGAGTCCGGGAAAAGCAGTCCTTCCTGACAGAGAAGCGGATATGTCCATAAATTTCATCGAAAATGATGAAATATCATCCACGTATCGTATTTCCGGTGATCCGTATTCTGTTGGGGAGAGAGGCGTATGGATCGACCCGTTTTTTGCGAAAAAAAATCATCTGTCCATAGGTGACACCATCACATTAAAGATCGACGGAGTGGAATGGGACGAGATCATACGCGGAACGATCTATAACCCGGAGTATGTATATTTTCTGCCTAACGTCGCTGCACTTATGCCGGAGTACGGAACCTACGGCATGTGTTTTATGGACAGCGCTGAGAGCAGGATGGCAGGCGGAGCAAAGTGGAATCAGCTGCTTTTGGACCTGAAAAACGTAGACAACAGGGATGGGCTTTCGGATCAGGAAAAGGCGGAGTGCAGCCGCATTTCAAGAGAGATACGAAAGGCGCTGGATAATGATTCGCTGGCGGTTCTGACCAAGGACGATAATCTTAGCTATCAGACCTTCAGAGCGGAAATGGATCAGCATGAAGCCATGTCGTTTATGTTTCCGATAGTGTTTCTGCTGATATCTGTTATGGGCATCATTACGACCATGACCAGGATGACTTCCAGGCAGCGGGTGCAGATAGGTACGCTTAAAGCGCTTGGATTTTCGCGCAGGACCATTATGCTCCACTACGTGACATATGGAGGCTTCTTAAGTCTTATAGGCAGCGTTCTGGGCGGATTTGCGGGCTACAGCACCATTACGGACCTGATAATGGGTATGATGAAGGATACATATATTTTCCCTTCCTATGAACCCGGGCTTTCAGGGAAAGCAGTTTTTATGGTGATCTTTGAAGTGGCGGTTTCGTCAGGTGTTGGATATATCTCATGCAGAAAAGAGCTGGCACCTCCGCCGGCAGAGACGCTTCGCCCTGAATCCCCTAAAAATCTAAAACATTCAGCATTTGAAAAAAGCAGATTTTGGAGAGGCTTGGGCTTTAATGTCCAGTGGAACATCAGGGATATCATGAGAAACAGGCTCCGTACCTGTATGGGAGTTCTTGGTGTTGCAGGCTGTACAATGCTTTTGATCTCGGCATTTGGATGCCTTGACTCTGTTAATTTCTTTACGGTATGGATGTATGGAGAGCTTAATACAGCATCGAGCCAGATCACTTTTAAGGAGGGAACGGATCCGGACGATGTAAAAGATTATGCACTTCAATACAGCGGGCAGATGATCGAAACTGTCGCTGCGGACTTTGAAGTTTTGAGTGATGATGGTGATACGATAAAAAAGACCGGGACCGTGACGGCTGTTGGAAAAGGCAATCTCATGCATTTTCAGAATCATCAGTTAAAGTATATAGATTTCACGGATACAGGCGTTGCTATGTCCAGTAAGATGGCGCTGAGCCTCGGGATAAAGGAAGGAGACTTTGTCCGGTGGCATATTACAGGGGCAGATAAATGGTATAGGGACAGAGTCGTGCAGATATACAGAAATCCCAGCTCTCAGGGTATCACCATGAAAGAGGATGTTTTCAGAGATCATGACATCGCTTTCAGACCATCGGTAGTTTTAACTAACTGCATACCGGACCCGTCCATAGAGGACCGTGATGAAGTGATAAGCGTACAGAATACCGGTGAAATGATGTCGTCTATAGAAGAAATGAAGAAAATGATGTACGTCATGATGGGAATATTTATAGTCGTAGCGACTGTACTTGGTATTGTGGTGCTGTATAACCTTGGAGTGCTCTCTATAGTGGAAAAAGCAAGAGACATGGCAACGCTGAAGGTGCTGGGATTCCCTGTAGGCATGATAAGGTGGATACTGATAATGCAGAACCTGTGGATCACGATCGCAGGAGTAATAGCAGGAATCCCGTTAGGAAGACTGCTTCTCGACGGTATCATGGCAGATATGCCGGAATCTATGGATTATATGGGCGTCATAAAAATGCCGTCATACTTTCTCTCGGTCATAGGTACATTTATCCTGTCGATGGGGATAAGCGTACTGCTCAGCAGAAAGGTAAAGAGTATTGATATGGTCGATGCACTGAAGGGAGTGGAGTGATGTGTTGTCAGACAATACAAAAGTAACGATTGAACTAATTAAAAAACTTTGTTAAAAGATAACTAATTGTCAGATTAGTGTGGTATAATAGGTCTTGAATCGCGGTAGAAACAAAACAAGATGCGGTTCAGGAAAATGGAGATGCGGGAAATGAGGTTTCCCTTAAGGTGTCGGATCCCATGATAGCGGAGAAAAAACATTCTCAAAAGCTGTCGTGCATGCCCGGCACCATTTTTGTGGGTTTTTATGCAGGGTTTACCTGGGGTTTATAAAGCTTTGCAGGGGGCTATGAAAAAAATTTTAAAAAAAGTGAAAAAAGTAGTTGACGTATGTGTGGGGTTGTAATATTATATAACTCGTGCCGCGGAAAACACGGCAAACAAAATAAGAAATCGGGGTGTGGCTCAGTTTGGCTAGAGCGCCATCTTAGGGAGGTGGAGGCCGCAAGTTCGAATCTTGTCACTCCGATTATTTAGAAAGATGTGAAGAACGAGAAATCGTTTTCACATCTTTTTTATTTTCGGAGCACTTAGCGAGGTTTTGTCGAGCCTAGCGTAACTTGTTTCTGATCACGACAATTTTTTCTCAAAAAATTTCTCAAAATTTAACACACTACATTGACAAAGTAAAAAACATGAAGTATTATATGACACAATTAAACAAATAAACCAATGAGAAAGAAGAGTAGTTCATAAGAAACTGACTCAGAGAACCGCAGGTGGTGGGATTGCGGTACAGGGACTGTGAATGAATGGACTTTTGAGGGCAAGCTGAAGGAATCAGGCAGATTCTTGTAGGTGAGACGGCTGTTCCCCGTTACAGGAAAACACATATGTTGGTATGTGGTAAAGAGTGGGCATATTATGTATGTCAAGCAAGGTGGTACCGCAGGAGTATGATTATCAGCTCTTGTCCTTGTCAGTTCAGAAGGCTGGCTGGGACAGGAGCTTTTTTAGTTCCAAAATCCCCGCCGCAGTACAGAGAGGTGTCAGAAGACACCCGGGAATGGAGGAAAATATGAAAAACAACATGCTGAAAAAAGTACTCTCAGTAGGAATGGCTGCAGTGATCGCACTTTCACTCGCAGGATGCAGAAGCACAGCATCAAACAGCACAACAGGAACAACAGCTGCGGCTGAGACAACTGCGGCAGGTTCATCAGAAGCAGGAACCGCAGAAGCATCAGCAGACGCAAAAAAGATCGGTGTGATCCAGTTCACAACAGTACCGTCACTCGATAACTGCTACACAGGATTTGTACAGGGTCTTGCAGAAGAAGGATTTGTAGAAGGTGAAAACCTGACGATCGACTTCCAGAATGCGAATGCAGAAACATCCACAGCAGATACAGAAGCACAGACAATGGCTCAGAAAAAATATGACCTTGTAGGTGCCATCGCAACACCCGCAGCGATGAGCGCATACGGCGCATGTAAGGCAGATAACATTCCGGTAGTATTTACCGCAGTATCAGATCCTGTAAGCGCACAGCTTGTAGACAGTCTTGAAAAGTCAGGAACAATCTGTGCGGGATCATCCGATAAGCTTCCCATCGAAGCACAGCTCCAGCTCATCCGCGCATTCCTTCCGGATGCAAAGAAGATCGGTATCCTTTACACAACAAGTGAGCCGAACTCCATCACAGACCTTGGAATCATCAAAGAGCTCGCTCCGAAGTATGACTTCGAGATCGTTGATCAGGGCGTAACAAATGCAAGTGAAGTAGTGAGCGGAGCTCAGAGCCTCGTATCAAAAGGTGTAGACTGCATCAATAACTTTACTGATAACAACGTAGTAAACAACCTTCCGAGCGTTCTGCAGGCAGCAGATCAGGCAGGTATCCCGGTATTTGGTTCCGAAGAAGGCCAGGTATATGACGGATGTCTCGCATCCATCAGTATCGACTACGTAGCACTCGGAAAAGAAACAGGAAAGATCGCAGGAAAGATCCTTAAGGGTGAGCTCACACCTGAGGAATCCGAGATCTATACAGCAAGCGAAGGAACACCTTTCATCAATACTGAAGTAGCAGAAAAGCTCAGCCTTCAGGTTCCTGAGGATTATAAAAACGGAACAATGGTTACAACAGGAAGTAACAAATAAGAAACAAGAAAACAGCAAGGAGTATAAAAAGTAATGCAGATCTTTCTCGGCCTCCTGGAGGTAGTCCTCCGGGAGGGATTCATCTACGGCATCATGGCAATGGGCGTCTATATCACATATAAAGTATTAAATTTTCCGGACCTGTCCGTAGACGGTACATTTCCGCTTGGATGCTGTCTCGCGGCTGAGCTTATCACAAAAGGTGTCAATCCCTGGGCAGCATGCCTTATCTGCCTCGCAGCGGGCGCTTTGGCAGGAACCCTTACAGGTGTCCTTCATGTAAAGCTCAAGATCACTGATCTGATGTCCGGAATCCTCGTGATGACAGCCCTTTACAGTGTAAATATGGTGATCACCGAGAAAAAGGCAGTGCTTTCTATATTTAACATGCCGACTATCTTTAACTCGGGTATAGGCGGTGCAGTGTATGAAAAGCTTGGTCAGTGGGGCTGGACTGTAATGGCATTATTCGTATGCCTCGTGGTAAAGATCATTCTGGATCTTTATCTGGAAACTCGTTCAGGTCTTCTGCTCAGAGCAGCCGGAAACAATCCGAAATTTGTAGTGTCCATCGGAAAAGATCCGGGCAATATGAAAATTCTCGGACTCATGATCGGTAACGCTCTCACAACACTTTCAGGATGTGTGCTCGCACAGCAGAGAGAAAGCGCTGATGCAGGAAGCGGTACCGGAATGGTAGTAATGTCTCTTGCGGCAGTAATAATCGGTGGTGCGGCACTTGGAAAAGCAAAGTATATCCACGCAACAACAACCGCAGTTATCGGTATGGTAGTGTACAGAGCATGCCTTACTATAGCAATGCAGCTCGGACTCGAAACAATCTATCTCAAAGCACTGATGTCTATCCTGTTTGTGATCGCATTGATCTCCTCCAGATACAGTGAAGAAAGGAGGGAGAAAAATGTCATCAAAAATGCAGAAAGCAGGAACAATGGATAAATTTGTGTCCTTTGAGCATGTATCAAAGATATTTAACGCCGGAAGCGTTAATGAAAATGTGATATTTACAGACTTTAATCTGAGCATCCCGAAGGGAAGCTTTACAAGCGTGGTAGGTTCAAACGGATCGGGAAAAACAACCATGCTGAACCTGCTCTGTGGTTCACTTCCCGTGGATTCCGGCTCGATAAAAGTTGGAGACATGGATGTGACAAAGCTCCGTGAGCACCAGAGAAGCGCATTTATCGGACGAGTTTATCAGGATCCGTCAGCAGGAACCTGTCCGAATCTCACTATCCTTGAAAATATGGCACTTGCTGATAACAAGGGAAAAAGCTATTTTCTCCAGAGAGGTGTCAACCGAAAGAGGATAGGATATTACAAGGAAAAGCTGTCACTCCTTAGAATGGGACTTGAAGATAAGCTTGAGCAGAAAGTAAGTACCCTGTCCGGCGGACAGAGGCAGGCGCTGGCGCTTCTCATTGCGGCTGAGACGGACCTGGATCTGTTGATCCTTGATGAGCACACAGCAGCTCTTGATCCGAAGTCTGCAGCCATCGTTATGGAGCTCACAAAGCGCGTGGTGGAAGAAAAGCATGTGACGACTCTTATGGTCACTCACAACCTGAAATTCGCCGCAGACTACGGCGACAGGCTCTTTATGATGCATAGAGGAAATATCGTTTTTGATGTTTCGGGTGAAGAGAAAAATAAAGTAAGTATCCGTGATCTCACAGAGAGATTTGATGAGATATCTATAGAAGACGGAAACTAAAAATTTGTGACAGTCCACTCTGCAATGAATAGGATAACCGGTGGGATATTATTTATTTTGCCGTTGACTTTAAGAATGGTAGATTTTAGATACAGCGCAGTGATCGTATGTGCTATAGCAACATTTGCAGCTATTCAGGAAGGGTATTATATTATTAATAGCCAAGGGATATGAGGATAAAAAGCAGATTTCCGTGTAAAACAATATAAGATAAGTGAAAAGCCGGCGCAGGCCGGCTTTTTCTTTATGATAACAGTATAGTCATTAAACAGTATAGCTGCTATACATAAGGAGGAAATCATGAATAGTAAAATAGACTTTATAAACGGAAATACCGGAAAGGCACTTATAAAAATGTTCATGCCAATTTTTGCAGCAATGACTCTTACAATGGTCTACAGCATGGTTGACAGTCTGTGGGTTGGGAATCTGCTTGGGGAGCATGGAATGTCGGCCCTTACGGCGGGAACGGCTATAGTGATCATATTAGACTCTATAGCCATGGGTATGGGAAATGGAATATCTGTTATGACAGCAAATCTTGTGGGAGCAGGAAAAAAAGATGAGATTCCGGGAGCATTAGCAACAATTCTTTCAGTGTCAACAGTTATATCCATGATCATATTTATTGCAGGTGAGATTCTGGCGTCACCGCTCTTAAAGCTTATGGGTACCCCCTCGGAAGTTTTTGCAGATGCATATACATATCTGATGTATTACTTTGTCGGTAACACAGCTCTTTTCATATATATGCAGTTTACTTCGATACTCAGAGCCTTTGGTGATCCAACATTCCAGATGAAGGGAATGTTTTTAACAGCAATATTCAACGCAGTACTTGATCCGGTGTTTATCAAAATATGGGGACTTCCCGGAGCAGCCATTGTAACTGTGGCTTCTGAAATACTTTGTCTTGTTTATGCCATTATCTATTATAAGAAGCATAAGTTCTTCTCCATCGATTTTAAGAAAGTAAATATGAGGGATGCATGGACAATGCTGAAGCTCTCAATGCCTACAACCATTCAGTCGATCATGCCTCCGCTTAGTTCGGCAGTTATGATCTCTTTTATCACCCCGTTTGGAATAGATGCGATGGCAGGATTTGGTGTTGCGAGAAACCTTGAACTTGTCATGTTTATGCCAACAACAGGAATGTACATGGCGATAACTGCGATCGTTGGACAGTGCATGGGAGCAAAGAGGCCGGACAGGGCAGATGATTATCTGAAAGCGGGACAATTAGTTGGCGGATGTCTCATAGCGGCAATGAGCATAGTGGTAGTGATCATTTCGGGGCAGCTTACAGCTATTTTTGGACAGGGCGCAAATACCGCAGCAGTTGTAGAGCACTTCTTTAGAATAATCAGTATAGGTTATGTCCTGTACATGCTTACAAGCTGCATGCAGGGTTATTTAACGGGTATTGGACGTCCTTCCATGGCAATGATCCTTCTTATCCTCTATTACATTGTGTTCAGGATTCCTGCAGCTGTTATATTAAAGAGCTTGTTTGGACTCGAAGGAATCTGGATGGCATTCCTCTTTAGTCACATCCTGGCGTTTATTGTTGCGGCAGGTATGGTATTATTGAGCAAAAGAACTCAAGAGACCATAAGGGGATCACTGTATGAAGGACTATAAGGAAATTGCGTGGTTAATGGAACGGATCATACATAAATATGTTCAGTATGAAAAGAAACCGCAGAAATACGGTAAAGATATAGTGCTGACACAGCCGGAGATCCATACCATCGCCATAATCGGTGAAAATGAGGGCATCAATGTCACAAACCTTGCCAAAATTCGCGGCATAACCAAGGGCGGCGTTTCACAGATGGTATATAAGCTTGTAGATAAAGGACTTGTGGAAAAGAAAGTTTCTCCGGACTCGGATGCTGCTGTGTGCCTGTATCTTACAAAACAGGGTAAGAAAGCCAGAAATGAACATCGCAAAATGCATGAAACCATTGGAACCAGGTATGAGGCGATTATGGACCAGATACCGGAGGAGACTCTGGAAAGTATGGTACAGTTTCTAAAAGTCTTTGATGAAGAACTGGATAAAATGTAAGTTGATGCTCAAAGCGTATTATTAAACAAATCTTAAACCAAATGTCTTCAAAAAAATGTACAATTAAGGCTGATAATGATTCTGGGAAAGACATTTGGGCTGATAATGAGGAGAAACAGATTATTGGCATTTTTGAAGTAAAAGACTGCAAAGAAACAGAAGAAGTAAAGAAACTCGATAATAAGACATGCGAAGCAAAGAGATTATTTATCAAGCCCGAATACCGTGGTAAAGGGTATAAAAGATGGAATCGTATCTATGAGAATGACAATATAAAATAAGTGAAAAGCCGGCGTATGCCGGCTTTTTTGTTGTGCGGAGCACTTAGCGAGGTTTTTTCGAGCTTAGTGCGTGCCATGCAAATTCACTTGGCGAGGTCTTATCGAGCCTAGTGATATTTGTTGTGCGGAGCACTTAGTGAGGTTTTTCGAGCCGCTGTATCAAGTGCTTCAAGATCCGGTTGACAACACACTTTGTTGGAGTTACCATGTGCTTACAGGATACCCCTACGGGGTATATAAAGGAGATTTAAATATGGCGGAAAATACAAACTCTGTAGAAGATATGGAAGAATCCTGTTCTTGCTGCTGCTCAGGCAAACATAAGGAGCGGGATGAAAAAGAGTATAAGGATCTGATGAACAGATTAAAGAGGATTGAAGGACAGGTAAGAGGCGTCGAAAGGATGTTGGAAAACGACATCTACTGTACGGATATCCTGATACAGGTTTCAGCTATTACAAGTGCCCTTAACAGCTTTAACAAGGCGCTTTTGGCTAATCATGTGAAAACCTGCGTTGCAGATAACATCAGACAGGGCAACGAGGAAGTAATAGATGAGCTTGTTGCAACATTGCAGAAGTTGATGAAGTGATAAAAAGAATAAAGGTGACATGATGGAACAATACAAAGTGACAGGAATGAGCTGTGCTGCTTGTCAGGCCAGAGTTGAGAAGGCGGTAAGCGCTGTAGACGGTGTTGAGAATTGCGCGGTGAGTCTTTTGACAAACTCCATGGGAGTAGAGGGATCTGCTCGTCCTGAAGATATTATTGCAGCTGTTGAAGCTGCCGGTTATGGAGCCAGTGTTAAGGGAGGGAGCGAAAGCGGAACAGGAACATCCTCTGCTGATGATTCCTTAAAAGACACCGAGACTCCGGTAATGAAAAAGAGACTTATAGCGTCGATTGCTCTTTTGATCCCGCTTATGTATGTGTCAATGGGGCATATGCTGTGGGACTGGCCATTACCCGGATTTATGGATGGAAACCATGTGGCAATGGGACTGTACCAGCTCCTGTTATCGGGGATGGTGCTGGTGATCAACCAGAAGTTTTTCATAAGCGGTTTTAAAGGGCTTATTCATAGATCTCCCAACATGGATACGTTGGTGGCTCTGGGTTCTGCCGCATCTTATGCTTACAGTGTATCAGCTCTTTTCGGAATGACGGGAGCTGTACTAGATGGTAACGATGAGCGGATCATGTACTACATGAATCAATTTTATTTCGAGGCTGCGGCCATGATCCTGACACTTATCACCGTGGGTAAGATGCTGGAAACCAGGTCAAAGGGCAAGACAACAAGCGCCCTTAAGGGTCTGATGGATCTTTCGCCAAAGACGGCAGTGATACTGAGGGATGGGACTGAAGTGACCGTTCCGATAGAGAATGTAAGGGTCGGAGACCGGTTCGTTGTAAGGCCGGGAGACAGTATACCTGTGGATGGTATTGTTGCTGAAGGAGGGAGCGCCGTTAATGAATCTGCTCTTACAGGCGAGAGCGTTCCGGTGGAAAAGAACGTGGGAGATACAGTGTCTGCGGCGACTATAAATACCTCCGGATATATGGTTTGCGAGGCTTCGCGGGTTGGCGAGGATACGACTCTTTCAGCTATTATCAGGATGGTGAGTGATGCAGCGGCAACTAAAGCGCCTATTGCAAAGATCGCAGATAAGGTTTCAGGCGTGTTCGTACCTGTTGTAATTGGCATTGCACTTGTAACATTTTTCGTGTGGCTGCTGGTGGGGCAGACTGTGGGATACGCTTTAGCCAGGGCTGTATCTGTTCTTGTAATAAGCTGTCCGTGTGCGCTGGGGCTAGCTACTCCTGTTGCGATAATGGTAGGAAACGGTGTCGCAGCTAAAACCGGAATTTTGTTCAAGACCGCAGCTTCTCTGGAGCAGGCCGGAAAAACTCAGATAGTGGCACTGGATAAGACAGGAACCATTACGACCGGAGAAATGAAGGTTACGGACATACATCCGGTGACAGGAGTTACGGCTGAAGAGCTGCTCACAGTGGCAAACGCGCTCGAGTCTAAGAGTGAGCATCCTATATCAAAGGCAGTTACGGATTACGCCGGGGAAAAACAGGTTAGCATTGAAGAAACCAGCGAATTTGAAGTCTTGTCAGGTAATGGACTTAAGGCGCGACTTGGCGATGATGAGATATGCGGCGGAAGTTCGAAGTATATCGGCAGCGTTCTGGGTGGAATAAGTGAAGAGACAGAGGCGCTTATAAAGCGCCTTGCAATGGAAGGAAAGACACCGGTTCTTTTCACTAAGAGCGATAAGCTCCTCGGAGTCATCGGAGTATCGGATGTGATCAAAGAGGATTCGCCGGAAGCCATTAAAGAATTGAAGAGGCTTGGAATACATACAGTAATGCTGACAGGTGATAACGAGGTGACTGCCAAGGCTATTGCCGGTGTGGCAGGCGTAGACGAAGTGGTGGCTTCTGTAAAACCCGATGGCAAGGAAGCTGTCATCAGAAAACTCATGGAACATGGCGTCGTGACCATGGTGGGTGATGGCATAAATGATGCTCCGGCGCTTACCTCGGCGAACCTTGGAATAGCCATCGGTGCAGGAACAGATGTGGCAATAGATGCTGCGGATGTGGTTCTTATGAAGAGCAGCATAAAAGATGTAGCCGCCGCTATAAGGATTTCCAGAAGTACATTAAAGAATATACATGAGAATCTCTTCTGGGCGTTTTTCTATAATATTTTGGGAATACCGTTGGCTGCCGGCTGCTATGTAGCTGCTTTTGGATGGGAACTTAACCCCATTTTCGGTGCGGCAGCTATGGGATTATCCAGCTTTTGTGTGGTGTCCAATGCACTTCGTCTTAACTGGATAACGCCCTATGACAGCAAAAAAGATAAGCCGATTAAAAACCCTGTTTCAGGGAATTTAATAGAACAAGAAACAGATAATGAAACAATAAAGGAGAATAAAGAAATGAAGATCAAAGTAAACGGAATGATGTGTGAACATTGTGAGGCTCATGTAAAGAAGGCGCTTGAGGCACTTGATGGAATCGAGAGCGCAGCAGCATCCCACGAGGAGAATATGGTGTCGATCACAAAATCCGGTGATGTTGATGAGGCTGCAATTAAAGCAGCAGTAGAAGAAGCAGGCTACGAGTATGCAGGTGTGGCTGAATGATCTAAAAAAATTCAGCCGGTTCAAAATACAACATCAATAATCGTAAATCAATCGTAAATCAAATAAAATTGTATTGACAATTAGAAATCATCGATGTAGATTAAATATAAGCAGTGCAACCGCTTGCACTGCTTATATAAAAAAGTTTAGTGCAAGCGGTTGCACAGAGGTAAATATGTCAGTAACGATAAAGGATATAGCTAAATATGTAGGTGTTAATCCGTCCACGGTCTCGCGGGTAATGAATGGAACAGCCAGTATTTCTGAGGAGACAAAAAAACGTATATATGATGCTATGGCAGAGTTGGATTATCACCCGAATAGCTTTGCGCGAAGCCTTGCAAATGGAAGTACTTTCACTATAGGTCTGGTGATCAATGCGGGAAATAAGGACGCGTTTTCAAATGCTTTTTTTATCCAGAGCGTATCAGCGATAGAAACTGTTGCACAGGCGAAGGGATACAGTGTATTGATCACGAACGATCTTCAGTCTGAGAATACCATCATAAAAAAGTTTATATTGGAAAAAAAGGTCGATGGCATAATTTTACCGGTTCAATGTATGGATGAAGAACTTGTAAAAATGCTTGATGATAATAAAGTTCCTTTTGTGGTGATGGGTGAACCCCAGAAGAAAAAGAGCAAGATGTGCTGGGTGGATGTCGACAATGAGCAGGGAAGCAGACAGGCTGTAGAACACCTCATAGAGTCAGGATATCATACGCCGATGCTCTGGGTCGAAAATAAGAAAACGATATTTGAAAGCAAGCGGACAAAAGGCTTTTCTGATATGTGTAAAGAGAAAAGAATCGATGATTATAAGGTCTGCACATATAGTCAGGAAAATGTACGGAGAGTTCTCGAAGATATCGTAAGCGGAATTGATAAAACAGATTGTTTTATTTGTGCTAATAACATCGTGGCTTATAACATTCTGAAAGAAATTAAGAATGTTTGGATTAAAGTGCCGGAGAGAATAGGGCTTATCACATTTGATAATTATCCGTTGGCAGAATATCTGGAACCGCCGCTTACAGTGATCGATATCGACACGTACCGGATGGGAGAGCAGGCAGCAGAATTATTGTTTGAGAATATGAAAGACAAGGAAAGGAAAACAGAGAGCAGGCTGATACCGACACAGTTAATTGCCAGAGAATCGACAAGATCATAGATAGAAAGGGGAAAAGGTGAAACGAGAAGCCGTATATCACTTGAACACGGAGAATTATATTTATCCGGTCTCACGCAGCAGATTAAGGGTAAAGCTAAGAACAGCCAAAGGTGATATCAAAGAGTGCCTGTTACTACATTTTGACAGAACAAAACCGGATGCTGTTCGATCCGCAGTTCTAAAGAAACAGCAGTCTGATGCGTTGTTTGACTATTATTATGGTCATATTGATACATCAAAAGTTGCGCGGTATCAGAAATATTATTTTAAATTGACGGACTATGACGGAAAAGAGATTTTTTATTGTCCCATAGGATTCAGTAGTGAAAAGCCGGAAGATTTTTTTGAATATCTGTATACGAATCCAAATGATGTTGTCAGGCATCCGGATTGGAGTTATGGAACTATCTACTATCAGATTTTTCCCGAGCGATTTAAAAACGGAGACACACAAAATGATCCACCGGGGACGGAGAAATGGGGCAGCACTCCTACGAGAGAAAACTATATGGGAGGAGATATCAGAGGGATCATTGAAGAAATTCCGTATCTAAAGGAACTTGGTATTGAAACCATATATATGAACCCTATATTTTATGCAGATTTTAATCATAAATATGCGACAACAGATTATTACCGTATAGATCCGATCTTTGGTACCAATGATGATTTTCGTGAAATGGTGGATAAGCTCCATGAGAGCGGTATCAGGATTTTACTGGATGGGGTGTTTAATCATACAGGGATTCATTTTAAGCCGTTCCGGGATGTTCTGGAAAATGGAAGAGATTCCCGGTATTATAACTGGTTTTTACCTGTAAAAGAGAATGAAATAAAAATTTCGCATAAGGATTATGAATGTGTAGGGGCTTATAAATATATGCCTAAGCTTAATTCATCAAATCCGGAGGTTAGAGAATTTATCCTAAATGTGATGGATCACTGGATCAGGGAGTATGGAATTGATGGATGGAGGCTGGATGTAGCAGATGAACTTGATATCAATGTATGGCAGGAAGCATGTATGGTGCTGCGTCAGAGATATCCGGATATATTTCTGTTGGGTGAGACATGGGGATATGGTGGAAGACTGACCGATGGAAAAATGCTGGACAGCGTTATGAATTATATGTTCAGGGATGCTGTCAGGGACTATTTCGGATATGAAAAAATAGGCACAGACGAGTTTGACAGCAGGATCAATACTATGCTTTCACTGTACAAAAATGAAACCGGTAAGGTTTTATATAACCTTTTGGACAGCCATGATACGGAACGCTTTTTGAATTATTGTTCAGGAGATACGGACAAGATGAAGCTTGCGGTGGCGTTTCAGTTTCTCTTTATAGGATCGCCTGCAATATATTATGGAGATGAAGTTGGAATTAACGGTGAAAATGATCCGGATTGCAGAAAATGTATGATCTGGGGTGATGAGCAAAACAGAGAACTCCTGGATTGGTACAAAAAATTAATAAAAATAAGGAAAGATCATGTGGCGGTTAGAACCGGTGATTACATGACAACCTTTATAGATGATGAGAATGAGATCATTTGTTTTGAAAGGAGGGAAGAGAACGAAAAAATACAAGTGATCATCAGAAA
Source organism: Lachnospiraceae bacterium (assembly GCA_900168235.1). Lineage (GTDB taxonomy): Bacteria > Bacillota > Clostridia > Lachnospirales > Lachnospiraceae > NK4A144. Next base: position 241,446 of record FUZG01000001.1, on the reverse strand, counting down.
GGGAAAACGGAATGATGCTTCGGTAAAAGTAAAAGGTAGCGGAATAAATCTGATCACTGGACAGATGATTGCTGCTGATACAGCAGGTTTTATCGATGTTGAGCCATATTCTGTAAAGGCGATCAAGACGGTCTGACTTTATAATAAGGAGGTTTATATGTGCAATATGAAAAAGATGCTGGCGGTACTCACCATATCATCAATCTGTGTGGCAACAGTTACAGGATGCGGGAATACAGCGCCAGCAAAGGCTGCTTCAAATATTGGCGTAGATGAAGCAGATACATCATCACAGGAAGTGACGATAAACTTTTGGCATCATTATAGCGCACAATCGTCAGAAAATGAAACCCTTAATAATGTCCTTATCCCTAAATTTGAGGAGGAGAACCCTGGGATCAAGGTCAATGCGGTATCTCATGAATGGGCAGATCTGCATGACAAACTTCTGATAAGCGCCGAATCTGACACGCTTCCTGATGTGGCAAGACTGGATAGCGCATGGATTCCGGAACTGCAGAAGATGGGAATTTTGGTGCCCCTTAATGAGGAAATGTCTGATTTTCAGGATGTTTCATCAGGACTTCTGGACAGTGCTATGTCAACAGCGGAAATTGATGGAAAGAGCTATGGACTGGCATTAAATACAAATACAAAGATTTTGTATTACAACGTAAAAATGTTCAAGGATGCAGGAATCGAAGCGCCTAAGACAATGGAAGAGTTTGTAAAGGATTGTGGGATCCTGTCCGGTACAAATGAGAATGGACAGCAGGTATGGGCATATGATGAACCCGGTCTTTCCGGATGGAATTTGTGTCCGTTTATCTGGAGTATGGGTGGAAGTATTACAAATGAAGAGCAGACAAAGGCAACAGGTTATCTGAACAGCGATAAGACTGTGGCAGCTATTGAAATGTTTGCCAAGCTCTACAAAGACGGACAGATAACAGGTTGGAACAGCGGTGATATCCCAATGACAGATGGCTTTGGAACAGGAAGATATGCAATGCTTCTGGAAGGTCCGTGGAAGGTCGCAGAGCTTGCGGGAGCATACCCTGACTTTGAGTATGCAACGGCACCTGTACCGGCAGGAGAAGGTGGTTCTATTTCTGTACTTGGCGGAGAAGATATTTCCATGTTTTCTTCAGCGAATAAAGATGCCGCATGGAAGTTCATGAAGTTTATGACAGGCGAATTTGCTCAGGAGGAAATGGCAAAATGCGGTCAGATTCCTTGCAGCAAGGCAGCACTGGAATCAGACACAGTAAAGGGTTCTGATTTTGCTCCGTATATTGAGCAGCTTAAAACCGCTAAGTCACGACCTACAGTTGCCGGCTGGTCGGAAATTGATAGTGAACTTGCATCTGCTGTAACAGAAGTTGTGAATGGTGACAAGAGTGCAAAAGAAGCAATGGATGAACTGGCAGAGAGGGTGGATGAATTGCTTACAGAATGATGGATGATGTCAAATGGTGTGCTGTTTAAGACGGTATTCGAAGCATTAAAGACAATAATGTAAGTGATCAGAGTGTACGCAGATGAAATATGATAGAAAAAGCAAATTACAGATAGCACTGTTGTTGCTGCCGGGATTGCTGATATTTGGGATATTTACGGTTTATCCGATAGTCCGTCTTTTCTGGATGAGTTTTTATAAATGGGATTTTGGTTCCTTCCTTGAGCAGGATTTTATAGGGCTGGAAAATTATAAAACGGTATTGCAGGATGATAATTTTCATATTGCGTTTTCTAATACCATTTTATACACATTGATAACGGTACCGGCTCAGATGCTGATCGGATTGGCAGTTGCCATGCTGATAAACTCGGTGAATCACGTAAAGATTGGATTTCGGGTAGCGTATTACCTTCCGGTTGTAACATCGTGGGTAATTGCATCACTGGTATTTAAGTATGTTTTTAATACAGAAGGACTTTTGAATTACTTTTTGGTAAATGTTCTGCATGTGACCAGTCAGAATATTAGATGGTTGGACTACAGATGGGGCGGAATGACGGTAGCCATGCTGCTTGGAATCTGGAAGGGAATAGGATGGAACATGGTCGTTTTTTTGGCAGCACTTCAGACTGTTCCGGTCGAGCTATATGAAAGTGCTTCGCTTGATGGTGCAGGTGGGTTGCAGAAATTTGTCCACATTACATTGCCGGGAATACGATCGACTATACTGTTTGCTCTCGTAATGCTTACAATAGGCGGATTTAATGTCTATACATCGACGAAGCTGATCACGGGAGGAAAACCCGGACACGATACGGAAGTTGTGCTGACCTGGATGTATTATAAAGCGTTCAGTAATGGAAAATTCGGTTATTCAGCGGCGTTGTCATTTATCATAGCATTCGTTCTGGCAATTTTGGCAGTAGTACAGTTCAGATTAATGCAGACGAAGGATGAGGGGTGACAAGTTTGGGTATTCATAAGAAAAATGTAGTACAGATAATAATATATGCTTTGCTTGTAGCCGGGTTAGTGATCGTGATCTTGCCTATGATCTATATGGTCAGTACTTCATTAAAACCAAATGGAGCACTGTATGAATATCCCCCCAGATTTTTTCCGGATCTGAAGGAAATAACAGCGGAGAATTATCTGTACATACTTAAGCAGAAGAAGTTCCTGGTCAATTTTGCAAACAGTATATTTGTATCAGGTGTGACAGTCGCATTATCAGCGATAGTATCATCTTCATTGGCATTCGTGATCGCGAGATTTCGCTTTTTTGGAAGAAGGTTACTTTTTGGATTTATCATACTGACGATGATCATTCCGGGAACAACAATGATCGTGCCGCAGTATGAACTGGCAGTTAAAATACATGCGATCAACAGTATCTTCGGATTGATCCCTTTTTATGTTGCATGGGTGATCCCTTACTCGACCTTTATGATAAAGGGGTTTGTGGAAAATATTCCAAGAGAGTTGGATGAAGCCACATATATGGATGGCGGAGATGTATGGACAGTGTATAAAAACGTTATGATCCCGCTTGCAAAGCCGGGTATCGCATCTGTTTCTATCTTTAATTTCCTTACAGCATGGGAGGAATTTCCGTGGGCTAATACGGTGATCAATGATGATGTAAAAAGAACATTACCGATCGCAATCTCCGGATTTTTTGGACAGCATCAGTTTACGCAGTGGGGATATGTGTTTGCATTATCAGTACTTAGCCTGATTCCGATAATGGTTGTATTCATTTCCTGTCAGAGATTCTTTGTAAAAGGCTTAACAGCCGGAAGCGTAAAAGGGTAAAGAAAGGGAAGGCATACAGTATAGTACAAAAAAATGTATAATGAAAAAAGAGACCCTGTTCAGGCAGATGAATGTAGTTGCATAAGTATTAGGATAAGGATGGCTTTCTGCTATGGACCATTGGGAGAGCAGGTAGAATTTTTTAGTGAGAGATAAGGGGATTGGGCATTTGGAAAAGGCAGAACATACAGCAAAATATTTAGCAGTGTAAAACAGACCTATATCCGTGTAAGAATGACAAACGATTTTTTGAATGATAAAGTATCAGAGAGGAGGAAGGTCATGATCGATTGCAGTGTATATACTCCATGCAAATGAAATCATATTTGTATGGAGGTTAAATTATAATGAAAAACAGAATAAAGGAATTAAGAGATTTTTACATAATCTGGAGTACGCAGAGTCTGTCACAGCTCGGAAGTGCAATAACATCGTTTGCGCTGACGCTCTGGATGTATGAAAAGACCGGATCCGCACTGAGCACAGCAGCGCTAACAATCTGCACATATGCGCCATACGTTATCATGAGCATTTTTGCCGGTGCTATTACAGATAAATTCGACAAAAAGAAGACCATGCTAATATGTGACCTCTTGGCGGCACTAATGACGGTCATTGTATTTGTGCTATACAAAACAGGTACACTTACAATGTGGCATCTATATGCCATCAATGCGTTTTCGGGACTTATGAATACTGTTCAGCAGCCGGCTTCAGAGGTGGCATATACACTTTTAGTTCCCAAGGAGCATTATCAGAAGACCAGTGGATTTCAACAGTTGTCACGCTCACTAATATCAATAGGAAATCCGCTCATCGCTGCAGCGCTTTATGGACTGGCAGGGTTGGATGTGGTAATAGCCGTTGACCTTCTGACTTTTGCTGTCGCTTTTGTGTCGCTGCTGTTCTTTATCAGGTTGCCTGAGATTCAGGGTGACGGTGCTAAGAACGACAACGTGATCAAACTGGCAAAAGAGGGGATCAGATTCCTTAGGGAAACACCGCTTATACTTACTGTAATCCTTTTTATGTCAGGGGTTAATCTCACGGCGTCATCTTTTGATGCAGTACTTCCGGCACTTGTTATCCCCCAAAAAGGCAACAATGTGTATGGGATCGTAACAGCCTGTTCAGGGCTTGCAATGGTAGCAGGAAGCTTTTTGCCAATGGTTCTGCCGAAGCCAAAGGACAGAGTCAGGGTCATATATCTGACAATGCTTTTTGCTCTTGGAATAGAAAACTTCTTGTTAGCATTTTCAAGAAGCCCGGTTTGGTGGTGTGTTGGTCAGATCATTGGATGGGTGTTCGTACCGCTTATGGCTGCTAACCAGAATGTAATAATGCGGAATGTCATACCGATCGAGCTTCAGGGAAGAGTGTATGCCTGCAGAAATACTTTGCAGTTTTTTACCATTCCTATCGGTCTGTTTCTTGGCGGCTTTTTTGTAGACAAGATCTGCGAACCGTTTATGACTTTAAGACGCGATAATGCATTTTGGACATTTCTCTTTGGAAGCGGAAAGGGCTCAGGAGCAGCACTGATGATGTTTATACTTGGAGTAACCGGAACCTTCCTATGCATAACATCGGGACAGATTATGAAAAAATATAAATATGCTGAATGATCTGAACTGATATAAAAATCAATGTAGTGAAAAAACAGGCAGAAACCCGTGTATGGGCTATGCCTGTTTTTTAATAGGTGTCGGACCGGACGGAGGCAGGATGTTAAGCGAGTATATCGCAAGCACGATGGTGTATATCATCTCTTTGCTTTGCTGATACAGTATTGTACAAAAAAATGTATAATTAAAAAGATCCTGTTTGCATTCAGAAGTCAGGAAAACTACAATTTATAGGAGGAATATATAAGTGATTGGGGTTTATCTAAGCGGAACCGGGAATACGAAGCACTGTGTCGAGAGGTTGGTACATTTGATGGATGACACAGCACAGTGCGTTCCATTGGAAGATCCTCAGATAGAATCTTTATTGGAAAAAGAGAGCATGATCTTTTTGGGATATCCGACACAATTTTCCAATGCCCCTTTTATGGTGCGTGATTTTATTAATAAAAAAGCATCTCTTTGGAAAGGAAAGAAGCTGTTTATCGTCAATACGATGGGACTATTCAGTGGCGATGGAACCGGATGTACGGCAAGACTTTTGAAGAAGCATGGTGCGGAAATCCTTGGCGGCATGCAAATAAGGATGCCGGATTCCGTTTGCGATAGCAAGCTTTTGAAAAAGAGCGTTGAAGAGAACAGACAGATTGTAAAGAGCGCGGATGGACGCATGGAAGAAGCAGCAAGGCAGATGAGAGAAGGCAGATATCCCAGGGAAGGTTTGTCCGTTATTGCTCATATTAAGGGATTGTTTGGCCAGAGACTATGGTTCTATCGTAAAACGAAGGGCTACACGGATAAAATGAAAATCAGCAATTCGTGTATTGGCTGCGGTTTATGCAGTAAAGAGTGCCCGATGAACAATATTCAGATGGAAGGCAACCGGGCAACTTCTGGAAATCGTTGTACGATGTGCTACCGTTGTATTAGCTTATGTCCGCAAAAGGCCATTACTCTTTTGGGTGATACGGTTAAAGAACAATGCCGGTTTGAGAAATATGTTTAATAAATTCAAGATGTGCAAAAAAATGTCGGAACTCGGGAGAAAAACCCGAGTTTTTGATATTTTTAAGGGAATCTTAAATAACTATTGTCGAAAAAAGATTACAATGCTGTATTGGAAATCATGTTACAGGATACAAAGTATCTAAAGTAACAGTTAAAGAAAGGGAAGATAAATATGCGGTTTCATAAAAGAATAGCAGTTTTACTTTGCGCAGCGTTAGTTTTAAATACAGTAGCACCGGTATCGGCAGCGGAGGTAAGAGGAGATAACGTTGACTGTGTGGGTGACGATTATCTGGTTAATGTCGACGAGAGCATTGATAATGAGCGTGTAAGATTTAAAGAAATTGATGATGCACAGGAAATAATGGAAATCCGAAATCAGGTTTCTGCAAATTTGAAATCAATGGATCATACAATGGTTAGTTGGGAAGATGGATTAGAGTTCATTGGTCTTATAGACAGTACGCTTTCTAATAATAAATATAGACTAAAGGCCAATTATGGTTCAGTTTCAGAAGAAAATTATGGCTATATCGTACAGAATGGAAAGGTTAAATATTCTGTTGTGGATGTAAATGGAAATAAAGTTAAGGGACTGAAAAAGAGTGATGTGTGGTGGAGAACATATTTATATAAACCGGCAGAGCAAGACATTATTAAAGAACCGGAAAGCATTTCGGTTCATGATGGAACAATAGAATGTAGTGATGAACTTTACAATAGGGTAATTATTTTTGCAAGATATAATGGGATGACTTCAATGTCTATGATGCTAATAACGCATCCGACAAAGTATATTGGAAGATTTATAAACGGGAAATTTGTAACGAAGGCAACTGCTTCATGTAATTATCGAGTTGGAGATACCATAGACATTGAAAATGTACAAAAACTTGTAGGTGCAACAAAAGAAACTGCGGTTTACTACCTGTATGACAGAGAAAAAAATGTATCATCAAATGGGTATACTTATATGTATTGGGCAATACCGGAGACACCATTTTTAAATAGGTCGGATAACAGACCGAGCGAGCTCATCAGCAACATAAGAAAGGGAGCTTATATGACTCGGGTAAACAAGATGAAGAATATAGAGCCTACATATAATAGATTTGGAAACATTACATCTTTTGTGCCTAAAAAAAGGGGAATATACAAAGTTACTTATATTGTCCCCGATGGATATAATAAGAAATTTACAGTAAAAGTTAGGGTGACAGAGTGATTGCCCTGTCGCTTTTCTACTACGAGGATGAGGCTTTACAATAACATTTACAGTTTTATTTCAAATCGGCAGGTTGTCGAGCTGCCTGTTAAGGATAAGAGCTCGACAACTTCAGTACGCTTTGCAGAAAAGCTTGGTTATGAGTTTGATCATGAGTATATATCATACGAAGTGGACAGTACGAGAAGAGTGCATTAGAAAGATGCTTGAAATGCTAAAACTTCACGTGAAAACTGGTCAATGAACAATTTAACGATAACTCGATTTTTGCGCACACCTATAAATCCTATTATTTATCAGCTAAATCCTACTATTTCATCATAACTATTTAAATATACTCAATTTCAAGCACATACTATCCATAAATAGTTCCGAATTCATCACCCGAAAAACATGTTAATCCTAAAATATATCATCATATGACTTTCTAAAAGAGACCCTGTTCAGGCAGATGAAAGTCGGTGCGGCAGTAGTAAGTTGTAGAAGATGCGGAAATACGGCTTCCTTTGATGTTTTGAATAAGTATTTTACAATCAGCTCCATGCCAGTTGCTTCGAGTACATATTGGAATCAGGTTCACGGATTTACGGCAGAAGATGTGAAGAAGGATCTGGAAGGTATTCAGACAATGAGGAATCTTGCGAGGAACATGTCGTTTATGATGAAGGCGTTTGCGGATGCTAAAGAAAAATATAGATTGTCGTCACAGGAACGGGAAGCGTTTATAAGTTTTCCGGATGGGAAATGAGTGTAGATGATCTTAGCATATTATTAAACAAATCTTAAATTAAATGTTTTCAAAAAAATGTACACTTATTGCTGATAATAATTACGGGAAAGACTATACCTGTTATGCTGCAAAGGATTTGCAGGTATCGTATATCCAAGATCGGGGCGATAATAAGGATGAGGAAATATTTATTTTTAGGAGTGTTAATGGCTATTTTGACACTTATCATAGCAACACTGATCTCAACACAGAAAATAGCGACCAGCATAGGCTCTAAGTACGCTATACAGGGCGTAGATGTTTCACATTATCAAGGAGATATATCCTGGAATGTGTTGGAGGAACAAGGAATCTCTTTTGCTTATATAAAAGCTACGGAAGGCAGTAGTTATGTGGATTCCTGTCTTGATAAGAACTATCAGGGAATACAGAATACTGGCTTGAAATATGGCTTTTACCATTTCCTGAGCTTGGAGAGTTCTCCTGAAAAACAGATTGAGAACTTCAAATCCGCTGTGGGTGAGTATCATATGGATATAATTCCTGCGATTGATATTGAATGGTATGGAGACGAGAGACAGAATCCTCCAGAAAAAGAAGCAGTTTTGAGCACTCTTTTCCAAATAGTCTCTCTCTTTGAACAGGAATACGGTCAAAAACCTGTTGTGTACACTACTCAGAGTTATTACTTTAAGTATTTCTATGGCGAAAAGCTGGATTTCCCGATTTGGATCAGAAACGTTTATTTCAGCCCTTTCCAGAACTGGACGATCTGGCAGTATACGGATCGAGCTGTTATGGATGGATACGATGGTGATGAGATATACATTGATCGTGATGTTATCAAGGATTCGGAATATAAAAACATTCAAATATGTGAAAACTAGGAGATTACAAAGTTACCTATATTGTCCCCTTGATGGATATAATGAGAAATTTACAGTAAAAGTACGGGTGAGACGGTAGTATTGCTGACAAAGACAACGCATAACCATGCGGCTTTGAGGGTAATTTGCAAGGAAACAAATCGACTAAAATCGAAGCAAAAATTATGTACTTTTAGCGGACAAGTACATTTGGGGGATAGGCAAAAAGACCTATCTGCGGACAATGTTGTTGTACGCAAATTTATAAGGATTTTACATAGTACGCCAAGATGTATCTTGATGGCTTTTGAAGCGGATAACTCCGCGGAGAGGTATCGAGAGAAAGCATAGATATTGGCGAACATGAAAAGGATTGAGAGCTCACCATATTGTGGTGGGCTTTATTTTTTTGGACGGAGCTAGAATACAAGTAGTACGGTTTATCTGAAAAAATAAATAGATCTTAATAGTATTTTAATGGAAATAGAATTGTATACAAATGTACTAGATATTTTGCGATGTTATGGAAATAAAAAAAGAAACGAGCAAGTCCTGTCAGGCTGATGCCCTACCCGGTGAAAAACCCATTTCTTAATTTTCATCTTAAAGAACTTTGTTGTAATTGTCAACAAAAATTTGGAGGGGTACTATTTTATGAAGACAAAAAAGCTAAATGTTATATCTACACTCGTGTTTCAACAGCTATACAGGTCGATGGTTATAGTCTTGATGCTCAGAAGGAAAAACTTCGCAGATATGCAGAGTACCAGGAAATGGAGATTGCTCATGAGTATTCTGATGAAGGTTTTTCTGGTAAGAACATACAGGGTAGGCGTGAGTTTCAGCAAATGTTATATGATATTGAGGATTGCAAGGACGAGGTAAAATACGTCCTTGTTTTCAAATTGTCACGTTTTGGAAGAAATGCTGCCGATATACTTAACTCACTCCAGTTAATGCAGGACTATGGTGTAAATCTTATATGTGTCGAGGACGGAATAGATAGCTCAAAGGAGGCAGGAAAACTTCTGATATCTATTCTGGCTGCTGTTGCAGAAATGGAGCGTGAGAATATCAGGGTTCAGACTATGGCAGGACGTGAACAGAAGGCGCGTGAGGGAAAATGGAATGGCGGCTTTGCTCCATATGGATATAAACTTGAAAATGGTGAACTTGTCATAGCTGAGGACGAAGTGGATATAATTAAAATGATTTATGATCTCCTGATTTGTGTACAGATTGTAAAAATAATTTAGCGAACAATGAGATCGTCGGCAGATATGTATAAAACACCTGCCCATAAATCTCATTGTTCGCTAAAATTTTATTTTTGGGGGATTCGCTATTATTTAGCTAGCGAAACGACACACTCGCCCGACTCGACTAAGCTCTGGCTTCGCACCCAGTGCTTGCCAATCGCTAAGTCTCCCTGGGTAAGTGTTCCGTAATCAGCTCTCTCTTCGCTTACGCTCGTGACAGCTGAACTACACACTCAACATGATCTGTAAACGGGAACATATCAAATGGTGTTATGGACTTTACGAAATAGCCCTTTTTACCGGGCTGATATTCTGTGAGCTTCTCGAGGTCGCGGGCGAGTGTCTGCGGGTTGCAGGACACGTAGACGATGTTCTTCGGACGAAGTTCGAGAAGCGTCGAAAGGAACTCGTCAGAGGAGCCTGCTCTTGGCGGATCCATAATGACTGTATCCACCTTTCCGCCTTCTTTATAGTATTCCGTGAGAAATTCACCTGCATCACCCTGATAAACTTCGACCTTTGCAGGGCGTTTACCGTTGGTGAGACTCGGAACATCGTTCTGACGGATATTTATCCTGGCGTCTGCAACAGCTTCTTTTGATAACTCGACACCGATTACTTTTCCTGCGTTATCTGCAGCGATGATACCGATAGTACCTGTTCCGCAGTAAGCATCGAGAACAGTTTCTTTTCCTGTGAGACATGCAGCTTCAACAGCCTTCTTATACAGGAACTCTGTCTGTATCGGATTCACCTGATAGAAAGATCTGGGAGACAGTCTGAAAGTCTTTCCGCAGAGTTTGTCGGTGATGTAGCCCTTTCCGTAGAGGACATTGTCCCTCGGGCCGAGGATCATTGAGTCTGTGCGGTCGTTAATGTTCTGCACGATCGTAGTGATCTCAGGATGCTTTTCTCTAAGAGCCTTTACAAAGTTATTTTTTGAAGGGAAAACAGGAGATCGTGTCACGATGATGACCATGATCTCGCCTGTAGCCTTTCCTACTCGCACCATGCAGTAACGGATCAGTCCATAGCCGTTATTTTCGTTATAGACCTTCATCTTAAAGCTTTTTATGAGATCTGCCACTGTCTGGATGATGCGGTCAGCTGTGGGATCTTCGAGATAGCACTTCTTTACAGGCACAACTTTTCTTGAGCCTTCGGAGAAATTTCCGGCTTCCACAGTTCCGTCGTACTTCTGCTTAAAAGTAGCTGTGACCTTACAGCGATAGTGGTGCGGGTCTCTCATGCCGACTACAGGTTCTACTTTTCCGAATCTGCCGAGAAGCTTTTTTAACTTTCTGTGCTTCTCTTCAAGCTGTTCTTCGTAAGGCACATCGATATGCTTACATGCACCGCAGAGAGAGAATACAGGACATCTGGACTGGGATTTCTTTCTCTTTTCTTTCTTTTTTTTCGGTTTATCAAATTCGACAAATTCCTCAAAATCATCTCCGCCGTCAAAAAGGAGATCGTCTTCAGGAACTTCTATCACCATACCATCGAGCATAGCTGATGCACGTCTGCCGTGATGCTTTTTTCTGTCATCAAACTTTCCGAAGGAAGAATTTCTTCCGCCAGTCCGCTTTTTTACAGGCTTTTTCTGATCAGATCTGTTTCGACCAGGTTTGCCGTTTCTTTCGTTCTTATCGTTTCTCATACCTATTACCTGTCTAAAAATCAGTTGTTTTATGCAATGAAAACTGCACTTAAACAAACATATCAAACGCTCTGGGAGCTTCGTGTAATCATAGCTTTTTATGATATCACAAAAATCGTTTTTATCGAAGAGATAATTATTCCACCTTAATAATAAATGTATCCTTGTCAAAATCTATAATGCCTTCATTTCTCATTTTGGAAAGCTCTCGGATCATGGCACTTCTATTAACTGTCAGATACTCGGCAAGGTCTTTTCTTGAGAGAGGAGTTTTTACATATTTTGAGTCTTGCTCTTGAGCGAGCTGAGAAATATAAGCCAGTAATTTTTCTCGTATACTTCCCTTGGATAAGATCTCTATTTTATTAATGAACTTTTGATTTTTACTGCCCAGCAGGTGGAACAGATTCGTTGATATCTGGGCATGAAAAGCACATGCGTTAGGGCAGGAGTGAATAATGTTTGAGGCAGCTAAAAATAAAACTGTGGTTTCTTCGGCTGACGTAAAAATAACAGAGGAAGAGATGTCCTTTTGGACAGCATAGCTTTCGCCAAAAATCTCTCCGGGGCTAAAGTATGTGAATAATGAGCTGTTGCCCCATATATCATATTTCAGCATGTGAACAGAGCCCGACAAAACAATTCCTACGTATGGAATATGATCTGTTTCCATATAGATCGTTTCACCTTTTTTGAAGGTCTTCTTAAATGAACGTATGCAGGTAAGAAGGTTTTTAAGATCACCTTCTTTTATCTTTTCGAATAGATCGATTTTGGAATAGCTGATCTCTTTTTTCATATATGTCACCGCCTGATCATCTGGTGGATAAATTTTATTTCAAAAAAGTTGCATTTGCAACATCTTGAAATCTGAGGGTGGGCTATATTACCTGACAGGAACGAAAAACATATTTCAAAGGAGTCAAAGTAATGGATAATAATATGTTTTGCTATCAGTGTCAGGAAACGGCGGGGTGTTCCGGATGTACTATGTCCGGTGTTTGCGGAAAGAAACCTGAGGTTGCGATCATGCAGGATCTGCTTATTTACGTGACAAAGGGAATTTCGGCAGTAACGACCGAGTTAAGAAGTGAAGGAAAAGAAGTTTCTGAAGAAGTTAATCATCTTGTGTCAGTTAATCTTTTTTCAACGATCACAAATGCGAATTTTGATCTGGAAGCATTAACAGAGATGGTGAAAAAGACTCTTGCTGTGAAGGATGAGCTGCTTCGTAAATGTGATGATGACAGCAGGCTTCCGGAGGCTGCGTTATGGTCAGGAAGCGAAGATATTTTTATGAAAAAGGGCAGGACGGTTGGTGTCCTTTCAACAAAGGATGAAGATATACGTTCTCTTAGGGAATTGATCACATACGGACTTAAGGGACTGGCGGCTTATTCAAAGCATGCAAATGCGCTCCTTAAAGACAATGAAGAAGTTGACGAATTTTTGCAGAAGGCGCTTGCAAGTACGCTGGATGATTCACTTTCTATAGATGATCTGGTTCAGCTCACGCTTGAAACAGGTAAATATGGTGTTGCAGGAATGGCGCTTTTGGACGAAGCGAATACATCCGCTTATGGAAATCCGGAAATTACGACTGTAGATATCGGTGTCAGAAATAACCCGGGTATCCTTATTTCAGGACATGACTTGAGAGACCTGGAGATGCTTTTGGATCAGACCCGGGGGACCGGAGTAGATGTGTATACTCACTCAGAAATGCTTCCTGCGCATTATTATCCATTCTTTAAGAAGTATGAGAATTTTGCCGGAAACTATGGTAATGCATGGTGGAAGCAGAAGGAAGAATTTGAAAAGTTTAACGGCCCGATCCTCATGACGACAAACTGCATAGTTCCGCCGTCAGACACCTATAAGGACAGAATGTTTACTACAGGTGCGGCAGGTTATCCGGGATGCAGACATATCGATGCACCATATGGACAGACTAAGGATTTCTCAGAAATCATTGATATGGCAAAAAAATGTGCATCTCCGACAGAAATAGAGACGGGATCTATAGTGGGCGGTTTTGCGCATGAGCAGGTATTTGCGCTGGCAGATACTGTTGTGGATGCGGTGAAATCGGGTGCGATAAAGAAATTCGTAGTTATGGCAGGGTGTGACGGCAGGGCAAAGAGCAGAAGCTATTATACAGAATTTGCAAAGGCCCTTCCCAAGGATACCGTAATTCTCACGGCAGGCTGCGCTAAGTATAAATACAATAAGCTGGATCTGGGTGATATCGGAGGTATTCCCAGAGTTTTGGATGCAGGACAGTGCAATGATTCATACTCACTTGCACTTATCGCGTTAAAGCTTAAAGAAGTTTTCGGGCTTGATGATGTAAATGAACTGCCTATAGTTTACAACATATCCTGGTATGAGCAGAAAGCGGTGATCGTTCTCCTTGCACTGTTATATCTTGGAGTAAAGAATATCCATCTCGGACCTACACTCCCGGCATTTTTATCGCCAAATGTCGCGAATGTACTTGTGGAGAATTTTGGCATAGCAGGTATTACAAATGTAGAGGATGATATTAAACTGCTGATCGGTGAGTGAAGATAGAAGATTCATGAAAAGGGAGTGCGGGATAGATTACCGCACTCCTTTTAGGCTCAGGCTTTCAGACTTTGCTTGTTTTTGTACATTTTTTTGTCAGCTCTTTCAAATATATCCGATACGAAGCTGTCGGTTTGGGGCTGGTACTCAGACATTCCGGAAGCCAGGATCACTCCGGTACCTGTACGCTTATTTTCGAGGACCTGACTGCGAAGTTTATCCATAAGCTCGTGCCTTGAAGTGTAATCGTTTCCCTGAAGGAATACTGCAAATTCATCTCCGCCGATTCTGAAGACGGGACTATGAACGAAAATATCACACAAGAGACGTGCAGATGCCTTGATATATTCATCCCCCGCGGCATGTCCCTGAGTGTCGTTTATTATCTTCAGGTTGTTAGCGTCGCATACGACTAGACCAAACGTCAGATAATCCATACCGCTGTCTATATTTGCCTGTGCAGCTTCTTCCAATTCCTTGTATGCGGTCTTGTTTTTGATTCCGGTAAGTTCATCACGCCTTGCCAGCTCTTTTTCTGTATTCAGTGCTCTGAGCTGCTGTTTCTCACGCTGAACTTCCTCATCAATGTCTTCGACACCAATGATAAAATGTGAGCCGTCGCTTGTCTTTCTGACGATCATCCTCGTATAACGGTATTTTCCGCCTGATGAGATACGGTAATCAAGGCTATAGTCTTTGTGGTTATCAAGTGCGCAGATCAGATTGTCTTTATCAAGGAAGTCGGTCACCTGATCACGATCATGTTTATGAACAAGCAGTGGGATATTCTCAATGCAGTCATTAAAGAAGTTTTCTCCTGAGTTATTGATCTCTAACTGTCCGTAGAGATTATTTACCTCATAGCCGACATAAGTGGAGTCCTCTATATTCACGTAGTAGATTATGTCGTAGTTGGAAGCAAGACTTTCGGCTATCTGACTGAATGTGACGGTTTTCAGCTGATTTTCTTTATGAAGCTTTTCTGCGTTGAGTTCATCTTCTATGTCTTTTGCGTAAAAGATGAGATATTTACCGTTATTATCAGGCATAACGGTGAATAGAAAATGCCGTGGCTCATTATTTATCATAAGTCTGTATTTGAATGAAAATGAATGTCTGTCTTTAAGATTATTCAGCATCTCATTTTTGTCATACAGACTTCTTGCATATTCCTGATCATCGGGATAAACGTAGTTTTCGATGTTTTCAAGAACCTCATTAAAGAAATCTTTTCCGCCCTCAGGCAGATTCAGATACTTATAGTGAGGGTTTTTAGAAAACGCAAGATATTCCCCTGATTCTATCTCAATGTAGGATATGGATTCATAATCTTCCGCCATCACTGAAGCAATATGGTCGTGTATCTCATTCTTTTCCCGCTCACCGGATTGAACAAATGAATGTACCAGGCATATGCCGATCATAAGTCCAATGGCATAAGAAGGGAGCAGAGCAAAGGTTATCTGGAGTATGAGAAATACGCATAAGGCTATACTTGTCACTGCAACTGCGATGTATCTGATTTTTTGACTCCCCATACTTTTATGGGCAACGTGCAGTAAATAAACGGAGATCACAATGTAGAACAGGATCTGGAGCAGAAAAGAGATGTTCCTTCCCGTTTCCCCAATATATTCATGAGCGTCATTGTACCAAAATATGAAATGGTAAAATTGGTTGAGTATCAGACATATCATGCCGACTGTGAACATACCCCATACTCCGTTGAGCAGGACAGAGCTGTTTAGACCGCTGTTGTCAAGGTATGCGATCAAGTAGCGGGTCCATGTCAGCATGGTAAGGAGCATGAACAGGAAATAAAAAACAGTTAATGAATATATTAAAGGGAAAAGTATCGGTATTTCATGGTGTTCATATAAGAGCGCCCATGTCATATCCACGATAAAGTAGCAGCCTGCAGAAAGGATAAAATAGTTGTACCGTACAGGTACGCGTTTCTTATCGATCTGACCTTTCTCGAAGAGGCCATATTTTTTGAGCGATTCCCAGTTTAATATTAAATTTATTATCAGCATTGATGCCGGAATCATAGAGTATAACATGTGACCTTGTATCCCCCAACGTATACATTAATTTAAATCTATATCGTCCAATTACGCTGTTTTTATCACAAATTATTTTCAGATAGTAGAAAAATTTGTACTTTTACAGAGTTACATTGCGGATTTTGGCTTATGAGAGTTAGACTATATAATTGGAGAAAAGAAGAAAGAGAGTATTTCGGGGAATATTGGGAATGGACAAAAAAATACTTAATTCAAATCACTTAAAGCTTATAGCCATATTGGCTATGACGATCGATCATGTGGTTTTTCTATATATACTACCCATTGCATTTGATAGTCTTAGGAATCTTAAGACTGATGATCTATGAAAATGTTAGTATTTGTCTGTAAAATACAGAATTATATGTTGCAAATTAGTCTGTGTAAATTAAAATAAAGAAGTATATACTTTGAAATATTTTGCATCAAAGTTATACATAGAGGTGTTTTAGGAGGTATATATGGCTTGTTTTATCGTATCTGCTGCTGAGGCTGTCGTTGTGTCAGCTGTAGAGAAGGCAGAGGAAAAGAAAGAAAGTGCAAGAGTTGAAAGCGGAAATGAAGCATCAGAGAAAGTTTCGATCCCCTTCAGCAGAAAGCTGAAATGGCTCAGAAGTCTTCTTTCCGGAGGCGCTGTACTGCTCATGTTTGAGCACGTATGGCATGGTGAAGTTGTTCCGTGGTTCCCGTTCCTCACAGCGATGAGCGATCCTGCTGATGCAGCGGAGATGTTTCACGAAATGGCAACTGTCGGCGTATCAATGGCAGTTCTCGTGACATTTGTATGGGCTCTTATGTGCAAGGCTGCTGATGTAGTCGTAAAAAGAGCTGCACAGGATGACGCAAAAGTTAATGAGGCATAAGGGAGGAAAACATGACACTTCTTATAACTGTGTTTGCTGCGATCATTTTTTCCGTAAAATGGTACAACAGACAAAACGATGATATGAAACTTGGCAGCCTTTGCCTCATGCTGTGGGGAGCATCCCTCATGTGGCTGGTTGACGCGATATTTGAATATGCGGAATTAAAGTCAGAGTATTTCACACCTGCTGCAGAAGATATGCTTAATGACGCATTTCTTGGTCTGTCAGTAGTTGCACTTGCGCTGGTGATCTGGCTCGTGAGATTACTCATCGCAGATCCGAAAGGAACAGTCAGACTTGCATTAAATAAGAAAGATGCGGCATGATGACGCTTAGTAAAATGAACATAGGCAGCACCGGCATCGTCACAAAGGTTGGCGGTGAAGGTGCGCTTCGCCAGCACTTCCTCGATATGGGAGTGATCCCGGGGGCGGAAGTTACAATAGTAAAATATGCGCCGATGGGAGACCCTATCGAGCTTATGATCCACGGTTATCAGCTCACGCTGAGACTTTCGGAAGCAGACAAGATCGAAGTTGTTCCTGCAGAGGAAAAGATCAAGGATGATCCGAAAGGTAAGCACAAGAACAGTTCAGTGCATCCGGGACTTGGCGAAGGCGGAAAATTCCATAGAAAAGGCAGCGGTGATCCGCTCCCTGACGGAACACTTCTCACATTTGCGCTTGTGGGTAATCAGAATAGTGGAAAAACTACTCTTTTTAACCAGCTCACAGGATCAAATCAGCATGTGGGAAACTTCCCCGGAGTAACGGTAGACAGAAAAGATGGCGCGATAAAAGGTCATCCGGACACGCTGGTCACGGATCTGCCCGGCATTTATTCCATGTCTCCTTACAGCAGTGAGGAGATCGTATCCCGGAATTTTGTCATGAACGAAAAACCGAGAGCCATCATAAATATCGTAGATGCCACAAACATCCAGCGAAATTTATATCTTACAATGCAGCTTCTTGAGATGAATATTCCCATGGTAGTTGCACTGAACATGATGGATGAGATCACCACAAACGGCGGAACCATTGATGTAAACGAGATGGAGGCTGCACTCGGAGTTCCGGTAGTACCGATCTCTGCCGCAAAAAATCAGGGAATAAGAGAGCTCATAGAGCATGCCGTTCATATCGCAAAATATCAGGAACGCCCGCTGAGACAGGATTTCTGTGATGAAAATGACCATAACGGTGCGGTTCACAGAGGTATCCATGCGGTACTCCATCTGATAGAGGATCATGCAAAAAATGCAGGCATCCCGCTCAGATTCAGTGCCAGCAAGGTGATAGAAGGCGATACCCTTGTAAAGGACCAGCTGAAGCTCGACAAAAACGAAATAGAGACCATAGATCATATCGTTCTCCAGATGGAAAACGAGAGAGGACTTGACCGAAGTGCTGCTATCGCGGATATGAGGTACTCCTTCATAGAAAAAATCTGTGAAGCGTGTGTAGTTGCACCTAAAAAGAGTATAGAGCGTATCCGTAGTGAAAAGATGGACCGCGTGCTCACAGGTAAATGGACGGCGATACCTCTGTTCATAGCTATAATGTTCATCGTGTCCTGGCTCACATTTGATGTGATAGGCGGAACACTGCAGGGATGGCTCGAAACAGCGGTTGATGCTTTAACAGGACTGACTGATACAGCACTTACTACGGCAGGAGTAAATGAAGTGCTCCGAGGTCTTGTGATCGACGGTATCTTCGCAGGTGTTGGAAGTGTTTTGAGTTTCCTTCCCATCATCGTGACTCTGTTCTTTTTCCTGTCCCTCATGGAAGATTCGGGCTACATCGCAAGAGTTGCTTTCTTTATGGATAAGCTTCTTAGAAAGATAGGCCTTTCCGGCAGAAGTATCGTGCCGATGCTCATAGGATTCGGATGTACGGTTCCGGCGGTCATGTCTACACGTACGCTTCCGAGTGAACGTGACAGAAAAATGACCATACTTTTAACGCCATTTATGAGCTGTACCGCGAAGATGCCGATTTACGCTTTCTTCGTAGATGCGTTCTTCCCGGAGCACAAGGCGCTGATCTTAGTGGGACTGTATCTCACCGGAATCCTGATGTCGATCCTTGTAGCGCTTTTCTTTAAGGGAACACTTTTTAAGGGTGAAGCAGTTCCGTTTGTAATGGAGCTTCCAAACTACAGAATGCCCAGTGCAAGAAATGTAGGACAGCTTCTCTGGGAGAAAGCAAAGGATTTCCTGCAAAGGGCATTTACTGTTATCTTTATGGCGACGATAGTGATCTGGCTTTTACAGAGTTTTGATGTTCATCTGAACCTTGCGGCAGATCAGCAGAATAGCATACTTGCAGTCATCGCAGGTTTCCTCGCGCCTTTCATGGCTCCTGTTGGACTTGGAGACTGGCGGATATGCACAGCGCTTATCAGCGGTTTCATGGCAAAGGAAAGCGTTGTATCTACGCTGGAAGTTCTTTACGGACAGAATGTTGCGGCAGTAATGGCGCCGGCAGCGGCAGCCGCACTGCTCATATTCTCTCTGCTGTATACGCCATGTGTCGCAGCTATCGCATCCATCAAGCGGGAGCTTGGTAAAAAATGGGCGTTATGCGTAGTGATCTGGCAGTGCGCCATTGCATGGGCAGCGGCATTTATAGTTCATATCATTTTGAACGCTGTTCTGTGATCATCAGCATTTGTTTATAAAGTTGATTCTCTTTCAAAAAGTGTTGCTGAAAGAGTCAGATGCTGTGTGTGCGGTTTGGAGCCTGAAGAGGCTTCGACCGCACGGATCAGCATGGCGGCAGCTTCAGAACCGATCTCTTCGCCCGGAAGTTCAAAGGAAGTGAGAGAGGTCTCCAGCATATTTCCGATCTGGACACCTGTCATGCTGAGCACTTTTACCTGATCCGGTACTTTTATCCCGCGTTCTTTCAGGGCTCTCATAGCACCTATTCCCTGTGAATCGTTAGCGACCATTATCGCATCTATATCATTGTAAGCATCCAATAGATTGAGGGTACAGTCGTAACCATATTCCGTGCTCTGCATCAGAGCTTCTCCGGATGTCAGCATTTCCTCAAGTCCAAGTTCAGTTACAGCCCTTTTATAACCTTTATAACGGTCTGCATAGGGCGTGAGTGACATAGAAGCGTTTATCAGCGCGATATTTCTGCATCCTTTATCATAAAGGTGATGCACGGATTCATATCCGATATCTTCATAGTCGACAACCACACTGCTGAGGCTGTGGTCAAACTGTCTTATTACCTGTATAACAGGCATCTCGGTATTTATATCTCTTATAAGTCTCTTATTATTTCCTGTAGCAGCTATTATGATTCCGTCTATAAAACCGTTTCGGAGTTTATTCAGGCTGTCTTTCTCGATATTTCCGTCATTTCCCGTATTGATCATGATTGTGGCATAGCCGTTTTTTCTGGCTTCTTTTTCTATTCCGCATGCTATCTCGGAAAAAATAGAAAAGGTAATCTTGGGTATCACAACGGCGATAGTATTAAGTTTTCCCTGACGTAAACCCCGCGCCAAAATGTTTGGCTTATAGCTCAGTTCCTTTACCGCTGCCATGATCCTTGCTTTAGTGTCCGGATGTACGTATGAAGTATTGTTCAGCGCTCTTGAAACTGTAGAAACATCCACATGAGCAAGAGCAGCCACGTCCTTTAATGTTGCCATGAGCTTTCTCCCCTTAATTAAGACAGTTCCTTGAAATATGATGTTAAGGTGTTTCAAATTGAAATGCTTATATATCTATATGACCATAATAACAGCTATTTACCTGATGCACAAACGATTGCATGAAAAATGGAGAACAATGATCATCGACGATCATAAAACAAGGTGTAGTTGAAATGTGCACAATTACAATGTATCATAGTAGTGGAAAATATACAATTTGTGCAATAAAATGCAGAGGGCATGCAAAAAATTGCAGAAGAAAGCCATAATATTGCCTATGGATTTGTGAAGTGTTATAAATAGACCATAGTTAATACAAACGATTGCATAGAAACAACGGCGCCGCATCTTTGTATATCAGAAAAAGAAAACGACTATTATTTCCAGAAAAAAAGGAGAGTAAATATTATGGCAAAGACAAAGAATTTCAAGACAATTTTCCCTGCAGTTTCAGTTCCTCTTAACGATGATTACACGATCAACGAGCCTGAGTTCAGAGCATATCTTCGCTGGATCAAGAGCTTCTATGATCAGGGTATTCAGGGTCTTGTCTGCAACGGACATACAGGTGAGATCACAGGTCTTTCAAGAGCAGAGAGAAAGAGAGTCATCGAGATCTGTGCAGAGGAGTGCGGTGACAAGATGACCATCGTTTCCGGTGTAAACTGTGAGAACACTATCGAGTCTATCGAGATGGCAGCAGAAGCAAAGGCAGCAGGAGCAGATGCGATCCTCCTTATGCCGCCTCATATGTGGCTCAGATTCGGAATGAACCCCAAGGCTCCTTTCGAGTACATAAAGGACGTAGCTGAGGGTGCTGACATCGATATCATCATCCATCTCTATCCGGCAACTTCAAAAGCATTTTATCCGGTAGAGACACTTATCAAGATGTGCAAAGAAATCGATCACGTAAAGTGCATCAAGATGGGAACCCGCGTAACTTCTATTTACGAGCATGATGTAAGACTTCTTCGAAAGGAGTGCCCGGATATCAGCCTTATCACATGCCATGATGAAACACTTTGCGTATCATGGTTCCCGGGAATGGACGGAGCACTTATCGGTTTTGCAGGATGCGTACCGGAACTTATCTGCCCGGCAAGAGAAGTATTTGCAAATCCTGACAAGCATACACTTAAGGAAGCACAGGAGTGGAGCGACAGGATCTATCACATCAGCCAGGCTATTTACGGCGGCGGTCAGCCTTCCGGTGAAGCTCACGCTCGTCTGAAGGAAACTCTGGTACAGAGAGGCATCTTCTCCAGCGGTCTTATGAGAAAGCCGGTTCTGCCGCTTGATCAGGAAGAGAAGGACTG
Source organism: Lachnospiraceae bacterium (assembly GCA_900168235.1). Taxonomy (GTDB): domain Bacteria; phylum Bacillota; class Clostridia; order Lachnospirales; family Lachnospiraceae; genus NK4A144. Next base: position 219,299 of record FUZG01000001.1, on the reverse strand, counting down.
GATCGCACAGGGAATCAAGAACAGCGGTCTGGAAAAAGTTGATATGAGCAAATTTGCATAAGACATCACACCGCACGGGGGTACGGGTATATGGATATAATCGCAAATGGGGCAGCATCGGCTAAGGACAGACTTGGCTTTGATCCTGATAATGTAAAGAAACTTTCGTTTGGAGAAATACTTAAAAAAGTAGGTCCCGGAATCATCCTTACAGGAATCGTTATCGGACCCGGAAACATCACAACATCAGCCATGATGGGGGCAAACTATGGCTATCAGATGATGTGGCTTCTGATCCCGATAATCATTATGGGAATCACCTTCACCATGACTTCCTACAGGATATCCATAATGTCGGGGATGCCGATACTACACGCTATCAGACACTATTACGGCGGCGCAGCATCAGCTTTCTGCGGAATAGCATTGTTCCTGTCATGTTTCTTCTTTACCTTAGGAAATATCACGGGAACCGGAGCCGGAATGAATCTGATATTCGGCTTTGACTGGAGGATCGGTTCGCTCATCATGCTTGGAGTACTGGCTTTCTGCTATCTCACAAAGGGCGTTTACTCCAAGGTTGAGAAGGGCATCACCATATGCATTATCGGTATGATAATCGCATTTTTTGCGACACTTGTTTCTACAGGCGGTCCTGCATGGGGACCTATGGCAAAAGGACTTGTGACACCGGCATTTCCGGAAGGCTCATTTACGACGGCGCTTGCTTACATCAGTACGAACGCAGCTGTAACCGCCGGAATCTACGGTACATATCTTGGACTTGAGAAAAAGTGGAAGAAAGAAGACTTATTTAACGGAGCAATGAGAGCTGATGCGATAACACATATCGTGACAGTAGTGCTCATTTCAGGAGCGATCGTTCTCGTAGGTGCCATTGTGCTGAATCCTACAGGAACAGCTATCAAGGCACCGGCACAGCTTGGTGATCTGCTCCGTCCGTTCCTCGGAAATGCTGCACCCATTGTAATGGGTATCGCTATCATCGGCGCAGGATTTTCATCACTTCTCGGAAATACCCAGAGAGGTGTAGTGCTCTTAAATGCAGGTCTCGATAAAGAAACAGGACTTGAATCAAAGCCTGTAAAGTATATCTGCCTTGGATGTCTTGCAGTTGCAACTATCATCTGCTTTACATACGGCGGATCACCTACACAGCTTATCTTCATAGCAAATGTGGCAACATCCATCGCAACACCTGTTGCAGGACTGTTCATGGTACTGATACTTTGGAAGAAGGAGCTTTTCGTGGGTGTTAAGACACCGAGAGTCCTTCAGGTGCTGATGACTGTCTGCTATGTATTTGCAGTATTTATGACCATCAATGCATTAAGAACCCAGATACCAAATCTTATCAACTCCTTTATTGGTGGTTGACCCTTAAATTGAATGATTGACGTTAAAGGCTGGCTCCTTAAGGGGCCAGCCTTTTAGTGCGTGCCATGCAAATTAACCTGGCGGGATTTTTTAAAATCCTTATTGATATTTGTTATCAGGTGGCCTCCTTGATTAATGTGTTCTAAGTGCTATATTGTTAGCTGTGACTAATAAAACGGTTACAGAAACTCTATTGATCCATAAATGATCTTATTGAGGAGGAAGTACGTATATGAAGGAAAAGAGTCAAAGTGACGTAGCTGTCCTGTTGGGCTATGCAGGGAACTACAGGATGCTGACATATCTGGGACTGGGACTTTCGGCAGTTGCCATGGTCCTTGGAATGGTGCCATATTTATGCATATGGCTGGCAGCACGTGAGCTGATCGCTGTGGCACCGGACTGGACTCGGGCAGCAGGAATATCCCGTTACGGATGGATGGCATTTTCGTATTCTGTCGCGGGTATAATCGTGTATTTCGCGGCACTTATGTGTACGCATCTCGCAGCGTTCAGGACAGCGTCAAATATCAGAAAGAGATGCCTTGAGCATCTGATGAAAACACCCCTGGGATTTTTTGACGAAAACGCATCGGGACTTGTAAGGAACCGTATGGATGGAGCAGTTGCAGAAACAGAGACGCTGCTTGCCCATAATCTTGCAGATATAGCAGGAACGGTCGCAATGTTCATATCCATGCTGGTACTCATGCTTATTTTTGACTGGCGGATGGGGTCAGCGTGCCTCATTGCAGCGGTAGTATCTGTCGCAGCCATGTGCTCCATGATGGGCGGAAAAAATGCAGCTCTGATGGCAGAATACCAGGCGGCACAGGACCAGATGAGTAAGGCGGGGACTGAGTATGTCCGCGGAATACCCGTTGTAAAGGTTTTTCAGCAGACGGTTTATTCCTTCCGTGCATTTAAGGAAGCCATCGAAAATTACAGCGATAAGGCTGAACGTTATGCAGTAAATGTCTGCAAATTTCCGCAGGCGTTAAATCTCACATTTACTACAGGCGCTTTTGTATTTCTGGTGCCGGCAGCGGTTCTCATTGCTCCAGGAGCGCTGAAAAGCGGAAACATGGCGGCTTTTGTAACAAATTTTGCTTTCTACGCCGTTTTCTCGGCAATAATCTCAACAGCACTTGCAAGGATAATGTTTGCAGCAAGCGGTATGATGCTGGCAAAAACTGCGCTGGGACGTATCAATGAAGTAATGGATGCCCCCACACTCGATATAACGGATTCTCCGGAAACACCGAAGGATAACAGTATCGAATTTGAAAATGTCACATTCAGATATGACGGTTCGGACATACCTGCACTTGAAAATATCTCTATGACTGTAAAGCCCGGACAGACAGTTGCGCTCGTAGGACCTTCCGGCGGAGGAAAGACCACAGCTGCGAGCCTCATTCCGAGATTTTGGGATGTGAGCGAAGGTACTGTAAAGGTCGGAGGTGTCGATGTACGAAAAATTGCGCCTCGCGATCTCATGAACAGGATCGCATTTGTTTTTCAGAATGACCATTTATTCAAGGCATCCATCCTTGAAAATGTGCGTGCCGCAAGACCCGAGGCAAGCCGTGAAGAAGTGCTGAAAGCTCTGCATGCGGCGCAGTGTGATGACATCATAGAAAAGCTGTCGAATGGCATAGATACAGTCATCGGCACGGATGGAACATACCTGTCAGGTGGTGAACAGCAGAGAGTCGCCCTTGCAAGAGCAATATTAAAAGATGCTCCGATAGTTGTTCTTGATGAAGCCACTGCATTTGCTGATCCCGAAAATGAAGTCCTGATACAGAAAGCTTTTGCAGAGCTTACAAAAAATCGTACAGTCATAATGATCGCCCACCGTCTTTCTACCGTAACGGGTGCGGACAAGATATTTGTGCTGGAGTCAGGTCATGTGGCAGAAGAGGGGACACATGAAGAACTCGCGTCATCCGGCGGACTCTATTCCCGAATGTGGAAGGAATACAACCAGGCAGTGAAATGGCGCATTTCAGCAGAGGAGGCGGTGTAAATGTTCGGTAAGGATTTTCAGAGAAAATATGCACTGAGCCCTAAAGGGGTAAAAAATATGATCACGGGAATCATCTGGACGGTGATCGTAAATCTGGTCGTGATGGGTGGTATGGGTATCCTGTATATGATGATGAAAATGTACATGGACACCATGCTTGAGGGAGCTCCGCTTCCGAAAGCCGGAATATACTTTGCTATGACAGCGGTGTTTCTCGTGATCGCGCTTCTTGCCTATATGAAGCAGTATGAGAGCACTTACGGACTCGTATACGGAGAAGTAAAAAATGCAAGGATAAGTCTTGCGGAGCGCTTAAGGAAACTCCCTCTCGGGTACTTCGGAAAGCGTGATCTTGCAGATCTGACCGAGACTATCATGGGTGACGTAAACCGTCTGGAGCACGTGTGGTCTCACTGCTTAAGCTATCTTTACGGTTCCTACATTTCAACAGCTATCGTTGCCGTGATACTTTTTTGCTACAACTGGAAACTTGCGATAGCCTGTCTGTGGGGAGTTCCTGTGGCATTTCTCCTGCTTTTCGGGAGCAGAGAGATCACAAAAAAGAGCTCTGAACGCTCAAAAGAAGCCGGGATAAGAGTTTCTGACAGCATACAGGAGACTGTTGAAAATATTCGTGAGATCCACGCAACTAACCAGGAAAAACGTTTTCTTGATTCTGTATATGAGAAGATAGATGCATTTGAAAAAACCAGTATAAAAGGAGAGCTGTCAGTAGGAATCTTTGTAAATGCCGCGAGTGTGATCATGAGGCTGGGTGTCGCTACAACGATCCTCACAGCTACAGACCTGATCCTTGCGGGTAAGATCGATTTCATGATGTTTTTCATGTTCATGCTTGTTATTACCCGTATCTATGCTCCCTTTGATCAGGCACTGGCGCTCATCGCAGAGATGTTTGTGTCCCAGATCTCGGCACAGAGACTTGCAGAGATAAAGGATTCTGAGCCTGCTGAGTGCTCAGAGGAGTTTTCTCCTGCTGGACACGATATCAGTTTTGAAAATGTGGGTTTTGCATACGATGACAATGAAGTGCTCCACGGAGTGAGTTTCACTGCAAAAGAGGGTGAAGTCACAGCTCTTGTAGGTCCTTCGGGATCGGGAAAAAGTACCTGCGCGAAGCTCGCCGCAAGGCTTTGGGATGCCTTTGAAGGAACAGTCAGGGTCGGCGGCGTAGATATAAAGACGGTAGACCCTGAGGTGCTCCTTGGTGATTATTCCATGGTATTTCAGGATGTGGTACTTTTCGATGATACTGTGATGGAAAATATCAGGCTCGGAAAGCACGGCGCTACTGATGAGGAAGTCATGGCAGCAGCCAGAGCCGCGAACTGTGAAGAGTTCGTGGAGAAGCTCCCGCAAGGGTACGATACGCCTATAGGAGAAAATGGTGTGAAGCTCTCAGGTGGTGAGAGACAGCGTATATCCATAGCAAGAGCACTCCTTAAGGATGCGCCCATCGTCCTTCTGGATGAAGCGACAGCGTCCCTCGATGTTGAAAATGAGACGAAGGTTCAGGGCGCACTGTCCCGTCTCCTCGCAGGTAAAACGGTTCTCGTCATCGCCCACCGCATGCGCACCGTCGAAGCCGCTGACAGGATAATCGTACTGGATGAAGGCAAGGTCAGCGAGGAAGGCAGACCCGATGAACTCTACAGTAAAGAAGACAGCCTGTTCCACCGCATGGCAGCCCTCCAGAATGTAAGCGCAGGATGGAGCATCTAAGTAAGTGAAATAAGAAAAGAGTTTTCCAAAGCCGTGGTTTTATATAAAAGCCACGGCTTCTTTAATGTATAAACAGTGTTTGTGTGGTATGATTAATTTCGTAAAGTTATTATGATCATGAGCTGTTTTTATGGATTTCTTTGGGAGAGGAATATATGGAGACTGCTTATCAGAGTGCAGAGTTTATCCTGCGGTATGTGGTAGAGTTTTCTACGCTCGGACTGGAGTTTTTCGGTATCTGCATATTGGTCTACACGGCGCTTAAGTGCTTTTTCAGGTGGCTGAAAAAGGACATGTCCATACGTCTGGACCTTGCGGAAGGAATCGCGCTTGCACTGGAATTTAAGCTCGGCGGCGAGGTTCTTCGTACGGTAGTAGTGCGTGAATGGTCAGAACTTGGTATACTTGGAGCGATAATCGCTTTGCGTGCGGCACTCACACTTCTCATTCATTGGGAGATCAAGAATGAAGAAAATAGATGCCGTGAATAGTTTTAAGGAGTAAAAATTGGCAATACAGGTAACAGCAGATCTTTATGGCTGTGACAGATCGGTACTTGATAACGAAGAAAGAATCCGCGAGATAGCAAAAAGCGCGATAGCCTCTATAGGTGCGGAGATCGTAGAAGAGTGTGTACATAAATTTCAACCTATCGGTATCACATATTTCGCAGTTATCAGCACATCACATTTTTCCATTCATACATGGCCCGAATATGGTTATGCAGCGGTTGATGTTTTTTCATGCCGGGAATTTGTTGTGGAAAAACTCACGGAGAGCCTGAAAGAAGCCTTTGGAGCTTCGGAAACAAAGATCAATCGTATAGAACGGAAGGTGGCGCCCTTGGGGGAAAAAGAAAAAGGCGCTTAATCAGTTTATACAGAAAATATAAGGAGACGTAAAAAATGCTTAGCACAATTTTGGAACTGGTAGTTTATGTAATAGTGGGTCTGGTGATCATGATAGCAGGTTATGCCCTTATCGATCTGATCCTCCCGGCTGATTTTCCGAAGGAGATCACTGAAGGAAATAAGGCGATTGGCTGGGTATCCGCAGGAATCTATATAGGTCTCGGACTGGTGATACGTTCCTCTGTGTCCACTATCACTATGGCGGAAAAAGAGCTTGCGCTCATCACAGGAGTTGTTGACACGCTTATCTACGCTGTTCTCGGTATCGTATTTTTCATGGTGGCATATTTCCTCGTCGATCTCGTGAACCGCAGATTTAATTTCAACGTAGAGATCGCTAAGAAAAACGAAGCTGCCGGTATCATGGTGTTCGGTATCTTCGTCGGAATCGCACTTATCATCAGCGGAGTTATCCAGTAATGTCCGGAAAATACAGAGTTTTAATGCTGACTACGCTTATCATCTCAGGTTGTTCCATGTGCTATGAGCTGATCATAAGCGCAGTCAGTTCCTATCTTCTCGGAAACAGTACCATGCAGTATTCCACTACCATCGGTTTTTACATGTGTGCACTGGGACTTGGCTCATATATATCGAGATATTTCGGGAAGAAGCTTTTTAATATCTTTATCACTATCGAGATCGGGATCGGAATAGTGGGAGGTCTGAGCTCCCTGATCCTTTTCATGGCAAATATCTACATAGAAGCCTATGCAGTGGTCATGTATCTCATAACCATCATGATCGGAACACTTGCAGGGGCAGAGATCCCGGTACTTACGCGGATCATAGAAGCGGACGAGCAGAATCTGAAAATGACTCTGTCGTCCATTTTCAGTTTTGATTATTTAGGCGGACTTATCGGCTCAGTGGCGTTTCCTCTTTTGCTTTTGCCAAAACTCGGTTATTTCGCCACATCATTCCTTTGCGGACTGCTGAATATCATATGTGCGGCGATAATCCTTTTCAGATTTTCAGACAGGATAGAGCACGAGAAGATATACAAGGTCATTACGGGCGGACTGATAATACTGATGATAAGCGGAATGGTCTTCGCCGATAATATTTCCGGAGCTATCGAGGGCGGTCTGTACAGAGACCGTATCATCCTCATCGAGCAGACTCCTTATCAGAAGATAGTGATGACCAGACACAAGGATGACACGAGACTCTACATCGACGGAAACTGCCAGTTTTCTACGGCGGATGAGTATAGGTATCATGAGGCGCTTGTCCATGTTCCCATGAGCAGGGTTCAGAACAGGGAAAATGTGCTGATACTCGGCGGCGGTGACGGTATGGCAGTGCGCGAAGTGCTGAAATATCAGGACGTGAAGTCCATCGACCTCGTAGATCTTGATCAGGAAATGATACGTATATGCAGTACTGATGAAAAGATCACTTCCATCAATCAGAAAAGCCTCTTAAATGAGAAGCTTCACGCTCATGTGGAAGATGCGTATGAATATCTTGAAAATAATAAACAGCTCTACGACCTCATAATCGTTGACCTGCCGGACCCAAATTCGGAGTCGCTTAATAAGCTGTATTCAAATGTTTTTTACAGACTTTGTAAAAGTGCTCTTGCAGAAAAAGGCGTGATGGTCGTTCAGTCCACATCACCTTACTATGCAAAGGATGCTTTCTGGTGCATTAATAAGACTATAGCCAGCGAAGGGCTGAAGGTTAAGCCATATCATCTGGAGGTACCGGCTTTCGGTGACTGGGGATTCAACATGGCATCCAGACAGGAACTTGATGGAGATTATTCCGTAGATGTTGAAACGAAGTATCTGACTGATGAAAATATGGCGAGCCTTTTCACTTTTGGAAAGGACGAGATTTCAGAAAAGGTTGCAATAAACCAGCTTACAAAACCTGTACTCATGCAGTACTACAACACAGCTGTAGATAACTGGAATTAAAGCTGTTTGAGATTCGGATTGTCTCAGAAAGGAACAAAAATATGCTGAAGGTATATGGAAGCAGGAAGTGCCCTGACTGCACCGAGATCGAAAAGAATTTTAATGAACTTGGGATAGAGTACGAATTTGCTGATATCACAGAGGAACTTGCTGATTTAAAAGCGTTCCTGAAGATTCGTGATACAGATACGGTTTTTGATCCCATAAGGGGAACAGGCGGGATCGGTATCCCGGCCTGTGTAGATGAAGACGGACAGATATTCCTTGATTGGAAATCATATCTTAAAAAGCTCGGAAAAGAGCCTGTCAGCATGGCGTCAAACGGTGCATCATGCAGTATTGACGGAAAGGGTTGCTGAGGTTTACCTTGTAAGCTCCCAAAAAGCTACCGCGCTTGCGGCGGCTACGTTCAGTGAGTCAACGGCATGGGACATGGGGATGATCACAGAATAGTCGCATGAAGCGATAGTTTCATCGCTGAGCCCGTTACCTTCATTACCGAGAAGGATAGCGAGTTTTTTTTCACCCTTTAGTTTTGCATCATCAAGGTGCAGGGAGTCGTCTTTAAGCGCCATGGCAGCAGATGCAAAGCCTTCTTCGCGGAGTTTTTGCAGAAGCGGAGCAGGCCAGAGACCTTCTTTATTTTTAGGGTCGGTGATCCAGGTCCAGGGCAGGAGAAAGACATTTCCCATGCTCACGCGGATAGCACGGCGTGTAAGAGGGTCACAGCATCCCGGAGCCAGCAGTACGGCATCGATACCGAGAGCCGCCGCTGAGCGGAAAATTGCACCGATATTTGTAGGATTTACAACATTTTCTAAAACAGCGATCCGTGAGGCGTCTTTTATCATGTCCCACGGGTCCGGCAGAGCAGGGCGGTGCATGGCGCAGAGCATACCCCGCGTCAGCTGAAAGCCTGTGATGCCCATAAGGATATCTTCGGCAGCGGTATATATCGGAATCGTCTCATCAAGATCAGACATTTTCGATAGTATCGCTGCTTCTTCATGCTGTGAAACATGAGAGCCATCCATCAAAACCGATATAGGACGGCACCCAAAATCCAGAGCACGCTCTATGACCTTCGGGCTTTCAGCAATGAAAATCCCGCCGTCAGGTTCAAAAAAATGTAAGAGCTGTGCCTCATTAAGCTTTGTATACGGTAAAAACTCGCTTTTATCAAGATCCGAAACGGAGTGTATTTCTATCATGGCAAATCCTCGTGGCTATTATTAGGTGTTAATTGCTAGCGTATAACGGACGGCATCAGACAGTGCTACACACGCCTGAGCTATGCTCGCGCTTCTGTCCTCGGCTGCCAAGTACCCGCTTAGTATGATAATACATCTGCCTGTTGCCTGTTTAACGAATATCAGGAAGTGGAGAGCGTTGCTTTCCATAAGCATCCCTTAAAGAACCGCACAGGTGAGATCCACTGCTTACGGAGACTTGGCACGCAGGGCAATAGCTATTCCGACAGCGAATGTCCTGCGTGCTTATGTCGGAGTCAGCAGTTAGCTCACTGTCGTGTCGGTTCCAATGTGTTGGAAACAACGCTCTCCACTTCCGTCACTTTTTGATTGAACAGTAGCAGAAACCTAATAACAGTATAACAAAAGCCGTAAATCGTAAAGCACATGTGCAAGTAATTGTAGTACAATGAGTTGAGATAAAAAACTCGGGAGGTATCAGAATGACATTTGAAGAAATGACAGCAGCGCGTTTTTCGGTAAAGAAATTCAGCGATAAGGCGGTAGAGCCGGAAAAACTGCAGAAAGTGCTGGAAGTTGCGGGAAAGGCACCGACATCCAGAAATGCGCAGTGCATACGTATATATGTGCTGAAATCAGAAGATGCGATGAAAAAAGCACAGGAACTTACACCCTGCGTGTATGGAGCACCGATCTGCCTGATGCTCTCCTATGATATAAAAGAAGCATATCCGTATCCGGAGGAAGACGGTATCAACTCCGGAGCAGAAGACTGCGCTATCGTGGCAACTCATATCATGTATGAGGCGCTGGAGCAGGGGCTCAGCACATGCTGGGTAAACAGGGTGTCCGTATCAAAAGCAAAAGAAGTATTCGGACTGCCGGAGGATGAGCATGTAGTTCTCTTTATGCCTATCGGATACGCAGCAGACGGTTTCGAACCCCTTCCGAATCACACAAATAAGAAGCCGCTTGAAGAAATCGTAAGAGAACTGTAAAAATAAAGAATTTACAACAGATATTCGACACAATTTGTCAGGTGTAGATCAGTGTTTTATAGAGGAGGTTAAATATGAGACTTGGTGCATTAGAAGCAGGCGGAACAAAAATGGTATGTGCGGTATGTGATGAAAACGGAAATGTCCTTGAACAGGAGTCATTTCCCACAACCACACCGGAAGAAACACTGCCGAAGCTTTACGAATACTTTGAAAAGAAAAATATAGACTGCCTCGGCATCGCGTGCTTTGGACCTGCCGATGTGAGAGAAGGATCACCTACATGGGGAAAAGTCCTCATGACGCCGAAGGTTCCGTGGAGAAATGCCGATGTTGCGGGTTATTTCAAAGGGTTAAATGTTCCCATCGGTTTTGACACAGACGTAAATGGTTCACTTATAGGTGAGACAACATTTGGTATTGGAAAGAACTATAAAAACGTTGTATACTTCACTATCGGTACAGGTGTCGGCGCCGGCATCATGGTAAACGGCGAGCTGGTTCACGGTATGCTCCATCCTGAGGCAGGTCATATGCTCCTCAGCATGAGCGAGAAAGATCCAATGAAGCAGGGCGTATGCTTTGCTCATCCGAATTGTTTCGAGGGCCTCTGCTGCGGTCCGTCTCTTATAAAGAGATGGGGCAAAGGAGGAAAAGAGCTCGTTGACCGTAAGGAAGTGTGGGAGCTTCAGGGTTACTACATCGCACAGGCAATGATAAATATCATGTCAGTGGTATCTCCCGAGCTTATAATCCTCGGCGGCGGTGTCATGCATCAGGCAGATGTGCTCCTGCCGGAAGTCTGGAAGCAGTTTAAGGAATTAAACAACGGATACATCCAGACAGAGCAGACAAAAGATCCGGAAAAATATATAGTGTGCCAGAGCCTTAACGATAATCAGGGTATTCTCGGCGCAGCAGTAATAGGTCAGAAAGCGTATGAAAAAAATTAAGATAGATCCCGTTCTCACGGCGGCATGGATCCTTGCAGCAATATCAGCATTTTTTGTAAAGCCGTCAGCAGAGTATGCAGGATATATCGACTGGCGTTCTCTCGGAATACTGTGGTCGCTCATGGTAGTGATCCAGGGGTTCAGAGAGAACTCCGTTTTTGAAAAAATAGCAGAAATACTATTAAAAAAAGTGAGGACCGGCTGGCAGCTCGCAGCGGTTCTCATTTTAATGTGCTTTGTCGGAAGTATGTTGATAACAAACGATGTGGCACTGATCACCTTTGTCCCGTTTGCAATGATGATCCTGCATAGCTGCAAGAGGGACGACATGATGATCCTGGTGGTGGTGCTCCAGACGATAGCCGCAAACCTTGGAAGCATGTTCACTCCTATCGGAAATCCTCAGAATCTATATATGTACGGATTAACAGGTATGAGTATAGTGGAATTTGCATCAACCATGTTTCCATATACTGCGGCAGCATTTGTGCTATTGGCAGTCAGTCTCGCGGCACTTCCGAAAAAGAATGAGGCTATCAATATCGGGGATGATTTCAATGTCACAAAGTCATTTGGCAGTCCAAAACAGATCATTATATACTCTGTGCTCTTTTTGGCAGCTCTGCTGACGGTGTTGAGGGTTATCCCCTGGTATGTACTCGCGGCAGCGGTTCTCATAGTAGTAGCGGGGATGGATTACAAGATCCTCATGCAGGCAGATTACATCCTGCTCCTCACATTCATTGGTTTCTTTATCTTTACCGGAAATATGGGAAAGATACCGGAGATCAGGGTGTTTCTCCGTTCGGTCATGGACGGAAGTGAATTTCCTGTAGCGGTTCTCACCAGCCAGTTCATAAGCAATGTTCCGGCAACCCTCATGCTTTCTGACTTTGCAAATGACCAGAAAGCATTGCTTACAGGAGTAAATGTAGGCGGTCTCGGAACGCTGATCGCATCGATGGCGAGTCTTATATCATATAAAGCATATACCGGCGAAAATAAAGATAAAGCCGGCAGATATTTCATGGTCTTTACAGGCATGAATGTCATTTTTCTTATAGTGATGCTTGCGCTTCATGCAGTGATAGCATAAAATTTTAAACAAGACAGCTAATGGGGAGTGGCCGGTTTATTAAGCCGGCTGCTTTTTTAAATATAGGAGAGCCTGTTAGAAGTCCTATAAGCTAAAAAATGAGGGAAATCAATGCCAGCAACGATAAAAGATATAAAAGAAGAAACCGGACTTTCACTTGCGACCATTTCCAAGTATCTAAACGGCGGAAATGTGCTGCCTGAAAACAGGAAAAAGATCGAAGCCGCCATAAATAAGCTTCATTATGAAGTGAATGAGATCGCCAGGGGACTTGTGACCAATAGCACCAGGACTATCGGAGTCAGTGTTTATGACATAGCAGATATGTTTAACGGTATCCTTATCCACCATATAGGGCGTGAACTTAGCCGGTTCGGCTATGGAATGATGGTAGTGGATGCGGCAAATGATGTAAAAAAAGAAAAGGCAAATATCCGTTTCCTCGTAAATAAGAAGGTAGACGGTATCATCATGGTGCCTTCGTCCATGGATTCATCTGTATTGGCGGACGCTGTAAAGGCTGAGATACCTGCGGTACTCCTTGACGGAAAGTTTAAGGACAGGACCTTTGACAGCGTAACGATAAATAACCGTGAGTCCGCAGCGCTTGCTGTAGGCTATCTTATCCGCCACGGTCATACAAAGATCGCGATGATCGGATCAAATTCGTCATATACTTCAAATGAGCGCTTAAAAGGCTATAGAGATGCCATGGAAGACGCCGGGCTTGAAATCAGAAGTGATTACTCGTTTGTAGGTGAGCTCAGTATGGAATACGGCTATAAAGCCATGAATGAGATAATCCGCATGAAAGATCGTCCTACAGCCGTATTTTCCGCAAATTATGAGCTAAATCTCGGTGTAGTGATGGCAATGAACGAGGCAAAGATCATATATCCTGATGAGATCTCTGTTGTAGGTTTCGATAATCTCATCCTTTCGCAGGTTTTAAAGACCAGCCTCACAGCGGTAGAACAGCCCATGGAACGTTTTGGAGTAAAGGGAGTAGAGATCCTGATGAAGCGTATACATGAGAAAAAGAAGCCTGTTTCAGACGAGGAAAAGGATTTCGTAAACATAATCCTTAATACTCATCTGATAGAAGGAAGTTCGGTAAAAGAGCTGGCTCCGTAACCCGGGTTAAAAAATTAACGCACAATAAAAAAAACATTAAAAACAACCTTGCACACTGTATACAAAATTAGTATAATACGACCTATCTGAGAAATGTGCTGAGAGTTCGTAGTATTTTTAGCCGTTTGTTTCGGCAGAGGGTGTGCAGATTATGTACTTAAATGAACTAGAAGAAAATGCAGAAATAATGATCCGTGCAACCGATGGAGAAAGACAGGTTGATCTCTATTCTAATGTTATCCGTACCGGAGTTACAAAGTCCGGAAGGATATATGCAATGGTGACAGCGTCGGAGTGGGAAGACAAGATCGTAAATATGAACTGCCCCGACAAGAGCTTTACTATATATCTTCATAAGGATAAAGAAGAAAAATGTGTTTCCTGGCCGAATGTTACATTGGTCTACATGAGGAAACCTGAAAGAATGTATGTAATAATCTGTATGGCTGAGAGCGTGATGGCAACAAGACGCGGTGCTTTCCGTGTACCTGTTTACTCTCCCTGTACACTTTCATCATCATTCTTTAATGGCGAAGGCAAGGTCACAGGACGTATGAGAGACATCTCCGCAACAGGTATTGCATTTACATTCCCGAGAATAGAGGTTTTAGACCCTGAAAAGGCTAAGGGCGAGAAATTTACCATCGTATTTAAGGATGATGAGAACGGTGAGAATTTTAAGCTCAGGGCTGTGTGCATCAGGACTATGGAGATGGAAAACGGTGAGATACTTGCAGGATGCAGGCTCACGCGGTCATCGACAATGGTTTCCGGATATATAAACAGGAAACAGGCTCACAGGTTAAAAATATACGGATAAATTTTTTAGGTGTGGTGAAAATTTCATCACACCTTTTTTCTTATGAACAGAGATGATGCACTTAAATATTTAACTATATAAAAAATCATGTCACAACGAAAACGATCGTAAAACATTCATATATTGTCTGAAAGTGCGAAAAAATACACAAATATACGAAACATAATCTGTCAAACCGTAACAAAAAGACATTAAATGATCGTTAATCGTTGTATATATTTAAAACACATGATAAGATGTCTTTGCTAACAAAATATTAAGGACGTGTTACTGGTAATGCAGGCAAGATCTGATCGAATTAACGTGGATGGCTCCATAGGAGCGGTTCAGGTATTTTCTTTCAGGTCTTTTTTTATTTCCTAATTTCCTTTACACGTCCGGGGAATGTATATCATTGGGAGGAAGATATGGATTACAACAAGATCGCAGCTGAAATCCTGAAAGATGTCGGCGGAAAAGAAAATGTAAAAGATCTGACACATTGCTTTACCCGTCTGAGATTTGTCCTGAAGGACAGCTCAAAGGCTGATAAGGCAAAGGTAGAGAGAAGAGAAGGCGTTATTCAGGTCGTTGAGGCAGGAGGACAGTTCCAGGTTGTACTTGGAAGCAAGGTCAATAAAGTCTATGACGAAATGATCAAGATGGTGCCTGTAGGAGAAGAGGGAAGCGATATCTCCGTTGAGAACGGCTCATTCATCAACGTTGTACTGCAGACCATTTCAAAGATCTTCACACCGATCGTACCCGCAATCGCTGCGGCAGGCCTTATAAAGGGTCTCCTTTCTGCAGCATCCAGACTTGGCTGGGTAGACGCAGAGGCAAGTACATATATAATCTTAAATACAGCCAGCAACATTATTTTCTACTTTATGCCTATATTCCTGGCATATACAGCAACAAAGGCTATCAAGTGCAACCAGGTCATCGCCATGGTACTCGGCGGATTCCTCTGCCATCCGGTCATCGATGCCCTGATCCAGGACGTAGAGAACCCTTCATCCATTTTTGGACTGCCTGTTATAAAAAAGGCGTTCACGATCGGTGAATCTACAAAGGTTTTCAGCTATACAGAGTCGGTTATTCCTATAATACTGGCTGTTATTGTTCTTCACTTCCTTGAGAAAGCCCTGAAAAAGGTGGTTCCTGAGATACTTCAGGTTATCCTCGTACCGGGTGTTAGCCTTATCGTTATGCTTCCGATAACACTTGTAGTTGTAGGACCTGTAGGTATATACATCGGTTATGCTATCCAGTGGCTCTACACAGCACTTTACGGATTCAGCCCGCTTCTCGGCGGTATCGTAGTCGGCGGTCTTTGGGGAGTATGTGTTATCTTTGGTGCACACCGTGCGCTCCTTCCCATCGGACTTAACGACGTGGCTATCAGCGGAACAAATACACTTATGTGCTTTGCAGGTTCTGCAAACTTCTCACAGGCAGGTGCAGCACTCGGCGTAATGCTGAAGTCCAGAAACAACAACACAAAGCAGGTAGCCGGTGCAGCTACTATATCCGCATTTCTTGTAGGTATCACAGAGCCTGCGATCTACGGATGTAACCTTAGACTCAAGAAGCCGATGATCTGTGCAGTTATCGCAGGTGCCTGCGGTGGTGCGGTAATGGGTCTCGGACACGCAGTAAACACAGGATTCGCAAATAACGGTATCCTTACTATCATGTCCTACTACGGAGAGGGAACATCTCTCGGACAGTTCGCTGCATACCTTCTCGGTATCGCAGTAGCGTTCTTCGGCGCAGCAGCACTTACATACATCGTTGGATTTGAAGATGACAAGGCTGATACAGCAGAAACTCCTGCAGCAGTTGAGGAGCAGAAGCCTGTTCTTGGCGGTGAGACTCACACAATGACTTCTCCCGTTCTTGGAAAGTTTGCCGATATCAAAGAAGTAAATGACGAAGTATTTTCATCAGAGTCACTTGGAAAGGGATTTGCCGTAAATCCTACAGAAGGCATCGTCCGTGCGCCGGAAGACTGCTCAGTGTCTCTCGTATTCCCGACAAAGCATGCAGTAGGACTGCTCCTTAATAACGGCGCAGAGGTAATGATCCACATCGGTCTCAATACAGTAGAGCTTCAGGGTAAGCACTTTGAGCAGCATGCAAAGACAGGCGACAAGCTCAAAAAGGGTGATCCTATCGTATCCTTTGATATTGATGCCATCAAAAAAGAGGGCTATGACCTCATTACTCCGGTCATCGTATCAAACGTTGACCAGTTCAGAGATATCCGCATCATTCCGGGTACAGACGTAAATGAAAGCACAGAAGTGATCGAGATGATTCGATAACTAAAATGGAGGACAATATATGAGTAACGATTTCCCTGCATCATTTTTATGGGGTGCTTCTTCCTCCGCCTTCCAGATAGAAGGCGGTTGGGATGAGGACGGCAAAGGAATGACCGTCGCAGACAGAAATTCATTCAAAAGATCTGAGATACAGGCAGACAGCAAGGTTGCGAGCGATTTCTATCATCATGTAGAAGACGATATAGCCCTGATGAAAGAACTTGGCATGAAGGCTTACCGCTTCTCTGTTGCGTGGTCAAGGATCATTCCGGATGGTGACGGAGCGGTAAATCAGGCAGGTATTGATTTTTATAATAAGGTCATCGACAACCTGATCGCGGCAGGGATAACGCCTCTCATAACCCTATATCACTTTGATCTGCCCTACGCCCTTGTAGAGAAGTACAACGGATGGGAAAACAGAGCATGTGCGAAGGCTTTTGAAAGATATGCGGAAGTATGCTTCAAAGCTTTCGGAGATAGAGTAAAGTACTGGCAGGTACATAACGAGCAGAATCTCATGATGCGCGTAGATGAGCGTATGAATCTCGAGATCGAGGATCTTCATACCAAGGAAAAGGTCCGTGCCCAGATGGATTATCATATGTTCCTGGCACATGCCCTCGCTGTAAACAAGTGCCATGAAATCATTCCTGACGGAAAGGTCGGTCCTGCGGTATCATCAACTGTAACCTATCCTCTGACAAATAAGCCGGAGGACGTGTGGGCAGCACTGATGAATAACCGCATGAAGACAGATTACTGTCTGGATGTGCATGTAAACGGCGAATATCCGGGATATTATATGGAGTACCTTAAGTCTCAGGACACAGTACCTGTGATGGAGCCTGGTGATGCAGAGATCCTTAAGTCTGCGAAAAACGATTTCATCGCGATGAATTACTATCGTACGCTCACAGCCAGATATCTTCCGGCAGATGCAGAGCATCCCGCAGGTCTCAGGCTTGAAGGTATGAATGAAGTCGATTACAATATGTACGGATATTTTCAGATTGAGAAAAATGAGAATCTGAAAGCCACAGAATATGGTGCACAGATAGATCCCACAGGTCTTCGTATCGCGCTTAATGACTACTGGAACCGCTATCACCTGCCTCTTATCATCACTGAGAACGGACTTGGTACGGCAGATGAGCTTACGGATGACGGGAAGATCCACGACGAGTACCGTATCGACTACATGAGAAAGCATATCAAGGCTATCGCTGACAGCATTTCAGACGGTGTAGAGGTATTCGGCTACTGCCCGTGGTCTGTGATCGATCTCCTGAGCTCGCATCAGGGATTCAAGAAGCGCTATGGTCTTGTCTACGTAAACCGTACCGATATGGATCTGAAGGATCTGAAGCGGATACCAAAGGACAGCTATTACTGGTATCAGGGCGTGATTCGCACAAACGGAAAAGATTTATGAGACTGATAAAAGTACTGAATAATTCAGTCCTCCTGGTCGTGAATGACTCCGGCCAGGAGGTTATTGTAATGGGTAAGGGAATAGGCTTCGGAAAAAAGGCAGGCTGTGAGATCCGCGATGACGAGATACAGAAAACCTTTGTCTTAAAAGAGCGTTCCGCATTACAAAATATCATTAGGCTTGCGTCTGAAATAGATGCAAGCTATTTTGAGGTTGCAAAGAGTGCTATAGATTATGCAAAAGAAAAGTACGGAATGGTACTGCATGATCATATATACCTGTCCCTCACAGACCACCTCGCATCAGCGGTAATGCGTTTTGATGCGGGAAAAGGCATGCATAATGTCTATATGGAAGAGCTTCGTATCTTTAATCCTAATGAGTACGATGTTGGCAGATATTGCCGTGAGCTTCTGTGCAAAGCCACAGGAAGGGATATACCCCTTGGTGAGATAGGTTATATAGCATTTCACTTTATAAGCGGCCAGACGGAAAATCAGAATGAAAGCTATGAGCAGTCCGTAATGGATACGGCGCACAGCATAATGGATATTATCCGTTATAACAGGAGTCGTATAACGGACAGGCAGAATACCTCATACGTGAGGCTTTATACTCATGTGAAGTTCCTTGCAGAGCGTCTGGTAAAGGGCGAGCTCGTGCGTGATGAAGGACAGGACTTTTTATATAATGAGATAACAGCAGCGTATCCACAGTATCTGCCATGTATTGAAAAGATCAATAATTTCGTAAAAACAAAGTTCTCACTGGAGCTTACACGTCAGGAGGTGCTTTACCTCATCATACAGATCCACAGAGTGGAAGAAACAAGTTCCGTCGAGAAAACAAGTTACGCTAGGCTCGACAAGACCTCGCTAAGTGCTCCGAAAATAAAAGAAGATCCGGAAGAATCGTGAAAGCGGTTCTTTCGGATCTTTTTTCATGTCAGTCTGAAATAGGATTTACACCGGGAGTATCAAGCTCTTTTACAGAGAGGGCTTCGATGTAATAAAAAGGGATATTTGACTCGTCGGTCATAACAGCGTTTCCTTCACGGAGTACTCCTGTTACGGAGAGCCAGGTCTCACCGGGTACATATGATGACAGGTCTTCATCGGACTGAAATTCAAAGTCCACGTATCCACCTGTGCAGTAAGGGCAGGACGGACCGTTCCGACCGATGAATTTATAACCGTTGTCAAAGAAAAGATACAGTCCTTCAATCTGAACCAGCTTTCCTGCATAGTCATCGAAATTAATGTACCAGTCGTTTATCTGTGTCATGTAGTGAGAGTCGCCTACGACAATGTCAGGGGCCTTATCGCGGAAGGTTTTACGGTCCTCTGATATGTGATAAGGATATTCGTTGTAGGAGATGGTAGCGACTTCGCTCGGAGCGGCAGCATCTGCCAACGCCTGCATGAGGGAAGGATCGGTCTCAGCAGATTCGCTCACATCATTTTCTTCTGTGCTTTCTGAGACTTCAAACAGAGGGTCCGGAGCGGACTGACTGAGTTCTCCGGAATCGTCTGTGACTGTACGGCTCGGAACCGGAGTGGTGGGCGCACGGTGATTCGCAAGCTTCGGACCGCATCCTGAGAAAAGCACTGCGGTAAGGAGCACGGCTGGAATGAGCACGGACATCTTTTGTACAATTTTTTGCATGGTTCAAAGCTCCTTTCAGTGTTCTCTTATCCTTTCGATGAGGAGAAACAGGAAAAACACAACAATGTCTGTCACCACTATGCTGGCGCCTGTAGGGATGGAGTAAAGGTAGGAGAGGATAAGTCCTATTGCAAAGCATGTAACAGCAAGCAGTGCGGACATGACAACAGTGCTGAGGAACCGGCGGCATATCCGCATGGCGGTGAGAGACGGGAAAACAATGAGACTTGATATGAGGAGCGTTCCCATCATTCGCATGCCGAGCACTATGGTAACAGCGGTTAAAACGGCTATGATCATGTTGTAGCTCTGAGCGCGTGTTCCTGTGGCTGTAGTGAAGGTCTCGTCAAAGGTCACAGCAAATATGCGGTTATAAAAAAGAATGTAAAGTATCAGTACCGCGATGCTTAAAATGACAGATATATACAGGTCATTTTTACTCATGGCAAGTATACTTCCGAACATATAATTGCACACATCGGTATTCATGCCTGTAGTGAGTGACACCGTCATGACTCCTATTGCAAGAGCACCGCTGAGGAGGAGAGCCGTAGCGGCGTCACCGCGTATACGGGAGCTTTCGCGTATCTGCAATAGGAGAAAGGCAGTGACGATGCAGACAGGTATCGATAACCACAGCGGTGATATGCCAAGGGGATAGGCGATGGCAAGCGCCGCGAATCCAACGTGTGACAGACCGTCACCTATCATGGAGTATCGCTTCAGCACCAGACTTGTTCCAAGGAGTGAAGCGCAGAGTGACACGAGTATACCCACCACAAAGGCACGAACAAGAAAAGGGTATGACATCATTTCAAAAAATGTATTCATGACACGGCACCTCCAAGGAACGCGACACCGACAGGGTCATTTATATATCTTACTGTAGGACCGCAGAATTTCTGGCGGTGATCCAGATGCAGGATGTGATCAGCTTCGCGGACGGCGCCATGAACATCATGTGACACCATTATGATCGTGATGCCTTTTTTATCCCGAAGTTCACGGATGATACGGTACATTTCGCCTGCGATCACAGGGTCGAGTCCGGTGACAGGCTCATCTAGGAGCAGGAGCTTTTTGGTGGCGCAGAGTGCCCTTGCGAGAAGGACTCTCTGCTGCTGGCCCCCTGACAGGTCGCGGTAGCAGCGGTTGGAGAGGTCAGTGATCCCGAGGAGCTCCATATTTTCATGAGCAAGTCTGCGTTCTTCTTTTGAATAAAAAAATCTGAAGCCAAGACGGTTTAAGCATCCGGAAAGAACCACCTCGTACACGCTTGCGGGGAAATCCTTCTGGGACTCAGTCTGCTGAGGGAGATAACCTATCTCATCAGGTTTCAGACCGTCACCGTAAGTGATGACGCCGGAAGAAGGCTTCTTCAGACGAAGAAGCCCCTTTATCAGCGTGCTTTTTCCGGCCCCGTTTTCTCCTATGATGCAGAGATAATCACCGGTATTTACTTCAAAATCAACCTGTGTCACAGCGTCTTTTCCGCCATAGGCGAAGCTCACATTATTGCATCTGATAAGGCTCATTTAGTTAAGTGCCTCCTTAAGTACTTCCACATTGTGCTGCATAAGGCTCACGTAGGTCACGCCTGCCTTGAAATCTTCGTCAGAAACATTGTGTACGGCGTTCAGGAGCTCGCTCTTTGCTCCGGTCGCCTCCGCAATGCTGCTGCACATTTCTTCATTGGAAAGCTCGATATGGAAAACAACTGGTATCTGATCGTTCTTTACCTTGTCGATAAGGAAAGCTACGGTCTTTGCTGATGCCTGAGTGTCAGTAGAGCATCCCGGGAAAGCTGCGTAATATGTGAGACCATATTCATCGCAGAAATAGCGGAAGGGAAAACGGTCTCCAACAATGATCTCGCGGCGCGCAGCGTTATCGATCACTTCATGAAAAGCTTTATCAAGATCGGAGATCTGAGCGATATAGCCATTTGTGTTTTCTTCGTAAGCGTCTTTATTTTCGGGATCAAGAGTTTCGATGGTGTCTGCCATCTTTCTAACGATAGTCATGGCATTTGCGGGTGAAGTCCATACGTGTTCGTCGAGCTCAGGCTCTTCACCTTCGCCTTCGTCCTCTTCCTCCTCTTCTTCCATGCCTTCTACAAGCTCTTCCTCAACGGTGTCCACGGCATCCATCAGGCGGAATACGTTCATGTTGCTCTGATCCATGGATGCAAGGACGTCATCCACCCATTCATCGGAATCTCCGCCTACGTACACGAACATGTCGCTGTTCTGGATCGTGATGATGTCTTCCGGAGTAGGGTCATAAGTATGGCTCTCTGCGCCGGGCTTTAAGAGCATGGTCACATCAGCTTTATCACCTGCGATCTGACGCGCAAAGTCGTACTCAGGGAAATTTGTAACTACGATGGACAGACGATCTGATGCGTCGGCGGTCTCTGGCTCAGAGGAAGCTTCAGACGGAGAAGCTGTATCTGATGCAGCTGTATCTGCAGCAGTGTCTGTTGCAGCGGCAGCGGTGCTCGGCGCGGTCTTTCCGCATGCAGAAAGAGAAGCTGCGGTAATTACAGCAATAGCGATTGAGAATATTCTGTTTTTCATGTTTGCCTCCAAAATTTGTATATACTAACTGAATCTGTGTGTAGAACGCAGACTTTGAGTGTTGAAAAAGAATTTTGGAAGAATTTAATTATTTAATCGGACTTTCTGCCTGACAAGGGTGCAGGGGATAAGAGTCTCCGGCTGTACCGCATTTATGGCAGTGACAGATGAAATAAAGAAAAGAAATGCAAAGAGCACGGACGCAGTTCCATCCCCCATGAGGTGGAGTGTCTCAGCGCACTGCTGCATGCAGGAACAGATAGGACAATCTGCGCCGGAGCAGTCGTGATCTCTTTCATTTGTAATAAACAGGATAGAGCAGAAAAGAGTCAGGATGAGTGCAAGACAAAGAACGGCAGAAAAGATCCTGACGGACAATTTATTATCACGCGCATTGATCGTCATATGTCATCCTCCTTCCTAAATAATGCTCTGAAATCGATTCAGCATTTTAGCGTAATAAAGACAGAATGTCAATGTCCCTGATTGCGCCGTCAGGATAAAAACTAAAGATAAGATATTGTCAATAACGAAGGTCGGTGCAAAAAACTGCACCGGCCTTTGTGCTGTGATAAAATAGATCATATAAGGTTATAGATTCCTAAAATCCGAAAAAGGAGTTTTATAGATGAATATAGCGCTTATACTTTCAGGCGGTACAGGCACGAGACTCGGAGCATCGATACCGAAACAGTATCTGGAAGTAAACGGGAAAAAGATCATATCATACAGCATAGAAGCCATGCTTAAGCATCCTAAGATAGATGCTGTTCAGATCGTTGCGTCGGATGAATGGCGTGATGCCATAAAAATAGAAATTGACGGTCTGGAAAACAGCGATAAATTCCGAGGTTTTTCAGAACCGGGAGAAAACAGGCAGTTGTCCATACTGTCCGGGATCGAGAGCTGTAAAAGCTATGCAGCGGCGGATGATATCATTCTGGTACATGATGCCGCCCGTCCAAATGTATCGGAAGAATTGATAACACGAATCCTCACAGGAGCGGAGCAGCACGACGGTGCTATGCCGGTACTGCCGATGAAAGACACTGTGTACTTCAGTGAGGACGGCAAGGCGGTGTCAGAGCTTTTGCAGAGAGAAAAGATATTTGCAGGGCAGGCACCCGAGGCATTTAAGCTTGGAAAATACTTTGATGCGAACAGGGCGCTTCTGCCCCATAAGATCCTAGCCATAAATGGAGCGACAGAACCTGCTGTCATGGCAGGAATGGACATTGTGATGGTAGAAGGCGACGAGAATAATTATAAAGTCACTACGATGGCAGATCTCGAAAGATTAAGAGCAGGGTATAAATAATCCTGACAAAAACTAAAAGGGCTGGTGCAAAAAACTGCACCAGCCCTTTTATATCGCACACGATTCAATCTGTTCTTATACCGACGTAAACTTGTCGGCGGTTGCTGACAGCTGTTCGGATACGCTTGTGTTGTTGTCCATTGCGCCGGAGATTTCTGCAAAGGTATCAACAAGCTCCGTAGAATTTCTGGCGGAAATAGTGATCGCTGACGAGCTTTGCTGGATCGATTCATTTATCATACCAACCGATTCAACCATTTCTGCCATGATATTTTTCAGGTGTTCAGCCTTTTCATCAAACATGGACAATATCTCATTCATAGTGTCCGCTGTCTGCTCGTATTTAACTCCGGTATCAACAAAGTCATCATAGTCTGCTATGACAGTGGTGTTGATAAAATCAAGTACCGCCTGTGCGCTTTCAGAGAGGTTTGTAACCGCTTTTGTTACTTCGGAGCTTATATTCTGGATGTTGCCTGCGGTCTCTCTGGAATTAGCGGCAAGAGAGCTGATCTCAGTTGCAACAACGGCGAATCCGCGTCCTGCAACGCCTGCTCTCGCGGCTTCGATGGAAGCGTTCAGAGCCAGGAGATTAGTCTGGGCGGAAATATCAAGGATGACCTTCGTAAGCTCGTTAATGCGGTTTACCTGCTCGGCATCCTTAACTGACTGCTCCAGTACTGCTGACAGATCGCGCATCTTTGTTCCGGTCTCTTCCTTCTTGTGGGAAGCCTGAGTCTTGATCTCATCAGCCTGTTTTTTGATCCTGTTTGCAGTGAGACTTCCGTTACGTGCTTCGGTTGAAATCTCGTCCGCAGCTGAGTGAACATCCTTCGCCTGACCTGAAATGTGGGTGATGGTCTCAGTCATGTTGTCCATTCCTGATGAGATCTCCTGAAGTGCAGCAGAGGTATTTGCCACGCTGTCATTAGCGAGATGCAGTCTGGAAGAAACGTTTTCTGATGCTTCGGACAGGACATTCGTACCATTCTTCACATCCTTCATTATGAGCTGCAGTGTTTCGATGAAATGGTTGATGCCGTTTACGAGATAAATGAGCTCGGATCTTGTCTTTGTGCGGATGCGCTCGGTTAGATCACCCTTTCCGGCGCGTATATTGCTTATTATCGCTATGACTTCATCTGATATCCGGCTGATCTTTCTGATGACCGTGAGATAGTTCACAGCGAAATTAATGAGGATCAGAAGGATGATGACTATTAGACCGATAACCGCCATATTCATGCCGTGGGACAGATTATAATGCATTTTTGCGGTAGTATCGTCTGCGCTGGCATTGATCGCCTTATCAATGGATCTTGCTGAATGGAAGATGGCGATCTTTTGTATCTCTGCCTTGTTGAAAAGAAGCTTATATGCTTCATCCTTATTTCCGGCATCGGCGCTTGCCATTGCCTGGTCGATAAGTGCGCTCATCCTGCCATACTGTCCTGAAATCTCGTCGATCTCTAAAAGAATATCAGGATTATCTGAAAATTCGTTTTTTAGCTCGCTTATCCCGGTTGTGATAGAAGACTTAGCAGCATCTATCTGAGGTTTCAGGGTCTCGCGTGTTTCAGGTGCATCAGCAGCTACATAGCCGGTGGTCTGATCGTACAGGTTCATGATGTCGGACTTTAGTGATGCTTCAGAAGTGGTGAGTGACATCATGTAGTTAAACATATCAATGCTTGCTGAGGTAGAGCTGTTCATGGCAGATATGATCACGATCATCACAGTTATGAAGGCTGCCAGCATTGTAATATTCAGAACGGAAACCTGAAACATGATGGAGTGGACCAGAGAGGGCTTTTTTACGTTGTCTTTATTCATATCATTCCGTCCTTTCTGTGTCATCTTCAACTGTTTCGCTTTCCTCAGTGATCACACCCATATAAACAGCAGTTTTTTGCTTAACATCCTCTACAAAACCATCCGCGTCAGTTTCGCCTTCTGCGTATGCATTAAATGCGTAGCAGAGAGCCTTTGTTCCGAGACCTTCCTTCATGTCCATCCAGTGCCAGCTGCTGGTCTTGCCGGAGCTCAGATATGAGGAAATTACAGGTGCAAAAGGATCGTCTGCGATATATTTACAGTCTGAGAAAGGACTGATGAATCCTGCCTGTTTTACAAGTATATTTTGGGCAGAATCACCGGAGCACCACTGGAGAAAAGCCTTTGCAGCTTCTGCATTTCCTTCTTTCGGAACAGCCCACCATGAAGGCGGATTCGTGAGAATGGTATCTATTCCGTCTTCAAAAGCGTAGGGCGCCATTCCTACAGCAAAATTTCCTGCGATGGCGTAATCCTCAGCGTATGCGCCGATGAGAGTTGCACCGATCCATGAGCCCTGTGTGACAAAGGCGTACTTGCCGCAGGCGAAATGACGGACCTGATCGTCATATGTTCCTGTAGTGAGGAGTGCCGGATCCGAATACTTCTGCAGGAGTCCTATAAACTCTGCAAAAGCATGTAAACGTTCATCATCGAACTGGGCGCCGTTATTCAGGAGATCGATGTATTTTGTGTCTGCGCGGTCCAGACCGGAATCGAGGTAGGCGCCGAATATATGATTTCCTGCGGACCAGCCCATATTTTCAGGTTCAGTGCAGTATCCGACGACTGCGGTAAGTCCCAGCTCGTCTTTTTTGGAATCAATGGCTTCAAAGGCTTCTCGGTATGCTTCAGGACTCGTGAGCGTGGCAGGATCCACATCCGCTTTTTCCAAGATATCTGCGTTATACGTGAGCCCTATCGCTTCTGTTGTAAAGGGGAAACCGATAGTGCCGTAGGTCTTGTCGATATATGCCGCATCGGTCCTTTTAGTCCAGTCTTCACCGCTCATGTCAGTCAGAAGTCCGTCCCAGTTTGAAAAAGCGGCGGCTTCGCACACGATGATATCCGGCATCTGGTCTGATAGATACAGACCTGTGACCGTAGCCTGTGCATCTACACCGGATGGGATATTTTTGACATTCACGGTTACCCCTGTTTCCGATTTGTAGGCAGAAGCCAGCTGATTTATCTGTTCAGCCACCTCGTTTTTGTTGTTTATGAGAGTGATAGATGTGTCTTCCGTTTCTTCTGTGGGGGAACCCTCCCCACTTTCTGAGGGTGAGACATTCTTACCACATCCGCCTAAAATAAGCGAAATTGTTATGACAGATGCAAGTGCCGCAGCCGCAAATTTCCATTTCATGATGATTGCCTCCCCCATTGAAGATAATTGACTCTGACACCATCAAAAATATGTGATGATGTAAAAAAAATTGACAGTATTACTTATTGGATATTTCGGTAAAATAAAGGGTTTTCAATAGATTTGCGGGGCAGAAAAATGATTATGATGGAAATGATATGCAAGCAAGTTACGCTAGGCTCGACAAAACCTCGCCAAGCGAACTTGCATAACACGCACAGCTCTGCATAGCTTCAATCACGCAAATCAATAGATTTGCTATTTCAGCCATAAGCTCGAAAATACCTCGCTAAGTGCTCCGAAAAAAAAACAGCCGGCAAAAATTTGCCGGCTGAGTAATGCTTCATTATCATGTTTATCTCTGACGTATCTTGTCATGAACGCCTTTACCGTAGTTTTCGATAAGGGTCGTTGCCAGTTTTTCGTCTTCTGTGAGCGCCCTTACAGGCTTCCATTTATTGTGATCATCGAGGGTGTACCAAAAGGCTTTACCCCGGTAATCCATCTGCAGACCGCCGCCATGGATAGTTTCAGAAAGTGCATATTCAGGATTTACAACCCTGCCGAAATTGTAAACGTTCTGTTCCAGGAAATTAAGAGTCTGACCGTGTATTGTGATCTTGTGATGATAGATGGTAGTGTGACCGCCTTCGTCGATGACCTGCTCGCTCCGTACATGCCATCCTTCGATGTTTGAAAGGAGAGAGAGCATCTGCTTGTCGTGACGCGCTTTCTTTTGGGCAGCGGCAAGCTTTTCCTGTTTCTTTGCCTCGTCTACAGCATCAGATCTTGAAGTATTAAGATTGATATATCGCTGGAGCTCGTTTTCATCAAGTATCCATACATGGTTATTCAGATCCAGAAATGTGCCGTCTTCCGGTCGGTCCGGAAGGTCTTCCGAATTAAGAAACTGCATCGGCGTTGGATGCCCTTCAGGAAAAAGTGCATATTCTCTGTAAAATTCAGAGAGATCATACTGCTCATTTTCGTTGCATCGCCGTGCTCTTATCAGAACAATCCCCTCATCAAATCCGTCTGCTATCGCGTAATAAATCGTCCCCATAGAACCCCTCCTGCTATAGTGACAGCGCTCCCCTCAGCAGCTGTTAAATGAATTGAAGTTGTACTAATTCTATCACAGGAGCATGGGTGAGGCATGTTTATATGGGGGTACAATGGCGCAGATTGTACGTGTGAATGAAGGTTTTGCAATCTTAACACTATCTTAATGCGACTTGTGACAAAATTGTTATAGAAAGGAGTACTATGTTTTCATTTCTAAGGAAACTTCATATATCGTTTTTTCAGATAATTTTTTTAGGCTTTGCAGGGGTTATCCTTTTAGGTGCATTGCTTCTCACTCTCCCGTGTGCTTCGGCGGACGGGAGTTTTACACCCTTTTCAGAAGCTCTTTTTACCGCTACATCTGCTGTGTGTGTGACAGGGCTCGTGGTCGTGGATACGGGAAGTACGTGGTCAACGCTGGGCAAATTTTTGATCTTAATGCTCATTCAGATTGGTGGTCTCGGTGTAGTTACGACAGCTGTGTCGATCACCATTTTTTCCGGTCGACGGATAGATCTCATGCAGAGAAGTGTTCTTCAGGAATCGATGTCGGCGGCGCAGCTTGGAGGAGTCGTACGGCTTACGCTTTTCATTCTGAAGGTCACGGCTGCATTTGAGCTGATCGGGGCTGCTTTAATGTTTCCGGTTTACAGCAGGGCTTTCGGAAGCGGAAAGGGAGTATTTGTCTCGCTTTTTCATTCGGTGTCAGCATTCTGCAATGCAGGTTTTGACATTCTCGGAACACAGCGAGATCCGTACCCGTCGCTTGTAGGATATGCAGCAGATCCGGTCATAAATATTGTGATAATGATCCTTATCATTACTGGCGGAATAGGTTTTCTTACATGGGATGATATTCATAAAAATGGTCTTCATGCACGGAGATACAGATTACAGACAAAGATAGTTTTATTTACCACGGCGTTTCTGATATTTGTTCCTGCGATCCTGTTTTTCTTTACAGAGTACAGGGATCTTCCGGCGGGAGAGCGGGTTTTGGCATCTCTTTTCCAGTCCGTGACTACGAGGACCGCAGGATTTAATACTACGGATATCACAAAATTTAGTGACACAGGGAAAATGATGATGGTGATACTCATGCTGATCGGAGGTTCATCGGGTTCTACTGCAGGAGGAATGAAAGTCACCACATTTGCGGTCCTTCTCGCTGTATGTGTGAGTTGTTTTAGAAACCGCAGATTCACGCATGTTTTTCACAGAGGGATACCGGAATCTGTTATCAGAAAGGCGGCAGCGGTCTTTCTCATGTATTTGTCGCTCTTTCTGCTGTCGGCAATGATCATAAGCAATATTGAAAAGCTGCCGATACTTACATGTATGTTTGAAACAGCGTCTGCCATTGCAACGGTTGGGCTTACTCTCGGGATTACGTCAAAGCTCGGGATCTTTTCTCAGTGTATCCTTATCTTTCTCATGTTCTTCGGCAGAGTAGGAGGGCTCACTGTAATATATGCTGCAGTCGGAACGAGATATGAAGTTGTGAAGTATCCGAGTGAAGAGATTGCAGTTGGATGATATAAAGGAGTTATTAAATATGAAAACGGTACTATTGATAGGACTTGGAAGATTTGGACGTCACTGCGCGATAAGGCTTCATGAACTCGGGCATCAGATAATGGCAGTCGATATAAATGAGAGACGTGTTCAGGAGATAATACCCTATGTTACAAATGTACTTATCGGTGACAGTACGAGGGCAGATTTCGTGCAGTCTCTTGGCGTTTCGGACTATGATCTGTGCTTTGTCGCTATCGGCGATGATTTTCAGAGTTCTCTTGAGACAACTTCTTTATTGAAGGAACTCGGGGCAAAAAAGGTGATATCCAGAGCGAGCCGTGACGTTCATGCAAAGTTCCTGCTCCGAAATGGAGCAGATCAGGTGGTCTACCCTGAGAAGCAGGTTGCAGAGTGGTCAGCAGACAGATACAGCTCAGACCTGATACTTGACTATTTTTCCATGGGAGAAGGCTATGCTGTGATGGAGATACAGATGCCTGCATCATGGATCGGACGCACCATAAGTGAACTCGATATACGTAAAAAATATCAGATAAATATCCTGGCTGTTCGCCGAAATGGAAGGCTTAATATGCAGATACTTCCGGATACGGTATTTAACGGCGATGAGACGCTGCTTGTTCTCGGAAAAGAGCAGCATGTACAAAAATCACTGGAAAGATGACCGGCTTAATATATGAAAGTAAATGATTGTATTTCAAAGATACCGTCACCGCTTAAAGGTATCGTTATAAGTGCATGGATCCTTGCGATCGAGACGGCAGCGGGAGTAGTGCTCCGCCATTCGGGGCTTTCTGCGGCTGCCATCATGTCTGTTTATATCTTAGGTGTACTGATATCGGCTCTTTTTGCACCTGACAGGATAAATAATATCATCATGTCTTTTGCGAGCGTCATCGTGTATAACTTCTTTTTTATCGATCCGAAGTATACGCTTTTTGCGTATGATCAGGACTATCCCGTGACGTTTATCGTAATGTTTGTCATTTCTTTTGTGGTAGGAACGCTTGCTGAGAGATTGAAAAATACTGCGGATGATGCCGCGCGTTCATCAGCTCATACGCAGGTACTGCTGGACACCAGCCGTATGCTGAATAAAGCAAGAGGACGCAGTGAAGTGGCAGCGCTTACGGGTAGTCAGATGCATAAGCTACTCGACAGGAGCGTGATGTTTGAAATGCCTGAAAAGGATTCTGTATTTCGCTTTTGCTATCCGGCATCTTCTGAGGGGATGTTTCAGGCACCTTTAGAGCAGGAAGCGATACGGTGGACTTATCAGACCAGAAAAGAATCGGGAGCATTTACGGAAGTCTACTCCGGAGCTTCGGGACAGTACTTTCCCGTGTCTATCAACGGATATATTTATGGCGTTGTTGGGATAATGACAGGCGGGGCAAAGCTTTCTAAGGATAATCTCGACATGCTCGAATCGGTGCTCGAGGAATCGGCGCTTATGCTTGAAAATATGCGGATCACTATGGAAAAAGAGGAAGAGAAGCTCAAGGCAAAGAATGAACAGTTCAGGGCAAATCTTCTTCGTTCGATCTCTCATGATCTAAGGACTCCGCTTACGTCTATATCAGGAAATGCCAGCAATCTCTTACAGTCCGGCGAAAGTTTTGATAATAAGACCAGAGAGCAGATGTATCTTGATATTTATGACGATTCCGTATGGCTTGATAATCTCGTAGAAAATATCCTGGCAATAAGCCGTGTGGAAGACGGACATATGAACCTGCGTATCACAACAGAGCTTCTTGATGATGTGATAAATGAAGCGATGCAGCATATTGACCGCAGGAGTAAGGATTATAATATAAAGATAGAACCGTCGGAGGATCTGATCCTCGTGCAGATAGATGTTCATCTGATAGTCCAGGTGATCATTAATATTGTGAATAATTCCATAAAATATTCACCTGCAGGGTCATCGATAGTCATTTCATCATGGAAAAAGAAAAGTATGGCATATATAAAGATAAGTGATGACGGTCCGGGAATATCTGCAGAAGATAAACCACATATCTTTGAAATGTTTTACAATGGAAATAAGAAGATCGCTGACAGCAGGCGCAGTATCGGTCTGGGACTTTCACTCTGTCAGTCGATCGTAAAAGCCCATAAGGGAGCTATACTTGTAACTGATAACGATCCGCATGGTACGGTGATCACTTTTTCTGTTCCGGTGAGGGAGATAGAGATCAATGAACAACAGCGAATGCAGGATATTGATTGTTGAGGATGACCCTCCGATCCGTAAACTCATGACAACTACATTAAAAGCGAATGGATATACTTTTCGGACAGCTTCTACCGGAAATGAGGCAGAACTTGAGCTTACTTCCAACCAGCCGGATATTTTGCTGCTTGATCTGGGTCTTCCCGACATGGATGGTATGGAGATAATAAGTACTGTAAGAAGCTGGAGTCAGATCCCGATAATCGTTGTCAGTGCCAGAAGCGATGACTCGGACAAGATCGAAGCGCTGGATGCAGGAGCTGATGATTATCTGACAAAGCCTTTTTCTGTTAATGAACTGCTGGCAAGGATACGTGTGGCACAGAGGCGTCTCGCAGTCATGCCCCACAGTGAAGATACAAAGCAGGTTTTCACGAATGGAGATCTGGAGATCAACTATACGTCGGGATGTGTGCTTTTAGATGGTAAAGAGCTTCAGCTCACACCGATCGAGTATAAACTGCTGTGCCTGCTTGCGGGAAATGTGGGAAAGGTTCTGACTCATACGTATATCACGGATCATATCTGGGGTAATTCTCTGGAAAGTGATGTTGCGACATTAAGAGTTTTTATGGTGTCACTTCGTAAAAAGATTGAGAAGGATCCGTCAAAACCTGCATATATCCAGACCCATGTGGGTATAGGTTACCGCATGAACAGACTGTGAGTTTCGCCTTAACGCAATCTTAATGTCAATGCCTGTATCTTTATACCTGTTTTACTTCATATGCTGCATACTATAGTTAAGAAAAGGTTGATTCGTGAGCGTGGTCCCAGGGATCGCGCCGGACAGGAGGAGCATATGATCACAGGTATTATCGTAATAGGATTTATTATAGAAGCACTGTTGCTCAGATTATTTATCAAGGCAATGATGAGCGAGCTCCCCGGAGAGAACCGCTATCGTAAAAACAGGAGTGCCGGGAACGGGTTATTTCATATCAGGTGATGGGAGTATTTGAAAATTATATAATGGTTTTATGGATCGGAGGCTTTTGGTCTCCGATCTTTTAATGTAAATCCAACGTAATCCCATTATTAAAAAACAGTATGTTTAGTGTGTGACGAGCATGGATCGGAAGAGAAAAATAGATTTTTTGGTTTAATATAGATCAATACAATGATGGATAACATGTGAGAGACAGGATTTTTGAAATCTTTGCGGATTGAAAATCCGTGGGTGATTTTTGAGCGTAAAACAGTGGATAAAATGTCTCAAAATATAAATAGTAACATATGTTTTCAAAGGCTGTCGGACGATGCCGCCTATTAAGAACTCATGCGTGATATATACGATAAATACTGCATTTTTTGAAATGGTAAGCCGGCAGGATGGCGGAAGTGAAACGTGAAATCATGATTTTGCACGTAACACACGAAATCTAAAAGCTGTTAAGATATCACAGAGAATAAATAAATACGTGAATAAAAAATAACATATCAGAGCAGAGAAAAACGAGGGCAATTTAGATCAATCACCCTCGTTTTATGCGTATTGTATTTATTTTATTTTTTAACACTGCCGAGCCGTGCTGCAACACCCTTCATTACATGGTTAAATGCAAAGAGTGAGAAGACGGCTGCTGCGAACCATGCCGCAGGATCACAGGCAACTGCAAGCAAGTAGCTCTTTACCTGCATTGAGATAAAGGCGACAGCGCATCTGGCGACAAACTCTACGATACCGCAGCAGAGCACCAGCAGAGCGGAACCGCATCCTTCCATGGCGCTTCGGAATATAAAGATGAAGCTGAGCGGTATATAAAATATCATGCTCACGGTAGCGTATGTTCTTGCCCATGGCAGGAGCTCCGCAATGCCCGCATCACCTGAGAAGAACAGGGCTACCATGTTCGGGAGCAGGAGATAGAAGAGGGCAGCGGCAAGGAGAGAATATATAATCTCGACCTGAACGGCGCGTTTAACACCTGTTTTCAATCGTTCCAGATCGCCCTTGCCATAGTTCTGTCCGCAGTAGGTTGCCATTGTCTGACCCATGGAGAGCATGCCCTGTGTCAGGAGATTCTGGACTTTGGAAGCTGCTGTAAAGGCAGCAACTGCTGTGGAGCCAAATAGATTTATGGCGGTCTGCATGATCATGGTTCCGGAAGCGGTAATGGCAAACTGGAGTGCCATGGGTATACCCATTTTCATCTGTTTTGCGGCGATGTGCATTTTTATCCGCCACTGGTCTCTTTCGGGAACGAGTATTTTTACCTTAAGGACTATATATATAACACAAAGAACGGCTGATATTCCCTGAGAAAGCACGGTTGCAAGCGCCGCACCGGCAACACCCATATGGAAATTAAGTATCAGTACGAGGTCCAGCACTATATTCAATATCGAAGAGAATACCAGGAAAAACAGGGGCGCCTGACTATTACCCACGGCTCTTAAGTAACCTGAGAAGAGATTATATAAAATACAGGCGGACAAGCCGTTGCATATAACGGATAGATAACTCCTGGCATCCTGAAGAATATCAGCCGGTGTGTTCATCATGACTAGGAGCTTATCCACCATAAGGGATGAAAATATAGTCATGAGCACAGCGATGATAAGAGTCAGGAGTGTTCCTGTACCGATGGTGTCTTTAACGCCTTTTTCATCTCCGGCACCGAAAAACTGGCTTGTTGGTATAGAGAAACCGGATGTTATTCCTACTGCAAATCCCATGATGAGGAACATAACGGTTCCTGTGGATCCCACGGCAGCGAGAGCGCCTTCCCCTACAAAGCGTCCGACTATGACAGTGTCCGCCATGTTATAGAACTGCTGAAACATATTTCCGATAAAAAGCGGAATGGTGAACCTAAGGAGAGCCGGAAGTACCGGTCCGCGTGTCATATCCTGCTGCATATCTTTTTCCTCCTGAAAAGAAAGAAATAGCCCGTAAACACAGGACTTTTTCGGACCTTGGATTACGGGAAACTACTGAAATGATTTCACATTATATTAAAATATTTTAGTTTTTACAATAAGAAAACGTGCGAAAAAATTCACAAAATAATCACAGAAAAAGATTATACTTTCAACCGTTTGAGTGTATGCGGTTTTTATATAATCCAACTGCATAAATCTATATTGAGGAGGAAGCCAGAACAATGCTGGAAGTGAAAAATCTTACGAAGCGGTATGGCTCAAATATGGCGGTGGATCATCTCACATTTTCCATCGAAAAAGGCCGTATTTACGGTTTTCTGGGGCCGAACGGTGCCGGTAAATCAACAACCATGAACATGATAACAGGATATCTTGCATCTACAGAGGGAACTGTCCTGATAGATGGGCACGACATCCTGAAAGAGCCTATAGAGGCGAAAAAGAGGATAGGTTATCTTCCGGAGATTCCGCCTGTTTACACTGATATGACAGTGAAGGAATATCTTCTTTTTGCGGCAGAACTGAAAAAGATCCCGAAGGGAGAGCGTATGTCCATGGTGAATGAGATCATGGACAGGACAAAGACACAGGATGTGAGTGACCGCCTGATCCGCAATCTGTCAAAGGGTTATAAGCAGAGAGTAGGTATCGCGGAAGCACTCATCGGTTATCCGGATCTGATCATCCTTGACGAGCCTACAGTCGGGCTTGATCCCGCGCAGATAATCGAGATCCGTGACCTTATACGTTCACTTGGCGAAAAGCATACAGTGATCCTGAGTTCTCATATCCTTCAGGAGATCAGTGCAGTATGTGATCACATCATGGTAATTTCACACGGCCGTCTGGTGGCAAGCGATACTCCGGAAAATCTGGCTCATTCCATGAGTGACACAGTAACGATGCATATGGAAGTCCGTGCTTCAGAATCAGAAGTTACAGAGGCACTTAAGGGCATAAACGGTATCAGAAATATCCGTTTTGAAGAGTCATCAGAGCGGGGCATCGTAAAGGCAGTTATCACAAGTGATGCTGAGACTGATATCAGAGAAGCAGTTTTCAGAAAAGCAGCAGAAAAGATGCTTCCGGTTCTTGATATGCACTCCGACAGGATGTCACTCGAGGATGTATATCTGAAGCTCACAGGAGACACAGAGGTGAAACCTGCAGCTGCCGAAAAAACTGAGGAAGTTCAGGATAATGAAGACTCAGATACAAATGCTGAAAACGGAAAGGAGGAAGAGTAAGCCATGTTGGCGATTTTCAAAAAAGAATTAAGAACGTATTTTTATTCTGTAACAGGGGCGCTTTTTGCAGCGGTAAATCTGCTGGTCATCGGACTGTACTTTATGGCGAGCTGTCTCATGAACATGCAGCCGTCCCTTGCTGCTGTCATGCAGAACGTACTTTTTATCCTCCTTATAATGGTCCCGATCCTTACGATGAGGATACTTGCAGAGGAAAAGAGGCAGAAGACGGATCAGCTTCTCCTCACGGCTCCGATATCAGTCGGAAAGATCGTTGTCGGTAAATTCCTTGCGATCCTTGCGATATTTGGAGTTCCGGTACTTGTGTCATGCATATTCCCGCTTATCATGACCATGTTTGGAAAGGTAAGATACGCAGAAAGCTATTCGGCTATTCTCGGATACTTCCTTTTCGGTGCGTCATGTATCGCAGTCGGCGTGTTTATCTCAGCGATAACAGAGAGTCAGGTCATTGCGGCAGTGCTTTCATTTATCGTTCTTTTCCTTACATTCCTTATGTCAGGTATAGTCGGCATTCTTACCCAGAGTGGTGACAATCCGGCTTCACTCTTAAAGGTTTTTGATTTTTCATCAAGGCTTGAGAACCTGATGGCAGGTATCATTGATGTAAAAGAAATCGTTTACTTCATAACAGTTATCGTTCTCATGCTGTTTCTCACCTGTCAGGCTATACAGAAAAGAAGATACTCTGTTTCAAAAAACACGATATCCCTTTCTGTTTACAGTAATGTGACTGTAGTTATAGGTATTGCCATTGCGGTCGTACTGAATCTCATGGTGGATCAGATTCCTACCCGCTTTGCTGAGATCGATGTGACAGCAAATCAGATGTACACCCTTACGGATGATTCGAGAAAGTTCCTTTCTTCTCTTGATACAGATATCCAGATCCTGGTTGTCGGTACAAGGGAGATGATGGAAAGCTATGATTATAAGGAAGTTGAAAAGACTCTTGATCAGTATGCTGAGATCTCAGATCATGTGACGGTTATATATAAGGACCCGACTCTGGATCCTACTTTTTATCAGAAGTACACCACCGATCAGGTGTCTGTCGGTTCTCTAATAGTAGTAAACGGAGACAGATCCAAGGTGGTATCACCCTATGATCTGTATGAAACAAGCGTTGACTATCAGACCTATTCATCTACAAAGACAGGATACGACGGAGAGGGTCAGATCACATCTGCTATTTCATACGTAACAACTGATAACATTCCGAAACTTTATATAATCACAGGTCATAACGAGGACTCTTTAACAAACTTTACAGACCTCGGAAACGCAGTAAAGAAGCAGAATGTAGAGACAGAAGAGCTGAATCTCATGACTTCCGGCGGTGTTCCGGAAGACGCTGATGCGGTCATGATACTGAGCCCCAAGTCAGATTACTCAGAGGATGACACAACGTACGTTCTCGATTATCTGAAGAAGGGCGGAAAGGCTATAATAACATCCGGTTACACAGAAAGTGACACACCGAACTTTGATTCTATACTGGCGTATTACGGTCTGAATCATGTGAACGGAGTTGTTCTCGAGGGTGATCAGCAGCACATGTATCAGACACCGCTTTATATAATCCCTGATGCAGGTTCCTCAACGCTCACTACTGCGACCCAGAGCGCAAAGCTTCTGAATCTGCTGCCTCAGACTTCAGGTTATACGGTTTCTGACAACGCTGTTCGTGATACGGTCACTGTTGAGCAGGCACTGAATACTACGGACCGTGCTTATGCAAAGACAACTCTTGCGGAAAATGGTGAGTCTGTAAGTGCAGAAGAGGATCCTTCGGATGTTTCAGGACCTTTTGTAGTTGCTGCATATGTTACAGAGGGTGCAGACGGCAGTGATGATGAGACAAAGATCGCTGTTTTCGGAACAGATAACCTTTTTGCAGATCAGATCGATGCAATGGTCGCAGGCGCAAATGTCCAGATGGTCACAAGCGCACTTAATGACATGATCGATCAGGAGATAAACACAACGATCCCTGCAAAGAGCTATGACACTGCAAAACTTACTGTGCCTTACGGAACAGCACTGCTCTTAGGCTTTGTATTTATACTCGTGATCCCTGTACTGATCCTTGCATCAGGAATCGTTGTATGGTTCAGAAGGAGGAGAAAGTAAGATGACTAAGCAGCAGATAAGAAATATGATAATTCTGCTGGTCGTGCTTGTAGTACTTGTCGGAGGGTACTTCGGAATGAAGTCCTTCCGTGAAGCAGATGATGCAGCAATGGAAGCAAGTACGGAAGCGGATATTGAATCTGTAAATATAGGCGCACTAAGCGGAAACGGCATTTGTAAGCTTTCCTGGAAGTATGAGGGTAAAGATGTCAGCATAGAGAAGAAAGACGGTGTCTGGTATTACGGTTCTGTAAGCCTTAACTCTGTGACAATGAGTTCAAAGACCTCTGACCTGGAGCTTATGACTGCAAAGCGCACTCTTACAGGTGATGAGGTTGATCTTTCTGCATTTGGTCTGGATGATCCTGCAAATGTGATCACAGCGGCTGATGCAGACGGAAAAACTCAGAAAATCGTTGTTGGTGCGAAAAATGATGTGACAGGAGATTATTACGTCTATCTTGATGACGACAGTTCAAAGGTTTATGTGACAGCTTCTTCTGTTCCAACAGACTTTGAAGCTGATCCTGAAACCCTTGCTGCAGAGACTTCGGATTCCGGAGAATGACACAGGTTTCCGTAATCAGTTTCAGTAAAGAGTTTCCGTAAAAATATTATGTGAAGCTAAAATCCGGACGGTGTATCATATGCACCGTCCGTTCTGTGTTATGAGAATCTTTTTCCGTTCAGAAAATCATAAGAAAGACTTTTAATTATAGGAATTGCAAGTAACAAAAAAGTGGACTAAAATTTATCTTAACTATGTCCTCGAAATTGCTTTTTCGTTTCGGGACACGTAAAGAGGAAACTGATGCATTTAATTTACCACCTGAAAAGAATCCGAAAGTTTTTCAGTGATGACAGGATCGCCCTTGGACCCCAGAAGCATCTGGGACCGATGGCGCTCTGGCTGAATAAACGGGCGGCGGCAAAAAGAGATAAGAAAATAGCCGGTTTTCCGGGAATAGCCGGACCCGGCTTTTTCGGCATGCTCACATTTCCTCCGGTCAGCCCGAAGAGGATCATCGGAGAGATAATACATCTTTTCAGCAGGGATTTTGTGGTCCCGGGACCCCAGAAACAGAAGAGTCAGGGGCGATATGCCTGGGAGATTACTGTTTTTAACAGAAAACGGCGTGCAAAGTATGCAGGGATAAAGAAGGAGAAGCGTCCGTATTTTCAAAAGACCGGACCCGGCTTTATCGATATGCTTGCGTTCCCGCCCCTTGATATCCCGCACCTTATCCATAGGGCGCTGAAGTTTTTCAGTCCTGACAGGGTATATCTCGGACCGCAGAAGCACCTTGGTTTCTTTGGAGAAAATTATCATTACTACAGAGAACTCCGTAAGGTAAAGAGAGAAGCGGCACGCACACCATGGAAGCGTCATACGAGATGGCTGAATCCTATCCCGTTCAAAAGAGTTTCACGATTTGCGCTTTCTATGGCTGCGATGCGCGGGAAAATTATATCAGCATGTCTGGTAGCGCTGATGGGGTTATTTTTCAACTATACGTCGCCTATTTTTGACTTTGCGGTGCAGAACGCTTATGACGCAAAGATCGCGTATGCGAAATATCTGGAAGAGGAAGCTGCAAGGAAGGCTGCTGAGCAGGCGAGACTTGATTCGCTGACGGCAGCGGGATTCGGAAAAGAAATAGAAGGTTCGGGAGATGCAACTCTCGGAGATATCTATGACAGATCCGATCACCTTTCAATGGATGAGCTTGAGCTCGAGTCCTACAATGTATCAGGAAATGCAGTAACTACCAATGCTCCGCTGAGTACGGAGGATATCCGAACTGTTCTGAAGCTTGCATGGAAATATAATGACGGTCTTTCTGAGAGAGAGTACCGTATTGCAAAGTCTGCACTCCTTACAGTCGGACGTATACCTTATATCCTTGGGGGGGCACAGCCCTTGAGACCTGACTATTCAGAGCTTGGCGAGGATGATTTCCCTATCGTTGCGGATGAGGATATCGTTGCAGCATGCGAGGATATTTCAGGCATGGACTGCTCCCACTGGGTTGATTACATGTACCTTATCGCCCTTAATAACAGTCTCGGATACTGCAATACCGACAGCATGATATTTACACAGGGCGGAGGATTCTTAAAACTCATTGCTGTTGAAGATGAGGAAAATGACATCATTGAAGGTCTGGATAATGTCCGTGCCGGAGATATCATGGTATATGGTCACGATATGATCCATAATTACGGACACGCCGGTATCTTCCTCGGATACGTAAAAACAAGCCGCGGCACTCAGCAGATGTACGTTCATGAGTCAAGTGCGGCAGGAAATGTTTCGCTCCACGTCGGAGAAAAATTTGGTAATAACGGAAGCTCGCCTGTTTTCTACTTCCGATATGTAAAGTCGGATGGTGAGGAGATAGATTACGATTACGATATTTTGAGAGAAATACAGGCAGAAGCTGCTAAATACCGCGGCGGTTCGGATGATGCGGATGATGAAGACACGAGAGATGAGGAGTCTGATGATGAGGATGAAGATTCTGATGATGACGAAGACTCTGATGACAGTGATGATGATGACGATGATTCCGACGACGATGATGACGACGATGACGAGGACGAAGACGACGACAAAGACGATGACGATGATGATGACGACGATGATGATGACGATGATGACGACGAGGAGTCTGAAGAAGAGAAGCAAAAGGAAAAGGATGAAGAGGCAGAAGGTTATGAGCCTACAAATCCTGAGAGCGGCGACATCGATCCTGAGGAAAACCTGGATAAAGCACCGTCACCGACATCGTAATACATGGTCAGTCCTTGAATCTCAGGTTTCATTGTGCTATATTTGACAGGTTTGAAAGGAGTTTACGAATACCATGGCTAAGGTAAGAACCAGATTTGCTCCGAGTCCTACAGGACGGATGCATGTTGGAAATTTAAGAACAGCGCTTTACGCTTATCTCATTACCCGTCATGCGGGCGGAGATTTCATCTTCCGTATCGAGGATACCGATCAGAAGCGTGAGATGGAAGGCGCAGTAGATATTATTAACAGAACACTTGAAAAGACAGGTCTTGAGTATGACGAAGGTCCTGATAAGGATCGCGGTGTAGGACCGTACATTCAGTCTGAGCGTGTTAAAGAAGGCATTTACATGAAGTATGCCAAGATGCTCGTAGAAAAGGGCGAGGCATATTACTGCTTCTGCACACCGGAGCGTCTCGCAGGTCTCAAGCAGACTGTTGATGAAGGCGGCAAGACTATTTCTGTTTACGATAAGCATTGCTCACATCTCTCAAAGGAAGAGGTTGAGGCAAATCTGGCAGCAGGAAAGCCATTTGTTATCCGTCAGAACAATCCGACAGAGGGAACAACTACATTCCACGATGATATTTACGGTGATATCACTGTAAATAACGCAGAACTGGATGATATGATCCTTATCAAGTCCGACGGATTCCCTACATACAATTTTGCTAACGTAGTTGATGATCATCTTATGGGAATCACTCACGTTGTTCGCGGAAATGAGTATCTTTCTTCTTCTCCGAAGTACAATCGTCTTTACGAGGCATTCGGATGGGAGGTTCCGGAATACATCCACTGCCCGCTGATCACAGACGAGACTCATAAGAAGCTCAGTAAGAGAAGCGGACACAGCTCCTTCGAGGATCTCATCGAGCAGGGATTCCTTGCAGAGGCAGTTGTAAACTTTGTAGCACTTCTCGGATGGTCACCTGAGGACAATCAGGAGATCATGTCCATGGAAGAGCTTATCAAGAAGTTTGATTATCACCACATGAGCAAGAGTCCGGCTGTATTTGATTACAACAAGCTCAAGTGGATGAACGGCGAATATATCAAGAAGATGGATTTCGATAAGTTCTATGAGATGGCTGAGCCTTTCATCAAGAACGTTATCAAGAGAGATTGTGATCTGAAGAAGATCGCGGCTCTTGTTCAGTCCAGAATCGAGATCTTCCCTGATATCGCAGATCTCATCGACTTCTTTGAGGAAGTTCCTGAGTACGATATCGCTATGTACACTCATAAAAAGATGAAGACTAATGCCGAGACTTCTCTCGATGTCTTAAAGGAGATCCTTCCGAGACTTGAGGAGACAGATGATTACAGTAATGATGGGCTGTACTCTCTGCTGAAGGCATTTACTGAGGAAAAGGGTTATAAGAACGGATATGTTCTCTGGCCTGTCCGTACAGCAGTTTCCGGTAAGCAGATGA
This sequence comes from Lachnospiraceae bacterium, assembly GCA_900168235.1. Lineage (GTDB taxonomy): Bacteria > Bacillota > Clostridia > Lachnospirales > Lachnospiraceae > NK4A144. The sequence continues at coordinate 177,210 of FUZG01000001.1, read as the reverse complement.
CTCCGGGCGGTGCTACTGAGATCATGGAGATCCTCGGTAAGGAAGAGTCCTTAAATCGTATCAGAAAAGCGATTGAGAAATTATCCTGAGTATTTCATTATCAGATGAACAGCTGCAGGCAGTCACTCATGTGTATGGTCCCGCGATAGTTGTGGCGGGACCGGGCTCCGGCAAGACCGGAGTCCTGGTGAACCGCCTGCAGTATCTTGTTTCAAAAGCAGGCATCGATCCTTCTTCAATTCTTACCATCACATTTACACGCGCTGCGGGGATAGAGATGAAAACCCGTGCACAGGCGCTTCTTGGGGATGCAGCGGCATCCATCACATTTGGAACATTTCATTCCATATTTTTTCACATATTAAGACATACTTATCGTTTTACATCAGAAAATATCATAACCGCAGATACACAGCTGAGTATTTTAGGTGACATTCTGACAGGAAAAGGGCAGGTGCTTCCGGATTTTCGACGGGCGGCTTTTACGCTTCTGTCAGAGATAAGCCGTGTGAAATGCGGAAGAAGTACGGATAAAGCAGTTTCATCGGTTTTACCTGATGACCTTTTTTCTGAGGTCTGTGATCTTTACAGAAAAAGAATGAATGACCTGAGACTTATCGACTTTGATGATATGGTGCTGAGGGTATGTACACTTTTTTGCGAACGACCAGAGGTGCTTAAAAAGTGGCAGGACAGGTTCAGATTTATACTGGTGGACGAGTGTCAGGACATGGACCCTGCCCAGTATGAGGCTGTTCGTATGCTGGCGGGGGAGAGTAAAAATCTTTTTCTCGTGGGTGATGATGACCAGTCTATATATTCCTTTCGCGGAGCTGATCCCACCATAATGCAGAAGTTTATAGAAGACAGCCCCCATTGCAGAGTGATACGTCTGGGAACGAATTACAGGTCGGAGCCGGAGATCGTAGGTGCTGCGTCAAAGGTGATCGCTGAAAATGAGAACCGCATCGAAAAGGTGATATTGGCTCATAAAGAAGGTTCGGGAGATGAGAAAAAACGTGTCGATATCCGTGAGTTTCATGACCGGGAGAAAGAGATGGAAGCCTTAAGGGATGCTTTAAAGGAGCTCAACGGGCACTATAATGATGCTGCGATCCTTCTCCGTACCAATACCCTTGCATCCTTTGTTGCAGAAAAGCTTAATTTATATGCGATTCCGTGCCGATGCAGGGAGAAGCTTACGGACCCTTATGACCATTTTATAGCGCAGGATATCTTCGCGTATCTTCGTCTGGCGTCAGGTGACAGGCGGAGAGGTGTTTTTTACAGGGTTATGAACAGACCTTACAGGTGCATCAGCAGGGACGCGGTATCAGGAGCTTCTATTGATTTTAAAGAAATGCGGAATTATCATAAACAGGACTTGAAAACGTTTTCCGAAATCAACAGGCTTGAGCGGGATCTGAAGATCATTTCCGGTATGAAGCCTTATGCGGCGGTGCACTATATACTAAATGGCATGGGGTATTTAAAGTATCTGAAAAACTATGCTGTTAAAAAGGGTGTAGATTTTGCAGAGCTAAAGGGCACGGCAGAAGATATAAAAGCGCGGGCAAAACAGTTCAGATCCTTCATCGCCTGGGAAGAAGCCGCAGAAGAGTACAGGATTTCCCTTAATGAGATGAAGCAGAGAGCAACGGAGCCGGATACAGAGGAAGCTGTGACTATCATGACGCTTCACGGCGCAAAGGGGCTGGAATTTAAGGAAGTATTTCTGCCGGACGTGAACGAAGGCATCCTTCCGTCGGATAAAGCGGTCATGAAAAGCGAGATCGAGGAAGAACGGCGTCTCTTTTACGTAGGCATGACCCGTGCTGAAAAATATCTTCATATCTGGCATATATGTGATGATCACGGAAAAAAGATGACGGCTTCAAGGTTTCTTAAGCCATTTGAAAGTGAATGATCATGGATTTTGTGATAAAATAAAACGGAATAGCATTTTTTATGCATGCATCCTGCATGTTGACAGTACGTGGGAAAGACGAAAATGACAGAAAATAAAGCGCAAGAATTACAAATAAACGTTCAGCCCGGAGCACCGATGCCCCTTGGAATGATGGTAGACGGTGACAGGCTCCACGTTGCTGCATGCGGTCGAACGGGAGAAAGGCTTTCTCTCGTTCTTTTTGACCGAAAGACAGGCAACACAAAGGAAATCCCGTTCCCGAAAGAGGGAATAGTCGGAAGAGTGCAGGCAATGCAGCTTTCCGGAGATAAGCTTTTAGAACCCGGAAGATTTGCATGCCTCTTAAAGAGCGGCAAAAAAGAGATAGTTGATCCCTTTGCCCGCAGGACTATCGGGGATGAGAGATGGGGACACTTCCATCCGAAGGCACTCATACCAACAGATGGAACAGCTACGGAAAAGTCCGAAGCATGGAAAAAGGACAGACCGCTCTTAAGACCATGGAATGAGATGCTCCTTTACTATATGCATGTCCGTGGTTTTACCATGCATAAGAGCAGTAAGGTATCTGCACCCGGAACCTTTGAGGGCGCGGTTGAGAAGCTCCCGTACTTAAAGGAGCTTGGTATAAATACGGCAGAATTTATGCCTGTTTATGATTTTAATGAGGTCATGCCTGAGAAAAAGGCACGGACCACTACGGAAGCGGAAGCCGCAGGAAAGAAAGGTCACATAGGCAGAAGGATCAATTACTGGGGCTTTACAAGGGGTAATTATTTTACACCGAAGAATAGTTACTCAGCAGACGGAAACGGACCTGAATCATTCCAGAAGCTTGTCCTTGCTTTTCATGAGGCTGGAATAGAAGTTATTGCAGACTTCTATTTTGAACCGGATATGTCGGATGAATTTATTCTTCAGGTACTTCGTTTCTGGACTATAAATTACCATGTTGACGGCTTCAGGATACTTGGTGTTGCGATTCCTTCAGAGGAGATTCTTACAGACCCGTATCTTTCAAGTGTGAAGATCATCCTTGAGCACGTGCCTCAGGAAATTGAGCGTATTGCTGCTTCGTGCGAAGCTCTCACAGCATCCACGGATGACAGACATTCGTATTTAAGGCAGGACAAGGTTCCGAATCTCGCTGTGTTAAATGATCCGTTCCTTTATGACATCAGGCGGTATTTAAAGAGTGACTCGGATATGCTGAGAGCTTTTCAGGGACACCTGATGGAGCATCCTCAGAGATATACGGTGATAAATTTCCTGTCGAGCTACGCCGGATTCACCTTGAATGATATGGTGAGCTATGACGGCAAGCATAACGAAGCGAACGGCGAAAATAACACTGACGGAACAGATTACAACTATTCCTGGAACTGTGGTGCCGAGGGCGCGACGAGGAGAAAGCCTATCCTGCGCCTTAGAAGCAGGCAGATAAAAAATGCTCTGGTCATGCTCCTCTTATCTCAGGGAGTGCCGGAGATCACGGCGGGAGATGAGTTCCTGCATACGAGACACGGAAATAATAACCCGTATTGCCAGGATAATTCCGTGAACTGGCTTAACTGGGAGCATCTCGAAAAGAATCGTGAGGCTTTTGATTTCATGAAGTCCCTCATCGCTTTCAGAAAGGAACACCCTGTATTCCGCAGTGCGGAGGCTAAGCGTCATACGGATTTCAGAAATTACGGATGGCCCGATGTTTCCTTCCACGGTGAGCAGGCGTGGGCTCCGCGTTATGAGGACTATTTCAGACATATCGGTGTCCTTTATTCCGGTTCGTATGAGATCCGTCCTGACGGAACGCCGGACAGAGATTTTTATCTGGCGTTTAACATGTACTGGCAGAGTAAACAGCTGGCAGTACCGAAAGCTCCGGTCGGAAAGCAGTGGAAAGAGGTTTTGGCAACAGGGGAGCCTGAAAAGTCAGCAAAGAAAGATCCGGAGGACGGAAGCTTTATCACGGTTCCGCCCAGAAGCGTCAGGATCCTTGTTACAGAGGATGTAAAGCCTTCCAAAAAGCAGGTAAAAAAGAACGGAAAGAGCGGTAAAAAGGAATGAATGCTTTTTCGTTGAAACTGCTTGCCTGTATAGCCATGCTGATAGACCACATAGGTTCGAGGCTTTATCCAAAGATCAAGCTGCTCCGTTATATAGGACGGCTGGCGTTTCCTATATATGCGTTCCTTCTTGTTGAGGGATTTTGTCATACAAGAGACGTAAAGAAGTACCTGGCGCGGTTATTTGCTTTTGCGCTGGTATCGGAAGTTCCGTTTGATCTTTATTTTCGTAATAAATTTTTTGATCCGCTGCATCAAAATGTGTTTTTTACACTGTTTCTCGGGCTCATGGCGCTTCAGGTCATGAAGGAAAGCAACAGTATTTACCTTAAGATCGTGGCTGTTGCGGCATTTGGAGGAATTGCGCAGGCTATCCATTCGGACTACCGTTATATCGGTGTTTTGATGGTATGTGCTTTTTACTGGTTCAGGAAGATGGAGTTCTGCAAATGGAACTCCATAATCATCCTGAATTTCAGGCTTTTTAAGTCTTCTATCCAGTCTGCCGGCAGCCTTGCACTTTTGCCGATTTCTCTTTACAATGGGAAGAAGGGCCCGGGATTCAAGTACTTTTTTTATGCCTTTTACCCCGGGCATCTGCTTATCCTTCACTGGATAAAAATGAGGTATTTCCAATGATAGAGAGAATCATAAATGCGGCAGACATAGTGCTGCATTCTCATCCGATAGGTCACTTTATGACCATAACGGAGCACAAGCTTTTGGTGATGAGAAATTGTTTTCGCGTCGGTCTTTACTGGCAAGGTCTCATGCATGACATGTCTAAGTATTCTCCCAGGGAATTTTTGGTTGGTGCCAGATATTATCAGGGAAACAGAAGCCCGAACAATGCAGAAAGAGAGAATATAGGCTATTCTTCTTCATGGCTGCATCACAAGGGTCGGAATATGCATCATTATGAATACTGGATCGATTATAATTCCAGAGCGGAAAATGCTTCGGATATAATGATCGCAGTAAAAATGCCGCTGCGCTGTGTGGTGGAAATGATGATGGACCGTATCGCAGCGTCTAAGGTATATAACAAGGGGCATTATACAGATGATCTGCCTCTTAAGTATTTTGAAAAAAATATGTACCGTATTCCCATGCACAGGGAGACCAGACTTCTCCTTTATGGACTGCTCAGGATGCTGGCAGTTTACGGCGAGGACAGGACTTTTAATTTTGTAAAAAAGCGTCTCTTAAAACAGAGCGATTATCATTTTTGAGAATAAGGGAAGCCGGAGAAGGGCTTCAGATTTTGGAGGAATTTTGAAATGAGTAACGGGAAAATCATTCTGACAGGTGACCGTCCGACAGGACGTCTGCACGTAGGCCACTATGTGGGCTCTCTCCGCAGAAGAGTTGAGCTTCAGAATTCGGGGGAATATGACAAGATCTTCGTAATGATCGCAGATGCGCAGGCTCTTACTGATAATGCAGACCAGCCTGAAAAGGTTCGTCAGAATATCGTAGAGGTAGCACTGGATTATCTTTCAGTAGGTATCGATCCGTCTAAGACATCGATCCTCATTCAGTCTATGATCCCTGAGCTTACAGAGCTCACATTCTATTACATGAATCTGGTCACAGTTGCACGTCTCCAGAGAAATCCTACCGTAAAGAATGAGCTTCACATGCGTGATTTCCAGAACAGCATCCCGGTAGGCTTCATGTGCTATCCTATCAGCCAGGCTGCTGATATCACAGCTTTTAAGGCTACCACAGTTCCTGTAGGTGAGGATCAGGAGCCTATGATCGAGCAGACACGTGAGATCGTTCGTAAGTTTAATTCTGTTTACGGACCTGCACTGGTCGAGCCGGATATCATGCTTCCTACAGATAAGGCATGTCTCCGTCTCCCTGGTATCGACGGTAAGGAGAAGATGAGTAAGTCCCTCGGAAACTGCATCTACCTTTCAGAGGATCCTGCTGATATCGAAAAGAAGGTTAAGAGCATGTTTACCGATCCGACTCACCTCAAGGTATCAGATCCCGGTAAGCTCGAAGGAAATACAGTATTCACATATCTTGATGCTTTCTGCAAGGATGAGTTCTTCGCAGAGTTCTGCCCGGATTACAAGAACCTTCAGGAGATGAAGGACCACTATACAAGAGGCGGTCTCGGCGATATGAAGGTAAAGAAGTTCTTAAACAACGTCCTTCAGGCAACTCTTGAGCCTATCCGCGCACGCAGAAGCGAGTTTGAGAAGGACATTCCTTATGTATATGAGGTACTGAAGAAGGGTACAGAAGAGGCTAGAGAGGTAGCTGCCCAGACTCTGAGCGATGTTAAGAACGCTATGAAGATCAACTACTTTGACGATCAGGCTCTTATCCAGGAGCAGGCTGAGAGATACAAGAATGCATGAACTTCCTATTGTTGAAGATCTGATCCGGACCCTTGATAAAGAGACAGAAGAGAAGCATTTTAAGAAGATAATGGAGATCAATCTGGTCATCGGAGAGCTTTCCGGTGTGGTTGATGAATGTGTTTCTATGTATTTTGAGATGCTCTCAGAGGGTCACAGCTGCGAAAAAGCGGAGCTTCACTTTGAGCACACTCATGCAATGCTTAAATGCGCAAAATGCGGACATGAGTTCCCGCATGGCAGTTCTTTTTCCTGCCCTGAGTGCGGGGGTGAGGTACGTCTGATAAAGGGCACAGGAAGCGAATTTCTCGTGAAATCTATCAAGGCGGAACAGGAATAGGGTCTTTTGTAAAAATATGACAAATGTATGCCGTATTTGGATTGAAATATATCTGAATACGGCATTTATTTATTATCAAAAAATAAAGAATGTGTTATCTTCGCCGATATGTTGCGAATGGAGTTGAAAGTGTATACAAAATGCTGTATCATATCTCCTTGTGTGGTGCCCGGAAAGTGATCGAAAAATTCTGGGCATTGTTGTTTGTGTGGAGAAGACGCGGAGGGTGTTATTTCGCAGGAAAAGAATAATTATAGGAGTACGAATATGGATATCGTTACTGAAAACATTGAGACCTACATAAATTCATACCGTGAAGATCCTGCAATTCTTTATCGTGTATGTAAATGGATCGTTAATCAGCCTGAGGTCCTTATCAGAACTTACGGTGCTGAGAGCGCAGAGTGCCGCAGAAGAGCCGTAGAGATCGTTTTAAGAGACGAGGGACACGAGGAGCTCAGAAAGTACTACGAGGACGTTATGGGTTCCGTAGACACAGAATTTGACGTAGAAAAAGTAAAAGAGCTGGAAGAGGCCATCGCCTGACCAAAATCATCACCGCCGCCGAGGGATTTTTCCCCGGCGGTTTTTGCGTGCTTATGTCGCAGTCAGCAGTTAGCTCGCCGTCGTGTCGGTTCCCCGGGATGTGTTGGAAACAACGCTCTCCACTTCCGTCACGTGACAGATTTTCCCCGTGTTTTGCGAGTAAGGGGATATTTGTTAATTTGTTTAGATTTGAAATGCCAAATTTGTAATATAATAAGGGTAGGGTCAAAGGGTACAGATCCGATTGTGCTTGCACAAAAGTATTTCAAGGAGGGTGTTTCATGGATTCAGTTAAAACAGTTGAAGAGATCATGAGTGTTCTCAATATGCAGGAAGAGATCCTTCAGTTTACACATTTTACAAATGAAGATGCATTGGAGCTTGGAAACTATATTTTGCAGGAAGCTCATAAGAAGGATATCCACGTAGTGATCTCTATAAGGCGCAGTAACGGTGCTGTCGTGTATCAGGCTATGATGGATGGAACCGTGCCGGATAACCTCTACTGGGTCGAAAGAAAGTATAATACGGTCATCCGTGAAGAAGTAAGCTCCCTGTCGTGGTTCATGCGGTTAAAGAAGACAGAAAAGACCATGGCGGATAAGTTTATGGATGAAAATGTGTATGCCTGTGCAGGAGGTGCTTTCCCAATACGTTTGGAAGAAGGCGGTGTGATAGGTGCTATAATAGTGTCAGGTATGAATCACGTGCAGGATCACGATTTCCTCGTGCGATGCCTGAGCCAGTATCTGCATACTGATGAGATCCCGAGGATCCGTAAGTCAGACGTGAATTGATAAAACTAAAATATAATATAAAAACAGCCCGTTTGGCGGTGGGACCGGGATATCGATCCGGTTCACCTCAAACGGGCTGTTTTTTAATGCGCTTTAACCTCGCGCCAGAGCGAATTTAAATATCTGTCTTCCTTTTCTCCGAGGAAAGAATAAGTCTCGAGATCAGACATCTTTGTAAGGTCGGGGAAAGCGATTTCAGAGTTTCTGATATCCTCATCCGGGATAAGCTCTCTTGCTGCCGTGTTTGGAGTGGAATATGTGATGTAATCAAAATTTCTGTAAGCAATATCGGGTCTTGAAAGGAAGTTTAAGAACTTCTCTGCGTTCTCGATATGCTTAGCGGACTTTGGCATAACCCAGCAGTCAAGCCAGATATTGCTTCCCTCTTTAGGTACTACGTAGTCAAGATCCGGATTCTCGCGCTTTGTAAAGATAGCTTCTCCGGAATAGATAACTCCGAGAGCTGCTTCATTTCCGATCATCTTGTCGCGGACCTGATCCACAACATACGCCTGTACAAGAGGCTTCTGCTTTTTAAGAAGCTCTGTAGCCTCACGAAGCTCTTTTTCATCGGTTGTATTTGCTGAGTATCCAAGGGACTTAAGTGCCACCATCATGGCGTCTCTCACGGAATCCTGCATGAGGATCTGATCCTTGTATTTTTCGTTCCAGAGGATGCTCCAGGAGTCGACAGGCTCATCTACCATAGTCTTGTTGTAGAGGATGCCTACGGTGCCCCAGCAGTAGGGAACTGCGTATTTATTCTCAGGATCAAAAGAACGGGCTGTCTCCCAGTATGATTCACCGATGTTTTTAAGATTCGGGATATTATCAATGTTTATTGGCTGCAGCAGGTCATTATCCTTCATCTTTTCTATCATGTAGTCAGAAGGGCAGATAAGGTCGTATTTTGCGGCTCCGCTCTCAACCTTCGGATACATGATCTCAAGAGTCTCAAATTCGTCGTAGACCACGTTTATGCCTGTCTCATCCTCGAACTCTGTTAAGAGGTCGGGATCAATGTACTCACCGGCATTGTAGATAAAAAGTGAATTAGGGTTGCTGTAATCTGCAGCAGCGGATGATCCGCATCCTGAAAGGAGACCGGATACGCAGAGGACAGTCACGATGACTGCGGCTGCTCCGGGGAGCGCCCTGAATTTCTTTTTATTTGCGCCGTCGTTCTTTCTGCGTGTCCAGGGATGGTAATTAACCAGCCACAGGAGCAGGAGAACTGCTGCGAACATCAGGGTGGACAGAGCATAGATCTCAGGCTTGATACCCTTCTTTACTTCGGAATAGATTTTTGTTGAAAGGGTATCGAATCCTGCGCCCTTGGTGAAGTGAGTGATGATGAAGTCATCAAGGGACATCGTAAAGCTCATAAGGAATCCTGAAAAAATAGCAGGCATAAGGTCCGGCAGTGTCACACGAAAGAACGCATATATAGGCGATGCACCGAGATCCAGTGCAGCCTCGTAGGTATTTCGGTTAAGCTGCTTGAAACGGGGCATGACGGACAGTATCACATATGGGATATTAAATGTGATATGTGCGAGGAGCACTGTCTTGAAGCCCATTGTCATACGCGCTGCGATAAAGAGGAGCATGAGACTCACACCGGTCACGATATCCGCATTGAGCATTGGGATATTGGTGATGGCGAGGATGAGTCTCCGGAACTTTCTCCTCATGGTCTGCATGCCGATGCAGGCAGCTGTTCCCAGTATCGTTGCGATAAACGCCGACAGGAACGCGATGATGAGCGTTGTCTTGAACGCGGAGATTATCGCACCATCCTCAACAAGTGATATATACCAGTCCAGGGTGAACCCGCCCCATTTTGAGCGGGATTTGCTTGCGTTAAAGGAGAGCACCATCAGTGTCAGGATAGGCGCGTACAAAAAAATGAGCATTAATATCAGGTATAACATCTTGATACCGCGATGCTTTTTCATTAATTTGTCCTCCTTTCCCTTTTGGTGACGGTGGTCTGGTCACTGTCATATTTTTCCTCGATGATCATACTGATAACGATGAAGATCATGAGGACCACGGAGAGACCGGAACCTGCGTGCCAGTCACTGTCCTGAGTGAACATCTGCTCAATGATGTTACCGATGAGCAGGATCTTTCCGCCGCCGAGGATATCGGAGATAACGAAAGTGGTGAGAGACGGAACAAACACCATGGTTATGCCGGAGATGACTCCGGGAAGACTCATGGGCCAGATGACACGGAAAAGCGTCTGGACACCGTTTGCACCAAGATCGCGTGCGGCATTTATCACATCTCTGTCGATACGTGACACTGCATTGTAGATCGGAAGGACCATAAAAGGCAGGAAGTCATATACCATACCGAGAACGATCGCCGGCGGTTTATTGATTATATAAAGCGCAGGCAGGTGGAGCGCAGTGAGCATACCGTTTATTACGCCGTTACGCTCGAGGATATTCTGCCATGCAATGGTACGGAGAAGAGAGTTCATCCACATAGGCAGGATGAAGACCAGCACCGTTATGGATGACCGTCCTTTTCCAAACTCGGCAAGTATCATGGCGAGCGGATAGGCGAGCAGCAGACACAGGGCTGTGGAAATAAACGAGAACACGAGGGAAAGCCCAAGTGACTTTAAGTTCACGAACCATGTGATGTCTGTCACATATTTCAGCGTAAAGAGCCCGTTATCGCCTGTAAATGCTTCGAAAAGCACGATAAAAAGCGGAATGATTATAAATCCGATGCTCCAGATGAGGTACGGACCTGTGAGTAGTCTGGATTTCTTATTCATCGACAGCCACGGCTTTCTCATCCTCGGATTCAGGCTTATGCATGATCTGGATATCAAAAGGATCTACATGGATACCGACGTGAGTATCAACAGGGAAGCAGTCTGTGGAATGAACGATCCACTCAAAACCGTTGCTCATTACACACATTTCGTAGTGAACACCCTTAAAGATCACGTCGGTCACGACACCTTCGATAGTGCCGTCCTTTGGATCAACGAGGTCGATATCTTCGGGACGGATCACTACGTCGACCGGACGGTTTTCGCCGAACCCTGTATCAACGCAGTCAAAACGCGCGCCAAGGATCTCTACCAGTTTGTCACGGATCATTATTCCGGAAACAATATTGGAATCGCCGATAAAGTCAGCAACAAACGCATTCTGGGGTTCGTTGTAGATATCTGTAGGTGTTCCGATCTGCTGTATGTAGCCCTGGTTCATGACAACGATGGTATCCGACATTGTAAGAGCTTCTTCCTGATCGTGAGTGACATATACGAAAGTGATACCAAGCTCATTTTTCAGACGGATAAGTTCGTACTGCATGTCCTGACGAAGTTTCAGATCAAGGGCACCGAGCGGCTCGTCAAGGAGCAGGACCTTGGGCTCATTAACGATGGCGCGGGCAATGGCGATACGCTGCTGCTGGCCGCCGGATAAAGATTCAGGCATTCTGTTTTCATAGCCCTCAAGGTTTACGAGTTTTAACGCATATGAGATCTTGTCACGGATATATGCATCGGACTTTTTGTGGATACGGAGACCAAATGCTATATTGTCAGCGATAGTCATATGAGGGAAAAGCGCATATTTCTGGAAAACGGTATTAAGCTCTCTCTTGTTCGGAGGGAGGTCTGTAATATCCTTATTTTGGAACAGAACCGTGCCGCTGTCAGGTTTTTCAAAGCCGCCTATGATACGAAGGGTAGTAGTCTTGCCGCATCCCGACGGACCAAGAAGGGTTACAAATTCATTTTCACGGATATATAAACTGAAATCATCCAGAACGACGTTTTCATCATAGCGTTTTGTGATGTTTTTCAGATCGATCAGCTTTTCAGGCATAGTTCCTCCCATTCCCGGGAATTTTCCGGGACAGTTTTTTAATAACAGCAAGAAAGCCTGCGCTAATGCTTCACTGCGCAGGCTTCCTGATCATAGCTGTTTTAGAAACAGGAAATCACATCCTGTCCTTTTCAGTGAGTCAGGTTCAGAGACGGTGGATCAGAATGCAGTTACCTGCATTAAAAGGCTCAAACCCGCCGTTCATAATAAGCGTATTATCTTCAAGATTTACTCTGAAGAAGGAAATAGTATTGGTCTCGTGGTTCATGGACAGAAGGAAACGGTTATCCTCGGACAGAGCGATGTCCTTCGGGAACTGTCCGGAAACCGGAAGAACAAAACGTTCTTTAAGGAGACCGGTATTTTTATCTCTTTCAAAGAGTCCGACAGAGTCATCACCTGCATTTGAGCAGTAGATAAACTTGTCATCGGCTGAAAGATGCAGAGCATAAGCAGCCGTCATATTGGACGGATCTTTCTCTACTGTAGGGATAGTCTGGATCTTCTTGAACTCAGGCTCTCCGTCAACTTCTTCGTAAGAATAAACATCAATAATGTTCTTCAGTTCATGGATTATATAGGCAAATTTTCCGTCAAGAGAGAACTTGATGTGGTGAGGAGCGGACTCGATATCTGAACGAATGATATCTTCCAGCTTAAGCTTACCGGTTTCGTGGTTCAGGCGGTAAATCTTGATCTGGTCCATTCCTACGTCTGTTGCGCAGAGGTACTTGTTGTCACGTGTCATCTTTACACAGTCAACATGAGGGCGGAAATTACGCTCAGCGATAGTGCCGACGCCCTTCTGATAGATCTCATCACAGATCTTATCAACGCTTCCGTCGGAATTGAGGGAAAGAACGGTGATCTTTCCGTCGTGATATCCGGCTACAAATACAAAGCGGTCCTCATAGTCTGTATTGAGGTAGCAGCCTCTCATGCCGTTGATATCGGTCATGTTGAGGAAATCAAGCTTTCCGTCAGCCTTGATCTTGAATGCTGCAACGCCATCATCCGTGATGGAATACAGGAACTTTCTGTTATGAGAAATAGTGATGTAGGACGCATTGGTGATCTTAACGCTGTCCTTTAAGGAAATTCGTCCCGAATCGGGATTGAAATCGTAGACGCGGATACCGCAACCATCATTTCTGGTGTACCCGGCGCCGTATACAACGTACTTACCGATAGCTTTGTTTTCGCTCATATTTGCCTCCATCGCTCTGCCGGACCCTGAAAATCCGACAGTTTTTAGTATAGAAACCGGCCGGAGAGAACCGGAGTTTCTTCAAACTAAATTATTATAAAATTCACGGATCATGTCAATACGCGCGGTCATATTTCTGAGCATAAGGTCTGCCGCTGTGAGACATGCCATTGCTTCGACTACCACAACGGCTCTCGGCACGATCAGGGGATCATGTCTGCCGGTGATGGTGAGAGATCTCGGAACACCATTTATATCGACCGTCTGCTGTTCTCTCGCAATAGACGGAGTAGGTTTTACTGCTGCACGGAAAATAACAGGAGCACCGCTTGTCATTCCGCCAAGTACGCCGCCTGCGTGATTGGTAACAGGCAGTATCTTTTTATCTTCGTTTGAAAAACTGTCGTTATTTTCTGATCCGCGGGACTCTGCAGCTAAAAATCCGTCACCGATCTCGAATCCCTTAACGGCTCCGATGGAAAGGATAGCCTGAGACAGAACTGCATCAAATTTATCGAAAACAGTCTCGCCGATACCTGCGGGAAGTCCCTTGATACGGCACTCGATGATGCCTCCTGCCGAATCCTGATCACCGCGAACGGTATCTACCCATTCAGCAGCCTTTTTATATATTTCCTGATCAGGAAGAGAAAGTGGATTATTCAGGGATTCTTCGTAGTTGATAAGGTTGTCCGGAACAGAAAAAGGTCCGATAGACTTTGCGTAAGCTTCGACTGTGACACCGAGTTCCTTAAGAAACGCTGCGGCAACTGCTCCTGCAGCGACTCTTCCGGCTGTCTCTCGTCCCGAAGAACGCCCGCCGCCTCTGTAGTCGCGGAAACCGTATTTGCTGTCAAAAGTGAAATCTGCATGTCCGGGACGATATACATCCTTTAGATTGCTGTAGTCTTTTGAGTGCTGGTCTGTGTTTCTGATAAGCAGGGAGATAGGTGTTCCCTCGGTTGTATCTTCAAATACACCGGAAAGGATCTCTACCTGATCCGCTTCTGCTCGTGCTGTAGTGAAGCGGGACTGTCCCGGCTTTCTTCTATCCAGATATTTCTGGATGTCGCTTGCTTTCAGTGGGATTCCTGCAGGGCATCCGTCTACAACAGCGCCGATACCGGCACCGTGGGATTCGCCCCAGGTCGTAGCGCGAAAAAGTGTTCCAAAAGTTGACCCGGCCATTGATAATTCTCCTTGAAGTATATATGAATGTATCATAGCACATTCGAAAGGGAATAACATGGATCATTTTTAGCCTCTTTTATAGAATACAAAGGCTATTTGACTTCGGAGCACTTAGCGATGCTTTTTCGAGCCTGGCGATATTTGTTTGAGTTTTATAGAGTTGTGTGATAAATTATACATAAATGATCGATCGTTTAGGGGATGATCGGTCGTGAGGAGTGAGAGTATCATCGTTACCGTGACGAGCTGAAGGCGAGTGGGTGGTAACGGATCAGTGTTACTGTATGTAATTTGACAGTAACTATCAGGGAACTAGGGGAAAGTTAAATATGAAAGTCAGGTTTCAGAACAGGTTACTGGACATTGCCAAGCGTAATAAGGCGCTGAAGGGCCCGTGCATGGTGGTGTTGGTAATATGGTTATTTTTCTATCACGTATTTCACGCATTATCCCATAATTTACGAAAATTAACTGCTGCGGCAGGTGTGTGCTGCATTTTTATGCTGACCACCAGCTTTACTTTCGCTGAGGATACTGTCAGCGATTATGCGGCGTATGGTGTATATGTAACAGCGCTTGACGGATCTGCTTATGAGGTTGAGACCATGGATGAGACAGATCTGGGCGTTAAAGACGGCTACAGTGAATCCGGTGCGAATGTTTCAGCAGATGATGCCGCAGACATGAGCGACCTTGAAGACGCTATCAACAGAGCAAGTTCAACGGATGTAGAAAGTACATCTGATTTTCAGAGTGATGAGAGTGCCAGGATCTACAGCGATGAGAGCGGAGAGTATGTCAATGCAGATTATGCAGATGACTGGTCACTTATCCTTATAAATAAGCAGAACCACATTCCGGATGACTACGAATTTGAGCTGGCTACTATCCGTGGAAATGTAAAGAGTGATGTAAGAGTCATGCCACATGTCCTTGAAATGCTGAAAGCAGCGCAGGAGGACGGTGTGAACCTCTATATCTGCTCACCGTACCGTACTCCTGAGAAGCAGAAGATCCTTTTTGCAAGGAAGATGCAGTCTTACACAAAGGAAGGTTATTCTGATGAAGAAGCATACGAGCTTGCAAGTCAGACTGTAGCCATTCCCGGAACAAGTGAGCATGAGGTTGGACTGGCATTTGACTTTATCACATCAGGTTATCAGCAGCTGGATGCGGGCTTTGCAGAGACAGACGGCGGAAGATGGCTTAAGGATCATGCTGAAGAATACGGTTTCATCCTTCGTTATCCTTCAGGAAAAGAAGATATCACAGATATCGAATTTGAGCCGTGGCACTATCGTTATGTAGGTGAAGCCGCAGCAAGAGAGATAATGGACAGAGGGCTTTGCCTGGAAGAGTATGATAAGGAAATAGGACTGGTTGATTAATTTCCCGAATTGTCGTAGAATGAGTCCACTATGTATGAATTAATAACAAAAGACGGAAGAGCAAAGAGAGGGCGTCTCACAACAGTCCATGGGACAATAGAGACGCCTGTTTTTATGAATGTCGGCACAGTTGCTGCCATAAAGGGAGCAGTTTCAACTGTTGATCTCCGCGAGATCGGAACACAGGTTGAGCTCAGCAACACATATCACCTGCATGTACGGACGGGCGACAAGGTTATAAAGCAGCTCGGAGGACTGCATAAGTTCATGAACTGGGATCGTCCTATCCTTACGGATTCAGGCGGATTCCAGGTTTTTTCGCTGTCATCATTAAGAAAGATCAAGGAGGAAGGCGTGACCTTCCGTTCACACATTGACGGCAGAAAGATCTTCATGGGACCGGAAGAGAGCATGCAGATTCAGTCAAATCTTGGTTCAACTATTGCCATGGCGTTTGATGAATGTCCTAATTCAAAGGCGAGCAGGGATTACGTAAATCCCAGCGTAGAGAGGACTACGAGATGGCTCAGACGCTGCAAGGTTGAGATGGACAGGCTTAATTCACTTCCTGATACCGTAAACCCGCATCAGATGCTTTTCGGTATCAATCAGGGAGCTATCTATGATGATATCCGTATCAGGCATGCGCAGGAAATTTCAGAAATGAATCTCGACGGTTACGCTGTAGGCGGACTTGCGGTTGGTGAGACAGCAGAGGAAATGTATCACGTGCTCGATGTGACAGTTCCCCATCTCCCTGAGAATAAACCTACATATCTTATGGGCGTAGGTACTCCTGCAAATATCATCGAGGCTGTTTACCGCGGAGTGGATTTCTTTGACTGCGTATATCCTTCACGTAATGGCAGACATGGTCATGTTTATACTCATCACGGCAAGAAGAACCTCTTCAACGCAAAGTATGAGCTGGACACAAGACCTATCGAAGAGGGATGCCAGTGTGAGGCATGCCGTAATTACAACAGAGCTTATGTGCGTCACCTTCTGAAGGCGAAGGAAATGCTCGGAATGAGACTCTGTGTAATGCACAATCTCTACTTCTATAATCACATGATGGAAGAGATACGTGAGGCGATCGAAGCTCATCATTATGAGGAGTTCAGAAAGCAGTTTTTAGCTGATCTCGAGACACCTGATGACTGATTTTTGAAGGGCTTTAAACCTTAAGTTTTTCTTGCGAATAAGTACATATTTGTGTATCATGTATCTTAACGTTTGAAAGGAGACACATTAAAATGAATTTACTGCTTAGCAGTGCCGCAAGCACAGGCGGAAACATGATGATGATCGTCGTGTATATCGTCCTGATCGGTGCAATGTTTTACTTTATGATGTTCCGTCCGCAGAAGAAGGAGCAGAATCGTATGAAGGCTATGCTGGATGCCCTTGAGGTAGGCGATTCCGTTCTGACAAACAGCGGCTTTTATGGTGTGGTTATCGATATTACTGAGGATACAGTCATTGTTGAGTTCGGCAGCAACAAGAACTGCCGTATTCCGATGCAGAAAACTGCAATCGCTCAGATCGAGAAGCCTGAGTCCGCAACAGAGGATTGATATATTCTATATAAAACGGATTCTAAAGGGCGTGCAGAGCACGCCCTATTCTGTACAATCTTCGCTTTATCAAGTTAAAGTATAAAAATCTTAAAAAGTCATAGCGTTAAAACGTTTTTAACAGCCTGGACCGGATGAAAGGAGACAGTATAAATGAATTTCAACATAGGTTGTATCGCCGGTGACGGAATAGGACCGGAGGTCACTGCTGAGGCAAGGAAAGTCCTTGACAGTGTTGGAGCAAAGTACGGACATACATTTAATTACACAGATATCCTTATGGGCGGATGCTCTATTGATGTTCACGGAGTTCCTCTCACAGATGAAGCTATCGAGCAGGCGAAGGCATCTGATGCAGTGCTCATGGGTTCTATCGGAGGAAATACTTCAACATCACCATGGTACAAGCTTCCACCTGAAAAGCGTCCGGAGGCAGGTCTTCTGAAAATTAGAAAGGCGCTCGGACTCTTTGCAAACCTCAGACCCTCATATTTGTATCCCGAATTGTCAGACTCCTGCCCTCTTAGAAAAGAAACAGCAGACAAGGGCTTTGATATGCTGATAATGCGAGAACTTACAGGCGGTCTTTACTTTGGTGAACGTCATACTACAGAGGTTGACGGAGTCATGACTGCGGTAGACACCCTCTCATACAATGAGGATGAGATCAGACGCATAGCAGTAAAGGGTTTTGAAGTAGCCATGAAGCGCCGTATGAAGGTTACAAGCGTTGATAAAGCTAACGTACTGGATTCATCCAGACTTTGGAGAAAAGTCGTAAACGAAGTTGCAGAAAAGTATCCCGAAGTTACCGTAGAGCATATGCTTGTTGATAATGCAGCAATGCAGCTCGTTAAGGATCCTGCGCAGTTTGACGTAGTTCTCACAGAGAATATGTTTGGTGACATCCTTTCAGATGAGGCGGCAGAGATCACAGGTTCCATCGGTATGCTCTCCAGTGCATCCCTTAATGAGACCAGCTTTGGACTTTATGAGCCGTCAGGCGGATCTGCACCGGACATTGCAGGAAAGGGTATAGCAAATCCTATCGCGACTATCCTTTCAGCAGCAATGATGCTCCGTTTCTCCTTCGGTCTGCAGAAGGAAGCTGATGCAGTAGAGGAAGCGGTACGCAAGGTTTTGAAGGAAGGCTATCGCACAGGCGATATTTACGCAGAAGGAACAACAAAGGTTGGAACAGCTGAGATGGGAGATCTCATCGCAGCAAGAGTTTGAGCCAATAGTTTTTGAATACAGGAGGAATCAGAAATGACAAGTGATAACGTTAAAAAGGGAGACCAGGCTGCTCCCGCAAGAAGTCTTTTTAACGCATTAGGATACACAAAAGAAGAGATGGAAAGACCGTTAGTCGGAATCGTAAGCTCCTATAACGAGATCGTTCCGGGTCATATGAATCTCGATAAGATCACACAGGCTGTAAAGCTCGGCGTTGCAGAAGCAGGCGGAACTCCGGTAGTATTCCCGGCTATCGCTGTATGTGACGGTATCGCTATGGGCCACATCGGAATGAAGTATTCCCTCGTTACCCGTGACCTCATCGCTGATTCAACAGAGTGTATGGCTCTTGCTCATCAGTTTGATGCACTGGTAATGATCCCGAACTGTGACAAGAACGTTCCGGGACTCCTGATGGCAGCAGCCCGCGTTAATATCCCTACAGTATTCGTATCAGGCGGCCCTATGCTCGCAGGTCATGTTCACGGCAAGAAGCGTTCCCTTTCATCCATGTTTGAGGCTGTAGGTGAAAAGGCTGCAGGCCGTATTGATGAAGCAGAGCTTGACTACTTTGCAGAGCATGTATGTCCGACCTGCGGATCATGTTCCGGTATGTACACTGCAAACTCCATGAACTGTCTCACAGAGGCTATTGGTATGGGACTTCGCGGAAACGGAACTATCCCGGCAGTTTATTCCGAAAGAATCCGTCTCGCAAAGCAGGCCGGATATGCTGTAATGGAGATGTACAGGAGAAATATCCGTCCGAGAGACATCATGACCAAGGATGCCTTCATGAATGCCATGACAATGGATATGGCACTCGGATGCTCAACAAATACAATGCTTCATCTGCCTGCTATCGCGCACGAGGCAGGGGTAGAGCTCAATATGGAGATCGCGAATGAGATCTCCGACCGCACACCGAACCTTTGCCATCTGGCTCCGGCAGGCCCGACCTACATGGAGGATCTGAATGAAGCCGGCGGTGTATATGCCGTTATGAACGAGCTTAATAAAAAGAATCTGCTGAACCTTGACTGTATGACTGTTACAGGAAAGACAGTAGGAGAAAATATCAAGAATGCGGTAAACATGAACCCTGAGGTTATCCGTCCTATTGAGAATCCTTACATGAATGAGGGTGGTATCGCAGTCCTCAAGGGAAATATCGCACCGGATACAGGTATCGTAAAGAGATCTGCGGTTGCTCCGTCAATGATGACACATGAAGGTCCTGCAAGAGTATTTGACTGTGAGGAAGATGCTATCAGCGCTATCCTCGGAGGAAAGATCAATCCGGGTGATGTAGTCGTTATCCGTTACGAAGGACCGAAGGGCGGACCGGGAATGAGAGAGATGCTGAATCCTACAAGTGCCATTGCGGGTATGGGACTTGGTGAGAGCGTAGCACTCATCACAGACGGACGTTTCTCAGGAGCTTCCAGAGGAGCATCCATTGGACATGTATCTCCTGAGGCAGCAGTAGGCGGTCCTATCGCCCTCATCGAAGAGGGGGACATCATCAAGGTTGATATCCCGAACAATGCACTTAATGTTCAGGTTTCCGATGAAGTCCTGGCTGAGAGACGCAAGAACTGGAAGCCGAGAGCACCGAAGGTAACAACAGGTTATCTTGCACGTTACCAGAAGCTCGTTACAAGCGGTAACCGCGGTGCGGTTCTGGAGATCCCGGAAGAACTTAGATAAGAAAAACAGAAACAGGAGTGATAGATCATGCAGCTCACAGGTGCTGAAATAATCGTAGAAGTATTAAAAGAAGAAGGAGTTGACACCGTTTTCGGATACCCGGGCGGTGCGATCCTTAATGTATATGATGCGCTTTATAAACATTCGGATGAAATCCGTCACGTCCTGACAAGTCATGAGCAGGGTGCATCCCATGCAGCAGACGGATATGCAAGAGCAACCGGAAAAGTCGGTGTCTGCATGGCTACATCAGGTCCCGGTGCCACAAATCTTGTAACAGGTATCGCTACAGCATTCATGGATTCTGTTCCGATGGTAGCGATCACAGCGAATGTGAATCTCCCTCTTCTTGGAAAAGATACATTCCAGGAGGTTGATATCGCCGGTGTGACCATGCCTATCACAAAGCATGGCTACATCGTAAAGGATGTAAAAAAGCTCGCAGATACTCTTAGAAGAGCATTTGAGATCGCAAAGTCAGGAAGACCCGGTCCGGTGCTTGTGGACGTTACGAAGGATGTAACTGCAAATAAGACCGAGTTTACGAATAAGAAAGGTTCCAAGGCGGAAAGAAAGAATCACTATACCGTGGAACAGCTTAAAGAGGCGGCACATCTTATAAATAATTCAAAGAGACCGCTTATATATCTCGGAGGCGGTGCCGTTCTTTCCGATGCTTCGATGGAAGTTAAGGAATTTGCTGAAAAGATCAACTGTCCGGTCTGCGATACTCTTATGGGCAAGGGCGCATTTGATGCGACTAATCCGCTTTATACCGGAATGATAGGCATGCACGGAACCAAGACCAGTAATAAGGCAGCAAGTGAATGTGACCTTCTTATCGCCCTTGGAGCACGTTTCTCTGACCGTGTTGTGGGTAATGCAAAGAAATTTGCTTCTCATGCAAAGATCCTGCATATCGACATCGACGCCGCAGAGATCAATAAAAATATCCGTACTACATCAAGTCTTATCGGAGATCTTCGTCATGTTCTCAGGGAGCTCACACCGCTTGTTCATGAGAAAAAGAATGCTGAGTGGAATGAGCATTTAAATGAGCTTAAAAAGGAATTTCCGCTGGATTACTCAAAGGACCGTCTGACATGTCCGTTTGTGATCCAGGAGCTTGACCGTGTGACAGATTCAAAGGCTGTAGTGACAACTGACGTAGGACAGCACCAGATGTGGACAGCCCAGTACTACAGATTCAGAAAGCCCAGACACTTTATCACCAGCGGCGGTCTCGGAACAATGGGTTACGGTCTCGGAGCTGCGATCGGAGCAAAGGTCGGATGTCCTGATGATATCGTTGTAAATATCGGCGGTGACGGATGCTTCCGTATGAACATGAACGAGCTTGCGACCGCGAGCCGTTACAATATCCCGGTCATCGATATCGTGATTAATAATGAGGTTCTAGGAATGGTTCGTCAGTGGCAGACGCTTTTCTACGGAAAGCGCTACTCGCAGACCATCCTTACAGATAAGGTAGACTACTGTAAGGTCGCAGAGGGGCTCGGCTGTAAGGCTATCCGCGTCACCAGGAAAGAGGAAGTGGCTCCGGCTATCGAGGAAGCGATCAAATATAACGGGCCTGTACTCATCGAGTGCGTGATCGATAAGGATGACAGCGTATATCCCATGGTAGCGCCGGGGAAATCGATTTCCGAAGCTTTCGATGAAGCAGATCTCGCAAAGAAAAATGCAGAGAAAGAAATGAAATAAAATAAATTTTAGGTACAAAAAGTTGTATTTATTTTATCGCTTCGCAGTGATAGAGGAATAAAACTTTATGTTGATAAAATGTATCTGTGGTGATACAGTAGATGCATTAGCATTTAATGAAATTTTTATAGTAAGGAGACGGAAGAGCAATGAGCAGAGTTTACAATTTTTCCGCTGGCCCGGCTATGATGCCGGAAGAGGTTCTTAAGACATGTGCTGAAGAAATGTTGGATTATCATGGATCCGGACAGTCAGTCATGGAGATGAGCCATCGCTCAAAGTGGTTTGATGAGATCATCAAGACTGCTGAAAAGGACTTCAGAGAGCTGGTGGGAGTTCCGGATAACTACAAGGTTCTCTTCCTGCAGGGTGGTGCGTGGACACAGTTTTCCGCAATCCCCATGAATCTTATGAAAAATAAGGTGGCTGACTACATTATCACAGGTCAGTGGGCAAAGAAAGCCTGGCAGGAAGCAAAGAAGTATGGTGATGCAAGGGCTGTCGCTTCATCAGAGGACAAGACCTTCTCATATATTCCGGACTGTTCAGATCTTCCGATCGATGATGACGCAGATTATGTATATATCTGCCAGAATAATACTATTTACGGAACAAGATTCCCTGAGCTTCCGAACACAAAGGGCAAGGATCTGGTAGCAGATGTATCTTCCATGTTCCTTTCCGAGCCTCACGATATCAGCAAGTATGCTGTACTGTACGGCGGTGTTCAGAAGAACGTAGGACCTGCAGGTATGTCCATCGTAGTAGTTCGTGATGATCTCATCACAGACGATGTCCTGCCGGGAACACCCACAATGCTGAAGTGGAAGACACAGGCTGATGCAGACAGTCTTTTCAACACACCTCCGTGCTACACCATCTACACTTGCGGACTTGTTTTCAAGTGGCTTAAAGAGCAGGGCGGTCTCGCAGCTATGAAGGCAAAGAATGAGGAAAAGGCAGCTATCCTTTACAACTTCCTTGACCAGTCACAGATGTTCAAGGGCACAGTTGAGAAGGCAAGCCGTTCTCTCATGAATGTTCCTTTCGTAACAGGCAATGATGATCTCGATAAGAAGTTTATCGCTGAGTCTACAGAGGCAGGCTTCGTAAACCTCAAGGGTCACAGAAGCGTAGGCGGAATGAGAGCTTCCATCTACAATGCTATGCCGAAGGAAGGCGTTCAGAAGCTTGTTGAGTTTATGGCTGATTTTGAAAAGAAGAATGGGTGAGAAAAATGTTCAAATATCATACACTGAATCCTATCGCAAAGATCGGACTTGATAAATTTGGAGACGGATATGTACAGTGCGACGATTTCAAGGATGCAGACTGCGTACTTGTCCGTTCTGCCAAGATGCATGACATGGATCTGCCGGATAAGCTGCTGGCAGTTGCACGTGCAGGTGCAGGCGTAAATAATATCCCGCTTGAAAAGTGTGCTGAAAAGGGTATCGTTGTTTTCAATACTCCGGGAGCAAATGCAAACGGTGTTAAAGAGCTTGTTATCGCAGGTATGCTTTATGCTTCCCGCGGTATCGTTGACGGTATCAACTGGCTCAATACAGAGGGTATCAACGATGCTGACGTTGCAAAGTCTGCTGAGAAGCAGAAGAAGAACTACGCAGGAACTGAGATCGCAGGCAAGAAGCTTGGTGTAATCGGTCTCGGTGCTATCGGCGTAAAGGTTGCAAACGCAGCTGTAAATCTCGGCATGGAAGTTTATGGTTATGACCCGTATATCTCTGTTGATGCAGCATGGCATCTGTCCCGCTCCATCAAGCATGTGTTGAAGGTTGAGGAAATCTACGCAAACTGCGACTACATCACTATCCATGTTCCGCTTCTTGATTCCACACGTCACATGATCAATGCTGAGGCAATAAAGCTTATGAAGGATACAGCAGTGATCCTGAACTTTGCCCGCGATGAGCTGGTTGATGAGGAATCTGTAGTAGCAGCGCTTAAGGTAGGCAAGCTCAGAAAGTATGTAAGTGACTTCCCGAATACTACAACAGTAGGTGCAGAGGGATGTATCGTAACACCGCACCTCGGAGCTTCCACAGAGGAGTCTGAGGATAACTGCGCAGTAATGGCAGTTAAGGAACTCCGTGAGTACATGGAGAACGGAAATATCAAGAACTCCGTAAACTATCCTGCTATCGACCTTGGTGAAGCAGAGAGTGCAGCAAGAGTTGTGATCTTCCACAAGAACAAGGCAAACATGCTCACAAAGTTCACTGCTGCATTCGGTGATGCAGGCATCAACATCGCAAACCTTAACTCCAAGTCCAAGAAGGAGTACGCGGTTGCAATGTTCGATCTGGATTCACTTATCTCAGATGAAGTGCTTGAGAAGCTCAACGCTCTTGAGGATGTTTACAGAGTACGTGTGATAAAGTGATGACAGGGGCAAAAGTAAAAAATCCTATTGAGCTTGCTCATAAAGGATTTTTTATTTGGGACCCGCAAAACACGAGCATGTAGCGTAATTACGCGGAATGCGAGTGTTTTAGAATTGCGTAAGCTTCATAAAGAAGCGAAGCAATTCGTGTCATCAGTAAGGGGCAAAAGTACTTTTGAGTTACAGTTCAGACGTAAACGGAGCATTTACTGCGGTGTTTACGACCAAAAAAGTGGAACAGCCATTGGATTTTGCCCATCGCCATAGGCGATTTAATTGGCAAAATCCGTTACGTGAGCGAGCTGAAAGCGAGTGAACAGTAACACTTTTGACCCTTACATCATAAAGTAAGCCGTGTATGACTTGACATACATGCTTTATCACATTAAAATAGTTCAGTAAATATGGAAAAAGGCATTGATGCATTTTAAGATACCGGAGATACCTGACCAGAGAGGAAAGTCGTCGGCTGAGAGCTTTCACTTGACACGACCGGGAAGATATTCACATGCGGAGCTGCCGGAGGCGGTCATATAAACTGCCAAAGGACGTGACAGCGCGTTAAGCTGATGAGTGTTCCTGTGCATTTGGCTGTATTACAGCTTCAAAATAGGAAAAATAGGGTGGTACCGCGGAAAGACTTCCGTCCCTTGCGGTACTGCCCTTTTTGTGTTTTTTAGTGCAAAGGAAGAATTGTTGTTTAGCTGTTTAGAGGCTGGAAAGGGAATTATGATCAAGGAAAAATTGGAAGAGATCAGAGCACATGCGCTCAGTCAGATTTCTGAGAGCATCGATCTCGATCGTCTGAATGACGTAAGAGTAGAGGTTCTTGGTAAAAAGGGCTCACTTACTGCTGTATTAAAGGGAATGAAGGATGTTGCAGCTGAGGATCGTCCGAAGGTTGGACAGATGGTAAACGAGCTCCGCGCAGAGATCGAAAAAGCCATGGAAGAAGCAAAGACTAAGCTTGAGTCTGCGGCAAGAGAAGTTCAGCTCGCATCTGAGACTATCGATGTAACACTTCCTGCAAAGGGTTCTGCTATCGGTCATCGTCATCCGAACCAGGTAGCACTGGAAGAGATGGAGAGAATCTTCATCGGACTTGGTTATGAAGTAGTAGAGGGACCGGAAGTTGAGAAGGATTACTACAACTTTGAAGCACTGAATATCCCTGCAGATCATCCGGCAAAGGACGAGCAGGATACATTTTATATAAACGGAGAGATGCTTCTCCGTACTCAGACAAGTGGTACTCAGGTTCATGAGATGGAAAAGGGCAGGATCCCGATCCGTATGATCAGCCCGGGACGCGTTTACCGTGCAGACGAAGTTGATGCTACACATTCACCTGTATTCCATCAGGTAGAAGGTCTTGTAATTGATGAAAACGTTTCTTTTGCGGATCTAAAGGGAACTCTTGCAGAGTTTGCGAAAGAGCTTTTCGGTGAGGATACAAAAGTTAAGTTCCGCCCTCATCACTTCCCGTTCACTGAGCCTTCTGCAGAGATGGACGTTTCCTGCTTTAAGTGCGGCGGAAAGGGATGTCGTTTCTGTAAGGGCGAAGGATGGATCGAGATCCTCGGATGCGGAATGGTTCACCCTCATGTGCTTGAGATGAGTCACATTGATCCGCTTAAGTACAAGGGATTTGCTTTCGGTGTAGGTCTTGAGAGAATCGCTCTTCTGAAGTATGAGATCGACGATATGCGTCTCATGTATGAAAACGACATCAGATTCTTAAAGCAGTTCTAATACGTGGATTTTTAACCTATAGAGGAGATAGTAAACAAGTATGAATACTTCATTAAATTGGATAAAAATGTATGTGCCTGACCTTGAATGCACTGATCAGGAATATACAGACCGGATGACACTTACCGGTACAAAAGTAGAAGGCTTTGAAAGATTGGACAAGAATCTCTCCAAGATTGTTGTAGGTGAGATCCTGTCTGTTGAAAAGCATCCCGATGCAGAGAAGCTCGTTGTATGTCAGGTAAATGTGGGATCTGAGACAGTTCAGATCGTTACAGGTGCGCCGAATGTACACGTTGGTGATAAGGGACAGAAGGTTATCGTTGTTCTTGACGGAGGAAAGGTTGCAGGCGGTCATGACGGCGGCGCTCTTCCGGAAGATGGTATCGAGATCAAGGCAGGCAAGCTTCGCGGCGTAGACAGCTATGGCATGATGTGCTCTGTTGAGGAACTTGGTTCTTCCAGAGAAGTATTCCCCGATGCTCCGGAGAGCGGACTTTATTTCCTCCCTGACGATGCAGTTCCGGGAAGTGATGCGATCGAGCTCATGGGCCTTCACGACACTATCTTTGAGTACGAGATCACTTCAAACCGTGTTGACTGCTATGCGGTAATGGGCATCGCGCGTGAGGCAGCAGCTACTTTTAATAAAAAGTTTGTTTATCCTGAAGTTCGTGAGACAGGTGCAGACGCAGCTGAGAGCTCTTCTGATTACATTAGCGTAGAAGTAGAGGACACAGACCTTTGCAGACGCTATACAGGACGTGTTGTAAAGAATGTAAAGATCGGTGAGTCACCGGAGTGGATGAAGAAATGCCTTCGCGCTGCAGGTATCCGTCCCATCAACAATATCGTAGATATCACAAATTTTGTAATGATGGAATACGGTCAGCCTATGCATGCGTATGATCTGTCCACTATCGCAGGCGGAAAGATCGTAGTTCGCCGTGCTAAGGATGGTGAGAAGTTCACTACTCTTGACGGACAGGAAAGAAATCTGGATCACGATGTTCTTATGATCTGTGATGGTGAGAAGGAAATCGGTATCGCAGGTATCATGGGCGGAGAAAATTCCATGATCACTGAGAATGTTACTGATATTCTTTTCGAGGCTGCTACATTTAACGGTCCGAATATCCGTAAGTCTTCAAAGCGCGTGGGTCTTCGTACAGATGCTTCCGGTATCTTTGAGAAGGGACTTGATCCTCACAATGCACTCGATGCTATGAACCGCGCATGTACGCTTGTTGAGGAGCTGAATTGCGGTACAGTTCTTAAGGGTGTAGTTGATGTTCACACAGAGCTTCCTGAGAAAGTACGCATTAAGTTTGAGCCTGAGCGTATCAATCAGTATCTTGGTACAGATATTTCTAAGGAAGATATGATTGAGTACTTCAACAGACTCGAAGTTGAGTATGACGAGAGCACAGGCGACCTTGTATGTCCGACATTCCGTCAGGATCTTCTCGGCTTTGCTGATTCCAGTGAGGAAGTTGCGAGATTCTTTGGTTATGAGAATATCCCGACAACTCTTCCTGCGTCCAGCGCAAACAGCGGAAAGAAGACTTTCAAGATGCGTGTAGAGGATGTTGCACGTAACGTTGCTGAGTTCGCAGGCTATTCAGGCGCAATGGCATACTCTTTTGAGAGCCCGAAGGTATTTGATAAGCTCCTTCTTCCGGCAGATGCTCCGGAGAGACAGGCGATCGCTATCAGCAATCCTCTTGGTGAGGACTTCTCTATCATGAGAACTCTGACACTTAATGGTATGCTTACAAGCCTCGCTACAAACTACAACCGTAGAAATAAAGACGTTAAGCTCTATGAGATCGGAAATATCTATCTTCCGAAGGCGCTTCCTCTTAATGACTACCCGGATGAGCGTACACAGCTGACACTTGGTTCTTATGGTGAGGGAGATTTCTACACACTTAAGGGTGTAGTAGAAGAGTTCCTTGGTAAGGTTGGAATGAAGCTGACTCCTTCCTATGATCCGAAGAGCGGAAAGACTTTCCTGCATCCCGGACGTCAGGCAAATATCCTCTATGATGGACAGGTCATTGGTTTCATGGGTGAAGTTCATCCGCAGGTTTGCGATAACTACTCACTTGGCGGAAGAGTATATGTTGCAGTTCTTGACCTTCCTGAGGTTGTTAAGCGTGCGACATTTGACCGTAAGTTTACAGGAATCGCAAAGTTCCCGGCAGTTACCCGTGATATCTCCATGGTTGTGCCGAAGGAAGTACTTGTAGGACAGATCGACGAGGTTCTTCGCCAGAGAGGCGGAAAGATCCTTGAGAGCATGAAGCTCTTTGATATCTATGAGGGTGATCAGATCAAGGCAGGCTTCAAGTCAGTAGCATACACACTGACCTTCAGAAACCTTGAGAAGACACTTTCAGATGACGAGGTCAACTCCGCAATGAAGAAGATTCTCAACGGTCTGAACGGACTCGGAATCGAGCTCAGATCATAAAATGTAATATATTTACAACGATAAAGCCGTTGTCTCCAAAAGGGGGCAGCGGTTTTTTGACTGGACATGACAAAAAAATCGATATATGATGACAGGGTCAAAAGTAAAAAATCTGATTGAACTTTATCAGAAGCGAAGTAATTCGTGTCATTAGTAGGGGTAAAAGTACTTTCGGGGGGATAAAATATTATGAGTGGAGTGGGTAGAACTATAGTGAAAACATTAATGCTTGCCGGTGTGGTGAGCATTTTTTTGTGCGGATGCAAGAAGGAGGAGAGTAAGCTGGGGAAAGTAAGTATCGAAGAATGTACTTTTCCGGAGGCTGAGTGGCAGTTGGATGTGACATTTCCTGATTGGAAAGGCGATGTGAATGCGGCGTTTGCAGTAAATAATCGTGTTGGATTCTATGGTTACGAAGGACAGGGTAAGCTATATCTGTCACCTGATGAGAAATGTGATGGTTTTAGCCTTTATGTGAATGGTAAGAAGCTTGATACAAGTCAAATTATTAAGGGTAAGGCGTACATAGCTGATATTTCAGGAATCACGAAAAATGGTTTGAATTCGCTTCAGATAAGCAATGTCGGGGAGGGAAATGTGCGAGCTGCCATACCATATCCGATCGTTATAGACGGAACACCGGATGAAGTTGGTATATCAGAAGAGGCATTTAAGTGTATTGATCGTATCATCACCTCGGATATCGAAAACGGCTTTTCAAGCGCCCAGCTCGCTGTGGTAAAAGATGGCAGACTGGTATATGACAAAGCCTGGGGAAATGTACGAACCTATGATGAAAAGGGAAATCCTGTAAAAAGTGATCCGGTTACGACAGAAACATTATACGATCTTGCTTCGAATACAAAGATGTATAGTGTAAATTATGCGATACAGCACCTTTTGACAAATGGCAAGATAGAGCTTGATAAAAAGATCTGTGACATACTCGGAGACGGGTTTTATGAGGACACCGTAAAAATAGATTATGAGGGATATGATGCAGTCGAGCTTGATATAAATAAAAAATGGAAATCAGAGCTTACTATCCGTGATCTGCTAAGGCACCAGGGAGGATTCCCGCCGGGGCTGCAGTACTTTAATGATCGTTATGATAATGCTTCACAGCAGTTCAACTCTGATAATGAAAATATATTATATGTCGGGACAGCAGGTGATGAAGAGACAAGGGAAAAGACCTTAAAGGAAATTTTTTGTACACCTCTCATGTATGAACCGGGGACGCAGACCGTTTACAGTGATATTGACTACATGCTCTTATGCTACTGTGTAGAAAAGATCACAGGGCAGCGTATGGACGATTATCTTAAAGAGACATTTTACGACCCTATGGGACTTACGCATATTACATATAATCCGCTTCAACATGGGTTTACAAAAAATGATTGCGCAGCAACGGAGCTCATGGGAAACAGCAGAGACGGAAACGTGGTTTATTCGGGTATACGTACCGAGACTATTCAGGGTGAGGTGCATGATCCAAATGCGTTTTACTGTATGGCAGGAGTATCCGGTCATGCCGGACTGTTTTCTGATGCATCGGATCTTGCGAGGCTTGCGTCGGTCATGTTGACAGGCGGCTATGGAGATAAGAAGTTTTTTTCTCAAGATGTCAGAGATATGTTCATTGCACCGAAAAATGAGGCCTTTACATCATACGGACTAGGTTGGTGGAGAGAGGGAGACCATGTCAGAGACAAATACTTCGGCACGGTTACATCGTCTGATACATATGGACATCAGGGTTTTACCGGGACACTTACTGTGATAGACCCGGATAAAAATCTCGTTGTTGTGATGCTGACAAATAAGATCCACAGTCGCTTGCTTGAGGGTGATGAGACGCTGAATCAGTATAAAGGGAATTTTTATACCACCGCGACACTTGGATTCGTTTCGGAAATACTGCAGATAGGCATGGAAGAACCTGATAATTGCAAGGAAGTACTGGAAAGCCTTGAAAAAGATATGGCAGCGGATGCCGAAAGACGACTTAGGGAAGACGGAGTAACGGATGAAGATCATCCGGAAATGCGTGCCTATCGTTCGTTGCAGGAAATTGTAGATAGATGACACCGTCCATGTTTGTTCAATGGAATTGGAATCGAATTAAGATCATAAGATATAATGAATATGCAACGAAACCCGTTGTCTCCTTTGGGGAGGCAACGGGCTTTTTTCAGGTAATGTTAAACTCATCATAAAGGTGAGCACGATATTCTTTATCAGTGGAAACCTTTGCAATATCATTATTCCGACCAGATTCTATAAGAGCGTTGATGAGTCGAGCTAATTTGTCCTCACCTTCCATGCGTCCCTCTTCGCGTCCTTCGTCACGCTCTTCCTGGCGCCATTCTTCTACAGCCTTGCACACGTCAATCACCTCCCTATCATCCGGAATTGTCATGTTTAGATTAGTAAATGTATTAATTGCAATGGTAGAATCTCTATCAATACTATGAACTGTGAGGCTTTAGCAGTTGCAATTCATAGTATGGAGCAACTTCAAAAGATTGAGACTATTGTTTCTGATTGCCTTAGTCCATGTGCTATTACACCTACTGAGGGTATGATTGAAATACAAAAACTTCTCAAAGAATAGAACATTGAAAACCTTTATTAACTTTAGACCAACCACATCACTTCGCTATGCTGAAGAGAGGTGGTGTGTTTATCTAAAACCACACTCAAAGTTAAATACCCAAGAAAATCACGAAAGAGAGGAAAAAATTAATGAATAAAGTAATTTTAATGGGCCGTCTTACAAGAGATCCTGATATTCGCCATTCGCAGGGCGAGAACGCAACAGTAATCGCAAGATACACGCTTGCTGTAGATCGACGGTTTAAACAGGATGGGGCGGATCAGACTGCAGATTTTATTAGCATGGTCTCTTTTGGCAGACAGGCGGAGTTTATTGAGAAGTATGTTCACAAGGGAACAAAACTTGTTATATCCGGTCGAATCCAGACAGGAAGTTATACAAACCGGGATGGCCAGAAGGTTTATACAACAGATGTGGTCGGAGAAGAAGTAGAGTTTGCTGAGAGTAAAAGTGTCGCAGAATTGCCGTTTGCTTGAATGTTACAAGCGTAACATCTGACTTAGAATCCGCAACATCGGGGATGCTATGTTCTTGAAGTGAATCCAAATGTTACAAATGTAACATAAAGAAAAGAGCCTACTATGATATGTGCCCCCTTTACTGTTCAAACCAGTGAGGGTACATATCATTATGGGCTCTTTTTGCTTTTGAACTGAATGAGGGACGGGGGTGGGGGTTCCATCCATCTTTAGTCACCATCAGTCAAGATTAAGTTTCTTATTTGCAATAAATACAGATGTAAAGTAGAAAATAAGTATAAGCACACTAGAGTAGAGGGCATTTTTTAACATGTAGTAAAAAAAGAAATTGGGGGACTCGGTGCCGTTAAAAGAGGTCAGTAATAGGCTTCCGAAATTTATGAAGCCGATAACTACACCAAGAACAATGCTTGTTCCCAGATAACAGAGAACTGAACCTAAAATTTTATTTTTGTGCCATAGCTGTCCAATGCTTATGCAAAAGAAATATTGCATAAGATTTGCGATAATTGAAAGCATGGTTGCAAAAATGGCTAGTGTAAAGTTTCTTATAAAAATGGCGGAGGAAGAACTCTTTATTAACTCGTCAAAAAACTCTCTCATAGCCCGGCAAAAATCTGAAAACGCAGGAAATTGGCTCATAAGGAGCATAGCTGATGTAAAGCTGATAAAAACAGATACATAAAAAAGCAGAATCCATATACAGGAAACAATTATTCGGGAAGAAACCACTTTTGTTGCTGTTGCAGGGAGTGTAAATGAGAGATATCCCTGTGAGGAATACAGGTTTCTGTAATAGTGTACAACAAGAAAAATAATGACGATCATGTTAAGTGCTGACAGTGCTGCTACAGCGCCTAAAAAACCGGCCATATTCCAAAATTCACGCCATGGTTCTGTTAAAAAATCGCATGAATTTAAGATTCCGAAAAAGATGGAACCTGAAATCCCAAGGAAGATGGTTATAGCATATATAAGAACCATGGCCATCCATGTATTTTTAAATTCATGCTTGATCAGTTTGCCTAACATCTGTATACCTCCCTGAAAAGTTCATCGACTGATTTGCCGTTATTTTCCCTTATGTCATCAACAGGCTGAAAGAGCCTGATATATCCGTTTTGTAAGAAAATAACTTCATCCAGCACCGGCTCAATGTCTGCGATAAGGTGTGTAGATATGAGGATAGAAGCAGACGGATCATAGTTACTGATGATAGTCCGCAATATATAATCTCTGGCGGCAGGGTCAACACCTGCAATGGGCTCGTCCAGAATGTAGAGCTTTGCTCTTCGGCTCATGACGAGAATAAGCTGAACTTTTTCCTTGTTACCTTTTGAAAGAGTCTTGAGCTTGCGTTTAGGATCGATGTTTAGACTATTAAGCATGTCATATGCTCTGTTATCATCAAAATCCTCGTAAAAGTCCTTAAACATCTCAATAACAGATTTAATAGTCATGCTGTTATTAAGGTAGGTTTTATCAGGAAGATAAGAAATGATCGCCTTTGACTTGGGTCCGATTGGATTGCCGTCCACAAGTACGGTACCTGAAGATGGACGAAGCAGACCACAGATGATCTTTATGAGAGTTGTCTTACCGCTTCCGTTTGGTCCGAGAAGACCTGTTATATGTCCCGGACTGATGGACAGATTTACGTTGTTCAGAGCCTGAATATTATCATAGGATTTAAATAAGCCCTGTATTTCTAACAGATTACTCATGTATTATGCTCCTTAATAAAATGAATTTGGTTTATCATAAACACGTATTAACTACGGGTTCTGTATGGACACTTATATAAAGTGACAAACAGTTCATTTTTTTGTATGTTCTATGACAAGCTGCAGGATCTCATTTTCGGTAAAGCCAAGTTTCTTCATGTTTTCAAAGAATTCTTTTATCTGTGTTTGTACAAGTGATGTCTTTAATTCTTCTATCAATTTTTGGTCCTCCGTAATAAAACGTCCGCTGGTTCTTTCTGAGTGAACCAGTCCTGTCAGTTCAAATTCACTGAGTGCCTTCTGCATTGTGTTGGGATTGACGCCGGCTTCGGCAGCAAGCTCACGAACACTTGGAAGTTTATCCCCGGGTTTGTAAAAACCTGAAACAATATCATTTTGGAGATGATCAATAATCTGGATGAATATAGGGCTATCCGAATTAAGGTTCCATGGCATAGTACGTTTTTCCTTTCTATTAGTTTGTTGTACTATTGTATTAGCTAACTAGTACAGTGATACAATAACGCACGCTGAAAGTATTGTCAATACAAAAAAATGTACAAAAAGATTGGCTAAAATATGTTCTTTGCAGCTAATACCGCACCTGAAATGATGAGCAGGATGATCACCAGCTTTTTAACGTACTTTTCATCAAGAATTGCGGAACTTTTCATTCCGGCGAATAATCCTGCAAGCATAAATGGAGTGAGTAAAACAGCCTGTTTTACGGATTCGAAAGTAATGACACCGAGCGCAGTATATATAATGAGTCGGACGGTGTTTTCAACAATAAAGACAGCATTGATATTTGCCTTAAATTCGTCGCTTGTATCGGTTACTCTACCGACATATGCGGCGAGCAGAGCGCCTATTCCGAAAAGTCCGCATAGCAAACCGGACAGAATGCCGATCACTCCGAGAAGGGGTTTAGATTCGCGCAGCTGTGTCTTTTGATATTCTCTTAGAAACATTTCTATTCCGATCAGGATCACGACTATTCCAAAGAAGATTTTCAGATATTGTACATTGATGTTTTTTAACAAAAATGCTCCGGGAATACTACCGGCAAGGACCAGTAATGCTAAAGGCAGGTATACGCCGACTTTTAGCTGTTTCCTGTTTTTCCAGGTCATGATGAGGTTTGTGGGATAACCAAGAACAAGTTCCACCGGTGAGATATTAACGTTAGCTATCCCGAATCCGAGAACTGATGTGAAAACCAAAGTGTTAGCAAAGCCGCAGAGCCCCTTTACAAAAAATGCTACAAGGGTAGCTATTATCCAAAGAGTCATTAGTTACACCGCTTTCTGGGAATATTTGCTTGAAGATAGCCCTCAAGCCGGGCGTGATTAAATATAGATCTGACGGCAAGAGCAGAGATTTGAAGCCGCAATATTCTGCTAGTATAACGAACAAAAAATTGCAGGTCAATATCTGGGATAAATCGTTTGGAAATATAAATGAGTATATGGTCATGGGTTTTGTGATGGGATGATTGAGGTGTTTTTATAGGACACAGGAAATGTTATTGTTTTAATAAGAATATAAGCAATTTAATGAGGATATTGATGAGTAATAAGGCAAAAATAAGGGAAGAGGTAAAAAAACTTGTCCCGATTGATGATGTAATGTTCCGAAAAATGGCAGAAGATAAAGATTTTTGCCAGGAAATTCTATGAGTTATCATGGGAGATCCGGAGCTGATTGTTATAACACATAATCCGCAGAAGATGGTATCAAATCTTCAAGGGCGCTCGGTTATATTAGATGCACACTGTGTTTTAGTCGAGGGTCGCGAAATAGATATCGAAGTGCAGAAAGCCAATGATGATAACCATCAAAAAAGAGTCAGATATAATGGTGCTGTATTAACAGCAAATATTACTGAACCAGGCACGAAATTTGAAAAAGTTCCGGATGTTTGTGTTATATTTATCTCAAGATTCGATATGTTCAAAGATGGTTTATCGCTTTATCATGTAGATAGGGTTATTAGGGAAAATGGAAGAGTTGTCGATAATGGATTCGAAGAGATATATGTAAATGCTGCAGTTAATGATGGTACGGATGTTGCAGAGCTAATGGAAGTGTTTATCAGTGAAAACGTATACAACAACGAGAAGTTTCCTCTAACTTCTGCAGGAAAGCATAGGTATCGAGAAACTGAGGAGGGACAGAACGTTATGTGTGAAATCGTCGAGAAAATAAAGTTAGAAGCAAAGCAAGAAGGTCGTGCAGAGGAGAGGTATTCTGCCATAACAAAATTGCTTAATAATAATTTTGATGAAGAAACAATAATTGCATTGGGGTACACATTAGACGAAATCAAAGCGGCAGAAAAAGATAAGCAAAAAGAGAGCTGAAAGGCACTCTTTTTTCGATATATATACATAGTATGCGTTTTTTAGCAGAATTTAATTCATGAGGAGCCTATCTAAAAATTATAATGAAGATAGGAAACAAGAACTGTCTGCTAATACACAGTTATCTAAATTTCTTTCAGAAACTGAGTTTGATAAAATGAGTTTCAAGCGATTAATGGTAATATGATAAATCCACTAAATGCCCGAGCTTTAGGCAGGGACAAATGCATAGAATTACTTGGGGTTAATTATTGCAATATCTTCAAGGATAAAGCTCTTTTGTCATATACGGAGGTAAATGAAGGAGACGAAGTTATGAATGTCTTAGTAGGTATAGATGAAGAAGATGAAGAATCTGTTGGAATTAGTACAGCGCATACGGAATGGAAGGTGTTTGCCAGTGTGGAAGTATCTCTTATTAGCGGAGATGTTGAGGTCTTGGATGTAAAAAGAAGCAAACTGGCTTATGAAACGGACATATTTGATGATGATAATTAAGCAGAATCGCTCCGCTACATGTTCAGATTCAGTCCATTTATAATCACAAATCACACAATGGTGATAATATTGAAGAATAAACGCATGGATTGGACTGAAAGACAAAACTGAGAACATATTGAAGGCGCTTTTTGATGGGCAGTTTCACTACGGTGTGACTGTCCGTTTTTATGAGTCAAAAATGAATGTTTTATGGGGAAGCATAGATGATTGAGGCGTTTTTATAGGACACGTAAAAAGTTATTATTTGGGGACAGGGTGTTATGTTTGAATGGTTATTGGACTATATGGTGAAAAAAGTATGAAACGAAAAGATTTTAAGCAAAAAATAGTTAAACGCGTATCAGAATGGAGAACGTTTTCTGAGCTTAGGCCAATAAAACGTAATATATCCGAATTAGGATATAAGCAAAAATATGTAAAAGAGTAATCTATAAGTGAGGTACAGTAAAATTACAAGCATTCCCCAATATACCGCATCAAAAAGAAGAGGTTCGGTTATCGGTCGACGAAATATAAAATGGTCATATTCATCAGAGACCATGAATAATCCATAGTAATACGGCAAAAGTAGTGCCAGTCCGATTAAATATATAAGCGAAAAGATTATTTTTATTCTAACTCTGAACATTCTGTTAGTATACCGAACCAGTATTCAAGGGTCAATGTTATAGGTGACTATTCTGATTTACGGTAAATATGCTACAATGCTGCTGTACTACGAAAGCTAGCGTATTTTTTGATAAAAACAAAGACGAGGTAAAAATAATGTACTATGTACCAGACGATACAGAAAGATGCGGATATTATGAATGTAGTTCTTGTGGCAGTCGTTTTCTTGATGTGCGAATAGGCCCGCAGCTGGTATGTCCGTATTGCGGTGAAGAACCGGATATGGAGATTGGTCCGGATGATGAGATGCCAAAAGTTATAGAAAATGCGAAACTTATAAGAATGATCGAGGGCGAGGACGTTGAGAAATACGATCAGCTTCTGAGCCTTGCTGTCACAGGCGGCGATTATAGCTGGATATGAGAATGAAATTAATATTTTGAAAGTTTTTTCGAGGATGTGAGTAATTTCACATCCTTTTTTTATAGGTAGTGGGAATCAATGATTAAGGTGTTTTTATAGGACACCCTGAGTAATAAAGTTATTCTAAAGGTTACCTAGTGGTTAGTTTTTGCATGAAAGGAGCCTCTTATGAAGGATATATTTTTTACACTCACTGGAACAAATCATTATTACGGCAGTGATTTTCTGAAAAATGGGATGAATGTGAAACTCGTTAAGGAACCGGATAATGAGTATGACAAAGAAGCTATCCGCGTTGAGATTAAGGGATTGGGAAAAATCGGATATGTGGCTAATAGTCCGTATACCGTTATCGGCGAGAGCAGAAGCGCAGGAAGACTGTATGATCTGATAAAGAAAAAGGCAAAGGGGAAAATCGTTTTGGTGACACCAAAGGGAATATTGTGTGAATTGAAGCCGGAATGGAAATAAATATGCGTCCCATAAACTTCCCTTGTTTGGATTCCGATATATTCAGAGGAGAAATGTTAGTCGGAATTTGAACAGGGGGAGTTTTTTATATGCCGAAGGGAACGAAACAAAAGCTTAAATTATATTATCTAAGTAAAATCATGGTTGAAAAGACGGATGATGAACATGCTATTACTATGCCAGAAATACAGCAGGCTCTTGGAGAATACGGTGTTACTGCTGATAGAAAGAGTCTGTACGATGATCTGGAGACTCTGAGTGTTCTTGGCATAGAGGTGATCGGTGAGAAAGAAGGACGGAATTACTATTATCACGTAGGTAAGAAACTTTTTGAAATCGCAGAGTTGAAATTGCTCGTTGATGCTGTGCAGTCATCAAAATTTATCACTGAGAAGAAATCGAAGGATCTGATCCGAAAATTGACCGGATTTGCAAGCAATTATGAGGCAATGCAGTTAAGGCGGCAGGTAGTTGTTCAGGGACGCGTTAAGTCTATGAATGAGAGCATCTATTATGTTGTGGATGAGATACATCATGCAATCGCTAACAATAAGAAAATCCGTTTTGAGTATATGAGGTGGAACCTTAGTAAAAAGCTGGAAAGGAAGAGAGATAAGTTTT
This sequence comes from Lachnospiraceae bacterium, assembly GCA_900168235.1. GTDB lineage: Bacteria > Bacillota > Clostridia > Lachnospirales > Lachnospiraceae > NK4A144. The sequence continues at coordinate 138,816 of FUZG01000001.1, read as the reverse complement.
ACGAGGTTAGCCCGTGGACTTTGCTGTGGGACAATGAAAATTACTATCTGATCGCATATGATTCAGAAGCCGGAAAAATCAAGCACTACAGAGTAGATAAGATCCGAAGTGTCGAGGTTTTGGATGTGAAGCGCGAAGGGAAAGAAGCTTTTGGAAAACTCGATATAGCGGGTTATACAAGCAAGACATTCAGAATGTATGGTGGAGAAGCTGTAAAGGTCAGGCTTCGATTTAAGAATGACTTAGTTGGTGTGATGATTGATCGATTTGGTAAGGAAATTCCGATTCATGAGACTGATATAGAAGGTTGGTCGGAGACGACTGTAGATGTAGCTTTGAGTAATCAGTTCTATGGATGGATCTTTTCTCTTGGAGCAAATATTAAAATAGTTGGACCGGAAGATGTTATGAGACAGTTTAGCGAAGAACTAAATATTCTGACGAATGCATATGTGATCTTTAAAGGATAAATATCTTTGATAGATGGGAGTTAATGATGAGGATAATTGACTTTACTTGTCCTAAATGCGGAGCGGGATTAGAAATAGACGAGAAATCAACATCAGCAGATTGTCCATATTGCGGAAATCGTTTTGTTATAGATGATGGTTTTACGCATGTGAAATTTGAAAATGCTGAACAGGCGGGATATGAATTTGAAAAAGGACGATTCAGGGCGTATAGAGAGGAAAAAGAAGAAAATGAGCGGGTGAGAAAGGCTTTTGAAGAAGCATATGCTGCAGAGAAAAATAAGCGTCTTAATACTTGTCAGTATTGTGGAACAGCATTTGATATTGATGAAGAAGGTTATTGTAATGCTTGTGGGAGTAAAGTAAGAGAAGGGGTAAGAAAGAAGCCGATAGTAGATAATAGTGTTACGAAGAAACAAGATAAAAAAGTAGATGAAAAGAAGAGAATAGAGAAGATTTTGTCTGTCGGCTCGTTTTTTCAATTAGGTTTCGGTTTTATTTTGCTTGCTGCCATTATTTCATCTAATGAAAAAATATTAGGAAATACATTGCAGACATTGATGGCATTAATCTGCATATTTGCATCGGTAACATATCTGAATTCACATCGATGTATTGTGCTACGGAAAGTGACGATTTTTATCAATATATTTGGATTTATTATTTCACTTTTAAGTTTAAAGAAGATTCAGGGATCAATTCTTACGGATTTTATTTTTGGAATAATATTTATTTTAGAGTTGAAATGGATTTATGTTGGCAAAAATAAATGAGGAGTACAACACCATGAATAAGGACATATTGCATCAGATATTTACTCGTTATATAGAACGTTTTGATTACATAAATGATTCGGCACATGAGGAATACTATAAATGGCAGGTTTGTCATGAGTTTCCTGATTTGATGAAAAAAGCCCTTGAATCTGATAGTAATGAATTTGCGAAGGCTTTGTATGAAGTCAAAAAGGCTACGTACAACATAATCGACAGTTATACTCAACCTTTCAGTGGGTTAGTTGATTTGGCGAAAAGCGAGCCTGAAAGTGTACGTAGGATCCTTATTGATCTATATGCGGGTGATGGTGGTGATCTGAAAATCCGAATGCAGAAGATTTCGAATTTCTTTGAGAAGTATAATGAACTGCTGGATAAGTATTATCCTGACAGTTTTTTGTACAAGCAAAATTCACATTCGGTGTCAGCACTTCTTTTCTTAAATGACCCTGATAATCATTATATGTACAAGGCTACACAGTCGAGGAGATTTGCCGATTGTGTGGAGTTTTATGATGACTGGGGCAGCGGGGATATTATTGATCTTGATATTTATCATAGGATGTGTGATGAACTCGTTTCCGAGATAAAAAAGAATAAGGAACTACTGGATACCGACGCTAGTCGGTTTGATGGCAGACTCAAGCTTCCAGGCGGACAACTGCATTTGGACACAGAAAAGCACATTTTAGCGTTTGATATCATATATTGCTGCAGTGTATATGATATTTTCGATGGAGTATCATACACTAAACGAAATGCAAAAGAAAAGCAGCTATACCTTGAAAATAAAGAAAAGGCACAGCATTTGAAAGCGATACATGAAAAAGCAAAAGCAGAGAAAGATTTATTGGAAGAAGCGTTAATGTGCTTTACCAATATAATATCGGTTGGAGACAAGATTCATCACATAAAATATGGAGAGGGTATCATTGAATCGATAGATGAGAAATACATTGTGGCTGATTTTAAGCAGAAGAAGGCTCAGATTAGTCTACCAATCGGAATAGCGAATGGTTTGTTGAAAGTCGATATGAAGGATTATGATGGCTATGTCGCAAAATATCAGGATGTTTTAAAGAGGCATACAAGTGTTAGACATAATCTTGAAAATGCAGCAAGATCGTTAAAACAGTATGAGGACTATCTGGAATAGCTGAGAAAAAATACTTGACAAAAATAAACGACCGTTTACAATTTTGGGTAAACGGTCGTTTATTTTTCCCTTGTAGGAAATTACGTTGGAATTCCTATAAGAAAAATCCACTGTGTGCATTAAATGCGATGCGCGCGGATAGGAAGAATCTTTTGTTCAAGAGATTTTATAATTTAAAGAAAGGTATTGGATGAAAACAAATAAAGAAGAAATACTGCTGATTGCGTTAAGACTGTTTGCGGAGCGGGGCTTTGAAGCAGTTTCCACCAGTATGATCGCGAGCGAACTGGGAATAACAAAGGGAGCACTTTATCGCCACTATAAAAGCAAGCAGGAAATTTTTGACAGCATTATAAAAAAGATGTTTGAGCAGGATGAAAAGCAGGCGAGTGACAACAGTGTGCCGGTAAAAGAATACGAAGAAGATGCAGAAAGTTACGAGCAGACTTCTCTTTCAGATCTATGCGAATTTGTAAATAACCAGTATGTGTACTGGACTGAAGACGAATTTGCATCAGCTTTTCGAAAGATGATAACACTGGAACAGTTCAAGAATGATGAGATGACAAAGCTCTATCAGGATGTACTTGCATCCGGGCCGGTGAAATATACGGAAGATCTGTTTCACGAGATGATCAAAAACGGTCAGCTAAGTAAAGAAGCAGAAAAATTTGGCGCGAGAAATCTCGCAATACAGCTGTTTGCTCCGCTGCAGTTATCAATCCAGCTCTTTGATGCAAATGGAGAGAGGGACAGAATAAAAGATGATCTCAGAGCTATCACAAAAGAATTTGAAAAAAGATGGAGTAGAAACCGGACAGCAAAAAAAGGTTCATAACTTAAGGGGTGAAAATATGGGAACACAGGGTTATACAATTCGGTTAGAAGAGGAAAAAGACTACAGAGCAGTTGAAAATCTCGTCAGAGAATCATTTTGGAATGTTTACCGTCCGGGATGCAGTGAACACTATGTACTTCATACTTTGAGAAATGATCCGGCATTTATCAAAGAACTTGATTTTGTCATGGAGAAAGATGGGAAGTTCATTGGTCAGAATATGTTTATGAAGACTGTTATTGAGTCTGATGACGGGAGAGAAATCCCGGTACTCACAATGGGACCGATAGGGATCACCCCCGAGCTTAAACGCAAGGGTTACGGCAAAGCCATACTGGATTATTCATTGGAAAAGGCTTCTGAAATGGGATTCGGCGCTGTTCTTTTTGAAGGAAATATCGACTTTTACGGAAAGAGCGGGTTTGACTATGCCGGTAAATTCGGCATCAGATATCATGATCTTCCGGAAGATGCGGACGCTTCATTTTTTCTTTGTAAAGAATTAAAGAAGGGTTACCTTGACGGCATCACCGGAGTATATCAGACGCCTAAAGGCTACTATGTGGACGATAGTGATGTCGAGGCATTTGATAGGAACTTTCCGCCAAAAGAGAAACAGAAACTTCCGGGACAGATTTTTGAATAACTGGAATGATTGATTTTACTCCCGAAATTGTAGTGGGTTGCTAAGTTTCTATATTTTATAGAGTTATCTGTTCCGATATATAAGGCAGTGGAGCACTGGTTGAGACTTAGCAACGCGTAAACTCAATTCTTTTTGAGTGAGAAGGAAGTAAAAATGCCAAAATATGACTTTGATTCTTATACTCTTTACGAGATCAGGAAGCGCAATGTGTATTCGGTAAAAATAAGGGTGGTTCTAAAGGAACAGTTAAATGGTGCTGTTCTTTCCGGAGCGGCTGCGAAAGCATTCCGGCGTTTTCATTACTATAACCGGACGGTGTCTGTAAATGATGAAGGAGCTTATATTTTTGAACCCTGTGATAAACCGATTGCTGTGATTGAAGGGGACAAGAGTGTATGTCTCGGAACAGATGAGACCAATGGTCTTCTTTTTGCCATAAGCTATGAGCAGAACAATATCTTTTTCTCGTTTGCGCATAATTTCTGCGGCGGCTGTGGATCTATGCGGTGGATCAAGACTACATTATGGCAGTATTTTACGGATTTAGGCAGAGACGTGGATAAGACAGGTATCATGACAAGTGATACACCGATAACGGAAGAGGAACAGTCTGAGCCGAACGCTGCATCTCTGCCGAAAGATGAAGCTCTTGGGAAAATGAATTTTACTATGGATTCTTTTATTCCGCAGATGGACTACATGGAACGGATGAAAGATCCTGAAGGAATGGACGGTTATTATCCCATTCGTATCCCAAAGGAACCTCTGATGAAATATGCTCATGATAATGACGGAAGTCCTAATTCTATTTTAGCGGCGGCTTTGTTTAAGATGTGTGTGAAGGCATTGCCGGAGGAGAAGAAGTTCACGGTTGGGATCGCCAATAATTATAGGGCGGATGTTGGATGTCCTGATACCTACAGAGATATGGTCAGACAGATGTACGTACAGTATGATGTCGGAATGAGTGACTGGCCCATTGAGAAAATTTCAACCGTTACGAGAAGCCGTATGTACATCCAGATGCAGCCGGAAATAAGCTGTGAATATTGCAGAAAGGTAGATGATTACCGAAAACAGATCGATGCTCAGCCTGATCTTGAAAGCAAAGTTGATTATGCTGTCGACAACAGTCTGACCACGCATGGTCTGCCGTCGTCTTATCATATCAGCTATGTGGGTAAGGTCGAGTGGGGCGGACTGGAGCCATTTATTGATGGAATATATTCTCTGACGGCAGGACATCTCTTAGTCGAGGTAAATGCCAACGCAGAGTATTTCTTTATAAACTTCCAGACCGTTCGTAAAGATGGCAAATATTTAAAGGAATTTCTGCAGGTACTAGAGGAAGAAGGAATTGCATATACGGTCGGAGAACTTGAAGACCGAAAGCTTCCGTCCATTACTCTGCCGTAATTGAATTTGAGAGAAATTGGAAAAGAGTGTAAAGAATGGTTTTTATAGGTTGTCACTTGTCGGTAGTTAATGGATATGAAGCTATGGGAAAGCAGATGAAAGATTTTGGCGGTAATACTTTTTCATGGTTTACCAGAAATCCCAGAGGAGGAAAGGCAAAAGATATAGTACCGGAGGATGCGGAAGCGCTCCGGGAGTTATTGAAAAAAGAGAAGTTTGGAAAGTTGGTCGCTCATGGCAGCTATACGATGAATCTTTGCTCTGCAAATCTGTCAACAAGAGCCAATGGCGTAGATATGTTTCAAAACGACCTTCGGCGCATGGAGATGGTTCCGGATCAATACTACAACTTTCATCCGGGAGCACATACAGGACAGGGTGTCGAGAAAGGGATTGAGCAGATCGCAGAGGGTATAAATAAGGGACTCGGTCCTGAAATGCGTACGACAGTACTTCTCGAAACTATGGCAGGAAAAGGTTCTGAGATGGGAAGGAGTTTTGAGGAACTGCGGGAAATAATCGATAGGGTAGAGCACAGTGAAAAGATCGGTGTGTGCTTTGATACGTGCCATGTTTGGGATGCAGGATATGATATTGTAAATGATCTGGATGGAGTATTGAACAGGTTTGATGAAGTTATAGGATTGGACAGATTAAAAGCCGTTCATTTCAATGATAGTAAAAATGAATGTGGTTCCCATAAAGATCGTCATGAGAAGCTCGGACAGGGCATGATCGGTATGGAAGCGATGAAAAGGATCGCTATGCATCCGGTATTCAGCAAGCTGCCGTTTATTTTGGAAACACCAAATGACGATGAGGGGTATATAAATGAAATATCCACGGTAAAAGGGTGGTTTATATAACTGGTAAAAGCTTTCGGTACAGTTGACAAATCAGACGCATATTTCTAGAATAGAGAAGCCCGACTAAGGTCGGGTTTCTTTGTGTATAGTTAAAAAGCTTTGAGTGATTATTTTATTACTCAAGGGTAATTGAAGTTACTTTATATATTAGAATTTGGAGTTTTATAATGAGTGAAGAACTGCTAAAAAAAGATTTCTGGTACGATCTGCCGGAGGAACTTATCGCTCAGGATCCGTTGGAAAACAGAGACCAGTCAAGATTGCTGGTCCTTGACAAGGAAACAGGTGAAAGAGAACACAAGATATTTCATGATATCAAGAGTTATTTAAGGCGCGGGGACTGCCTTGTGCTCAATAACACACGTGTTATCCCTGCTCGTCTCCTTGGCGTAAAGGAAGACACAGGTGCGGCGGTTGAGATCCTTCTCCTGAAGCGTATGGAGAACGATGTATGGGAAACGATCGTGCGCCCCGGAAAGAAACTTAGAAAGGGAGCAAGGGTCGTATTCGGCGACGGTCTTTTAAAGGCTGAGATCATAGATATAGTTGATGAAGGCGACCGTCTGGTTCATTTTGAGTATGAAGGCATCTTTGAAGAGATTCTCGATAAGCTTGGTGAGATGCCACTTCCTCCTTATATAACACATAAGCTTAAGGAACGTGACCGTTATAATACTGTTTATGCGAAGTTTGACGGATCTGCGGCTGCTCCCACGGCAGGTCTTCATTTCACAAAGGAGCTCCTGTCTGAGATCGAGGAGATGGGAGTTAAGATCGTTTATGTGACGCTTCATGTAGGACTTGGTACCTTCCGTCCTGTTAAGGAAGAAAATGTGCTGAATCACCACATGCATACCGAATATTACATGGTGACCAAATCGGCAGCGGATACTATAAATGAGGTAAAGAAGTCCGGTTCGGGACGTGTTATCTGCGTTGGTACAACAAGCTGCCGAACCATCGAATCAGCAGCAGATGAGAATGGAATCGTCCAGCCAACCAGCGGAAGCAATACAAGTATCTTTATCTATCCCGGCTATAAGTTCAAGGTCCTCGACGGACTCATTACAAACTTCCATCTGCCGGAATCAACCCTTATAATGCTGGTATCTGCCCTCGCGGGACGTGATAAAGTTATGGCAGCATATGAAGAAGCTGTAAAAGAGAGATATAGATTCTTTAGTTTTGGCGATGCAATGTTTATAAAATAAGCATATTATTATAATAGCAGCATACAGATAGAGAGCCCCGGGACAAGGGCTCTCTATTTATATAATTGTGCGGAGCACTTAGCGAGGGTTTTTCGAGCTTAGTGCGTGCCATGCAAATTCACTTGGCGAGGTCTTATCGAGCCTAGTGATATTTGTTCTGCAGGAAAAGCTTAAAGGAGCAGGATATGGATAGCTGGCGGAAATGACCAGAGAGTTTTTTGAAAAAGAGCTGTTTCCTTTGTTAAAAGCGGATGGTGTACTGACGGAAGAAGAGACTGACGCCATGAACTCTTTCAGCGAGAAAATGCTGGATGACGTAGCTCTGGGTCATCATAAGTGGTACGATAATTCAGGGGGCTACCCGGAAGAATTTGATACCTCAAAGAGTCCATTAAAGACACTGATCGATCTGGTCATGTGCTGCGATTGTCTGGACGCTGCCACGGATACGGTGGGACGGAGTTACAGCCGTGGAAAGACGCTGGAGGAATTTTTGGAAGAAGTACAGGAAGGCAGCGGCACCCGGTATGCTCCCTGGATTGTGAATCTCCTTGAGAGGAGAGAAGTCAGGGTAGATATCAATTTCCTTCTCCAAAAAGGGAGAGAGAATAATTATCAGGATACATATTTGCTGCTGCGGAATATGCAGGATAATATATGACGGGGCAAGGAAGCAGGTTTGCTGCAATGCAGCCTTAAATTGGATAGATTTTTAATTTCACGGAGGAAAATTTATGTCAGAAACAATCACTCTCACTATTAAAAAGCAGAAAAGCATCGCGCTCATAGCGCATGATGGTAAAAAAGCTGAGCTTATACAGTGGTGCAAGGACAATGTTGAAGTATTAAAAAAGCATATGCTGTGCGGTACAGGAACAACTGCACGTATGATCACAGACGCGACGGAGCTTCCTGTTCGCGGATATAATTCAGGTCCGCTCGGCGGTGATCAGCAGATCGGTGCAAAGATCGTAGAAGGAAAAGTTGATTTCGTTATATTCTTTTCTGACCCCTTAACTGCGGCACCGCATGATCCTGATGTAAAAGCACTTATGAGAATTGCGCAGGTTTATGACATTCCTTTTGCAAACAATAAGGCAACAGCAGATTTCCTCATCCATTCAACACTTATGGATGAAGAATATGACCACGATGTCATAAATTTCAAGAAAAGCATAGAGCATAGAGCAGAAACACTTTTGTAAATAAGGGCGCGTATGCATCTGTATTTTTGATCTCAGGCAGTTACGTGTATGCGTAGCTGCTTTTTCATATTTTATTTAACGCCTGATTTTACGGCATCTCTTGTAATTTCAGTTCCTCCCCACTTATCATACGATCCGGTTTCGGCGTGACATTTAATTTTGCCATGGGAGAATTGAGCTAACGTCAATGAAAAAGTATATTATAGTATTTATACTTTTGACATGCGTGCTTGAGGGATGCAGTAATGATGTTGCTGCCGTGGAGGTGTCTATGAAGTCGATTTTGATAAAAGATACGACAAAAGAGGAACGTGAGCAGATCATAAAGTCGTCACTGGATTGCGGCGGTGGTTGTGAAAACTGTTCATCATGCTGGCTTGGCGGCGGAAATCCATGGGATATTTATCAGGACTATATAGATGGGAAAAAGGAAATTAGTGAGATAAATATGGAATATATGGGCAAATATCGACAGGACAGGCAGATTCATTGAGGTAGTCAGAATGGGTAATCCACCGGAAATCACAGACTCAACAACTGAAGAACGCAGAAAATATGTGAAAGAGCGGTTTCCCTGCATCGCGGATTGTGATATGTGCGGTTTATGCAAGGTTTTTCACGGTATGGACGCAGAGACAGCATATGACGATTATATTCAGGGAAAGAGGTCATTTTTAGACGTGTCTGAGGACTATAAAGGGTGAGATATTTAATGGAGTTTCTTTAGCTGAATGATGTGGTATCTGAAAATGAACGACTAAAGAAACAGTTAGAAAGAATAATGGAAGTAACATTACTGTTTATTTTCCGGATGCCGGAGAAAAGAACTTCGGAACTATCGCTGCAGCCGAGAAGGGGATTATAAAGACGGAAGCAGATGGATATTGTGAAAAAATTGCGGAATACAGAGAATATCTGAAAAATGACCAGTCGATTCGACGGCGATTGACTTCTGCGGAAAAGGAGTTTGCTCCGTATGCTGAGTATTATGAATGATGTGATAGTCATGATACTTATGGAAAATCATACATTGGCGTAGTTCCTGTGAGTGACGTATAATTATAGCTGTACAAAAAATTGGATATTTTTATGGGAGGACTACCATGCCGTTTATTGATTCAAGAGTCAGCGTTAAGACAACACCTGAGCAGAGAAAAGAGTTGAAAGAAAGACTGGGAAAGGCTATTTCACTTATTCCCGGAAAAAGTGAGAACTGGCTTATGATCGATCTTGCCGATGATCAGGAAATGTATTTTAGAGGTGAAGGACAGGAACCGACAGCATTTATCGGTGTGAACCTTTATGGAGATGCAAATAGGGGTGCATTTGATAAGATGACTGTAGAACTCACAAAGATATATGGAGAGGTTTTGGGTATTTCACCGGATCACATGTATATCAGGTATGCGGCATCGCATGATTGGGGATGGAATGGAAGTAATTTCTGATGCAGGATCACTTAATGATGCAGTTCAAAGGGTATATGGATCGGAAATAACAATTTTAGAGAAAAGACCTGTGACCGGCGGAGATATTAACGAGGCTTATTTTCTTATTCTTTCGAATGGACAAAAGGCCTTTCTGAAAGAGAATACGAAGGATAACGCAGGATTCTTTAAGGCAGAAGCATCCGGTTTAGAGGCATTGTCACAGTCGGGAAAGATTGGTGTTCCATCCGTGCACGCCTATGGAACATATGAAAAGAAATCATTTCTTCTTATGGATTGCCTGGAGGCGGGGCGTATGAAAAAATCCTTTTGGGAGGATTTTGGTCATTCTCTTGCGGCGGTTCATAAATCTTCTGTGGCTTTTCTTTATCCCGAAAAGAAATATGGTTTTACCGATGATAACTATATTGGAGCCGGATTTCAGAAGAATACATGGAACGATTCATGGATCGGCTTTTTTAGAGATTGCCGTATTTTGCCCCAGTTAAACAGGGCTAAGAGGATGCTTCCGGCTAAAGATATCGCGAGAATAGAGCGCTTAATGGAACATCTTGATGAATATCTGATTGAACCGGATCAGCCGTCCCTCCTTCATGGTGATCTGTGGAGCGGGAACTTTGTTGTTGGTCCGGATGGAAAGAGTTGGCTTATCGATCCAGCGGCATACATAGGCAATGCAGAAGCTGACATTGCAATGACAGAGCTGTTCGGTGGATTTTCTGAAGCCTTTTATTTTGCATATCGTGAAAGCGGTCTTTTGCAGCAGGGATACGAAGACAGACGCGACATATATAACTTGTATCATCTTCTAAATCATCTGAATTCGTTTGGAGAATCGTATCTGTATGCAGTAGAGCATATTATTACAAGGTTTTAGATGAAAATGAAATTTTTTGAATTATTATTAAAACGTGTTTCTCGTAATGATTCTTTTGTATCGAATGGATTCGCTGAACTTATACAGTGGTGCAAGGACAATGTAGAGCTATTATAAAAGCATCTGCTGTGCGGTACAGGAACAACGGCACGTATGATCACAGATGCGACGGATCTGCCTGTTCGCGGATATAATTCAGGTCCGCTTGGCGGAGATCAGCAGATCGGTGCAAAGATCGTAGAAGGAAAGGTTGATCGAGATATGGCAATAGGATTGAAGAGGATGACGGTCAATCATAAATTGGCATAGATTATCGAGACTTCAATTATTTGTACACGATATTGACTGAAAGTATTGAAAAAATCCGGGAGAAATCTCGGATTTTTCAAGTTTAAATAGATCTTAAAATGGAAAGATGTGCAAAAATTTGCTAAATCTTAAGAAGAGCTTAAAAGATTATGCTGACAATAGTTGTAAAATTTTATGGGCATTGGTGTACTGGTGATTCGGTTAAAAGTCGATTTAGGGTTTGAAAAAGGAGTAATAAAATGCGGTTTCGTAAAAGAATAGTGGCTTTGCTTTGCGCTGCACTGGTATTAAATACCGTAGCGCCGGTATCGGCAGCAGAGGTGAAAGAAGATATTGAGGATGCTGATAGTCTTGATATGGTCGAGGATCTGCCTATTTCCGGTGAGGGTGTAGAAGGTGAACGGTATGTTGTGAAGGATATTACCGGAAACGAAGAAATCAATAAACTAAAGGCTCAGATACAGAATGATGCGGAGATAAAAAGGGTAAGTTGGGATGATGCATTGGAATTTATGGCCCTTGTCGATAGTACTATTTCAAATAATAAATACAGGTTAAAATCAACCTGGGGATCGGTTTCAGAGGATGACTTTGCGTATCTAGTTGATAGTGGAAAACTGAAATACTCATTGGTTGATGTAAATGGAAAAAAGATAAAGGGATTAAAAAAAGAAGATATTTGGTGGAGGTCGTATCTATACATACCAAGTGAAAAAGATTTGGTAAAGAGTCCGGAATGCATTCCGGTTAATGATGGAGTAGTAGAATGTAAAGATGAAAGCCAACGATATAATAGGGTTGTTGTTTTTGCGAGATATGATGGTATGACATCTATGTCAGAAATCTTGATAACGCGCCCGACAAAATATTTTGGTCGTTTCGTTAATCACAAATTAAGAACCAGGGAAAATGCGGCACGTGACTATAAAGTTGGGGAATGGATAGATATAGATAATATCCAGAAACTTATAGGTGCAACAAGCGAAAATGCTGTCTCATACATGTTTAAGAGAAGAAAGGTATCGGGAAATAATTACTTGTATAGCCGTTGGGCAATTCCTGAAACGGCGGCAATTTATAAATCTGACAACAGACCGAGTGATCTGATTGGGAATATAAGGAAGGGGGCTTATGCAATAAGGGTCAATAAACCAAAGAATTATGATGCAGTTAAAAATTGCTTTGGAAGTGTAACAGCATTTAGACCCAAAAAGAAGGGAATATACAAAGTTACCTATATTGTCCCCGATGGATACAATAAGAAATTTACGGTAAAAGTACGGGTGACGGATTGACGTCCTTGAGTGGGATGCAGTAATGAATCGAGGGTGATTGAAAGTTCGGAGACGAAAATGAGTTTGCTGATCACAAATTACGAACTAAGGAAAATGCTGCTTTTGCCAGTGTAATGGATTTTTCGGAGTTGCCGCCGATATAAATAAACAGGTGAGTAAAAACGAAAGGAGATTGATTCTATGATACGAAAAATCAGGCGGATAATTGCGGTGATAGCAGCAACTGTCCTTATTACATCAGCTTGGATGCAGACATCAGCATACGCGGGCAATAGTGAGGAACGTTATATAGCTGCCGGAATCAGTGGTTTTTCCTATGTGCATGATCCGAGACTTGATCCTGCAGCAATGGCGGATATTATTGAAAATCCAAATGCTATATACGGATTTTCTCCTAATCCGGTATCGACTCGTCTGGGAGTGTACGCATCCTATGACTGGACGGATCCTGTTGTGGTGAATAAGGCTAGGAAAGAAAGAATCGAATATCTAAAACAGGACGAATATCTTTATCATATAATGTTCAGTCTTAAGAGAGGCGGTGCATCAACTGAGGCAATAGCACGGACTGTAAGTACGGCAAGAAATATGCTGAGACTTCAGGCAAATGAAAATGATCCGGTGGCTTTGGCAAAGGTTAAACAAAGTAATCTGAATACTTATGGAGATGAAAACGGTCCTACGCCGGAGTTTCTTTATAAGAAATATGGCTCATGGGATACTGTCATAAGTAAGGCATTCTCAATAAACTCAGGCATGGATGCCTGCCTTGGCCTTTATGATGACAATTATAATATTTATCTTGCTTTTGGTAAGGTAAGCCGGCCTGAGGATGATGAGGAAAAACTTGAAAATTGGGGAGACAATGCACCTATTGAAGAGATTTATTATCTTCATAAGGAAATCTACAATAACCCGAATTATTATGATCAGGCAACAGGAAATGTCATATGGCCGCCGGATGATGGATATTGGGGAGAACCGTTTGAATTTACTTTGGTTCCCGGCATGAAACTTGATCGGTATGGAAGTGACTACGGCACCTATACGGCATTATACGGAGACTCTTATGAGATGTATTCTGCTGCACCGGATACGGAATATAAGCCATATAGCGTATTCGTTGTTACAAAGCCTTTTACGGCGAAAGTTGGAGCGGTTGCACCATGGTTTGACCAGCCGGGAGGAGCGGTACAGGTACAGCTTCCGGATTCAGTTGGAAACTATATTAATGCAGGCTATCTGCAAAGAGTAGAATACAAATAAAAATGCAGAAAAAGGGACGGGGTTAATGGGACATTTTGAAAATGATCCAAGTAACCCCGTCCCTAATTCTATCACGGTAAGATCATTTCTCTGTTGCTTGACTATTATCATAAGTCATAGTAAATTTATAAAGCTGACCTGCGGGTCACATATCTTATGTGAATGTTCATTTCACATTTTCCCCTTTTATTAAATGTGATAGTATTAATGTAGTAAGGGTCATTTTGCGTTCTTTCTGCATTAATGCGGAAAGGATTCTATTTGAAAAAGACAGACATTCAGTATTTATTCAGGCGGTTTCGTCTGCCATGGGTAAACAGAAACTACAAGGACAGTACGTTTAAGCTCTTCTTTAATGACAAAAAGGCGTTGTTAGAGCTTTATAACGCCATTAACGAAACGGATTACCGCGATCCTGAGGAACTTATTATCAATACGCTTGATAATGCGATATTCCTCGGAATGGTAAACGATCTGTCTTTCATTATTGACACGACACTTAATATCTACGAGCATCAATCAACTAAGTGTCCGAATATGCCTCTGCGTGCGTTGTTTTATTCGAGTAAGCTGTACTCACAGATTGTTGATGAAAAGCATCTCTACAGCAGTACGATTCACAGCATACCGGAACCTCACTTTGTTGTTTTTTATAACGGTGTTGATGAACTGCCGGAAACGAGTATATATAAGCTCTCTGATATGTATGCCCGTTGTTCTGTGGAGCCTGATTTAGAACTCAAGGTACATGTTGTAAACATTAATCTTGGAAAGAATCAAAAGTTGGTTGAGAGCTGCAAAAAATTGCACGGATACTCAGTATATGTGGCAAAGATTCGTGAATACTCAGCAACTATGTCCACAGCAGATGCTGTTGCAAATGCGATTGATTACTGTATCAAACATGATATACTCCGTGAATTTTTCCTGAAGGAAAGAAAGGCGATCACTATGGTAAGTTTATTTGAATATGATCAAGCCGGACACATGGAACTCATCAAGGAAGAAGCTCTTGAAGAAGGAAAAAAACAGGGAATAGAACAAGGAATAGACATCCGTACGGAGCAAATGCAAAAGCTTTTTGGTATCCTAGCAAAAGAGAAACGTATGGATGAGATTCAAAAAGCATGCAGTGATTCAAAATATCTTGAACAGCTTTTTGAGGAATATAATATAAAAGCGTGATTGGTCAAGATGGATGAGCACAGGAAAGAATCGAGACAATAATCGATTTCGTATTATATAAGCTTAACCTGAAAAGATATGCGTACTATGATAGTTATTGGGGCTGCATAGTACGCTTTTTTGTATAAAAGATTAATTGGGTGAGGTATTTTTACAAAAGCGCTGGTTAGCGTTGAATAAGTAAATAAGAATGGTTTGGAGGAGAACAAGTGATCAACGAAGAAAAACTAAAGGCGGTTCTGCATAGTTATAAAAACTGCTTTCAACAGCGTTGGAAAAATGGTGAAGATTTCAAATGGAAAGCAATAAAACAATTTCAGAATCATTGGGATATAGATGCAGAAGATTTTGGTGAGATGTTTAAGACGGCGACCGATGATACAGATACTCTTCTTGTGTCCGGTTATTCATTTCCGAGAACTATGATAATCAATCTTGCCAAAGCTGATAAAGAAGCGACTCGTTCAATGTTCAGAAATTTGTTCGATGAAAATGTGAATCTTGAAGCAAGGGTAAATTCATTTCAGAGAACGGCTGAAGAACTGAGGGTTAAGTATGATGATGGAACTTGGTGGAAGCACTATCAGAACACAAATGCCATCAGCACATACTTATGGCTCCGATATCCTGATAGATACTATATCTACAAATACGAGGAAATCAAGGCTGTGGCAAAGGAATTATCAGGTGATTATGTTCCGAAGAGAGATGGAACTGCTGCCAGCATGATAGGCGGATTTCGTTTCTATGATGAAATCTGTGAAGTAGTAAAGGCTGATTCTGATATTAGAAACATGTTAAATGATGAACTATCGGATGATTATTACTCTGACCCCGAAATGAAAACCATTACGGTTGATGTGGGATTTTATCTTTCGCGAGAATATTTGAAGGTAAGGGCTATGGATAGATATAAAAATAAGTATTCAAAACAGTTATTGTCAGCAAAGAACATAATTTTCAGAGGAGCTCCGGGAACGGGCAAGTCATATCTTGCAAAAGAAATAGCTGCGGATATTATCAGTAATGGCTTTACAAAGCGATATGCAGATCTGACACAGGAACAGAAAGAACAGGTTGAATTTGTTCAGTTTCATCCGAGTTATGACTATTCGGATTTTGTTGAAGGTTTGCGTCCCAAAATGAATGAAGATGGCAGCATTGGTTTTGAACTACAGGATGGTATTTTTAAATCGTTTGTGGACAAGGCAAGAAAGAATTATGAGAATCATAACAAATCAAAAGAAGTCAGGGAGCAGGAGCTTTCTGCAAAGGAGCTGTTGGCAAAATTTCTTTCTGAAATTGAATTTGATAAAAATGAGTTTCAGACTATTACCGGAAATAAGTTTACTGTTATAGATGCTAATGATAAACATATTTATCTATCGATTCCCGGAAATAAAACGATTAATAAACTCACATTGAATATTGATGAGCTTCGGAGAATGCTTGAATCAGAGATAAACTTTGAAAAGGTCAGCGATATTACAGATTTCTTTGGAAAGCAATTCGCTACTCAGGCATATTCCTATGATTTTGCTTTATATAAAGAAATAAAGAAGGGAGAGAGTGAACCGCAGATACAGATAGTTACTGAAGACTTAAAAGAATATGTTTTCATAATCGATGAGATAAACCGAGGCGAGATTTCAAAAATTTTTGGTGAATTATTCTTTTCTATTGATCCTGGATATCGTGGAAAGGACGGTGAAGTTTCAACGCAGTATGCAAATATGCATATAGATCCAAATGAGCGCTTTTATATACCGGAGAATGTTTATATTATCGGTACAATGAATGATATAGATAGATCTGTAGATAGCTTCGATTTTGCTATGCGTCGTCGTTTTAGATTTATTGAGATAAAAGCGGAAGAAACACAAAATGATATCTTACAGTCTCTTGAAAATGAAGAGCTTAAGGAAGACGTTATTAAAAGATTGAATAAACTCAATGAAGAAATCCTTAAGGCTGATGAGCTTAATGAGAATTATCAGATTGGCGCGGCCTATTTCTTAAAACTAAAAACAGTTGGATTTGATGTTCTTTGGACAGATTATCTGAGACCTTTGTTACAAGAATATGTACGTGGCTTATCTAATGAGGACGAGCTCATGAGGAAGTTTTCTGAAGCATATGGTTATCCTAGTCTGAGCACAGGTGATGAAAATGAAGCTGTACAGGATTAAGGATAATGGGCAAAGAAAAAAAGAGGAATTTCATGATATTCCGGAGCTGGTGAAAATTATTTCTGACAAAACACTGGGGGAACTTGAAAAAGAAGGTGTTTTTGTATTTCCTGAGATGGTACGTCAATCTGAGGATATATCGCAGGATCAGATGGTTCTTCAAAGTGTAAACGATACATACCGTTCCGGAAATATAATGGGATTTTTGGAATATGGAGAAGAACGGCTTGTTATTGCATCGCGTTTCAGTACAGGTGATAATGACTTTTTATTATGGTATTTATTAGAACGTGTTCTGGATATGCCTAATATAGTCAATCTTGATATAAATTCATCACGAACAAACAAAATAATCTCTTTACTAATATTTCTGTTTCCGTATTATTTATCCATCGCTACGCGAAAGGGGATTTTTAAGACTTATGTACGGAATGAGTATAATGATGGGAATGTAAGAGGGAGAATAGATATAGACCGTCATATCCGAAAGAATATTCCCTTTGTCGGTAACATTGCTTATAGCCAAAGAGAATATGCATATGATAATTATTTAATGCAGTTAATACGGCATACTGTAGAGTATATTAAGAGAAAATCGTTTGGAAAAAAGCTTCTGGTGAAGGTAAAGGATGAGGTTCAACAGGTTATTGCAGTAACACCGGGTTATGAACCAAGAAATCTGAGTAAAGTATTGACTGAAAACAAAAAGAATACTGTTCATCATGCCTATTATCATGAATATCGAGCTCTTCAACGGTTGTGTATTTTAATTTTACAGAACGAAAAGGTGCAGGTTGGGATTGGAAATAGGAAAATCTATGGTATTTTGTTTGATGGTGCATGGTTATGGGAAGAGTATATTAATTTACTGGTAAGGGATTATTTCCATCACCCTATGAATAAAAGAAAGACTGGAACTCAATACTTATTCGATAAGAGTAAAGGAGAAATTTATCCTGATTTTATTGGTATAAGATCGTCAGAGCTTATTATTGCAGATGCGAAATATAAGCCGGTAGATAATGTCAGAAATGCTGACTATTTTCAGATGCTTGCCTACATGTTCAGATTTGATTCAAAAAGAGGTTATTATTTCTATCCGGAAGTGAATGATATTGAAGATAGGAAAATGTGGTTAAACAGAGGAAATACTTACGAAAAGAATGTTGAAAAGAGGGATGATATTTGCCTGATAAAGCATGGATTAAAAATTCCGTCAGAGGTCAATGATTATGAGGAATTTGTAGAGAAAATACGGATAAGCGAAAAGAAGTTTGTCGAACCATTTAAATGTTTGATATAAAAATAATATTGAGCTAAAAAAGAATGAGAATAAAATGATATGAAAATTGCAGTTAGTGCGTGTTTATTAGGTGAAAATTGTAAGTATAACGGCGGCAATAATTACAGCGAGAAGGTAATGGATTTCATAAAGGGACACGAGGTTTTGTCTATATGTCCTGAAGTATTAGGCGGTTTACCGACACCAAGGGAGTCAGCAGAGATTGTAGATGGAGTGGTCAGACATAAGGATGGCTCGTCTGTTGATAAAGAGTTTCGTGAAGGGGCTGAGATCGCATTAAAGATGGTTATGGAGAACCATATTGATCTCGTGATATTACAGTCGCGAAGTCCGTCCTGCGGTGTAAACAGTGTTTATGACGGAACATTTTCCGGGAAAATAATCCCGGGACAGGGTGTTTTTGCTGAGTTATTGCGTAAAAATAATATCAAAGTTATGGATGCGGCAGATTTTTGAAATGATAAGGTTGGTGAATTATGACAACAGATAACATTAAAGTATTAGGACATAACAGTATCAGGATCTCAGCTGGAAATATCACGATCTATGTAGATCCATTTCAATTAAAGCAGTCACCGAAGGACGCAGATTATATTTTTATCACACATGATCATTACGATCATTTCTCTCCTGAAGATATAGAGAAGGTATCATGTGACCATACTATACTGGTCGTTCCGTGTAAGATGGAAGATAAAGCGCATACAGTAGATGGAACTGTAAATAAGATCATTACAGTAGAAACAGAGACACATCGGGAATTTGATGGTTTTGAAGTGAGTACTGTTCCTGCTTACAATATTTTGAAGCCCTTCCATCCAAAGAGTGCAGGTTGGGTAGGATATATTATCCGCCTGGATGGAAAGAGCATTTATGTTGCCGGAGATACTGATGCTACAAAAGAGGCAAAGAATGTAAAGTGTGATATTGCTCTTGTTCCCGTGGGCGGCACATATACCATGGATGCGAAGAAAGCAGCAGAACTGGTGAATATCATCCGGCCGGAAACTGCCATTCCGGTTCATTACGGAAGTATAGTGGGGAAGCCTTCAGATGGAGAAGTATTTGCGGAAAAAGTCGAGCCTTCGATCAAGGTTGAACTGAAGATAGAGTTTTAATAGCGTACAGGAAGTAATAAATGAATATATACATTGATTTTGATGATTGTATCTGCGAGACAGCAAAGCATTTTTCCGGATTTGTGAAGGAGCTTTTCGGGAAAGATATTCCGTATGAGGAGATACGATATTTTGATCTGAAGAGATCATTTTCTCTCACTGATGAGCAGTATGAGGAAATGATGGTAAAGGCACACTGTCCGGATGTACTCCTGGCGTATGAGGAAACACCGGGAGCGGTAGAGACAGTCAATGGTTGGCTAGATGAAGGGCACGATGTGTCTATAATAACGGGGAGACCAAACAGTGCTTATGAACCGTCAAGAGAGTGGCTGGACCGTCATGGACTTGACCGTGTCCGTTTATACTGTCTAAATAAATACGGGCGCGACAGCTTTATAAAAAACAGCGATTTCAGCCTGGAAGTCGAGGATTACTATAAGATGCATTTTGACTATGCTGTAGAGGATTCGCCGGCTGCGTTCAGGTTCTTTGAGCATATGCCGGAACTCAGGGTGATGGTATATGAACGCCCGTGGAATCGGGAATGTGATTTACCGGGAGAAAAGTACCGTCGATGTCCTGATTGGGAAACGATAAGGGTGATGATGGAAACGGAAAAAAATTGAACATAAGAAAACTGTAGTGATCAAATAAGTCTGCCGATATATACCTAGGGTTAAAAACTTTTGGGGAGGCAGAGTTATGAGAGTATCGGGTAAAAAGCTGGTGTCATGCTGTATAGCTGTCACGGTTGTGGTCTGTATGCTGGTGGCATCAGGAGGCAAGACAGAACACAAGATAGACAGGATGATCAAAAAAATGTCTATGGATGAAAAGATATCACAGATGATCATCCCGGCTATACGAACGTGGAATGAAGAAAATGTTACGGATCTGTCTAAAGTACCGGAGTTGAAAAGTGCACTGAAGAAGCACCAGTACGGAGGGGTTATACTATTTGGTGCAAATATCACGGGAAGTGAACAGGTCACACGGCTCCTTTATGATCTGCAGGAAAACAACGCTGAAGCAGAAGGAGTTTCAGCGCATATTCCGTATCTTACACCCGTTGATGAAGAGGGCGGCATAGTCATCCGTCTGATGTCAGGAACTCGTATGACAGGAAATATGGCGGTCGGCGCAACACCGGCACCTATAGAAAATGCGGAAAAGACCGGAACTGTCATAGGAGAAGAACTCGCGGCAGCGGGATTCAATACAGATTATGCTCCGGTTATCGATGTAAATAATAATTGCGAGAATCCTGTTATAGGAACGAGGTCATTTTCGGATGATCCTGAAGTGGTGGCAGAGCTTGGAAATGCGTATGCGAAAGGTCTTTCAAAAAGCAATATAATTGCTACATTCAAGCATTATCCCGGTCACGGGGATACCGGCGTTGACAGTCATATAGACACTCCTTCAGTGGAAAAAACTTACGATCAGATCAAGCAAACGGAGCTGGTACCGTTTAAGGCGGCGATAGAAAACGGTGCGGATATGATCATGACGGCTCATATCACATATCCTCTTATCGATGAAGAGGTGACGTATGGTGATGGTAAAACAAAGGGCTTTTATCCTGCGACCATGTCCAAAAAAATGCTGACGAATATCCTGAGAAATGATATGGGATATGACGGAGTCGTAGTGACAGATGCGCTTGAGATGGACGCGATAAAGACTGCGGGATTAGTACCGGGAGCAGAGGGCTCGGTGGAATACAGTATAAATATCGCGGAGAAAGTAATAAACGCGGGAGCGGATATACTGCTTCTGCCGACGGACATGATAAATGCCGGGGCTGTAGATTTTTACGATGAATATATTTCAGGTATCGCATCAAAGGTAGAAGCAGGAAATATAGACCCTAAAAGGATAGATGAAAGCGTAAAGCGGATACTTTTATTAAAGGAAAAATACGGGATCCTGAAACTAAACGGAGATCAGGAAGATAAGCAGAGTATAGATGACAAGGTAAAAAATAGTCTGGAAGTCATTGGCTCTGAAAACCATCACAAAGTGGAGATGGAAATTGCAAAAGAAGCTGTTACACTTCTAAAAAATGACGATGACCTGATACCGGTATCAAAGGACACAAAGAAGATAGTATTCCTCGGAAGACTTGAAGGTGATAAGACTACGATCAATTATGTGGTTGATGAGATGAGGAAAGAGGGACTTATCGGTGAGACAGCAGATGTGATCGTTGAGAACTATCTGACTGCCGATAAAGAGCTTAATTATACGGATGATATGAAGGACAGCATCTCATCCGCGGATGTGGTCATCGCTTTATCCTATGCGTCAGGGGGCGGTCTTCTTGACAGGGAAAAGCCACAGAATAAGGCTATTTACAATGCCATTGAAGATGTACATAACAGCGGAGGCAAATTTATCCTTATAAGTGAAAACCTGCCATACGATGCTGCCGCATATCAGGATGCTGATTCAATACTCCTTGCGTACATGGGGTCAGGACTCGACATTGATCCCACAGAGAAAACCAAAAATGACGCAGGTGTGACAGCGAGTAACGCAAATATAATATCCTCGCTGGAAACCGTATTCCAAGGCAATGATACAAAGGGAACACTTCCTGTAAATATTCCTGTCATAAAAGAAAAAGAAGACGGAACACTGGAATACGGAGAAGAGATCTTGTATAAAAAAGGATTTGGAATGACCGGAAGCGAAACAGCGGATTGATCAATGAAGTGTATGTGGCGTAATGGGCAAAACTTTTTTATCCATTACGCCGCTATTTCTAAAGATATTACTTTAAATAACCAAAGTAACACACGTGTTAGCGATCGTTTTATCTATGAAATGCACAAAAATGTAGGATAAATCTTGTGTAATAGTACAAATTTACAAGTACAGGTTGTTCTGTTATATTATGTACTGTGATTTGTGACTGGTAAGGCAGGCAAGGCTCACGCAGGGATATCGGCTGTAAACAATACCGATATATCATTTTGCGTATAGCCCTGTCTTTTTTTGTACCCATAGACAGATTACTAGATTACAGAAAAGCTAAGCCGGAGGTCTTTTGTGAAAGTTGTAAAAGCACTTAATAACAATATGGTGCTGGTCCGTGACCAGGATGGAGGGGAACTCATCTGTCAGGGAAAAGGTATAGGATTTCAGAAAAGAACCGGTGACAGTCTGGAAGAAGAGAAGATCGAGAGACGCTTCGTTCCGGAGAGTGCTTCGGAAAGCCGTCACTTTCAGGAACTCTTTACTGAGATACCTGATGAGTACTGGGAGATAGCAGAAGAAGTCCTTGAATATGCAAGGAAAGAATGTAATGTCCATGTATCAGACAGGATCATCCTTCCGCTTTGTGATCACATGGCAGGAAGCGTAGAGAGATGCAGGAATAGTGTTACACTCGATAATCCGATGCTCTGGGACATTAAGAGGATCTATCCTTCAGAGTTCAGGATCGGTAAGCATGCCATAAAGGTTCTGAAAGACCGGTTCGGAACAGAGATGAAACAGGATGAAGCAGCATTCATAGCTTATCATTTCGTGAATGCAGAGCTCTCTGCCAGAAACTCGGTTTCGGCAGATGAGATATCAAAGCTCATCGGAAGCGTGGTAGATATCGTCCAGCAGTCATTCCAGACACAGCTCGATGATGAAGAGTGGAATTATCAGAGGTTCCTCACACACCTTAAGTTTTTTGCACGAAGAGTTTTATCACGAGAATGTGTAGAAAATGCAGAGGATGATGACATCTTCACAGAATTATCCGGACGGTTCGTTCATGTAAAGAACTGTGTAGACCGGATAGCTGATTTTATACTGATCGATTATCACTATGATATCAGTTCAGACGAAAGACTTTATCTGCTGATCCATATTGAACGGGTAACCCGCAGGATCAGAACAGATGCAGTTGGTTCAAAAGAATAAAACATTCTGAATTACAGGATTGTGACCTTAAGTGGGCAAGACCTGGATACACCGGAATGCGATGAAAAGAAGTGCGCATTACTTTGACAGTGCGCGCGAAGTCGCCAGGTGTTTCCGGTCTTGCCCTTTTTTATATAAATGATGTATTTTTTGCAGCGTCGCGAACTGCTTAAAAGATAAATAAACTGACCTTGAAGGAATCCACTTGGTCGGATAAGGGAAATAAAACCGTAGGTAAGTACGGGTAAAACACGAAAAAGAAATTGGAGCCGGTGATGAGCCGTGTATCCGGGAAAGAGGAAAGATATGGCACTCAATTATAAGGAGACATCTGAGAAGATTCTCGCAGCCGTTGGCGGTGCTGAGAATGTTACAAGTGCAACTAACTGTATGACACGTCTTCGTCTTACATTAAAGGATGAAGCAAAGGCTGATGATGCAGCAGTAAAGAGCATCAAGGGCGTAAAGTCCATCGTAAAACAGGGCGGTCAGTATCAGGTCGTTATCGGAAACGAGGTATCAAGCCTTTATAAAGAATTTGCAAAGCTCGGTAATTTTGAAGAGGGCGGAGCAGGTGCAAAGCCTACAGGAAACTTTGTTCAGCGTATTTTTGGTTTTGTAGCAGGATGTATGACACCCCTTCTTCCGGCGATGCTCGGAACTGGTATGGTAAAGGTGCTCCTGACACTCCTTGTTACATTTGGAGTAATGGATAAAACAAGCTCAGGATATGTGATCCTGTACGGTATGGCAGATTCATTCTTCTATTTCCTGCCTGTATTCCTGGCTTACCAGATCGCAAAGAAGCTCAAGGGTTCACCGGCGCTTTACATGGTTATCGCGACTATGCTGGTATATCCTGACATTGTAAATCTTATGGGCGGCACATACGAAGGTCTTGAGCTTGGTTCATTCCTTGGTATGCCTGCAACAAATCTTTTCGGTCTTCCTGTTATCACAGCGACCTATACTTCATCCGTACTGCCGATCCTTCTCATGGCACCGGTTATGAAGCTTGTTGAGGATTTTGCTGACAGAGTATCACCGAACGTTGTGAAGGCATTCCTGAAGCCGATGCTTTTCCTTCTTATCTGTACTCCGATCGCGCTCTGCGTATTAGGACCTCTTGGAAATGTCATCGGTAATGCACTTGCAGGAGTATTCTCCGCAATGTACAACACAGTACCGTGGCTCACAGTAGGTATCCTTTCAGCTGCAATGCCTTTCATTGTTATGACAGGTATGCACTATGCGCTTATCCCGCTCTGCATGAATAACCTTGCAACTCTTGGCTTTGATGTGATCGTAATGGTAACAATGTTCTGCTCAAACCTTGCACAGGGTGGTGCAGCTCTCGGTGTAGCAGCTAAGTCAAAGGATACAGATACAAAGTCAGAAGGTATTGCCTGCGGTATCTCCGCAGTAGTTGCAGGTATCACAGAGCCTGCTATGTATGGTATCAACCTTGCAAAGGTAAAGCCTATGATCGGTGCTGTTATCGGTGCAGGTCTTGCAGGTCTTTTCACAGGTATCACAGGTGTTAAGGGTTACACAATGGGCGGTTCTCCGTCACTTTTCTCCATCATCACATTTATTGGTGGTGAGAATCCTATGAGCGGTGTATACTTTGGTATCATCGGTGCAGTTATCGCTATCGTAGTACCTTTTGTACTTACAATGATCCTTTACAAGGAGGAGGCTTCTGCAAGTGCTCCTTCTGTTGAAGAAGTATTAGCACCTGTAGTTGAAGAGGTTAAGAAGCCTCTCGTAAAAAAGATCGAAATCGCTTCACCTGTAACAGGAAGAGTTATCCCGATGTCTGAGATCCCGGATGAGGGATTCTCCACAGGCGCACTCGGTGAGGGTGTTGCAGTTATTCCTGAAGACGGAAATATTTATGCACCGGCCGACGGAGTTGTATCATCTGTAATGGACACAAAGCACGCAGTAGGATTTACTACTGATGACGGTCTGGAGCTTCTTATCCACGTTGGAATCGACACTGTAGAGCTCAATGGTGCTCCGTTTGAGTACAAGGCTGTACAGGGTGCTCACGTTAAAAAGGGTGACCTTCTCATGACAGCAGATTTCAAGGCTATCAAAGCTGCCGGAAAGCAGATCGTGACTCCGGTCATCGTAACAAATTCCGAGGACTATGTTTCTGTAAAGAATATTGGCCGGGAAATGATAAAGAATGGTGAAAACCTTCTCTCTGTTGTCTAAAGATCATATAGATAGTAACTAATGTTTGCTGCCGGCATGGCAAAGCTGTGCCGGCGGTATTTTGAAAGGAGTTTATAATGTCAGTTTTAAGAGATGATTTTCTGTGGGGAGGCGCAGTAGCAGCTAATCAGTGCGAAGGCGCATGGGACGTAGATGGTAAGGGTGCATCTGTTTCAGATATGTGTACGAACGGAAGTCATACAACTCCGAAGAGGCTTACACGCACTATAAAGCCGGATACACTTTATCCTTCACATGAAGCGATCGATTTTTATCATCACTATGAAGGAGATATCGCTCTTTTTGCAGAAATGGGCTTCAAGTGCTTCCGTACATCCATCAACTGGACCCGTATCTTCCCGACAGGAGAGGAGACAGAGCCGAATGAAAAGGGTCTGGAGTTTTATGATAAGCTCTTTGACTGCTGCAAAAAGCACGGAATCGAGCCTCTTGTAACTATCTCACATTATGAACTTCCGTATAATCTTGTTGAGAAATACAATGGCTGGGAAGGACGAGAACTGATCGCTTTCTTTGAGAAGTACTGCCATGTGATTTTTGAACGTTATAAGGACAAGGTAAAGTACTGGCTTACCTTTAACGAGATCAATGCAGGAACAATGCCCTTTGGAGCAATCCTTTCTACAGGAACTGTAAGGGGATATGAAGGACCGGTGACTCAGGTTCCGGATAAGCCGCAGGAACGTTATCAGGCACTTCACCATCAGTTTGTTGCAAGTGCACGTGTGATCAGATACGCGCATGAGAATTATCCTCAGTTTAAGATGGGAAATATGATCTGCTTCGTACTTTCATATCCAATGACATGTAATCCTGTTGATGAGATCCTGAATCAGGAGCACATGAGAGAGATGAACTGGTACTGCTCTGATGTGCAGGTTCGTGGAGAATATCCGGCATATGCGCAGAGTATCTGGAATAAATATGGCGTAAAGCTTAAGATCGAAGACGGCGATCTTGATGATCTGAAGTCAGGCATTATAGATTTCTATACATTCAGCTATTACATGACAAATTGCGTAGGAGCTAATCCGGATAAGGAGCTGGCAGACGGCAATCTCATGAAGGGACAGAAAAATCCATACCTTGAAGCTTCTGATTGGGGATGGCAGATCGATCCTAAGGGACTTAGATTTGCGTTGAATGAGATCTATGACAGATATCGTATCCCTCTTATGGTTGTTGAGAATGGTCTTGGAGCATACGACAAGATCGAAGAGGATGGTACTATCAACGATAATTATCGTATAGACTATCTCCGCAAGCATATTGAAGAGATGAAGAAGGCAGTAGAAGATGGTGTTGACCTCATGGGATACACTCCTTGGGGATGTATCGACCTTGTAAGTGCATCCACAGGAGAAATGGCAAAGCGCTACGGATTCATCTTTGTAGAAAAGTACGATGATGGCACAGGCAGCCTTGCCAGAAGAAAGAAAAAGTCCTTCGACTGGTACAAGAACGTGATCAAGACAAATGGTGAAGAACTTTAAGAAATAGACAGATGTAAAAACACCTCCGGCCCGGTAATGAGTCGGAGGTGTTTTGCTATATAATATAAGATTTTACTGTTCGGATTTCTCTTTTTCCTTTTCTTCGTGATCCTGGAATTCCTCGTATACGCAGATACGTACCCAGTCAGACTCAGGCATACCTACAAAGATACCGCCGTAAACAGTTCCGCGCTCGTCGTGGCTTACGCGTACTACGTTGATAAAGGCTGTGATGGTGTCGCCTGTCCAGATACGGATATCGGCTTTGTAGATAGCTCCGTTTGTGATTTCGCTTTTAGAAATAAAACCGATTCCTGCACGAGAAATATCAAGAATCTCAATGGGTATTCCCGGTGCATTTGCTTCGTCAACACGGGTCATGTAAAGATTGATATCAAGACCCATCCTCTTAAATCTTCTGCGTTCTACGTTTCCCATAGTTTACCCCTCTTTTTGATAATTATACAGATCCCCATCTGTAACGTAAAAATACGTCTACTTATCTAGATTCTATAACGTTTATCGGCTAACGTCAATCAACGCTTAAGAGAATCAAGATCCCTGAAAAACTCGGGATAAGAGATTGAAACACAGGCAGAATTCTGGATATCCGTAGGCTGGACGTCATCGTTTATGAGTGATGCCACAGCAAAACTCATGGCGATGCGGTGATCCTTTGCCGTATCAATGGATGCGTGGTGAAGCGGAGTAGGACCGTGGATTATCATGCCGTCATCAGTAGCTTCGATATCAGCGCCCATTGCTTTCAGATTTTTCACAGTGAGCTCGATACGGTCAGATTCCTTGACCTTAAGCTCTGCAGCATCCTTTATCACTGTGGTTCCCTCAGCCTGGGTTGCGGCTACAGCGATGAGGGGGAGCTCGTCAATGAGCTTTGGTATCACAGATCCGCCGATTTCTGTGCCTTTAAGGTTTGAGAAGCGCACTAAAAGGTCAGCAGTTTTTTCACCTGCTTCCTCGCGGACATTCTCTTCTGTAATGTCTGCACCCATTGCCCTGAAAACAGTAAGGATACCATCTCTTGTAGGATTGATGCCTACGTTCTTTATGAGTACTTCGGAATCAGGAACGATGAGTCCTGCTCCGATAAAATAAGCTGCGCTGGAGATATCTCCGGGAACATTGATTTCACGCGCGGTAAGCGTTTTCCCGGGGCGGATGCTCACAGTCGGATTTTCTTCAGTGCCGGGAGTCAGGTCTGCGCCAAAGGCTTTCAGCATGATCTCTGTGTGGTTTCTTGAAAGCGCGGGCTCAGTGAGAGTGGTCTCGCTGTCAGCATAGAGCCCTGCAAGGAGAACAGCAGACTTTACCTGTGCGGAAGCTACATTTGTAGTGATATGTGTTCCGTGGAGCTTTGCGGGACGGATCTTTAACGGAGCGCATCCGTTGTCGCGGACTGATTCGATATCAGCGCCCATTTCCTGAAGTGGCTCGATAACGCGTCTCATGGGGCGCTTCTGGATGGAGTTATCGCCGTTAAGAGTTGTTTCAAAGGTCTGTCCTGCAAGGATTCCTGAGATGATACGTGTGGTAGTGCCGGAATTTCCGCAGTCGAGTACGTGATCCGGAGCGGAGAGACCGTTGAGTCCCTTGCCGTGAACCAGAACAGTGTCACCGTCTTCCTCTATTTCGATTCCCATATCACGGAAACATCCGATGGTCGACAGGCAGTCAGCGCTCTTTAAAAAACCGTGGATGGTCGTGGTTCCTTCCGCGATCGCACCAAACATGATGCTCCTGTGAGATATGGATTTGTCGCCCGGTATATTTACAGAGCCCTTAAGGGGGCTCGTAACATGCATAAGTTTCATATATATCCTTTCAAAAATAGAAATCGGGAAAATGTTTTCCTTCTCTATTTATCAGCTTCTTGAGTCAAGTATTCTGTAGCCGTGTTTTTTTAAGAGGTTTACTGCCTTGCTGCATGCTTCTCCCTCATAAAATTCTATATGGAGCGCACCTTCCTCGTATGTACGGTTGTGGACGATACCGATATTCCGAAGTGAAACGGAATGTGTGGAGAGGATAGTAGCGATAGTAGCGATCGCACCCGCCTCATCTATGATGTCGCAGTGAAGGTCATAGATCCTCGGAATAGCCCCAACATTTGTATCGGATAAAGAGTTGCGATACTGTTTAGCTCTGTCGAAAAGATCCATAAGTTTTTCGCCTTCACGTCCGGCGATCATCTCACGAAGCCCTGTGAGCTTTTTCTGATAGATATCCATGAGCTTTATGATGTACTCAGGATTTGCCATGCAGATCTGCTCCCACATGGTAGGATCGGATGATGCGATACGTGTTATATCCTTAAATCCTCCGGCTGCGATGGAACGCATGTACTGTTCCGGTGAGTCGGTCTCACGCACCATGTCTACAAGAGCATATGCGATCATGTGAGGCAGGTGGCTTATTGCGGCTGTCACAAAATCGTGCTGGTCAGGAGACAGGGTCAGCGGGATAGAATCCAGTGAACGCACAAATTCTTCGTACCTTGAAACATCTTCCTGAGTAGCAGAGGGAGAGGGAGTCAGGATAAAGTAAGCGTTTTCGATAAGGTGGTCATTGGCGTTTTCATAACCGGATTTTTCAGAACCCGCCATCGGATGACCGCCGATAAAGTGGAGATCCGGTGCGATCTCGGAGATCGCTTCATGAATCTCTGACTTTACGGATCCTACATCTGTAAGGATCGTTTTATCGGAAATATAAGGAAGGAGATCCTTTAAGTAGCGGATATTTGTGCTGACAGGAGCACAGAGAAAGATATAGTCACAGTTTGCAAAGTGGTCATCAACTGTGTGTGTTCCGTATTGAATGATCCCGTCTGCAAGCGCAGAGTCGAGAGGTGCATCGGACCGGTTCAGTGCGACGATCTCAGCGTCGGGATATTTCTTTCGGATCGTCATGGCGATGGAACCGCCGATCAGGCCAAGGGCGATAAAGCCAACTTTCAGTCTGCCGTTTTCCATTTGTGTACCAGGCTTTCTCCCTGAAGTGGGTGTATTTTTATTGACTCATTTTACGTTATATCGCTGATTAGTATAACACGTTGAAGCGCTAAAGTAAAGAAGTATTGGAGGGCGTTCTGCTTTGTTTATGTGGCGTGGGGAGGGGAGTGCGTTGTTTCCAACACATCCCGGGGAACCGACACTACGGTGAGCTAACTGCTGACTTCGTCATAAGCGCCCTAGGACATTCGCTTCAAGTATAGCTCATGTCCTGGGCGCTAAGACTTCGTAAGCAGTGGATCTCACCTGTGCGGTTCTAAACGGGATGCTTATGGAAAACAACGCACTCCCCTCCCCGCGTCACCATACGTCATCCTCCAGCTCAGACGCAATGAAAGTCTGATTGTAGAAAACGCACAAAAGATATTGCAAATAAAGCGTTCTTTTAGTAAAATATCCTTATTGAACCAGTTGCCTTAAAGGGTTTTTACAACAAAATAGACCACGGTATCCTGTGAAATGCTGATTTGGAAGGACATGATGGTCAATTACAGGGACAGCATGGATCAAAATATTGGAAGGCGGAGGTAATTTCATATGAAAGTGTACACGACGGATAAGATTCGGAATGTGGTTTTGCTGGGCCACGGCGGTTCCGGAAAGACAAGCCTTGTAGAAGCAATGGCTAAGCTTTCCGGTCTGACGAACAGGCTCGGCAGCATCAATGATGGCAGCACCATCAGTGACTATTCCAAGGAAGAACAGAAGCGTAAATTCTCGATCAGCACTTCAGTCATCCCTATCGAGTGGGATGGTGTGAAACTGAATATTCTCGACACTCCTGGTTATTTTGATTTCATCGGTGAAGCAGAGGAAGCAATCTCGGCTGCAGCAAGCGCCATCATTGTCATCAATGGTAAGGCGGGCGTAGAAACAGGTACAGAAAAAGCATGGGAGATGTGCGAAAAGTACAATATTCCCAGAATGTTCTATGTGTCCAATATGGACATCGATGATGCATCCTTCAAGAACGTACTTGAAGAGCTCACAAATCTTTATGGAAAGAAAATCGCTCCTTTCCATTTCCCTATTCGTGAAAATGAAAAATTTGTAGGATACGTTAATGTCGTTGCGGAAAAGGCTTTTCGCTGGGATGACAAAGGCAATGCGGTAGAGACAGAAATACCGGATTATTCCGTAGAAAATCTCAACATCTATCGTGATTCCCTTATGGAAGCAGTAGCTGAGACCAGTGAAGACTTTATGGAGCGCTATTTTAACGGCGAACAGTTCTCTGATGCAGAGGTACGTGCAGCACTTCATGCAAGTGTTTGTGACGGAACCATCGTTCCCATTACAATGGGTTCAAACATTCTGGCACAGGGTATATATACATTGCTTGATGACTGCGTAAAGTATCTGCCGAGTCCTGAAGGACGAAAGATGGCAGGAATCAACACAGCAACAAGCGAGATCTTTGAAGCTGACTACGACTTCTCAAAGCCGAAGACAGCCATTGTCTGGAAAACGATCATCGATCCGTTCATCGGAAAGTATTCACTTTTCAAGGTGTGCTCAGGCGTAATAAAGAGCGGAGATGTTCTCTATAATGTAAATAAAGACGCAGAAGAAAAAACAGGAAAGCTCTACACACTCTGCGGAAATAAGGCAATAGAAGTTCCGGAACTCCATGCAGGAGATATCGGTGCATTTGCAAAGCTTGCTGTGACAAAGACCGGTGATTCCCTTGGAACAAAGGCAACAGCCATCAGATTCGGAAAGCCTATGATCTCAACACCGTATACGGCAATGAGATATAAGCCCGTAAATAAGTCTGACGTAGACAAGATCTCACAGGCACTCGCACGTATCTGTGACGAGGATCTGACTCTCAAGGATGTAAACGATGCTGAGAACCGCCAGACACTCCTTTATGGAATCGGCGAGCAGCAGCTTGATATCGTAAAGACAAAGCTTGAGAACGAGTATAAAGTAAAGATCGAGCTTTCAAAGCCGAAGGTAGCTTACCGCGAGACTATCCGCGGAAGGAGCGATGTTCAGGGCAGATATAAGAAGCAGACAGGCGGACACGGTCAGTTTGGTGATGTAAAGATGACATTCGAGCCGAGCGGTGACCTTGAAAAGCCGTTCATCTTTGCTGAGAAGGTAGTAGGCGGAGCTGTTCCGAAGAACTTCTTCCCGGCAGTTGAAAAAGGTCTTGCAGAGTCTGTTATAAAGGGACCGCTTGCTGCATACCCTGTAGTTGGTGTAAAGGCAACTCTTTATGATGGATCTTATCACCCGGTAGATTCCTCCGAGCAGTCCTTCAAGACCGCAGCAAAGCTTGCGTTCAAGGATGGCTTTATGCAGGCAACACCTATCCTTCTCGAGCCCATCATGAGCCTTAAGGTAAGGGTTCCTGACAGATATACAGGTGATGTAATGGGTGATCTCAATAAGCGCCGCGGACGTGTTATGGGAATGAATCCTGATGACGGCGGAAAGCAGATCATCGAGGCTGAGATCCCTGAGGCAAACCTTTACGGTTACAATACAGACCTTCGTTCCATGACAGGCGGACGCGGAGAGTATTCATATGACTTTAACCGTTACGAGCCGGCTCCTTCCGATATTCAGGCTAAGGAGATCGAAGCACGTAAGGATAAGATCGAAAAGAATATTGATGAATGATAATTGGGGGTAATTAGAATAAATACGGAGCGGCCATGGCAGAAATGCCGTGACCGCTCTGTGTTTATGAGGAGTGCACGGTAAAAATCTGACAGGGGAAAATAAGTGGAAAAGAAAAGAGCGGGAGAAGTAATAGAATACGCCTTTGTGGGTTTATCGGGGATAATATTCATCCTTCTGGCGTCCAGCTGGACAAGTCCGCTTTTTCCGTGGGCGTACGGGTATGATGCATCATGGTACTCGCTCTGCGGACGGGCGATAATTGAGGGAAAAGTGCCTTACAGGGATTACTTTGACCTTAAAGGTCCGGTCCTCTTTTTCTATGAGGCACTTGGACAGTTCTTTATCCGCGGCAGAAACGGTATTTTTCTTATTCAATGCATTTCTATTGTTTTTACCGCAGTATTTTTATATAAACTATCCCGTGAGTATCTGAATCGGCTGTGTTCCGCATTGGTGCTTCTTACTTTTTACTTTATCGAGTTCTCGATATTATGGGGCGGAAATACAGTTGAGGAACTTTTTATGCCGTTTAATATGGCGGCTCTGTATCTCACACTAAAATATCTTAAAAACAAGCGTTATGATGAAGTTCAAACCCAATCATTCGTTCTGGGAGCGGGATTTGGGGTTATGGCATTGTCAAAAATAACGGTTGCATCAGCAATCATTTCGGCTGTTATTACTGTTGTTTTTGTACTTGCAGTTAATAAAAAGTGGGAAAAAATAACCGAGGCGGCAGGTTTTTATATAGGCGGGTTCGCATTGGTGTGCGTCCCGGTACTTTGTTATTTTGGATTCAGAAATTCGCTTCATGATTTTTTCTTTGCGGTATTTCAGTTTGCATTAAAGCGGTCTACCGACTACTACGAAGGCTTTTCCCTTGAGTGGGAAAAATCTCTTCTGATAGCAGATGCAGCCTTTGTTTTCGGACTTTTGATGAAGGGCGATACTGAGGAAAAGAAAGGTCAGAAACTGCTCATCATCGTTACATCGGTGGTAACATATCTGCTTCTCCATCTGGGTACGCCTTACATGTACTATTTTTTGTCTCTTATGCCTTTGTTCGGGCTTTTCCTGGTGCTGTGGATGAAAAACGCAGGAGAGCTGATCACAGGGATTTTGGAAAAGAAGACAGGCGCGGTTGATGCGGTCCGCAGAGCAGTGATGGTGCTTCTCATCATTCCGGCTGTTGGATTTTGGGTGCAGTCGACTGTTGATAAGGCTCAGGAAAATGTCATCATCAGAAAATATGAGATAAACAGGCAGCAGGTCGAAGACTGCATAGAAATAAATGAACTCGTTCCTGAATGGGAGAGGGATGATATCTTTAATCTGGAATCGGGAATGATCTACTATGAAGTGAACCGGACTCTGCCGGCAAATAAGTATCCCGTAAATCTGCCTTATTTTATGCATCTCTATCCTGCTATAAAAGATGAAGTCATGGATAAGCTCATGATAGACCGTCCCAAATGGATAATATCTGAATATATTGATGGATTTGATGATGAAGATATACGGAACTGGGTACATGAGCACTATGAGCTGGTGGCAGATAATGTTGGAGAAGAGCTGTACAGACTCGCAGAACCTTGACTTTTCAAGGGTAACGCATTAAACTTGAAACCGTTGTATTCTCACCATTTTTCATGGGGAACGACATGAAAATCATAATTGATAAGAGGCAACGTAAAGAAATTTGAAAAACGTTCCGGAAAGAGGAAATAAATGGCAGAACCGTATAATCACGCCCAGGTGGAAGATAAATGGACAAAGATCTGGGAAGAGCACCCGGTTAATGTAAATGACGGAAAGCGTCCTAAGTATTATTGTCTGGATATGTTCCCGTATCCGTCTGGCGCAGGTCTTCATGTAGGTCACTGGAGAGGATATGTTATCTCTGACGTATGGAGCCGTTATAAGCTGATGAACGGCTACTATGTCATTCACCCGATGGGATGGGATGCATTCGGACTTCCGGCTGAGAACTATGCGATCAAGACCGGTCAGCATCCGTCTATCTCAACTCAGAAGAATATTGATAATATCCGTCGTCAGGTTAAGCAGATCGGTGCTATCTACGACTGGGATATGGAGCTCAACACAACAGATCCGAAGTTCTATAAGTGGTCTCAGTGGATCTTTGTTCAGCTCTTCAAGAAGGGTCTTGCTTACGAGAAGGAGATGCCGCTTAACTGGTGTCCGTCCTGTAAGGCTGTTCTTGCAAACGAAGAGGTTGTTGATGGTAAGTGTGAGCGCTGTCACAGCGAAGTTACAAAGAAGAACCTCCGTCAGTGGATGCTGAAGATCACAGCATATGCAGACCGTCTCCTTGATGATCTGCCGAAGCTCGACTGGCCTGAAAAGGTTAAGAAGATGCAGACAGACTGGATCGGCAGAAGCTACGGTGCTGAGGTTGATTTCTCAGTTGACGGACGTGATGACAAGATCACAGTTTACACAACCCGTCCTGATACCCTTCACGGTGCTACATTTATGGTTCTCGCACCTGAGCATGCTCTTGCAAAGAGCCTTGCTACAGATGAGCAGAGAGATGCTGTAGAGAAGTACATCGCAGAGGCTGCAAACAAGTCAAACGTAGACCGTATGCAGGCTAAGGAAAAGACCGGTGTGTTCACAGGTTCCTATGCGATCAACCCGCTTAACGGCAAAAAGGTTCCAATCTGGCTTTCAGATTATGTACTTGCTGATTACGGTACAGGAGCTATCATGTGCGTACCTGCTCATGATGACCGTGACTTTGCATTTGCGAAGAAGTTTGACCTTCCTATCGTTCAGGTAATCGCTAAGGACGGTAAGGAAATTGAAAATATGGAAGAGGCTTATACCGATGCTGTCGGAACAATGATCAATTCCGGCGACTGGAACGGTATGGAGTCAGCAGTTCTTAAGAAAGAAGCACCTCACATGGTTGAGGAAAAGGGCTTCGGTCGTGCGAAGAAGAACTACAAGCTTCGTGACTGGGTATTCTCCAGACAGAGATACTGGGGTGAGCCTATTCCGATCATCCACTGCCCGAAGTGCGGAGCAGTGCCTGTTCCGGAAAAGGATCTTCCGGTAGTTCTTCCGAATGTTCAGTCATATCAGCCGACTGATACAGGTGAGTCACCGCTTGCAGCTATGGATGAGTGGGTAAACACAACATGTCCTTGCTGTGGTGCTCCGGCTAAGAGAGAGACAAATACAATGCCTCAGTGGGCAGGTTCTTCATGGTACTTCCTGCGTTATGTAGATGCTCACAATAATGATGCACTTGTTGACCGCGAGAAGGCAGATAAGTTCCTTCCGGTTGATATGTACATCGGTGGTGTAGAGCACGCAGTACTTCACCTGCTTTACTCCAGATTCTGGACAATGTTCCTGCATGACATCGGAGCAGTAGGATTTGATGAGCCGTTCAAGAAGCTCTTTAACCAGGGTATGATCCTCGGACCTAAGGGCGTAAAGATGAGTAAGTCTCTCGGAAACGTTGTATCTCCGGATGACATGATCGAGAACTACGGATGCGATACACTCCGTATGTATGAGCTCTTCATCGGACCGCCTCAGCAGGACAGCGCATGGGATGACAGCGGTATCGAAGGTGTTTACCGTTTCCTCTGCAAGGTTTGGAATCTTGTTCAGGACAATAAGGACAAGAACGCAGAAGAGACAAAGGATCTTATCCGTCTCCGCCATCAGCTTATCGATACAGTTTCAACAAGACTTCATGGCTTCAACCTGAACACTGTTGTATCTGCATTCATGGAGTTCAATAATAAGCTCAGCAAGATGGACGTTGACAAGAAGACTCTTGAGGCATACGTAACACTCCTTGCTCCTTTCGCACCTCACATGGCTGAGGAGCTCTGGCAGCAGCTTGGTCACGACACATCTGTATTTGCAGAGAAGTGGCCTGAGGCAGACAAGAGCGCTATGCAGGAAGATACACTCGAGATCCCTGTACAGGTAAACGGAAAGATCCGTGCAACTATCAGTGTTGCAGCTGATGCAGCAAAGGATGAAGTTCTCGCCCTTGCTAAGGAAGCTGTAAAGGATCGTCTGACCGAGAATATCGTAAAGGAGATTTACGTTCCGAAGAAGATCGTAAATATTGTCGTAAAATAAAAAATGAGTCTTGATAAATACTTAAACCATTATCTTGACTGGGAGAAGGCGGGGCCATTCCTCGCCTTTTCCTTTGCAGGATTATTTGTGATAATCGGTATCATCCTTTCATGTGCAAAGATCGCAGGAGCCGGAAAGCGGGATCCTGAGGAAGAAACTGATGATATCGAAGAGAATAGCCGAAAGAAAAAGAAGAGAGTGTTCACACCTGCTGAGAGGTGGGTTGAGCGTTTCTACTCGCTGATCTTCTCAAATACATCGATCCTGTTCTTTATCTCTGCGTATTATCTGACGGACAGGTTTTTGCAGTATATACCGGAAGCATGGAAGGTATGGCAGGAGTATGATGACTTTATCCTGCTGGCAGCACTGCTGTCTTCAACGCTTTTAAATAATCTGCTGGATCGTGTGATAGTGAGGCTCAGGAGTCTGAAAAACGAAGACCGCGCAGCAATGAAGCTTGTTGCAATGATCTACCTCATATTGATCTTTGCTTATATAAAGTTCATTTATGAGGATAATAACTATGATGAGCTGATAATGTACTTCATCACGCTGCTTATCGGACGATTCGTGTACTTTGATGCATCATTTCATGATTTTATCGTGGCTATGGGAGCGGCACTTAAAAATATCCCGTTCCTGCTCCTGGTACTCATGTATTCCGGTGCAATGTGCTATATCGGATTTTCGTCCAAGTTCCTGCTTACTTCAAACGGAGTTATAGTAAGCGTGCTCATCACTCATCTTTTCATGGATATCGCTATCTTCTTTATCCATCACACGAGAGTTGTGAGACTGATCACAAGAGAACGTAAAAAGTAAATAGGTATTTGATCGGAGGGCGCTGTATGTCTATTCGGAAAACATTACTGTTGCTTACGTTGAATTATATCTGCATATTCTTTTGGATATTTTCGTATAGAGCAGCGCTTTTCAGTGTGCTTTTTCTGTTCCCGGTGACGATCCTCATAGTGACCTTTAATTCTCTGCTTCTGGATGACAGGAAGAGCATCATGTTCTGGTGTCTGAATCTGATGCTTGCGACCACGGTAGGGATAATGATCCAGACGTGGCTCGTGTGGAAGTACTTTGGTCCGTGGGGTATATGGTTCTTCATACGGATGGTGATCGAGATCATAGTGTCCTGCGTCTTTATCTATATAGCAGCGGTGATAGCCGGAGGCATGAGTGAAAAGGCAGCGCCTGCACGCCGCAGACGTCGGGAGAGAAGACGGCTCAGACGTGAACGTGTCCGTGATAAGAGCCCTCTTGCAAAGGGCGGAGATGGCTATGAAGGCTACGACCTTGATGAGATGGAGGAAGTTATCGCGGAGGAAGATCCGCGGTACGAGAGCATGAAGGGCAAGGATCAGTCGATGGAGCCCGGAGGCAGGTTCAAGGGTGATCAGGGTGATTATATAAGAGCACCAAAGGATGACGAAGAATAACCTAAGGAAAAATCACATCTGTATTGTTTTAAAATAGAAAAATAACGATTGAAATATTCATATTTTCTGTAAAAAAACATCTGCTACATGGTGCAGATGTTTTTTTACTCTGCTATCATAAAGTGTGACTCTGCTGGACAAGTGTAATGACAGCAGAAAAGGGGAAGGGCAGCCCAGGGCTGCAAATGATATTCTAAGGAGAGTATGGGTATGAAGATTTGGAGAGGTTTTGTTCTGTTAGCAGCAGTTCTTGTTTTAGTATTTTTTCCGAAGACAGGAAGCGTGGTAAGAGCTGCTGATTCTGTTATTGTCTATGATTTCAGCGGTATTTCTATTCCTGAGGGACAGCCGGCACAGCTTGGCATAGATCCGGGAACAGTTCAGATGATGCAGGCTGATCCGTCTGTTATAAATTCCTTTGTTCAGGCACTCGCAGCAAGATATAATTCCTCGGAAGTATCTATTGATCAGAGTGCGGAAGTTAATTATCTCACAGCAGCAGTAAACGGACTTCTTCCAATGGGAACACATATACCGGCTATCGCAGGTGCATCTTCTGCACAGCCTGCAGTTGTGACCGGAGACTTAGGTATAAATGGCGGAAACTATGTGGACATCAATATCACCACACAGACACTTGCTGTTTTCCAGAATGGCACACTTGCAATGACAACACCGATCGTTACAGGAAATGTAGCTGCAGGACACAATACACCTCAGGGTGCTTTCAGCGTTCTCACAAAGGAGAGAGAGCGTTATCTCACAGGTCCTAACTACAAGTCCTATGTTCATTACTGGAGTCAGGTAGTCGGCGGAGTCGGCATCCATGACGCAACATGGAGAGGAAGCTTCGGCGGAAACATCTACAAGACAAACGGTTCTCACGGATGCATCAATGTGCCTTATGAAGTAATGCCGACTCTTTACAACAACTATTTACAGATTGGAATGCCTGTGATCATTCACAGCTGATTGACAGGATAGTCAGGACTCCGTCTTTAACCTGAAACTTAACCTCGTGTCCGGCAAAAGGAAAGCCGTAGATCCGCTCGGGATCCTTTTTCTGGTAAGCCGGACGGGGGTCTTCTGACAGGATACCGATAAGTGCTTTCTCTTTATGGGGCGGAAGTACGTTTCGTGCCTCGTCTTTCATAACTACAGGCAGAGTATGCCAGTAGGTTTCTTCGGTAAAACCGCCGGATGCATCAGCTTTGCAGTCAGTATAGGGTATATATGGTTTTATGTCGTAGATAGGTGTTCCGTTTACCATGTCTGCACCAAGGACTTCTATCACTGTGCCCTTATCAGGAGTAGAGGTTATATTTTTGATGCGGACGCATGAAAGTCCGATACCGTTTGGACGGAACGGAGAGCGGGTTGCAAACACGCCGAGATGCTTATTTTCACCAAGGCGCGGAGGACGTACCGTTGCTCTGAAGGAGTCGCTTTCCGGATTTTCGGAGAATCCCCAGAGGAGCCAGATATGACTAAAGCCGTCCAGACCGTTAAGGGCGTCCGGGTTTCTGTATTCAGGTTCAAAGATGATCTTTCCTTCGAGATTTTCCACCAGACCGCTTTGACGCGGTATTCCGAATTTAGTTGGAAAATCAGTCTCGATCCGTGCAATGATCTTCATGCTCATATTCCTTTCAAAGTTAAGTGATGTCGCGGGCCGTTTCGCGGCAATCATGACATCATCATATTATAACAGGTAGTAAATTTTATGGATAATCAGGAAAAAGTGATCCGGAAGCATTTTCTGGATCTTTACCGCAAGTCGTGGCAGAGCAGTATCTATTCATTTACTGATTTTCTGTCTCTTGCGGATATTTCTGTGCTTACAGAATTGATTCAGTCGGGAGAGATCCTTGACAGTTTTGTGACTTTAGACGGCGGACTCTGCGGAGCAGAGCGTCAGGTGGCGCGTTTCGGTTCACCGGAAGAATTTGGCTGGGAAGAAGAGTTTCCCATAAAGATAATCAAGGTATCACCCTTACTTCATAAATTTGGAGAAAATCTGTTCCATCGGGATTATCTTGGAGCACTTATGAATCTCGGGATCGAGAGAAGTACTATAGGTGACATCCGAATCCGCGATAAGGATGCCTGGATCGCAGTAATGGATCATATGGCAGATTATATAATGGACAACCTGGATCAGGTGCGCCATACTCACGTGAAGTGCAGTGAGACCACAGAGGAAGAGGAGACCGCGGAGGTTCAGTTTGAAGAGCTGTCGTTTACTGTCTCTTCTGCCAGGATCGATGCCGTGGTGTCAAAACTTGTTAATGAATCACGGGGAAAAGTGCTGGACCGGTTCCGTGAGAAAAAGATATTTGTGAACGGCCGTGTTCAGGAAAATAACAGTGCGGTTCTTAAAAACGGAGATGTCCTTTCAGTACGCGGTTTCGGCAAATATATATATGACGGCGCCGATCACACTACCAAAAAGGGAAATTTTCATGTCGTAGTCAGAAGATACATTTAAGAATAAAAAATCTTATGATTTTTGGGAGATTAACCCTGTTATGAATAGCCTTCGGCATATTCGTGGTATAGTGTTATGTAAAAAGAGAAAGAAGGAACTTTGATGATTCGAGACATGTTATCAGGAAGACAGGGACGACTCACGAGAAGAATAGCAGCAGTCCTGTGCATGACACTTGTATTTTTGCAGTCAGGACCTGTTGAGGTTGAGGCGTCTGCAGCATCGATAGGGACCCCGGCATACGCTTTTGACATAACGGGCGATGGGACTCTGAAGCCCCATGAATACAGTGTTTTTGATGAGAAAGAAACACAGAATACAGCCGTTATCTCGTCTTCCATGAATACAACTGTATCTGAGGACGGCGGAAATATCGGACGTTGTGTGGTGAAGGAGAAAGTCCATCTGGACCCGTATTTCAGGCAATATCACCCGACTGTTGTTAAGTACAGGCTCGATCCGAAATTTAACAGTAAGGCATCTATAAATAAGCGTGGATTTTTTATCGGTAAACAGGCTTGCGAAGATATTGTTATCTATGGACTGGATTCTGCAGGTCAGGAAGTTACATCCAGAAAAATAACGGTCGATAAACCTTCGCTTAAGTTTGGAACGGTAACAGATCTCAGCGCTTCCATAAACGCAGCGAATTATATAAGCGGCACGACAGTAAGCGTCGATTCATGGAAGAGCTCAAATGAAAATGTTGCGATAGTAAATAAAGATACAGGTGCCATAACAGTTCTTAAAAAAGGTTCAACGACCATCACCGCATTCTTTGGTGAAAATAAAAATGCAGCGAAAGTAAAGGCAAAACTCAAGGTTGATGTGCCTACACTCAGTAAAAAGGCTGTTTCGCTGAAGGTGTCCGATTCGGTCAGGCTCAAGATCAAGGGCGTGAAAAAACCTGATGTTAACTGGGCTATAGATCACAACGAGCTGGTGTCTTATAAGAATGGATTTATCGAGTGGGTTCCGGTAAGCGATAACAGGGTTGTGGCTTCTGTGGACCATCAGGGCTGGGTTACAGGTGAAGATACAGGAAGATGTGTATTAACGGCATCTTTTAAGGATAAGTACGGCAATAACACAAAGCTTAAGTGCAGAGTATATGTGGGACTTGGTGAGGAACAGTCCTATACGGTATCTCTTAACAGCGGAACAACTACGGTGAAGGGTCATTTTGACTTTGCCATGTCAGATGAGATATTTGATCTGGTAAATCAGTACCGTCAGTCAGAAGGTTTAGGTGATCTAAAAACATATACTGACCTGGATGAGACGGCAATGACACGTGCGGTTGAGCTCAGTTATCAGACATCTCATGAAAGACCTAATGAGGATGAGTGGTCTACGGCACTGCCGGATAAATACTTTATGTATGCGGGAGAAAACCTTGCTGCCGGATATAAATCTGCGTCGGCATTTTTCAAGGCGTGGAAGAAATCATCCGGTCATAATGCAAATATGCTGAACGAACACTTTACAAGAGGAAGCATGGCGGTCTTTATATCGGATTCGTCAAATACCGGCGGTATATCTTATAAGTATTACGCAATTCAATGCTTTACCAGTGAGCCTTTAAATGCTAAACCAGGCACTGACGAACACTGATGCATTTGCGTTTTGAGTCTTATAATTATATAATTAAGTGTTCCTGCCTTGAGGCAGATTTATGTGACTGTTCACACGTAAACGGAGCATTTTCTGCGGAGTTTACAGTAAGATAGCTGAACAGTAACGATTTTTCGGATTTAGTTAGATTGAGGTAAGCACATGGTAAACAACGAAGTTGAATTAACAAGAACAGTTGATACTGCGGAGAAAGGGCGCCTTATCAGCATGC
The DNA here is from genome assembly GCA_900168235.1 of Lachnospiraceae bacterium. Lineage (GTDB taxonomy): Bacteria > Bacillota > Clostridia > Lachnospirales > Lachnospiraceae > NK4A144. The sequence goes on along the minus strand of FUZG01000001.1, from coordinate 96,002 downwards.
TTGTGAGAAACAGGGTTTCATATCTTGAGAAATGGACTAAGGTTTCTATCTTTCATCGTAAAGAGTACAATGGTGCAAAGGAAGTTTGCGTTATATATGTGAATGACAATCAGAAAGAGCAGGCTTTTGCTATCCTTGAAGATTTTAAGCAGGGAAAAGGTGTAATTCCTAAGAATGCCGCAATGGAGCGCCTTAGAGGAAATACAAATGAAGAAACTGCCGAGGAAGGCAGTGACGCTGAATAACGACAGGATTCGTTTTAAGAAAAAATAAATAAGGAGGAAATTTCCAATGGGGGATAACGCAGTTTACGAAAAGGTAAAGAAGTGTTTTGATCAGGTGCGAAAGATAACAGATTTTGAGCCTGAGATCGCACTCACGCTTGGAAGCGGACTTGGAGACTTTGCAGATAATATCGAAGTTCAGGGTACTATAAACTACAGCGATATCGAGGGATTCCCGGTATCTACAGCGCCCGGACATGCCGGACAGTTTATCTACGGAACACTTGGCGGAAAGAAGATCATCTGCATGAAGGGACGTGTTCATTATTACGAGGGATATCCGGTTTCGGATGTTGTCCTTCCTGCACGTCTTATGCGCCTCATGGGTGCAAAGATACTGTTCCTCACAAATGCGTCAGGCGGTATCAATCCTGCATTTAAGGCGGGAGACTTCATGATGCTCACAGATCATATCTCCTCATTTGCGCCTAATCCGCTTATTGGTCCGAATATCAAAGAGTTTGGTGTACGTTTCCCTGATATGACTCACGTTTACGATCTGGAGCTTTCAGATCTTATCAGGAAGACTGCAAAGGAAGACGGTATCGACCTTAAGGAAGGTGTATATATCCAGACAACAGGTCCTTCCTATGAATCACCTGCTGAAATCAAGATGTTCCAGAATATGGGAGCAGATGCTGTAGGTATGAGTACAGTGGTAGAAGCTATCGCTGCACATCATGCGGGACTCCGTGTCGTAGCAGTGTCCTGTATAGCAAATCTTGCCGCAGGCATCTCACCGACTCTCCTCACAGAAGAGGAAGTTCTGGAAGCAGGCCGTGCAGCAGCACCCGCATTTAAGAAGCTGGTGATCGATTCTATCAGTAAATTTTAATCTTTGATCAATTATCCCGAGGGAGGAGTTACACGCTCCTCCCTCTTAACGTAAAAAAGAAACCGGAAAGGGTATTACATGAATACGAGAATATATAATGCAAGACTTCTTACAATGGATGGAAACACAGATGTCATCGAGAACGGAGAGGTTCTGATAAAGGGAAATACAATCCTTTATGCAGGTACGGCGGAAGGCGCTGTGGAATATCTCCGCACAGTGACTGAGCCCGTTGTATGGAACAGAGATATAGATGCGAACGGAAATCTCGTGATGCCCGGATTCAAAAATGCTCATACTCATTCCGGCATGACATTTTTAAGATCAGCTGCTGATGATATGAAGCTCGATGCATGGCTCACACAGCAGATTTTCCCGAGGGAAGCACTTCTCACACCTGATGATATCTACATTGCATCAAAGCTTGCTGTACTGGAGTATCTGACAAGCGGTGTGACTGCAGTCTGTGAAATGTATCTTGCGCCTGACAGAATTGCAGATGCAATGGAAGACAGTGGTATGCGCTGTGTTCAGTGCGGCGGAATGAATAATTTCTCCCAGAGTATAGAGCTTCAGCGTGAGTGGTTTGATAAGCTTAATAAAAAGGATTCTCTTAATTCTTACAGGCTCGGTATCCATGCGGAGTACACTACTTCCAAAGAGCTTCTGGAAGAAACAGCAGCTCTTGCAAAAGAGCTGAAAGCCCCTGTATATCTCCACAATTCAGAAACAGAAAAAGAAGTGCAGGAGTGTAAAGAACGCTATAACGGTCTCACACCTACAGAAGCGCTGGATGAAATGGGAATGTTTGAGTACGGCGGAACATTTTTCCACGGCGTGCATGTAACAGACCATGATATGGAGATCATGAAAAAGCATAATATTGCAGTCGTAACAAATCCGGCATCTAACTTAAAGCTTGCAAGCGGTATCGCGCCTATCGAGAAGTATATGCAGAACGGAATCACCCTTGGTATCGGTACAGACGGACCTGCGAGCAACAACTGCCTCGATATGTTCCGTGAGATGTTCCTTGTAACAGGTCTTGGAAAGGTACGTGAAAATGATGCATCTGCGATAGATGCAGCGGAAGTGCTCAAAATGGCGGCAGTCGGCGGTGCCCATGCGATAGGTCTCACAGATTGTGATGCTCTCGCGGCGGGTAAAAAAGCAGATATCATCATGCTCGATATGCACGCTCCGAATATGCAGCCTATAAATAATATCGTTAAGAACGTGGTATATTCCGGTTCTAAGAGCAACGTGCTCCTTACAATGATCGATGGAAAGATCCTTTACGAAAAGGGTGAGTTCAATATCGGAGAGGATCCGGAAAAGATCTATCATGATGTTCAGGCGATCATCGACAGGATGCGTTGAGTAACGGATACGAGAGGAAACAATGGAAACATATACCATACTTTTTCTTGCGGTGGTCTTTTTGATCTTTTTGTTTGTAAAAGCAGGTAAAGATGCAAAAGCGCAGGCAAAACGGTTAAAGACCCTGTTAAAAGAAAATTTTGGAAAAAAGAGCAGCAGAGAATATGAGCCCGATGAATATGAGCGTATCTCTCACCTGTATCTTCATGATAAAGAGCGGAAAACCTATGATGATCTGAAGTGGGAAATAGATGACATTACATGGAATGATCTCAATATGGATAATCTTTTCATGGCAATGAATACCACTCAGTCCCAGATCGGTGAGGAAATGCTCTACTCCATACTCCGCTATCCTGTAACAGATACGGAGAAAGGTGCAGAGATCCTTAAAGAGCGAGCAAGGGTCATCAGATTTTTTGAAGAACATGAGGAAGAACGTATTTCTTTTCAGACTGCGTTCAAGGCAATGGGGCGTATCAAGAAGTATTCCCTTGCGGACTACATTGGGTTTCTGAAGGACGTACGCGAAGAAAAGAATTACGGTCATAATCTCTGTGTTATTTTTGGTCTCGTCGCAATAGCAATGATATTTATAATGCCTCCGGCGGGATTTGTGTTGATACTGGTTGCTACCGCAGTGAATGTTGCGAGCTATTTTCATAGAAAAAATGAGATAACACCGTATCTCGTGTGCATCATGTTCATCGTCCGCGCCATGCGTGAGAGTAAAGAGCTTCTGGTTCATGACATTCCTGGGCTTAAGGAGTATCAGCAGAGGATAAAAAATGACCTTGAGAAGTTAAGTGAGCTTAACCGTATGACTTGGCTTCTGATGTCAGGAAGGAGTCTTACGGGAAGCATCATGGAGCTTCCGATGGATTATTTCCGTATCTTTTTCCATCTGGATCTCATCCGTTTTAATGAGATGCTGACTGTAGTCAGAAGAGAAGAGGATGCGCTTAATGATCTCATGCATGTCACAGGATTTCTGGACAGTATGATCGCAGCTGCATCATTCCGTCATATGCTCCAGTATTATTCAGAACCGGAATTTATAGAGGGTGTGGGAACAGAGTTCAAAGCGGAAGAACTTTTCCACCCGCTTCTGCTGACTCCTGTTCCTGCGGATATTTCTGCGGACAGAGGCGTGCTCGTAACAGGTTCAAATGCTTCCGGTAAGTCCACTTTCTTAAAGAGCAGTGCCATCGCTGTGATACTCGGTGAGACCATCATGACTGTTCCTGCAAAGAGCTGCAGGATGAATAGATTTGCGGTCCTCACATCCATGTCACTCAGGGATGACCTCATGGCAGGAGAAAGCTATTTCATGGCGGAAATCCGTGCGATGAAGCGTATCCTTGATGAAGTGAAGAAGGGTGAGCAGAATATTTTCTGTTTTGTGGATGAGGTTCTCCGCGGTACGAATACTGTTGAGAGAATTTCAGCCGGAGCAGAGCTCCTTCTCGGATTCAGCAATGAGAAAACTCTCTGCTTTGCGGCAACACATGACATAGAGCTCACACATATGCTGGAAGAGTACTATGACAATTATCATTTCAGTGAGACTATCGTAAATGACAGCATCACATTTGATTATCATCTGCTCCCCGGCAGGGCAGAGTCAAGAGATGCCATAAAGCTCTTGGATCTCATGGGATACGATAAAGAGATCACAGATGCAGCATTTGGCATCAGTGAAGAATTTATCTCTACAGGAAACTGGCCTCGGGTCAAGAAGCGCGTATAAATTTGAAATAAAAATCATGGTATGTTAAACTTACATGGTTTAGAGCAAAATATTCACGGAGAGTTATTTAGAAGGATATTTTAATTAATGGAAATCAAGATCAAATATTTTACAGACAAAATAGAAAAACTTCGTTATATCGATGGAAAGTCCGACTGGATCGACCTTCGCTGCGCAGAGGATATCCACCTTTCAGCAGGTGAGTTCCGTCTGATCCCGCTCGGTATGGCGATCGCACTTCCTCAGGGTTATGAAGCACATATCGTTCCCAGAAGCTCAACATTTAAGAACTGGGGCATCCTTCAGAGCAATTCCTGCGGTATTGTTGATGAGTCTTATTCAGGAGACAATGATCAGTGGATGATGCCTGTATATGCGACAAGAGATACTGATATTCACGTAAATGACCGTATCTGTCAGTTCCGTATATTTGAACATCAGCCGGCATTTTCTTTTACAGAGGTTGATCATCTGGAAGGACCGGATCGCGGCGGTTTCGGAAGCACCGGAACAAACTGATTGTGCGGAGCAGTTGGCGAGGTATTTTCGAGCTTAGCGTAACTTGTTGCGGTTAATAGAGTTTATAAAGGAGCAGAGATCGTTTTCTCTGCTCCTTTAACATTTAGGCGGAGGACAGGATGAAGCGGACACCAAGACAGTCAATAGAATTTCGATATTACGATATGCCCATAGACCAGTATGTCCTGCCGAAGCTGGGTAAAGGATGGGAGCAGCAGTACGGCGCCGGAATGAGCGGCAAACTTCACTTCCACAACTATCTGGAAATCGGTTTCTGCTACCATGGGCGCGGAAAGTTGATAATCTCAGATCAGGTCTACCGATATGGTGATCAGATGTTTACGATCATACCCGCGAACATTCCTCATACTACGGAGAGTGATCCGGGGAACATCTGTAAATGGGAATATCTCTTCATCGACACCGATGCTTTTATCAGAAATGAGATGAAGGACTGCAGGATCCCTTCGGATGAGATAATAAGGATCGTAAATCAGCAGGGCTTTATACGGACTGTGGAAAAAAATGCACATATGGCGGAGACCATACGGCAGACCATGGAAGAGTGCAGACAGTCACTGCCTTTTTATGAAGAGAGCCTGAAAGGCTTTGTAAGAGCGCTTATAATAGACGTTCTCCGCATGAACCAGGCGCAGGAAGAAGTTAATAATAATGTGCGTTACAACGATTTCGTTGAGAAAGCAACGGGGTTTGTAAAAGAACATTATACTGAGGATATAAAAGTTAAGGACATAGCGGAATACTGTGGCTTGAGTGAGAGCCATTTCAGACGCATCTTTGAAGAGATAACGAATATGAAGCCTATGGACTACGTAAATATGGTCCGTATCGACAAAGCGTGTGCAATGCTCTTTAAGGAAAATATCTCTATGCAGGATATCGGTAAAGCGGTTGGTTATCAGACAGCATCGAGTTTTAACAGGAATTTCAGGAATCTAACGGGTATGTCACCTTTGCAGTGGCAGAAAAAAGAAATGAAAAACGGAAAGAACAGCCTGAAACAGTACCACATCAGTGCGTTGAAAGGTTGGGAGGCAGATTGATATGGCAGTAACTTGCGGAACCGCAAGTTACGTATGATGACTTAGGATTATTGGCATTTGACTCATCGTGCAAGGCACGATTAAATTGGTCAAATGCGAGCATCTATTCAGAATCCGTGTGGATTCTGAAAGATGCTGGGAGGCATAAAATGGCAAATTTCAAAATCGTTAAATGTGTTCATAGAAAAGAAAAGGCAGGCAGTGGGACCATAAAGATAATAATGATCATCCTTGCTGTGATATTTATGATAATGGGGATTATGTTTTCGAGAGGATTCATGATGCCGTGTTTCCTTATGGCAGGGCTGTATTTTTTATATGATGCAGGATCTGTAAAGGATTATGAATATATTTTGGAAGACAGGACTCTTCAGATCGATGTGATACGCGGACACCGTTACCGCTCAAAGGCTCATGAGCTGGATCTGGAAGGGCTGGTGGTGCTTGCACCCCATGACAGTGAGGAAGTAGCACGCTGGAAGAAGGGTGGAAGCGAGAAAATAAGGAAATTCGATTATACGTCATATGAAGATGATATTCCATATTACACAATGATAATCAACGAAAACAACGAAAAAATCAAACTTCTGTTGGATTTAGACGAAGAGATGTTGGATAACCTTAAGAGAAAATATCCAAATAAAGTGTATAGATAATCCAAAATACAAACAAACTGAACATAAAAAGTCGAATTTGCACATTTTTGAATCGTAAATGTTCACATTCTGTTCATAGTTCCTAGTACAATATGTCTTGTTCAAAGGACAGCCGGAATCAACCGGCTCCGTAAAAACAAGACGTAGTACGGAGGAAAAGTATTATGAAGAGAAAAGTAGTTTCAGTTCTTCTGGCAGGTGCAATGGCTCTGTCACTCACAGCATGTGGCGGATCAAATGGTTCTGCACCGGCTTCAACAGGTAATGACGGAGCTGCAGCAACAGACAGCGCAGCAACACAGGCAGCTACAGCAGATGTTGCCAGTGAAGATGAGCACACACTTTCTGTTTACGCATGGGACAAGAACTTCAACATCCCGGCACTGAAGGCAGCAGAGGCTGACTACCAGAAAAATGTAGATCCTGAGTTCAAGCTCAACATCATCGAGCAGTCTCAGTCATCTGATGTAGAGACAGCTATCACAACAGCAGCAAGCGCAGGCGATTTCAGCACACTTCCTGACATCGTACTGTTCCAGGATCACTGGATCCAGAATTTCGTAACAAACTATCCGGATGCCTGGAAGGATCTTTCCGCAGCAGACATCGACTGGAGCGATTTCGGAGCTGAGAAGCTTTCATACTCCACTATCAATGATGTTCACTACGGTGTTCCGGTAGATAACGGCACAGTAATCTTCGCATACAGAACAGACCTTCTTGAGGCAGCAGGCTATTCCATCGACGATGTAACAGGTGTTACATGGGATAAGTGGATCGAGATCGGTTCTGATGTTTATGAGAAGACAGGTAAGTACCTCCTTTCCATGGATGGTGACGGAAACGATCTTCCTTACATGATGCTTCAGGCAGAGGGCAAGTCCCAGTTCGATGAGAACGGTGATCCTCAGCTTACAAGTGAAGATGTAAAGGCTGTTGTAGACGTTATCACTCGTGCACAGAAGGCTAACGCTCTTTACCTTGCAAATGACTGGTCCGATTACACAGATCAGACTATCGTAGGTGACATGGTTGCCGGTGTTATGAACGGTAACTGGATCATCCCGACAATCGAGCAGGTTGCTGAGAACAGCGGTAAGTGGGAGATCACAACATGTCCTACACTTACAGGTGCTGAGGGATATGCTTCTAACGGCGGTTCTTCACTCTATGTAACAGCTAACTGCAAGAATACAGACCTTGCTAATGACTTCCTTGCAAAGACATTTGGCGCAGGTTCTACAGAGACTTACGATGCAGCTCTTAAGAACGGTGGTGTTATCACATGCTCCACAAAGGCTGGTTCCTCTGACGTATACAACGAAGGCGTTGAGTACTTCAACAACCAGGCTATTTACTCTACAATCGTTGAGTTTGGTACACACGTTCCGGTTGTAAAGCAGTCTGATTTCCACTATACAGCACGTGAGCAGGTTGCAGCAGCTATCCAGAATATCCTTGGCGGTGCAGATATCGATTCTGCTCTTAAGGATGCACAGGATCAGCTCATGTTCGCAATGGGCAAGTAATCTGCTGATCAACTGATCGGTTATCAGGATTCTTATCAGGAGGGACCGTAAGTTCCACTAGCGGTCTCTCCTTTTTCTATCAACAACGTTCGGGAAAAACTCCCGGGTATCAAGTCGAATTTGCATTAAAATCCCACAAAATCACCTTGAAAAAGGGGGAAAAGAAATTGAACACTAAGAAAAATGGCTTTGGCCTTCTCGCAAAACAGCGCGCAGCCGGCTGGGCTTTCCTTACGCCTGCAACACTCCTGATATTTGTCATGAGTTTTTATCCTATGGTACAGGCTTTCATCATGTCATTAAAGACAGGATCCAGTGCCAACATGCAGTGGGGTTCACCCATTACATACAATTACGCTCGAATGTTCCAGGATAAGCTGTTTCAGCGTTCTATCGGAAACACTTTCCTGTATCTTATAATCGAAGTGCCGATCATGCTTATCTTTGCGGTACTTCTTGCGCAGCTCCTTAATGAAAAGCACCTGAAGTTCAAGGGATTTTTCCGTACATGCGTATTCCTTCCCTGTGCAACATCACTGGTATCATACGCATTGATCTTCAAGTCACTTTTTGCAACACAGGGTCTTATCAATACAGTGCTTGTAAGCCTCGGCATCTTCCATGAGAATTACAACTTCCTCGGAACACCTGCCAGCGCAAAGGCTGTTATAATCATCGCCCTGATCTGGAGATGGACAGGATACAACATGGTATTCTACCTCGCAGGTCTTCAGAATATCGAGTATTCCGTATATGAGGCAGCAAAGATCGATGGTGCTACAGGATGGAAGACTTTCTGGTATGTAACAGTGCCTCTCCTGAAGCCTGTAATCGTAATGACATTCATCATGTCCATCAACGGTACACTTCAGCTCTTTGATGAGTCCGTAAACCTGACAAAGGGTGGTCCGGCAAATACGACCATCACAATGTCTCACTATATTTACAACAACTCTTTCGATGGTGTAGCAAACTTCGGATATGCCTGCGCGATGTCATTCGTAGTATTTATCATGGTTGCTATCCTTGCTGCCATCAATATGAAAGTAGGTGATACACGTGACTGAGACTAAATTTAAGAAAAATAAATCTGCTATCCAGCGCAGACTTATTCCGAGTTATATTTTCCTGACATTCTGGTCACTGATCTCTGTTTTTCCGCTGTATTGGATGATCACAGCGGCTACAAACACAACAGTTGAGGTTGCCAGAGGTAAGATCTGGTTTGGAACCAATGCGGCAAACAATTTCCATACACTTATAAGCCAGAATGATCTGTGGGGTTCAATGGTGAACTCTTTCAAGTATTCCATCGTGCAGACTCTGCTTTGCCTCTTTGTCTGCTCCCTTGCAGGTTTTGGTTTTGAGCTTTATCACGACAAGACAAAGGATAAGCTTTTTGCATTCCTCCTGCTTGCGATGATGGTACCTCAGGTAGCTACAATGATCCCGCTTTTCAGAATGGCATCAGGCATGAAGATCCTGAACTCTGTATGGGGATTCATCCTTCCGTCCATTTCAACACCGTTCATGATCATGATGTTCCGTCAGAACTCACGTAATTTCCCGGTAGACATCATGGAAGCTGCGAGAATGGATGGACTTAACGAGATCGAGATCTTTTTCCGTATGTACCTGCCGGTAATGAAGTCCACATATGCAGCAGCAGCAGTTATCACTTTCATGAACGCATGGAACTCATACCTGTGGCCGAAGGTTGTTATGCTCGATAACAGTGCGCAGACAATGCCGATGCTTATCGCAAATCTGGCAGCAGGTTATACAGTAGACTATGGCGTACTGATGATGGGTGTGCTTTTCTGTTCAATCCCTACAATGGTTATCTTCTTCATCCTTCAGAAACAGTTCGCAGAAGGTATCACAGGAGCAGTTAAGTAAAGAAAAGGTTTCCGATTGGCGTTTGTACTTTATGAGAGGAGAAAAAGGGTCGGAGAAATAAAGGTCTCTGGCCCTTTTTATGAAAAATATGGCTACAAAGTTTGATTTTAAGATCGTAAAAGATCCTACCGTTTTTAAGGTAAACTGCCTTCCGGCACATTCTGATCATGTGTGTTTCAAAAATGAAGCTGAGGCAGAGCACGAAAGAACAACAAACAGAAGATCCCTTAACGGTCTCTGGAAGTTTTCATATGCAGTGAACCCGGCTTCTGTGATCGAAGGTTTTGAGGATCCTTCATATGACTGCACAGGATGGGACAGCATCCGCGTTCCTTCAAATATGCAGATGGAAGGCTATGATAAGCCTGCATATGTAAATACCCAGTATCCGTGGGACGGAAGAGAAAATATCAAGCCCAGCGAGATTCCCACAGAGTACAATCCTGTTGGAAGCTATGTTACATATTTCTCTGTTCCGAAGGAATGGAAGAACCAGCCGGTATGCATCTCATTCCAGGGTGTTGAGTCCGGATTTGCACTGTTCCTTAACGGTCACTACGTTGGCTACAGTGAAGATTCCTTTACCGCAACAGAATTTGACCTGACTCAGTATATCCAGAAGGGTGTAAATAAGCTGGCTGTAAGAGTTTACAAGTGGACATCATCAAGCTGGCTTGAGGATCAGGATTTTTATAGATTTTCAGGTATTTACAGAGATGTTTATCTCTATACAGTACCCTATGTGCATATTTTTGATCTGAAGATCCGTGCGACTCTGGATGATTCTTATACAGAGGGCACACTGGAAGTAACACCGACATATACATCCGAGGGATGTGTGCAGGGACTTAAAAAGTCCGGCGGACGCGGTGTTTACGGCACAACTGCTTATGTTCTTTCCAGAGAAGGTGAGGAGATCCTCTCAGGCGAGATCGCTACAAAGGCAGATACTGTTATTCGTGAAAAGGTAGAAAATCCTGATCTTTGGAGTGCAGAGAATCCGGCACTTTATGACCTCACACTTACACTTAAGGATGAGAAGGGTGAGGTTTTGGAAGTTGTTCATGAGAAAGTCGGATTCCGCCGTTTCGAAATGAAGAACGGTATCATGTGCATTAACGGCAAGAGAATCGTTTTCCGAGGCGTAAACCGCCACGAATTTTCCTGTGACACAGGACGTACACCGAACCCGGATGAGGTTCTGTCAGATATCCTGACAATGAAGCGCAACAATATCAATGCGCTCCGTACATCTCACTATCCGAATGCATCCATGATATATCGTCTCTGCGATGTTTACGGTATTTACATGATCGCTGAGAACAACATGGAAAGCCACGGTTATTGGGACAAGCTCTGGAGAGAGAATCTTCCGTACAGTGAGGCACTTCCGGGAAATCGTAAGGAATTTCTGCCGATGCTGCTTGACCGTGTAAATTCTACTTACGAGATCGACAAGAATCATCCGTCCATACTTATCTGGTCTGATGGAAATGAGTCCTACACAGGACAGGATATTCAGGATATGACAGATCTCTTCCGCATGAAGGATCCTGACCGTCTGGTGCACTATGAGGGTGAAGCACATGATCCTGATGATCACTTCCCTGACTGCACAGATATGTATTCCCAGATGTATACGACTGTAGTTGATATCGAGAAATTCCTGGCACAGCCGGAGCATCAGGATAAGCCGTTCATCCTCTGCGAATTTTCTCACGCCATGGGCAACTCCATGGGCGGTTTTTATAAGTACATCGAACTCTCAGACCGTGAGCCCCGTTATCAGGGCGGATTTATCTGGGATTTTGTAGACCAGTCCGTTCGTAAAAAGAACCGCTACGGTGAAGAGTTCCAGGCATACGGCGGTGACTGTGGCGAGCGTCCGACAGACTATGATTTCTCCGGTAACGGAATCATAGACGGTACAAGACGTCCGTATGCAAAGATGCAGGAAGTAAAGGCCTGCTACCAGCCTATAGCTGTAACTGTTGACGGCACAAAGGTTACTATCAAGAACAGAAATCTTTTCACTGACACAAGCGAGTATGACTGTGTAGTAACAGTTGAGCGTGAAGGCGTGCTGATAAGCGAAGAGCAGATCATCACAAAGGTTCCGCCTCTTTCTGAGGGCTCCTACAATCTTCCTATCCTGAAGGAGAAAGAAGCAGGAGAGTATGCGGTAACGGTTTCCTTCAGACTTCACGAGGATACTGACTGGGCAGAAGCCGGATATGAGATAGCTTTTGGTCAGGGAGTATATGTCGTTCCTGAAAAGAAAAAGTCTGATGAAGAGGATGCAGTTGACTACAGCGGATCACTCTTTGGAATAAAGAAACCAGGCAAGATGAAGGTTATCAAGGGTGTTCACAATATCGGTGTTCAGGGTGATGACTTCGATATCCTGCTGTCAAAGCTTAAGGGTGGTATCACATCCTATCGCTACGGCGGAAAAGAACTCATTGATTTTATCCCTCGTCCGAACTTCTGGAGAGCTCCTGTAAGCAATGACTACGGAAATAAGATGCCTGCACGCTATGGTGTATGGAAGATTGCAAGTCTCTATCAGGACTTCATTGATCCGTTTGGCAATCCGTATAATCCGTGCGATGAAGACAAGCAGTATCCTATCGTGAAGGATACAAAGGAATGTGTGGATGTTACATGGAAAAAGTATCTGCCCACTGTTCCTGTAAGTGCATGCTTTGTGACATATCGTATTTTTGCTGACGGAACTGTCCGTGTGATGATGGATTATGAGCCTGTAGAGGGTGTACCGCCTATGCCTGAGTTCGGATTTATGTTCAAGCTGGATGCAGACTATGATCACCTTACATTCTATGGAATGGGACCGGAGGAAAACTACTGTGACAGAAATCACGGTGCGCGTCTCGGTGTTTATGAGACTGATGTGAAAGACATCATGGAGAGATATCTCGTTCCGCAGGAGACAGGAAACAGGACTGGTGTACGCTGGGCAAAGATCACAGACCGCAGAGGACGTGGTATTGAGTTCCGCGGAGCTGATTTCGAGGACTGCGGTGATGCTTTTGCATCAAGACCCGGTACTTTCGAGCTCAGTGTAGCGCCTTATACACCTGAGCAGCTGGAAGAAGCAGCTCATGCCTATGAGCTTCCGAGAGTATTTAATACAGTAGTCCGTCTGTCCTTAAAGCAGATGGGTATCGCAGGCGATGACAGCTGGGGTGCACCGACTCACGACGAGTTCCTGCTCCCGACTGACAGAAAATTGCACTTCGCATTTGATTTCAAGGGAATCTAATATACTATTCACAAAGTTTCTTGTTTGAACAAGGAAACTGCCCGTAGTTCGATGTTTGGACTACGGGCAGTTTTTTGTAATTATTGAAGTAGTGATAATATTCCCTCAGGGCTCTTATTTGACTGAGACAGCATGGAATGTTCAATCTGCTGTAAAACCTTGTCTCTTGAATAATTAACCATTTCAGAAGCCATATCGGTATCTCTGATCAATGACTCGGAAGACTGCGTATTTTCGGAAGTATTGTTGTTATTTTTTAATGCGTGCTCCAGACGGTTCTGGTAGGTTCCGAACTGGGTTCTTGTTTCGGTTATGATATTCATTGCATCTTCGATACGTTTTATTGCATTCACGGCACTTTCCTGAGACAAAGTATTGAGAGGAGTTATAAATAAAACTTTGGCATGACATAGGCGAAAACCCACAGGCTTGCCTGTGGGATGAAGCCTTTTTCTTTTTGGCAAATACATAGATTAGGTATATAATCTATGTATAAAGCATGTAAAGGAAATATTAAATGGATAATTCGAAATATGTAGGATATGTAAATTCTCATGTAGATGAAATTGCTGAATATGTAAATGAGTGCTTTGAGCAGTCAAAAGAATTCATAAAAGCAAAGTTGATTCGTCAGATTAGGGATGAATTATCACCCATTCCGGTTCGCTATGAGTTGAAATATGTCTACGATCCTTATGATCATTCTGGAATACTTGTAGAAGATGGATATATTTCGCTCGACCAGACAATAGGGGAATTTCTTGAAAATGAATATAGCGGAAACAAGGAGGCCACTTATGAAAGCGGTCGCGGCTGGAATTATCTTACATACAACGACGAAATAAGTTACGATACATTAGATATGGCATCAGATATAATGTTTTCTGCAATACGCAGACATATTGAAAATCATTTTGACAAAAATATTTCTGATGATGATTTCACAGATATTCATGATTCCTGTCGTGATTTTGATGAAATATATGAGAATTGCAAAGCCTTTGATTTTTTTAATGGCATGGGCGCTGTTGAGTTTGTCGGCATTGAGAATATGCTACTTAAAGACATTGTTAGGAAAGGAAAAGTATCTTATGGCACGACCTAAAAGCGATAATGTACAAATCAACATCTCTATTCCGGCTGAATGGAAGTCAGAACTTGAGAACCTTGCACGTATATATTCCGTTGAGGAAGGTAAAACTATCACTTTCCTTGATCTGATGCGTAGGGGTATTCAGGAAAAATATCAGTTAGGAGTAAAAGGCAATGAGTGAGGAACAATATCATAGTGCTTCGCATTGCAAATATCTCATACAGTATCATATCATCTGGTGTCCTAAATTCAGGTTTTCAGTATTAAAGGGCAATGTGGAAGATACGCTCAAGCTGATACTTCAAAAAATCTGCGATGATTATAATTATCGCATCAAGGCACTTGAAGTAATGCCTGACCATATACATGTTTTTATAGATGTCCCACAGACTGTTGCACCATGCGATGTTGTCAGGACTCTAAAAAGTATCAGCGCAATAGAACTGTTTAAGGCATTCCCACAGCTTAAAAGATTCTATGCAAGATGCGGTGTTTTATGGTCAAAAGGATATATTGTATCTACGGTAGGGCATATAAGCGAAGCTACAGTAATTAGGTATATTGAGGAGCAAAAAAGTCATGACTGATGGCGATTACAGTAAGACACTGAAGAAATTCCATAAGCTTTCCGACAGGCATATTTTAGTCGCTGAGACAGATATGCCTTATTCCGATGTGCTTAAGGTCGTGGCTCTTTCTGGCAAGATCCGCAGGGCAGGTAACGAACTTGTTGGTCTTATGAGAAAGAACTATGACCAGCTTTTGCGTACAAAAAGATACCGCAAACTATTGTCTCTGTATGGCAATACAGAGGATAAAGCCAAGCGCAAGACCTTTGCCGGTCAGCTTAACGAAATGCAGAAATCCTATAATGTTACATGGGAACACTGCAGGACTTCGATGATTCCGATAGGTAAGAAATATGGAATAGACGCTGTATTTGCCTTAACAAAAGCAGAAGATGTCTGGCGTGGTATCGAGAAATGCCTTTATGGTAATGGTAAGAGCATACATTTCTTGAAATATGGGGAGCTTCCCTGTATACGGGCAAAACAGATAAACCGTGGCATACCGATATCTGTAAAGGATAACGGACTATGGTTCAAACTTGGAAAAACTGTCTTTGGGATACAGATAAACGACAGGTTCCAGCAGGACGAATTAAATGCTGTCCTGTCGTATCTTTCCGAACCTGAAGTCATTGACAAAAAGGCTGTCAGCACGTTAATCGAGGATGCTTACTGCATGGATACATACAGACCCTGCTATGCAACACTGGTTCCAAAAATGATAAGAGGTAAATACAGAGTATATCTGCATCTGACTATCGAGGGTAAGGCAAAACCTAAATATGATAAGCATGGTAATCCCCGTCATAAGTATGGCAGGGGCATGATAGGTGCTGACATCGGGACGCAGACAGTTGCATATACATCTGATACGGAAGTCGGTCTGAAGAACCTTGCAGAACGTGGCAACAGTATACAGACATCCGAACGAAAGGAGCGCCTGTTCTATCGTGCTATGGACAGGTCAAGACGGGCAACCAACCCTCAGAACTATAATGAGGATGGTACTGTTAAGAAAGGTCGTAAGACCTGGAAATACTCTAACCATTATAAGAAGCTGAAAGCCAGACATTCCGAATTATGTCGCATCAATGCAGTTAACAGGCAGCTTGCGATAAATGAGGACGCCAACCATTTGCGAAGTCTTGGAGATACATTTATTACTGAGCCAAAGAACGCAAGAAAGCTCATGAAGCGGGCTAAGGAAGCCACGAAAAATGATAAAGGTAAGTTCAACAAGAAGAAACGTTTCGGCAAGTCAGTAAAGAACAGATGCCCCGGCGGGTTCCAGTCTACGGTTGAAAGAAAGTTCAAGACTACAGGTGGCACTTATACGGAAGTACCAAACAATTACAGGGCTTCGCAGTATGACCATACGGCTGATGACTATATAAAAAAGAAGCTGTCCGACAGATTGTATAGACTTAAGGATGGCACTGAGGTTCAAAGAGACTGGTATTCATCGTTCCTGCTCTACTGCTATGAACCTAAAACGCAGAATATAGACAAGGATAAATGTGTCAAGACTTTTGAGACACACTATCATAAAGAAAAGGCCCTGATCTCATGGATCAAGGCTCATAAGGTTAAAGTATTAAACAGTGGAATTAAGGTAGCATAACAATTAAATAATCAGGGAGACTGACTGTACTTCCTTGCCGTAAGGCAGAAATTTACCGTTAATGTGGTCGTCGGACTGCTTGGTAATGAAAGTTCTGATTCAAACAGATTTACACTTGTAAATCCAAAGTCTGAGAATGATGTACGATTACAAGCTACGCTTGCCAATCAGAACCCCACGGGCTTGCCCGTGGGTGCAGTCAGTAAATAAACATAGGGCAAAATTGCATTTAGATATAATATGTTTTCCATTATTTAGCTCGTATTTTATAATTACTTTTGTAATAAGCATAACTCTCAGCGAATCGATTAATTATCTCATTTTTTTGCACATATAATTTTTAAGAATTATTTAATTAGCTTGAAAAGGAGCGGACAATATGATTCTCTATGTAAATGCATGTGCCAGGACTGATTCACGAACAGATCGAATAGCATCAAAGCTTTTGGAAAAGCTTGATGGTGATGTCAAAGAGGTAAAACTGTCTGAAATCATTTTTCCAAATACCAACGAGAAATTCCTTAAGGAAAGAGCTGACTATATAGAAGCGGATAACTACGATGATCCATATTTTGATATGGCTAAGCAATTTGCAAAAGCCGACACTATAGTCATTGCCGCACCTTATTGGGATCTATCCTTTCCTGCAGCGCTGAAGCAATACATTGAACATATTAATGTGCTCGGTATAACTTTCGAGTATTCTGTAGAGGGCATACCTATCGGTTTATGTAAGGCTAAGAAGCTGTACTACGTAATGACCGCCGGGGGAGCTTATGTACCTGAAGAATTTGGATTCGGATATATAAAAGCCCTTGCCATGAATTTCTACGGTATAAAAGATGTAGAGCTGATCAAAGCGATAGGTCTGGATATCATTGGAAATGATGCAGAAGCGATAGTGCAGGATTGCATCAGTGATTTGTAAATTGCAGCCGGTCCGGAGTGAGAAATATGAAATCAATACTCATAAAAGATACTACCCGTGAAGAGCGGGAGAGGATCGTCGCGGAATCTATAGGAAATGTTAATGGATACTGTGATGGCTGCATGGCTGGTGTGGCGGATATGTACCAGAGTTATATAGATGGCAAAAAAGAGATCAGCGATATAAATATGGAATACGCCAGACAGTATTGCGAAAAAAATAGTTAGATTGAGGAGTTGTGAAATGGAGAAGAGTATTATAGAAACGGAACGATTATTCCTTCGTGAAATGAGTATGGATGATCTCGAGGCACTTTACGCAGTGCTTGGTGATCAGGATATTATGAAACATTATCCGTATAGCTTTGATAAAGAACGTGTCCGTGAATGGATAGAACGAAACATGAATCGTTATAAAGAGAACGGATTCGGCTTATGGGCAGTGTGTCTGAAAGATACCAAAGAAATGATCGGTGACTGTGGTCTGACGCTTCAGAACATTGACGGAGAGATGCTGCCTGAGATCGGTTATCATATCCGCAGAGACTGCCAGCGTAAAGGATATGCAAAGGAAGCCTCAAGCGCAGTACGCGACTGGGCATTTGAGAAAACTGACTATCCGGCTATATATTCATACTGCAAATACACGAATGAACCCTCTTACAAAACAGCAGAAGCAATCGGCATGCATTTCGAAAAAGAATACCCGGACGAAGCAAATAAGATTACTCATGTATCGGTAATTTATCGGAGTGAGGCCCTTCGCTGATAGTTTTCCGGGTTATCATCGACGTGCGGATACATCAGCACGTTACAGGAGATTTGCTCCGTTATTTATCGATAAATACAAGGTTGATACATCGGGATATGACGTTATCAAAGGATGGCGGGCGGATTCGTCCTATTATCTCATTGCTAAGAAATTTGTCAGGGATGAGCTTGATGCATCGTTATTAAGAGAGGCACTGCTTCTTGGCGACCTTGGGATACAATATTGTTTTAGGTCGGAAAAAGCATTTGAGAAGATTGCTCAGACATATTTACCTATCGAGGAAGTTAGTAAAGACATTTATTTGGAAAAATATAATTGCCGGGATAATAACGCAAGAACGAATCTATATGAGCTTATCGAGTCTGATCGAAATACTTTCAAAGATACGTTTAGTAAATATATCTGATAAAACAATAATGGTTTGTTGCTGACAATCATCAGGAGACGGTGTATGAAGGATTATTATACAGACGATCTGGCGGAAGAAACAGGAAGATTATTCTTTCACTGGGCGGAAGACCATCTGGACATGGATAAGATGATAACTCAGTATATGAGTTCTCATTTCAGAGAGAATGTTGATAAACGCTATGCAAAATTTTGTACTCAGATGTGGTATGAAATGGCAGAGCAGTTTGAGTCGGTTCAAGGTGATGCAGAGTACGATGTAGTGCTCTGTGACTGGCTTGGGAATTTTTACACATATCTTCAGGCATATACAGGCAAGAGCAGTAAAGAAATAATAGGGCAATATCCTTTTCAGGAAATGTATATGAAATCAAATGTTCTCCATGACTTGGATATGGAGCTTGCAGTTAAGAAGGTAGCAGGATGAGTGATAAAATAATCTGCTTTCATAATCCGGACGAAGAAAATGGATATTTGAGTAATTGGTATTTGTCTTCATTCACTATTGCTGATGTACAATTTTCTTCCATGGAACAGTTTATGATGTACAAAAAAGCGCTCTGTTTTAATGATGCAGGCGTTGCAGCGCGTATCCTTGAGACAAACGATGTGGCGAAAATAAAAGCGCTTGGACGTGAAGTGTCGGGATATGACGATCACATATGGAATGGAGTGCGTCAGATCATTGTTTATGAGGGTCTGCTCGAAAAATTCAGGCAGGATAAAAAGCTAAGGGAAATGCTCATAAGTACAGAAGATGCTATTCTTGCAGAATGTGCGGTGAAGGACAGGATATGGGGAATAGGTCTTTCCATGACAGATCCGAATCGCTATGACAGGTCAAAATGGAGAGGGCAGAATCTTCTCGGTTATGCGTTGGGTTTAGTGAGGGACAGGCTTAGGGTTCAGTCAAAGTCTACGGCGATGAGCTGATAGGGCTGGCTCATAGGCGACCTCCTTCCTTAAGATTGATTTTCTTCCGTGTCCAAATGGAAGATATCATCTACATGGACTTTAAAATATGCTGCAAGGCGCAGAGCTGTTTCAAGGCTGGCCTGATTCTTTTCGGAGCCTTTCAACAGGTCAATGTAATTAAGTGCCATCGTCTGGCCTTCCTCATTGAGCTCAGCCATAGGATCGTCCGGATTGTGTCCTCCTATAAACTGGTTGAAGATATCCGTGATGCCAAGGATCTTGCACATAGCAAGAAACTGTACTGCGTTCGGAATGCTGTTACCGGTCTCCCAGGTGCTGTATGCTGCAGGCTTTGTGGGGATTCCCATTCCGGTAAGCTTATCGCAGATATCCTGTTGCGAGATGTGAAGGATCAGTCTGTAAGAGAGATTCTTTTGAAGCAGATCAGGGCACTGATTTGAAAAATGTATTGCTTTTGTCCGTACATTGACTTATAATATGGGTAAAAGAAAGGGGCGTGATGATATGGCAGCTAAATCAGCAAATCTTTATGCAAGAATAGAGCCGGATGTTAAAGAACAGGCTGAGGGAATTCTGGCTACTTTGGGAATCCCGGCATCTAATGCTATCAATATGTTTTATAAGCAGATCATTCTAAATAGGGGGCTTCCGTTTGAGGTAAAGATTCCAACTGCGAGACCTGTTGATATTTCGAGAATGAACGCAGAGACTTTGGACATGGAACTTGAGAAAGGATATGCGGATATGCAGGCAGGGCGTACCAAATCTGCAGCTCAGGTTTTTGCGGATATCCGAAGGGATTATAATGTATGAAATATGATGTTACCTTTACGGAGCAGGCTGAGAACGATCTTCGCGGTATCTTTGAGTATATAGCATTTGATCTTCTTTCGCCTGAGAATGCAGCCGGACAGCTTGACCGGATCGAAGAAAAAATCCTTTCCTTGGGAGAATATCCGGAGAAGTTCCGGCAATATGAAAGAGAGCCCTGGAAGAGTCGAAATACACGAGTTGTGCCTGTTGATAATTATGTTATTTTCTATATCCCCGATAAGATAAAGAAATTGGTTACAGTGATTCGGGTTATGTATTCCGGAAGAGATGTAGATAAGCAGCTTGATGAATTTACAAAGTTATAATCATAAATCCTATGAGGCGTATGAGACATTTGGTTTCATACGTCTTTTCTTTTTTACTTTTTTGAGTTGACTACCGGTCAACAGAAGTTGACCGTTTGACGAACGATTTATTCCGTGGCGTTCCGTAGAATGATATATGTAAGCAAGAGATGACGCAAGCCGGCAAGCCTAACCTCCAAGAAACTTTATGGAGGTGCGAACATGTGCATTACATAAGGATGCTTATGAGTAGTTCCCCATTAATGAAACCTGTACATTGCCTGCCCTTCTTCAAGGACAAGGCAGATTATACGGCATACAAAGAAGCTACGCCGGATGCAATGCCAAAGTTTAAATTCAGGTCAGCGATGACAGAGGATTTTAAGAATAATCTCATGGCAGAGATTGCTCCTCTGTTAGATTAAAACGAAAGAATACAGCTGCGCAAAATAATTTAAGCAGTCAAAAACAGGAAGTGGTGAGCGTTGCTTTCCATAAGCATCCCGTTTTGAACCGCACAGGTGAGATCCACTGCATACGGGGACTCTGCACGCAGAGCAAGAGCGATACTGAAAGCAAATGCTCTGCGTGCTGTAGTCGAAGTTGCAGTTAGCTCACCGTCGTGTCGGTTCCCCGGGATGCGTTGGAAACAACGCTCACCACTTCCGTCACTTTAGACTAAATACATCCAGAGTTTAATCTCTCTGGAACAGATCTCGTGTATAAACCTTATCGCGGACATCATCAAGCTTGTTGCTGTAGCGGTTAGCGATGATGGACTGGCTCTTTGCCTTAAACTTCTTGAGGTCATTTACGACCACGCTTCCGAAGAAAGTAGAGCCATTTTCAAGTGTGGGCTCGTAGATGATAACAGTAGCGCCCTTAGCCTTGATGCGTTTCATGATACCCTGGATCGCAGACTGGCGGAAGTTGTCGGAGTTTGACTTCATAGTAAGTCTGTAAACGCCGATCACGACATTTTTCTCCTTCTCAGCCTCGTAAGTATTGTCATCATCGTAATCATAGTAACCTGCCATGGCAAGGACGCGGTCAGCGATAAAGTCCTTTCTGGTGCGGTTAGAATCAACGATAGCTTTAATAAGATTTTCCGGAACATCCTTGTAATTAGCAAGGAGCTGCTTAGTATCCTTCGGGAGACAGTATCCGCCGTAACCAAAGGACGGGTTATTGTAGTGTGTTCCGATACGGGGATCGAGACAGATGCCGTTAATGATCTCCTGAGTGTTCAGAGACTTAGATTCAGCATAAGTATCTAGCTCGTTAAAGTAGGAAACACGGAGTGCGAGATAAGTATTAGCAAAGAGCTTAACCGCCTCTGCCTCTGTGAGACCCATGATAAGTGTATCAATGCCTTCCTTGATGGCGCCTTCCTGAAGGAGTGCGGCAAAAGTATTGGCAGCTTTGGTAAGCTTTTCATTATCAGCATCAGTGCCTACGATGATACGTGAAGGATAGAGGTTGTCATACAGCGCCTTTGACTCACGGAGGAACTCAGGGCTGAAAATGATATTATCTGTGCCGAACTTCTTTCTTACAGATTTGGTGTAGCCTACAGGGATAGTAGACTTAATGACCATGATGGCATCCGGATTAACGCGCTTTACCATCTCGATAACGCTCTCAACAGCGGAAGTATCGAAATAATTAGTCTTTGAGTCGTAGTTTGTAGGTGTTGCGATGATGACAAAGTCGGCGTTTTTATATGCGCTCTCCCCGTCAGTAGTAGCAGTGAGGTCGAGCTCCTTTTCCTCAAGATAACGCTCAATGTAATCATCCTGAATAGGAGACTTTTTGCTGTTGATGAGGTCAACCTTGCTCTGCATGATGTCAACAGCTGTAACGTGGTTATGCTGTGCCAGGAGCACTGCGAGGGAGAGACCTACGTAGCCTGTGCCTGCAACTGCGATATTAAGGGGAGAAACCTTTTCGGGTTCCTTTTCATCGGCAGATACAAAGATCTCGGCAGGGTCGAAATCAAGTGTATTTGCGATGGCTGTGAGCTGCTGGAGAGACGGGATGTAGTCACCGGACTCGATACGGCTCAGCATAGTGCGGTTCACACCGGTTATCTCAGAGAGCTGAGCCTGTGTGATGGATTTATTTTTACGATGTGTGATGATCAGATCAGCCAGATGACTCTGTGATATCTTTTTCATAATAAAATTCTCTTTCGTTGAATGTGCTTGTTATTTACAGCAGTGACATAGTACCATTTTTGTTACTAAAAATCAAATTCAGGCTGATAAAAACATAAATAATACATAAAACGTGTTACTTATAGAAACAAATTTAAAACAAGCTGAGGGCAAATGTTATTATTAGAAACATTTGCCCTCAGCTATATATCATGATCTATTTCTGTGTGTTATCCGCATGATGATGACCTTGATAATGAACTTTGAGTTAGTGATGAAATATCTTTTGAAAAGCCTTACCGGATCCTGAAGGAGACGATAGAACCATTCGAGATTTATCCTCTGCACCCATCCCGGAGCTCTGCGGACTGTTCCTGCGTGGAAATCAAATCCGGCACCTACACCGCACATGACGCCCTGAACGCGGTCCATGTGAGCGTACATCCATTTTTCCTGCTTCGGTGCACCGAGACCGACCCATACGATGTCAGGCTGTGTAGCGTTTATCATTGAAACATCTTCAGCATCTTCCTCAGGAGAAAGCGGTCTGAAAGGCGGTGAGTACATTCCTGCGATCACTATGCCGGGATAACTGCTTTCAAGATTCTGCCTAAGAGCTTCGAGAGTCTTTTCAGAAGCTCCGTAAAAATAATGGCGGACAGAACCATCCATGGATGCCTGGAACATAGCTTCCATAAAGTCGGGACCGGCTACCTGATGGGCATTTGATATACCCATGCTCCGCATAGTTCTCGCGATGGGTGAACCATCAGGGAAAGTAACGGCAGAGCTGTTCAGGATATTCTTGTAGGCATCATCCTCGCCTGCGGTGATCGTCGTGTGAACATTTGAAAAGCAGAGATACTTGCCTGAAAGATCACGAAGATGCTTTTTAACATACAGAACAGCTTCAGGAACGTTTGAAACAGCATAATGAACGCCAAGCACATCTGCCTTTGCGTGCATACCGGAATAGCGGAATATCATGAAATTTGAGAAGGTCTCAAACTGATCACTTCCGGCAAATTCGCCGTCGGCTGTTTCGATGATGCGAACGATCATTTCAAGCTTGTCCGCAGTATCAATAATTGAGTGGAAGAACTGCCGGTCAGACAGATTCGTAGTGTCAAGCAGGATTTCTGTAGAACCCTGTGTTTTGAGGTCTGAAAGCGTTTTCTGAATGTCGCTTTTACGAATGTCATCAAAGGATAATTCAGCGTTAATGCCGATCTTTTTATCGCCTGAAAGCTCAAGTCTCCTTCGTATGAGATGAAGGCGGGCTTTGTCTCCGATGATTACCAGACGATGATTCAGAAGTACATTATTTTTATCATCATCCCGTAAAAAATGTGAAAGATAAGTCCTGAAGATCATATCCAGTATCACATCATACAGAAGGAAAAACGCCATTACGATACGGGATATCTGTGAGCTCTGCATTGTGATGTAGAGATATAAGAGCAGCAGAACAAACATGAAACCACGGTTTTTCAGAACTGCACTTAAACGCTGGGCGGGATCCTGATCCTGAAGAGGTTTTTCCTTTTTTCTGTTACGGCTCCAGGATAAGATATTCAGGATGACGACCAGAAAGAAGAGTGAATTATAAAGTGCGTGATCTCTGGGATAGGGACGCAGGATACCGGAGAATCCGATAAAGCGCGTGACCATCGCCAGTATCAATGAAATTATAGAAGAAAGTGTGTCAAATAATATGACCATTACAAATCGTCCTGTTCTTTTATTTTTTTTAGTCAAAAACTCAATTCTCTATTTTAACAGAACGTCAAAATGGGTACAAGCGTAACAAAAAACGTTTCTTTACTGAAAAAAGGCGGGACGTAAACAAGTTACTGTTCAGAGGCAAACTGCGCACTACGCTGCGCAGTTATGCCCCAATAACGAAGGCGAGCCATTGGATTTTGCCCATCGCCAGAGGCGATTTAATTGGCAAAATCCGTTACTGGAGCGAGCTGTAAGCGAGTGAACAGTAACGTAAACAAAGAAAAAACATAAAAAATATGAATACAATAAGGTAAAGACTATATATGAGTAGTATAATAGGAAAGCAAGACCGTCCGGTCGGAAAGAAGGCGTAAGTGGGTTAAGGGATATGCGCATTAGCGTTGTACGAAGGGGCAGTACAATATGAATGAAATTTTCTGGACCATACATCTGACATCAGAATATAAAGACAAGATATTCCGGCAGAATTACCGATTCCTGCCAAAATTCAGAAAAGAAAAAGCAGACAGGATACGTTCAGAAGAAGGAAAAAGAGTCAGTATCCTTGCGGGAATGATGCTTTGGGACTCATTAAACCGGCACGATCTGTCGTGGGATGACATGGTGATCCGTGATGATGGAAAGCCTGAGATAAAAAGCGGTTCATATTTCTTTTCATTATCACATAAACAGCAGGGGGTGCTCCTTGCAGAATCAGAATCGACACGTATCGGTGCTGACATAGAGCGGGTCGTTGACTGGAACGCATCACTGGCGGCGAGATTTTTCAGCGAAAAAGAAAATGATCTTCTTAATTCACTCGCACATGACCCTAAAAAGCGTTCAAGACTGTTCTTTTTCCTGTGGACGGCAAAAGAGGCCTACGGAAAGATGCTTGGCGGCGGTCTGAAAGACGGACTGAAATTCGATGCAGCCCCCTATGGAAAGTTCGTTATGGAAATGGAAAGCTGTGAAACAGAGGAAGACCTTGAAGTCTGCACGACATTTGATTATTCCGAGCCGCCGCATGAAGCGGTTCAGTGCTTTAATTATGATGATAAGCTTTATATGTATCCTATAGAATTTGAAAAAGATGGAGAACACTGGGCGGTTACCATCGTAACAGAGAAGTAGCGGCAATGGCCTGTCGGAATCATCCGGCAGGCATATTTGATGCCTATAAGAGATACCCTTATAGATCATGACTATATAAAGGAGGACAACATTGGGATCACTTACAGAAACAAAGAGGGCTCTTGAAAGCAGAGACGAAGAAAAGAAACAAAGAGACAGGATAATAGTACGGACCAGTATCATAGGAATAGCGGCGAACGTATTTCTCGCGCTGTTCAAGGCTGTGGTCGGTATCATGTCTCATTCCATCGCCATCGTACTTGATGCGGTAAATAATATCTCGGATGCAGGATCATCCCTTATCACGATAGTCGGAACAAAGCTCGCAGGAAAAGACCCTGACAGAAAGCATCCCTTTGGTTACGGGCGTATCGAATACCTTACGGCAATGATAATATCTGTTATCGTGCTGTATGCCGGCATCACATCCCTCACAGAATCTATAAAAAAGATAATTGAGCCGGAAGTGCCGGATTACACAGGGGTAACACTTGTGATCGTTGCGGTCGCAGTAGTAGTAAAGATCGTGTTGGGACGCTTTGTAAAGAAAACGGGTGAGGCAGTAAATTCTGATTCCCTTATAAATTCGGGTGCAGATGCGACTCTTGATGCTGTTATATCTGCATCGACTCTTGTGGCAACGGTCATATTTATATTTTTCCATGTCTCATTGGAGGCGTGGCTCGGTGCTGTGATCTCTATCGTCATCATAAAATCAGGTCTGGATATGCTGAAATCTACACTTTCTGAGATCCTTGGAGAGAGAGCAGAGCTTGACCTTGTAAATTCTATAAAGAAGACGGTAAAGAGCTTTCCTGATGTATCCGGTGCCTATGACCTGGTGCTTAATAACTATGGACCTGATACCTTTAACGGCTCCATTCATATTGAAGTGCCGGACAGCTACTCAGCAGATGAACTCGACGATCTGATACGCCGGATCACCGCAGCAGTTTTTGAAAAACATCACGTTATCCTCACGGCAGTAGGTGTTTATTCCATAAATACGAAGGATACCCGTGTCATACAGGTGCGTGAAGATATCCGGAGCATTGTCATGCAGGATCCAAATATCGTCGGCATGCACGGCTTTTATATAAGTGATGAACGGCGTGAGATCCGTTTCGATATGGTATTCAGCTTTAATACACCGGACAGAAAGACTTTATACAACGAAACCCTGAAAAAAGTTCAGGAAAAGTACCCGGGTTATGAGCTTCACGTGGCAATGGATTCAGATTTTACAGAAACATGAGTATGAGTAAAAACGTTAAAGGTGCGATATTAACAACATTCGGCGGGGCGTGCTGGGGAATCTCCGGCTCCGTCGGACAATATCTTTTCGATGTACAGGGTATGGACAGCAGGTGGCTTGTGCCGCTCCGACTCGGGATCGCAGGAGTAGTCCTGCTTATCTGGTGTCTCGTAAGATATGGAGCAGAACTTGTTATAGATCCCTGGAAGACCAAGAGAAACGCTGCGGAGACTGTTATATATGGTCTCCTCGGCGTTTCATTCTGTCAGTTCACTTATTTCCTGACTATCCAGCTGTCGTCGGCAGCTATCGGAACTATCCTTCAGAACACTTCACCTGTTTTTATCCTGGCGGCAGGATGTCTCGGCAGGAGAAAGCTTCCCGGTAAAAAACAGATACTGAGCATCGTTCTGGCGCTCGCCGGAGTCCTGTGCATTGCGACTCACGGAAATCTAAATTCCCTGTCCATATCCCCGGCTGCTATAGTGACAGGAATCACCAGCGCATTTTGCGTAATGATATATAACGTGATCCCTGCAAATCTACTTAAAAAGTATCCGGTGACTTTATTACAGGCATGGGCATTTCTCATGGGCGGTTCATTCTTTGCACTGGTATTCCAGTCATGGAAGATACATTACGTCCCTAATCTGATAGGCATCCTCGGAGTCGCGTTTGTGGTGCTGGTCGGAAATGTACTTGCTTTCACCTCTTATATAAAAGGTGTAAACATGATCGGACCGGAAAAAGGCATATTATACAGCTTTGCCGAACCGGTAACAGCTGCTGTTATATCCACAACAGTTTTAAAAAGTCCGTTCACGATAGCCGATGCGGCGGGTTTTTTGCTGATATTTATGATGCTTGTCCTGATCTCGGGAAAGGAGAAGCCGGAAAGCGCCAATATTTCGGCAATTTAACGAAGAATAAGTTGTATTTTAAATGCTGAAAAAGCGGTTGTCCGTACGGAAACGCCCGTAAAAAGGGGATGTGTACAAATTGTCAGACACAAGATAACTTGTACGCACAAAAGATGTATTGTGAATCTTTTCACAAATACGTGTTATTTAACAGTATAATTTGTGGTTTTGTGCCGTTGTTCTCGTGCACGGTCCTATAGTACAATCGGATCGTTAAAAAAATGACACATGGATAAACCGGATACAGCTTTGCCCAACGGTACCATGGGAATAAGGAGAGGACAATGGGAGACACATTTGAGTGCGTTGAAAAGGGACCGCTGACAGATGAATATCTGGAGAAAATGAACGCCTACTGGCGAGCAACAAACTATCTTGCAGCAGCACAGCTTTATATGCTGGACAATCCGCTTCTTCGTGAGCCGCTTAAGAAGGAGCAGGTAAAGAAAAAGATCGTAGGACACTGGGGAACAGTACCCGGACAGAACTTTATATATGTTCACTTAAACCGCGTGATCAAGAAGTATGACCAGGATATGATCCTGATCTCAGGACCCGGTCACGGCGGAAACTTCTTTGTAGCAAATACATATCTTGAGGGAACTTACAGCGAAGTATATCCGAATATCAGTCAGGATGTTGAGGGTATGAAGAAGCTTTGCAAGCAGTTCTCTTTCCCAGGTGGTATTTCCAGCCACGTAGCACCTGAGACACCGGGTTCTATCCACGAGGGTGGTGAGCTTGGTTATTCTATCGCTCATGCCTGCGGTGCTATTTTTGATAATCCGGATCTCGTAGCAGCCTGCGTAGTAGGTGACGGTGAGGCAGAGACAGGACCTCTCGCAACAAGCTGGCAGTGCAATAAGTTCATCAATCCTGTAGGAGACGGTGCAGTTCTTCCTATACTTCACCTGAACGGATACAAGATCGCAAATCCTACAATTCTTTCACGTATTTCTCATGAAGAACTCGAGATGTTCCTTAAGGGATGCGGATGGAAGCCTTACTTTGTAGAGGGCGATGATCCGATGACTATGCATCGCGCTATGGCTGAGACTCTTGATACAGTTATGGATGAGATCCACGCTATCCAGAAGCATGCAAGAGAGACAGGCGATACAACACGTCCTCAGTGGCCGATGATCGTTCTCCGCACACCGAAGGGATGGACAGGTCCGAAGGTAGTTGACGGTGAGCAGATCGAGGGTTCATGGAGAGCACATCAGGTTCCGATCATGATGGATAAGCCGGAGCACATGGACATCCTGAAGGACTGGCTTGAGAGCTACAAGCCTGAGGAGCTCTTTGACGAGGGCGGCAGACTTATTCCTGAGCTTCGTGAGCTTGCTCCTAAGGGAGACCGCAGGATCGGTTCAAATCCTCACGCAAACGGCGGTAAGCTCCTTCGTGATCTTCGTCTTCCTGACTTCCGTGATTACGCATTTGACGTAAAGGCACCGGGCGAGACAGACGGTCAGGACATGATCAACCTCGGAACATATCTTCGTGACGTTTACAAGCTGAATGATAAAAATAAGAACTTCCGTATCTTCGGACCGGATGAGACTGCTTCAAACCGTCTGCAGAACGTATTCCAGGTTGAGAACCGTAACTGGAACAACGAGTCTGATGACAAGATCGACGATCACATGACAGCTGACGGAAGAGTTATGGACTCCATGCTTTCAGAGCATATGTGCGAAGGCTGGCTCGAGGGCTATATCCTTACAGGCCGTCACGGTTTCTTCGCAAGCTACGAGGCATTTATCAGAATTATCGATTCTATGGCTTCACAGCATGCAAAGTGGCTCAAGGTCTGCAACGATCTGTCATGGAGAAGACCGATCTCTTCACTGAACCTCGTTCTTTCATCCAACGTATGGCAGCAGGATCATAACGGATTCACACATCAGGATCCGGGATTCCTGGATCATATCGCAAATAAGAAGGCAGACGTAGTACGCATCTATCTTCCGCCTGATACAAACTGCCTGCTCTCCACAATGGATCACTGCCTGAAGAGCAAGAACTATGTAAATGCTATCGTTACAAGTAAGCATCCGAGACCTCAGTGGCTCACAATGGAGCAGGCTGTAAAGCACTGCACACAGGGTATCAGCATCTGGGAGTGGGCTTCTAATGATCACGGTGAAGAGCCGGATGTAGTTATGGCAGGATGCGGTGAGACTCCTACACAAGAAGCTCTTGCAGCAGTAGATATCCTTCACAGAGCAATGCCTGATCTCAAGATCCGTTTCGTAAACGTAGTTGACCTTATGAAGCTTGAGAATGATGAGCAGCACCCGCACGGTCTCACAGACGTTGACTATGATTCTATCTTCACAAAGAATAAGCCGGTAATCTTTGCATTCCACGGATATCCGAAGCTTATCCATGAGCTTACATACACACGTCACAACCGCGACATGCATGTATACGGCTATCATGAAGAGGGTACTATCACAACTCCGTTCGATATGCGTGTACAGAACCATATCGACAGATTCCATCTGGTACTTGCAGCACTGAAGCACATGCCTGAGCTCGGCAATAAGGGCGCAGCACTCATGCAGCAGATGAGAGACAAGCTTGTTGAGCACAAGCAGTATATCGATGATTACGGTGTAGATATGCCGGAAGTTGCTGAGTGGAAGTGGACAGGACTCAACTAAAAAAATCGTGTGCGGAATTTTGTACCATATCTTGCCTTTAATTTGAGTCTGAAAGAGAGTATACTTTTTATTAACGAAGGGATATCGGCTTTATAGAGAGAAGTTGGGAGGATACGGTATGAGCACAGGGGTAGCGATTGCATTAGGCGTATTTGGAGCTATGGTTCTCATCACACTGCTTATTATTTTTGCGGTAGTTGCAGGTGTTTCAGCAGCTGTTGCAGCTGATGATAAACGTGATGAAAACTAATAATATATCAGTCTAAAAATTTTATATGATGATCAGAGACGGTCCGCATATGATTGCGGACCGTCTTTTGTGCGCATTTATTACTAAAAAAGTGGAAATACTTTATTTTCTGTAATAAAATGGGTCTGCGGTACTCACGAGAGCACCCGTTACTGATGCTATGAGATGCGCAGCTGTTATGCAGTAAACGCGCTTCAAAAGCATCATTATATAAATTGATTCGTATTTGGAGAGGGTTATGGCAGAAGAAATCGACATCTATGACAGGGACCG
This sequence comes from Lachnospiraceae bacterium, assembly GCA_900168235.1. Classification (GTDB taxonomy): domain Bacteria; phylum Bacillota; class Clostridia; order Lachnospirales; family Lachnospiraceae; genus NK4A144. Next base: position 64,974 of record FUZG01000001.1, on the reverse strand, counting down.
GAAAGAGACCGGACTTCGCCTTCCTAGAAAGGCGAAGCTGGCGCCGGACCAGTACATGCTCTATGCGCTTGCGCTGATCGAAAATCAGGATCATCGTTTCCTTATTACTCAGCGTTCACTTGATAAAAAGTGGGCAGCGGGAGCGTGGGAGATCCCCGGAGGCGGTGCTCAGGCAGGTGAGGATTCATTCCGTTCCGTGTGCAGGGAAACTATGGAAGAAGTAGGTCTTGATGTGTCCGGATGTGAACCGACACCGATCTATTCTTATAGAAATGACGATGCGGAAAGCGGAGATAACTACTTCGCAGATATCTATCATTTTCACTTGGATTTTACAGAAGATGATGTGAAGCTTCAGAAAGAAGAAGCGATCGGATTCCGTCTGGCGACAGAGGATGAGATAACAGAGCTTGGTAAAAAGGGAATGTTCCTTCATGACAGAAGGATAAAACTTGCGCTTGAAAACGAGCGCGGAAATATTGTGGGAAGAGAGTAAAAAAAATGAGTGAGAAAAGATATCCGATCATTACAATTTCGAGAGAGTACTGCGCAGGCGGTCGTTCTATCGCAAGAGGACTTGAGGAGAAGCTTGGAATCCCGTTCTATGACAGAGATTTCGTAAAAAAGACTTCAGAAGCGTCAGGATATTCCGAAGAAGATATTAAAAAGGATGGAGAGCAGGTTAATAAGGCAGAGAGATTTGTGACAAATCTTCTGAATCCTGTTACATATGAGAGCGCATCCGATGCTATTTATAAAGCTCAGAAGGAAGTTATCATGGAGCTTTCAAAAGAACCATGCATCATAATCGGACGATGCTCAAATACCATTCTTAAAGAAGCAGGAGTTCCTGTGTTCCGTATTTTCCTTTATGCAGATCGGGAACACAGGCTGAAGAGAGCAGCTGAGATCGCCGAGAACGGAAATATGGATCTTAAAAAGTATCTTGCAAAGAGAGACGATCGCAGAGCGACTTACTATAAAACTTACACAGGTCATCACTTTGGTGACTATCATGATTGTGACATCAGCCTTAATACAGGTACGCTTGGGTATGAAAAGTGCGTGGATATTCTGGTTGATGCGATCAAAAATATAGCGGAGTAATTATTTTTATGGCATCAGGATTTTTACCTGTCAACAGACAGGAGATGGAAGAACAGGGCATTGTACAGCCTGATTTTGTTTATGTGGTTGGAGATGCGTATGTTGATCATCCCAGCTTTGGCAGTGCGATTATCTCACGGGTACTGGTATCCCGGGGCTACAGCGTAGTCATGTGCTGTCAGCCCGACTGGAAGAAACCGGAGAGCATCGCGGAATTTGGTGAGCCGCGGCTTGGATTTCTTGTCAGCAGCGGAAACATGGATTCCATGGTGAATCACTACACCGTAGCGAAGAAGCACAGAAAATATGACTATTATAGTCCGGGCGGAGAAATGGGTAAGCGCCCGGATCGGGCGGTCATAGTTTACTGCAATCTTATTCGCAGGACATTCAAGAAGACGCCTATAATTATCGGCGGAATAGAAGCAAGCCTTCGGAGAATGGCGCATTACGACTATTGGTCGGACAGTGTGCGCCGTTCTATTTTGTTGGAGTCCGGTGCGGATCTGATCTCCTACGGAATGGGTGAGCGCAGTATTGTAGAGATCGCTGATGCCCTTTCATCGGGAATGGATATCCGGGATGTTACCTGGATAGACGGAACCGTATATAAGACCAGAAAAGAAGAGGATATTTATGATGCGATAAGGCTGCCGGATTTTGAAGAGATACTTCAGGATAACCGGAGTTTTGCGGAAAGCGTACATATCCAGTATCAGAATACAGATCCGTTTGCGGCTCATAGGATATACGAAGCATATGCGGGGGCGATGTTTGTAGTTCAGAATCCGCCCTCAAAGCCGCTCTCAATGATGGAGATGGATGATGTATACGCTCTTCCGTACATGAGAACTTCCCATCCTTCTTATGACAAGGATGGTGGGATCCCTGCGATAAAGGAGATAAAATTCAGTCTCACATCAAACAGAGGATGTTACGGCGGATGTAATTTCTGCGCGTTGACATTCCATGAGGGGCGTATCGTTCAGGCGAGAAGTCATGAGTCTATCATAGAAGAAGCAAAGGGCATGATAGAGGATGCTGACTTTAAGGGATATATTCATGATGTGGGAGGTCCTACATCTGAGTTCAGACGTCCGGCATGCGATAAGCAGCTGACAAAGGGGGCATGTGTAAACAGGCAGTGTCTATTCCCGAAGCCTTGTCCGAACCTGGTGGTGGATCACAGCGACTATCTGAAGCTCTTAAGAAAGCTTCGTGATCTGCCGGGAGTAAAGAAAGTTTTTGTACGATCCGGATTCCGTTTTGACTATCTCATGGCGGATAAAAATAAGGAATTTCTTTATGAGCTTTGCAAATATCATGTGAGCGGGCAGCTGAGAGTTGCACCGGAGCATGTGTCGGATGCGGTGCTTAAGGAAATGGGTAAGCCATCTGCCTCTGTTTATGATGCTTTTGTAAAGGAATTTGAAAAGGTTAATAAAAAGATCGGCATGGAGCAGTATGTGGTGCCGTATCTCATGTCCTCGCATCCCGGAAGTACCATGAAAGAAGCGATAGAGCTTGCGGTATATCTGCATGATCATCGTTTGAACCCTGAACAGGTGCAGGATTTTTATCCGACACCGGGAACTGTATCTACATGTATGTACTATACAGGTATAGATCCTCTCACCATGAACAAGGTTTATGTTGAGAGAAATCCTCATGAAAAGGCGAAGCAGAGAGCTTTATTACAGTATCGTGATCCGAAAAATTATGATCTTGTTAAGGAAGCGCTCATGCAGGAGAACAGAGTGGATCTTATAGGAAACGGTCCAAAGTATCTGATACCGCCTAAGAAGCCTTTTTGGAAAAAAGGAAAGCCTGCCAGAAAAAATAATAAATAGAACAAATTATGAGAAGCCATTGTCGGAGTGATTGGATCATTCTGTAGACAATGGCTTTTATTAATTTATAGGATGTCAGGGGCAAAATTTACTTTTGACCCTTACATCATTTATAGGTTTATTCAAAAATACACCATAAAATGCAATGAAGTTCGTATATATAGTTATAAGAACAGGCGCAATATGACGATAAAAAAGATGGTGGGATTTTATGACATCGGATAAGGGCAAAAGGATTTATATCATTCTACGGAGGGGTAAATGAAGAAAAAGACATCAATTTTTTCAAGTGTAAAAGTAAAGCTGATAATTGCGATGGTTTCGGTTGCTGCAGTTCCGCTTATAGCCGCGACGAGCATAAACTTTATTTCTTCGGCTAATAAGTCGATCATTACGGAAAAAGACAATCTGGACTGGCAGGCATGGTATATTCAAGCTGCTGTAAATAACCTCTTTTCGAGGACAAAGACCGCTCTTGAGACTTTAGCAGCTTCAAAGAGTGTCATTGAATTTCTGCACGATGGAAAAGCGGGAGATGACGCGAAACGACAGATGCAGACCGTAAATGATGCATTTGGTGATGGTAATACGATCACTCTGTCTAATACTGAGGGAATGATGGTACTTAGGAGTGATGAAAGCAAACTTGTTGATATCCATGAAAGAGACTATTGGATCGGAGCATCTAAAGGAAACCCTACCTGTTCGGATGTTATGGTAAGTGCATCAACAAATGTCAGAAGCGTATGTTATGCAGTTCCGGTATTTGAACCCGGTACTAAAACAGTAATAGGCGTACTGCATAGAAACTATGATCTCAACCAGATACATCAGATCCTTGCGGAAGACGGAGGAGAAAATTTCTGTGTCGATAAAGAAGGAATTATGGCAGCACATTCACAATATGAGATTGCTGCTACAGACGAACCGGTTGATTTTAGCAAGTCTCCATATATGACTTCCGGTAAAGATAATGATGTATATGAAAGCTTTGCAGTTGGTCATAAATTTGTAGCTTATGTAAAAGAACCGCTCACAGGTTTTATTATCGCTTCTGCAAAATCTTATGATTCCGTTGTTGCCTCAGCTAGGTTATCAGCGCTCACAATAACTGTACTCGGAATGATTTTGCTGTTCATTGGCGGTGTATTCTCATATTTACTTGCAGTAGGATTTGTAAAACCGATACAGGCTGTTGATGGATCGTTGGCGGAACTTGCGAATGGTCGATTCAACAAGATTAGTAAATATACAAATAGAAATGACGAATTTGGTCAGATAGTAAATAATACCAATGACGTTATTGATAAACTATCTTCGATAGTAGGGCACATTAAGGAGACTTCTGCAACAGTGCATGAATCATCAGAGGAACTTTCTGATATGGCATCGCAGATCGCAGCTACAACAGAAACTGTGGCAACTGCTGTGCAGCATATTGCAGGTGGAGCGGTACAGCAGGCAGATGATATCCAGTCGGCAGCATCAAATACGAGTATGATCACTGAGGCAGTAGAGAGTGTTCAGGAATCTACAAAGGAAATGACCTCCCTTGCAGACCGCATGAAGAGTGCATCAAAGAATTCAAGTACATCTCTTGAAGCTCTTCAGACTGCAAGCAGCGAGATGACAAATAAGATAGAGCTGATCTCGACAAAGATTTCTTCTACGCAGAATGCAGTAACAAATATCAATGAAAGAGTAGAAGGAATATCCGGAATAGCCGCTCAGACCAATCTGTTGTCCCTGAATGCTTCCATAGAAGCTGCACGTGCAGGAGAAGCCGGACGGGGATTTGCAGTAGTTGCAGAGGAGATCAGGCAGCTTGCTGACGATTCGGAAAGCCTTGCATCTGAGATCAGAAAGCTGATGGACGAACTTCTGACAGAAGCAGATCATGCTGTAGATGCGGCAAGCCAGGTTAAGAGTGGAAATATAGAGCAGCAGAAAGCTCTTGGTGAGACGCTTAGTTCAGTAGAGGGAATGATCGGCGATATTGAGGAAACTGTTACTAGTGTAGCTAAGATTTCGGAAGAAGCAGAGACCTGTGTTTCTGCAAATTCCGAAGTGTCAAATGCAATGTCGTCGCTTTCGGCTATTTCAGAAGAAAATGCAGCATCCACACAGACGACAGGTGCATCTGTTGAAGAATTGTCTGCAACAGTTACTACTCTGGCAGGCTCTGCAGCGCATCTAAAGGAAATAGCAGAGCAGCTTAATGATGAAATAATGTTCTTTAAGTAAATAAATATAACGAAACGCTCTTTGCGGGAAACGGAATACACTGCAAAGAGCGTTTTAAATGTAATTGTTCGTGAGTGAACGGTAAGGTTTTGCATATTTTTAAAACCAATAGACGCTGTTCGTAATAAAAAACATTCTATCAATGGATTGGATGATATAATTTCGACTCGTGTGAAAAATGTGTCTATTTTGTGTTCACTGGAACTTAGATTTATTTACGGAGGAAGCTATGAAGATAAAAGCATCATTTTTATCGAGTATAAAGGTAAAGCTGATAATTGCTATGGTTACAGTAGCAGCAGTGCCTCTCATAGTTGCAACAGCTATTAATTTTTTCTCGTCGACTAACAAAGCAAGAGAAACCGCAAAGGAAAATCTTGAATGGCAGGCATGGTATCTGCAATCTCAGATCAATAACCTTTATTCAAGAACAGAATCTTCCTTAAATACACTCGCCACATCATCTGTGATCGTTGATTTTTTGGAAGGAACAGGATCTGAAACAAATGCAAAGTTTCAGCTTCAGGTTGTAAATGAAGAGTTTGGGGATAGTAACCAGATAGTTCTCTCAAATATGGAGGGAATGATGGTGCTTCGAAGTGATGACAAGAAATGTGTGGATATCAGTAAGCGTGAATACTGGATCGGTGCATCGCAGGGCAATGTCACAGTTTCTCCGGTTATCGTAAGTAATTCCACAAAGAAAAGAAGTATGAGTATTGCTGTTCCTGTGTATAAGCCCGGAACAAAAACAGTCATTGGAGTACTTCATAGAAGCTATGATATGAATCAGATCCATGAAATACTTGCGGAGGATGGAAGCGAGTCATTCCTGGTAGATAAAAACGGAATACTTGCGGCTCATTCAATGTACGAGATTTCAGGTGATGATGAGCCGGTAGATTACAGCAAGTCTCCGTATATGACTTCTGATAAAGAGTCTGATGTATATGAGAGCTTTGTAGCCGGTCATAATTATGTTGCATATGTTAAAGAGCCTATAACAGGCGGAACAGTTGCTATCGCTACATCCTATGACGGCGTTGTAGCTCAGGCAAGGTTATCATCATTAACAATAACGATACTTGGTCTTATTCTCCTGCTGATTGGCGGTATTTTTTCATATTTCCTTGCTGTAGGATTTGTAAAGCCGATCATTGCTGTTGATGAGTCGTTGGAGCATCTCGCTAGCGGTGAATTTAACAAGATCGATAAGTATACACAGCGCAAAGATGAGTTTGGCCAGATCGTTAATAATACGAATTCAGTTATCGATAAGCTGTCTTCTATCGTAGGCCATATAAAAGAAACATCAGGAAATGTTGGTGAGTCATCAGAAGAACTTTCGGAGATGGCTGATCAGATAGCAGCTACAACAGAAACCGTTGCATCAGCTATCCAGCAAATTGCAGGAGGCGCTGTTCAGCAGTCAGAGGATATCCAGTCAGCTGCAGCAAACACAAGCACGATCACTGATGCAGTAGAAAGTGTTCAGGGTTCCACAAAGGAAATGAAAACTCTGGCAGACAGGATGAAGACAGCGTCAGAAGAGTCCAGCAGTTCTCTTGAGAAACTACAGGAAGCAAGCAGCGAGATGACAAAGAAGATCGAAGAGATCTCTACAAGAATTTCCTCTACGCAGAATGCGGTTTCAAATATCAATGACCGTGTTGAAGGTATTTCAGGAATCGCAGCTCAGACAAATCTGCTTTCTCTTAACGCATCTATCGAGGCAGCCCGCGCAGGTGATGCAGGCCGTGGATTTGCGGTAGTAGCAGAAGAAATCAGAACTCTTGCAGATGATTCTGAAAACCTTGCGTCAGAAATCAGAAAGCTTATGGATGAGCTGTTATCCGAAGCAGAACAGGCAGTTAAGGCGGCTGATCTGGTAATGACAGGAAATATCGAGCAGCAGAAGGCTCTCGGAGAAACACTTAAATCCGTAGAGGGAATGCTTGGTGATATAAAGGAAACTGTAACGAGTGTGGCAAAGATCGCCGGAGAAGCGGATGTATGTGTATCCTCCAATGCGGTTGTATCAAATGCGATGACATCGCTTTCCGCTATTTCAGAGGAAAATGCTGCTTCGACAGAAACGACAGGTGCATCTGTTGAGGAGCTGTCAGCAACAGTAACAACACTTGCAGGATCTGCAGCGCATCTTAAAGATATTGCACTTCAGCTTCACGACGAGATACAGTTCTTTAAGTGATAATACAGAGATAAGAAAAATAAAAATCCGATGCCTGAGATTTGGGGCATCGGATTTTTTCGTCTGTTTATACTGTTTTGATAAATTCTGAGATATAGTGCAAAGCAGCACCGGCAGCGATAGATTCGTGTTTGTAGGAACAGAGTTTTATAAATTCGGCATCGGAGTCAAAGGTACTGATCTTTAATGCACGTTTCTTTATCTCGTCGAGGTAAGGCTCAAGGTAAGCACCCACATATCCGCCAAGGATAATGTCGCAGTCCAAAATAGTGCGCACGATATTTACGGTAGAAACCATGTAGTCCAGATACTGAGACCAGTTATCCAGAATCTTTTCGTCATCCGTGGTCTTTAGATTTTCAAAGTAACCGGCGAGGTCGTCCTGAGAAAGATTGGTAGCTGCGAGATAGGGGTCTACGCAGCCGCACTGTCCGCAGTAGCATTGTCTTCCGTGGGGGACCAGCGTGATATGACCGACCTCGGCAGAACGAAAATTATCGCCGGAATAAACCTGCCCGTTTATTATCATGGATCCGCCTACGTTATTGCTGAGCATGATGTAAAAGGAATTAAGTATATCCTTATTTACCCATTTTTCTGCAAAGCACGCTGCCTTTGCATCGTTGAACATAGCGATGTCGAAGGGGATATATTTACGGAACATGTCATAAGTATTTTCGCGTATGTCTATGATACTGCTGTAAAATACTGAACAGTTATCTGACTGGACAAGAGCAGGTATACCTATTCCTACGCCAAGGATCTTATCATTTTCAATATCATGGCTCTCGATAAAATTATTCAAAAGAACAGATACTTTTTTGAAATAATCATCCGTAAATTTAAATACCAGCCTGTTTCTGCTGAAAGATATTATCTTTCCGTTCAGGTCTACGGCAACACATGCAACATGGTGTCTTGTGATGTCGAGACCTAGTGCGACCTTTGCTTCTGCACAAAGGGAATAGGTGGCGGCCCTCCGTCCTCCGGTCTGACCGCGGGATCCGCTTATCTGTATCAGACCGCGTTCGGAAAGATAGGCGATATTTTTTGTAACGGTCGGGAGCGTCAGGTTCAGACCGGAGGCCAGATCCTGCTTGGTTGCTGCCTCGTGATTCAAAAAATATGAGTAGATATTTGAAGTATTGAACTTTTTTAAGTTGAAATCAAAGTTTTCAAGATTAGTATTGTTCATAAGCGTTTTCCATTATTACTGTCCCATCATAAGCAATAACTATATCATACATTCTTTTAATGCGTTTTACAAATCGGATTAGCTTATTATCTTCTGCATATCGCTCCATACATCGTCTAATGAAGCTATGACTTTCTTATATAACTGATACTTTTTCTCGTATTCATCGTGCGCCCACTGTCTCGGATGGATAGCAGGGTTGATCCTGCACATATGCTCTGCGGCTTCTGTGACACTTTCGTGATCACCTACTGCGTAAGCTACAGCGATAGCACATCCGAGGGCACCTGTCTCATCCACATCTACTGTTTCTATCGGAAGATTCATCACATCTGCAAACATTTGCGTCCAAACTTTGGACTTGGCAGCGCCTCCTGCGAGACGGATAGTCGCTCCTTTTCCGTTTCTGGTCTTCATCAGCCTGTCCAGATGCCATCTGTGAGAAAAAACGATACCTTCGTAGACTGCACGGAGCATGTGGTGTCTCGTGTGCGATGCATCGAGTCCTATGAAAGCGCCGCGCGCAAGAGGATTAACATTACTTGCGGTGAGGAACGGCAGAAAGACCGGAACAAAGTCTTTTGGTTCAAATTCTTCACACCAGTTGTTCATGATCTCATATATACTTTGACCGTTCTTTTTTGCCTGTTCCCTTAACTCGGGGAGAAGCTGGCGGATGAACCATTCATTATTTCCTGCGGAAGTCGGGCTGGATTCCTCTATGAGGAAGTGATCCGGAAGGCAGAAAATTGAGTTCATCTGCACACTGCCGTCTAAAACAGCAGTCTTTCGCGGGTATTCATTAATGCTCCATGTTCCGGCGATCATGCAGATGTTGTCTTCATTAGTAACGTTTACTGCAAGTGCACAGGCATTAATATCAAACATACCTCCGATGACAGGAGTTCCTTCTAAAAGACCTGTAGCCGATGCAGATTCCTTTGTGATGTGACCTGCGATCTCAGTTGAGGTGCAGATCGGAGGCAGAGCATCCATAAGTTTTTCGAGGCCGAAAAGCTTCAGAAGTTCAGCATCAAAGGATGCAGTATGAAGGTTCATGAGTCCTGTGCCGGAGTAATCTGTGATCTCTGCACGGGCTTCTCCGGTGAGGCGGAAACGTACATAGTCTTTACATTCAAAGATCCATTCGATATTGTTCAGTGCTTCCGGTTCGTTGTCACGGATCCATGCAAGTAGACAGATGGGCTGGCATGCCATGATGTGCTGGCAGGACAGTTCAAATGCCTTTGCCTCAGTGCCGTCAGCTTTCCAGTCAGAAGCATATTTCCATGCGCGGTTATCAGAGGAGATGATTCCTCGTCTTACAGGATGACCGTCCTTTCCCCATAGGTACAGACCCTTTCCGTGACCGCAGAGACCGATACCTGCGATGTCTTTTGGGTCGATGTTATTTTTCGTGATCAGATTTCTTATAACAGTACAGTTATCATCCCACATCTGATCCATGTCCCGTTCTACAAAATCAGGAAAAGGTGTGATGGCAGCGGTAGCGATGCTTTCAACTGCTACCTGTGAACCATCCTTTGTGAACAGAGCTGCTTTTGTATTAGTGCCGCCGTTATCCAGTCCAAGATAATATCTCATATTTTGATCAAACCCCACTTTCTCATGGAAGATTATATAAAACGGTTTTATATAACGACATTAACTTATCACACCTTAAATGGAAAACGCAATACAATGATACAGTACAATTATCACAAAATGAACATGCGATAATCGGATAAAATGACGAAAGAATGGCTTGAATAAAGTTTTTTAACATTGCATGTTGACAATAAAATACACTGGTGATAAATTCGCATTGAAAAGCGTTATAGAAAACAGTTTTACAAAACGAGATGTGACATGTCATGCGCAACAGATAATAAGGTGAAATTTTCAGAAAGATAGGAGGTAAACAGTAATGCCGGTTAAAGGTAGTATTCCAAAAACTATGAAGGCTCTGGTTGCTTACAGCAAGGATGACTACAGACTGGAGCTTGAATATCCGACTCCTGAGTGCGGCCCGGATGACATTATCATCAAGACAGAAGCGTGTGGCATTTGTGCCGGAGATCTGAAATGTAAACATGGTGCTGCGATGTTCTGGGGAGATGAGGTGCAGCCGTCGTGGGTTAAACCTCCATTCATTCCCGGACATGAATTTTATGGAACTATAGTCCAGATGGGCGAAAACGTGGAAGGGTATGAGCTTGGAGAAAAAATCACGGCCGACCAGATCGTGCCATGCGGTAAATGCCGTTTCTGTAAGACGGGACGCTATTGGATGTGTCAGCCTCATGATATGTATGGATTTATGAGTTATACAAACGGAGGCATGGCTGAGTACGTGAGATACGGAAAGACATCAGTGATCTCCAAGGTTCCGAAGGATATGCCGCTGGAGCAGGCGGCTCTTATAGAACCGTACGGATGCTCTAAGCACGCGGTAGACAGAGCAGAGATCACAAATGAGGATGTTGTTGTGATCTCCGGTGCGGGAACGCTGGGACTCGGAATGATCACCTATGCGAGGATGAAAAATCCGAAGAAGCTCATAGTCCTTGATATGCAGGACAATCGTCTTGAAATGGCAAAAAAATTTGGTGCGGATCTGATATTTAATCCGGGTAAATGTGACATTGATAAAGAGATAAAAGATTTAACTGACGGATATGGATGTGATATCTACATCGAAGCTACAGGAAATCCTGCGAGCGTAGTACAGGGGCTTACAATAATCCGAAAGCTCGGAACATTTGTAGAGTTCTCTGTTTTTGGAAAAGAAACTACGGTTGACTGGTCAATAATCGGTGACAGAAAGGAACTCGATATCAGAGGTTCACACCTGAGCCCGTATGCATATCCTTTCATCATAGAAAATATGCAGAACGGCAATCTGAAAACGGAGGGCGTGATAACTACGATCCTTCCTATAGAGGAATGGGAAAAGGGCTTTGAACTTGCAACAGGAAAAGAAGGGGATCTGAAAGTCGTATTGACTTTTAACTAACGTGAAAAAAGAAAAATGAAGGAGGATAGTTATGAGAAAGCTACTATCGGTCATGATGGCAACATTGATCGCAGCAAGCGCGCTGGCAGGATGCGGAAGCTCCGGCGGTCAGCCGGCAGGAACAGGAACTGGAGCTGATGCGGGATCAAAGGCAGCGGAAGAAGCCGGTTCTGCTGATGCGGGGGCAAAGGCGTCAGAAACACCTGCTGCCTCGTCAGGCGAATTTGACTGGAAAAAATTTGATGGCGAAGAGATAACGGTTCTTTTCAGTGAACACACCTATGCGGATGCAGTAGAGGAAAAGCTCGGTGAATTTACTGAGAAAACAGGTATCAAAGTAAATTACTCATCGATGCCGGAGGGGAACTATTTTGAAAAGTTAAATGTCGAACTCAGCAGTCATTCTGGTTCGATCGATGTTTTCATGACAGGTGCATATCAGTCATGGGAGTATGCAACAGCTGGTAATCTGGAACCGCTGGAAAATTATATCGGGACAGATCTTACAAGTCCTGACTGGAATTATGATGACTTTATCCCGGCAGTTATCGATGCGCTGAAGTGGGATCTGGTTCCGGGGCATCCTGTTGGAAGCGGTTCCCAGTGGGCACTTCCTATGGGATGGGAAGTAAATATCCTGACTTACAATAAGCGGATTCTGGAGGAAAAGGGTATCAAACCTCCGAAGACAGCGGAAGAACTTCTCGAAGCATCAAAGGCACTTAAGGAATTTGACGGCAGCGGTTCTTATGGACTTGCAGTCCGCGGACTTCCTGACTGGGGAACGATCCATCCTGCATATATGTCAATGTACTCCACATGGGGCGCAAAGGATTTTGAGATCGAAAACGGAAAGCTCGTAAGTAAAGTAAATTCACCGGAAGCCGTAGCAATGACAGAGTACTGGGTAGATCTGGTAAAGAACGGCGGTGCTCCTCAGTGGGCAACCTACGGATGGGAAATGTGCGGCGCAGACCTCGGTGCAGGAAAAGCAGCTATGATGTGGGATGCAGATAGAGGCGGATATACACAGAATACACCCGGATCATCAAATGAAGCCGGAAATCTGGCATTTGGAATGGTGCCTTATCCTGAATCAGCAGGAAAGACAGAAGCTGATATGAAATCAAATCTCTGGGTATGGTCAATGGCTATGAATGCAGACTCTGCAAAGAAAGAGGCAGCATGGTACTTCATGCAGTATTTCACAAGTCCTGAGTTTATGCTCTGGTCAGGTGTTGAAAAGGCTTGTACAGATACTCCTCGTACATCCGTACTTAACAGTGATGCATATAAAGAATCTGTAGCAGGAGCAGAAGGCTACTACGAAGCATTCTCAACTATCTCTAAGGATGCGAGCATATTCTTCACCGCTCAGCCTTACTTCACAGAGACAACTACAGAATGGGCAAAGACTCTTCAGGATCTTGTTACAACGGATAAATATTCATCTGTTCAGGAAGCAATGGACCAGCTGAAAGAAACAATGGATGAGCTTGTGTCTGATCTCGAAGTGGAATAAGCGCTCAATTTTAACTCGCCTTAAGGGAAGGAGGTGGTTTTTCCTTCCCTTTTAGGGCGGGAGGTAAGAGGTAAAAAGATGGCTGAAAAAAATAAAAACAACGATAGATCAGATCTGAATAAAGTGCCGTTTTCAATGAGGGTCCGTCCTTATCTTATCGTTGCGCCCTCGCTTATCATCACTATCGGTATCATGGTCCCGTTTATGATGGCGATATGGTATTCTCTGACAAATTATTCATTTAAGCTGCCGAGTCATAAATTTATAGGCATAGCTAACTGGGTAAATATGCTGGGTGATGCTTCATTTTGGGGAGCGGTAAAGATATCGCTTTTATACGGCATCATCACGACTGCACTTGAGATGCTGATAGGTGTCGGAGTTGCGCTCCTCTTAAATAACCTGAATAACGGACTGTCAAAAGTACTCCGTGTACTTCTGGTATTCCCGCTCATGATCGCGCCTGTAACTGCTACCATCGTGTGGCAGCTTATGCTGAATAGTTCTGTAGGAATTGTTGAAAAGCTCCTGAACCTGTTTGGCGTATATAACTTTCCCTGGGCTGCGGCACCGGGAACTGCTCTTATGACGGTAGTCATCATAGACGTATGGATAAATACGGCGTTTATCATTCTTTTGGTGCTGGCAGGTCTTCAGTCCCTTCCGAAATCTCCTTTTGAATCTGCAAAAATTGATGGCGGAAGTGCATGGTTTAATTTTACGAATTTAACTCTGCCGATGCTGAAGCCAAGTCTCTATATCGCTCTGCTTTTTAGACTTATGGCAGCGCTTCAGGAGTATGCGGTGATCTTTGCACTCACAAAGGGAGGCCCGGGAGATTCACTTATGTCCCTGTCGCTCACGGCTTACCAGAAGGGCTTTAAGTTCCAGAAATTTGGGGCGGCGATACCTTTTATCCTGGTTTTATGGCTGATAATAAATATCGCTGCAAAACGTATCGTAAATCTTCAGAGAGCTGCTCAGAAACAGGCTGCGGGACTGGAAGATTAAAGGGGGAGAAAAATGAAGACCGGAAAACAAAAAGCACTGAATATACTCATGAATTTTTTGCTGCTGATCTATGCCGTCTTTGCATTGTTTCCTCTTGTCTGGATGGTGCTCATTTCTTTTAAGTCCGACACAGAAGTGTTTACGACAACATTTGCATTTCATCCTACATTATCCAATTATCAGGAGGTTCTCCTGAGATCCGATTACGGAAGATATATCCTTGATAGTGTCATTGTATCGGGTGGAGCAGTGCTTGTATCCATAATTGTCGGAGTTCCTGCGGCATATGCTCTTGCAAGATACAGCTTTCCGAGAAAAGAAGAACTTGCTTTTCAGATACTTTCGTATAAGTTTGCGCCGGAGATCCTCGTTGTTCTTCCTCTTTTCATGATCTATCAGAAAATTGGTCTCTATGACAGTTATCTTGGTCTCATATGGGTTTATCAGCTTATATCGCTGCCGCTCCTTATATGGGTCGTCAGGGGATATTTTGAAGATATTTCTGTTGAGATCGAGTACGCTGCGCAGGTTGACGGGTACAGCTGGTATCAGATCTTTTTCAAGATGCTTGTACCTCTTATAAAGCCGGGACTCGTATCGTCGGCACTTCTTGCTTTTATCTTTGCGTGGAACTCGTTTACTTTTCCTCTGATATTATCCAGCAATAAAGTGTATCCGGTAACTGTCGCCATCATGAAATATCTGGGTACGGACAGTGCTCATTACGGACAGCTTGCGGTGGCATCCACAGTATCGGCACTGCCTGCTGTGATATTTGCATTGTGTATCCAGAAACATCTGGTTCGTGGACTTAGCTTTGGTGCCGTGAAAGGATAAGGAGAGCTATGGCTAGAATAAAGATTGAAAATGTCAGAAAAACCTTTGGAAAAGTAAGGGCACTTGACGGGGTGACGATAGACGTTAAAGATAAGGAATTTTTTGTATTGTTCGGTCCTGCGGGGGCAGGAAAAACAACGATCCTTAACTGTATCGCAGGCATCTCTATGCCGGAAGAAGGAATGATCTCGTTTGATGACAATATTATGAATCTTACAGATCCGGCGCATAGGAATGTGGCGATGGTTTTTGAAAATTATGCGCTGTATCCGCAGATGACGGTTTATGACAATATGGCATCGGCGCTTAGGAGTAAGCTCTATAAAACTGATGAAGCTGAGATAAAGAAGAGAATTGAGTGGGCAGCGGGTGTGATGAAGATGGATAATCTGCTTGAACGTCTTCCGGGCCAGTTATCAAACGGACAGAAGCAGAGAGTTGCCATGGGTCGTGCGCTTGTCCGCGAACCAAATGTATTTCTGATGGATGAGCCGCTCGCGCATCTCGATGCAAAACTTAGAAATTCTATGCGTACCGAGCTTAAAGAAATGCAGGAAAATCTCGGTTCGACATGTATCTATGTGACACATGATTTTATGGAAGCCATGGCACTGGGAGACAGGATCGCGATCATAAATAAAGGGAAAATCGTTCAGATAGGCACGGGTGATGAGATTTATTACATGCCGTGTAATGAGTTTACGGCTCAGCTCATGGGAGAACCGGAGATCAATATTTTTACCGCAAGACCACTCGTAGGGTCAAATAAATATATTCTGGATTTTGATGTAAATGGTGAAAGGATCTCAGTTGATCTTCCGTATGATGAGGGGGTTTATTCAAAGCTTCATGACCTCCGGCTGGAGAATGTTGACTGCGGTATACGTCCTCAAAATGTGAAGTATTCATTTGAACCAAAGGAAGGTTATTTTAAGACTACGGTATACAGTTATGAAAGTATCGGAAATAAGTCTGTTATTGTCGCTGAATGTGGAGGGTTCCAGCTACGGATGATAGCTCCGAACGGATTAAATGTGGCTATCGACAGTGAAATCTATATCAGACTTGAGATAGATCATGCGATGTTTTTTGATGCGGAGACAAAGGATTATATAATTCGCTATGATGAGGCAGGTTTTACAGCATTTGCAGCATCTCAGGAGGAAAAATAATGGCAGGTCTGACACTGGAGCATCTTTATAAAAGATATGACAATTCCGGAAAAAAGAAAAAAATAAAGAATGATTTTGCAGTAAAGGACCTGAACCTCGTGTGTGAGCATGGAGAATTTATAGCACTGCTCGGTCCCTCCGGATGCGGAAAAACCACGACTCTGCGGATGATAGCAGGACTCGAAGAGATAACGGACGGAAAGATCTATATAGGCGAAAGACTTGTAAATGACCTGCATCCTAAAGACAGAAATATAGGTCTCGCCTTTGAAGACTATGCCATGTATCCGCCGCTTAACGTATATGGAAATGTTGCATTTAACCTCAGGGCGAAAGGTGTGGATAAAGAAACTATCGATAAAAAGGTGCGGGAGCTTGCGCCGCTAATGCAGATAGATGACATACTTGATAAGATGCCTGTAAAGCTTTCCGGCGGACAGAAACAGAGAGTGAATATCGCTAGAGCGATAATCCGTGAGCCGGAGCTCCTTCTTATGGATGAACCGCTGTCTCATCTTGACGGAAAAGCCCGTCAGGCAATGCGTGTTGAAATAAAGCGTCTTATAAACAAGATAAAGTGCACCACGGTCTATGTGACTCATGATCAGTTGGAAGCAATGTCTCTCGCGGACAAGATCGCTATCATAAATTTTGGAGTGCTCCAGCAGTTTGGTACACCGACAGAAGTGTATGACGATCCGGCAAACGAATTTGTTGCTTCTTTTATCGGCGAGCCTCCAATGAACATTATGACTACTACCATAATCAATAAAGATGGTACATTTTTCTTTACATTTGATGGTTCTAACTTACAGATAGCTGTTCCTAAAAGATATTACAGCGTTGTGAGCGATGGATTCAGGTGCAGGATGGGTGTACGTCCTATGGATGTGATGATCGGCGGGGCGGATTCCAAGGGAACGCCGGAGGAGATCGCAACATTTGAAAATCTCGGTGATGAGAGAAGGATAGGCATCCGTGTAGGTGATGTTCTAATGATGCTCATTACCGAAGATGAAAAACGGTATAAGAGAGGAGACATCATTAAGCTCGAAGTGCGCGGTGAAAAGACTCATCTCTTTGACATCGAAACAGGCGACAGGATACGAGAGAAAGCCTGACAGGAGGATAAGGATGATTATTATACTGAGCATTATCTCGATAGCATTGTTGCTTCTTTTAGTGTGGCAGATATGGGGATCTGTCTGGAATATTATCTCCATAATCCGCAGTCTGTTTAAGGATTAGAGTTTATCTGTATGTTCCGGCAGATTTTCTTATGGTGCAGTCGGTTATTCCGAAAGTGTGGAGATAGTAGTTCATGCTTTCGATATTGGTTATGCACTTAGGGCCTATTACCAGTTCACGGATTATCTTGTCGATACAGGATGAAAAATCAAAGTCCACATATGAAACCAACTGGTTCTCTTTTACGTAGTAGTTGTAGTTGAAGAGCCGTGTATCAAAGGCGAGAGGGAGGTTTTCCTTTGCCATATGGTTTTTCAGCACAAAATAGCACATACGGATCTCCCGTTCTTCGTGGAAGAACGGGTTTTTCATATAAACGGAGTTTTGGAAGAGAGTAAGGAAAGTGTTCTCAAAAACTTCCAGCACCTCGTCGTTATATTCCAATGCTTCCTGCTCTGTCGTAACATCTGCAAAAAGCTTTTCAAGCTGACTAAAAAGTGCTGCGATCAGTTTGTCGGCTTTCTTTTTCTGTGCATCTTCAGAATAGATGATGTGATGCAGTGAAACCTGCTTTCGTCCTTCGGGAGTCTTTACCGAGCAGATTTTTTTAAGCATATCCGCATCAAATCCGATGGATACACCTTTACCGTCATCGGCATAGCCTCGCCACTGGCTCAGGACATCCCCTCCGTCAGAAAAGCATGTTACATAAAATCGATATACGGAGTAGCGGTCGTTAAAAAATTCGTCGGTGAAAAGACGCACAAAACCTTCAAGCGTGATCGGAGATATATATTTTCTCAGTTGATCGCTTGCTTCACGGTAGCACTTGGCAAAGGCGGCATCGAGGTAGCGCGTGATCCACGCGATCTCAGCAGAATCATTAGAGTTAAGAATGTTTGTGAGCCTCAAAGTCTTGTGCTTAAGGATTGCATTCAGTGTTTCAAGACTGCAATAATGATAGATCTGCATGCTGTGCCTCCTTGCCTGTTGAAATATTGTCACTTATGCAAGAGAACGCCGGCTTAAGACCGGCGCCCTCAAAAGAAAGGAAAGGTAGTTTGTATTATGATCAGTCGATCTTGAAGACTGACAGGTCATTAGCGATGTCTGTAGCGGAGGAGGAAACAGTGTTTGCACCATTGTCTACATCATGGCTGCTCTGAGCGATCTGATCTGCACTGTCAGACAGATGTTCAACTGTGGCAAGGATCTCCTGCGTGCTTGCAGACTGTTCTTCGGAAATAGCTGCGAGATTTGATGCGATCTCGTCAACACTTATCATCTTGTCATCGATACCCTTCATTGCTTCGCCTACATTTTCAAGACCTGTTACGAGCTTTGCAAAGGTTTCTTCGGCAGTCATTACAGCCTTGTTACTCTTTTCGATGGTATCAACATTTGCCTTTGACTTATCAGAAAGATCCTGTATCTGCCTCGTGATATCTGTGATGATCGCTGCGATCTTCTGTGAAGATTCTGCACTGCTCGTTGCAAGAGCTGCGATCTCGCTGGCAACTACTGCAAATCCGCGACCTGCTTCTCCGGCTCTTGCGGCTTCGATGGAAGCGTTCAGGGACAGGAGATTTGTCTGATCTGCAATGGAGCTTATCATCTCGATGATGTCGTTTATCTTTGCTGCAGATTCGCCGACTGTGATGACAGAAGTGTTCATGTCATCCATGGAATTGCTGATATCATCCATACTGCGTGCTACAGCCTTCATGTCGGTCTTTCCTGCATCGGCGCTTGTGATGAGCTGTCCTGCTATAGATCCCGCATCGTTACTCTGTTCTGTAAGATCTGCTACAGCGCCGGCAAGAGAGGTTGCATCGTTTGCGATCTCTGTTACTGCATTTGAGATACCTGACAGTGCATCGCGGATCTGTGAGACTGAATGCGACTGTTCCTGTGTCTCTCCGGTCATTGCGGCAGCGATCTCACGGCTGTCAGCGGCTTCTGTCTGTAACTGTGAAGCGCTGTTCTGGATACGTGACATTGCTTTCCGCATTTTTTCAATAAAGATCTTCAGCTCATCCTGAATGAGTCCGATCTCATTATTCTTTCCCTTAGGAAGCTGAACTGTGAAGTCTCCTGTTGCAAGGGTTGTGATCTGTTCTGAGAGACCGTGCAGCGGAGTTTTGATCACGCGATTTACGGTAATAAGGATCGCAACAACGAGTACTGCGATTATGAATACCATCATGGATAATGCAATAGCTCTGAATTTATTTATCTTAGCAAAAATGTGCTTTTCAGGTACGGAGGATATGAGAGTCCATGTTGTTCCCGGTATAGGAGCTGTTGCTACGTAATATAGTTTTCCGTCGGACCCGCGATTTTCTCCAACGCCGTCAATACCTGCAGTGAAAAGCGCATAAAGAGTAGGGTCGGACTCCTTAAAGGATGTTCCGATCTTTGCTTCATCGTTATAGGCGATGAGATATCCGGCATCGTCAACGATGAAAGAATCGCCGGCTTCCATAGGTTTGATCTCGGCAGTGGTATTAAGGATGGTTGTAAGAGTGATATCCATACCCATAACACCGGGTTCGGCATTATTGAAATCGACCTTGCGGGAATATGTGATGCACCATTCGTTGGTTGATGAATCTTTGTAAGGAGAATAGTTTACAAAGGTTTCATGTTTGATACCTTCTTTATACCAATCACGTTCGGTTGGTTTCCATGTATCAGCCTGAACAGTTCCGTTTGCGAAAAGGTAACTGTCATCAGGGAAACCGAGATAGATACCTGAGTTTTCGATCGGCTGATAGGAGACTGATGGTTTGATATATTCAAGTATTGCATCGTGGTCTTCAAAATGCACATTTTCCAGAGTGTCTGCGTACTGTCCGAATTTTGCTGTGAGCATCTTGAAATTAACGCCGATCTTGTTGGCGTTTTCGCTTGTTTCAGATATGAGGTTTTCTTTTGTTAGATCAAGGATCTGAGTCTGTGCCTGTCCGACCAGGAAAAAGATGATGACGGCTATTCCGAGAGCGGTTATAGGCAGAAGGATCGTCAGAAGCACGGTACTGATACTTCCTCTTTTTTTAGGTTGATTTTTTTCTTTACTCATTTTTACCCCTCCTGTGCAGATTGCGGTCTGATCATTTTTGGATTTGTCTGAACTGCAACCTTTGTACAATAAATCGCACGTTTTATGTACATTACATCCTGTTATCTATATCGGCACAAATTTTCTGATGAATAGGGCAAAAGGATATAAAATGTATTATGTATACGGAAAAATAACGAGTTTAATCGTGCCGGGGAGCTATGAAAATACAAAAAATTGTCGATATAACAACCGGAGGGGATTTGACTATTTGTTCTAATTTTAGAACTTGATGCACACATCAAAGGAGGAATCATGGCTGAAAGAACAAACCCTTACGCAGGAACTCAGACTGAGAAGAATCTGCTGGCTGCATTTGCAGGAGAGTCTCAGGCAAGAAACAAGTATACCTATTTTGCATCAAAGGCTAAGAAAGAAGGTTACGAGCAGATCGCTGCAATGTTCCTTAAAACAGCTGACAATGAGAAAGAGCATGCAAAGATCTGGTTCAAGGAACTGAACGGTATCGGAGATACTGCAGAGAATCTTTCTGATGCGGCAGATGGAGAAAACTACGAGTGGACAGATATGTACGCTGAGTTTGCAGAGACTGCTGAAAAAGAGGGTTTCCCGGCACTTGCTGCAAAGTTCCGCATGGTAGCTGAGATTGAGAAGCACCATGAAGAGAGATACAGAGAGCTTCTAAAGAATGTTGAAAATAAGGAAGTTTTCGAGAAGAGTGAAGTCAAGGTATGGGAGTGCAGGAACTGCGGACATATCATCGTAGGAACAAAGGCGCCGGAGGTTTGTCCGGTATGCGCTCATCCGAAGGCATACTTTGAGATAAAGTCAGAAGAGTTTTAAATATCAAATATAAATCAGGAGGAATCTATATGCAGTTTTACAGATGTATGAAGTGTGGTAACTTTGTTGTTTTCGTTGACGAAAAGAAACCTTGCACACCGAAGTGCTGCGGTGAGGAAATGACTGAGCTTAAGGGCAATACTTCTGACGGCGCAACCGAGAAGCATGTTCCTGTGGTTACTGTAGATGGCTCAACAGTGACTGTTAAGGTTGGAAGTGTTGATCACCCTATGCTTGATGAGCACTATATCCAGTGGATCATCCTCGAGACCACAAAGGGATTCCAGAAGAAGGATCTGAAACCGGGTGAAAAGCCGGAGGCTACTTTTGTACTCACAGACGGCGAGAAAGCGGTTTCTGCATACGAGTACTGCAATCTTCACGGTCTTTGGAAGGCAGATATCTGATATCGAGATTTAGTTTACATATCGGATTTTGACGATTTTTATAGGGCTCCTGCAACCGGCATTTGCCGGGGGCGGGAGCTTTTGTCGTGTGGGGGTGACGGAAGCGGAGAGCTGACGACGAGACGACGTGCTCGTGTGTATGATAATGCTCATGTCTGTGCCGTGACTTATGATGTCTTGATTTTCGAATTTTGCGGTAATATAATGAAATAGCGGGTATATGAAAGAAAAAACGCAAAAAACGAAAGTGATTTAGCTAAAAAACCTAAAATCGGGAGAGGGAAATGGGAAAAAAACTATATTTTGGCAGTAACCTGAAAATGTATAAGGGTATCAGTGATACAGTTGATTACCTGAATAAGCTGGTCTCGAATACAAAGGATATCAGCAGGGATGAGATCGAACTTTTTATCATTCCTTCGTATACGACATTGCAGAGCGCTACTGAAAAGGTGGATCGTGAATTTGTCCGTATCGGGGCGCAGAATATGTGCTGGGAAGAACAGGGACAGTTTACGGGAGAGATATCACCTCTGATGCTGAAGGAGCTGGGGATTGATCTGGTGATGATCGGGCACTCGGAGAGGCGTCATGTTTTTGGCGAATCAGATATAGAAGAGAATAAAAAAGTGAAGTCAGCGCTGGAACATGGCATGACTGCACTTCTCTGTATAGGAGAGACCGCAGAGCAGAAAGAGTATGGCATCAGTGCAGAGGTGCTCCGTTCTCAGTTAAAGATAGGTTTCCATGATGTCGATCCGAAGTATGCTGATAAGATATGGGTTGCCTATGAACCGGTATGGTCTATCGGTGTAAATGGAACGCCTGCATCTCCTGAATATGCAGCAGAGATGCATGAAGTCATTCACATGGCACTTCGTGAGATATTCGGAGAAGCGGGAGATAAGATACCTGCACTCTACGGTGGTTCTGTGAATCCCGGAAATGCAGATGCGCTTATAGTACAGCCCGGAATCGACGGACTATTCACGGGACGCGCTGCATGGGATGCAGATAAGTTTGATGCACTGATACGCAGTGCAATGGAAAGTGCAAAAAAATGTGCCGATAAGGCGTAAGATAAAACCCCTGCTGATCAGATATAACTGATCGGCAGGGGTTTTGAGGTGAGTGAGCAGAAACATGTTACTTCATGTGTTCCATCTCGTATTCGCGGAATGCCTGAACCTTCGGAACAGAGCTCTTCGAAGAATTTTCAGGTTCAAAATTATTTTCAAAATATGCTTCTACGATGGTCTCGCGAACCTTCGGTCCTGTGGTGAAAGCTCCCATGCAGAGTACGTTCGCGTCGTTGCTCAGGTGTGCGCGCTGAGCTGCATATACGTTATCACAAAGAGCGCCGTAAGCACCTTTCACTTTATTAACTGCGATAGAAACGCCGAGACCTGTTCCGCAGATCAAAACACCCTGATCATATTCGCCGGAAGCAACTGCTTCGCCGACTTTCTGTGCAACGTGAGCGTAGATGACATCATCGCTTCCAAAATCCGTCACATCTCCATATCCGTGTTTTGTGATGATCCCGATCACTTCTTCCTTACATTCCTGCGCGTTAGGATCGCATCCAATAGCAATTCTCATCAGTACACCCTCCTGTGATAAGTACCTGTATTTTTGTAAATGAAAATAAAACTCTTCGTTTTCGATAACGACATTATAGTATCGAAAAAATAAAAACACAAGATAAATAAAAGAATATTGTCGAAAAAGAAAACAATAATAAATTAAACGAAAGTGCTTAAATTTGATTAAACGAAAGCAAATGAAAGTAAAAAGCTCAATTCTATGTGGAAAATGTACAGTTTTTGCATAGAGCAATTCATCTTATTAGACAAAAATGATACTTTGGGTTGAAAAAACAAACGTAATAGTATAGAATTTAGTACATCGAATCGAAAAGCAAAACGATAATAAAACGAAAGATTTGAAAGAATAAAACGAAAGGGGTACATATAATGTCGGGAACATTTAAGCCTGTTACAGCGATCACTATGGGGGATCCGGCAGGCATCGGACCGGAAACGGTCATAGGTACAATGCTTGATAAGGAATTGATGGATAGCTGCCGTGCTTTTGTCATCGGAAGCATCGCTATTTTGGAGAGGGCAGCGGAAGTGCTTCATAAAGAGGTGAAGTTTAATAAGATAAACGATCCTTCGGAAGCCGGATATGAATACGGTGTGATCGACGTCATAGAAACGGGCGATTACGATACGGATTCCATTAAGTGGGGCGAAGTTCAGGAGCTTGCAGGACAGATGGCATATGATTTTATCCTGAAATCCATTGAGCTCGGAAAAGAAGGAAAGATCGATGCGGTTTCAACAACACCTATAAATAAGCAGTCGATCAAGCTTGTAGGTGTTAAAGAACCGGGACACACAGAGATCTATCAGAATGAAACCGATTCGCCATATGCACTGACAATGTTTTCATGTCATAAGCTCAGAGTATTTTTCCTGAGCCGCCATGTTTCACTCCTCGATGCAGTGCACTATGCGACAAAGGACAATGTTGTGGAGTATGTGCACTGGATAAACAGGGAGCTTCAGAATGTCGGCGTCATGAATCCGAAGATCGCGGTTGCAGGTATCAATCCTCATAATGGAGATAACGGTCTCTTCGGTACAGAGGAAATGACGGAGCTTTTCCCGGCAGTTAAGGAACTTCAGGCAGAAGGCGTGAATGTAGTTGGTCCGATCCCTGCGGATTCGATCTTTATGAGAGGAAAGAAGGGTGAGTTCGACGCGATCCTTTCCATGTATCATGATCAGGGTCATATCGCATGCAAAACACTTGATTTTGATAAGTCTGTGACCATCACTTGGGGACTTCCTTTTATCAGAGGATCGGTGGATCACGGAACAGCATTTGATATCGCAGGTAAGGGAATAGCGAGCTGCATCAGTCTCATCGAATCCACAAAAGTCTGTGTGGAATATGCAGTGCGGCGACATGAGATGTTAAGGGAAAGAAAGATTTCATAAAGGGATAAGGAGAAGGAAATATGCCTGTAATCGGAGCAGTAGCTGACGATCTTACGGGAGCGACAACAACGGGGGTGCTCCTTGCCAGATCTCAGGCAAAAACCGCAGTTTTCTTTAATGAAGAAGCTGCTGTAAAAGCTGAAGGAAGTTCGCGGATGGATGCGATACTTATCAGCAGCAATTCACGACCGCTTCCGCCGGAAGAAGCTTACAGCAAGGTAAGGGAAGCGACCATCGCATTAAAACAGATGGGAGTCAGATTTTTCTCAAAGAGGATCGATACGACATGCCGCGGCGGTATAGGATTTGAGATCGATGCCATGATGGATCAGTTATCTGATGATGCTATCGCAGTGGTAGTTCCGGCGATGCCTCAGTCAAGACGTATACTGGTGGGCGGTTATTCGGTGATCGACGGTGTGGCGCTCATCCGTACTCCTGTGGCGCAGGATGTCAGGACACCTGTAAGAGAAAATCATATACCGAGGCTTTTAGCGGGTCAGACAAAAAGAAAGGTATCACTCATAACACTGGACACAGTTCTCGATGGACATGAAGCGATCGAAGCTGAAATGAGAAAAGTGATCGCGGACGGAACAGGAGTCATTGTGGTGGATGCCATTACGATCGAGGATGTTGAGGAAATCGCCATAGCGTCAGTGGCACTGAATAGAGACGTGCTGGCAGTAGATCCCGGTCCGTTTACCGCAAAGCTCGCATATGTGAGAAAGCAGATAGGGATAGAGCAGCCGAACGTGCCGGATGAAGCTCCGGTTGAGGGAAAGACTGTACTCATATGTGCAGGTTCCGCAACTCCTGTCACCAAAAAGCAGATGGAAGTCCTCTGTGATGAAGAGGGAGACAAGGTTATCCATATAGAAGTGGATCCTGTGAAGCTGATTGACGGCGGAGAGTCTGCTTATCTGGAAACAAAACGGGTCATCGGACTGGCTGAAAAGCACATGGCAAAAGAGTCTGTTCCAAAAGCGATCCTTTTTGAAACAGCACTTCACGGAACTCTGCTGGACCTTGGCAAAGAAGAGAGAAAGCGGGGGTATGAGAATGGTGAAGCAGCAAACCGTATAAACGGCGGCCTTGGCATCATCATAGCAGAGCTCCTTCAAACACAGGGAACTGAAAAAATAGCGGCGCTTTACTGCACCGGCGGCGACACGATGGTCTATGTCTGCAGAGCCCTTGGCGTGGAATGTCTCCAGGTCGTGGACTATGTTATCCCACAGACAGATCTCAGCCGATTAGTCGGAGCGTATGACGGACTTCCTGTTGTCGGAAAGGGAGGGCTTACAGGAAATGATCATACTGCAGTGGATATAGTAAACAGACTTCTGAAAGAAGCTGCGCGCACAGATTACTGAAAAGGAGAGAGGATATTAATATGAGTGAAGAAATGAAGGCACCTGACAACAGCAAGGATTTTCAGATATTGAAAAAAATGGGTGAGCTGCCCGGCGGTCTCGTTATCATTCCGCTCGTCATCGCAGTTCTCATTGCAACTTTTTGTCCGCAGGCTTTTCAGATAGGCGGTTATGTTACAGCACTTTTCTATGAAGGAAACGCATGTATGATGGGATTTTTCCTGATCGTGTGCGGCTCTATGATAAATATAAAGCAGGTCGGCATGCCTCTTTATAAAGGCGCGATGATGACAGGCGTAAAGTTCCTTTTAGGTGTGATCCTCGGCGTACTGGTAGGAAAAATCTGCGGACCTGCAGGTTTCCTCGGCATCGCACCATTCGCATTTATCGCAACCATCACTAATTCTAACGGCTCACTTTATATCTCACTTTCATCACAGTTTGGTAATGCGACTGATACAGGTGCGATCTCAGTTCTGTCATTAAATGACGGACCGTTCTTCACACTGATCGCGCTTGGTGCAACAGGTCTTGCAAATATTCCGATAAAGTCTCTTATCGCAGTTGTAGTTCCGCTTCTTATCGGATTTGCATGGGGAAATCTGGACAGCGGATTCAGAAAAGCCTGCAAGACAGCACAGCCTATCGTTACTTTCTTCATGACGATCTCCATCGGTGCAAAGACTGATGTGAAGACTATCATCACAGCAGGCGCAGCAGGTATCATTCTTGGTCTTATCTCTGCATCTACCGCAGTTCTGTTCTTCTTTATCGTAAATGTATTCCTTCCGAAGAAGGAAAGAAACGCTATGGGATGCGCTATCGGTACAACAGCTCTTAACTCTGCAATGACTCCTGCAGCAGTCGGAGAAGCAGATCCTACTCTTGCGGATTATGTTCCGATGGCAACAGCACAGTGTGCGACAGCATCTATCATCACTCTGTTCCTCTGCCCGTTCATCACAGCATTTTTTGATAAATATATGATGAAGCACCAGCTCGGTATCTACAGTCCGGAAGGATGGGCATACGAAAAAGGTCTTCAGTACGCAGTTGAAAACGAACAGCCAATGGCAAGGGTTTAAGATTCATGGAAAAGATCACGGTTAAAATGACAAAAGAATCTCTGTACGATTTCTTTCTTTATCACGCATATTCAAAGCTCAGCGGATTTCTGGTAAACGTACTGGGATTATCGGTTTTCTTTATAGGGGCTTTCTCCTATGGCACGGGAAAGATAGGAGGAGCGGTATGCGGTCTGTACGTAGTATTTTCATTGATACTTTTATGCTACACACCGGTCTCTCTGAAACTCAGGGCAGCAAATGCCGTGAAGCGCGTGCCCTATTATCAGGAGCCGATAGACATGACTTTTTCTGATACTGACGGAATTGTGAGGTCACAGGGCGGAAAGCAGACAGTCACTTCATGGGATAAGGTGGTCAAAGCTGCTGTTACGCCAAAGACTATTGCCGTTTATATTTCAGAGGAAGAAGCTATAGTGATTCCGAAGACTGATTTTGGTGACAGCTTCAATGCCATTTTCATGATGATCGCGAGACAGCTCGGACGTCAGAAAATGAGACTTATATAATACTCACAAGACTTTCCGGAATATGGTCATTTAAGTGGCTGTTTTCGGAAAGTCTTCTTTCATTTTCGGATATTTGTGCTTATAATTATGAGAGAAAAATACCGAAAGGAATAGCATTTACCTTTCGGAAGGGGTGAAATACTTATGGAAAACAGGCGTCAGATGATCCTTGATAAACTGGAAGATAACGGAAGTGTCCGTGTGAATGAATTGAGCCGGGAGCTTAATTGTTCCGCAGTGACCATCCGTACAGATATAAGAGAACTGGAAAAAGCCGGCAAGCTCACCCGTGTCCACGGCGGTGCGGTAAGGCTTGAAAAAGAAGGCTCTGTAAAAGACAAGATCCCGGTACTGAGGCTTCATGTGGAGCAGAAAAAGAAGATAGCAGAGAAGGCATACGAGTATATAAATAATCAGGACATGATAATACTTGATGATTCGTCGACCTGCTATTATCTTGGATGTTATATAAGAGATCATAGTGAAAAAAATGTGACTATCGTTACTAATTCACTGCTCACAGCGTATGAACTTGCAGGAATCCCTCACGTGAATCTAAATATCGTTGGAGGGCACGTGAGCGGAACACTTTCCGCAACAGTTGGAAATATGACACTGGAAACACTTGAGCATGCTCATGTGAACAAGGCATTTATCGGTGCTCACGGCGTAAATTTGGAAATAGGGCTTACATCCATCGGATCATCACAGATGGAGATAAAGAAAGCTATCATCAAGGCTGCGGACGAAGTAACGGTACTTGCAGACAGTTCTAAATTCGGCGGTGGATACTTAAGTGTGGTATGTCCGCTCACAGATATTTCCCGTATCATCACTGATGACGGTATAAACGAAGAACAGGTGAAATGTGCAAAGGAGCTGGGAGTAAATCTGGTGTGCTGACAGATTATCGTTACTGTTCAGACACAGCAGTAACGGAACAGCAGAGGAGATCAGGAGGGTACTTTGAAACGCGGATTAAACAGCACTGAAATGCTGAAGCGGAACAGGATCCTTGTTTTCAAAACGCTTATTGAAAAGGGGTCAGCT
This sequence comes from Lachnospiraceae bacterium, assembly GCA_900168235.1. Taxonomy (GTDB): domain Bacteria; phylum Bacillota; class Clostridia; order Lachnospirales; family Lachnospiraceae; genus NK4A144. The sequence goes on along the minus strand of FUZG01000001.1, from coordinate 36,260 downwards.
ACGCGGGCAGAACTTGCTTCTGAACTCGGGCTTCAGAAGGCTACCATAACCAATATCATCAATGAATTTGTGCAGATGGAGATCCTTACGGGAGACGGTGATATCCCCTCGGGTAAGAGAGGCGAGAAACTGAGCCTGCGGATCGAGGGCAGATTTCTGATCTCTATGGGTATCACCAGAGTGGGATACGATATAGCAGTCTACACTCTGGATGGGAGACTTCAGGAGTGGAACCGATACAGGTTCGGAGACCGGGAAGCTTTTTCTGATGCTGTCAAAAAAATGACCGGGGATGTTTCGGAGATACAGGAAAAGTATGGGAGCGATACAATTCTTGGAGCATGTCTTGCGGTTCCGGGGCTCTATATCCGTGATGATGAAACAGGAAAAGAAACCTACATGATCTCGGAATTTCCTCAGTGGAATGACGTGGATATACGGCGTGAGCTGGAAGATGCGTTGAATCGTAAGATCGTGATAATGCATGACGCAAAGCTGTCAGCCTATGCTGAGTGGCAGAAGGCAGAGGAAGTAAAAGAGAACAGCAACGTGAGCATCGTGGCGGTCAGGTCCAGAGGATTCGGCATCGGATGCGGAATGGTCATAAACGGAAAGATAGTTCAGGGGCAGCTTGGCATCGCAGGGGAAGTCGGTCACATGGGGATAAATTTCAACACCCGTGATCCTGAGGACGGTTCGTTTGAAGCAAATGCCGGAACAGACAGCGCAGTAAAGTATATGTGCGAACGTCTGATAGAATTTCCTGATAGTCCATTGACGGAAAACAGCAGTTACGATGATATCCTTGTGCAGTACGATAATCGGGATCCGCTTGCTGTGTGGGTCATAGAAAAACTTGCAAGGATGCTGGCGTACGGTCTGTCCAGCATGGTCTATCTCATAAATCCCGACTGCATCATTATAGGTTCTGATTATCCAAAGGATCATGATTTTATAGAAATGGTCAGGAAAAACATGAGTAAGTACGTACCTGATATCGTCTTAAAAAATCTGGTACTTAGAAACACGAAGCTCAGGGAAGACTCTTTTATAATAGGCGGATACTATCACCTAATGGATAAGCTTTATGAGAATGACCAGCTTCTGGAAGAAGTCAGCAGAGAGTATTTCTGAGCAAAAAATTGCATAAGAGTTTATGGCGGACGGCAAAAAATGCCGTCCGTTTTTGTGGCTTAAGTTTAATCGATTAAGTGTATGTTCACAAAAATGCACATGTATTTATGTAAATTGTGTTGCGTTGAAAAATAGTACAAGTCAATTTACAATGATTATAGTTAAACGAATGAACTAAAAATAATATGATCCGAAGCATTGTTTTTGTAATTGTTCATAATCGGGGTATAAATAATTCAACTAATGAACTTTTTTATTCATAAAGACTTTTCTTAACAGCACGGCAGTTTAAATTGATCCGAATTGTTTTCTCGCGCGAAAACAGGATATAAATCACGAACGGTCTGAAAAAATAAGGAGGAGTTATGTTTAAGAAGTTTTTGTCTGTTGCATTAGTAGGGGTAATGGTAGCAAGTATGACAGCATGCGGAGGATCAACATCAACAGGAGCATCAGCTGCACCGGCTGAAAAAGCAGAAGCAGTGAGTGAAGCACCGGCTGAGGAAGCGCCGGCGAAACCGGAAGCAGAAAGTGAAGCTGCAAGTGAAGGGGCAGCTTCCACAGACGAAGCTATTTCAGCGGTTGCTGCAGACACAGAGGGACTTGACGTAAAGAACCTTACTCTGGCTTATGTTCCTACAACCATGAATAATCCGTTCTGGTCCGCAATGATGGGCGGTATCAAAGATGAAATGAAAGCTCTCGGAATGGATCCTGAGACACAGCTTGTGACTGTTGACGCAGACAGTGACCAGGCAAAGATGAATAATTTTGTCTATGACCTTATCAACCAGAAGGTAGACGCAGTGATCCTCGCTCCGATGGATACGACTGCTGTAACAGAAGCACTTCAGGCATGTGCAGATGCAAAGATCCCGGTCATCAACGTTGATACTCCCGTAGACAGAAATGATCTCGTTGAGTCTATCGTAGCATCTGATAACTATACAGCTGGTGTTCTCTGTGCACAGGATATGCTTGAGAAACTGGATCCGGGATCAAAGGTTTATATCATGAACCAGCCGTCCGGTGCTGCATGCGTACAGCGTGAGCAGGGATTCCGTGATACAGTAGGCGATACATTTGAGATAGTCGGAACATCTGATACAGAGGGCGACACAGCAACAACACTTCCGGTAGCAGAGGATGCCATCACAGCAGACGCAGATCTCGGTGCTTTCTTCTGCATCAACGACATGGGAGCTCTTGGATGCGTACAGGCAGCGGCAGCAGCCGGAAGAAACGATATCCTGATCTACGGCGTTGACGGAAATCCTGATTTCATGGGATATGTGAAGGATGGTTCTGCAACAGCATCAGCAGCTCAGCAGCCTTCAGTTATCGGATCAACTGCGGTTGATGAAGCTATCAATGCAATTAACGGAAAGACCGTTGATAAAGAAGTGGTTGTTCCCGTTGAACTGATCACAGGCGAAAACATCAGTAACTATGACATTTCTGACTGGCAGTGATCTAAGACCGTCTGATCTGTAAATAGGACGTGATCCATAAGATGAGATGCCGGGGATAGTACAAAAAAATGCAGCTTCGGCATCTCCTCTTTCCGGGCAAAGGAGCAAAAAGTGGCTAAAGAACTTCTTAGAATGGAAAATATCGTCAAGACATTTCCCGGTGTGAAGGCTCTGAGCAATGCACGGATGGTGCTCCATGAAGGCGAGATAATGGGCTTCATGGGAGAAAACGGTGCAGGTAAGTCAACACTTATGAATGTCCTGGGCGGTATCTATCAGCCGGATTCCGGAGAAATTTATATAGAAGGCAGGAAGGTTGAAGTTCATTCGGTTCATGAATCTCAAGCGCTGGGCGTGGCTTTCATTCATCAGGAACTTGCGCTGGAACCACATCTCACCATCGCTGAAAATATTTTTCTCGGGCGCACCATAAAGAACCGCTTTGGTCTCGTGAGCCAGAATCTAATGGCTGAGGCAGCGCAGCCGTATCTGAAAAGAGTGGGGCTTGATATCGATCCCAGAGAAATGGTCGGAAGGCTTTCCATGGGACAGCAGCAGATGGTCGAGATCGCAAAAGCTTTTTCGCTCAATGCAAAGATACTGATCCTTGATGAGCCTACATCGTCCCTCTCTGAGAGAGAAGTAGAAGTTCTTTTCAGAACGGTGCGTGAACTGAAAAAGCAGGGAATGGGCATCATATTTATAACCCATAAGATGGCAGAAGTTTTTCAGCTGTGCGATGCAGTCACGATCATGCGTGACGGTGCATACATGGACTGTCTGAGATCTGAGGAATGTTCCGAGCAAAAACTGATATCGCTGATGGTCGGACGGGATCTTGGAAATTATTACGTAAGAAACTTTAATGAACCGGGTGAGGTCATGCTGGAAGTAAAAAACGTCACAGCAGGAAAACGCGCGGTGAATTGCAGTTTTTATGTAAGAAGCGGAGAAATACTTGGTTTTTACGGGCTGGTAGGTGCCGGGCGGTCAGAACTTCTGGAATCCGTCATGGGGCTTTATCCCATGAACGGCGGAGAAGTGATTCTGAACGGAGAAAAATTAAGCCGTCATGATCCAAGCTATATGCAGCAGCACGGAGCGGTTCTGGTTCCTGAAAGCAGAAAGACGCAGGGACTTCTCTTAAATAACACAATAGGATTCAATATTTCTCTGCCAAGCATACGTGAATTTATAGGACATCTTCATGTGAACAGGGCAAAGGAAGAATCGATCATAGATCACGGTATGAGATCACTCTCGATCAAAGCACCGTCAAGTCACGTAAATGTCTCCACTTTATCCGGAGGAAATCAGCAAAAAGTTCTCCTTTCAAAATGGCTTGCGACAGACCCGAAGGTACTGATACTCGATGAACCAACGCGAGGCATAGATGTAGGAGCAAAAGCAGAAATCTATTCCATAATAAATGATCTTGCAAAAGCCGGAATGGCGATAGTTCTGATCTCATCAGAAATGCCGGAAGTCATGAACATGAGTGACCGGATGATAGTCATGAGCGAAGGTCGTATAACAGGGGAACTCAATCGGTCAGAGTATACGCAGGAAGCCATCCTGTCGCTTGGAATGGGAGTAGCAAACTAATGGATAAAAAATCTTCAGGATCAAATATTTTCATGCAGCCGGTAAAGGCATATTTTAAGCAGAATTATGGAATCCTTCTGGCGTTTCTTGTCATGTGCGTGTTCTTCACGATCTTTGGAAACAACTTTCTGACAAAGACAAATATCCTGAATCTCCTTAGGACATGTGCAACAAACTGCTATCTCGCAATAGGTGTTCAGATGGCAATAATCCTTGCAGGAATCGACCTGACAGGCGGAGCTCTTGCAGCATTGAGCGGTGTTCTCTGCGTCATGACTTTCGAAAATGCAGGTCTTCCTATATGGATGGGGATACTGGTGGGAGTTGTCCTCGGAATGATAGTGGGATTTGCAAATGGATCGATCATCACTTATACGGGTATCCATCCCTTTGTAGTGACTCTTGCGATGCAGTCTATCTGCCGGGGTGCAGCATATCTTTTTGCAAACGGTTCTCCTGTCACTACGACAGAAAGATCCTTTGGCGTAGTCGGAACAGGCTCGTTTGGACCTATACCGCTTCCGGTGGTATATATGACGGTCTTTCTCATCGTCGATTTCTTCACATTAAATAAAACACAGATGGGGCGGAGTATTTATGCTGTTGGAGGAAATGAGCTGGCGGCAAAGTTCTCCGGCATCAATCTTAACAGGGTAAAAATTTTTGTATGGACAGTTAGCGGTGCCATGGCAGGTTTCTGCGGAGTGATACTGGCTGCCAGAATGTCATCAGGACAGCCATCAACAGGTGAAGGATATGAAACAGATGCTATCGCCGCATCGGTACTTGGCGGAACTTCCTTCTTCGGAGGAACAGGATCCGTTGGCGGACTGATAATCGGTGTACTTATCATTGGAACTATTTCAAATGGTCTGAACCTCATGCATGTAAATTCGTATTGGCAGTTTGTCCTGAAAGGCGTGATCATCATCGTTGCGGTCTACACAGACAGACTGAAGCAGAAGAGACAAAATGCAGCATGATTATCGTAAAGGGAGACGAAAATGAATAAAGATAAGAAAAAAGAGCTGTCTTTATGGGCTGACAAGATCAGAAAAACAGCTTTGGAAACTATAAAAAATGCAGGCTCGGGACATATAGGCGGATCAATGTCCATTGCTGAGATGCTTTCAGTTCTTTACTTTGATGAGATGGATGTGACAGTGACAGATCCTGAAAGAGAGGATCGCGACCGTCTGGTGCTTTCAAAGGGACACTGTTCTCCGGCACTTTACTCAGCACTGGCGCTCAAAGGATTTTTCCCGCTGGAACATCTAAAGACTTTCCGAAAGATCGACAGCGACCTGTCAGGTCATGTTGAGATTCATGTTCCCGGTGTAGATATGTCTACAGGGTCTCTCGGACAGGGACTTTCTGTAGCGCTCGGAATGGCGCTTTATAGTAAAACCCAAAAATATGATAACTACGTCTATGCGATCCTTGGTGACGGAGAGATACAGGAAGGTCAGATATGGGAAGCTGCCATGTGTGCAGGCTTTTATAAAGTAGATAATCTCATAGGATTCGTTGACAACAACAAGCTCCAGCTAGACGGAACACTTGAAGAAGTAATGTCACCGTATCCTATCGACAGGAAATTTGAAGCTTTTGGCTGGAACGTGATAAAGGTAGACGGAAACGATGTGGCTCAGGTCGGGGATGCAGTAGAGCTGGCAAAAGAGCAGAAAGGCAGACCTACCATGATTGTTGCAGAGACCGTAAAGGGCAAAGGTGTTTCTGTATTTGAAGGTCAGGTACGTTTCCACGGAGGACAGCCTACAGAGGAAGAGTGGCAGACAGCATTTAGAGAAATCGATCAGCGTATCGCAGGATTGGAGGGCTGATATGGAGAGAAATATATCTACAAGAGAAGCCTATGGCCGTGCACTGGAAGAGTTTGGCGGTGACAGCAGTATCTATGTGATCGATTCAGATCTAAAAAGCTGCACCATGACAAAGTATTTTGCGGATAAATATCCTGAGAGATTTTTCAATGTAGGTATCGCAGAGTCAAATATGGTAGGAATAGGTGCCGGAATGGCAGCCTGCGGAGCAACTTCGCTGGTACATACTTTTGCGATATTTGCGGCAGGGCGGGTATACGATCAGGTGCGTAATGATGTGGCATATCCGGGACTCAATGTAAAGGTAGTAGGAAGCCACGCGGGACTCACAGTAGGAGAAGACGGCGCTACACATCAGGCGCTGGAAGACATAAGTCTCATGAGAACTATCCCCGGAATGACGGTGGTCGTGCCAAGCGATGCGAATGAAACAAGGCTCGCGGTCAAGGCAATACTTGAAAAGAAAGGTCCGTGCTACCTTAGAACAGGAAGACCTGCAGTTGAATCCGTAACGGATACATTTGACGGGTATAAATTTGAACTGGGAAAGGGAGTTCAGCTGACCGATGGAAACGATGTAACGATAATAGCATGCGGCCTCATGGTCCAGAGAGCACTCAACGCTCAGAAAATCCTTGAAAAAGAAGGCATCTCGGCAAGAGTGATCGATATGCACACCATCAAGCCTATAGACCGTGACATCATCCTCAAGGCTGCAAAAGAGACGGGTGCCATCGTTACAGCAGAAGAGCATAACGTGATAGGCGGTCTCGGAAGTGCAGTGTCAGAGGTGATCGCGTCAGAGTATCCCGTTCCCGTAGAACGGATCGGCGTGAATGACGTATTCGGTCACTCCGGTCATCCCGATGAGCTGCTTGAGAAATTCGGACTCACCGCAGAAAACATAGCGGAGAAAGCAAAGAAAATCATAGAGAGGAAGTGAAATGTCCGCCCGGGATGAGGTTTATCCCGGGCGGACGTTTTTGTAATAGCGACTGTTTCGGTTAAAGTTTGAAGAATCCCATCTGCCTGTGCAGTTTTTCTGCGATCTCTTTCAGATTTTCTGCACCGTCTTTTAACTTTGAACTCTGAGTTTCTGCATTGTCTACCATCTGTCCTAAGTCATTTGCGCTCATCAGAATGGTCTTGGTACCGGTTGACTGTACTTCTGCAACTTCGGCCATCCTTCCTGAAATCTCGTCAACTTCCTTGGAATTTTCAAGCATCCTGTCTATCTGCTCGCTGGTCGCCTTGACCTGATTCACGGTATCTCCATAGGAATCAACTATGCTTTCAAGGACTTCCACACCTTTCGTGATATCTTCGGCGCTTCTTCTCGTCGCATCACCGGTCTTGGACATAAGCTCTGAGATGTTGTTGATGAGATTTTCAATCATTTCAGCATTTTCGTTACTGGTATCAGCAAGCTGCTTTATCTCTTCGGCTACAACAGCAAAGCCTTTTCCGACTTCTCCGGCTCTCGCAGCCTCGATGGATGCGTTTAGCGACAGGAGATTTGTCTGTGAAGCAATATCTTTTATCACGGATGTGATAGAGGATATCTGCTCTGCTGAGTTTTCTACATTTGTAACGTGAGACACCAGTTCATTTATAGAACCTTGTGCTATATGCATGGATTCTGCGACTTTATTCAGGTTCACTGCAGTTGCTTCCGAATCTGCTCTGACAGCCTCCATGTGGGTTTTGGCTTCTTTGCTGCATTCCGATGCATCTTCTGCGATCATGGACAGATTTTTGGAATCTTCAGAAAGACTCTGGATAGAATCGCTGATGCTTTCGATGTCGTCGGACAGGTTATCCAGTGACATTTTTTCAGCGATCGTTGCATCGTTCAAGTCACCTGCCATATTGTCAAATTCTATAGCATCATCCTGAAGTATTCCTGAAGTTGTTTCTACATCAGATATGATGGATGTCAGCTTTGACATGTAAAAATGCAGGTTATTATTGATATCTGTGATCTCATTTTCTAGGCCGCCCTTTGTTGCTTCAAATTTAACTCTCAGATTACCGTTTGATATTTTGATGATGCCTTCAGATGATTTTTTCAGGTTTTTCATCAGTCTGTTTACGGTAAAGGTTATAAGAGCGGAAAGGCAGAGGATACATACCACCGTACCGATAAGGAATGCTACAAAAACTATATTAAGAGTAGCATAAGCTCTGCCATAATCCTCATAGATCATTAAGTACCAATCGGTTCCGGTTATTCCATGTACGTTGATAACATATTTTCCCATGGAAGTATTTACAGTTGCATTCTGTACATTGGTATTGAATTTATCCAAAAGATCGATCAGGAACTGATCTTTCGCATCTGCTTTTGTTTTTCCGCAGTAGTCTTTGTTGCTTGCAGCGATAACCATTCCGCTCTTATTGTCTATCATGAGGAATGATGAATCGAGATCTTTGCTTTCCTCGGTCACGGTGTCCCTGATCGTGTCAAAATGAAGATCAGATGCTGCTATTCCGATGACTTTTCCGCTGCGGTCTTTCAGATTTTTGGCACATGTTACGGTGTAGTCAGTATCGGTTTCAAAGTACGAACACTTATCAAACTGGGGCGTATCACAGGTAAGACCAAATTCAAACCAGTCGGCACCAACAAATTCAGGCCATTCTTCCTTTCCGTCATGGGAAAGCGTCGTTCCTTTTCCGTCATCATAAACGATATAAATGCCTTCGCTTCCGGGCATGATAGTTTCGGCCCATTCTTCCATATAGGCTGTGTAATTATCTTTGTCGCCCAGATAGCCGGTTTCATACTGATTGGCGATAAGCTCCAGTGCTGACAGACATTGAGTGCTCCATACTTCGATCTTTCTGCAGACGCTTTCGGTGCTGCCGTGCAGCCTTTGGTTTATCTGTTCCGTGACATACTTCTGAACGTTTACAAAAACTATGGAAAAAATGACAAGTATCACGACCGTCAGGATTGGGATCACATTCAGTAGGATCAGTTTAGACAAACCTATGTAATTTTTGCGACCGTTTTGTTTGATCTGCTTCCCTTTTGCTGCAGCTTTTTTAGCAGTTCCTGACTTAGATCCGGCACCTTTTTTTGTTCTCCGGACTTGACCGTTTTTATGAACCTTCTTTGGTTTCTCACTCATATTACTGCGTCTCCCGTAAGTCATTATTAAAAAACATGAAAACTGATTTCTATTTATCTTTTATCGGAAGAATTGATAGTTTTTTGGAGGCCATGTGATATCCGTTTAAATAAAAAATTAAATTTGTTTTAAGTTTTTCGGCTGAAATCTTTAGTATTAAGCCCCCTTTGAAGATAGGCTTCATGTCTGTGATATAATCTTGCATTGATTTGCATACAAAATACGCATGTCTAATTGTTCATAGAAAATTCCAAATATAAAGATCAGAAGGGGAACGAGAATGGAAATAGATATAGAAAAGTCCATGAGGACTTATGGAGATTCTGTTTTGCGTCTTGCGATAGTCAATACAAAAAACAGGGCGGAAGCGGAGGATATTTTTCAGGAAGTATTTTTAAAACTTTTTTTGTCACAAAATGAGATTCTCAATCGTATTACCTGTGAGGAACATTTAAAAAACTGGCTCATGCAGGTCACAGTCCGGTTATGCAGGGATCATACAAAATCATATTGGAATAAGAATACAGACGGATTTGGTGAAAAAATCGATGTGGCGGATGAAAGATCGGGAAGAGATTATGAAGCGGTTGAAAATCAGTCGGACGTCACGAAAGCTGTTCTGAATTTGCCATATAAGTATCGGCAGGTGATACATCTTTTCTATTATGAAGAGTATACAACAAAAGAAATTGCGGAAATACTCGGAGAGGATGAAACTGCGACAAGGTCAAGGCTTACAAGAGGCAGACGAATGTTGGAATTTTTTGTAAAGGAGGATTGAGAAAATGATGGATGAGTATAAAAACGATCTTGATAATATCCATGTATCAGAAGAATTGATAAATAAAACGCTTTTAAGGATCGAAGAGGAGAAGAAAAAGGCAGGTTCAGAAGAGGTAAAAGAAACTGAAAAGCCTGTTAAGAAAATGGACAGCAGAAAGATCATTAAGTTCACAACTTTTGCGATGGCTTCTGCAGCGGCTGTGCTTATTTTTGTAAATACCAACATGATGGATACAAGTCACCTTACCATTACGGAAGTAGATCAGGTAGAGGTTAGATCCGGAGACATTCCGGGACTTTTTACGGAGAACAATGAAAATAGTGTTCTGACAGAGGCAGAGTTTACGGCAAGAATCGGTATTAACGGGCGAGAACTGATAAAGTCCGCAGGTTTTGAGAAGTGCAGTATCGAGGAAGATAAGGGGACTTTCTATTTTGGCAACGATGATATGGAAGTGTCACTTAGCCTGTCAGATTCAGAAGATCTCACACCGGAAAGTATGAAGGAGATAGAGAAAAATCAAATAGACGGTCACGAAGTCACCCTTGCCAAAGACGACAACAACTTTTACGCGACTGGAGAAGAAAATGGAGTGAGCTATTTTTTAACCGCGAAATGCAGCGGAAGTAAGGCATTTTTGAAGCTCCTTAAAGAGTACCTGAAAAATTTTTGAAAATTTTTTCAAAAAATTTGCCACAAAACAGCGACCTCAATCGTAATACCTATGATGACAGGGTTAAAAAGTCCAAAGCCGAACGTGCTTGCACGATGAGGATTAGGACTTTGGAACCCGCAGGACGCGAGCACGAAGCGTGAAAACGCGAAGTGCGAGGGCCCTAGGATTGCGAGAGCTGCATAAGCAGCGGAGCAATCCGTGTCATCATAGGAAAAACTGATGACAGGGTTAAAAAGTCCAAATCCGAACGTGCTTGCACGATGAGGATTAGGACTTTGGAACCCGCAGGACGCGAGCACGAAGCGTGAAAACGCGAAGTGCGAGGGCCCTAGGATTGCGAGAGCTGCATAAGTAGCGTATTAATCTTTGTCATTTTAGTAAAAACTGATGACAGGGTTAAAAAGTCCAAAGCCGAACGTGCTTGCACGATGAGGATAATTTTTATCAATGTCATCGCAGTAGGGGAAAACAAAAAAGGAGCATAAAAAGATGAGAAGGAAAAAATTAGTACTGGCCGCACTAGCAGCCTCAATGGTCTTTTCCGCAACAGGATGCAGTGCCATTACCACGGCACGAACTGTCGGAGCAATACTAAGCGGAGTTGAAGCATCCCGGACTGAGGCGTCGGCAAAAACAGAAAGAAAAGAGTCACACAGAAAAGAATGTGACCGGAAGCAGACGTTGATGGTCTACATGGTAGGATCAGATCTGGAATCGCAGATAGGTGCTGCGACACATGACCTGCAGGAAATGGCATTGAGCGGATATGATCCTGATGAACTGAACGTAGTCGTATGTGCCGGAGGCGCAAGCAAGTGGTGGAACACATCCGTTCAGGGTGATGAGCTTTCAATGTACATCATGGAAGATGAAGACATTGTCCCGGTGTACGAGATGAAGGGTGAAAACATGGTAGATCCGGACACGCTCACAGAGTTCATCAATGAAGCAAAAGAGGAATATCCGGCAGACAGCTATTCACTTTTACTCTGGAATCACGGAGGCGGAGCTGTCATGGGTTACGGAGTAGATGAAAATCACAATAACGAAATGCTGTCGGTAGCACAGCTCGGAAAGGCTGTGGAAAGTTCAGATGTCTGTGATGACGGAAAATTTGAGTGGATCGGATTTGATGCCTGCATGATGGGAATGATCGAGGTCGCCGACGCGCTGAAGGACAGTGCAGATTACATGATCGCATCAGAGGAAGTAGAGGCTCAGGACGGATGGAATTACAGTGCACTGGGAGAACTCACAGATAAAGGTGCGTATGACGGCGAAGAAGCAGGTGAGATCATCACGGAATCCTTCGGAAGATACTATGACGAAAATTATCATTATGTTCCGGATTACACGCTTTCCTGCGTGGATCTGTCAAAGGTAGGCGATGTGACGGAAGCAATCACGGATTTCGCCAAAAAGGCAGATGGAGCACTGGTCAAGGGGGATTATTCAAAGATCGCCAAGGCACGTGACAATACGAAAGCATTTGGTGGAACAGGAAAGTCAAGTTTATATGACTATATAGATCTCGGCTGTTTCTCAAAACAGATAGAAGATATTTATCCTGATGAAGCTGAAAATATAGAGGATGCAGTAGAAAACTGCGTAGTCCATAACGTAACAAATATCAGCAGGGCAAGCGGCATTTCAGTTTATTTCCCGTATGAAAATATTGGCTCAATGGACAAGATGGTCGAGTCATACGAGGGAAATTTCAATGACGAATACACTTCCTTTATAAATGATTTTGCAGAAAGACTTCATGGTGAAGATGATACAGAGTGGAAAGTTATTGAGTCCGAACCCGCTAAGTCCGGCGAAAGCAGTACAGGATATTCCGTAAAGCTCACAGAAGATGAAGTACAAAATTTTGCAAAGGGTTATTCATCCATCTGGGAGAAGAATGCCAATGATGAAAAAGGTGAAAGCTATATTTTCTGGATTGATAGTATGAATACATCCCTTGATGATAACGGAAACCTGAGTACAGATTTTGACGGAAAGATCTTTTACTTAACAGATGAAAGTGGTGCCAAAATACCTGTTTATGCAATTCAGAAGGAATCCTCGGATGATTATTCAGAATATGTCACATCCGTGATGAAGGGAGATCTCGGGGATGAGGATATCCACAATATTGATATTCACATCAGAGTTGATAAGGATCATCCAACAGGTGTCATCACAGGAATGTACAGGCAGGTCAGCGGCAATAATCTAAGTTACCCGGACAAAAAGGTGGATCAGCTGGGAGACGGTGATCACATCAATGTTACTTATTTTGCAAGAAATATAAAGTTTGATGATAACGGCTCAGTAGAGCCCTTCGATACATGGGAAGTTTCATCCTTCATCGGTGCATCGATCGATATAACAGGCGAGCTTGGAGTGAACTTTGAAAAGCCGGAACTGGAACATGACTTTTTAGGACTTTTCAATATCCGTGACACAAAGGGAAAGAACCACTATACAAATTATATCGATATCCACACAGACGGCAAAAAATCAAACGGCGAGACAGTATATCAGGAAGCATTTTCATAAAAAGCCGCCATCAGTATTATTTTGCAAACAAATAACAAGGCATAATTAAAGGAGAGAAAAAATGGTAAATCGTAAACTTTTAACAGTAGCCCTCACACTTATCGTAGCAATGAGCACTATAGGATGTTCAGGAATTTCATCAGCCGCAGCAAAAGCTGATGATTACAAGAGCCTTTTTGAAGTATCTTCATCAAAGGATGATGACAAGAAAGATCATGACAAAGACGATGATGAAGATGAAGAAAAAGATGATAAGGACGATAAAGACGAAGAAGATGACGATGAGGACAAGGACAAGGACGACAAAGAAGACAAGAAGGATGATAAAGAAGATGAGGATGATGACGATAATGAGTCAGCAGGCCTGAGTGAGAAAGAAATCAGAAAGAAGCTCGGAGATGACATGGATTCTGCAAAGTGTGGTATCGAAGACGCAGTTTACGAGCTTCCGGCAAAAGTTTCGCAGTTCGAGAAAAACGGTTGGGAGATCGACGAAACCAATACAGACGAGTACCTTGATGCGGAAAGACTCGGACATGTTATCCTGAAAAACGGAAAGAAGATCCTGTATCTCGAAGTACAAAATTTTGACGATTATACGATTGAGACAAAAGATGCGACTGTCACAGGTGTAGCGATTCAGGATGATTACAATATACAGATGTATCTTCCGGCGGGAATCGACAGCAGCATGGAAAAGGATGATATCAAGGATGCATTAAAAGATAATGACATTGACTACGATCTTCAGGATGATTACAGCACTTATTATGATCTTTTTGAAATAAAGAGTAATGATGCCCAGATCGATATCGGAACTGATAAGAAAACAGAAAAAGTAAATGCAATGCAGATCTATGCATTTGTCAATAATGAAAGCGATTATCAGGGAGCTCCTGAAGCAGAGGTAGACACTCTTGATTCAGAAGACGTTGATATCGACTATTCAAAGCCGAAGAAGATATCTGATATCACAGATTTCGAGCTCGATGGAGAGCTTTATTCTGTAGGAGCACCTGTAAGTGCATTTCTTGATAATGGATGGGAGCTTGAGGAAGGTGTAAACACCGATAACCAGGTCGATGCAGGAGATAAGGGTTCTGCAATTCTTGTAAAGGGTGACATGAGTTTAAGACTTCATGTAAAGAATGATCAGAAGAGTACAGTGGATATCAAGGATGCGGTCACTCTTGTTGTTGATGCATCAGATGTAAACTTTGAAGTATGGGGTGGATTTACAGACGGTGATAAGATAAGTAATATCAAGGATGATCTCGATTCTGACGGTATTGAGTATGATAATGTCGGAAAGAGTGTAACTTATAGAAAAGATGGTGTATCTCTTTATGTTAAGGAGAAAGATGGCAAGGCAACAGGCTTCTCACTGGACGCTATCGGAGCAAAATAATAACTGATAAAAAACTGACGGAAGTGCCCCTGTTTATAACGGGGCACTTTTGGTATTATATGAAGTATGTCAGAAAAGAAAAAATACGAAAAATTTTATGCACGTATCACGGCAAAAATACGAAGGATACGTTACGGCAGAAGGATGGTGAACATAGCGGATAAGATACTTACCCGCATTATTTTTGTGATCTATCCTTTGCTCCTTTTGTGGGTTTTTTCGGGATTTTTGAGAGACGGAGGAACACTTATAGGCAGTGTAAAAGCAACGCTTCCGTTTGTACTCGTACCCGGAGTGAGCTTTGTTATTTTGAGCATCGTCCGAAACCTTCTCAGTCGGAAAAGGCCTTACGAGGAATATGATATCGATCCTCTTATCCATAAGGAAAAAAAGGGCCGTTCCATGCCGAGCCGTCATGTTTTTTCATCGGCGGTGATCTCTATGTGCGCTCTGGCGATAAATGTCCCACTGGGAATATTCTGTATGGCAGTTACAGTAGGAGCAGCATTTGTCCGCGTTATCGGAGGAGTGCATTACCCGGGAGATGTAGCGGTCGGATTCATAGTAGGTGTACTGTCAGGCTGTGTGTTATTCATAATTTGACATGCAGAATTAAGTAATCTAAACTTAATCACGAATGTATATATATTAAGACAATTCTGTGCAAAGCAGGATTTAGCAAGGAGAGTATAGAGCTTGGCGAAGATTGAAGTTGGTACGATCCTCGATATCGAGGGTCTTTCGTGTCAGGTAATAGGTTTTATAGTTTATAAAAATCCTGATGACGGCAATAAAAAGTGGACAGAATACAGGTTAAAGACAAAATCCGGGGAGCGCTGGTTCAGTGCAGATGATGTGTACAGGGAGTATAGTATATCAGCTCCCACACGTATCAAAGCAAACCGCATCGGACCTGAGTGGCATAAAGTTGATGAAGGAACCCAGGTAGTTGTCAGAAGTGAAGGCGATGTGGACGTTGATCCCGGCGAACGCGCATCATTTGCAGAATTTGAAGATTCGACAGAAGAGAAAACGCTCTCGCTTGAAATGTGGTCAGACGGAACCGAGGTTTCTGAGGGACATTACGTTGATACAAAAGATATCCGCGTAACTGGATTCAAAAAACCGCCCAAAAGCAAGTCGGCTGCCGGAACTGCTGTTGGTGCAGTTTTTTTGTGGGCAGGATTGATCATGGTAGGAGTGTTGATGGAAGTATTATCATCTCTCCCAAGTAATAAAAAGATCTCGTCATATCTTGAAAAAAGCAGTAATTATACATACATGACGTCAATAACCGGGCAGGAGAAGCAAAAGGCTGACGTTTATGAATATGATGGGTATATGAATACCACGGAAGATGTGGCAAAGGACATCATAGACGGAGTTGAAGGAAATACACAGCTCATAACTGAGAGTACGGATGATTCGTCTGTTTCCATTCAGACCAAGAAAGAGTATTGTTTAATTTATGTACCGGAAGATGGTGATGTGAATGGGGACGGTATAGATGATATTTATGTTCAGATTTCCGACAGAAAGTACAACTATACTTCAAACAGCAGTCCTTACAGGGCGAGCCGTATTACTTCCGGCTGGTACAGAAATTCCTACTACAGCGGCGCTTATTCGTCGGATTCAGCAAAGTGGAAAAAGACACCGTCAGCTTATGAAACTTATGACGGACCTATCATACAGGACCTTGGAAACGGTTATCTCGATACATATTCGGGAAGCGTCCGACAGGCAAGTATTGATGCCAGAAATTCAGATTCCGGCGGCATCAGCAGCGGTAAATAACGGAGAAAAAAATGTCTGCTTACAAAATAGAAGCGCTGTGGGACTGCCCGTTCTGCGGCACAAAGGGAAACAGAGGAAGATACATGCACTGTCCAAGGTGCGGGAGTCCAAGAGGAGAGGATGTGAGATTTTATCCTCCGGAGGATCTCAGCATAAATAATGCAGTGGATGAATCAAAACATCATATAAGTAACGGTCCTGACTGGCTCTGTGCGTATTGCGGAGCTTACAACAGCAGTGATGCTCTGTACTGCCCGAACTGTGGTGCAGAGAAAACGGTTTCAGAGCGTAATTATGCGGATCTGAATCCGACAGAGAGACCTTGATATTTAAGGAGATGGATTAAATGTTTTCTAAGAAATTTGAACCCTTTGAGAAAAAAGTATGGTTATCAACTCCGACAATGCACGGAGAAGAGATAAAGTATGTGCAGGAAGCATACGAAACAAACTGGATGTCTACTGTTGGTGCAAATCTCAACGAACTTGAGAGACTTGTTTCTGAAAAAGTCGGCTGTAAATATGCGGTGGCACTTTCAGCAGGAACAGCAGCACTTCACCTTGCCACAAGACTTGCAGGAGAAAAGCTTTACGGAACACATCCTGCAAATGTAGGAAGCCTGCAGGGACACAAGGTTTTCTGCTCAGACATGACATTTGATGCGACGATCAATCCTGTTGCATACGAAGGCGGAGAAGCAGTATTTATCGATACAGAGTACGATACCTGGAATATGGATCCGAAGGCTCTGGAACGCGCTTTTGAGACATATCCTGATGTTAAGCTCATAATTATTGCCCACCTTTACGGAACTCCGGGAAAAATTGATGAGATAAAGGCTATAGCAGATGCTCACAATGCACTTATCGTTGAGGACGCAGCTGAATCCTTCGGCGCAGAGTACAAGGGAAAGCAGACAGGAGATTTCGGAAATTACAATGCGATCTCCTTTAACGGAAATAAGATAATAACAGGTTCATCAGGCGGAATGTTCCTTACTGATTCTAAAGAGGATGCGGATCAGGTTCGTAAGTGGTCAACTCAGTCCAGAGAAAATGCTCCCTGGTATCAGCATGAAGAGATCGGCTATAACTATCGCATGAGCAATGTCATTGCAGGTGTCATCCGTGGTCAGATGCCTCATCTTGAAGAGCATATCGCGCAGAAAAAAGCTGTGTATGAGCGATATAAAGAGGGACTCAAGGGTCTTCCTGTTAGTATGAATCCTTTTGATGCTGAAAACAGTGTGCCGAACTACTGGCTCAGCTGTATGATCATCGATCCTGATGCTATGTGCAGTCAGGTTAGAGGAGATGCAGAAGCTTTATTTATTCCTGAGCATGGAAAGAGCTGCCCTACAGAGATCCTTGAAGCTATTTCATCGATCAATGCAGAGGGACGTCCGATATGGAAACCTATGCATGCTCAGCCTATTTACAGAGCAAATGCTTTCTTTACCCGTGAGGGCAGCGGCAGAGCAAAGACAAATGCTTATATTGCAGGTGGTTCGGTAGGCAGGGACGGAAAACCTCTTGATGTTGGAATGGATATTTTCCACAGAGGACTTTGCCTTCCGAGTGACAATAAGATGACTCCTGAGGAACAGGATCGGATTATCGAAGTTATCAGAGCTTGTTTTGAGTAAAAATCGTCATAATAATTGATCATTAAGTCGGACAGAAAAATCTGTCCGGCTTTTCTGTTTCAAATTTTGCAAATTGTCGATATAAACAAATGAAGGGCTAAGTGTGCCCATATGGATCGTGTTTATCAAGTGAGGTGCGTTATGGAAGTGAACAAGATATCGAAGACCGGAAGTTCATACAGCAATCCTCTGCGGTATAACAATTTGCCAAAGAAAACTATCATTTTTTATGACGAAAAAGATAATGAACAGGAGAAAGAAAAGCCTAAAACTCTTGAAGAAGCACAGGATGAACTTGCAGAAAATATTCGAAAGTTTAATGATATGTGCAGCAAGATAGTTCAGAATTCTAGGAATAGCAGCAGTGGTAATACTAAGATAAAGTCGCTGAAAAATATAGCCAGATGCTTAAAAACTGCGCAAAAGATCGCACAGGGAAAGAAAGTATCAATGAAGGACAGGATCCTTCTGATGGAGATGTTTCCCGAGCTTTACCGGATAGCGGTTGCGATCGGAATGACCGTAAAAAGGAAGAAGCGTGAAAAAGATGAAGAACGCATAGAGGAAGAATCAGAAGAGCAGACGGATGATGATCTGGAAACAGACGAGGTTGAAGATTCAATAGCAGATTCAGTCGAAAACATTTCGTCAATACTGTAGGGGAGTTAAATATGTATTCTGTAAATGTGCCGGCAGTTATTATCGCAAATGCTATTGGTATAGCGATACTTTTTGTGGTTCGGTTCTGTACAAATGCAATAGTTGAGAATTACAGAGACAAAGATATCAGGATGGTTCAGGTTGCGACAGCGTTTGATGTAGTGGGTTTTTTTGTTGACATGCTGATGTATTCCCTGAGTACATCCAGGGGAGAGATAGTCCGCATGATAATCCTTTTATGCAGGACATTTGCATCTGTATCAAATATCTGGGTCAGCGTCATGTGGATCGGCTTTTTGCGGTATCATCTGTATGGAGAAAAAAAAGAAATCGATTCGCAGATGAAGTTTTTTTATGGTATAGCAGGAGCAGTGACAGCCTTGCTTACGCTAAATCTGTTCATTCCATTCCTGTTTACCGTTGATGAGGAAAATGTCTATACGAGACTCATCCCCGGATATGGTCTTGTGTTCATAGTAGCGGCACTTATGATCTACAGTATCATCTATTACTACGATTATCGAAAAACAGAAGGATTTGTACGGTTTTTCCCTATCGGAGTATTCCTGATACCTTCTGCTATAGGCTATACGCTTCAGATGTTCATCTACGGAATTTCTCTTGGATGGGCTTCACTTGCCATATCCCTAAGCGGAATAATGATATCGCTCCAAAGCGAGATATCCTATGTTGACAATGTAACAGGACTTGTAAACCGTTCATTTCTATTAAATACGAAGCCGTATAAGAGAGTTAGCGGTGTCATTATGCTCGATATTGACAGATTTAAGTATATTAATTCTACCTTTGGGCATAAAGAGGGGGACGTTGTTTTAAGAGATTTTGGAAAAGTAGTCCAGAGGATAGCGCAGAGGTACGGTTTTGCAGTTCGGTATACAGGAGATGAATTTTTGCTTTTCAGTCGTTTGGGAAAAGAAAAGCTTCTGGAGCAGATAGTTATGGAATTAAGGAAAGAACTCGAACACTCGGAAATGGATACTGAAAGGCAGTATGAGATCAGCTTTTCTTATGGATTAAAGGGATATGATCCGGATAGTGAAAGTTTTGAAGATATAGAAAAAGTGCTGGAATACAGGTTAAATAAGAATAAGGCTTTGTTTTATGAAAAACATCCTGAATTGGATAGAAGAAGGATAAGAGAAAATAAAGAAAAAGACGGATCAGAATAAGTTTCTATTAAAAACCCCGAGGCTTGAGTGCCTCGGGGTTCGTTATGTTTGATACCTATTAGATCTCAACCTGCTTATTTCCGCCAAGGAAGTAAGGAAGATCTTTACCGTGTCTCTGCCACTGAGCGTACTCGGCAGTTGCTGCGAACATTACGTCGCCTGCAGAGTTCAGAGCAGTTTCTACAGAATCCTGTACAACACCGATGATAAATCCAACGGCAACAACCTGCATTGCAACATCATTTGTGATGCCGAAGAGTGAGCATGCCATAGGGATAAGGAGCAGAGAACCGCCTGCAACACCTGATGCTCCGCAAGCTGCGAGAGTTGCGAGAACAGAAAGGATAAGTGCTGAAGGGAAGTCAACTGTAACTCCAACAGTATGTGCCGCTGCAAGTGTCATAACCGCGATCGTGATGGCTGCGCCGTCCATGTTGATAGTAGCGCCGAGAGGGATGGATACAGAGTAAACATCCTCATCAAGACCAAGCTTCTTGCAGAGATTCATATTTACAGGGATATTTGCAGCAGAGCTTCTTGTGAAGAATGCTGTGAGTCCGCTGTTCTTCAGGCAGCGCCATACAAGCGGATACGGATTTCTTCTGAGAACGATAAATGCAACGAGCGGGTTGATCACAAGAGCAACGAAGAGCATACATCCTACAAGAACTGCAAGGAGCTTACCGTAGTCGCTGAAGATTGAAAGACCGTTTGTTGAAACGTTCTCATAAACAAGTCCCATGATACCGAAAGGAGCAAGGTTGATGATCCAGCGTACGCACTGGGAAACAGCCTCTGCTGCGTTCAGGAGAACAGCCTTTGTTGCATCGTGTGCAACCTTATTCAGAGCGATACCTGTAAGGATAGCCCAGAAGAGGATACCGATGTAGTTTGCATTTACAAGAGATGCAACCGGATTGGAAACAGCGTTTGTGAGAAGGTTACCGAGAACCTCACCGACTCCTGTAGGGATAGTATCGGAAGTAGCCTTATCTTTCAGGACAAGAGTTGTCGGGAAAAGGAAACTTGCAGTAACTGCAATAAATGAAGCAAGGAATGTAGTTGTAAGGTACAGTCCGATCACGAGACCGAAACGCTTATCAAGCTTTCCGGAGCCGTGTGTAAGAGCAGATGTGATGAGGACAAATACCAGAACGGGAGCTACACCCTTAAGAGCACCAACGAAGATGCTTCCGAAGATGCTTATACCGCTTGCTGTCGGAAATACGAGAGCAAGGATCACACCAAGAACAAGTCCGCAGAGGATCCTGACGATCAGGCTGACATTGTTATAGGCATTACAGATGGATTTTAAGAAATTCATTTTATACCTCTTTCACAGTGCATGTGCACTTTATTGTTTGCGTCAATTATACAATGCGTTAATACGTTAAAGCAATATAATACATCAAGAAATATTAAGAAAATCTAAATTTTGGGCATAGTTCACAGTTTTTATTGATGTTTTATAGGTTGACGGTTGTTTATTACGACAAGTATTTGAATATTTTCAAAGCTGTGTAAAGCAGAACTAAATCAGTGAAAAAAGGCGGGTGATTTTTGACGTATGTTATTTTGTGTTCAGTTGAACACGGAAGGAGGAGTTATGGTCTTAATAATCAATACAACATCAACAAAAGAGCTTTCGCAGGAATTAAAAAGGATGCTCACGGAGAGAAATACAGAATTTGAAATAGTAGAAGCAGATTCGATGAACATATCACCTTGTCTTGGCTGTAATTTCTGCTGGTTAAAAACACCGGGAACTTGCACCATCAAAGATGATTATGAAGGGATACTGGTCAAGATGATAAACGCAGATCAGGTGTGGATCGTATCCGATACGGCGCTTGGCTTTATAGATCACAAAGGAAAGAATATCATCGACAGGATAATGCCTCTTGTTACCATGAATCTTGAATTTAGGGGAGATGAAATGAGGCATGTCATGCGATATGACAAATGCGCTGATCTCGGGATAATCTACCTCGGTGAAGGAAACAGGGATTATCTGGATCAGTGGACGAAGCGCTGTGCATTGAATTTAGGAAGCAGGGCACTTGGAGCATATCCTTTCTGGGAGCTTAAGGAGGTAGCAGCATGCATGCAGTGATAATCAACGGCAGTCCGAGAGTAAAGCAGTTCAGCAATACAGATAAGATAATATCAAAGTTTGCAGAGGGCTTCTGCAGGGACGGCAATACCTATGAACTTTATTCAATATCCGACAGAAGAGAGTGGGATGACGCAAGAAAAGCGTACTACAATAATTTCAACATCATAATAGCCCTGCCGTTATATGTAGAATGTGTTCCTGGACTGCTCATGGAGTTTTTGGAAACACTTACGCCGAAAAATGAGTATACTCAGATCTCATACATCCTTCAGGGCGGTTTTGCAGAAGGTTCACAGCTTAGATGCGGTCAGGACTATATGAAGATACTGACAAAGGAGCTTGGCTGTTCATATGGCGGAACTTTAGTCAAAGGAGATAATTTTTACATCAGATTTGCTGACGAACGGGAAAGAGAAAGAAGAACAGGAATCTATAAAGAAATGGGAGCAGTTTTCAGCAGAGACGGTGACTTTTTCTCTGACGACTGTATCAAATTTACCGGCCCGGAAGTATTTTCACTTCCTATACGCCTGATGCTGGGCTTAATGTTCAAGACATTGGCAAAGGGTCTTGCAGAGAAAACTGCAGCAGGACTTGGCTGTACGAAGCCGATCGATTGTAAACCGTATATAAAAAACCCCCTGCCGGAGGAAATGCCAACGGCAGAGGGAATCGGATGCCGGATATGAATTATTTCAGATCGCTGAAAAGCTCTGCGTTGTAAACGCCGTCAGCGATAAGCTGCTTGAAGGAATCCTGAACAACCGGACGGTCTTCCTGATAAGTCATTCCAAACCACTTATCGGATGTCTCAAGAACCTTTACAGTAGCCTTTTTATCAGCAAGGAGATCGCCGATAAAGATCGGGATCAGATACTCGGCCTTCTGAGGGTTTCCGTTTCCTGCCTTTACATCAGCAAGGAAATCAACGAAGCCCTTCTCAAGAGTATCCATGAACTCCGGTGTAAGTCCCCACATGTTCATTGAAACGTGGGAATTTACATCGATCTTCTGGCCATTTGTCTCTGCACCGTCAGCAGTCTTAACGATATCAGAAGTCTCATTTACTGTTACGAGGTAGTTCTGGTCATCAACCTGGCATACGCCTCTTGTAACACCGCCGTTTTCGCTGAGAGTATTCTTCAGGAAGAAACCGGCCATGCAGAAGTCTGCGGGACGTGATGCGTCGTAATTATTTACGAGCCACTCGTGAATAACCTTAAATGCTTTCTTTCCATAATAGTCATCTGCGTTCAGTACACAGAAAGGCTCGTGGATCATGCCGCGGCATGCAAGAACAGCCTGGCCTGTTCCCCAAGGCTTTGTACGTCCTGCAGGAACCTCATATCCATCCGGAAGATCGTCAAGGCTCTGGAAAGCGTACTCAACTTCAACATTTGCTTCCTTACAAACCTTTTCAATACGATCGCCGATGATCTCACGGAAATCCTTCTCGATATCCTTACGGATGATGAAAATGATCTTATTGAAACCAGCCTCGATCGCGTCGTGGATAGAATAATCCATGATGATCTCACCGTTCGGTCCAACGGGCGAAAGCTGTTTGATACCCTCACCAAAACGTGAGCCGATACCGGCAGCCATGATTACTAAACTTGTTTTCATACTTAAAGCTCCCTCTGTTTCTTTTCAATATTGCACCGTTTATTATACACTATCTTTTCATATTTTAAACCTTTCTGTTTTGATATCCTTTAGTCAATGGAATATGGACATTAGCTAAATATACTTTTCCGGCAGTAAAAATCGACGGATAATTCCGAAAATGTTGATAAAAAATTACAATATACTAGCACTATTTCAGGTGATATCATTAGTCTATTCGCGAACCAGTACAACTTATTTCGGGTTCAGGTAAAAGGAGGTTGGTAAATATGGCAGAATGGCTGAAGGATGCTGTGTTCTATGAAATATATCCGCAGTCTTTTAATGATACAAATGGTGATGGTATCGGGGATATAAACGGTATCACAGAGAAACTGGATTATATAAAAGAGCTTGGATGCAACGCTATCTGGCTCAATCCCTGTTTTGATTCACCTTTCAGGGATGCAGGATATGATGTCCGTGATTACAAAAAAGTTGCACCGAGATATGGAAATAATGAAGATCTTTTCAATCTTTTTGAAGAGGCTCATAAGAGAGGGATGCATGTATTCCTTGATCTTGTTGCAGGTCATACATCTGAGGAACATGAGTGGTTCCGTATGAGCCAGAAGCAGGAAAAGAACGAATATACAGATCGTTTTATCTGGACACAGTTCTGTTTTGAGGGTATGCAGAGAAGCTCATACAATTTTGTTGCAGGAGAAAGTGAGCGTTCAGGAGCATATGTTGTCAATTTCTATAAGTGTCAGCCGGCACTGAACTATGGTTTCCTGAATCCTGAAGCACCCTGGCAGAATGGTATAAATGATCCCGCGGCTATCGCAACAAGAGAATCAATGAAAGATGTCATGCGTTATTGGATGGATCACGGGTGTGATGGTTTCCGTGTAGACATGGCAGCATCTCTTGTAAAGAACGATGATGAGAAAAAGACAGGTACTTCAGAAGTTTGGCATGATATCAGAAAAATGTTTGATACAGAATATCCGGAGTGCGCCCTTCTTTCAGAATGGAGTGATCCTAAGATCTCCATTAAGGCAGGATTCCATATGGATTTTCTGCTTAATGATGCGGGAAGCGGTTACAGTACGCTTGTCCGTGACTATGTAAATCATAATGGCGGTTTCCAGAAAGTAATGGGTGCAGAAGGATTCACAGGAGATGGGAAACCAATGCCGTCTCTTGAAGACCACAGCTTTTTTAAGAAGGATGCAGGCGGTGACATCAACCGTTTCCTAGATTCCTACCTTGATATGTATAAATATACGAAGGACGGCGGTTATATAAGTATCGTAAGCTGTAATCATGATACTGTTCGTCTTTCATATACACTGGATAAGCGTGAACTCGGTCTTTTCTACGCGTTCCTGTTTACAATGCCCGGCGTTCCGTTCCTGTACTACGGTGATGAGATTGGTATGCGTTATCAGAATATCCCTTCAAAGGAAGGCGGATACTTCAGAACAGGAACCCGAACTCCTATGCAGTGGAATAAGGGTAAGAATCTCGGATTTTCAGATGCGGATGCGTCAGAGCTGTATCTCCCTGTTGACAGTGCATCAGATGCACCTACGGTAGAAACTGCTATGGCTGATCCTGACTCGATCTATGCAGAAATCCGTGAGCTTTTGAAGCTCAGAAATACTACAGACGATCTGAAATCCGAACCTAATCTTGAAGTGCTGTATGCAGAGGGACCTGTTTTCGTATATAAGAGAGGAAGCATTGTGATCGGTCTGAATACATCCGGAAAAGAGATCACTGTTAAGGCAGATGCAGTAAACGATTCAGCAGAAAAGCTCTTTGAGCTTGGTGAAACTACTGTTAATAACGGCGAACTTGTACTTGGAGCTCAGAGCGCGGTAGTTATAAGATAATAAATCGTGTTGATCAATAATATTTGCTGATAATAAGTTTAAGGATTATATAATATAATGGAACACAAGAAAGAAGCCGTATGGCGTCCAGAGGTACATTTTTCACCGAATTACGGCTGGTTAAATGATCCCAACGGACTGATAAAGCTTGATGATGAGTATCATATGTTTTTTCAGTATTATCCCGAGGGAACATCATGGGGGCCCATGCACTGGGGACACGCTGTATCAGAAGACCTTATACACTGGAAGGAACTTCCTATAGCTCTTTATCCTGATGATATGGGTTATATATTTTCAGGAAGCTGTATCCTTGATAAAGAGAATATAAGCGGATTTGGCAAGGACGGTGAAGCTCCTGTACTTGCATTCTATACCTCGAATGAAGCAACAACCCATCAGGAACAGCAGTGTGTAGCCTATAGTCATGACAGGGTAAATTTTACAAAATATGACGGAAACCCTATAATCCCCGGACCTGAACACAGTAACCGCCGGGATCCTGAGGTTATCAGAAATGATATCATAGGCGGTTTTACAATGATCCTTACAGAGGAGGAGCGGATCGCATTTTATCATTCCGAGGATCTCATCCATTGGGAGATGAGCGGTTCCTTCGCACCGGGAGAAAGCGGACTGTCAGGTATCTGTGAGTGTCCGTGTCTCTTCCGTACAGAAACCTCTGAGGGTGAGAAATGGGTGCTGATGATAAGCATGATCCTTACAGAAGAGGAGCGGAAGAAAACGCTTTCTGTATACAACAAAAGCGGCTATGTAATGCAGTATTATGTAGGAGATTTTGACGGCAAGACATTCCATGATACAGAAAAAGCGGATGTCCCTCTTTTGGTAGATTACGGCACAGACTTTTATGCCGGTGTGGTTTTCTCTAATGTTGACTATCCGCTGTCAGTGGGCTGGCTTGGAAACTGGGAGTATTCCGCAGATCTTCCTACATCTGAGGAGGAGTTCCGCGGTGTGATGTCTCTACCGAGGAAACTCAGTCTTGTAAAGACAGAGGAAGGTTTAAGGCTCAAAACTGAGATCCTTACAGAAAATATAGGCTTTAAGAAGAGCAGAAAAGTATCAGATGAAACAGCTGATATTAATGCAGGAGCGCTTGTTTTAAGGGCTTCAGCAGGCGGCGAAGGTGAGATCATCATTGGAAACGGAACGCATGATATCTCCGTAAAGATTACTGAAACAGATTATATAATTGACCGAAGTAATTCAGGCAGGATGGATTTCAATGAAAAATACGCTGAGGAGCGCTTAGGAATATTCAGGATTCCAAGGCAGTCAAAAAGCGGAAATCTTAAACTAATTTGGGATCACAGTGTGCTTGAGATAGAAGCGGATAACGGATTAACACCCGCTACATTATTCGCTTTTCCTGAGAAAAACTATGACAGAGTGTCAGTTAAGGGAAATGTAACAGCCGAAATTTTTGAATAAACTATATAAAAATAGTCCCATGAGGATAGTGAACGTAATGATCACTTTCTCATGGGACTTTTTTAGATTCAGGCTACTTCAAAACTGAAATTATCGATAAGACGAGTCTTTCCGATATAAACAGCCATTGCGACCAGAACATCTTTTTCAACCTTATCTACAGGCTGCATATCAAGAGCATCTACGACTGAAACATAGTCGATCTTTGCAAGAGGTTCAGCTTCGATGATCTTCTTCATGGCGCTGAGAACTGATTCACTGCTGCATCCGGCAGAAATCACTTCCTGACCTTTCTTTACAGCGCGGGAGAGGCAGAGTGCAGCCTTTCTCTCTTCTTCAGAAAGGTATGTATTTCTGGAAGATTTTGCAAGACCGTCCTCTTCACGGATAATAGGGCATCCCACGATCTCGATACCATAATTCATATCGAGGACCATCTTTCTGATGATAGCGAGCTGCTGGGCATCTTTCTGACCGAAATATGCGCGGTCAGGGGTTACGATATTGAAAAGCTTTGAAACAACGGTACACACACCACGGAAATGGATAGGGCGGGTAACACCGCAGAGTGTCTCGGATAATGTATCGATAGTCACATATGTGTGAGGATCATGGTACATTTCGGACGGTTCGGGATGGAATACCAGATCTGCACCCATTTCTTCGGAGAGTCTGCAGTCTCTTTCAAAATCGCGGGGATAAGACTCGAGATCTTCGTTAGGACCAAACTGAGTAGGGTTTACAAAGTCAGATACAACGACTCTGTCATTTTCTTCATGTGCACGCTTGATAAGGCTTGCGTGTCCTTCGTGAAGGAAACCCATTGTGGGAACGAGACCAACAGAAAGTCCCTGCTTTTTCCATTCTCTTACGATGGAGCGAACTTCATTTACTGTATTTGCTGTCTTCATGTTTTCTCCTTCTGCCTGCAGTCAATAGTACCGCGGCGCAATAGAAATATATGAAGATAGTGAATCTGCATAGCTTGCAAAATTATTTCAGTGAGTGTTGCCGGAACTACGACGGAAGTTAGTCCATATCACATAAAAGACCATGCTTTTCGTATGTAGTGATACGGCTGATGTGATTGTCGTCATCCACAAAAACAACCTGGGGCTTATGTGTATCGGCTTCTTCAGGTGTCATGGATGCATAAGACATGATGATGACTTTATCACCTGTGCTGACACATCTGGCTGCTGCACCATTAAGGCAGATAACTCCGCTTCCTGCTTCTCCTGCGATCACATAAGTTTCAAATCTGCTTCCGTTATCAACATCAGCGATATGAACCTTTTCGTACTCGCGGATACCGGAAGCTTTCATGAGGTCTTCATCTATAGTGATGCTTCCTACGTAATCAAGCGCAGCCTGTGTTACAGTGGCACGGTGGATTTTTCCCTTAAGCATATCAAGTGTCATTTCCTTGCCTCCTTTCATCGAGTGTTACCCGCCTTCCTGTGAGGCTGGGTACAGTCCTATCAGACAAAATGAAATAACTATGCTTTTTTGCAGAGTACAGTTTTTTCAGTCAGTGATGATCACGACCGGAAAAATACTATCTCCACGGCAAGTATAACGTGTGTTTATTTTTTGTCAAGTGAAAATAGGAAATGTAAAGGGGTTTTTAGATAACAAAGTTACTGTTCACTCGCTTACAGCTCGCTCCAGTAACGGATTTTGCCAATTAAATCGCCTCTGGCGATGGGCAAAATCCAATGGCTCGCCTTCGTTATTGGGGCATAACTGCGCAGCGTAGTGCGCAGTTTGCCTCTGAACAGTAACATAACAAATATCACTAGGCTCGATAAAACCTCGCTAAGTACTCCGCACAACAAAACAGGCAGAGACATGATGCCTCTGCCTGAAAACGTCGTATTGATTTGGTTTAATCGGTAGTCATTTCAGTCTTACGGGTACGCGGAGCTCTGAGAGCACAGAAAAATATAAATCCGAGGAACAGGAAAGCTATGCACATCCAGAAGATCAGAGTTTTTATTCCCATCGGAGAGAACATATCGTAGTATCCCTTAAGATATATGATCGTGATTATTGCAGGAAGGACAAAAGAAACGTAATTTTTAAGCCCTGTAGGGAACTTTATGCCGTCACCTGCATCAGCTTCACGGATAAATCCATCCCATCCCCAGCCTGTTTTCATTGTACAGAAAAGCACAAATGCGAGGCTTCCGAGAGGGAGCAGATTATTTGATACGATAAAATCTTCCAAATCCAGAACAGCAGAACCTGCACCAAGCGGTTCAAATCCGCTCCAAACATTATATCCGAGCACGCAGGGAATGCTTAAAAGGATGATGAGCACTGCGCTGATAACAACGCTCTTTCTGCGGCTCCATCCAAAAAGATCCATATCGAAAGCAATGATATTTTCAAAAACAGCAACCACGGTAGAGAGGGCAGCAAATGAAAGGAAGCAGAAGAATAAAGCGCCCCAGATACGTCCGCCCGGCATCATGGTGAAGAGGTTCGGTATCGTAAGGAAAATGAGGCTCGGACCTGCATCAGGCTCAATGCCGTATGCAAAACATGCAGGGATAATGATAAAACCTGCCATAAGAGCTACACATGTATCCAAAACCGTAACAGTGATGGCTTCGCCTGAAAGGCTTCTGTCTTTTCTAAGGTAGGAACCAAAGATAAGCATGGCGCCGATTCCGATAGAGAGTGTGAAGAAAGCCTGGCTCATAGCGGCGAAGATCACATTTCCCACACCTTTTTCAACCATGTTTGCGAAGTTAGGAATGAGATAGAAACGGATACCCTCACCTGCGCCCTTAAGGAACACGGAATGTACCGCAAGTATGATCATGAGGATCAACAGAGAGGACATCATGTATTTTGATACTCGCTCTACGCCTTTCTGAACACCGAAAAAGCAGATAACGAATCCGATAACGCATGAAAGAACAGTCCAAAACAGCATAGTAGGTGCATTTGAAAGCATGCCTGTAAAATCAGCGGTTATGAAGTCAGCGTCTTTACCGATAAATTCACCGCCCATATGCTTCGCACAGTAATTCAGCATCCATCCGCAGACTGTTGTGTAGTACATCATCAGGAGATAACATCCAAGGATGCTTATATATTTGAGCCAGTGCCAGGAAGAACCCTGAGGCTCAAGAGCTTCAAAACATTTAGCAGCACTGCGCTTGCTGGCGCGGCCTATAGAAAATTCACATACAAGAACGGGGATACCGAGGACAAATAAAAATATAAGGTAGAGCAGGATAAAAGCAGCTCCGCCATACTGTCCGCAAAGATACGGGAATTTCCAAACGTTTCCGATTCCTATCGCACATCCTGCTGAAACCAGGATAAAGCCGAGACGGGAACCAAATTTCTCCCTTTTCCCTGTCTGTTCCATAATAAAATACCTCTTTTCTGTCTAAATAATATAAGGGAAAACCCAACCAGCTTATTATATAGACAGAAAGGAGGATTGTGAATTAGTTTAATGAAATTAGGTTGATGGAATTTGCTTGTCCAATTTTAATATATGATTTGAAAGCCAGCTTAAAAGAAACTCAATAAGTTTTTGAAGATACTCGGTCTGATTCTCGTCCAGTTCTTCTAGATTTATGCTCTTTATTTTTTCAACAAAAGCTTCGTGAGCATGTTTCTGGGTCTCGAGGTCATCATAATGGATCCGCTTCATATATTCTTCTTCATCCGAAAAATGTTTTTCGGTGTAATCTTTAAGTTCATTGATAATAGCGACGATCTGGTCATATTTATCGAAACGGTCATCATCCTGGATAAGTTCATCAGCATTTCGGATTATCTCAAAAAGTTTTTCATGCTCTTTATCAACAAAACCTATTCCGGTCAGATATTTTTCTGTAAAAGCAAAAGGATCATCGTCTTCTGATGCAGTTCCCTTGGCAGGGATCACCTGCATTTTGCCGATCATGATGTCGCTTCCGAGGATGTGGTGGTAGAGCCATCTGGAGATATACTGCATAAGGTCCTGCATGGCTGTACGTGCTTCCTCATCCGACAGATTTTCAAAAGATATAGAGGATACTTTTTCGCGGAACGCATTGTGCTCCTGTATCTGAATAGGAAGTTCCGGGTCGTCAATGCTGTCCATATATGCCTCCTCATCCTTAAAATGGAAGTCGGCGTATGTCACCAGCTGCGGCAGTAAGGATTTCAGTATCTCCTTTACGTCAAACCCGTCTTTAAGATCCAGGTTTACATCATTAACAAGCTGAAAAAGCATGCGGTGTTCTTCATCAATGTGCGGAATCCCGGTCATACAATCTTCTGTAAAATCAAGTGCCATAACATCCCCTCCCAACGTAAAAAACACAGATATTCCCCTATGCTATATCGGAAATATCTGTGTTAATGTTTAGAAACGTCATGACATGATCAATTTTTTTACGATGGATGCCATTTCTTCTTCCGTATGTATTTCATAGTCAGGCATCGGACCATTCTCGGGAATCGTATTATTACGGCGATTGAACCAGACAGAGTTCCAGCCTGCTTTTTTTGATGCTTCTATATCATTAATATAAGTGTCACCTATATACCATGCATTTTCAACGCTGATGCCTATTTTTTCACGGGCAATATCGTAGATACGGGGGTCGGGCTTTGAAATCCCCACATCACCGGAAATAATGATATTTTCCTCGGGGATCCATTCGGTAAGCCCGAGAGTATGGACTTTTGCCCATTGATTGTCACTTCCACCGTTTGAAATCAGGCCTATGGTCACTTTTTTGTTCTTTAATTCGGTAAGCATAGATCGGACTGTCGGCGTAACGCTGATCTTTTTTTGATACTTTTTATAGAAACTTTGGATTAGAAGCGCCTGTTCACGACTTATCTCTATTCCGTTATCTTCAAAAGCGTTCTTATTTCGATATGCATACATATCATCAGAAGTGATCTTTCCATCATTCCAATCCTCAAAAACCTCGTCGCTTCTTACACGGCTTCTTATATATACGTTTTCGATGATGCTGCTATACCTGCTTCCAAACACTTCATGTACAGCCATGGCAAAAGGCCAGCATAGGTCATACATTGTATCGTCAATGTCAAAAATGATCGCGTTCATATATAAATAACCTTTCAGTGATACGTTAATTATGTAGATTTCCTTTTGAAAACTATACCATAGACAAATAATTTATCGCCAGTGATAGAAAAGATTTATCGAGGTAAAGGGAAAAAGCGATTGATTTTTTTTATTTAAGTTGTTTTAATATGAAAGCAAGGAAAACATTAAAAAAATACAAGGTTCCAAACCTTTTTGGAGGAATAGAATGGCAAAGGGTGACAATATTGTCCGCCTGGTTCATATGGGGAAAACGTTTCACACGGATTCCGGTGACGTAAAGGCACTTGATGACATTAATCTTGATATAAAAGAAGGTTCCATACAGGGAATAATCGGACTCTCAGGCGCAGGAAAATCGACGCTTGTTCGATGTATAAACTATCTTGAGGTCCCGACCAGCGGTCAGGTTCTTTTTGAAGGTCAGTCTCTCGGAGATATGACAGACGCCGAAGTTCGCGAGGCAAGGAAAAAGATGGGAATGATCTTTCAGCAGTTCAATCTGCTGGATCAGAGAAATCTCCTGAAAAATGTCACATTTCCGCTTGAAATTTCAGGTATTAGCGGAAAAATCGCAAAAGACAGAGCGATGGAGCTTTTAAGACTTGTAGGTCTTGAAGACAGGGTAAAGAATTATCCGGCACAGCTTTCAGGCGGTCAGAAGCAGAGAGTTGCTATTGCCCGCGCTCTTGCCACAAATCCAAAGGTTCTCCTTTGCGATGAAGCAACAAGCGCACTTGATCCAAAAACTACAGCACAGATCCTTGATCTTCTGAAAAAGATCAATAAGGAACTGGGCGTTACAGTTATCGTTATCACACATCAGATGTCTGTTATAGAAGCAATATGTGATTCGGTAGCTATCATTGATCACAGTCATATCGCAGAAAGCGGTCCGGTTTCAGAAATTTTTGCAAATCCGAAAACTGATATCGGAAGAAAACTGATACTTGGAAACGGGGATATTAATGAGACCCCGATCACATTTGGTGACAGTACAAAGAAAAAAATTCGTATAGTTTTTGACGGTTTATCAGCATATAAGCCGGTTATTTCAGAAATGACCCTGGCGTGTAAGGTTCCGGTAAATATTCTTTTTGCCAATACTAGAGAAGTTGAAGGAAAAGCAGTAGGTCAGATGGTAGTGGAACTTCCTGATGATCATACAGAAGCTGATCAGATAACCGGATATCTTAGAGATAACGAGATCACTTTTGAGGAGGTGCGGTAAATATGGATGCATCATCTATCAGCATGTATTTAGAAGAAACATGGGCAACCATTTATATGACGCTTATCTCCAGTGCTATTTCATATATGATAGGTATTCCTCTCGGAGTGATACTGGTAGTAACAGATAAAGACGGCATCGCGCCATGCAGACCCGTTCATACAGTACTTGGAGTTTTCATTAATATTTTCAGGTCCATACCGTTCCTGATACTTTTGGTAATGGTACTTCCTATTACAAAGTTCATGGTCCATACAACTCTCGGACCGAAGGCTATCATTCCGCCGCTTATCTTTGCATCAGCGCCGTATATCGGACGAATGGTGGAATCATCACTTAAGGAAGTGAATGCAGGCGTGATCGAAGCGGCTAAATCCATGGGAGCCACAAACTGGCAGATAATCTACAAAGTACTTCTGCCGGAAGCACGACCGAGTCTCCTTGTGGGTGCAGCAATATGCATTACGACCATCCTCAGCTATTCAGCTATGGCAGGATTTGTCGGAGGAGGCGGCCTCGGAGCTATCGCCCTCAACTATGGTTATTACAGATATCAGACGGATATCATGATGATCTCCGTTATCATTCTTGTGATCCTTGTTCAGATCATACAGGAATTTTGGATGCGTCTCGCAAGAGCAACGGATAAAAGAGCAAGAAATTGAATATGCAAAAATTTGTTATGCAATGCTCAACGCGGTCTTGACCGGGAAGAGCTATTACATAAAGGCAGCAGACTGTCATATCCCGGGTTTGGCGGTCATGGTCAGCAGGATTTTCGTCCTGCGTCTATCATGTAACTAAAGAGGAGGATAAGTTATGAAAAAGAATCTTGCAGTAACACTTGCAGCAGTAATCGCAGCAGCATCACTTGCAGCTTGCGGTTCATCACAGTCAGCAGCGCCCGCAGCATCTGCAGCAGCGACTGAGGCACCTGAAACAGCACCTGAAACAGCATCTGAGGCTCCTGCATCAGAAGCATCTTCATCAGAGGCGGCAGCGGCAGGAAGCGTCGAGCCTCTTGCAGAGTCAGTTGATATCAAGATCGGCGCATCTGCAAGCCCGCATGCAGAGATACTTGAGGCAGCAAAAGATCAGCTCGCAGTAGCTGGTGTAAATATCGAGATCATTACATATAATGATTATGTTCAGCCGAATCTCGCAGTAGATGAGGGTGAGCTTGATGCAAACTATTTCCAGCATCAGCCGTACCTTGATGATTTCAATGGCGAGCATGGAACAAAGATCTCTTCCGTTGGAAAGATCCATTATGAGCCGTTTGGTCTCTATGCAGGAAAGTCCAACGATATCGCAAATATCGCAGATGGTGCACAGATAGCAGTTCCGAATGACACAACTAATGAAGCACGTGCACTCCAGCTTCTTCAGGACAACGGCATCATCACTCTTAAGGATGGTGTAGGTCTTGAGGCTACAAAGCAGGATATTGTTGAGAACCCTCATAACATCGAGATTCTTGAGGTTGAGGCAGCTCAGATTCCCAGATCTGTTGATTCTGTAGATTTCGCATGCATGAACGGAAACTATGCTATCGAAGCAGGCTTTAAGCCGTCTGATGCGCTTGTTCAGGAAGACCCCAGCTCTGACGCAGCACAGACTTTTGCAAACGTAATAGCTGTATCTGATGCAAATAAGGATGCTGAATGGGCTGCAAAGCTTGTTGAAGTTCTTCAGTCAGAAGAAATCCAGAAGTATATCAACGACAATTACGAAGGCGGAGTTATCCCTATTCAGTAATAGTTGTAAAGCTTACAGTATATAAAAGTGTTTCGGGGTGAAAGCTCCGAAACATTTTTGATTGTGCGGAGCACTTAGCGAGGTTTTTTCGAGCTTAGCGCGTGCCATGCAAATTCACTTGGCGAGGTCTTATCGAGCCTAGTGATATTTGTTTTGCTGATCATCAACATTTCAGTACAGTATTTATTAATTAGAAAGAGAAAAAATGAGCGATTATACATTAATGGCAGAGCAGGTAAAGGCATTAGCGGAAGAGGACAGACAGTTTATTCCGGTACTTAGCAATGCATCAGCGCTGATCTACGAAACTATAGAAGATCTGAACTGGGCAGGCTTTTACCTCGTGCGTGATGATAAGCTGGTCCTTGGTCCTTTTCAGGGTAAAGTTGCATGTATCCATATAGCATCCGGCAAGGGTGTATGTGGCACAGCATGGGAACAGGACAAAACCCAGCTTGTTAAGAATGTACATGAATTTGCAGGACATATCGCCTGTGATGGTGCATCTAATTCAGAAATAGTTGTTCCCCTCCATGATCCTAAAAGCGGGAAAGTTGTGGGGGTACTTGATATAGACAGCCCTACAATCGGACGCTTTGATGAAGCAGACCGGGAAGGGTTTGAAATCCTTGCAAAAGCATTGGAAGAGTGCATTGATTGGGAATAAGAAGCAGAGAGGAATCAGGACAGATAGTTCTGGTTCCTTTTTTATGAATCAAAAAACGCTCCGCGAGGATGCGGATGATGCGTAGGCGGAAGGCTGTTTTGTGACTCAAGGGCTTAAAATGGTGAAAATAGTTTGTTTATGAAATATAGCAGTGGATGTACATAAAAATGACATCTGGCGGTTTTTGAATAAGAATAATGAATAATTATGCAGTTATACATTTAAATGACTGACCAGTATGAGGCGAAATTGTGCATGTGCATGACAATTTATATTGCGTGAATTTACAGTGGATAGAGTGAAAAAAGGCGTAAAAATTGATGTATAAATATTCTGATGATAAAAATTGTATATTTTTTCAAAATTATTGTTGACGGCGTCTTTATCAGGTGCTAATATATCATTTGTCGCCGCGAGAGACACGAGCGAAACAGCTCGAAAGGCTCAATTAACAAGCGGTCCGACAGAACTGAACCTTGACAAACAAACAGCAATGCAACCCTGAAAATTCAAAACGAAATTTCAGAAATGCAATAAAA
>FUZG01000009.1 GCA_900168235.1 Lachnospiraceae bacterium | reverse complement strand
CTTACCAGATGAAGGCATACACATACAATCTAAGACAGGAAAACATCTTCCAGAGTATGTCACGAAAAGGTAACTGTCATGATAACTCAGTCATGGAAAACTTCTTTGGCTTATTGAAACAAGAAATCTACTATGGCGTTGTCTACTATAGTTACGAAGAACTGAAGGCTGAAATTGAGCGATATATAAAATACTACAATGAACGTAGAATCAAAGAGAAACTAGGCTGGAAGAGCCCTGTTCAATACAGGCTCTCCCTTATGGCTGCATAAAAATAGCGAGGCAGCCGTAGCTGTCTCGCTAATAAAGTCTAACTTTTGGGGGTCACCTCAAAATGCAGCAAGGAGATCTTTTTGTTATAACTACTCGAGCTGCCATGAAAATGCATGGCGAAGAACATGATTAATTCAGCATGTGAAGGGGCTTTGGTCGATTAAAATTGAGTTGTTCTACAATACAGATTGGACGGATTACCATATGCATCTGGAATTGGAGGGATAGTAAAAGTGACTTTAGCAATGATTTATTCATGGCTGGATAAGTTTGGCAGAAATAAATATACATTAGATGAGCATAGCTACAAAAGAATGATGGAACTCATTTTTGCAATTATATAACTTCGTTTTTTCCCTACGCTTATTAGGGGTTGGGGAGTTGTTGTATTTTTCGATTTTGTGCACCAATAGAGGAAAGGGCATTGGGGTATACTACACGATATTATTCCGCAAGAAATAAAAAAGCGTTTGATATATTGCGGAATATTATTTATACTAATGGCGTAGGAAATGAAGCGATATGAGGGCATATGATGAAAACAAGTAAAGAAATTGCTGCTGACTGGGGAGTATCAGAACGGACCGTTCTGAATTTTTGCAGAAATGGAAAAATTGAAGGGGCTTACAAAGAAGGAAAGAAATGGCAGATACCGGATGATGCAGTAAGACCGGTTGACGGACGAATTACTTCCGGAAATTATGTAAAAAGTCATCATAAGGAGAGAAAATCTCTTCCTGTAGGAATATCTGACTATGTGCGCGCTCAATCAGAGTACTACTATGTCGATAAAACAATGATGATTAAAGAGTTTTTGGATGAAAAACCTTTAGT
The DNA here is from genome assembly GCA_900168235.1 of Lachnospiraceae bacterium. GTDB lineage: Bacteria > Bacillota > Clostridia > Lachnospirales > Lachnospiraceae > NK4A144. The sequence continues at coordinate 155,334 of FUZG01000009.1, read as the reverse complement.
TTCATTGTTTACCAGACCGAGGAGATTTGGTAAGACCCTTAATATGGATATGCTAAGGGTGTTTTTTGAGATGAGTCATGATGATACAAGCGTATATTTTAAGGACAAGGCAATCTGGAAGTGTGGGGAATCTTATACTAAACATCAGGGCAAGTATCCGGTTATTTTTCTTACATTCAAAGATGTGAAATTCGATACCTGGGAAGCAACTGTAAATAAGATATCCGCGCTTCTCCAGACGGAATTTGCGAGACATTCAGAATTGGAAAGCAGTGATAAGCTTGCATCTTTTGAGAAATCTTATTTTGATAAGGTTATAAATGGCGAAGCAAATGAAGTTGAGCTTTCGTCAGCGCTGGAAAACTTATCAAGGATGCTCTATAAACATCATGAAATTAACCCTGTAATAATAATAGATGAATATGATACGCCTATTCAGGAAGGATATTCTAAAAACTACTATGATGAGATAATCGGCTTTATGCGTATTTTTTTCTCTGGAGCTTTTAAAGATAACAAGTATCTTTCTTACGGTTTTCTTACAGGCATATTGAGGATTGCACAAGAAAGCATATTTAGTGGAATGAATAATCTTTCTGTCAATTCTGTTTTAGATGCTGAGTATGATGAATTCTTTGGGTTTACATATCCTGAAATACATAAAATGATGGATTATTATGGGATTTCAGATAAAGAAAAAGAATTAAAAGAATGGTATGACGGCTATAAGTTTGGTGATGAGGAAATATATAATCCATGGTCGGTGATCAGCTATATTTCCAAAAAATGTATACCGCAAGCATATTGGGTTAACACTGGTAAAAATGAAATACTGGAAGATGTGATGAAAGCAGCTTCTGAAGATATAAATGAAAAGCTTTTTTCTTTATTACAGGGAAATAGAGTTATCGCCAAAATAGATCAGACTACAGTTTACAGATCATTGTCTGATGATCCAGCAAATATTTACAGTATACTTTTGGTGGCTGGTTACCTAAAACCGCTAAAGAAAGAATTACAGGCGGATGGGAGTTACCTCTGCGAGGTGGCTATCCCAAACAGAGAAATATCTGCGGTTTATAAAAGTGAGATACTTACGTATTTTCAGAATGTAGGAGCAATTAATAAAGCTACTTCAAACATGTTTGCTGAGAGTCTTTATTCAAACAATATAGATAAGCTTCAAAAATCAATAAGTGACTATGTAGTAAAGTCAGTAAGCTTCTATGATGCCGGGACAGAAGGCTTTTATCATGGACTTGTGCTAGGGTTAATTGCAATGATGGATAATCAGTATATTGTAAAGTCTAATCGCGAATCAGGCTATGGACGGTACGATGTCAGCCTTATACCAAGAAACAAAAAATTGACAGGAATAATAATGGAACTTAAGTATGAAAAGGATCTTGATGAAAAGGGACTTAATAAGCTGGCAGATGAAGCACTTAGGCAGATAGAAGATAAAGAATACGTGATTGAAATGAAAGATGAAGGTGTTAGAGATATTTTGAAGCTCGGAATGGCCTTCTCCGGGAAAAAGGTTATCATCAAGGCATTTTGACATCCCACGAGGTTTTAACGGTGGGGGATGTCAAAAGAAGAGAGGGATGAAACTTATGCAGACGAATACAAGCAGTTATTGAAAGGAGTGGTTAACAAGCCCGATCTTCCTATCGTATTTAACGTTAATATCGGACATGCAATGCCGCGATGCATTATTCTGTTTGGTGTTAATGCGGTAGTCAACACAAAAGAGCAAAGTATTTGTTTTGATGACTGATTTTTCTTGAAAGGACCTTGATGTGAAAAGGAGAATTCTGAATGGCTAAGGTTATTCTATTAAATGGTAGCCCAAAGGCTGATGGCTGCACTGCAACTGCACTTCATGAAATGATAAAGACATTTCATGAAGATGGCGTTGAGACGGAACTTATTCATGTTGGAAATAAGGCTGTAAGAGGTTGCATTTCCTGCGGATATTGCGGAAAGAATGGTAAATGTGTTTTCAACGATGATCTCGTAAATGAGGTTGCGGCTAAGTTTGAAAAGGCTGATGGTCTGGTTGTGGGAAGCCCGGTCTATTATGGATCTCCGAATGGAACGATTCTATCATTTATGGATCGACTTTTTTACAGCACATCATTTTCAAAGCAGATGAAAGTTGGTGCGGCTGTAGTAAGCTGTAGAAGAGGCGGAAATACAGCATCTTTTGACGTCTTGAACAAGTATTTTACAATAAGCTCCATGCCGGTTGCTTCGAGTACCTATTGGAATCAGGTTCATGGATTTAGTGCAGAAGATGTGAAGAAGGATCTTGAAGGCCTTCAGACAATGAGAAATCTTGCGAGGAACATGTCGTTTATGATGAAGGCATTAGCTGATGCTAAAGAAAAATATGGATTGCCGTCACTGGAACGGGAAGCGTTTATAAGCTTTCCGGATGGGAAATGAATGCAGCTGCACTAGAAGTATTAGGCTGAAAGGGAGTTTAAAGAATAGCTCTGATGAAGATAGAGCTTCAAAAGAGAGATTCTGCAAATGGGAGAGTAAAAAAATGGTCAATGAAAAAGTAAAGGATTTCCTTATTTCGAAGAATCTGGGGGACAGGCTTAGTGAGCATGCTGAAACTATTGATACAGTAGAGCATGCAGCTCAGCAGATAGGATGCTCGGAACCTGAGATTGCGAAGACATTATCATTTCTAGTGGATGAAAAGCCTGTTGTTGTCGTCATGGCAGGCGATGGAAGAGTAAACAGTTCCAAATTCAAGGCTCAGTTTCATACAAAACCGCATATGATTCCACGAGATGCTGTAGAAGATCTTATTGGCTTTCAGCCGGGTGGGGTATGCCCTTTTGCAGTATCAGATAATATCCCTATATGGCTCGACGTATCCATGAAGAGATTTGAGTACGTGCATCCGGCAGGAGGGAATGAGTTTACTTCTGTAAAGGTAACACTACAGGAGCTTGAGAATGTTACCGGTGCTGAAGGCTGGTGTGATGTCTGCAAGGGATGGGAAGAGAGTCAGGAATAATGCAGATAAGAACCGCAAGTATGAACGATCTGGATGCTATAGCCATGGTAGAAGCAGAATGCTTCCCTTCTGCTGAAGCAGCGACAAAAGAAGAATTTAAGGAACGACTCCGTTATTATTCAGATCATTTCTTACTGATGTTTGCTAAAGAAAGGCTCGTTTCTTTTGTAGATGGATTCGTGACCGACGAAAAAGATTTAACGGATGAAATGTATAGCTGCGCTGAACTCCACAACGAGCAAGGTGAGTGGCAGATGATTTTTGGAGTTAATACCGTACCCAGTTACCGAAATAAAGGGCTGGCTGGCAATCTGATAACAAGGTTCATTCTAGATGCAAAAGAACAGGGCAGAAAAGGCGTAGTTCTGACCTGTAAAGATGGATTGGTGGATTATTATTCAAAATTTGGTTTTAAGAACGAAGGAGTGAGTGATAAATCCAATCATGGCGGGGTCAAATGGAATCAAATGCGCCTTACTTTTTAATAGCAACGTATAGTTGAAAGCTAATGTTCAAAAAAGAGCGGAAATAAGATATAAATCCTTTAGATACTGAAAAATCGTGAATTAGAACTGCTGATTTTAAGAACAGAGGTAAATGTATGAGGGAACGGATTATACTGGCTCCCGGCGTTAATGGGAGTGAAATAATGAAAAGCCTTGCAATGCATGGCATAAACTGTTTTAATCTCAGGATCCTTGGTGCGGGAGAATTGGCTCGTTTAGCGATGATGCGTTCTGGTATTACTATTACAGAAGATTTTGTCAGTGCACGTGAAGAAACTGCCATAGTTGCCGAAGCGTTAAAAGGAGAATTGTACTTCGGAAAGACTACATACTCGGATGTTAAGGAGATTACCAGTGCTATTAGGCGTATGAGAACCCTTATCTCTGAGAAGGATGAAACGAATCAAATCGAGACCATTCTTGGAAAGGGCATATTTACTGAAAAGAATGCGGCCTTAATCTCAGTATATAAGAAATATATGAAGATTATTGAGTATAGAAATCTGATGGATTCTGTATCTCTTATTAGGAAAGCGATAGAGACGTGTAATCCGATAGATGCAGATTTCTGCTCACTTTCAGAATATCCCTTAAATCCTTTAGAGAATACTTTATTTCTGAAACTTTCCGGTGGGCATACCAGGACGTTTTCTATATCTGAATTATACGGCATCACTGATAACCCTCTTAAGATTAACAGTTTCAAGAATTGTTATGGTGCTTCTAATGAAGTAGAAACGATTGTAACGGATATCTATTCCGGAAAGAATTTGGATAAATGTACTATTGCTGTTACAGATCCAAGTACATATGGACAGTTGTTTTTTGATTATGCTCTTCTTTATGACATTCCAATAACATTTGGCTGCGGCATCCCTATCATCAACTCAAATCCTGCAAGACTTCTGGTGCTTTATTATCATTGGATGACCGGAGGCTTTTTTGGTGCATCAGCAATAAATAAGATGCTCTCAAGTAAGGCTTTTGACAAGGCGAAACTTTATGACTTATTTCCTGAAACAGACAAGAATTTTAGCTGGGATACATTTACAAATGTTCTCGGAGGTATAAGGCTTACTAACGACGGAGCGGTTAATGACAAACGTATTGCCGATTTCAAAAAAGGAATAGCAGGAGACGAAAAGCTTATAGATTCCAATGATGAAAAGGAATATCTGTCATTTATTCGTAAAAAATCCTGTATTCCGTATCTTGAGGTGCTGGCAAAAGAGCTGTCTCTGCCTGCAGAGGATTTTATCTCAAAGTATTCTTATATACGAAAAGGCACAGAAACATATTCGCAGAAACTGCTTATGGTTTTGGACACCTCTGCTTCAAGTGCAATTTATGAGGAACTTAAAGTCATTCGTACATCAGGCATTGATCAGTCAACAGAAGATATTATCCTGAATGTGCTTAGGATGAGTGTTGCGAATACACACAGCGAAGAAGGCAAATTATATGTTACCGGTATAGACGGTGCACTTTCGACAGCAAGAGAGAATCTGTATATATCAGGTCTTTCAGCATCCAAGTATCCGGGTTCTCCTAAAGAAAACTATCTGCTTCTTGATTCAGACCTGAGGTTGTTCGGTGAATCTGCAGAATATCTGACATCTGATGGTCGTATCAGTTGTAAGCGAGACAGACTTCTTACACTTGCTCAACTGGCTTCGGGACTTGGTTCTAATATAAATATATCTTTTGCCGGCTTGAATGTATCTGAGCTGAAAAGGGATAATGCATCATCTCTTGTGTTTGAGTTATATCGTAAAGAGAGCGGAAAGAATGCTACTTCTAAGAAACTTGAGGAACATATCACGAAGGTCGGATATTTTGAACCAGCCATATCTGTTACGAGAAAGATTGGAGAAGCATATAACGACGGGAAGATTGTTGTTCCGCAGCCAATTGATAAGGTTAGAGACTCTTTAGGTGTAACTCTGAACCTCGACAAAGAGTATTCGCCATCAGCATTAGATATGTTTTTTGGATGTCCGAGAGCTTTCATGTTAAGCAAGATACTGGGTATTCCTGAGCCGGATGAAGATAAGCCGTTTGAAGTGATCGCAGCGAATGAGTCAGGCACAATGGCTCATTCACTGATGGAGAAGCTGGGCAATACTGATATGAGTCTTGAGGATTTTCTTAAACTCTCAGGTGAATACTTTGACCGATTTATAGAAGAACATCCGCCGCTTGTAGAACAGAATGTCGAAGCAGAGCGGGATCAGTTCCTTGATATGATGGAGACTGCCTATAACATGGATCCACACAGGGAGGTTATCTTAAAGGAAGAGAATATTCATTGTGTTCATGATAGTGGAGTAAAGATTCATGGATACCCGGATCGTGTTGAAAAACTTGATGATGGCTCTTATATGGTCGTTGATTTTAAGAGTGCAAGAGCTATAGGACATGTTCAGGATGATATAGATACCTGTCTTCAGATCGTTATTTATTCATATCTAATGGAGCAGAAGGGATTTAAGATCTCCGGCGGAGAATATCGTTATATTCGGCTTGGAGAATCAGTGTTCTGCAGATACGACGATGAAATGAAGCAGAAGCTTTTTGATAAACTCACTGCATTTAAGAAAATTTTGGAAGCTGCTGATTTTCCAATACCTGATAATGCATATGAAGAGAACCGTACCAAGGATGATAAGGATCCTTGTAAGTATTGTAAATTCGGTCTGATATGCGGAAAAGAGCAGGAAGGAGGGCTTGGAGATGACTAAAATGACAAGCCTGGAAAGAGATACACAGTCCAGAAACAGGATCATATCAGATATCAATACGAATTTTTTTGTCGAAGCAGGTGCCGGATCGGGTAAGACAACAATGCTTGTAAGTCGTATGGTGGCTATGGTTGAAGCAGGTATTCCGATTAACAAAATCTGTGCCATAACCTTTACAAAAGCTGCAGCAGGTGAGTTCTATGACCGATTTCAAAAACTATTGATTGAACGGAGCAATCCGGATTATGTCTGGAAAGACAAAGGTTATGCCGGTCAGCTGCCTAAACCTACGGAAGAAACCATAGAACGCTGTGCCGAGGCACTTAAGAACATAGACCTATGCTTTATGGGAACGATTGATTCGTTCTGTGGAATGGTACTGTCAGAACATCCGTCGGAGGCAGGTATCCCGTCAGATGCAAATATCGTCAGCGATCTGGATGCAGAGATTTTTTATAAACAGCAATATGTAAAAATCTGTTCAGGTGAGTATGGGGATGAGCGTGCAAGAATGGCAGGAACATTTCGTTCACTTCATCGTAATGCGGAAGAAGTATTTGTGCAGGGTATGTCTGTGCTTATGAATAACCGCAACGTACACTTTAACTATACAGAACCCAATGTAACAGATATCGATAGTGCCTTTAAGGATGAGAGGGATGAGATAGTACGCGCTCTGATGTGTATCGTAAATCATCCTGAACTTAAATATCCTTCTGAACAGAAGAATCTTGCTGCATGGGAGAGGATAGATGATATATACAAAACTCTACGTAAGAAATGGAGCAATAATTATTCCAATGTTATGTATGCACTTAAATCACTGGGAGATCTTCGTCTTATACCGGAGGCAATGAATCATTATGAGATGGAGCTTGATGGTGTATTCGAACCGGGCGGAAAAAAAGGTAAATGGCTTCAGTGTTCAGTCTGTTCGGAGGACGGGCTCCTGTACAAACTTCAAAATCTTCAGTACGGGATATCCATGGCGTTTTTGGAAGTCTGTGTTCCTGTGATTGAAGGAGTTATGCGTGACAAAGGATATATGACGTTCTTTGATTACCTGTATTATCTGCGAAATATGCTTCGCCGTGATGCAGAAGGAGAGGGAAAGCTCATCAGGTACATCTATGATCGTCATAGTTATTTCCTGATAGATGAGTTTCAGGATACAAATCCGATGCAGGCCGAGGTGTTCTTTTATCTATCAAGTGAGCATCCAGTACCTCAGTGGAGTGCATGTGAACCAAGACCGGGTTCATTATTCATTGTTGGAGATCCGAAGCAATCTATATATAGATTCAGAAGTGCGGACGTGACTTCATTTCTTAAGGTAAAAGGTCTGTTCGAGAAAAATGGTGGTTCTATTCTGACATTATCAAGGAACTTTAGGTCGAAAAGCACTCTGTGCGAGTATTTTAACCGATGTTTTACGGTCATGCTGCCTGAGGAAACAAGGGATCAGAGTAAGTATGAGGAAATCCCTGTTCCAGATCCAATGGATGATGAATTCCAGGGAATATACACTTATCGGGCATATACCGGCAGTCTTGAGTCAGAACACCCGGATGAGACTGATCCGGTACAGATAGCAAAAATCATAGATAAACTGGTTGATAATGATGAGTTTCTTGTTAGAACGGGCGACGATAAGAACCCAAGAAAACTTCGATATAATGACGTAATGGTTATCACCTATGGTAAGAAGCGGCTCGGACCTATCATGTCTTATCTCGATATGAAAGGAATTCCAACCAGAGTTGAGGGAGATGTTCCTTTTGGATCAAATGAAGCATTATTAGAAATCTATAAAATATACTCGGCGGTCGCTAATGAGAATAATATCATCGCATTATATGGTGCATTGACAGGAGGAGTGATAGGACTCACTAAGGAGGAAATATTAATATATAGAAAGCATGGCGGGAGCGTATCACTGAAAGCTTCATTTGATATGAATACTTGTGATAGCGATACTGCCTGTCTTGTTGCTTCTAAAATTGAGAAACTTAAAAATTTGTATTATAAGGCCCAGAGACTCTCTCCGGCGGCTCTGTTTGCGAAAATTATGGACACCTTTAAAATCTATGAATATGCCGTGACAGAAAACATAGAGGTTGTGTACTATACGCTGGAACTCCTGCGAAATGCGGAGAAATCAGGAATTGTGGTATCTCTTGATGATGGCGCCGGATATATAGCTGAATTACTTAGTGGAGAGTCAGGAGAAGAACGATGCCTAAGCCTTAATGATGGAAGAGATGCTGTGCATATGGCAAATCTTCATAAGGTGAAAGGTCTTGAGGCACCGGTAATAATACTGGCTGCAGCAACTTCATCCAGAAATTCAAGTGATAAAAGAATCGTTCACGGTGATGATGGTTCAAAAGGTTATCTTTTCTCTTTGACAAAGAGTGATAGCTTTGGTGGTTGTTACTTTGAGACAAAAGCGTTCCCTGATGAACATGAAGATGAGAAAGCAGCAGGTGCAGCAGAAGGACAGCGCCTTATTTATGTAGCTGTTACCCGTGCAAGAAATGCTCTTATCATCTGCGACAGCATAACTTCTGCATTCGGTAAGGAGTCAAGGAAGTCTATGTGGAGTCCTGTTATGGAAAATGGACTCCAGGATATTTTTGAAGCTACTGGAGAGTATGTTCCCAGTGCGCCGAAAAAGAGTATGACTGTTATATCATCGAAGCTTTATGCTGAAGCCGAGAGTACCTGTGTTCTTAATGACCGGAGCATGGAAACAGCAACATACATTGTAGAAAATCCAAGCCGTCTGCATATCTCATCAAAGATGTCAGATGAACAGAATGTGAATATCATAGAGGAATCAAGTGCACCTAAAGCTTCTGAGAGAGGAAAATCAAAGAATGAAATAGCACATAGGTTTCCGACACTTCTTGGTACTATGACACATAAGCTGATGGAAATGCTTGTATCTACTAAGAATGGTGTGAACACTGTTAATGCTGTCGGCGAAATCATTAGAGAATACCGGACACCGATATTAGAGCCTTATGAGGAAGACTTGTCAAAAGCTTTATCGGTTGTTGCCGAACGTATTAAAAATGGCGGATATGTGCAGACTAATGATCTTCCACAGGATATTCTTGGAACTCTGCTTAATGCAGAAGAAGTATATTGTGAGGTTCCGTTCTGCTATTCCGAAGAAGATTACGGGAAGAAAGTCTGGAACGGTATTATGGATGTTGTTTATTGCTCAAAAGGCAAATGGCATATCGTGGATTATAAGACAAATGCTGATGGAGATGACCTTGACAGGAAATATCAGGCACAGTTATCTGCATATATCAAAGCATTTAAGGAGACAACAGGTGAGACAGCTGATGCAAAGACTTATCATATAGATATTTGATAAGGGAAAAGAATTAAGCTCTTCGTATATAAACTGGTATTATCCATGATTTGGAGACCTTTCAAGTGTTTTAATTTTATATAAGCTGAACGTTATAACGCTATTTTTCGTAGATGATAGGGATGTACATAGTTTTGCGCATCCCTATTTGTATTATTTGAACACAGAAGCATAAAGAAATTGACTCTATTGAAAGGACTATTTTATGAAACAGATTGATAAGGAGCACGCAGTATCGTTTACAGGTCATAGACCTGAAAAACTCAGCATTTCAGAGAGTGCTGTACAGGAATGGTTAGAGGAACAGATACGAAAAGCTGTTGAAGAAGGCTATACAGACTTTATCACGGGAATGCAGAGGGGAGTTGATCTCTGGGCTGCTGAAATAGTTATGAAAATCCGTGAGGAAATGAGAGAAAAAGATATTCATCTTTTTGCGGCGGTTGCATTTCGTGGGATGGAGAATCGGTGGGAGAAAGACTGGCATAAGAGATATCACGCCGTATTGAAAGCAGCAAACGGGGTGACCTATGTGTGTGATAAACCCGGACGTTTTGCTTTTTTTAGACGAAATGAGTGGATGGTTGATAACTCAAAAAGATTGATCGGTGTTTATACCGGGGCTCCGGGAGGAACAAAAGAAACAATAGTGTATGCAAGAAAACATGGTAAAGAAGTTATAGTAATTGGAAAAAACGCTTAGATTAATTTGAGGGGATGTGCAATAGAACGTACATCCTCTCATTTACTATAGATTTATAACTTGATACTGAAAAGGTGGAATATTTGAAATCAGGAGGTATGATTATGCAGTTCTTTAGGATTGATATGAAGGTTAAAGCAATAAATGGCGAATTGATTTTCTCATCTGATGAAAGTATGCGGCGAAGTGCTATTGATAGAAATCTCGGAGAAGCTATTTCAAGCTGCTGCGAGCGTAATTACAAAAAAATTATAGGTAAAGGATATCTTTTTATCAGTGAAGTGTCTTATGGTGATTGTGCTTTAGGCTTTGTTATTCGCGATTATATTCATGTGGATGATTATATGGAAGATATTATCAAAGATGGGAAACTGGATTTGGAGAATATCGAAGTAAAGGAAACAACGTTTAATAGTTTTTTACATATTCTTAGAAGGGCAGATAGAAACGATTTTGTTCGTGATGACTATGATATTTTAAGAGATTTTGACTTGGATGAGTTGGCTAATTGCGGATCAAGAGTAATTCATGTTGACTTTGATGAAGGTCTGATTCAAAGGCGAAACAAAGATTTTATTTATCAGTCTGCAAAAGATTCTTTTACTAAGGAATCATTTATTCAGGAACTAGATCGTATATATGCCGGAACACCAAAACTAAAGGTATATGGACATCCTGTGGATTACATGATTGAAAGTGATGATAGTAGAACACAGGCAGGTGTAACTAAATTACTTATTCAGGCTTTATATGATGTTGGACGCATAGAAAGTCGTCGCTACAGTGTATTAGAACTTAGCTCTGATGAGAAATATTCTATGAGGATGATAGATGCCTTGTTTAAGGCATGCACCGGCGGTACGTTGATATTAAAAATGTTTGAGAATATTGAAGATGAGGAGGACGAATGTGCTAACGGCAGTTTTTATTACCTTAAGGATGTTTGCAAGATCATAAGAAAACATTGTTGCGGAGTATTAACGATCATTCAGCTTCCAAAAGAATGCACGAATCTACGAATGAAGATCTTAGAAAATGTTGGAGACTGTGCATTTATTGAAATTAAAGAGGAACAAGCAATTGATAAATCCGCTATTGATTATCTAAAAAATAGAGCAAAGAAATATCATCTAAGAACTGATAAGGAGCTTATAGATAGTGTTGAAAAAGGTCATGGCTATCTGATAACTGAATTAAATATGATTTTTGATGAATGGTATAGAAAGAAGCTAAAGACGTCAATATTTAGACAATACAAAGATATATCCGGTGCAAAATCACAGATAAAGGAAATAAAGCCTAAAGGAAGCGCTTATGATGAACTGGAAGCAATGATCGGACTTGACTCTGCTAAAAAGATGATTCAGAAAGCATTGGATAGTTACAAAGCTCAGAAGTTATTCAAGGATAGAGGTTTATCAAATGATCCTATCTGTAATCATATGATCTTTACAGGCAATCCGGGTACGGCAAAGACATCTGTAGCGCGGCTGTTTGCACGCATTCTTAGGGATAATAACGTAATCTCAAAAGGTCATATAGTTGAAGTTGGGCGATCTGATCTGGTCGGAAGGTTTGTTGGGTGGACTGCACCTATAGTAAAGAAAAAATTCGCGGAAGCAGTAGGTGGAATTTTATTTATAGATGAGGCATACTCACTGGTTGATGATCGAGATGGAATGTTTGGAGATGAAGCGATAAATACCATCGTTCAGGAAATGGAAAATCATAGAAATGAGCTCATCGTTATTTTTGCGGGCTATCCCGACAAGATGGAAAGATTTCTTGATAAAAACCCGGGGTTGAGATCAAGAATTGCACATTATATCCATTTTGAAGATTACAACACTGATGAATTATGTCGGATCGCGAGTCATATTGCTTCACAGAAGGGGCTGACGATAGATGACGGGGCGATGGAGAAAATTAAAGACATAATGGACGAAGCGAGATTACAGGCTGATTTCGGTAACGGACGATATGTCAGGAATGTGATCGATAAGGCAAGGATGGCTCAGAGCAGCAGACTTGTGCATATGGACTTTGACTCGATTTCTCAGGACGACATAAAAACCCTACGAGCTGAAGACATAGAAATTCCTATTCACAACAAAAAGAAAGCGAACAGAATAGGATTTGCCGTATAAAGTTCGGCACTGCTTTTCTAAAAGATAAATACAGGTGATGATTATGATAAAAGATCAATGTTAAGCCGATAGAATACATAGAGTAATATAGCAAGTTCTATTTGAACTGATCGTGAATAACTAAATATGAAAATTACAAGCGTTTTGTAGATAACATAATCAGCCGAAAGGGGTAATAGAATTGGGCAGACAATCAAAGAAATTAAGTCTCTTTAATACGTTAGCTTTATTGAAAAAATATACGGATGAAGATCACAGGCTTACCCAAGCTGAACTCTTGGACCTGATGAAGCAGGATTACGATATGGAAGTTGACCGAAGGACAATAAAAAGTAATCTAATGGATCTTATTGAGCTGGGATATGAAATTGAATCGCAGGAAACCACCAGGATGATCCGGAATGAAAAGACCGGAGAAGTGGAAGAAAGCACCATTATGTCCAGCTTTTACCTCGTAAGAGACTTTTCAAAGCCGGAACTCCGATTATTGATTGATTCACTCCTTTTTTCCAAACATCTGCCTTATAGCCAGTGTAAAGAGCTGATCATGAAACTGGAAACACTATCAAATAAGTACTTTCGGGCGAGTATGAATTACATCAGTACGATGCCTGAGGATAAGACAAATAATCGACAGGTTTTCTATAACATAGATGTACTTGATGAGGCAATCAGCAAGGGCAAAAAGGTTTCTTTTAAATATCTGGAATACGGTACGGATAAAAAGCAGCATCCCAAACCTAATAAGGACGGTGAGGAGCGTATTTACGTTGTAAGCCCTTATCAGATGGTAGCGAAAGAAGGGAAGTATTACCTGATATGTAATTATGATCAATATGATGATGTTTCCAATTACAGGGTTGATCGCATCACTGATATTGAAATCATGGACGTAAAATCGAAGCCGTTTGAGAAATTAAAATGGTCAAAAGACAGAAGGCTTGACCTGGCAGAATATATGAAAAAGCACATTTATATGTATTCAAGCGAAGATTCGACAGTGATGTTCCGCATTGTTAAACCGATGATCAGTGACATAATCGATATGTTTGGAAGTGATGTGCGATTTTACGATGAAACAGACACTACAGTCTGCGTAAAAGCTGATGTTAATGAAGATGCAATGGTTCAATTTGCAAAGAGCTATGCGCCGGATGTGGAAATACTGGAACCGATGACGCTTCGCGAGAGGGTGAAGGAAGAGTTACGAAAGGGGTATAGGGCTTATGAGTAAACTATGTAGCGATTCGCGAACATTTATTTTAACTCTTAACTATGGAATGATAGGATATTTTGAATGACTTACGTTATAAGTGATATTCACGGTGGATACGACCAGTTTATAGAATTGCTGAATCTGATACAGCTTAAAGATACAGATATTTTATATATTCTCGGCGATGTTGTTGATCGTGGACCTCATCCAATAAAGACACTACTAAAGCTTATGGAAATGCCGAATGTTATCTGTATTGTTGGAAACCACGAGCTAATGGCGCTGGATGGACTTTGATTCCTTAATACTCAGATTACTACGGAATCTGTTGACTCGGTTGATGCTGAATTACTCGGAAATCTCATCGACTGGCAGAGAAATGGAAGTGAGACGACCATTGAAGAATTTAAGCATTTAAGTCAGGAAATGCGTAGGGAAGTGCTTAACTTCATAATGGATTTCTCTATGTATGAAGAAGTAACGGTCAATGGACAAAAGTATCTGCTTGTTCATGCAGGTCTTGGCGAATATAGTCCCGAAAAGCGGATCGAAGATTATTCTTTGAAGAACCTTGTATGGGATAGAGCAGATTATAATACGCAATATTTCAAGGATACTATTGTAATTACCGGTCATACTCCGACCCAGTTTATCAAAGGGAACCCTAATCCGGGTAGGATTTATAAGCATCTTAATCATATTGCAATAGATTGTGGCTGTGTGATGCCAGGCGGCAGGCTCGCTGCGTTATGTCTAGAGACGGGTGAAGAGTTTTATTCATTTAAGTAAAATGAATAGAAAGGGGGTTTCAATGCAAGAAATACCGATGACTATTGATGATTGTGTTTTTGATTTTATATTTGGAATGGCTGTTAGTGATGCAACCAATCTGGGACCAAATACTAAAAAAGATGAAAAAACAGATATTTTAGAGAATAAAAAAATCAAAGATGAAGTAAAAAGATATTCAGACTATATTCTGAGCAATGGAGCTGAAGGGGTAGGAGTGTCTTTTGAGGAGGCAGTCGCAAATATAAAGAGTAATGATGATTTATCATTTGGAAAAATACAGAAGATACTTAATATGACAACGAAGTATCTTTTTATCAGGTATTATGATGATGAATCTAAAAAAGGCTTTGATAAATGTCATGCACCAATGGATAGTATTATGAGAGATTTTGTTTATGAAAGCTATTATATTGTACAAGGCAAAGAACGTAAGAACAGCGAAAAACCAGGATTCAAAAAAGACTGTTCTTGGAGTCAAGTAGAAAAAAAAGAATATGATAACTATCAAAAAGCGATTGATCAAATAATAAAATCAAAGAAACTAAATATTAATCGTGTTGAGTTTGACTTTATGTTTTGGAATCAAGCAAAGAGGCTAAAAAATAAGACAGTTAGTGAACAGCATGAGATTATAAAAAAGATTTGGGAAGAGTTTGATAAAAAATATTTGAAATATTAGTTCCTGTATTTAAATAAAAAGATAAATAAAGGAGGGATGTGCACGATAATGCACATCCCTTCTTTTATATTTATCTTACAAATAAAAAGAAAGGAGCAAGCGCTATGGAAGTTGTAAAATTCGTTCGTTCTGAAGAAAACGGTGGATTTAGGAAACTGTATTTTAAACTTTGTGACAGGCTGGCTGATTATATTCGTCATTGGACAGAATACGAGGATGATGATCTGGTTCGTTATCTGGATGATGATAATCTGTTCAGATATACGATCAGTAACACTGAAGATTTTGACAGCTTTCAGCAGCCTTTGGTCGAAACCATTGAAAGTATCTGTAACGAATATGACGATGCATATATGCACAATCATATCATTACTGATAATGGAAATCACAGGTCGCCAAGCGAAATACATGCTCTTATGCATACTGAGTATGGTCTGGCTGATATTAATGAAATGGATAACGGGACCGTCGATCAGCGGGACATTGATCTTGAATGGTGGACGGCACATTTCTTCATCGCTCTCAAGCAACTTATCTACGAGGAACCCGATGAACTCTATGAAGAAGATGACGAAGATGGGCACGATGGCGGGATGATCCATACTGTGGCATCAGCATCTGAGGTGTCGGAGTTTTTGAAAATCCTCAAATCTATCGACACAATCTTTGTAGTAGATGATGCAAGAAAAATTGGACCTGAGGACATAAATCGACTCCGCGAAGAACATGCCACGAATAAACAAACGAAGGAGTGATTATATGAGCATATTAAACATCAGTGACTACAAAGATGAAAAAGAAAATATCTATTACAAGGAACTACAGAAGTGTTTCGGCGCGAATACGCATATAGTTTCAGTGGTTTTTGAAAAAGACAAGAATCCTTCTGAATTATTATTGAATCTTATGACTGAAAGGTATGATTTGATTGTAGGTCACGGTTTTGGTGGTGTGTTGGCTTTGTATATTGGGCGGACAACAAACGTCAAAACCATACTGATCAATCCGGCTTATCCCGCATCCAGGTATTGGTCAGATGATCTTGCTGATTATGAATATCAGGAATTAATTGAAAAGATTACGGAAAGAGATATTTGCTGGGACACAAAACGTGAAACCACCAAAAACGTCTATATGATTCTGGGGCGTGATGATGATGTTACAGATACGACAACGAGTAACAAATATCTACGCAGCAAAAACTGTTTTTATGTTGATGGGGGACACTGGCCTTCCGGTGCAGATTTTTCCGGTGCTTTCAAAAAACTTGTGTTAGGAGATTCTTTCGAAGATTTAGATGAAGCTCAAATAACAGAAAAGCGAAGGGACGAAGCGACATATGAACTGTTCAAGGATTTCGCAACGGGAAAAATGGGTTACTCGCTTCTAAATTTGTATTCTTATGAAGAGAAAGCAAATATTCGTATGAGTAAAGCCGCGAGATGCCTTACCGGAAATGAAGCCGATAACGAACTGATTGGAAAAATGAAATATATATCTGTTGATCAGCTGGGAAGTGATGCATCAAGTATCAGGGAACAATATGATGATATTTCGCTTCTCGTCATAGATCATATAACGAGCTTGTTAATGGACAAGGGTGTAAAAAAGGCTCTGTGGATCGCCTGCAATGAGGTATTGAATAATAAAGGTCGAATATTGCTTCTTTCTAACGATAGCGCGGAAGATATTTTTGAAGGGGAAAGGGAGATAACAGATCTGATTTACAACGGACTCGTGGCAGAATATGAGGATAATCCTATCTCAATACAAAATGCGTACAAAGGTCTAGTTACCATAGAAGAAGGCAGAAAGCCCTATTCTGAACAGCTCCAGGCAATTACTATCGACAAAGTGGATTCCAAAGACGGGAATATCGCAATCAAATGGCATTCCTACCAATTAACTGACCAGATCCTATATGTATATTATGAAAATGGCAAATGGCATATAGATGAGAAGGACGGGTGGGCAAATAAAGAAAGAGCTGCGGTAATCCTTGAGAAAGCAAGCGCTGAATTTGTGAAGACTGTTGAGATAACTGACCACGACGGGAAGAATTTCTTTGGATGGGAATGGTGAAGAGTATGAGCATGTCTAAGAAGATAAAAGTATATAAAGCAATAAACACTGTTCTTCATCGGATAACCATGAAAAGGGAATTTGCGCTTATTGCTAAAGCCGAAGAACTGGACCAATGCAATGGAGATAATCTTAATCACATTTATTTGATTGATCAATCCGGCGCTAAATATCTTTTGTATGTAGGGGATAAGGTATATAGTCGGGAGAGCTTTGATAAGAATACTTGCCTCTCAAAAATACTGGAGAAATATCCTGATCTTGAAGAAGATGATGTATTCTTTCCGACAATAAATGACCTTTACAAAATAGCAGAGGATAAAACTCTTGAGATACCGTTCATCATCAAGGAGCGCAGAGATCAGCTCAATAGAAAATGGATCAATGATTACCTTCAGATCGGGACAAATGAAGGGGAATGGTATATGACTGATGATTTCTCGGCTATAAATATTCAATTGCAGGAAATCGGAGATAAGAAAGAAGGTTCGATCACCGCAACGACAGACAGTGTGACGGATCCGGCAAAATTTGAAATATACGACAGATTAATGAAGATACTATATGATAGCGGAGCAGAAGAGCATTACGGCGATGCCTTTTGCATAGAATATTCTATTATTTATGCGCGTCAGGAATACAGGTATTATCTCATGTATTTCTTTTCAAATCATAGCTGGAATGCTGATCCGTCCAATATTCTGAATGTGTGTGTTACGACAACAATTGTTCCAGGAATATTTGATAGTAAAGATGTTAGATTTACCCATCCATCTAAAAAGACATATTGTAAAGAAGATGGTAAGGAATACTTAATGGTTCTTATGACAATGGACAATGATGTAAGCGTAAAATTTGTTTCTGTAGGAAAAGATAAATCTGAAAAACAGACGGATGGCGACGTGGCGGGAAACAGAGTTTATGACAACCTGATGGATTTTTCCGTGTGGTTATCAGCATTTCATCAGGAAATACGTATGGCATGAGAGATATGGGATGGAAACAGTAAAGGTACATTCATTAACATGCTCTGCTTGTGCGCGCTTAAGAAGCCTTGTAATGAAGGAGGGCTTATGAAACTTGGGTTCCTTTTGGATAATGACTTTCCTTTAAAGAATAAGCCTAAAACCACTTTTATTCTTGGGAAGAATGCCGAGGGGAAATACATGACAGCTAATTTAGCAGAACTTCAAAGCGTACTCATTGATGCAAAAGAATCCTGAAGATACCGAGGAAGCGATATGCCGGCTTGCAAAGCTTTGCGTGCCATATGGAATATTTCTCGTAATCTGCACAAAAAATGTGTCCGAAAGAGTATTAACGGATTGGATGAAAAAGAGCATTTCGACCAGAATTATCTTCAAGCTAAGAACCGAAGAGGATAGCGTTGCAGTTTTGGGATCATCTGGGGCAGAAATATTGAACGGAAGAGGCGATATGCTGTTTAGCAGGGATAAAGATACGCAATTGTCACGCTTACAAGCTGCTATGCTCGGATCTGATTCTATAGACAATATATTGTGGCATTACACAGAAATGAAAAAGCCATTTATGCGCTGACGATTTGTTAATTATATGAACCGGAAGATTTCATCAATCATGAAAAAGAAGAGTTATACAAAACGCGAGGAATAGAAGTGGGTATTAATGAAAAAAGATAAAATTGTTGAAGAATTCCCCAGCAAAGAAGAATGCATCGGATCACTGCTCAGAAAAAGAAATGCCATAAGAGTTGAATACCATAAGTGTGCTCGTCTCCAACATATAAATTACTTATATGGTGTCTCACCCGGATATAAGAATGACAGATGGGAGGGTGAACCAGGAGAAAAGCCGATATTTTTCAAACGATTTTGGAGAGGACAAAGATCCAGATATCTCAAAAAACTCTGTACGCGACATGTCCGCAGACTATACAAAAAAATGATCAATACTGAAAAATTTGATATTGCTGTATGCAGGGCTAAATCAATAAAACACAAGGAAACTGAGTTTTGGTGGGAGCTTGACTAAGGAGGTGCGATGAGATGAAAGTATTTATCAGTGGTTCAAAAAGTTTGATTGATAATACTATGCTTCCTAAGAGTGTACAGTCATGCCTGAATAAGATCATATCAGAAGGACACGAGATTTTTATCGGTGATTGCTGGGGCACGGATACTGTTGTGCAAACATATCTAAGGAAAGTGAAGTATAAAAAAGTCGTGGTCTATGTTTCTGGCAGTAAAGGAAGTACACGAAATAACCTTGGTCACTGGACCGAAAATCATTTTTCTACAAATGGGAGCACTCCATATGTCTACAGGATAGAGAAGGATTTTCATATGACAGAGGACTGCGATTACGGAGTGGCTATATGGGATGGTGATAGCAAAGGCACATTCATTAATATGCTCTGCCTCTGCGCACTGAACAAAACATGCAGTCTTTATCACTTAAAGGAAGAAAGATGGATTGAAATCAATGAATTAGAAGATTTAAGGAAATTATCTGGACCGGAAGGGGCAATTTCTGAAGAGGATATACTTGAAGTTCTTACAAAATGTGGTTTTTCTGATGAGATGAGACAATATCTCACTTTTGAAAAAACAATATCCCCATATAGTCTTTTGGATATTATCTGTGGCGCACCCATTACCCTTGACGAAAAAAGTCATCTGTTAAGTCTTATTGGAAAAAAACGTAATCTAAAGTATGATGCGTTTACTTCTGTAGCTGAAAATATAAAACAGAGAAAAGATTTTAACTCGATCAAGCATGATATCCGAGCTCTTGCCGACTACAAGGGCAAAGATGCTATCTGGAATATGATATATGACAGGTACAAGGAAATATTAGCCGCAAAAGAAGGTCTATATTCAGGCAGCGTCGACTTATATCCGGACAAACCATTAAATCTGTTTGCAGAATGGTATGATACGGAAGAATTACAATTGAAATCCAGTTCATGCGGTATATTCACAAACCCTAAGTTAATAGAAACCTATATTGAAAATGAAGAATCAGATAACGATGCAGACGAGGGATTTTATCGTGCTGAAGCATGGGATATGTATGATCACGACTGGAGCAATCCAAGGTATGATTATTATTACTATAATGGAAAAATATGTTGGTTTGAAAAATTGATCCCGAAGAAACAGGATAATGGAAATACATATTATATGGTTGAAAATCGCGATTTCTCTTGCGGACGACATGATTTGAATCTTAGTACTCCATATAAACCCGGAGATATTGTTCTAATCGACTGTCGTCCTTTTGGACCTCCATTCCATGCAATGATATTGGAGGCTCGCCACCAATATGATTGCTGTTTCCCAAATATAATTTTTCATTTTCCCGGGACTGAAGAGTGGGAAATATCTTCATTAAAGCATAAAGAATTTTTTGATGAAATACGTTCTGCTTTTTATGTTCCCATGCTCTCTCCTCTTTACCGCATTAAAAAAGTAGGTAAACAAGAGATGACCGAAGATGATGACAGGCTTATAATATTAAGCAACGTAATCTCAGGAAACGAGGAAAAGGCAGAAAGAGTATGGCAAAACTTACGATCAGAAAATTTCGGGAATTTGAGCTGGAGTAAAGTCATGAGAATTTTTGAAATAATAAATGAAAAAAATAGTTTATAGACTCTTTTTGATACTATCGTCTTAAAGGGGATGCCTTGCTTAAGTAGAGGATGAAATAACTGCGGAGGATTACAAACTTTAGAACTGGACATGCTGATTTATAACGGTTTTTTCGGGCAGTGTTAAAACTGCCTGTTTTCAACATTTCATTTTTCTAAAATACAGGATAATTTCAGTCCTTCGCTTGTATACCAGTCCTTGCCAATGTAGGCTTGAGATTTACAAATAAACCAAAAATATTTATAATAAAACATAATATTGGTTTATTATAAAATGAGGTGATCTGATATGCTGAAAATACTATCCTATATCAGAGAATATATAGATGAAGATGCTTCTTGTGCTGATTATAACAAAGAAGCGAGAAGATTATTTTCTCTTCAACTTGCCGGCACGTTCGAGTATTATATTTTTCACGTATTTAACGAGCGCTTTTTAGTTATAAGGCCGGTTGAATCAATCGCTGTATCCAAATTACAGGGAATGGTGCAGATTGTAGAAGACAAGACTGGAATGTGTGTGGCAACAGCATTTAACGAACTAAATCCATATGCAATTAAAAAAATGCTTAAAGAAAGGATGGCATTTATTGTTCCTGGTAAGCAGATAAGTTTACCTTTCCTTGCATTATGTATAAAAAATGAGAGGAAACGTATTCGGAAAGAGATAAAGAAATTTTCGCCCGGAACGCAGCTGGTATTCCTTTATCTTTTATATTCAGACAATACTGATTTTGATATTGATCAGGTTATTAATAATCTTTCTGTATCTAAAATGACTGCTGTTCGTGGACTTAATGATCTCTATGAGCTTGGCTTGTTGACATTTGATACTGCGGGCCAAACAGGACGAAAGAAAATATATCATAAATCAGATTCAAGTAATTTTTATTCTGAAGGCAGAAAATATTTAGATAATCCTGTTCGTGAAACTGTCTACATTAAAGAATTACCAAAGGATCTAGTGTCTGTAAAAACGGATTTGACTGCTTTGGCGGAATTGACGATGATGGCAGAACCAGCACAAAAACGCTTAGCTTTGTGCAGTAAAAACAGATCGCAGCTTGATGGGGCTATTATAGACAAAGCAGAAGCTTTGGAAGATAACCTGCCAATGATTCAGCTTACTAAATATGATACAGGTATTCTTGGCAAAAGAGGATGCGCTGATCCAATCAGCATAATGCTTGGTCTTGAAGAAAAAGATGATCGAATAGAAATGGCTATTAACGACCTTTTGAAAAAATATGAATGGTATATTGGAGAAGAACAGTGGTAAAAGGAATTGAGGTTTTCAAAAAATACTTTAGTGATTATACAGGGCAGTATGTTTTTATAGGAGGAACTGCCTGCGATATAATCCTTGGAAATAAGAATGTTGATTTCAGAGCAACTAAAGATCTTGATATGGTTCTTGTAATAGAGGCACTTGACACAGCTTTTGTAAATACATTTGTCGATTTTATAGAAGCCGGAGGATATCAACATATAAATAAGGGTACCGGCAAAAATGAATTTTATAGATTCTCATCACCTGACGATACTTCTTATCCGGCTATGATTGAACTGTTTAGCAGACGACCCGATTATCTTGAAACCATTGATACAAGGCTCGCACCTATTCATATCAGTGATGATGCAATAAGTCTGTCTGCAATATTGCTTGACGATGATTATTATGATCTTCTGAAAAAAGGTTCTGTTGAAGTCGATGGAGTTTCGGTATTAGATATAGAATATCTCATACTTTTTAAGATCAAAGCGTGGTTGGATCTTTCTGAGCGAAAAAATATAGGTGAGCATGTAGACAGTAAAAATATAAAAAAGCATAAAAATGATGTAATCCGTTTAGCTGCTAACCTTGAACCGGATACCAGATTAGATATTGGCGGACAGGTTCAGGAAGATGCAAAATCATTTTTTCACAAGGTAATGTCTGAACGAATTGATGTTAAAGGACTCGGTATTAGAGGAGCGTCATTTGAAGATATTATCATTCGAGCAAAAGAATGTTATAACATGTAATGAAATAAGGGATTTACAAAACTGATGGATAATCAGAAAATGATTCTGGTCCAAAACGTTGTTTTTATGCATTTAGGACCAAAAGCATCTACACGATTTTGTAAGCAAGCAATGTGCGCAAAAAAGCACATTGCTTTTTTTAATATGGAAGAAACAAAGCAAAATGAACATTATAAGTACATTTTCAAAAACCGATATATTTTACGTGGGGGCTTAATGGATACTAACAAAGAAATTTTTGAGCGTGATATTAATGCTAAAAATCCGGAGGACAGCACTATGTACGGAACCGGTACGAAGAAAATGCTGAATATGCTTATTCTGGAAATACTCAGAGAGTACTCAGACAGCGAACACAGATTGCTTCAACAGGACATAATCGATCTTCTTGAAAATAATTATGGATTAAGCTGCGAGAGAAGGGCTGTGAAAAACAATATTACAAGCCTTCAGGAAATGGGGTATGACATTGTAGCCGATAAAGGCTATTTCCTGAATAGCCGGGAATTTTCGGATGCAGAACTGAGACTTCTAATCGATAGTATCTTTTCATCAGGAGCTATAACGGACAAGGAAGCGCATCAGCTTGCAAAGAAGTTTGAAAAATTCTCGAACAAATACTTCAAATCCCATGTCGCTCACATTCACTGTGTTTCAAGCGGAAAAAATGCTGAAAATCAGCAGATTATGACCTCAATATCTGCTATAGATACTGCGATTTCAAAAGGGAAAAAGATAAGCTTTGCATACCTGAAATATGGCGTGGACTTAAAATTACACCCCAAAAGAGAAATCCGCTACGTAGTTAATCCGTACCAGATGATTAATAACAGGGGAAAATATTATCTGATAGGAAATTATGATGCCTACGATAATGTATCTCACTACAGGCTGGACCGTATAACTGATGTAGAAATCCTAAAGGAACCACGCAAACCGATAAAATCCATTAAAGGACTTGAGAATGGACTAAATATTGAAAAATATATAGCAGAACACACCTATATGTTTTCCGGTACAAGCGAGCATATAAAACTCCGGACACATGAATCTTTTATCGATGATCTTGTAGATAACTTCGGAAAAGATATCAGAGTGACTTTCGGAGAGAATGATTCCATCATTGTTGATCTGAAATGCAATACAGAAGCCTTCTTTTATTGGTCACTACAGTATGGACAGCACATAGAGGTGCTTGGGCCGGAAAGTATGCGGGAGCGTATCAGACAAGCATCTATGGAAATTTGCAAAAAATACGAATAACTCAGAAATAGACGTTTTTTAGATTTCAAAACGATGGGTAAAAGATATGAGCAGTAATTCAAAGATAAGAGTAATACCACATAGAGGAATGCGGCAGATTGGCGGCGTTTGCACTGAAATCGCTACTGATGAAGCCAGAATAATGTTTGACTTCGGATCGCCTTTGGAAGGAGAGGGTGATCAGAATCCCTTGGATATTGAGGGTGTGACAAAAGGCGCGGTGGACTGCGATGCGGTTTTCCTTACACATTATCATGGCGATCACGTTGGAGAGATACCTAATATCAAAGCCGGCATACCTGTATATATGCAAAAAACAGCAAGAAGAATCCTTCAGGCTCAGCAGGAGCACAAACAATGTCTGGGTCAGGAAGTATGGGCTCCAGGAGTTAAGGAACTGGAGTATAGTGTTCCGGTTATCATAAAGGATTTAACGATAACGCCTATTGAGTCCGATCATTCTGCAATCGATTCCTTAATGTTTCTGGTCGAGGGACACGGAAAAAGAATCCTACTCACCGGAGATTATAGGATGCATGGTTTCCACAATGAGCGGATGGAAAAGACTTTCAGGGAAATTGGACATATCGACCTCATGATTACTGAAGGAACAAATCTTACTAAGGATTATAAAGGCGCTTATAAAAGCGAAAAGGATGTTGAAGCGAAATTCAAAGAAATCAAAGATAAGTATAAGTATGTTTTTCTGTTTACATCATCCTCAAATATAGACAGAATCGCAGCTTTTTCTAGGCAGGTACCGTCTGGACAATATGTAATAACAGATAATTATCAAAAGAGACTCCAGGAAATAGCAGATGAAGAACGTGAGAATAAATATAAATCACATAAAGTACTGTGCTACGGTGATAATCTTGATGCAAAAATGAATGCTTGGGGCTTTGGCATGGTTATCCGGTCAGGCGATAAATTCTACCAGATAGTTAAAGAATATTTCGAAAAATATCCAGATGATACCATACTGATTTACTCAATGTGGAGCGGCTATAAATCTATTCCCGAAGTTAAGAAGATTCTTGATATTGCACCAAGACAAGAAACTGTTCATGTATCGGGGCATATTACAAAAGAAGATTTAAAATATGTGATAGAGACAGTATCACCAGAAAAATTGCTTGTTCATCATATGCAGACGTGGTATGAAAAAGAAACAAAAATCGATTTATTTACAGCTGTAGAGCAGTTGGAGCTTTATGATGGAGGAACGGTCGAAATTTCATTTTGACCGTTTGAGTAGAAAAAAGTAATCGAAGAGGCTAACAATATGAGTATATCAAGTACACGTGATGCATCTCCTATTCTGATGACACAATTAAAAAATAAAGATACTTTTAAGCCTTTCATTGATTTTGTAAGGGAACATCATGAATTGGCTTTATGTTTTAGATCAGATAGAGCAATAATATATAGAAATAGAGGAAAACTATGGGAATTAGCTATAGAAAAGGGGGGTCCTGTTGTAATAATAAACTTGGCATACGCAAAATTTATGTCTGATTGGCCTGATCAAATAAAGGCCATATTTAATATGGTTAGAGGAGGTGAAAATTTTGAAGAATTTAGAAAATGCTGTATAGAAAGAAATAAAAATAGTTTTTATATTAGACCAATTAGATATAATCCATTTAATGATATAGGAGTGATAAAAGATGTATATGAAATTCTTAAATATATGCAAGATGATTTCTATAACAAACTTACTCCTGTAGATTATTTTAAGAAATCGTATTATTACGATCGAGGAACTACTGATGAAAAGGCCAATACATCATGCCAGAGAAATAAAGAGTATGAAGTTCAACAAGAACTATTCTTAAATAATCAATTCACCGATGACGGAATATTTATTTACGATATGGAGTTTCATCAGCCCAAAATAAAAGATACTGTCATTAATGAGAAATTATGTAACCTAAAGAAGAACGAACCAGATTTACTTGGCATTCGATTTTGTAATGGAAAAGCTGTTTCGCTTTGTTTGATTGAAGTAAAGGCTAATGAAAGATCATTAGAAGGAACCAGCGGGGTTGATGCCCATATGAAAGGGATGGAAGATTATTCCCAAATTAATGAGTTAATGATGGACAGAAAAATAGAGGCATGTAAGATAATCAACCAGTTTAAGGATTTAAATTTATATAATTTAGATAAAGAAGAATACACGGTTGATGACTTTATAAAAATAGGTATAGAAATTATTTTTGTTTTTTCTGATCCAATAACAAGCAACACATATATCAACCATAAAATTAATGACTGTAAGGTGAAAATTCAGCTACATAAGATACTAAAATCGTATAGCGAATGTTCAGATTTATGTGGTGGACGTTTTAAGATAGAGGTTCTTAAAAAGACAATTATAAGTTGACATGAATAAAGGATAACAGTTCAGTGCGATGTACCAAAAAAGGCGCATCGCTTTTTTTAATATCAAAATAGAAAAAACACTCTCGCGAGTGAAAATGCAGACTATAGAAAAGGATAAATGTATGGCAGAAACAGTGATTAGTTTCAATGATCAGATCTCCCAAACCGCAAACTTTTCCGCGATAGTAGCATTGCATCACTGATATACCAGCCATGCTGCTTCAATTGTTTCAAAAGATTAATTTATAGCAGCTAAATAGTCTCAGATGTCTTTTGAATTAACAAAGCGGCAAATTTCATGATTTTCCGTAATGACATCTCCTTTTTAACTATGACATCATTAAGCCTCATATAATGTACAGAATAATGCGCATCGCTTTTATATATAAAGGTTATGTATTTCAGAGGTATAAGATCGTTTCTGAGGGTTCTGGATTGATGGGGCACCTAAATAAAGTAAAAGAATATATCAAAGGTCAGCATCTTATAAGGACTAGGAAGAAAGAGGAATATGATATATTAAATGACTATGCTCGTCCTAGTCGTCGAGGTCTTGAAAATCATATTCATTATAACGATAAAGACTTTGAAGAGATCAAGCCACAAGCGTTATTTCTATTCACCGATGATGTTATAAATATCGTATAGGATAGTCTGCAAGATGATGAATGTTTTAAAGGGTAAAGACGCTGAGATTGGAATTAATAATTGCAGTACATATGCAGTCAAAGACGAGCACTTAAGATGATCCTGCAAAGAACTCTGGTATCAAAAGATAGTAATCCGGAGGTTTTTTATGACATATGAAAATTTAATAAGAAAATCCACTGACCTTGATTCACTTTTTGAATTATGGGAAAAGAAAGCCCAAGTTACTGAAAGATATATGGTTAATAATATAGAACATGAGGTAGTTATTAACCATGCTGATAATAAATTTATTCCTGATGGGATAGTTAATGCAGATTTGTGGCATGATTCAAAACATAAAAAAATTCTATATGTATTAAAAGAAGCTTATACTGATGAGAATGAAAAAGCTTTCGATCTCGCAAAATGGCTTCGTGATTATCATCCAAATTTACGCATTTGGAACAGAATAGCACGATGGACTTATGGAATACAAAACACTTCTGCTAATAGGGTTGCAAAGTATATTCCTGATATAGATAAAAAAGAAGAAATTAGAAAACAGCTTTTTGAACAAATAGCAGTCCTAAATCTTAAGAAAAGCGGCGGGAAGTCCCAATCTGTAACTGAGGAAATAGCCGCTTATGCTCGATCGGATCGGGAAGAGATAGTTCGTGAATTGCAGCTTATTGACCCGGATATTGTTATATGCGGATTAACCTACTGGATACTGGACCAAGTAGTGTTTGGAAATAAACCTCTTGGAGGTGCGTCAACTTGTGATAATTGGTATTATTACAAAAACCTTGACGGCAAAGAAAGACTGTACATTGACTATTATCATCCAGCAAACCGTTGGCCGGATTTATTGAATTACTATGCTGTTATTAATATTTATCAACAGGCTTTGTTAAGCAAAATAAGTGAGATTTAATAGACAGATTCCTTTACATACAAAGATAATTTTAATGTGATTTATTTGATTGAAAAGGCGCCGTTAATTCCAGCAGAGAGGGATTAATCATGAAATGGAAAAATGATAGAAAAGACGACAGTCGTGCTCTATTAGAGGATGAACTTGGGGCTTTTGAGGGAAGGAACCCCCAAAAGCCCTTACAGCATTTTGTTCAATTAGTAAGAGAAAATTCCAATGAGCTGGAATTATGCTTTCGTGGTAACAGCGAAAGTGCACCTAGAATAAGTATTTACAAGAACAACCATATTATTTTTTCTGTATTGGCCAGCGGAAAGCTTGAGATAAGTTTTAATCATGCCAGATATTATAAGGATTGGGAGAAAGCGTATTATTCATTAGTAAATGATTACGGCTTTTCAGAAAAGAAATATGATGGGAATGGAAATATAGATATTGGCAAAATTACAAGATCTGCAGTACAGAAAGGACCTTTGTCATATGAGCAGATTTCAAAAATCTACAAAGATATTTTGATTCCGATATTTGATTCCTATTTTGAAGCCTCTGAAAATGGCAAGGCCTATGACTATTACAAAGGAGAGTACTCTGAAAGAGTTAATAAAAACACAGAAAAAATAAAGCAACAGGCATTATACAGTAAGTTAAACACAATAGAAGACGGTTATTTCTTCTACGATCTGGAATTTGCACAGCGACATGAAAACATTGCCTGTCTTAAAGAAGATAAAAACAATAATAAGCCGGATATGTGGGGACTGAAGTTTGATAAAAATGGGAAACCCGAAAAAATAGTGGTTGCAGAAGTGAAATGTACCAAAGGCGCGATGAATGGAACTTCTGGCATAGTAACACATCTTGAGAAAATGAGGTATTATGATATATTTCCTGAAAGAAGAAAAGAAGCATGTCAGATAATGAATCAATATGCGATGTTGGGATTAAGAAATCTGAACTCCGGAAATTACTTTAACTATGAAGATTTCAAATCTCTTGAGCCGGAGATATTATTAATCTTTACAGGCGAAGCCGCTGTATTGTGGAAAAATGACAAACAGTATGAGAATGATCGAAAGAAGACTCATGAAATTCAGCCACCTAAAGGAATAAGAGCATCTTTCTTCGTTGTAAATGACTGATTATAGCTGTATTTAAGCGATGCGCCAAAAAAGGCGCATCGCTTTTTTTACTATACAGTAGTAAAGATATATAAAAAAATAAAGCTGCGACAAAGCAATCATTTTTAAGAAGGAGAAGGCTGTAAACATGCTTATTTTCAGAACATATTGCTGTTCAGATGATAAAATTGACTTTAATTGCCCAGAAGGACATGATCCTTTTTCATATCTAAAAGAGCTAAGCTTTGAAGGGGCATATAAAAAATACTCAGGATGTAATGAATATATTGAAAAGCGCCTGAATCATGAAATTGAAGTAATTCATCATTACGGCCTGACTGATTTTTTCCTTGTACTATGGGATTGTATCCGCTATGCAAAGTCGCAAGGTATTTTTGTTGGTCCCGGAAGAGGACCGTTGCCGTCAAGCATGGTTTCATATTGCCTTGATATTACACAATTGGATCCGATGAAATATGATCTGCTATTTGAACGATTCCTTCCAAATAATTATAAAGGTGAGAAAGAAGAATTTCTGGATTTTGATCCCTACAGGCAAAACGAGGTATATGACTATGCTATACAGAAATATAATTCGAACCCGAATTCCTTGGAGATAACCGTATCACAGGATGAGTCACTATTTGCTGTTATTCCTTCATTGAGATTAATATGCAGAACATTACAGATTATCTATAAGGAAAGAGGTCAAGCACTCGATTTATATAATATTGATTTTACAGACAAAAATGTTTTTGATGTGATTGGGAATGACTTTATTGACGATTTCTTTATTAAAATGTCTCCCCGCTCGCTGGAGGAATTGACTTCCGGATATATACTTCATCCGGAAAGCGATAACATATGGAGTCACAAAGAAACATTTGATTTATACATAGAAAACAGACGACAGCCTGCTCAAAAATACTTCGTCAATGGGATCTATAACGATATTATAAAAACAACTCATGGCTTACTGATTTACCAGGAACAGATAATAGCCGTCTTAAAACGTATCGGTGGCTTCTCTCCTGAGCAGAGCAATGAAGCCAGGCGTGCTTTGGGAAGAAGAGATACAGCTCTAATTAAGGATATTCGAAACAAATTTATCTACGGAAGCGAAAAAGATGGGATTTCCGGCTGTATTTCACGCGGTATAACAGAAGATGAGGGTAATAGCATCTTTACTATTATGGAGAAAATGGCAATTTACGCCGGAAATAAATCGCATTTCATGTCCTATTCCATGCTCATATATCAGAAAGCCTGGTTAAACTATTACTACCCTGACGAATATAAAACTGCTTTTTCAGAAGTTTGTAATCAGCATAAAGTAAGATGCAGTTAAAAAACAAATATCTGTTTTGAAACCATTATTAAGCGATGTGTGCTAAAAAAGGCGCATCGCTTTTTTTAATATCAAAGCAGAAGAGAACACGATCACTACTGAGTGTGAAAAGCAGTCCACGGGAAGAAGGAGCAATTCATGGAAATATCAATTAATACAACAATCATTGACGATTCTACATCCAAAAAACTTGTCTATGACTTTGATAACTTTATTACATGCGAAGGAAATATTATCGCATATAATGCCGCAAAAGCAGTCGCCTGCGAGCATAGCAAAGCGTTCAATCCACTGTTTATTTATGGCGGAAGCGGAACCGGTAAGACTCATCTGTTAAAAGCGGTTGAAGGTACGCTTAATGATAGAAATCCTGAGCAGAATGTATTGTATGTGACTTCCGAGGAATTTATAAACGATATATCTGCTGCGACAAATACTATTGATAATTACGGAAGAGCTATGATTCGCGAAACCTACAGATATGCGGATGTGCTCCTTATAGATGATATTCAATATCTGGTCGGCGAAAAGGCCGCTCTTACTGAGCTTGGACATGCTATCGACACGCTGTTACGAAACGGAAGCCAGATCTTTTTTTCATCGGATAAGCCACCTAAAAAAATGAAATTTGATGAGCACATGAAAATACGAATGGGAATGGGACTTATTGCAGAGATAAAAGCCCCGGACAGTGCGATGAAGAGTAATCTGGTCCGAATGAAAGCTGCGGAGCATGGATTGATGCTTAGGGATGAAGTTGTTGAATATATCACTTTCAATACAGGTACTAACCTTAGCGAGGTCGAAGGTGCAATAACCAGTATTATCGCGTACTTAGAGCTTTCGAAGCCTACCGTTACACTTGAAATGGCAAAAAACATTTTAAAAGATGTGATTTGCACAGAGTGAAAGTAGGTGATCTATATGGAAAACAGAGGTGTTTTCTGGCTCATAGAGGGTGAACTGCTCGTTGTCTTATACGATGAGAAAAATACAGTCGGACTGTCAAAAAAAGGTAGAAATTATAACCATAAAGAACTGTGGGATCATGTAAAGCCAAAAGGCTGTCAGAAAACTTTTGATTACTATCCACGTGGCAGACTCGAAGTAACAAGCAAAGGAAAACCGGTGATTTACATGAGCCAATTTATCGATGAGGTATATTTGCCGGAGCTTATAAAAAGATTCAATCTAACAAAACCTCCGAGAGTTCATATAGATGGAAGCCGGCATTATCAGTGTTATCTGGATGAAGATTACCATGATACGAATAGATGAAGTATATCTTTTAGGTTTAAGCATTACAAACAGTCGAGGTGTACATGAAAATTAATGAAAACTATACCTTTACAAATTATGTGGTTGGAGAAACTAATTCTTTTACGGTAGAAGCAGCCAAAATGTTTGCAAACACAGTTGGAGATAATAGCCCTCTCTTTATTTATGGCGAAGCAGGAGTTGGGAAAACACATTTAGTAAATGCGGTTGCTAATGCCATCCATGAAAAAAATCTAAATATCAAAATAGAATATGTTACTGCCGAAAATTTTGCCAATGAAGTAATCGATTGCATTAGAAGCGGAAACTCTGAAATGAAAAAAATGAGGATGAAGTACCGTGATGCAGATGTATTCATATGTGACAACATAGAATTTGTACAAAGTCTGCAATCAACCCAATCAGAATTATTTTACATTATCGAAGATCTGACTTTGATGGGGAAAAAGGTATTAATCACTTCATATTTACCCCCTGCAAAGCTTTTTGAAGATTGTGGGAAATTTAGGGCTCTAATAGAAACATGCTGTTTAGCAGAAATTCGAAGACCGGACAAACCTCTTATCAATGATATTTTGGATTTTCAAATCAAAAAAATGAGCATACCATTAGGCGAAGAAATTAAAAACTGTATTGCAGATGGCTGTGAAAGAGATGTTTGTAAGTTATTGGGTGTTTTGAACACCATCCAAATGCATATGAAAATTAAAAAGACATGTCCGGATCTAGAAAACATTCAAAAAATGCTGGAGGATCTTTAATGAAAGTAAAAATGAGCGATTTTATAAATATTCGCTATGTTCACGGATATCTTGGACATGGTAATGGTCATTCCAGTGAGCTGATAAGAAGAGAGTTTCAATCCCACGGAATCTCTGTAAAAATTGACGCACCACAATTTCCGGTAACTGAGCCAAAAAAGATGCATGAGCTTTTACATACGCTTATCCAAACTAATAAATATGACTGTGTTGTTGCATCATCACTCGGGGCCTTTTACGTGATGCAGATTCCTGAAATAAAAAAGATTCTTGTAAATATAGCCCTTCCGGATAATCTTAGGATGATCATGTATTCCGATCGTGATAATAATCCAGAACTTACAGAATCATTTTTAGACTGCATAGAATCCGAGAAAGAGAGCTTCTTTTCAAATATGTTGACTGAAAATCTCCCTCAGGAGACATTCATTCTCTATGGTCTGAAAGATGATATTGCTCCTAACGAGGCATATCTCAAACAATACTACAATGATCAGTCCAGGATTTTTCATGTAGACATGGCACATAAACTTGATCCGAAAGGTGCAAGTAAAGTTGTGGATATTATTATCTGCAATTAGCTAGATGTAACTTCGGCGCTTAAAGCGCACGTATATGCTGAGTAATGATTGTGCATTTGAAAAGAAAGGTATAGTTATGGACAATGAAACACTGATAAATCGCGTTCCGCCCCACTCTGTGGAGGCGGAACAATCTGTCATAGGTGCAATGTTCCTAGGTAAAGAAGCCATCATCGCTGCTTCCGAAATGCTTGTGCCGGATGATTTCTTCGCAAGGCAGTACGTAGTTATGTTCATTTACCGTGATGATTACTATCACTCCGATACAGACGAAAAGAACATTGCCGAGGTCATCATCGCTAAGCAGAGAAACGGTTCTATTGGAACTATCAAGCTTGCCTGGCTTCCCCAGTATACAAAATTTGCAAATCCGGACTTCTCTTCTTCTGGAGGAAAGTGAAAACAAGTTTTTAAATTTCCGGACATGAATCTCAAAAATACTATTGCGATGTGCCATAATGTGCACATCGCATTTCTTAAACTGTTCACATACCATAACCAACTATGGAGGTGAACGATGAAAAAACAATCAATACTTTATCCACCACAAATCAAATACCTTAATACAGTATCGGAAGCGCAAAAATACATTAAAGAAGCAGAAAACGCCGGGCTTCCTACCATATTCATTGCAGACTCTCTTTCCTTTTATTTATCCGATGGGGTTAATTACGATAATATACCTGGAAATGGCTTACAGGTACTTATAAAAATTCCTGACAAAATAAATGATTCTTTTAATAACAATCTGGAAAAAAATCTAATTCATCTTTGCTATAACGCTGTTCATGAAATATATGGTAAAAAACTTCCCCCAGACGTAGAAAATCGTCTTGAATCAGAGTTAAATTTTATAAAGAATAACAATCTTTCTTGTTTTTATATGCTTCTTCTGGAGTTTATAAAAATAAGTAAAAAAAGCGAGTATCATGCCTTTTTCAGAGCAACTTGTGGTTCATCATATATCTTATATCTTTTAGGAATTACTGAAACAAATCCTCTTCCGGCACATTATATATGTCGAAACTGTGAAAGAGCAGAGTTTGATATTCACAATATTCACAGATTCAACGTTGGTGATCTAGGAATTGATCTTCCAGGGAAGAAATGTCCTTTCTGTGGAAAATCGATGACTAAATGCGGGTTTAATCTTCCTGCTGAACCTTTTCTGGGTTCAAATTTTGATAGTTTCAGATCTTGTATAGACGTGAATTTTGCACGTGAATATTTTCCAAAGATTCTATGCGATTTTGCTAATATTGATCGGATCGGACAAATGTTCTATTCAGATAAAATGCAAGTCATAGAAGAAATAATTAAGATAATAGGATACCATTCTCCAAAGACTACTACTCCCCAAATATGTGTCAATCAAAAACAAGATCCTTCCTTATCCTTTTTACATTTTCTTTCTGATACAACCGGAGTCAATCCTAAGGATATTCCTATGGATGATAAAAAGATATTAAGCCTTTTTTCAAGTACTGAAGGACTTGGAATTACATCGGATCATATTCAAGGTGTTTCTGTCGGAACATTGGGAACTCCGGATGTTGGAAGTTTTGATACTATAAAGATACTTGAGCTAATACGTCCTAAACGGTATTCGGACATTCTAAAAGTGATAAATATGGTCAACGGAACGAATGTATGGGAAGAAAATTCAGAATTTTTAATCAGAGATCATATTGTACCATTCTCGGACTGTATCTCAAGCAGGGAAGATATTATGCTATATCTTCTTGATAAGGGCATCAATCGAGAATCGGCTTTCAAAATTATGGAATGTGTACGAAAAGGCAAAGCACATTATCTTGGACTAAAAGAAGAATGGATAAATGACATGAAAAAAGCAGGCATTCCTGAATGGTATATAAACTCGTGTCATAAAGTATTTTATCTGGTTACTAAAACAGACTCTTCACAACGTCTACTCCTGTCATGGAAGTTCCTTTATTATAAATTGTATTTTCCGGAGATATATTACAACGGATGGCTTAATTTCTATGCCCACGAGGTTGGTATAACATTTATAAAAAAAGGATACGAAAATGCAAGAAAAGCATATTACGACCTCTTGAAACAAGGTATTGATAGGAGGTCCGGCCAACCTAATGACTTATTAAACGAGCTATTAGTAGTAATGGAAATGTATGCAAGAAATATTATATTGAAATCTGAATAAGCTGTACCAATTGGAGACGGAAAATCGAAACTTAAAAGATTCATGAGATTTTACATACGCATATCAAAACTAATAGATATTCTATTTAAATGTACAGGCATAACACATGAATTTATTTTATTCATCTCTAAAATTATTAGATATCAACAAACCTGAAAAGAATTGGATTCCTCCTGAAATTGATGAATATAATATGGCTTGTAACGTTAGGTATGATGGAGCAGGTATTCAAAGCAGCCTGTTTCTCTACATTTTTCAGATACAGCCATATATTGATTCACTCTGTATAGAGTATGACCTCGACAGGATGCCAAAGAAAATCGTGAGACTGCCTTTTCATAGTGGCTACAGTTGGGATTTTGAAACAGAATCTTTCTTTCACCAAAAATGTGTTAAGGATGAGTTTGTTGCCTACTCTAGTGAGATCTTAGATAAGATTTATGACGTATATTCTTCAGAATATCCTGAATGGCATATGAAAAAAAACTATACAGGTAAACTGAGGACTTTGGACCATATCTATAATTGCTTAAAACAGAACACTGCAAAAGAAATGCTTTACAAAGCAGGATTGGACGAATTAGCCGCAAACATTGACGATCTGGATGAGTTAGACCTATTTGCAAGCAAACCTTCTGATTTATACGATGGCCTGTCTATGAAAATATTACGGGCGGTTAATTGCCGATCCGGTGCGGCACTTATAGGACATCTTGATAATATAGCTTTCATAAAAGAGCTGAACATGAAATTTCCGGAAGTATTTGAAAAGGAGCTTAATGATGCACAATGTGAATACCTTTCAGCACTTATAAAAGGTGACCTTACAGTAGGAGAAGCAGGAAGATTATTCTTATCCAGCAGAAAACATTTATCAAGTGTCTGGTGCTCATCTATATTCGAAGTATTCCTACGTAGGGATACGCTAGAAAGAGAATGGCAAAGACAACGAGGTCCCATAATAAAACGAATTTCCATGATAGATCCAATATATTACGATTACCTGAAAAATCATAAAGGTGCTGTTAATGATAACGTTTTATTTCAATTGAATAATTACCTTCTTGTAAAAAGGGAAGAATATGATAAATCTATAAGACGATCTAATCGTAAGCGGCTTTATGACTGGCAGGAACGCGGAAAAGAATACTTTGTAAGATACCCTCAGACGACAAATGACTTTTGCAGAGAAGCAATCTATATGAGTAACTGTCTCCTGAGCTATTTTCTCGCCATGATCCATAACGATACTACAATCCTATTCATGCGAAAAAGCAACGATGTGAATACACCTTTCATTACAATAGAAATCCAGGACAGAACATTAATGCAGGCTTATCACAGATTTAACAAAGACTGCACCGAGGAGGAAGCAGATTGGATAAGAGCTTATTGTAAACGCCATGGCATAGATACCGGTAACTTTAAGTTTAATGCAAATATAGATGAATTGTATTAAGGCGTTTGTACAAAATAGGGATTTGTGATGATTACTAAATACTTATCGCAGTCGTCCGAAAACATCTTAGGAAACTGTTCAAAGTCTGATCAACTTTATAAATATAAAATTATCTTTTGTAGATCTGAGCCAACTCCATTGCAAGATGATTTTCTCTGACACCCAAAAGGAAATCAAAGAAAGGCACCTTACATAAACTCTAGGATTCTTGTGTATTAATAACTTCCATAAAGCCATACTGTAAAACCTTAGCGTCGTTAGAATATGCGATAATCTCGACCACAGCTGAATAACTTATGTGGCTTCAAACAGATTATAACATAACTGATTAATACGGGCGAAGGACGAAGGACAAATGTGATCCAAAACAAATCTACTTCTATCCAGGAGCTAAAACAAAAATCCATATAACAAATACAAATATTATTAGAAACTCAAACAGGATACTGCTGACTAGAAAAGCAAGTGGATGAAAAATGCAATATAGAGCAAGCATAAAAAACAAAGTGAAAGAAATATAATCAAAAATCATGTGAAGTGAGGAGAAACAGCCATGGACACGGTGAAAAGAGATAATAGTCGTGAGCTGGGGGGTGGCTTGGAAGCCACTGTGGGACTGGCTTTGCCCGACTCGAGCTGGGAATTGTTAAAAGCGACGATAAAAGCGCTATTAACGTAGGATAAAAGTGTCGCTAAAAGCACTATTAACATATGCAAAATACCACCACTGATACATGTTGATAAATAGATCGAGCAGATGCAACAGGCAGAAACTCGTTACAAAGAAAGGTCGCTACTGCATAAAATACTATAACAAGGTCGCACCCCAATATTATTCAGAATAGAACAGGATAAACAGACATACTCGACACAGATTCTATTCGCATTAAATGAAAAAGAGCAGACACGCTAGGGCTCTGCCCTCACAACATGTCTGATCTTCATACAGTTCTGCCTTACCACTTTTGGTAAGAAACCGCACAAAATTACGATATACCTCCTTATATGCAGGCATAGTTTTTTGTAGCAGTTCAGTCAGATTAGAGCACTGAGGTGTTATAAATCCCTTGATTAGAAGAGACAGTGTATCGTGGTCTGTAGATACAGAAGATGTCTTGGAAATCACGTGTGTACCAAGTTCAAGCGAGGAAACATTTCTGACAAAAATGTGAAAAAACCACGGAACAGGATCTTCTGAACAGGGCTTTTCTTTTTTGTCATACTCGTTCGTTTCAGAAAGCCATCTGACCGCGAACATTATATGTGGCTCGTGAACGCTTCTTTATGCTGCTTTTTTAGAAGACGTTGATTTCTCTTTAGTCTGCTTTTTCCTTCTTCTTATCCCTGGTCTCCAATTGTTTTTACTTTTATTCCTCCCCAAAAAGATCAAGATTAGCAACCGACCTTCTATGTTCCTCGTCAACAGCGGCGTAGTGTTTTACGGTAGTATTCACATCCTTATGGCCGAGGACATCTGCGACCATATAGATATCACCTGACGAATTATAAAGCCTGGTTCCAAAGGTTCGGCGGAGTTTATGCGGGTGGACACGTTCTATGAGATTAGCGCCTTCGCCGTATTTTTTCAGCATATCCTCGATACTTCTTACGGAAAGTCTGTTGTTTTTTAAAGATATAAAAAGTGCTTCTTCTTTGGGATCGGAAGTGAGAAGAGGGCGTTCATTTTTTATATAATCACGGAGTGTATTACGGATTTTCTCATTTATATAAAGAATGGCTTCTTTTCCGCCTTTTCTAACGATCCTTAATGTATTGTCCTCGAAATTCACATCATTCAGAT
This sequence comes from Lachnospiraceae bacterium, assembly GCA_900168235.1. GTDB lineage: Bacteria > Bacillota > Clostridia > Lachnospirales > Lachnospiraceae > NK4A144. The sequence continues at coordinate 116,641 of FUZG01000009.1, read as the reverse complement.
CGAGTCCGGCACATTCAGACACACGGATTCCCAGGTTCAGTAAGAGAATGACGATAGCAAGGTCCCGTTTTGCAGTGTTTTTCGATCTTGCAGATCCTCGTTTTGTTTTTGCCTTTGTTTCTTCAACAGCTTTGATAAGTCTTTTTGCCTCATCCACATCCAGACGTTTTATATCATTTTCTTCGTATTTACGGTTCTTATCAGCCTTCAGCGTCGGGTCTTCGGGAATGAAACCTTTATCAGCCATATATCCGAAAAAATTCCTGAGTGTTGCCATCTTTCGGGCAAGTGTGCGGTTACTGACCATATGACCGGAACCGCCGTCATTCATTACCATGTATTTCTGAAATTCATTGATATCTTCAGCATTTAATGCACTCAGGATATTTAATGGGATATTTTTGATCTGAACTCCACTACACTGCGGATTGCGGCACTTCAGGAAATCAAAAAATAAACTCACATCCTTAGCATATGCGAGCGCAGTATTTATCTGATACTTCAGGACGCATGAATCAATAAACTGGTGTGTATATACAGGAAGATCCTTCTTGATATCATTTATTTGTGAGAGCTTATTCTTTTTTAATTCTGCATAATATCGTGAATCTTTTCCCATTTAATGCCTCCGGACCTTATATAATTCCGAAATTTTTTTAACGTTCTTTTTTAAATACATTGTATCACACAACGCAGGTATTTTACGCGGTATACAGTTTGGCATGACTTTTGAAATGAGCAATGTCACAAGTATGGGTTAAATAAAAAAGTGAATTATCCGAAATAATAATGTGACTGTTTATCGAGACCTTTTCGAGTTGATGTTTAATTTTTTGTAAAGGTTTCTAAGTGACAGCAGGGGATAGTATTTATAAAGGAGGCATTTAATACATGAATAAAACAAAGGGTATTCGTAAATCGCTATCAATGATCCTTGTCATTTTAATGATATTTGGATGCATTGGATTTACCGGATGCGGAAAAAAGTCTGCAAAAGCGCTTTCAGAGAACTGGGCAGCTGATTCGCAGGCGGCAGAGAACCTTAGGAGCTATGTTTCAAAGGTTACGAATAAAAATGATTCAGAAAACTTTATTCCGGAAGAGGATCGTATAGCTGTATTTGATATGGACGGCACCCTCGTCTGTGAAACATATTACACCTATTATGACACGATGATGTTTATCAATTACTGCCTCGTGGATCATCCTGAAAAGGTATCAGACGAGTTAAAGGCAGTTGCAGCTGAGATCAGACCCGGATATTCAGCAGGAGAAGAGCTTGCGAGAAACTTCGCCAAGGCTTACGAGGGTATGACTGTTCAGGAGCTTTATGACTACGCTGTGAATTTTGGTCAGCAGGAAACCGCCAGTTTCAAAAATATGCGCTACATTGACGGGTTTTATCTGCCAATGGTCGAGCTTGTAAAGTATCTCTATGACAATGGATTTACTATCTACGTTGTCAGCGGAACAGAGCGCACTACCACAAGAGCTATCATTGCTAATTCACCTATCAGTGAATATGTTTCTCCGACTCATGTTATCGGCACAGAGTTTGAGGTAAAGGTTAAGGGCAGCGAGGATGTTCCCTCAAATATGGATTATAAATACGCTGATGGTGACGAACTCGTATTTTCAGGCGGATTCATACAGAAAAATCTGAATGCTAATAAGACTATCTGGATAGATCGTGAGATTGGAAAAAGACCGGTTCTTGCCTTTGGAAACAGCGGAAGCGATACCAGCATGATGAACTATGCCATTGATAAGAGAAATCCTTATCCTACAGCAGCATATATGATCGTTGCTGATGACGATGTTCGTGAATGGGGAACTCAGGACTGGGCAGAGAAATCTGCGGCTTACGAAGAACAGGGCTATGTACCTATCTCCATGAAAAATGATTTTTTGAAGATTTACCCTGATTCTATTGAAAAGGCAGATGAACAATATATCGAAACTGAAGTTAAGAAAGTTGCCTCAAACAATATAGTTCACTTCCTGAAACAGAAATTAGCCCGTGCTTCATAACGCATTTCTGATTTAAAACGGGTAACCGCATAAAATCCAGTCATTTCGCTCTCTGAAATGCCGGATTTTATGCGGTTTTTATGTGCAAAAATTTTCAATTTATATGGGTAGGGTGTTGGCAGCTATACCGCGTAAAATACCAATTTTATGCGGTATAACTTATCTGATCCATTTGTCTGCAAGCGTAGGTTTTGAATAGCCCCAATCCTCATGAAAAACACCGAGAATTACCTTATTGTTTTTTACCCTGCTCCACGCTCTTTATTTCATCCTGAGATGCACCTTTAAGTGCATAAGTATCAAATGCCGGGGTATCCGGAATCCGGACTTCCACGCTTGTGATCCTGCAAAAAGCAGCATTTCCCTCCGTCAGGCTTAGATCAAAAACATGACCGCCGTGTTTTCTGTCCTCTGATAAAAAATGAAGATGCCATCCCGCGGCGTTTATTCCGTCCATATAATCCGGGTAATATACGCATACAAGGGAACCTTTAATATTTTCAAAAATAAATGCCTTTTGTGTAACGCTAAGTGCATCTTTCAGAGTCACATGATGCGCCTTCGTACCAGACTCTGACCTTGCATCTATCTTTGAAAATACTCCGTCGATTCGAACTGAATACATGGAATTAAGTCCAAAGTCTTCCTCGATACAAAGAGTAAGCCACTCTTTGAGCTGATCTATTGTATCCATTTTCTCCGGTTTTTCCTGCCTCATTGCCTGGAAACTGCAGACAGAAGCAAAAGGGACGCCTCTTTTGCTTTCTGCCAAAACCACATCTCCATTGTTTTGGGCACGATAGCATTTTCCGTCCAGTACGATCATTTCTCCGTCTACATCTTCAAAAGTACCAAGACCCATATTTCCATGCTGAAGCAATTCTTCAACAGTGATCACAGACTTTGAATAACCCAGTGCCAGCGCCTGAAGCGTGGATACCTGATAATATTTTCCCATAACGATCATCTCCTGCCGCAAAAGCTTTTGCATATCCTTCGCATATCCCGCGATATATACCACAGAGCTTTTTTATATTCTGCTCAGACGAAAATCCTTTAAGAAAGGCGTTGTATGATTCATTCAATGCCTTATCGGCTTTTTCCAGTTCTTCCGGCTTAATGCTGTATGGTGCATGTACCATCTGGTGCATCAGCGAGTTATTATTTCCCATTACTTCACGAACGCTGACAGGCATTTTCATATTAATAGGCAGCTTATTCTCCGGATGAATACGCTCTATTGCCCTCGCAAACATACCGGCAGTAACCGGGCGTATCTCCTTCCATTTTTCAATCTCGGGGTCACCTTCGAGGGCTACCATGAGTTTTCGTTCGCGTTCAAATTTTCCGTTTTTCAGAGATCGAACCGTATCCCATCCATTGCACTGCCCTGAACAAAGAAATGCATCACACCTGGCAAGAATATACAGTGCGTAGAAATAATTTACGGTAGTATCTTCAAGTGCATCTGCATAAGCCTGACCCTCATTACTCTTTTGCTCGAACTCGGAAATAAGGCTGGTACCTTTTTTCTTCAGATCGGAGACACTCATCCTCTTCTGGGAAATAGCGATGATCTTTCCCGGAAAGGCTGACTTCATCAGATCAAAATTATCCTGATCTTCCGTTGCAAGGAATATTTTTTCATAGCCGCCTTCTTCCATCCACTCACGGATGACAGGTATCATCTGTTCGCCCCTGGCGTGAACCCTGTCAGCCCCAAGAGAATTTGTCATATAATCTGTTCCCCTTGCAAGGACACCAAGTGTTTTTCTTCCGTCAAGTACTGCATCGGCATATTCCCTCATTTCGCCTGCAAACTTGTCATCCAGTATGCTTTCATCAAAATTAGCCGGGAATTGATAGCAGTACCATGTTGTTATAAATGTCGAAAGATTAGATATTGTGATCGTGTTCTCTTCAGTTGCATCATCCGGTTTGGAATTGATGCGGAAGTATAATACTGCCAGAAGAATATGTTCTGAAATGCCGATAAAGAACATACTGTTGTCCAATCGCGCTTGGAATATCCCATATTAAAGACATTTGGAGTTATCCTGAGTACAGTGCTGTCCTTTTCAGGGAAATCTTCAGCCTTGTGTAATCTATCATGATCATTTAAGAACCATGACATTTTTTCATCAAGATAATATATTGGAATATCCGTATATTTAAGAGCAATGCGGGCTACTGCAACACTATATTCATCTATGACACGCAGACTCTGTTTCTGCCTTCGTTTTTAGCTTTGTACAACGCTGCATCAATTCTTTCAAATGCCGTTTCAACTGTATCATGTGCATTTACTTTAGATACACCTATACTTATTGTCACTTTTCCGACATTCTCAAAATTATGCTCCGCAACGGTATTACGGACACCTTCTGCAATATCTTTTACCTTTTCTTTATCGGCATCCTCAAAAACACCGATAAATTCTTCTCCGCCCCATCTTCCCAGAATGCCTCCGCACTCAGCAATCTGCTTATTTGCCAGGTCAGATATACCCTTAAGAACAACATCTCCCGTAGAGTGTCCGAAATTATCATTTACCTGTTTGAAATAGTCAATATCAAACATAAGAAGTGTAATCGGTTTGTCTTCTGATCTGCATTTTTTGACCCTGGCATTAATCTCTGAATCGATTGCATCACGACACAGAAGTCCGGTAAGATCATCATGCTTTGCCTTAAATTCAAATTTATTCAGATCCTCAACAAGACGCGTATGACTGTCATGAATATCCTCTACCATAAACAACATTTTGAAATCATCATCATTTCCCGTATTGATTCTGTGAAAGATTAATTTTACCCAGATGAATACGCCTTCAAGATTTTTCATCTGCATATCAATAGATTTTGATTTTTGATAGCTAAGATTATGCTTCAGATATTCCGGATCGGTTATTTTATTAAATAATGCTCTGTCTTCCGGAAGAAACATATCAAGTATCATCGTTCTCCAGACAGAATACTGCATTTTGGGCGAATTTGCCGGAGTAACATCTATTTCCGACATACTCATGCTTTCACAATTATCTTCAAGCAGATCAACATTCATTGAGAAGAGATATGCTGATCGTAAAGCATTGATTTTTTGATCAATATTTATTTCATTATTGTAATGCTTCTCTGATATTTCAGTGATCAGAATGGCTTTATATCTGTTATCAAGTTCACATGTAGTAATCGAAACATAGATATAGCTGCCGGCAAACTCCATTCGGGCAATTTTAGCCAAATCCCCTGTATAATCATTTTCGAGTATGGAAAAACGACCATAGGGTGTGTCTTTTGAGACTTTGCTGTCAACAGATCTCTCAAAGAAACCATTCATCAGATCAATATATAATCCCTCGCTTCCGAAGGCATCATGAAAATGTTTATTATCCTTAAGCGTAGAATACCGTTTTTCCTCTAAATCGATCAGATAGACAACACTAATAGATTCTCCCAATCTAATTAGAACATCACTCAAATTGTAAGCCATAATATATTCCCCGTTCATACAAACCTTGCAGCAGCTCCAAAAGACATGATTTCTGTAGCTCACTGTAGTACTGCTAAATATTAATTATAGCATACGGATGTAATGAACTTACTAATGATATGAAAAATGATCTCTATAATCTGTTTTACTCCCTGCTTCTTCTTGTCGGAATCCATAAAAAAACAGACCTTCATCGCACTGATTCCGGTCTGTTTCTCATGGTTTAGGTATCATCAATTTACAGATTCCTTATTCTTCGCTCTCTACTCCCAAATGCTGTCTGCTTCCAAATCCTTCTGATTTAAGATCAGAATCCAGATAGTCATAATTCTCAGGAACGATCTTTATAAGGTTCATTGGTTGAGAGAGCTTTTTCATTGTTTCAACAGGAATCTTTTTAACCTTCATTATCTTCAGATACTCGTCTGTGAATGGTTCAACCATGCTGGCTGTTCCCATGATCTGAAGACTCTTGAGATGCTGAAAGCCTCCATAGGGCTCGTAAATTGCAAATGCAACATGCTTATTGTGCTTAAGTGCTCTGAATTTTAATCCGCCTTCTGAAAAAAGGTAAACGCAGTTATCAACATAGTTATATTCGATCGGAGTGCACCTTACAAAATCTCCGACCGACACAGCGAGCGCACCTGTGTTATGCAGTTTTATATACTCGTCAATCTTTTCTTTGAGTGCATCTTTCTCCATATGGACAGACTTCTTTTCCTTATCGATCCAAATTGATGCAGCCTCATCATAGTCAATTTCCCACATACTCATTATCTCCTTTTTGTAAGTTGCTTTTACGTTACTTGACAGCAAAAATTCAACCTGCAGACAAACCAGATTAACTCACAAAAATATGTACATAATATACTTTATATTCCAAGCATATCACTTATCTGCATATTATCACAAATAAATATTTCATTTGCTTTAAAAAAGAGATTATAAGGTTACTGTTCAGAGGCAAACTGCGCACTACGCTGCGCAGTTATGCCCCAATAACGAAGGCGAGCCATTGGATTTTGCCCATCGCCAGAGGCGATGGGCAAAATCCGTTACTGGAGCGAGCTGTAAGCGAGTGAACAGTAACATTATAAGTAACGGTATTTTCAACTTGTTTCAGGTTTTTGGTGTGATTTGCATATCAATACAGTTCCATATTCCGATCGGAAGCTCGCAGGTCCTGTGATCATATTCTTTGAAGCCAACCGCTTCATAACAATGTCTGGCTGCTTCATTATTCTCAAATACACCTAACTCTACTCGTTCTGCGTCCATATTGTCTGTGACATATCGGATTCCTGTTCTAAGCATTACGCTTCCGTTTCCTTTACCCCTGTATTCCGGATCGACGATGACAAAGCCAAATCGAACAGTGCTGTTATCATCTTTTCGAGGATAGCGGATTATAAAATGTCCGATAACTTTTCCCTCATCGCTGACAGCAGTCATCGGAAAAAATCTACCGCCTGCGGTCTGACTAGAGTAATTATCATTTATGTCATCTTCAAACAATGGATATTTATTAAATATGTCTGCTGACCACTTATAAAGCTCATCCTCTGACTTGATCCAGCTGCATATAATGGCAGCATCTTCTTTTTTGTAAGCTCTCAATATCATACTCGTATGGCGCACCCTTTCATTATTAATCTTCTCACATCATGGCTCAATATGCATCTGTCAACCACATAAAATATTCCATCCAAATACATATTTTTGCACATAATTATTTTTTTTCCATGATAAATCAACATAAAAAAACAGACCATCATCACATTGATTCAGGTCTGTTTCACACGGATTTTAAGAAAGCTTATTCTTAGCGGTTGATCTGGACATAATCCTGCCCGCACCATGTACCTTAAAGATATGTTTAATTCTTATTTGTCCATTCGAACAGTCTCCTTTCCCCAAAAAATTCCTCTAAAAGTTTGCTATAAATGCCATTGTCATGCATACCACTTCTAGATCAATATCCCATCAAAATGATCCACCTCGTGCTGGATTATCTGAGCCGTAAAGCCACTGTATTTCCCATGCTGCGGCTTGAAATCCCGGTCAAGATAATCGACCTCGATTTCCTTATAACGGGTACACGGCCTTACTCCGCTCAGCGAAAGGCAGCTTTCCTCTGTCTGATACTCACCAGTCTTCTTTGTAATGACCGGATTTACCATAGGAAACATAAACGGTCCCATAGCCACAACTATGATCCGCTTCTTAACTCCGATCATATTAGCCGCCATTCCCACGCATCTGTCCTGATTTGCCTTCAATGTATCGAGAAGATCCTCGATCACCTGCTTGTCTGCCTCCGTTGCAGGAAGAGACTTCTGTTGCAGAAACATCGGATCTCTGACAATATTTTTAACCATTACAAAATCCTTTCATCTTCTCTTGGACACGATCATTTTTTATTTCAATTTATAAACGATAAATCTCGGCCCCTCTTCTCCCGTCCTTTGAAACTATATAGTTTCATCATATGTCCATCCATTTTCGCCATGATATATCATCAATTTAGTCATTCCACCATCTATGCAGATGTTCTCTCCGGTAATGAAGCTTGCCTTGTCGGAACACAGGAACATCACCATTTCTGCGATATCTTCAGGCTTTCCCACTCTTCCCACAGGCTGCTGAGATGCATCAACTCCATCGATCACCTCATCCTCAGTGTTTATCCATCCGGGAGATATGCTGTTCACACGCACCTTCCCTGCCAAACTGATAGCCAGCGCATGGGTAAGTGCCGATATCCCTCCCTTTGCTGCAGTGTAGCTCTCTGTCTGAGGCTGACTCATACGGTCTCTTGAAGATGAGATGTTTATTACACAGGCACCTTCTGCAAAATATGACTTAAAAAGCTTCGTCAGATAAAATGGTACTGTAACGCCTACCGACAGCGCATACTGGAATTCCTCATAACTGCACTCATCGATTCCCTTCATTACAGGAGGAGTATTATTTATCAAATAATCCACATGCCCGGATTTATTAATAACACTTTCAACAAAAGCCTCCAGTGTCTCTTTGTTTGCTACATCTCCGACAAACCAGTCACCAGACCTGATATCTATGATATGAACATCTACTCCATCAGCTCTGAAAGCATCAGCGATCGCCTTCCCGATCCCATGCCCTCCGCCTGTTATGACAGCCACTTTATCAGCCATAAGATTCCTCCTGTCCGGGTGCAAGTCTAAAGTTAAATGCATCAATAAAATTTTCTTCTGTAATTTTTCTAAGTTAGATCATTTTTTCCTCCCAAATACTCATGACATTAGTAAATTGTTCTTGTATGAATATCTATGAGGAATAAAAAAAGCCATGGTTTTTAGACCACGGCAAATAATTATTATAGAAACTAATATAATAAGATCGAGGTCCCCAAAAGATATTCAGATTTTTTATTAACTCTGCTGTATCTCATACTGAAGCATCTCACCTTCTTTTATAAATACAATTATATAATACACTAATCCGGGCTATTATCAATCTTTATGGTGGCCTCATTTAAGCCTACTGTGCTAACATAATATCCTTCTGCCCAGAAATGATCTCGCCATCTTCTTCAAAATGATCATCTCGCTGACCGAATTCTTCCAGAGCTCCATAGTTGAACGCTTCCTAATTATCCAGAATGAATTGCTCCCGGTCATGGATGGCCAGCGGAACAAGTGTAATGTCTGTCACAGTATCACCTCGCATATTTATAGTCTGTCTCATAAATATAGCCGGGTCCATCCCCGACTTCAACATCTATCTGTTAAAGATCTTATATAGTTATATCTGCTCTTTTTATGAACATCAGGCTCAGTTCCGAACGGAGGATACTGGCATACACAGTCAATCTGCTGTCCATTGAGATTGCAGAATACATTTCCATTTTCATCAATGTATGTAATGACCGCAGATGCCATCTTTCCAATCGGGAACTGATCAAAGAACTGCTTACGCAGATTTGGATATGCCTGACGGATAGATCCGGTGCCTCAACATGCAGTTATAATTTGAACTCCTCTAATGTGTTGCCTTGAAATTATATATGGGTTTCATCACATCAATAATATCCACGGATTCCTTGATAACATCGATAATATCTTCAAGTGACTTGTATGCCATAGGAGCCTCATCTAATGTGGCCTCGCATACAGATGAGGTATAAATTCCCTTCATAGACTCCTTGTACTCATCCATAGAAAGCTTATTCTTAGCGGTTGATCTGGACATAATCCTGCCCGCACCATGAGGAGCTGAATAGTTCCATTCCGGATTTCCCTTGCCAACAGCAAGAACAGAGCCGTCTTTCATGTTAATCGGAATCAGAACCTTCTCGCCCTTGTGAGCTGCTATAGAACCTTTTCTCAGGATCATCTCATCGGTATCGATGTAGTTATGGATCGTATGAAAAGACTCTCCTGCAGAAAGACCATTCTTATCCAATAGTATCTCCGCCATTTTCTCCCGGTTCCTCCTGGCAAAACGCTGACATATCTCAACATCGTGAAGATAATCCTCAAGATACTTACCAGACAGGTAACACAGATCTTCCGGCATTGTCATTGGTCCCGTATGATACTTCTTCCTGTAAAGCTCTTTTAATGCTTCCTGTATCTCAGTGCGTCTTCCCTGCTCCTTATAGGTTCTTATCAATTCGTCCCTTTCCTCCAGATATTCCCCTATTCCTTTATCAAGGTCGACCGCCAGTGCCTGATATAGCTCAGATACCTGCTTACCGAGGTTACGAGAACCTGAATGGATGACAAGATACTGGGTTCCATCTGCAGCTCTGTCTATCTCAATAAAGTGATTACCGCCTCCAAGAGTTCCCAGGGATTTTCCAAGGCGCTTAATATCTTTCAGATCTCTGTAACAGCGGAGCTCTGTCAGATCAAACTTCTCAATTCTACCCTGCCAAACCTCTCTACCCGAAGGAATACTGAAAGCAGACATATCAAACTTCTCAAGATCGATATTCTGCTTTCCAAGATTCACAGTATACATACCGCATCCTATATCAACACCAACAACATTTGGAACTGCCTTGTCCGTGATAGTCATTGTTGTTCCGATCGTACATCCCTTTCCCGCATGAACATCCGGCATGATCCTGATTCTGGATCCTTCTGTCATGGGATAATCACACATCCTTCGTATCTGCTCTATCGCCTCATCCTCCACTACCTTTGCATAGCAGAGAGCTGTATTTACTTTTCCTTTTATCTCAATCGTATTCATAAAATATCCTTCCATCCCCGGCTGGCAGCTTCATTCTGCCAGCCATTCATCTTAAGCCGCGATCCTTTCGTATCGTGCAGATGAAAGGATGCTCATCATAAACTTATATGGCTCCAGGTTGCCCTCTTTTAACATCGAAAAAATATGCGGACTGCAGCCTGAAACAAGTGCCACGCCTTTATCATTCATTCTGACAGGCTGCTGAAGATTACGGCTATCAACGTTCCAGAAAACTATCTGTGGAAGTCTGTAGCCATATCTTGCATACTCTTTTTTGGCATGCTCAAAGTTTGTTACGTCTGCGCCTCCTGCACAACAGTCGAATTCCATATCAGAAATAATATAAAGCTTCTCCGGCATATCAGCCTGTGTAAGCTTATTAAACACAGCAGTCATGAGGATCAGATTCAATGTTTTTTCGATATCCGTGTTGCTGCATTCATTGAAGCTCATGCAGTAACGTACTTTTTCTACTATGTCCTTTCCTTTGATTTCTATAAGCCTCGGACGATTTGAAAAGGTTATGAAATGATTGCGAAAAGCACCTGTGTTTCTCTCAGCAAAGTATATTCCAAGAGACTGCGCTACTGCTGCGGGAAGCGGAGTGTTTCCCCAGTACATAGATCCGGAACCATCAACCACTACAAGAGAATTCTCAGCACCTGCATAATTTTCAAGTGCATTCCATGTGGCATTTATTGCACGTCTCTCATCATTTGTAAATGTTGTCCTGCCAAGGATAGGTGCAATTACATCGTAAGGTGTAAGAGCTGCTGTATGCATCACCGACGGTTCCGTCTCGGACTTTGCTAAAAATGCGTTATATCTTTGACCATCGTTTCTTAGAAAAGCTTGTCTGTATTTATAAAGAGCTTTTGAAGGCTGCTTTTCATAGTCAAAAGAATAATCTCTTTCCCTGAGATTGTTTTCGATGATCTTTATCTGAGAACGAAGGGCTGACAGTGTTTTCCTGTACTGAGCCTCTGTCATACACATAGCCTTCGCTATCTTTCTGGCGGTTCTTACAGCATCCTTATTACTTGTATTCACTGAAGGAAGCCATTTCGCTAAAAGCGATACTTTTGCCTCAGATTCAGATTCAGATACGGCCTTCATATCAGCTCGTAATGTCTTTTTTATATAAGCCATTACCTCTTTTTCTGCAGGTGTGCCGATAAGTGCAAGAAGATCATCAAATCTTCCATACTCCGCCACATTCTCAATATTCTTTTTAACAGATTCAGGTTCTGCATCTGCAAGGTACGCAAGTATTACCTTAAATACTCGTCTCTCTCCCAGTCCGCCTCTGATATCTCTTGCGAAAAATAAAGTTTTCATGGCAAGATCTGCATCCTCTGCATACGCCTTAACAAATCTGCCTATTATATCTTCATCAGATGCGTTTCTGAGCGCTCCTATTGCGGCGAATAAATCCAGACAATCTGATTTGGTGGAGGCGAATGATAATGCCCCATTCTCTGTATATGTCATGTTTGCTTCATTCTTTAAGAAATCTAACATCAATTTATCCTCCTCTGCAGAAAGATAATCACTAGATACATTCCTTTTTCGATAGAGGGATTCAAACCCTCCACTTGCCTGGTTATGAGCCAGGTGCTTCTCAATGAGCTAATCGTAGATTATATTTGCTGTTCGTATCTATTTGATTATCTTTCTTTGCTTGAGCTGACAGATCTGTGGAATCCATCAGTTCCAAGATACAGTTTCGTCCGCCGCGGGCTCTTACCCCGCAATGCCTGGGTCTTACCACAATAACCTATCAACGGATCCAATGATTATTGCTGCATGTATCTTTGTTGTGATCTTATATTAACGCGGACATTTGGAGATAGAAAGATGCAGTTTGACTTATATAAGCAACCCCAATATAATCTAATTTATATATTATATCCGTTATATTCTATGTTTTTCGTATCCCCAATTTGAGGTGCTGCATGACTGAAAAGTATAAAATTTATCTTTCTGAAGATATGAAATCAAGACTTATAAATGATGCCGAGCTGTTTGAATTCACGAAAAAAAATGAATCCGTGAATCTAAACGCTTTTCTTAAGACTCTCATCGTCAACTATTTTGACCGGTACCGCCATGACAGTGAAAAACTTATGGCGAATATTCTTCAGGACCTGACAAGCATTACAAGCATTTCAGATAGGGACGCAGCGAGGCTCGCTGACAAGATCGTACGCACTTATATTAAGAACGACCTATTTCAGAGTGGTAAAAGCAGCGCTGTGACACTTACCGTCAGCGGATCTTCTTATGAAATCATCAAGATCATCGAAAACAACCTGCTGAAAGACACTTCGCTTTCACAGTACCTTAAAGATATGTTTAATTCTTATCTGTCCATTCCAAGGAGCGAAAGGGAAGCTATCATCTTCAACGACACTTATGAGGACATTACCAGAGCGCTTAAAGAACATAAGATTCTTTCATTTACCAATACGACATCAGGAGATGACCTTTCCTATTTAGTGGAGCCTTACGTTATTGCGCCCTCCAAAGAAGAACAGTGCAACTATCTGATATGCATGGACCGAAATTCAAGAAAGCCCCGAACTTTTAGAATCTCAAGACTCCGAAGCGTATTTGTAACCGCAGACACTTTTCCGATCGATCCTGAAATACAAAAAGAGCTCCGGGAAAAAGCTATCCGGAGCCCTCATTCAGTGTCACTAACAGTACAGGCTGTTGTTCGTCTCAACAAATATGGAGTTAGAAAATTCAAAGCCATAACGAAAAACAGACCTATTGTCTCAAAAATAGAGGGCGATCTGTACTTCTTTGACTGGCCAGAGCTTCAGTTGGAAGAATACTTCAAGCGTTTTGGACGGGATGCAATAGTAATCAAACCTGAATCACTTAAAGAAAGGATTAAAAAGTTTTACTACTATGGACTCAGGGAATACAATAAGTAACTTAAACATCGCACATTAAAAAGTACTCACCAGGTTCGAACGCAGTTTTATAACTGCGAAGTTTGAGTTTATAATACATTTCGTCGGATTGAAACGTTATTTTATCTGATCAAAGTCTTCCTTAGCTTTATGCTCGGAAAGGACTGCCCACCGTGATTTTATGCGATACTTTTCTTGTTAATTTGCGGCAGCCTCCGCAGCTGCAAGGATCTTTTCCACATTCATACGGCCTGATCTGATACCTATAGTCATTACCATAGCTGAAAGAGCTGAAAGGATCAGAAGTATGATGCCCGGTACTGCAGCTATGATGTTCACCTGACGGGAGGCAAATCCTGTATAGGTGAGCATTATACCTATTGCAGATATCATCACTGCAATGCTGCGCCAGTGTCCTATGGTTTTCAGCGCTTTCATCTGCTTTGATGCTTCATCAAGGAGCACTGATCTTTTTGTCATTTCCACTTTTTCCAATCCTTTCACTTTAGCTCTAAAATGTTACAGACAGGAACAGATTATGCACAACTTTTTGTTCGCACTCTGTTTCCTGTCTGATATTGATTTAGTAAGACAGACCCGGATTGAAGAATCCGATAAGTACGCCGACAAATGCGATAACTACGAGAAGCAGCATTACGCGGATCGGTGTAACCTTTTTCTTTGCCATCATGTACCAGCAAAAGATTACGAAGATAACTGTCAGAAGTCCCGGGAATACGGAATCAATTTTTTCCTGAAGGATCATGTAGGGCTCACCTGCGCTGTTTAAGAGCTGGAAGCTTGTTTTTACACTTACCCATGATGCCGTTACCGCACCTATGACTATTCCGCCGAGGGTCGTGACTGATGTTCTGATAGCTTCACCAACATCACCTACGAGAACTTCTACAGCCTTTGTACCCATCTCATAACCCTTGAAGTACAGGAACTTCATTCCGAAGTATGCGAAGAGGTTCCATGCGATGATGTAGAAAATCGCTCCAAGCGGATTTCCGCCTGTAGACATACCGAGTGCTATACCGAGAAGAATAGGTATAACTGTACCAACTACAAGTGAGTCACCGATTCCGGCGATAGGACCCATAAGACCTGCACGGAGACCGTTTATCGTCTCTGCATCTACGTCTTCCTGACCATTTGCTCTTGCTTCCTCAAGACCTGCTGTTACACCTACGATAACCGCACCGAGCTGAGGCTCTGTATTGAAGAATGCACGGTAGGTATCCATAGCCTCCGCCATCTTGTCCGGATCATCTTTATAAAGTTCCTTTGTGATAGGAAGCATGGAGCAGAGGTAACCGAATGTCTGCATATGCTCCTGAGAGAAACAGGTAAGATTTCCATAGTACCAGTTATGAAAGGATTTGCTTAATGCCTGTTTTGAAATCTTTTTTTCCTGTGCCATTATCAGATATCCTCCTCGTCATCATCTGCGCCGACCGCCGCCGGTCCTGCTGCAGCTACCTTTGTCTGCTGAAGTCTGAGCATCTTGAGCTGGAATATCACGATTGAGAACATTGCAGCTACAACAGTAGCAGATACAAGGTTCAGTCCAAGAGATGCTGCAAGTGTGAATCCCATAAGGTACGGAACAAAATCCAGTACGCTCCTTACGATCTGCTTTAAGAGGATCGCAATTCCGACACAGGGAAGAAGTGCGCCTACTGTGAAGAGGGTCTTCATCGGGATACCATCCATAGGAAGGTATGCCTTGATTGCTTCTACGACCGGTGCTCCGAGCTTACACATTACTACTGTAGGGATCATGGAAAATACGATGTGTGATATCCAGGGCAGGACCATATCTACAATGTAGAGTTTATCGTACTCTCTCTTATCAACGAAATTCCATCCAATGTGCTGCCATGCCAGGTTCATTGTAGCTGTTCCGTAGAAAAGAACTGTTCCGACAGTACCTACCATTGTTCCGAAGGATGTTGCAAGGGCGATTCCGTCTGCGCTTCCTGCTTCAAGGCCATAGCTCTTAAGTGCAAGCATCGCAAGCGGGATACCGATGTAGGATACCGCACGTACGTCAGCGGATACTGTTCCGCCCGGTGTTACGAGTGCGATATAAACGATCTGCATGGCTGTACCAACCATGATACCTGTAGGGATATCACCGAGTACGATACCGCATACGAGACCACCGATGAGCGGTCTTCCGAGTGTATAGTTACCAAAGGATGTGCCTCCGAGTCCAGGCATACTGGACAGGCAGGCGAAAAGGCCAAGTATGATTGCCTGTAACCAACTGATTGTCATTTTTTTCTCTCTCCCGTCTCTTTAGTTGAAACCAAACTGTCCGCGGAATTTCTTCCAGTTTCCGATCGCTTCTTCCTTAAGAAGTGCAAATTCAACTTCGTATCCGGCCTGCATGATCTTTTCAAGTGCTTCAGCCTCTTCCTGTGTGATCGACTGGTTATTACCAAGCTTTGTTGCGCCGGGGCGGTCATTGCAGGGTCCGATGATAACGGTCTTTACATCTGAAGGCTTGAAGCCCTGCTCTACAAGGATCTTTGCCATATCAACAGGATTCTTTGTGATAAGGAAATATTTTGTATCTGACTCAAGAACCTTCTGGCACTTTTCCTTGAAGTGTTCCATAGTCCATACGAATGTTTTCTTGTCGCTGGCGCTCTTATACGCAGCCTTGAGCACTGCATTGTTTGCAGCTGCATCGTTTACTGCGATCAGTCCGTCGCAAGGGTACTCAAGTGCCCAGCGCGTTACAGTCTGACCATGGATCATACGGTCGTCTACTCTTACAAATGATACTGACATTGCTATCCTCCAAAACTGATATCATTTCAAAAATACTTAGATCTCATCATCATCGGATTCCACAGATACGCGAAATTCCTTTATCTGCTCTTTTGCATTCTCGATGATCTCTTCATTTACACCGTCGTCTTCCACCAAAGTGGTAAGTACCAGCGGAAGATTCATTCCACCGAACATTTTTGTCCTGCCGAGCATACCAAGCTCTGCGACAACATCTGCAGTTGTGGTAAGGGGTGAACCACCGATTATATCTGCAAAGACAATAAGTTCATCCTCAGGATCAAGCGCAGAGAGCAATTCTTTAACTTTTACCTTAAATTCATCCTGTCCCATTCCGTTCTTAAGGCTTATGGACAGCAGATCGTCTCTTTCTCCTGCGAGCATTTCCAGAGCCTTGTGAAGTCCCGGTGCAAATTCACCATGGCTTACAAGTAATACATATCTCATTATTTTTCCTCCTTTCCCCTTTTCTCTCAATTACTTCAGTCACTACGTTAGTCAATTTTCTGCACATCTCTGTGATGATTTGAATTATAGGGAAAATGCGGCTTTGACACACCTAACGATTGTCATGGGTTTCGCTGACAAATATCACAAGTCCGTATGACATTTGTCATATGCGGAAATTCTTCCGAAACTAAAAAACCCGGGAGTATTTCACTCCCGGGGTAATCCCTTTAATTCAATGTCTGAAGATAATTATTTATTTCACGGTTCCAGATGATCTGCTCTGTCTCAATATTGGCTTCCCCTTCGAGAATAGAACGGACAGCCAGATCAACCTGTTCCTTCACTTCACTGCATCCGCGGAATCTGGGAGCAACAACAGAATTATCAGTAGCTTTTTCCAGCATCATCATGTTGAATGTTCCTTTTGATGATCCGACGATCATGTGACTTGCTTCATCGGAAAGGGTTACATCTCTTACCACAGAAAGACCATCCGAATATTCCAGAATTTCTTTCTGTATATCGGGATCAGAAGAAATAAGCTTCATAAAGCTCCATGCTTCAGCTTGCATATTTGTTCCGGCACTCATTCCAATGCAGAGTGTATCCAGCTCCGATACGTTGTCACCATTAGGACCTGCAGGCATGGTAAGGCAGTCCCATTCAAATCCGGAGTACTTCTTGATATGAAGTTCCTGGGATTTATATGCTCTGTACTGAGAAAATGGCATCGGCTGAAACACTACATTACCTTCAGAAAAGTCTGCTTCGGACACTTTATAGCCATGGTTAAGTTCGTTTAACTTCTCGATCAATTCCAATGATTCTGTAACCCCCGGCACAGAGAAGTCAACATACTCATTTCCATGTTCAAAAAAATCTACACCGTTCGCGTTAAACGCACAGTTCCAATCATATCCCGTAACACCATATTGTTTCTCATCCGCCGATTCTCCGGTAGTTGTCACATTTCTGCATATTCTGTAGAAATCCGACCAGTTCCAACCTGCCTCAGGCATTCTGATTCCTTCTTTATCGAGGATAGTTTTATTTACAAACATTAATTGGGGAGCACATTCGTAGGGAAGGGCATACTGCTTTCCCTCATACTCTCCCGCTTTCCAGGCTGTGCTGAAATAAGCATCTTTATCAAATGATCTGTCTTTATTAACCAGACCGTTTAGATTTTTGAGTGCACCCATTTCTGCCAGGGAGCTGAAATCCTGACCTAGGATAAATACCACGTCCGGCATAGATCCGCTCATGATCCGCTCATTTAGCCATTCCGTATAGTCTGACTTGATAACACCGCTCTCGTATGTGACTTTTATATTCGGGTATTTCTTCTCATATGCTTTGATGGCATCATCCACTATCTTATATGTATTTCCATTTTGGACGTCCCAATAGCTTCCGGAAAATACACCAACTGTGAGATTGTTTCTAGTCCTTCTGAAACTGCCCTCTCCAAGAGTCAGGATGAAAAGCGACAGAAAGAACAGCACTACACAGAGGATGACTCTGGCCTCCCGCTCCATAAAAAAGATCTCATGAAAAACTTTCGGAAACCAGCTTGTAACAGGGAGGCTTTTTCCCCCGTCAAAACGGATCCGTCCCTTTAATCCTTTTTTTCTATCTTTATTCATACTTGTTATTACTCAATTAACGATTGACTGCACCGGTCTGAACTGCCCATATGGCGAGCTGCGTCCTGTCCCGGAGTCCCAGCTTTGAAAGCACGGAAGACAAAGTGTTTCGTACAGTTCCTTCCGACAGATTGAGTTTTGCTGCGATTTCCTTATTCGGAAGACCGCAGCCAACAAGCTTTATCACAGGCCATTCACTTTCTTTTATTGACTTAGTCTGCATCTCATCAACCTGTATTGTAATGTTGGACTGCGCCATTTTGGAAAAAAGCCGCACTACACGGGATGCTATATCTTCATTTATCATTGCTGTTCCCGCGTATACTTTTCTGATGGCTTTTTCCAGCCCTTGTACAGAGATTCCTTTTAAGAGATATCCGCTGGCACCAAATTTCAGCGCGTTAAAAACATATTCGTCATCATCAAAGGTTGTAAGGATTATTATTTTTATATCAGGATAATTTTCCTTGATGATCTGGGTTGCGACTACGCCGTCCATATTGGGCATACGGATGTCCATAAGGATCACATCCGGTTTGTTCGCACGAACTGAACGTACTGCCTCACGCCCGTCCTCAACACTTTCTGTAACTTCAAAATCATGCACACTGTTCAGGATGACTGTAAGGCTCTGACGCATAAGCTCCTGATCATCTGCAACAAGAATTTTAATCATTCCATTTTTCCTTTCCCCATCTGACAGGGATCTTCACATCAACAACAAAACCGTTTTCTCCTGAGTAATTGAGTTCACCCTGAAGAAGATTCAGCCTCTCCTGCATGTGATGGAGCCCAAAGCCCTGTGTCACATCCTTGCATCCGATACCATTATCGGAAATAGTGATATGAAGGTAATTCTCTTCCCGTCTCATAAAGCACTCTATCCGCGTAGCCTTGCCGTGTCTTATAGAATTGGTTATGCTTTCCTGAAAAATACGATATACCGTGTCTTCTTCATCTTCACTCATACCCTCAAGATGAGCGAGATTTTCATACTTTATATCTACCCCCGTCGATGCCCTCATATCATTTACAATTTTTTTCAAGGCATCTTCAAGTTTATTATTTTCAAGTACATCGGGTCTGAGTGCTCTTACTGATTGGCGAACGTCAGTTATCCCGGCTCTTGCCACTTCTTCGATTGCCTGCATCTGCTTCTTAGCTGCCCCGGCATCAATATCCATGAGCATGATGCTGGCTTCAATTCCGGTTACAATTCCCGTAAGTGAATGACCGATCGTGTCATGTATCTCACGGGCGAGACGGTTTCGTTCCTGTATCTCCGCATTGTGCGCTGATTCTTTCGCATATTTTTCAAGCTGGCTGTTTGCCGCCTGAAGCTTCAGATTAAGAGAATATATCCTGTCCGCTTCACTCATCTGAGCGAGAGCGATTATTACAACATAGAAGATAAATACAAATATATTTATGAGTTTAAGCGTTGAAAAACCTGCCGTGAGAAGCCCTCTGAAATCAATGCTGTAATAGGTCCAATACACATCAACGGGGATGATGTTAAGCGACTTCCAGACCATCTCAGTGTTCATAATTATGTACAGCATTGAAACAGATACGATGTAGAGCGCTCGCTCTTTCCAGTCTATTTTATAACGGATCACATCTGCGATGACGAGAAACATTGCTCCCGTATACCCCATCCCGAGGGTCACACTTATCGCAGCCACCAGGATACATTCTCCGCAAGCCTTTGCAAAAAGCTCCCAGTGATTGTTGCATATTACCGTGGTGAGGATCACAAGAGATGAATAAAGTATCACAACCATCACCGGAATCTTTCCGGCTTCTATCGGTACATGTCCTGCCGCTTCCAGAAAAGCTGCTGCTTCTCCGGAATGAACTGTTCCTAAAAGACTTCTTACCATAAAAGCAGACATTGTTATTATGATGAGAAAATTCAGCATGAGGAGGATCCTCATAAAGAACTCCGGCATACGGACAAGTATCTGATTATCAGGTAACCTTCCGTCACTGCCAGCGATCCACATAATTATCCTCCACATTATCTTTTGTAAGAAGTTTCACGGATACACGATCATCACTGACCTCTTCTCCTTTTAACAGCGCATATACTGCTTCTGCCGCCCTGTTTCCAAGCTTTGTTGGGAACTGCTGGGCTGTTGCGCGTATTTTTCCTTCCGCAATAAGAGCCTTCACATCGGGTGATCCGTCAACTCCATAGACATCAGTCTTATACAAAAAACCGTACTCCTCAAGAGCAGACGCAGCTCCTACTGCTGAAGGATCATTCAGACAGAAAACACTGTCAAAGCTGGCGCCGTTGTCAATATATCCCTTGAGAACAGGAAGCGCGATCTCGACCTGTCCTTTACAGTCAAGTTCAGCAACGATCCTCACATTTTTATTGGTTGAGATCGCATCTTTAAACCCCTGAACCCGTTCGCGTCCGGACGATGTCTCTTCATGGGTGAGAATTACCACTCTGCCGTCTTTATGTTCTTTAAGGTAGTAATTTCCTACAATATATCCTGCCTTGTAGTTATCTGAGACGATGGTGCAGTCAGCAAGGGACTTGTCATCGATATCTGTATCGACCACAACTACTTTTATCCCGTTATCCTTCGCTCTCTGAAGCACTTCCGTGAGACTTGATGAATCAACAGGCGTCACTACCAGGGCATTTATTCCCTGATCTATCATTTCATTTATCTGTTCTATCTGGCGTTCTTCATTTAATGCAGGGTCCCTCAGAATGATACGGTCCCTTTCTGCCTCGACCTTATGACTGATCTGCTCATTAAGGATCCGGTAAAATTCGTTATTCATAGTCATGTAACTGCATCCGATAAGGAGTGACTGTTCTTTCTGACTCTTTGAGTGATCCTGACAAAATATGATCACCACGATCACGACAAATATCAGGATGACTATATTAGCCATCCACTGCCATAATTGAAATGTGTGCTCTGCTGATGATTCCACGATAAAACTCCGAATATGTCAGAACGGCAACCGCCGCCTGCGCATGAGAAGACTAAATTTCGATATTTTAAACTAATTTTATCATAATGTCCCCTTATTCTGACAGTGACATTTGTCACTATTATTGAAACCATCAGCACAGAGTGTAGCTCCGACTATATGACGTTACAGCTTCGCCAATATCTCCTCTTTTGTATAATCGCCATGCAGTTCTTCAAAAGTATAAGAATTAAGCTCCTTAACCCTGTCTTCCAGCTCTTTATCTGTTAATTTCTCATCCGTATAGTTTTCATAGGTGATTTCCGAAGACTCATAAGGAGTGCTGTCACTATACAAGCAGGTGAGCATATTGTCTTTTATTGTATATAAAGTGTTTCCGTATTCTTCCATGCTATGGCCGAAGGTCCTGAGAGTGTTCTTATAAGGCGCATATTCATAATACACACAGCCGCCAACTCCATAGGAGCAATTAACCATCGGCCGGGTTATTATTCCATTTGAAAAACTATACACATTTAACATTCCTGAATCTTCAACAAGCTCAGGTTCTTCATCCTCATTCAGGTAGATCAGATTGTAACTGTAATCTGCACCTCTTAGCTCATCGCAGCGAAGCACCGCCTTATAAGCCTCGCTGTATGAACTGATACTTCCATTTTCAACACCATTTGTGATGAATTTTTCAATACTTTCTGCGTTGTATCCATCCGGCAGATCACTATTAACAGATTTCTTGATATCATCTTCGCCTCTGAAATTAAAACTGTCTCCTTCATACTCAGGTGCACAACCACTGTAAAGCCAGAATCTTTCGTTATCGAATCCGTCCGTACCGACAATTATCAGATCGATCACTCCATCGAATGTGAAGTCGCAGGCCTTGATCTCCTTGATTGCATAAGGAAGTTTCTCACCTATCTTGCTGATAGTCTCACCATCTTTTCTATATTCCATCTCAGCTTCATCTGAATATTCAGGAATAAATAATTCATGTTTTCCTTCTTCCAGCGGAAAATCCAGGTCTACAGTTACGCTCTCTGAATTTTCACTACTCCAGATACGATCAGTTTCCTCATCTGTCTTTTCATCAGGTTCCACAGCAGACGCTTCAGCGGCATCCTCAGTGGTCATCTCTTCAGATTCTTCTGTTTCCTCAACTGTTTCTAAACCGAAATCATGGTCTTCTGTCTGCTCTTTCTGTATATTGCCGCATCCGGTAAATAAAGCCAGGGACGCCAATGTGATCATAAATACTGTTTTTTTCATAATACTCCTTTATTAATTCACTATCCGTTTTTTGTACTTCTTTTTTATAACCTTTTAACTATATCACAATGCGTATGTTCATTTTTTTGCCGCAAATTTACAAAAATGGGCAAACAGCCCTAAATTGCTGCTTGCCCGGTATTTACATTCGCTGTTTTTTTGAAATTCTTAAGAAAATAATAAGCCGATTCATGCCTTTATCAGCCGCATCGGCAATATTTACAGGTTACATATATTGAGTTTAACCTTTTCTTTTAGAATATTATGCTCATCTTCAGGTGAAATATCGCCATCTGTGATGATGGTATTGAAGTCCCTGATATCGGCGAATTTCTTCATGACGTGTAAGCCAAACTTAGAATGATCCACCAGCAGAATATTCTCTTCAGAATTTTTCATTATCACTTGTTTTATAGCACAGTCAATTTCCGTGCTTGTAACTCCATAGACGGTATCTATAAAACCGGTTCCAAGAAAGGCTGTATCAAAGTGAAAATTTGAAAGATATGCCATAGTATCAGTGTCCATCGAACCGCCATAATTTGATTGATATCTGCCCGGTGCTATATATAAAGTCACATAAGGATTATGCGAGCACTCCTGCATTACAGCTAACGAACTGGTCACTATGGTGTGATGTACAGGCGGCAGATATCTGGTCATTAAAAGGACAGTGGTGCTGGGATCCAGATAGATCACATCATTTTCCTTTATGTGTTCAGCGGCGCGGCGTGCTATTGCAACCTTTGCAGAATAAAAGCTTTCCTTCCGCACATCAAATGTATGGACAGCATTTGGATGTCTAAGTGTTGCACCCCCATAATGAGTTATCAGTATCCCCTGTTCTTCCATTATGTGAAGGTCTCTTCTTATTGTCATATCAGAGACATCAAATTTTTTAGATAACTCCTTTACATTTACCGTACCTTCTTCTTTTATAAAATCATAGATCTGCTCTCGGCGTGCTATGCTGTTTATCTCGTTTCCTTTGCTCATCTAAAGCCCCTTTTCATCTTTGAATGTTTAATTCAACATTATTTTAACACTAAATCAATAGATTCAAACACAATCGATCATTATTATTCGTTTTAATATGTGTTATTATTCAATCACGCAAAAACAGCGCTGTAGATTATACAAATGATTTGAGGTGATCGTCCTGAATAAGAAAAGATATTTATTTTTTGATATAGATGGAACACTTGCTGCCGGCGGATATGAAAATTTTTATATCCCCGGATCGACTAAGCTGGCATTGGAAAAGCTAAGAAAAGCCGGACATTTTTTATGCATCGCAACCGGAAGAGCGCAAGCTCTCGCCGTCGACATTATGCACGACTTGGGATTTGAAAACATGGTGAGTGATGGCGGATATGGCGTAACGATCAATAACACTCTGGTTGGGATAAAATCTTTACCTAAGGAGAATGTCGTAGCTCTAATAAGAGAATGTGAAGAAAAAGGCTTTCCCTGGGGAATACAGATCGATAATTCTAATACAAGAGCAGTACCGGACAATCGATTTGATAACGCAGTCCACGACGAATACATGAGCCAAAAAATAATCAGCAACTTAGATCCTGCAAATTACAAAAACATTTATAAGGCATACGTGGCATGTACACCCGAAGAAGAACAAACACTGTCATCACTAAAAAGCCTTCCACATTACAGATTTCATAATAACTATATTTTTATAGAACCATCCTACAAAGCTGTAGGCATAAAAGAAGTAATGGATCATTTTAACGCAGATTATAGCGATGCAATAGTATTTGGTGATTCCGATAACGATATTTCAATGTTTACTGACGATTGGACCAAAGTTGCAATGGGAAATGCTGTTCCCAAATTAAAGGAACTCGCCGACTTTGTGACCGATGATGTAGATAAAAACGGTATCTACAACGCCTGCGAAAAGTTGGGTCTATTTACGCCAATCGCCTTTTGATTTGAGATAGTGATCACTATACAGGTTCAATAATCAATAATTGTCATTATTTCAATAATTTATCCCTCAATAATTGTCATTATTTCAGTATTTCAATCTTTTTGCGTCATGTTTTCTCTGCCAACCTTCTGCAATACTGTTCTCTTAAAGAATACACCGAAAAAACAAACAGGACTGACCCATTTTAAGGTCAGTCCTGCTTTTTGTTCTTTGTTCAAACTGCAATTATCCCTTTACACTTCCGGCAATTACACCTTCGATAATGTACTTCTGTCCTATAAGATAGAATATCAGCACCGGAAGCACGCTAAGGAAAAGACCTGCCATCATTGGAGCGTACTCCGCTGAATGATTGGTAAGGAAAGTCTTGATCGCAATAGCAAGAGTCTTCGTTTCAGTTTTTGTTAGGAACAGACTCGACATCAGGAAATCGTTCCACACACCCATTGCAACGAATACTGTGACCGTGATGATTATAGGTTTTAAAAGGGGCATGATAATGTAGAAAAATGTCCTTGTAAAACCGCATCCGTCTATAAGCGCTGCTTCATCAAGTTCGACCGGTATTCCCTCGACAAATCCTGAGTAAAGAAATACAGCAAAGGGAACATTCAGTCCCACAGCAACGTATGCCACCATCATGAGATTGTTGGAAAAACCCAGTAAGCCTGCATAGATCCTTACAAGAGGGATCATATAGACCTGAAAAGGCGCGACCATGGACGCAAGGAAGGCTATGAAAATGATCTTATTCACCTTCCATTTTTTCCTTGCAAATAAATATCCGGTCATGGAAGTCACTATCATATTCACAGCCACTGCTGTCACAGTAATAAATGCAGTATTAAAAAGTGACTTCCCAAAATTCATCCTCTCAACAGCAGTGAAAAAATTATCTAAAACTAAGCTCTGAGGAAGGGCAAACGGATTCTTCAGAAACTCTGCCGTTGACTTAAAGGAATTGACCACAAGCATGTAAAAGGGCACCATGAACAGTATGAGTACGATAACTGTTGCTATGAACAGCGTATATTTTCTCTTATTCTTCGATCTCATGCGTCAACCCTTCCTTTTCTTGTGTAGTAAACCTGAAACAGAGAGATCACTGCAACGATAACAAACAGAACGATCGCCTGTGCCTGACCTTCACCAAAATTCATACTGGTAAATGCGGTCTGATATATCTTGTAGGCAATGAGCTCTGTTGATTTATACGGACCGCCTGCTGTAAGAGACAGGTTTGTGTCGAAGGACATGAAGCATCTGGAAATCGAAAGGAACACACAGATCGCAATAGTTCCTCTGATCATTGGAAGCTTCACTTGAGTTACGATCTGGCGCTCAGTAGCGCCGTCAACACTTGCAGCTTCCATGAGTTCTGACGGAACTGCAGTCAGTCCTGCAATGTATATGACCATGAGATATCCGCTCATCTGCCATGCGCTTACGATGATAAGCGCCATTAACGCACGGGTAGGATTTGTGAGCCATGAAGTCTCCATCCATGAAATACCTGCTGCTTCTCCGATCTTCGTAAGCCCAAAAGAAAAAATAAAATTCCATATGTATCCTAAAATAATTCCGCCTATGATATTAGGCGTAAAGAAACCGGTTCTGAACAGATTCTGACCCTTGATACCGCTTGTTACCACAAGGGCAAGGAGAAATCCCATCAAGTTACTGAGTAATACCGTAAAAACCGCGTATATAACAGTTTTTGCAAATGCCCCAAGAAAAGCTGCATCTGTAAGAATATGTCTGTAGTTTTCAATTCCTATAAAATGAATGTCTAATGCCAGTCCGTTCCAATCTGTAAATGTGATCCAAAGCCCGTAAATAAACGGAATGATGACAACCGAAAACCAGATGACAAAGGACGGCAGACCAAAGAGCGAAAACTCCAGCACATTTGATAAAGAATTTTTTCTGCCCTGCATCTTAATACTCTCTCTTATCCTGAGCTGCCCAATATGCGTCTATATCTGAAGCGAGTTTTTCTCTGTCGCATGCCCCTGTGATATATGCGCACATATATGCACCGCACTCATACCAGATATCAGAAGGGCAAAGGCTTGGTGTTCCATAAAAATCAACGGTTTTTCCTGCTGAAATATATGAAGCTGTGGACTTTCCGAGAGGACTGTCGATCTCTGCAGAAAAGTTCTTGAAAGGAAGCGCCTGTCCTGCTCTCTTCGCCTGAGCTTCCTGTGAGTGACTGTCTGAAGTGATGTACTCGATGAACTTAAGTCCTGCCTGCTGCTGTTCTTCGCTGTTCTGGCTCGCATCTACGCAGTATCCCTTTGCATAAGATGTAGGAAGATACTGATTAGTGATATCACCCGGATCATCGTTATGAGGAACAGGCATCAGTCCAAACTCATCTCCATCCTGTACAAGATTCGCCATATATGTCCATGCCCAGTCACCCATGAGCCATGTTCCGCACTTTCCTTCCGCAAGAGCCATAGCATCAAGGTTAACGTCACCTACGAGCGGATCGTTCTTGTTGTAGTTATATTCAACGAGCAAATCAAGTGTATCCATAAATCCGTTAAATACATCATTATTGATTTCTTTTGTCTCGCCGCTGATGATGGAATTAACATAGTCTACACGAGCTTTTGTATCACCGATAGCTGCGCCGTAGGTCTGGCAGAGATAATGAGAACCAAGCGACCAGTTCACTCCCGTGATACATGTAGCTGAAGCTCCTGTCGCCTCTATCTTGTCAAAAAGTTCCTTAAGGTCTGATCTGGTCTTAATAGTGCTTGGATCAAAATCGCCGCCAACTGCCTCGTCACAGACCTTCTTGTTGTAAAGAAGTCCGATTCCGGCTGCCGACATTGGAACCGCGTACACTTTTCCGTTAAAAGTCATAGTAGAAAGTGATGCTTCCTCAACATTCTCAAGCATCGCTTCCCCTGAAAGCGGACGCATTCTTTCCTGATTTTCCCAAATATTGATAGGATCCATCAGTGAAACAGTTGGACCTTCATTACTTGCATAGAGTGCCATCCACTGCTGAAGCTGATCATCACCTGCTGCGATGTACTCAACCTTGATCCCTGGATTCTTGCTCTCAAAATCAGAAATGAGTTCCTGATACATGTCATCCTTTCCGGTTTCTGTAGTGTAGAAAGAAATGCTGACATCACCGCTCTTTCCTGATGCTGTTTTTCCCGATTCATCCTTCGCGCCGCCGTTAGCACCGCATCCTGCAAGTAAAGATGCTGAGAGCACCCCTGTCAAAAGTAAACTTACAATTTTTCTTTTCATAAAAAATACCTCCCATTTGGTGATTTAAGGATATCGCAATCACCATAGGGGAGGCTTTTCTTTATTTGATTGCATAATTGTCATTTTTAGATGTGTTTTGTCAATCAACGACAGCTTTAAGATCGACCAAATCTGCCATCTTTTTACCACCGGGGATATTCGGATGAAGACCATCGCCTATTTCATAATCAGGAATCAAATATCCATTTTTATCATTATCTCTTAAAGCTGCATCAAAATCATAAAATCCGTCTGAGCACTCACTCTGTCTGATCCATTCATTTACTGCCTGTCTCACAGTTTCAAATTTTGGAAGCCACCACTTCGGATACTCATCATTTCCGCAAGGCGTGATCGTTCCGAGGAAAATTTTTGTACCTCTGTCATGTGCAAACGATACAATTTTTTGCAATCCTTCAGTGATCGCGTCTACACTTACAGGATCTTCTTTTTCCTCAAGGAACAGCGGATGCATGATGTCATTGATACCGATAAGCGATATCACTGCATGGACCTGATCAAGTTCAAAAACATCCTCATCGAATCTTCTGACTCCTGAATTTCCAAATAATACCAGCCTCTTTCCCAGCGTCTTTGCAAAGGTCGCATCGTCCACAAGACGATTTCCGCCTATACCGCAATTTATAAGAGACACTTTACCCGGATAAGCCTCGTACAATCTTTTCTGCAGAGCATTTGTGTAAAAAGACATATGGGTTATGGAATCACCAAATGCCGCAATGACCTCTGTATCATCTCCGGTATATGCCTGAACCACATCAAATCCGGAAAACATCCTCATCATGCCGATATTCACATCTTCTTTTAATACCTGAGACGTGATCTCAGGCAGCGAGCCCTTGGATACTCCTGTATTTTGGGCATCCGGCTCTGTCATATCGCCGTCATAATAATCCACCTCTGTTCCGCCATCAGCCCAAAAACAGCATATTGAATCCATGCACTGCCTGTCTTTATAGTAAATATTTATAGTAATCCGGTCTCCGGCAGAAATCCTGTAATCGATCTCATCACTGAACCTTTCCTTGCCCGGTGCGAGACTAATGGTCTGACTTCCATCAAGTGTAATAACACTGATATCCGAGGAAGAATCTGCTTTGCCTATAGTAGCTTTCTCTATACGGAGCTCATTCCTGCTGTGACGGTTTGAAAATCGTATCCTGACCTTATCTGCATTTACATTATTGTCAAATGATACCCTCTGCGTAATATCATCTGCCTGCGCTATATCTTCACCATATCCTATCTTTAGATACTTAAACGTACTTACCCATTTCATACTGCATACCTCCAAATCAGATTATAAACTAATGGTATGCATATTACTTTGCGATAATCATGCGGAAAATTGTCATTTTTTGCCGTACCTGCTCTCCGCTTTTTCAACGGCTATCCTTACAATGATCCAGCTCCACTTCTTCTCCGGTATGAACATATCGGAGTTTCCCGCCCATTATCTTTTTCATGACTTCATATGCCGGAAGCCCGGTACAATGGCAGGTTATGAACTGCGTATCATATTTCTTCAACTCATTAGCAATATCTTCTATTTCCCGCATTTCTTCGCTTGTGTAATCATGCTTTTTCATAAGGTGAAAACCACTGATCACCGCATCCGGGTCTTGCGCGTATTTTTCCCTATATGCATCGAGGATACTGAGTATGCCATTATGTGCGCATCCCGAGAGTAATATACTTTTTCCGCTGTCCTTTACCACGAGAAAATGCTCATGTATAAAGTCATCTCTGATAAAGCCGTCTTTTTCCTTGATCAGAAGTCTGCTGTTTGTGGATGGCAGTTCATGTGACCGTTTTTTGATGGTTATGAGCTCAAGCTCATCATCGATTTCATGATCTCCATCGATAAATTTTATCTGCGGTAGATTTAGGATTGCCTTATCGATTCCAATATATCTGTAACGCTCTCTGTACGGCCGCTCTCCGTCATCAGAATAATAATCACGTCCTGCTGTCTTCTGCATGTATATTACTGCTGTTGAATTGATTTCTGAAAATGGAATTATCCCGCCGGAATGATCATAGTGACCATGGCTCAAAATCACAATGTCCACTTTTGAAAGGTCTATTCCGAGTTTTTCGGCATTTTCAAGTGTTTGACTGTCCGGTCCCAGATCAAGTAAAGCCTTGTGTTTTGCTGTCTCAATATAAAAAGACAATCCATGTGCACAAGGACAACCGATTTTTCCTTCAGTATTTTCAATAAGATTAATAATCCTCATTTGACAACCTCTCACTCAAATCACTGATCACACATGATCTTTCATCATAGCCGTATTAAAATACGGCTATAGATCAACCCTACTCTTCTAAATATATCACAAACCACATGCGCGAAATATTGACATAAGTCAGAAATGCATTATACTCAAACTGACTTATGTCAATTTCACTTTGGAGGTTATCATGCCAAGAATCCCAAAACGCAGAAAGATATGCTGTTTTCCGGATTATTACAGCTTCGTCCCGGAAGATGTCAGCACTGAAAATTTAGAAACTGTAATGCTGACGCTGGACGAATTTGAAACATTAAAACTCCTTGATCACGAGGGACTGACACAGGAAACCTGTGCCGCAAGAATGGGCGTCGCACGAACCACAGTGACTGCCATATACGAAAGTGCACGAAAGAAACTTGTCGGGGCCATCGTCGAGGGGAAAAGACTCAGTATCGCCGGAGGCAACATAGAAATTGACAGAGAAAGAAACCAGTTTAACGTTGATATGAATGTAAAAGGAGACAAAACAATGAGAGTTGCTATCACTTATGATAACGGACAGGTATTCGGACACTTCGGAAGAACAGAGCAGTTCAAGGTTTATGATATCGAAGACGGAAAGATCACTAATTCCCAGATCATCGGTACAAATGGCGAGGGCTGCGGTGCACTTGCAGGTATCCTGAATATTGCAGAAGTTGATGCCCTCATCTGCGGCGGTATCGGCGGCGGTGCTCAGATGGCACTTATCGAAGCCGGAATCAAGCTTTATGCCGGTGCAAGCGGAAATGTCGATGACGTTATCGAAGCTTTTATAAACGGAACACTTGATGCAGGAAGTGAAGCAAACTGCAGCCACCACGAACATGAGCATGGCGAAGGCCATTCCTGCGGCCACGGAGGATGTCATCACTGATCTATGCTAGTGACATTATTTTTTACATTCGCAAAAATAGGTTTATTCACATTCGGCGGCGGATACGCCATGATCTCCCTGATCGAAAATATCTGCGTGGAACAAAAAAAATGGATCACGCATAATGAAATGATGAAAGTTACGGTCATCGCTGAATCCACTCCCGGACCTATCGCCATCAACTGCGCGACCTTTGTCGGTTACCGTCAAAGAGGCGCAGCCGGTGCGATAGCCGCTACTCTCGGAGTTGTCACGCCGTCTTTTATCATTATTTATCTGATCACAGTTTTTCTGGAACGCTTTCTTGAGATTCAGGGTATCATGAATGGTTTTAAGGGTATCCGCATTGCTGTCGGAATAATGATCCTTGATGCGTCCATAAATATGATCAAAAAAATGCACAAGACAACTCTGGCATATGTAATACTGTGCTGCTCTTTTCTGGCAATGATGCTGAACAGCATTTTTTCATGGGGAATTTCTTCCATTGCGATCATGTTGACCGCCGCCGCTATCAGTCTGGTGGTTTCTGCCGTATCAGGGATACCTTCCGGAAAGAAAGGTGAGGAAAAATGATCTACATTAACTTGCTGATAGGCTTTTTAAAGGTCGGATTATTTTCCTTCGGCGGAGCTTACGCTGCGATTCCCATGATCAGGGACATTGTCCTGGAATACGGCTGGATGGACGAGGATGCTCTGATGAATATGGTCGCCATAAGCGAATCCACTCCGGGTCCCATAATGGTGAATCTCGCGACTTATGTAGGCTGCAGCCGCGCCGGGATATTAGGAGGCATCCTCACTACTATTGCAGTAGTGGTTCCTGCGTTTACGATAATCATTCTTGCCATCATATTCATGGAAAAAGCTCCGAAGAATAAGTATGTGTCTGCTGTTTTTCACGGAATGGCACCGAGCATTATCGGAATCATTCTGGCAACAGGACTTTATATGCTCTTAAAAATAAGCATCCGTCCGCTAATGAATGACACAGCCGATATCCGTCCGGTTCTCATGACCGCACTGCTGCTCACGGTTTTTTACGGTTCCCGAAAGCTCCTGAAAAAGAAAATGTCACCTATACTGCTCATTCTTTTATCTGCGGTAATGGGAGTCATTGTTTATGGCGTATAAATATAGTATCCTGTATAGAAAATGATCAAAATAAGGAGACCTGATATCGTGGCTAACAAAAAATTGTCATTTACATCCGATTACATGGAAGGTGCACATCCGCTTATACTAAAAAGACTGGCAGAAATGAACATGGTGAAATCTTCAGGATACGGCACAGATGATTTTTCTGAATCCGCCAGATCCAAGGTCCGCGAAGCATGTAATGCTCCGGATGCAGATGTATTTTTCCTTGTCGGGGGAACTCAGGCAAATGCCACAATGATCGATTCGATCCTTCGTCCATATCAGGGTGTCATCGCTGCAGAAAGCGGACATGTAAGTGTCCATGAAGCCGGCGCCATTGAATACGGCGGTCATAAAGTACTCACCCTTCCTCATAAGGATGGTAAGATCTCAGCTGAAAGCGTTAAAAACTGCATCAAAGGCTACCTTTCCGACGAAAACCATGACCACATGGTAATGCCCGGTATGGTATATATCTCACAGCCCACAGAATACGGCACGATCTATTCACTCGATGAGTTAAAGCAGCTGAGCCATATCTGCCACGAGTACAAGATACCTCTTTATCTTGACGGAGCACGACTTGCCTATGCATTAGCCTGCCCCGAAAATGATGTGACTCTGCCCGATATCGCGGCTCTCTGTAATGCTTTTTACATCGGCGGAACCAAATGCGGTGCTTTATTCGGAGAGGCTGTTGTTATCCCGAAGCACGACTTTGTTCCTCATCTGTTCACAATGATCAAACAGCACGGCGCTCTCATCGCAAAGGGATTTATTAACGGTATTCAGTTTGAGACACTTTTTACTGATGATCTTTACTTAAACATTGGTAAAAATGCTATTGAAACAGCAGACAGGATAAAGAAGGCTCTGGTCGATAAGGGATATACCCTTACACTTCACTCTCCTACTAACCAGATTTTTATCACTCTGGATAAAGAGCAGGCAGAAAAGCTGTCAAAAGATGTGGAATTGGGCTTTATCGAAAATCTTGATGAAAACCACGTAGTAATGCGAATTGCTACAAGCTGGGCTACAAAAAATGAAGATGTCGATGATCTGATCGCTGCTTTATAAAACATAACGATAAAGGGATGTGCAAAGTTTTGCACATCCCTATTTTTTATATTTTGCAGTATTACTCTACTATCTCTCTATAACATTCCGGTCTGCGGTCACGGAAAAGCCCCCATGCCAAACGGTCTTCACGAATCTTATCAAGATCGAACTCAGCCGTGAGGACAGCGTCCTCTTCACGTCCTGCCTGCTCAAGGATCGCACCTGTTGCGTCTGTGATGAAGCTTGTTCCGTAGAAGCTGAGGCTTGATGTCTGTCCGCCGTTAGCCTCGCAGGGCTCGACAGTCTCTGTTCCATAGCGGTTTGCTGCTACTACAGGAATGATATTTGCTGCCGCATGTCCCTGCATCACACGCTGCCAGTGGCAGGAGCTGTCCACATCAAGTATAGGTTCACTTCCGATGGCAGTCGGATAAAGCAGTATATCCGCACCCTGGAGCGCCATGCATCTGGCAGTTTCCGGGAACCACTGATCCCAGCAAATGCCAACGCCGACATTTCCGTATCGGGTCTTCCATACCTTAAATCCGGTATTTCCGGGCGTAAAGTAAAATTTCTCCTGATAGTAATGATCATCAGGAATGTGCGTCTTTCTGTAAACACCCATCAGGGTGCCATCTGCATCTATCATGGCAATGCTGTTAAAAAGACGTGTTCCGTCTTTCTCATAAAAGCTCACAGGAATGACCACATCCAGTTCTGCAGCAGTCTTTTTGAAATGCTGTATCGCAGGATTTTCCTCCACGCTCAAAGCATATTCATAATATTCATATCGCCTCTCCTGACAAAAATAAGGTCTTTCAAAAAGCTCCGGGAGAAGTACGATCTTTGCGCCCTTTGCTGCTGCCTGTCTCACAAGTGCGTCAGCCTTAGCTATATTCTCTTCAGGTTTTTCTGTGCAGCTCATCTGGATAGCTGCCACCATAACAGAACTCATTACATTTTTCCTTTCTGTAAGACCGTTCATGAAAAAATATTACGGCATCGGTATCTGCTGGGTAATGCAGTGTATATTTCCGCCTCCGAGAAGGATAGCTCTGGAATCAATTCCGATCACTTTTCTGTCAGGACAGAGATTTTTCAGTATTTCCACTGCTCTGGCATCACTTTCAGCATTTTCTCCGCCAAACTGAGGCACAAGTACAGTATCATTTCCAAAATAGAAATTTACATAGCTTGCCGCCAAACGCTCACCCGCATCACGAACATCCTCTCCCTCTTCAAACTCATATTTCAGAAGGTCATCCTCACTCACCCGTACAGGATGATCCGGGATAGGAAGCTTATGGACCGTGATCTTTCTGCCTTTCACGTCCGTAACCTTTGACAAATATTCAAGATCTGCGCATGACATAGCATACTGGGGATCCGAAGCATCATCAGTCCATGCGAGCACCACTTCCGCAGGCTTTATAAATGCACAGACATTATCTACATGCTCATTTGTTTCATCATTATAGATGCCGCTCGGGAGCCACAGGATCTTTTCTACACCAAGTGCGTCCTTGAGACGTTTCTCGATCATCTCCCGTGAAAGCCCGGGATTTCTGCCTGGGCTTAAAAGACACGCTTCTGTTACAAGGAGCGTCCCCTCTCCGTCTGAATGGATCGAGCCTCCTTCCAGAACAAAATCGCCAAAGTCATATATATCCTTATGAAAGGCACTGCAGAAAGCCTCAGCCACCTCATTATCCTGATCCCAGTGAGCGTAAAGTCCGTCCACTTCACCGCCCCATGCGTTAAACTTCCAGCTTATACCGCGTATCTCACTGCCGTTTGTGACAAAGGTCGGTCCCACATCTCTTGCCCATGCGTCATCTGACGGGATAGGAAGTACCTCAGCGATGCCTGAAAGCTTCGCCTTTGCATCTTCAATATGCCCTTTATCCGCTAAAAATATGACTTTTTCATTTGGTGAAAGTGCACGGGCAATTTCTGTAAAGGCATCCTGTGCCTCTTTGGGATCCCTTCCCCAGCTTCCGGGACGTACAGGCCAGATCAGAAGCGTTCCATAATGAGGCGCATATTCCGCCGGCATATAAAATCCGTCCGAAGACGGAATCTGATTTTTTATAACCATATCTTTACCAAGTCAGGACAGACGACACTTAAAGTCATCATATCCAAATTGTCTAACTACCTCACAATTTCCGTCAACATGCATGAGTGCGATATCAGGAAGAGGCATGCCGTTAAAGGTATTATTCTTGACCATGGAGTAGATCGCCATATCTTCAAATATCAGTGTATCACCTATCTCAGGCATACGATCAAAGCTGTAATCCCCGATAACATCACCTGCAAGGCATGTTCTGGATGCAAGCCTGCATGTTACAGCCTTTTCTCCCGGTTCCCCGCCGTTAAAAAGAGGCGGTCTATAGGGCATTTCCAGCACATCCGGCATATGACATGCCGCAGAAGCATCAAGTATCAGGATAGGAAGCGTATTTTCAACGATATCCATGACCTTTGTATAAAGATAGCCTGCGTTTAACGCTATAGCTTCCCCGGGTTCCAGATAAACCTCTACATCATAAGTATCACGAAGATGCCTTATGGTCTTTTCAAGAAGTTCTATATTGTATCCGGGCTTTGTGATATGATGTCCGCCCCCAAGATTTACCCATTTTGCCTCATTTAGATAATTTCCGAAATTCTCCTCAACAGAAGCCACCGTATCTGCAAGCGGTTCTGCATCCTGTTCGCAAAGGGTATGGAAGTGTATTCCCTGAACTCCTTTCGGAAGGTGTGGCGGCAGATCCTTTTTCAGGACGCCGAGCCGTGATCCGGGCGCACAGGGGTCATAGATCTCATGACCATCCTGTGTCGAAAACTCAGGATTTATACGGATACCTACGCTGACACCGGCTTTTTCCCATATTGGACGATGG
Organism: Lachnospiraceae bacterium; assembly: GCA_900168235.1. Taxonomy (GTDB): domain Bacteria; phylum Bacillota; class Clostridia; order Lachnospirales; family Lachnospiraceae; genus NK4A144. The sequence goes on along the minus strand of FUZG01000009.1, from coordinate 80,308 downwards.
AGCTCCAGCTGTCTCATGGAATTAAAGCTGATGTGGTCGCAGATACCGCAGATTTCCTGCATTTCAGCAGTTGTATATGCAGGGCAGAATACATGATTCTCACCCTGCATTTCCTCTTGCGCGAGCCTTGCCTCAAAAAGACCGCTTGCAGTAGCACCTGAAATATACTTTGAGATCAGCGGATAAATACGGAACATGGAGAAAGCTTTCTGCGCCAAAAGAATATGACATCCGGTCCTCTCTTCCACTCCGTGAAGTATCCGCAGGTTTTCCTCTATTCGTTTTTCGTCCACCAGATATACCGGTGTCTGAAGTTCTGTAGCTTTCAAATTTTTGTACCTTACTCTACGATCACAGGGTTCTCTTCAACTACCCAGGGAAGACCGAACTTATTCAGCATATCCATGTACGGATCCGGATCAAACTCGTCAGTTGTGAGCGCTCCGCGCTTATTCCATACTCCGCTTGCCACAAGTGCAGAACCGATCATTGCCGGAACACCTGTTGTATAGCTGATAGCCTGGCTTCCGAGCTCCTTATAGCACTCCTGATGGTCGCAGACATTATAGATATAGATAGTCTTTTCCTTACCATCCTTTACGCCTGTAAAGATACATCCGATGTTTGTCTTTCCCACAGTTCTCGGACCCAGAGATGCAGGATCAGGAAGAAGCGCCTTCAGGAACTGGATAGGTACAATTTTCTGTCCATTGAAATCGATCGGAGTAGTTGAGAGCATACCTACATTTTCAAGGCAGTTCATGTGTGTAAGGTAGCTCTGTCCGAATGTCATAAAGAATCGGATGCGCTTTACACCCGGGATGTTCTTTGCAAGTGCCTCGATCTCTTCATGATGAAGGAGATACATATCCTTTTCGCCGACTTCAGGGAAGTTGTACTCGCGCTTAATGGACATTGCAGGAACTTCTACCCAGTGGCCGTCTTCCCAATAGCTTCCGGGAGCGCTTACTTCACGAAGGTTTACCTCAGGATTAAAGTTTGTTGCGAACGGATATCCGTGATCACCGCCGTTGCAGTCGAGGATATCGATCGTGTGGATCTCATCAAAATAATGCTTTAAGGCATATGCTGAGAATACGCTTGTTACACCGGGATCAAAGCCTGTTCCGAGAAGTGCTGTGAGGCCTGCATCCTTAAATTTCTGGTCGTATGCCCACTGCCATGAATAATCGAAATATGCGGAGAAACCGAGATCCTTGCATCTCTTTTCATAAATCTTTCTCCACTCCGGATCATCAGTATCTTCCGGCTCGTAATTTGCTGTATCGATGTAGTGAACACCGCATGCAAGGCAGGCTTCCATGATAGTCAGATCCTGATAAGGAAGTGCTACATTGAGCACAACATCAGGCTTGTAGGACTCGATAAGAGCCTTAACCTCTTCAACATGGTCTGCGTCAACCTGAGCAGTTGTAACGACAGTTGATGTCTTTCCTTCAAGCTTTTCTTTCAGTGCATCGCACTTTGATACAGTCCTGCTCGCAATGCAGAGCTCTGTAAAAATATCGCTGTTCTGGCAGCATTTCTGGATAGCAACCTGAGCTACTCCACCGCATCCGATAACTAAAATTCTACTCATATCTTATTTTCCTCCTCGCGTAAAAGGTCTTCTACGTAACGCGGCAGCATAAATGAACCGCAGTGCAGATTTGTTGTGTAATACCAAGTTTTTATATTTCTGTCATTCCATCGCTGTTTATTAAAGTCTTTCAGCGGATGGTATTTTTTGCTGGCAAAACCAAAGAGCCAGTAGCCCGCAGGGCATGTAGGGATGTGCGCCTGATAAACACGGTTTATCGGGAAGCTTCTATATGCCTTTCTGTGCATCGCACGGCATGAATCCTCATCTTCATCAAAAAACGGACTTCCATGCTGGTAGACCATGATGCCGTCATCATGAAGTGCACGGTAGCAGTTTCCGTAAAATTCCTTTGTAAACATGCCTGCTGTATGTCCAAGCGGATCAGTACAGTCGTTAATTATGAGATCATACTGATCATGCCTTGAGCGCAGAAATCTGAGTCCGTTTTCGTTGTAGATCTTTACTCTGGGATCATTCAGACCACAGGCATTATCCGGAAACCATTCCTTGCAGACATCGATAAAAAGCTGATCCTCTTCGACCACATCGATCTCTTCGATCTCATCATAGTAAGAAAGCTCTCTCGCTACTCCGCCGTCACCTCCGCCGATGACCAGGACCTTTTTCACGCCCGGATGCACCGCCATAGGCACGTGCACGATCATTTCATCGTAAACAAACTCGTCTGCCTCAGAAAAGATCACACTGCCGTTTGAACAGAGGAACCGTCCAAATTCAGGAGACTGGAAAACATCGATCCTCTGATACTCGCTTTCCCCGGAGAAGAGCTGTTTATCGACTCTGATAGACATCTTTACATTATTTGTGTGTAACTCTTCAAACCAAAATTCCATATCAGTAGGTTCCTTCCTTCAGTACATTGAGGCGTGAGATATCATCACTCTCCGGGCCCTGCATAGAGCAGCCTTTTTCTTTTGCAAATTTAATATATTCAATGATGTCCTTTGTAATGACTTCGCCCGGCGCCAGGATCGGTATTCCCGGGGGATAGCACATAACAGACTCCGCACAGACCCTTCCGGCACATTCCATTATCGGGAGTGATTCCTTCTCTGCATAAAAAGCAGTCTGAGGAGTAGTCACGACTTCAGGCGATATATATTCCGCAGAAAACAGCTTCTTTTCAGGCTTTGAATAAAGTCTGTAAATATCAGACAGTGCTCCCACAAGCCTTTCTATATCCTGAATAGAGTCCCCGATGGAAATGTAAGCAAGGATATTGCTGATATCACCAAATTCCATCTGAATATCGTATTCATCACGGAGAAGGTCGTAAACTTCGATACCTGCGAGTCCTATCCTGTGAGTCAGTACGGCAAGCTTTGTCACGTCAAAATCATATACGCTTCCGCCATTTATAAGCTCTTTTCCATAAGCATAGTAACCGCCGATCTCATTTATCTCTTCTCTCGCGTACTGTGCCATCCTTGCAACCTTCTCAAAGGATTCCTTACCTCTGAGAGCGAGATTTCTGCGGGACAGATCGAGGCTTGCCATCAAAAGATATGACGCACTGGTAGTCTGAGTAAGATTTATGATCTGGCTCACATATCCCGGGTTCATATTTTTGCCAAGAAGGAGCAGTGAGCTCTGAGTCAGGCTTCCACCGGATTTGTGCATAGAGATGGAAGCCATATCAGCCTCTGCTTCCATCGCAGAGCAGGGAAGCTCATCGCTAAAGTAAAAATGAGTTCCGTGAGCTTCATCCACTAAAGCCAGCATGTTATGCTCGTGCGCCATTTTTACAATGGTCCGCAGATCAGAACAGATACCGTAATAGGTCGGATTGTTGATCAGCACTGCCTTTGCATCAGGATTTTCATCCATTGCCTTTTTTACATCAGCAACTTCCATTCCAAGAGGGATCCCCAGCTCCGTATCAACCTTCGGATCGATATAAACCGGAGTCGCACCGCAGAGCACCAGTGCATTGATAGCACTTTTATGTACATTTCTCGGAAGGATTATCTTGTCTCCTGCTTTACAGGCAGAAAGCACCATCGCCTGAACCGCAGATGTTGTTCCGCCTACCATCAGGAAAGAGTGGGCTGCTCCAAATGCATCAGCCGCCAGCTCCTCTGCCTCTTTAATGATAGAAACAGGGTGACACAGATTGTCCAGCGGCTTCATAGAGTTGACGTCTATCCCGACACACTGGGAACCGAGGAAATTCACCAGTTCCGGATTTCCCCGTCCTCTTTTATGCCCCGGCACATCAAATGGAACTACGTGCAGTTTTCTAAAACGCTCCAGCGCATCATAAATTGGAGCTCGTTTCTGTTTTTCCAGATCCATATTCCCTTACCCTCCAAATGCAGGTGACGACTCCGGCACTTACGTTCACCTGTATTCGGCAACAAAAAAGGCAGTACCGCGTATTGCAGCACTGCCTGTTCTCATTCCCTTAATCATTTCAGATCTGTCTCTGTCAGATTGCCTATTGAACGTTTCACAAGTGTGTGCTTTTAACACCGGTTATGAAGTAACCAACTTATAAAATTGAGCTTTTAACTCGATCAATATGTGGCATTACACCACTTCGGCAATGGCCGGCCCTGTCCGATGAGCTTTTCACAGTAAATAACCAAATTTCTGCAGCAGGCCTACGTAGAAACAGAATTGTATCTATCGACATACAGAATAACAAAAATATTTTTCATGTCAATAAAGAATTTGATTTTAAATACATAAAACCCAAGAATCTAACAAATTGTATACATTTAAATATTTTATTTGTGCAACCTGACCACCAATATAAATTTTTTATAAAAAATACACAGCATAGTAATGAGACATATAAAATACATTTTGTTGAAAAATGTCCGTGTACCAAATACACATGTCGGTCGAACCTTATAAATGCTAAACTTTCATGATCATTCTTGACCACTTTAAAAAGTTAAAGCGTAACGCTTTAAATTCTCACGGACAAATAGTAAAATTAATCAACGTCGTATTAAATATCATCAAGTTAGGAATGTCTGAAAATGAATATAGTATCTTTTGTTTACAACCTTTTATGGGGCGATCTGGTAACGATCCCTCTTCCCGGAGGTTCATCCCTGGGCTTATCTCTTATAGTCATCCTTCTGATTCCGACCGGTATATTCTGTACCGTCATCACGAGGTTTCTTCCTATCAGGCTTTTTCCTGAGATGCTCCGTCTCTCAATAGAAAAAAAGTCAGCCAACGGAAAGGAAAACGCTCTTTCAGGAATCGAAGCCCTCATTGTTTCAACTGCAACACGCGTTGGAATGGGTAATCTCGTAGGAGTTGTGGCTGCTGTGTCAGCCGGCGGTCCGGGTGCTGTTTTCTGGATGTGGATCACAGCTATGATCGGTTCCGGCACAGCTTTTGTAGAGGCTACACTTTCACAGATTTATAAAGAAAAGGATCCTCTCTACGGCGGATACCGCGGAGGTCCGGCATATTATCTGCACAGCCTCTTTAAGGGCAGGAAGAAAAAGAGCGTGATCGCTGTCCTCTTCGCATTATCAGGACTCCTTTGCTGGTGCGGTATCAGTCAGGTTATCGGAAACTCCGTATCATCAGCATTTGAAAATGCATTTAACGTTCCGCCTATTGCAACCGCTGTTATTCTCTGTGCGATAAGCGCATTTATCGTTCTTAGAAAGAACATATCAGTCAAGGTTCTTGATGTTATCGTTCCTATAATGGCAACATTTTATTTCCTTCTGACTGTTTACGTGATCATCACAAATATCGGCGCACTTCCGTCAGTATTTTCAAGGATCTTCCATGAGGCATTCGGAATCCGACAGGCAGCGTCCGGTGCTTTTGGTACAGTACTCATGAACGGAGTAAAGAGAGGACTCTTCTCAAATGAAGCAGGTTCCGGCTCTGCTCCCTGCGCGGCTGCTGCAGCAGATGTAAATCATCCTGTAAAGTCAGGTCTGCTCCAGGCTCTCGGTGTATTTATCGATACTATCGTGATATGCAGCTGCACCGCATTCATGATGCTTATTGTACCTGAAACAGTTACAAACGGTCTCGGAGGCATGGATCTCCTTCAGGCAGCTATGAAATATTACTTTGGAAATGCCGGAGTTATCTTTATAGCATTGACCCTCTGGTTTTTCTGTTTCTCCACATTTATCGGTATCCTCTTCTATGCAAGAAGCAACGTTGCCTACATATTCGGAGATAACTGGACATCGCAGACAGTTTACAAGCTCATCGCTATCGTAAATCTCTTTATCGGATGTATGGCTGCATATACTTTTGTATGGGATCTTGGTGATGTTGGTATCGGTCTCATGACCGTATTTAACGTACTCGCACTTATCCCTCTTTCAAAAGAGGCTGTGGAATCGCTGAAAGATTATGAAATGAATCATATGAAAAAGAGAAAGACCGGTGGTGAGATCCGCCCTTTCATTAAGAAAAACAGCGAGATATGGCAGGAAGAAACTGAAGCTTCATAAAAACAACCCGCGCAGAACATGATCGTTCCTGCGCGGGTTTTATTTTGCTTAACAGATTATGCCAGACTCGAAAATATCTCGCCAAGTACTCCGAAAACAAAAATCCCCAGTATCACTTGAATACCGGGGATTAAATATAGCTGGGCTAGAAGGATTCGAACCTTCGGAGTGACGGAGTCAGAGTCCGTTGCCTTACCGCTTGGCGATAGCCCATCAACGAGTCATTATGATACACCTGCTTTACCCAAATTGCAAGTGTTTTTCTAAAGTTGCACACATTATGCATTTTTGCACAAAAGACTGACAAATGCGGGCTGGATCTAAATTTGTTGATCCATGCCCGCATTTGCCTAAAAAAAGGAAGTTCACGCCTCTTCCTTTTTGGTTAATACACCCCCCATTCAGTGTATTAACAACTTATAACCCTCACACCTTATTTATCGGATACAAATTTTTTAACAATAATACTGTGCAAAAAATTTCACGTACAAAATACTGTACAGAGCTGCGGCACTTATCTCTTTCAGCAGAATGAAAGCTCCTTATAACACATTAATACGGCAGATGGCTATTCCATTGTTCTAAAAAAAATCCCAAACGGAAAAATTCGGAAAACAGCACAAACAGATTACTTGAGAATTGTCCTAAAATCAGACCACCTTTTCATCTGTTGAAAGCCCCTAAGCCATGCGAAAAATATAGTAGGAATGCTCATGTATGTTTTGCGCAGGGAGGCGATACATATGAATAAATACATGGTCAGCTGGAAAGAATATGAAGAATGTCTGACGTATGATCAGAGCGTTTCTGACGTGGAACAGGCCGAGATCGTGCACTACCTTATCGAAGCAGAGTCCCGTAATGATGCCGGAAATCTCTTTTTAGAAGCTATGTATGATCAGCTGGTGGAATCCGGGCTTCAGGGAATGATCCGAAGTGATGTTGAAACCGAGTTCGTGGAAGAAAGCATCGAGGGATACTATATTGACGGCATTGCAGACGAAAATGACAGCGTCAGTCTTGCAGAACTGTCCGGAACGGTGAAACAGGAGTATGAGGACGAACTGCTATCTCTTGGCATAGTCAAGACCCAGATAGTCATGCAGGACGGAAAGATCCGCTCCATCATTTCAAAAGAAAATATGACTGAAAGACAAAAAGAAGCCTTCATGGAGGATTTTCTGGAGAGATTCCACTTTGAATACAGCAGGACGCTTTTCGAGCATCTGTCCGACACAGATATTCAAAAAATCTGGTGTCAGAAGATGCGCTACAAAGTAGTAGTTGTTCCTCTCAGCGAAAAAATCGGCCACAAAGGCATGAAAGAAAGTATTTAATATTTACTAAAATCAATATCCGGGAGAACCTGGTTAAACGGGATGATCGGGGGCACGCTTGAACCATCGTGCTTTCCGATCATTTTTTCCATCCAGACCATATCGTACCAATTTCCGAATTTATTACCGCATTTATAAAAAGTACCTGTAAGACGGTAACCTAAGTGCTCATGAAAATCCGCACTGTTACGGGTCAGATACCGATCCTCATCTCCATGGGGAACTGCGATACATGCATATAGATTAAGGATTCCCTGTCTTGATGTAATATCCTCGATTGCAGCGTACAGACGCTTTCCGAGCCCGGATTTTCTGAGCTCAGGATCGAGATAGATCGTTGTTTCCGCAGAACAGTCATACGCCATTCTTCCGCCAAAGCTGTGAACATAGGCATATCCCACGATCTTTCCATCCTTTTCCGCCGCGATATACGGATATTTCTTCAAAATATCTGTGATGCGGTCAGAAAACTCCTCAGGAGAAGGTGTATCATACTCAAATGTGATCGCAGTTTTTTGTACATAATAATCGTAGATCCGAAGGAGTTCCTCAGTATCAGAAACATCTGCCTTTCGGATTCTGACGTCATTTTCCATAATCTATTCCCACTGTAATGGTTAATTACTCAAAAAGCAGACCATTATTTTCGTATTCACCAACAAGCTGCTGTATCTCATCATCCTCGCCGTGTACAAAAATACTGAGCGGCTTGGCAAGGTTCAGGGACATTACCCCGAGAAGGGATTTACCATCTACATAACTGTGCTCATTTACAACATCAATGTCGCACTCTGTCTTCGCGTTCAGAGAGAAAAAATCTTTTATACGCTTTTCGTCAGTAAGATTTACTTTAAGCTTTTTCTTCACGTATGTAAAACTCCTTATCCTTATCCTTATTCTTGGTGTATGCCACAGTTACTGTTTATATGATTTCGCGTGAACAGTCACATACGCCCTTTAATTTAACATTTCTTTTAAATATATGAAAGTATAAAATTGTAAACTTTATGCACAATTATTCATATATGCCGTTTATCTTCACGCGTAGCAATCCGTATCAATTTAAGGTACAATACACTAAATTGGTTTTTCTGTCCTGCGGTAATTATCCGCAGAAATTCGGATGTTTATGACATCATTCAAACATGGAGGTTGATCAAAATGTGCGGAATTATTGGATTTACTGGTTCTCATCATGTACAGGATATTCTTCTTAACGGTCTGCAGAGACTGGAATACCGAGGATATGACAGTGCCGGTATTGCATATTTCAGAGATGACAGCAATCACATTTCTATCAGGAAGACTGCCGGAAAGGTAAGCGATCTCAGAGCTGTCTGCGATGATGATAACGAGAGCCACTGCGGTATCGGACATACAAGATGGGCGACCCACGGCGGTGTTTCTACCACAAATGCTCATCCACACAGAGTTGGACGAGTTGCGCTGATCCATAACGGTATCATCGAAAATTATAAAGAACTTACTGAAAAGTATAATCTTGCACCTCAGCTTAAATCACAGACTGATACTGAGGTTGCAGCTGCTCTTATCAATAAAAAATATGACGAGCTTAATGATCCTAAGAAAGCCCTGAAGGCTGCTGTGAAGGAAATGAAGGGTTCTTTTGCATTCTGCGTACTTTTCCGTGAAAAGCCCGGCAAAGTCTATGCTATCCGTAATGTCAGCCCCATGGTTGCGACTTTTACAGAAAATGCAGGATCATTTATAGCATCAGACCTTACAGCATTCATCGATTTTTCAAAGGACTACTTTGTAGTACCTGAGTATCACCTGCTCACTCTTGCTGATGACGGTATCGAGCTCGAGGATCTCGATGGAAATAAGGTCACACCGGAATACCTCACAGTTGACTGGGATGTAAACGCAGCCCAGAAAGAGGGCTATCCTCACTTCATGCTGAAAGAGATACACGAACAGCCTCTTGCTATAGAAAACACCATAGCACCGCGTATAAAGGATTCTCTGCCGGATTTCACCGTCGACGGAATCGATGATTCTCTTTTTGAAAATGTATCAGATATCACTGTTATCGCCTGCGGTACTGCTCTCTATGCAGGAATGGTCGGCGCCCAGATGATCAGAAACCGTTTCGGCATACCTACGACCTGTGCAGTAGCATCTGAGTTCAGATATGAGCGTCCGGTCCTTAACGAAAACTCTCTCGTTATCGTATGTTCACAGTCCGGTGAGACCATTGATACACTTGCTGCTCTCCGCCTTGCAAGCGAATATACGAAAAAAACTCTTTCTATCGTTAATGTAAAGGGCTCTTCTATCGCCCGCGAGAGTAATTACGTGCTCTATACACATGCAGGTCCGGAGATCGCTGTTGCATCTACAAAGGCTTATACTTCTCAGGTTGCAGCTTTCTATCTCATCGCCATAAAGCTCGGACTTGTTTCAGGAAAGGCTTCTGAACCCAGAGCTAAAGAGTTTATCGAGACCCTTAAGACTGTACCGAACATGATAAAGACTATGCTCGGCTACGAAGACAGGGTTGCCGGACTCACAAAGAGAATGGTAAACGCAACAGATGCTTTCTTCATCGGACGCGGTCTCGACTATCAGATCGCAATGGAGGGCTCACTGAAGCTCAAGGAAATCTCCTATATCCACGCTGAAGCATACGCTGCAGGTGAACTGAAGCACGGAACCATATCTCTTGTGGAGGAAGGCGTTCCTGTCATCGCCATTGCTACACAGAGCAGTGTTTACAGCAAGGTTATCTCAAATATCCGTGAAACAGAAGCGCGTGGTGCTTACGTGATCCTTATAAGTAAAGATCCGGAAGTTACCGATCCGTCAATCTGTGATGTTCATTTCCACATACCGGACGTGCCGGATGAATTTACTGTTTTTGAAGTAATCGTTATCTGCCAGATGCTCGCTTACTATACATCAACAGGCAAAGGTGTCGATCCTGACCAGCCGAGAAATCTTGCAAAATCTGTTACAGTAGAATAAACAATGACAATACGAATTATCCATGGTAACATGGATATGGTATAAGGTATATTATGCGAAATGCACAATACAAAAATTAAGTTGTATTATTCTGTATGGGAGGTTTCACATGAAGGTATTAGTCATTAACTGTGGCAGTTCTTCACTTAAGTTCCGTCTTATTGAGACAGAAAACGAAACTGTTATCGTAAAGGGACTTTTTGAGAGAATCGGCGGAGAGGGCGGTCATTTTGTTTACAACCCTACATCCGGTGAGAAATATGAAAAAGACATTTTTATCAAGGATCACTATGAAGCTGTTAATATCCTTGTCAGCGCACTTACCGATCCAGAAACAGGTGTGGTAAAGAGCCTTGATGAGATCGACGCTGTAGGACATCGTATCGTACACGGCGGTGATAAGTTCAGCCATGCCGTTGTTCTCGATGATGCCGCTATAAAAGAGATCGAGAAGTGTGCAGATCTTGCACCGATTCACAATCCTGTAAATCTGCTCGGAATCCGTGCATGTATGAAATATATGCCTGATACGATCATGGTCGGTGCATTTGATACTTCCTTCCATCAGACTATGCCTGAAGAGGCTTATCTCTACGGAATTCCGTATGAGTACTATAAGAACGAGCGAATCCGCCGTTATGGATTCCACGGTATGAGCCATGAGTACGTAGCTCACGAGACTGCAAAGCTCCTCAACAGACCTATCGAGGAGACAAAGATCGTTACATGTCATATCGGTAACGGAACATCCATCACTGCTGTTAAGGGTGGTAAATCTGTAGATACATCCATGGGCTTCACTCCTCTCGCAGGCGTACTCATGGGAACACGTTCCGGCGGAATCGATCCTGAGATCGTTAAGTACATCGCAAAGCAGGAAAATAAGTCTGTTCAGGAAGTAATGGACATCCTTAATAATAAGTCAGGTCTCTATGGCCTTTCTGACTACCTTTCATCCGATGTTCGTGACCTCACCGCAGAATATGTTAAGGGCAACGAAAATGCTAAACGTGCTCTCAATCGTCTCGCATACGCGATCACTAAGTACATCGGTTCCTATTTTGCAGTAATGGGCGGTATCGATGCCATCACATTTACAGCAGGCGTAGGTGAGAACAGCTGGCTTGTCCGCAAGCTCATCTGCGAGAGACTCGGCGGATTCGGTATAACCTTTGATGAAAAGGCAAATGACGAGGTCCGCGGAACAGCAACTATCTCCGGACCGGATTCGAAGGTAAAGGTATTTGTTGTACCCACTGATGAGGAAATGTCCATTGCCCGTCAGGTTGTTCAGGCAGTTACTGCTTCAAAGAAGTAATTCTAAAAATAAAATAATCTGTTTATGGAATTTTTATCCGTGTATTTTATTTAGAACTTTTTGTATACAATTTCTGTGATATACTTTTTAACTGTTTGAGCGTAAGAGATGTATACAAAGACCGGAGGTTTTATGAAGAAGGTTGTTCTAATTACAGGAAGTCCCAGAAAGGACGGAAATTCCAAATTAATGGCAGATTGCTTTGACCGCGCAGCAAGAGCACGCGAGATCGAAGTTAAAAGATATGATGCAGTAAGACTCAGCATGGCAGGATGCTATGCTTGCAATGATTGCTTTAAGAACGGTTCAGCATGTGCAGTTGAAGAGAAATTCAATGAACTTGCTAAGGATATCATGGATGCAGACGGAATCGTTATGGCTGCTCCTGTTTACTGGTATTCCATACCGTCACAGATGAAAGCTGTTATGGATCATTTCCACGCATTTAAGGCAGCAGGAAAGAGCTTTACAGGAAAGAAATGTGCTCTTATCACTTGCTGTGAAGAAGACGATGCAAATGCAATGCGCGGATTTGAGTATTCTTTCCGTAAGTCCATGGAGTTTATGGACTGCCATATCGTAGATGAGATCATGGTTCCCGGTGTAAAAACCGAGGGCGATATCGAAAATACTCAGGGTATGGAAAGAGCAGCTGCTCTCGCTGACAAATTCCTGATCGCTTAATAAGCCTATAAGCGACATTCTTTTGTAAATCATGTGTGATCCCCCGGATTGATTCGTTCATCCGGGGGATTTTTGTATTTAAATCAACATATTCTCCCGATTAAGTCTTATTAAAAAATACACGATATATATTGTAGTAAATTGCTTAAATGGGGGAATTACCGGTGCTTAGAAAGATAATTTATGCTTTTCTTGCTGTTATAGGTCTGATTTTTGCAGATTTTCTGTTTTCACATTTTTATTATCATAGATCCCTGCGTGCAACGATCCTTGAGCGGATACTCTGGATCCTGCCGACACGCATGCGTTTCAAGGGAAATGCAGAAGAATTTGAAGCCCGTATGAAGGAATATGAGGCTGTCGGTGAGATACCTTACAGGATTCCGCAAAACCTGCATTTTAACTGCTCTGTTTCAGAAAAATTTGAACACGGCATGCAGGTATTTTACCTGAATGAAAGCAGTCCTTCCGACACAATCTTCTTTTATATCCACGGAGGAGGTAACTGCGAGCAGCCATCGAAACAGCACTGGCAGTTTTTAGACAGTATTGTCGCTAAAACCGATGCAAGGGTTATCGCTCCATTATATCCGCTTCTGCCCTTCCACGATTATCATGATACATTTCCTGCTATCACTGAGCTCTATATGGAAACAGTGTCAAAAAACCGTCCATGCAGAGTAGTCCTGGCGGGCGACAGCTCAGGAGGTGGTATTGCTCTTGCTATTGCTGAAGACCTTGTTAAATTGGATTTTCCGCAGCCTGATGAGCTGATACTCATATCACCATATGTTGAATCTTTATATACCGAAGAAAACGCAAAAGAACTCCGCGAATATGAGAAGGTATGCCCGTTTATCAATACTTCGGGGTGCTTACCTCTGGTAACGCGCTGGGCAGGCGGTGACGAAAACCGCGCTGACCCCCATGTATCCCCTATTCGCGGCGACATGAAAGGGCTTGGAAAAACAACTATCTTCGTTGGTTCCAGAGAAGCATTTTATCCGATAGAACTGAATCTGCAGCTAAAAATGCTGAAAGAAGGCGTGGATGCAGATCTTATAGTCGGGACAGGCATGAATCACGATTATCCGCTATTTAGTATTCCGGAAGGCAGAAAAGCCCGTGATACCATTGCACGTATCATCAGACGTGCGTGACTTTCTCACAACGTGGACTCCGGAAACATTTTTCGTATATCAAAGTGTAGTAAGGCTTGGGTAAGCGTAAAAGCAGAGGATTTTTCTCATTATGAGAAGTCCTCTGCTTTTATATTGTTCTCTATTCCGCTTTTATCTTCTACGTCTTTCAAGACCGCTCTCAATGTAGAACCGTGCCTTGTCATCGTACATCCGCTTATCTGCGAGCTTTGTGACCTCTTCGATAGAAAGTCCATTAATATCATCAATAGTCACATAGCCGTAGGATATACTTAATTGATGTACAAGCTTTCCATCCCAACTCTTAACATATTCGTTGAAACGGTCCTCCAGCACTTTCATCTCAAGTACATCCGCATATATGATGGCAGTAAATTCATCACCGCCGATTCGATAGATCTTTCCCTTTAAGCCAAAGCTCTTCAGCATACATTCAGACGCACCCTTTAAGAGCTCATCACCCGCAGCATGACCTATATTGTCATTAACGTATTTCAAGCGGTTTACATCCATAGAGATAAATATAAAGTTATCCTCATATGGCTTTGTGTGATAAACCTTCAGGTCTTCCTCATAAGCGCGGCGGTTGTAAAGAGTTGTCAGTTCATCCGTCATTGCCTTTGTCATGAGGTTCTGTTCCGTCTTTTTCTGTTCATCAACGCACTGGGTCGTGAATAGCAGTTTGATCGGTGTACCCTCATCGTCCTGCTCAATGACCGTCATTGTAGCGATGAACCACCCTATATGGACACCAACAGATTCATGCGTAATGCTGTTTCTATTCCGCATCCGATCCTTTAACGTTGAAAAATCAATAAATTCCATCATGTTATCCAGATATTCGGATGCGACAAGATTTTTCATAGCACTGCTCACAGCATTTTTTACGCCTGAGCTTGCGTCTAAGTATGGCTTTATCAGCGGATCACAGGCATATTCGATAATTGTATTCTTTACCAGGTCGAATAGATGTATCGTAAAAAATGTCGTTGAAAGCGAGTGCATTATCTGAACCTGTTCTTCTCTGATCTGGTTAGACTTCTCTAATTCTGCTTCGCCCTGCCGTAGATTTACCTCTGTTCTCTGCAGTTCACTCATCGTACGCTCTGCAGTCACTATAGAGGAGTGCTCCACTATCTTTGAACCGATAAAGTACGAAACCGTTCCCAGCATCAGCTGTGCATTGATCGAATCATCCTGGTGCAGATTACAGGTAGCGAGATATCCGATGAGTACCCCTCTATGATAAAACGGAGCAAGTATCAGATTGTAGATTCCTTTTTTAGAAAGAGTATTATATAAGGGATCATTATCACCCTTGAATATCTCGATACTCTCTGTTGCGACACAGTTATCGTAAACAAACATCTTTTCCCATGCCTTTTCCATTATTTCAACCGAGAAAGGCGGAATATCCTTAAATATAGGTTCAACTCCATCAGCGCACCATTCCATTTTAAAATGCACTTTTTGTTTTTTTACCTCAAGGATGTAAACACGTTCCGAATGAGTAGTCTTTCCGATCTCCGAAAGGACATGTTTCATTACCTGTTTATATGACGCTGTACCGTTAAGAATCTTTGCTAACCGTATGCTGACATCTTCTGCAGCGAAATTCCTTTTCGCGATATCCTTTTCAACGCTTTCATCCTGCTTTTCTTGGGAAATCAGGTGGTTAGACATCCTGATTGCTATAAAGAATGAGATAGATTCAAGTATTTTTCTGACATTTACACTTGTTTCAGACTCATAATTATCTACGCCGATATAGCCCAGAAGTTTTCCGGAAAGATACAGCGGAACTTCCACAAGTCTCTCTATCCCGTCTCTTTTCAAAACCTCGTAAAGCGCATTATCTCTATATTTCAAAGCCTCTATATCTGAAATGTTTATAGTTGTCTCGTTATCCAGAAGCTTTGTCATGGAAATATAAGCGTCTGATCCATCATCAGCAAATGTATACTCTACCGACGGAAAACCATCTTTTTTCCATTCATAAATCTGATTATCACTGTTGCCATATTCAAATATGTACAGGCGGTCACACGGAATCTTATGATTTATCTCGCGCAGGATATGATTCATGAGCTGCACATAATCCACATCCATGTTCAGCATTTTGACTATGCGCATTACAAAATCATCATCCGATACGATCTGTTTCAATTCTTCTTTTTCCTTATGCTCTATATCACTGTATATGCTTACCTTTATGAAACAGTCCGGTATCGGCGTTTTTGCGATAACATATGAAACCCAGTGCCCTATTTGCTCGTCATAATTAGAATCAAATATCTCTTTATCATTTATCAACGCATCCGTAGCCTGTCCAAGCCATTTCTCCGCCATATCGATAGCAAAATCACTCAGAGTTTTACCAATGAGTTCTTTTTTCTCAATTTGTACCGCCCTGCAGTAATAATTATTTACATACAGATATGACGCATCGATCACTTTATTTTCGGATTTATTAAAAACAGCCCTAAAAACAGCAATTCCTATCGGCATATTCTGACTGATCTTCATGATGTCATCATATGATAAAAGTGCATTATCCATGATGACATGCTTTTCTTCATCATTCGTCAGCAGAATATTTTTTTTTCCCGAGGCTATAGAGGGCTCCGCATCCACATCAATGAAATATCCGATATAACCGATGATTCTGTTTCCCTTTTTTATAGGAATCTTCGTCTCGCTTATTTTTCTCGAAATTCCGTTTACCAGCGTTGTCGCAGGCGAATTATAAATTATATCTCCGTGAAGAACCCAGTATTCATCATCTTCTTCCTCGCTTAAATAAGCTGTTATCCCCAGGTCCTTAGAACTCTGACCTATTATTTCTTTTATGGAAGAAAATCTGTAATACTCCAAAAAAGCCTTACTTGCCCCAAGGAAATGGCCCTGTTCATCCTTCCAGTAAATCTTGAATTTTACATTATTTACGAAGGAGTTCCATATCGAAGCTTCATTATCCTTTATCTGGATGCTGTAATCACCCGTCTGTCTTATGGATTTCTGAATGGTACGGTCAAAAGACACTTCAAAGAGATGTATGCGGAACATATATCCCTTACTGCATTGGGCTATGAGCTTTATATCCAGGCGGTAATCAAAACCTCCCATGGAAAAAAGCAGAGTTTCTGTTTCTCCGCTCTCCATCGCAGCGCTGACTACTCTGCGGAAACTTCTGCTCGTCTCTTTTTCCATGGTATTTGTGGTCTTATCCATGACATTGGACACAGTAAGACCCTGTACAGCTATCAGCCTTTCGTATTCTGCATTGCTGTACAGTATCGTGAATTTATTACCGTCAAAATATTGCAGAGAAGTAGCCATATCAGTGATCAGGTTTTCTTTTCCGATGGTCTCATAAAACTCCCGATCGATCTCGTCTTCGGGTCTCAGCTTTTTCTCTGAAATATCATCTATCAGATCCTGAAGCTTCATTGGTTTTGCAAAATAATATCCCTGGATTATCTCGCATCCAATAGATTTCAGGAAATTAAACTGTTCATCATTATCCACACCTTCCGCTACGATGCACATACCGAGACTCTTTGCCATTGTTACGATAGCTTTAAGGATTTTTCGGCTGCGTTCGTTAAAGTTCTTCATGAACTCCATATCGATCTTTAAGGCATCAAAATGAAACTCACGAAGCATCGCAAGCGAACTGTACTCACTTCCAAAATCGTCCATTATAACGACAAATCCTGCATTTTGAAATTTGTCGATATAGCTCTTCATACGGACAGGATCATCCATGACCGTAGACTCTGTGATCTCTATACGAAAATACTGCCTGTCGATTCCTGATCTCTCAACTATATTTTCCAGAAGCTGCAGAGGATCCGTCATAAGGAAGTCTGTTCTAGAAAAGTTGATGGATACGGGAACAAGCTCATATCCTGCTTCCTTATAGGTTTTCATATCCTGAACAAGCTGTTCAAGGATACAGCTGTCAAGCTTATATGTCAGATTACTGTCTTCAAGTATCGGAATAAAGCTTCCCGGAGACAAAAAACCGTACTCAGGATCATCCCATCTTGCAAGGGCTTCTGCACCGCAGAGATTGCCAGTCATGGTGCGTATCTTTGGCTGATAGAAGGTCTTTATATATCCGTTCTCTATCGCCTTATCGATACTGTTTACGATATAATCCCGCTCTTTTGCCGCCTTTTCCATCTGGCTGGTAAAGTAGGTATATTTTGACTCATAGGTCTTACGGTCAATATCACACGCTGTTCTCGCCCTGTCACAGGCAAGCCCGACATTTACTATATCCGTAAAGCCCTCCGGTTTATAGATACCTACTCTTACAGGCAGACTCTGACCATTGTTATATGACCTTAATTCATCAAAAATCTGATAAAGCTCCAGCTCGACATTTGCACTGTCCGTAAAGACATAGAAATGATCTTCGCCAAAACGTGAGCAGTTCATCGGAGTAAAGTATTTTTTTAGGATATCAGCGAAGGCAACAAGTATCCTGTTGCCTTCCTCAATACCATACTTTTGATTAAACATCTTAAGACCGTTAAGATTGAACGCAAGCACAGACGGAGTTACCGCCTTTTCGATCATGGTCTTAAAGCCCTCGTCCGCCAGTTCCAAAAAATAGTTCATCGCCGGAAGACCGGTTAAGCGATCAAAAGCTGATTCTTCTCTATTAAGATTACTATATGTCTCAGTATTCATCCGGTCCCCTCTGGATCAAACTCCCCTTACCGTGAAAAAAGCTCGTGATAAACCACGTCTAGATAATATTTCGGCAAAAAATCCGTTTTTTTTATCTAAAACTCTTAACCCAGTTTATTAATGATCCATGATGAGTGTTTTCATAAACAGTCTGCTTCATCTGATCTGTGACAGGTCCGTTATTTGCCATTTTTGCAAGGATCGCAGCCTGGAGCTCCTCGATGGTCATTTCCTCATAAGGGATTCCTTCACGGATCTTTACTGAATCTGCCTTTTTCTCATCTTTTTCAGATGCTTTCTTTCCCTTCGCCGGCTTCTTTTCACTCTTTTCTTTTACAGCCTTTTCTGCTTTTTCTGTATTTTCTGCTTTTTCTGCCTTAGCCTGCTCTTTCTGTTTTTTCTCGATATTCTTTATCACATTGCTCTTAACAGGCTTATACTTTGTTTCTCCATCTCTTACCGGAAGCCAGATTTCACCACTGCATGAGCCGATCTCGACATTTAAGCGCCCGTTTTCTGTATTAACAGTCTTTCCCGACAACGCGCCGACATATGTCCCGATCCCGTCATCCGGAACATTTATCCATGCAGGATTATCGTCGTTATTAACTGTGATGATCACGTTTTCTGCATCCAGTTTTCTGGAGAAAGCATACTGCCTGTTTGTAAGTAAAAGTTCCGTATACCCGCCGTAGGACAGGGCTTTCACATCCTTACGCACCTTACCCAATGCAGCTATGAGCTGTGTCAGTGTATTATCCTTCAGCGCATTTTTATAATCCTCTATCTTTAATGCAGGACGAAGTGACGCATCAGAGCCCCGCTCCTTTTTTCCCTCTATGCCAAACTCGGAGCCATAGTAAACAGACGGAACTCCGGGCAGAGTATATGTAAGTATATGCACAGGAGTGAGCTGAGCCCTGTTCTGGAGCTTATTCACGATACGTTCTACATCATGATTGTCCACAAAATTGTACAGCCTGAGTCCAAGCGGATTCTGTCCAGCCATATCATAGAGCCTCTTGACAGTATGAGCTATTTCAAAATAGTTATGGTCATTGTGTCCGGAATAAAGGGCTTTATGCAGGGTGTAGTTTGTTACCGCATGCAGGGTATCATTATTGCACCATCTGGAATAATCACCGTGGATCACTTCTCCCATGAGCCAGAAATCAGGCTTTACCTCATTTGCTACCCGTCTCAGGGTCTTCATGAAGTCAAAGTCCAGCACATCCGCCGCATCGAGACGGATTCCGTCAATGTCAAACTCACTGACCCAGAATCTGATCACATCGCAGATATAGTCAATGACAGCAGGATTTCTCTGGTTAAGCTTTACAAGAAGGTCATAACCGCCCCAGTTTT
This sequence comes from Lachnospiraceae bacterium, assembly GCA_900168235.1. Lineage (GTDB taxonomy): Bacteria > Bacillota > Clostridia > Lachnospirales > Lachnospiraceae > NK4A144. Next base: position 60,686 of record FUZG01000009.1, on the reverse strand, counting down.
CATAGCCGAATCCATCATTATATGAATTATTTCCGTAGAAATTTACATTACAGTACCAGTCACGATACTGGGAGCCCTCGCGCTTTTCTTTTATGTCCTTAAAAGCAAAGAAATCCCTTCCGGTATGGTTAAACACACCGTCTAATATGACTTTGATCCCGGCTTCATGACATTTTTTTACCCATTCTGTCAGATCTTCATTTGTTCCGAGCCTTGAATCAACTTTTTTATAGTCTGTCGTATCATAACCGTGACTTCCCGATTCAAAGAGCGGTCCAATATACAGCGCATTACAGCCAATATCTCGTATATGTCCGATCCACGGTGTCAGATCATTTAATCTGTGGACAGGTTTCTCATAATGATTATCAGCCGGTGCTCCTGACAGTCCTAAGGGATAAATGTGATAAAAAACTGCTTCATCATACCAAGCCATAACTCAATCCTTTCCAACAAACTCATGTACATTTTTTTGTATTATATAATACAACACTCCTTATATTTTATCGGCAGAAAAAACTATTTTGTCCACTTAAATATGCAACAAGTTACGCTAGGCTCGACAAAACCTCGCCAAGCGAACTTGCATAACACGCACTAAGCTCGAAAATACCTCGCTAAGTGCTCCGAAAAAAAGCCCTGACCCGCAGGTCAGAGCATTTTCTTTTTATGAAGCAGCAATATGAGCAGTATGCAGACAACAATGGTGATAAGGATTATGATACCAAAACCATGCACCGCACCTGCAAGTGGCATCCATCGCCCGTCCACGTTCATTCCGTACATTCCTGATATCATGGTCGGTATAGCGAGGATAAGTGTAATTGATGTAAGACGCTTCATCACGTTGTTAAGGCGTGCATCCATGACATTTGACAGGAGTTCACGGGTACTGTCTGTGATATCTCTGTAGATCGCAGTCATTTCGATTGCCTGCTTATTTTCTACTATCACGTCATCAAGAAGCTCGCGGTCTTCCGGAAACTGCTGGAGTCTCTTGTATCTCGTCAGCCTGTCAAGGACATTGCCGTTTCCACGGAGCGATGTCGCAAAGTAAACCAGTGTCGTCTCAAGCTCATGAAGACGGATAAGGTCCTCTTCGCTCTCCACCTTGTCAATCCTTCCCTCTATCTCACTCCTTCGTCTGTCGATGAGCTGAAGTGCCTTCTGATAAACGATAGAGGTTCTGAGAAGTATCTGATACACAAATCTGAGCTTTTTCTTGGTCGAGAAATCACGTACCTGGTCCCGCTCAAACTGTGCAAGGATCGGAGTAACTTCCGAGCACACAGTCACGATCTCATCCTGAGTCAGAAGGATGCCAAGAGGAATTGTCGTATATGAACGCTGTCCGTGACGAACCTCAAGGGCAGGGATATCCACAAGGATCAGCGTATAGCCTTCCTGGAGCTCGATTCGGTTTTTCTCTTCCGGGTCGATAGCAGCCATAACATCTGCGATATCGATCTTTAACTTGGACGCGATCTTGCGGGCTTCTTCCTCGGTAGGGTCTGTAAGCTCTATCCATGTTCCGTTTTTTATGGATTCAGTTTCCGTTGTCACATGATGTTCTGTGTAAAAATATCTGATCATTTATCTATTACCTGACATTACTCCTCCGGCAGCATATTCTGAAGCTTATCTACCAGATTACTGTAATCATTTGCGAGTTTCATAGCCTTTTTGTCAGTTGTGGGCTTCTCCTCAAACTCCATTTCCATATCAAAAAGGATATCCGCCATTTCAAGGATCTCATCATCTGAATAATCCTTTGACGTATCAAAATTTATCTCTGCCATTTTAAGCAGCTTCTTCTCTTCTTCTGTAAGATTCAGGACCATTTTGACTCCCTTCTGTCACATATCTAAATTCAATTTAATTTTTTCTGCGGTCGTGGGCTATGTAGTAGGCATTTTTATCTTCGTACATTTTTCTGTCCGCACTCTTTACCGCGTCTTCGATGTGCTCTGTTCCGGGACACCACTGGAATCCCTTTGAGAGCTTCAGTTCCGGGTTATCCTTAAGGATATTGAGAAGCCTCTTCTTTTCCCGTTCAAATTCTTTTTCATGAATATCAGCGAGGATCACCACAAACTCATCTCCGCCGATACGATACACATTTTTAAGACCAAAAGCATCACTGAGTACTTTTGCGGTTTCCTTAAGTCTCCGGTCTCCTTCCTCGTGTCCGTTGGCATCATTTGCCTGCTTGAGACCATTCATATCCAGATAAATTATACCGGCTGTCCTGTTTTCCTTCGCCAGTTCTTTTTCGCGGGCAAAGATCGCATTTCTGTTATGAACTCCGGTCAATGTATCATAGTGACTCATATGATGCAGCTTTGACAGCATCTGATGGCTTGCGATCTTTGACGCGATAAACGCTGCAACTGTTTCAAGAAGCCTTCTTGTATCGATCGCTCTTGAATACTCATAATTATCCGCACCCAGATATCCTATCAGCTTTCCGTTGTCGTAAAGCGGCACAGCGATCAGTCGATTAATATACTGCTTTTTTAGGAGCTCATAAAGAACTTCATTATCTTCTTTTATGGCTTCAACCTCAGGAATATTTATACATGTATCGTAGTTCAGCATCTCCTCCCAGCCACTGTACATTTTTCTGTCAAGATCCTGGAGCATGTCGATTTCCGGCTCTATACCGTCTGCACACCATTCAAATGTATTGTTGATATATTTTTCATCCTGCTCAAGAATATAAACTCTTTCAGGATGGATCATATGGCTGAGTTCCTCTAAAACCGCATTCATCATATCATTATATGGTTCATCAGAGATAAGGCGTTTTGCGATACGGATTATACGATCATCCGTAGTAACATTCTTACTAAGGCTTTCCATATTCTCATAACCATCCTCGATATTCATGAATGTAAATACACAACATCCGGCTATAGTTGATGGTGATACCGTAAACTCTGTCCAGATACCGGTTTCTTTACTGTATGTCCTGTCATGAAATTCTCTGTTCTCGGTGATAGCACGATAGCAGTACGATCCCCATATACTGTCAGCATGATTGATAGAGGACTTAAATCTGCTTCCTATAAGCTCGCTTTCTTTTTTATTAACAGCCTTACAATAACGGTCATTAACGTAAACAAATTCTCCGTCAATGACTTTTTTACGCTCTTCATCAAAGATCAGGCGGAATACTGCAACAGCAATAGGAAGATTATAATATAGCCTCAGCTCACTGTTTATCTCCGAATCCTTATGAACCTTTTCAACAGCATATTTTTCTTCATGCTTTTCCGCATATTCCATCCTGCGGTTTGTAACGGTCCTGTTCAGACTCTCAATATCAGAAACCTCTGATGCAAATGCCACACCCACATTTACCGTAAGCATACATTCAACACCGTTTACCTCATTTATTCCCTGTATATCTGCGATAATATCCTGAACAATCTTAAGTACATAATTATGATTCGATGAATCCGAGAATATTACAAAACGGCTTCCTACGATACGTGCAGCAGCTTCAGATCTGGTAATATGCTCCCTGATCTTTTCGCCTACCATACGCAAAAGTTCATTTACTGTTTCTTCACCAAGTATCTCGATAGAAGATTTAAATTTTGAGATCTCAAGCTCGATCACTGCAAAATCTATTTTCTGCTGATGATATTTTTCATAGAAATTGAGTTCTGTTTCATAAGCCGATCCGGCATTCATGAGACCAGTCACAGGATCAACACTCTGACTGTTCGGAAGAATATTAGAAAATCTGGCATTTATGTCTTCATCATCAAATGAACCCAGATATCCTATAAGTTTTGCGTCCTCATAAACCGGATATTTGCTCGCGATCACGCGTCTTGTTAATCCATCTTTTTCCCTGATAAGATGTACATTTTTATACTCACCCTTTTTAGAAAGCTCGGTAAACTGCTCTATCTCATATACCTGAGTAAGTCCTGTATGGAATCCCAGTTCATCATCGCTCTTTCCTCTTATCTCTTCAACAGACTTTACTCTATGGTAATCCATGAAAGCTCTGTTTGCGCCAATATACCTGTTGTTGCTGTCTTTCCAGAAATAACAGTGATCGGTATTTTTCATAAGCGCATCCCAGAAAGCAGGAATATTCTCCTGATCCGGTCTTGCCTCTGTTCCATTGTATTTATATGGATCCTGAATAAACTGAACTACGACGTCTTTATCCGTATTCGGAAGGAGCAGTTCCAAAACCGTCTTCCATTCATAAACTCCATCAATATTCTTAAATCTGAAATCGTCACGTATGTATCCCTGTCCCGATCTTCGGATCCTTTCCGCAAGGTTCTTCGGATCTGAGAAAGCATGATATCTCTCGTAATCATCGCCATATACAACATTATCCGCGAAATAATTACGAATACTTTCAAGTCCATTAAGCCTCGAACCAAAATTCGTGAAAGAGCCATGACGCATCAGTTCTTCCGCATAATCTTCTTCCAGATGAAGGATATCCGCCGAATCATAGGTATACATAAGGCTTCTGATATACGTATCTATCATCTGCTGTCTGTCAGATGTATCCTGAATATAGAGATTCTGAAGCTGAAGCTTCAGCATATGCTTATTTTTATTTTGCGCTATGGGAGTTGCAATGACTCTCATGCTCTGTCCGCGGTCCATGTAGGTGAATACTGTCTCTTCACCTGCCATCTCAACCTGAAGGGCAAAGTTTCTATACGCCATGCCAAGTGCCGTGCCGCGATCATTAAGATTGGCCTCTGCCTGTTCAATAGATATAGTTCCCATTGTCGACAGCGCCTTCTTATATTCATCATTAATAAAATAAAACCGGAATTTCTTTCCGTCATCTTCGACCAGCGCCAGCGCCTCGTCTGTTATAACGTTTACCCTGCCTACCTGGGTAAAATATCTTCTCTCTTCCGCAGTTTCAGCTTTCATATTCCGTTTGATTATGTTTTTACGGATATCAGCCGGCGCCATCGGTTTTCCAAAATAGCTTCCCTGTATTTTCTGGCAGCCGATAGATTTTAAGAACTCAAACTGCTCTTTCGTTTCTACGCCTTCTGCAAGAGTTTTTACTCCGAGATCCTTTGCCATCATTATGGTATGACGAATAATACTCTTGGATCTTTCATTGAAATTTGAAAGAAAGAGCATGTCAATCTTGATCTCATCAAAATCAAAATCTTTTAAGACATTCAGCGATGAAAAACCACTTCCAAAATCATCCATCCAGACCTGATAACCGGCACTATGGAATCTGTCTATCTCAACTCGTGTCCTGTCCGGGTTATCCATAAGTGTAGTCTCTGTGATCTCTACACGGAGAAATTCACGCGGAATATCATATTCGCGCGCTGCGGCTTCTACCTCTTCAAAAGGATTACCGAGAGTAAAATCAAGTCTCGAGAGATTGAATGAAACAGGGACAGCGAAACCGCCCTCTTTCAGCTCTTCGTGCAGATCCCTGCACACCTGATTCACTATGAAATTATCCAGCTTATGGATGATCTTGCTTTTCTCGAGTACAGGTATAAAATCCGTGGGAGAAATGAATCCCTTCTCCGGATCAAGCCAGCGGCACAATGCTTCTTTTCCACATACATCACCTGTAAGCGTACGGACTACCGGCTGATAATAAACCTTGATATGTCCCATACTTATAGCACGGTCCAGATTCCTTATGAGATATTTTTCAAGGTCGCTTTTCTGCTCGATACCCGGATGATAAACACAGTAAAATGAACGTTCATCATTTTTTATATAGTCGCTTGCATACTTTGCCAGGTCACAGGCAACAGCAGGCGTAACCTCATCTCCGGTATCTGACATGTGATAAATTCCGACTTTCAGACCCACAATATCATTTATCTTTTCCTCTACAAAACCATCATGGATCCGTTCCAGTTTTTCGATCATTCCTTTTGTTTTAGCACATACTACAAAATGATCATCTGAAAAACGTGAAATAGAATTTTCCGGAAATACAGCATGAAGAATGCCTGCAAATGCTTTCAGAACATTATCACCCTCTGTCACACCGTAACGTACATTCAGAGCCTTAAACTCTGTAAGATTTATATAAGCAAATGAATAACATTCTCTATCGCTGCTGCTATTCTTTAATTCCAGGTGTCTTGATACATTCTCAAGAAATCTTCTCCGTCCGGGAAGTCCTGTAAGTTCATCCATATCAAATGCCAAGTATCTTGTGCGGGCATCAACTATGAATACGTAATATAAAGGACCTTCCGACGGATCCTGAACTAACCGCCCATATGACTCGACATACTCTACTTTCCCATGCTTTGTTCTGATGCGGAAACTGATATGATCAAAATGATTTTCTGCTGCCTGTATCTGCTCTCTTATATTTTTTCTTATTGCCGGAACATCCTTGCTGAAAACAAGTCCTTTAAATGATCCGCATGTTAATTCCTGCAGCTGTTCAAAACTGTCACATTCAGAAAGTTCCAAAAGGGCCTGGTTAGCATAAAGCAGTTCTTCTGTTTCGTCAGCTCTGTATATGAAGAAACCGCCGGGCATTGACGAAATACCGCTTGATATAAATTGTCCGGCGAAATCGCCCTTAATGAACTCCTGCTTTCCCATTTTATTACCTCAAAATCTGCCGAATCTTTCAGCTTAAAACTATGTCAAAAATCGAGGGATATCGACATTTAACACACTACTTAAATATATCATACTGCCTGAAGTTCCTCTATAGGCGTATTATCCGAATTAAAAAAACTTCCACTCTGCACTTCTTCTGTTATTATAAGTATATAAATGGGAGGTATCTTATGAAAATGGGGATTCTAAAATTTGCTGCTGTAGCTTTCGTCACTTCACTGACCTTGTCTTTATCAGGAAATGTGTCCGTTTCCGCCGCCACAATACCCTCAAATATCGATGCTCACAACAGCGTTTCTTCTCATGTAGGAGACGTTGCTTCTCCAACACTTTCATACCTCTATGTCATAGACGAAAGCCACCTCATGCGTGTAAGCTCACGAGGAAAAGATAAAGGTGTTACTGTTTACTGGTACAATAATGAATATAAGACTTACGGTCAGAAAAATGTACCTAAGGAGCTTCCGTTATTCGGTGGTTTTCATTCTGACGGCACTTATTACTATCTCATCACAGGTCAGGAAAATCATGGCTGTGATGACGAAACAGAGGTCTACCGCGTCACAAAATATGATAAAGACTGGAAACGTTTAGGGTCTGTCGGTCTTTTCGGTGCAAATACTTATGAACCCTTTGCAGCCGGAAGCTGTGATATCGTCTCAATGGGTGACTTCCTTATCGTCCACACCTGTCACACCATGTACTCATCAGACTCTACACACCATCAGGCAAATGCTGTTTTTGAGATCAATACAGCCGCTATGAACGTCACTGAGATGAAAACTGAAGTCACCAATGACTACGGCTATGTATCTCATTCTTTTAATCAATACTCTGTCCTGAACGGAGACCAGCTCGTGTCTGTGGATCACGGCGATGCATATCCCCGCGAGATCCATATGACCCGGTATATGGATGACGTTACGGACGGCAATTTCAATAACAGCACCATGCTTCCTGCAACAATCCTTAGTATCCCGGGTGCCACAGGTGACAATAACACCGGAGTGACTCTGGGCGGACTGCAAAATTCTGACGGCACATTTCTCATTGCAGGAACATCCGCATATAAAAATGACGACAGCGAAAACGCCATGGATAATGAGCGTAATGTATTTGTCGCATCAATAGACAGTTTCAGCGAGCACGCCGAAGTAAACTACATTACGTCCTACACATCTTCCAATGCCTCAAACCCATTTATAGTTCCGATAAACAACAATCACTATATGCTTCTCTGGTCCACGCTTTCCGGAATAGACAATAGAAACGGAAAACGCGGTTCAAATGATAAGATCTATTTTCAGAAGCTAAAGGCTGACGGTGACGTTGATGGACGAATTTATTCTGCCAAAGCTCATCTTTCTGACTGCGAACCCGTGATGTTCAATAATAAACTCACCTGGTTCACAACAGACGATAATGGTAAGACCACTCTCTATCTTCTGGACCCTGTCACGATGAAGGTAAAGAAAAAGACACCGAAGACCGATAAGCATGGTGCCTTTATGGCAGCATCGATTTCTGCCGGAACCATCGTCGGCGGCCAGCAGATCGATATGTCCTCATTATTTACTGTTTCTGATAACATAAGCTGCTACTATATTCGGGACAAAGCTGAGAAAAAGGCAGGACGGATAAACAAAAAAGGTGTCTTTACTGCCAAAGGAAGCAATTCCGAAGGAAAGACCGTAACTGTGGAAGCACAGGTTAAAGAGGGGTCTTACTATACCTCTGTCAGCTCCTGCTCTATAATCGTGCTGGAAAAACCGATCCTTTCAATACCCAAACGTCATACAGGTGCCATCGGCTCTGTAATGGACGGAAATTCGTATTTTACGACGACATCTACTGCCCGACAGCTCCCTGTGAAATGGGAAAGCAGTAAACCATCTATAGCAGATGTTGACGAAGAAACCGGGCGCATAACTATAAAGGGCGAAGGCAAGACCCGCATAACCGCATATTTTGGCGATACCATATCAGGAAATACGGTTAAACAGAAAAAGGTAACCGCTTCAATGCGCACCTTTGTATCATCTAACTAAACACATTTTTTGTTTACAAAAAAGAGGTACACATGGACTACTCGGTAACGGATTCAGAAGACTGGATCACTTATTCCATACGGACCAACGGGCTTCCTGTTGAAGCATCCTATACTAAGACAAGCATTGAGACTATATTTATCCCTCTCCTGCAGCACCTTAAAGAGATGCAGGCTGAAAAGGGCGGACGGCTGATAGTTTATCTGGCTGCGCCGCCGGCGGCAGGAAAAAGTACACTTGCGAGTTTTCTAAAGTACCTTTCCGAAGAGCATAGCGGTCTGAAGCCGATAGACAGCATTGGTATGGATGGTTTTCACCTTCAGCATCAGTACCTCATAAATCACGCTGTAAAGATAGACGGAAAAGTAGTTCCTCTCGCAAAGATCAAAGGTGCTCCGCCAACATACGACCTCGACGGCATCCATCAAAAGATTCGTGAGATTTCAGAAGGCGCTCTTTGTAAATGGCCCTTCTACGACAGGCTCCTGCATAATCCTGTTCAGGATGCCGTTACCGTTGAGCGGGATATCGTCCTGATAGAGGGTAACTACCTGCTCTTAAAGGATGAAGGCTGGAAAGATCTTGCCGACTACGCTGACTTCACCATACGCATCATTGCCGATCCTGATTTTCTCCGTACACGTCTCGTCGAGAGAAAGCATCTGAGCAGTGGAAAACCACTTTTTGATGTGGAAAAATTTGTCGATTTCAGTGACATGAGAAATGTAAGGCTCTGCCTTGATGAATCATATCCTGCGGATCTGACGCTTGTATTAAACCCTGACAACAGCTATAGTCTTCCAACCGATTGATTACAGAAGAATCATTAAAAAATGCCCCACAGTACGAACTGTGAGGCATTTTTCATAACCCGTTATAAAAGGATGTAAGGGTCAAAAATTAATTTTGCCCTTTACTGATGTCACGAATCGCTTCGCTGCTATACAGCAGCTCTCGCGCTTCTAAATCACATATCAAAGCTGCCGTTGTCTACATCATTGACAACAAAGTAAACCTTCTTCTCTTCAGGCTTTATATAGAGCTGAAGCTCTTTAATGTCCTCGAGCTTCCTTCCCATATCATAAACCCAAACATTCTTTGCATTCTGGTAAAGCGTATCAAGCTCGTAATCCTTACCGGCAAACTGAAGAACGAATCCCGGCTTTGGCTCTGCTTCCTTCTTAGCTGCCGGTGCCTTTGCTGCTGCCTTCTTGGGAGCAGCCTTAGCTGATGCTGTCTTAGGTGCTGCTTCCTTTTTAGGAGCTGCTTCTTTCTTTTCTTCTGCTGCCTTTACAGGAGCTTTCGCTGTTGCCTTTACTGCTGTTTCTGTAGCTGCTGCCTTTGTTTCAACTGTAGTTGTTGAAGCTGCTTTTTTTACAGCCTTTTTTTTCATACTTCCTCCTCCATATTTCTCAATATATTATACTCTTTGCGCACGGGTTACTTTTAAGATAAAACTCAAATGAACATACGTCAATCCACTAAACCATTAAAGTCGACATTTTTTTGAAAATTATTGAAAAAAGGACGAAGCAGACCCTCAAGTCCACTTCGTCCTGATCAATCAAGAGACAGCCTTCCCTGTAAGAAAGCTTTCGATTCCATCGATGGCAATCTCTTCATCAGAGCCTTCTGCAATAACAGTAAGCTCCTGTCCATCGCTGAAGTTAAGTGCCATCATTCCCATAATGCTCTTTGCGTTCGCATTGCTGGTTCCTGACTGAATATGAATACCACTGTCATAACGGCAAGCTACCTGAACAAGCTCTGCGATCGGTGTTGCAGATATCTTCTTTGCTGCCTCTACGATAATTTTTTTGCTTTTCAACTTAGTCCCTTCTTTCTGCAAAAAACCACGTGCGATCACGCATATATTATCATAGAAACCTTTCTGCTAGTCTATAAATTAACAAATTCTTAAATTTTCGCCACTTTGCCTACAATATTCAAAAAACAATTCCTGTGTTTATGTATTTTTCACAGGCTTTGCAGCTCTTCTTACGACCATTACTGCAAACACTGTGTCTAATGCAAGGAGACCTGACAATATGAGGAAGGCTCCGGTATATCCGAATGCTGTTTCCAAAAATCCAAATGCTGCGGACATGACCGTTCCTCCGATACCTGTTGCAACGGTTATGATCGCAGTAACTGTCGCTGTCTTTTTACCTGCAAAATCAGATGCATAGGTCAGCACATTCGGGTAGATCGCACCGCAGAATAATCCCATTATAAACACGATCACAAATGCTGAAATGTCTGTCCGTATAAAGGAAAATGCCGCAAGGCTCAGCGCAGCTCCTGCAGGCGCTCCGCATAAAAGCTCTCGTCTGTACTTCGCAAATACACCACACAGAACCCTTGAAGGTATCATCGCCATCCAGAAAAGTGACAGCGCGATATAACCGTTCATTGAATCCATCGTGTCGTGCATATAGCCATTTATAAAGAAACCCACACCATTTTCAACGCCAACATAAATGAACATGATGATACTTAAGAGCGCCACACCCACAACATAAAATCCGCTTCCGGTATAGGTCGCCTTTCCCTGATCACTTTCTGCAAATTCAGGTGTATCGGGTATCTCTTCTCTCGGCTTAAAGGATGTAATAATAAGAAGGATCGACAATACCGCAGACACCGCAAGATCCACTGCAAAAAATGCTTTCCAACCAAGTGATGTTTTTACTGCATTTCCTACTATGATAGGTGCGACCACTGCCCCCAGCGCATACATGGCAGCGATCAGTCCCATACGGTTATGATTGGAAACAGGATAGCCGTCCATCATCTGGGCAATAGCCACATACTGGATGATACTGGTCGCAAACCCCAGTACAAAAATCCCGACAGCAAACAAAACGGATCCGGTAGCTACAGATATCACCACACAGGATACTGCACGGATGACTGTAAAAGCGACAAGGACAATTTTTTTACCAACCTTATCAGCAAGCGTTCCAAGCAGCAATGGTGCTATCATCGTTGCAAACAGTTCTATGGACGCCATTATTCCCTGAGCCCGGTTATCCAGAGAATACTCCGTTCCGATATGTATCAGAGCAGCCTGATACCCGCCTGACTCAAAGCCGTTCATAAAGATAGAGAGCAGCAAAAGCGCCGCGAGATCATTTGTCTTAAAAAAACCCTGTTTCCTGTCACCCATACCTCTCACCGTTCCCTAAGACTTTTTACTTGTAATACTGCGGAACATTTTATTTAGTTTCGGATCCTTTAATCCTACCTCTTTCATCCTTCCCATAAATTCTTTATAAAAATCAGACATCGTATTATTTTCATGGAATATATAATCATTAAGTCTGGAGATCAGCATGATCCCATCCTCATTCTTTGCAACAACTTCAAGCGTAAAGTTAAAGTACCTTCCATTCAGGAGACCTGATATCCTCTCTTCATTTCCGGACTTTATCGCTTTTCTGGCAAGACGGAAAAATACATCTCCGTCTTCATTCAGTATCCTCTGTACTGCTTCATCTGCCTCATATCCTGTATGAGACGCAGATTCCCGAAATTCCCGGCTCATAAATACGGGAGTAAAGCTCTTTTTATCAAAAAACAGAAAGGCTATCGACCGATTGATCACATCAACAATGCCGATCTCATTGTAAAATCTACATTCTTCCCGGGTCTCGCCTACAAGGTTATTTGTAGTGATCAATGTATCAAACTCACTTATATGTGTTGGACGTCCATAATAATATCCCTGAACTACTTCACAGCCTGCACTGCTTAAAAACTCAAGCTGCTCCTCTGTTTCAACGCCCTCCATAAGAGTGTGGATGCCAAGATTCTTCGCCATGGATATGATCGGAAGTATTATCTTTTTAGTACGTTCACTAAACTTCCGCATGAACCCCATATCGATCTTTATTCCGTCAAACTCCAGATCCAAAAGCGTCGCAAGTGATGAATATCCGCTTCCAAAATCATCCATCAATACTTCGATCCCGGCGCTGTGGAATCTCATTACCGCTTTCCTGATACCCTCAGGGTCCGACATGACCGTAGACTCTGTGATCTCAACCTTAAAAAGATCAGGTGTCAGATTATTTTTCTTAATTAGTTTCGGTATGGTTTCTGCAGGATCCCCCGTCTGAAAATCGGTTCTCGAGAGATTTAAGGATACAGGAACCAGCTCTACACCTATGTCCTTACGTTTTTTCTGATCCTCTATTACCTGTTTCACCATAAACTCATCAAGTTTATATGTAAGATTTGTCTCTTCAAGGATCGGTACAAAGATCATTGGCGACAGCGTTCCGTATGAAGGATCATCCCAACGGGCAAGCGCCTCAAAACCATATACTTTACCATCAAGCAAACGAACCTGCGGCTGATAATAGACTTTAATATACCCGTACTCTATTGCGCGTTCCAGATTATTAACCACATAATCCCTGTCTCTGTAAGCTTTTCCCATGTCTCCGTCATACCATGTGAGAATGGAATCATATGTGGTACGGTCAGAATCACAGGCAGTTCTCGCTCTGTCACAGGCAGCACTTATATCCGTGATCTTTTCTTCATCTTCACGGTCATATACATAAACACCGACTCTTACGGTGAGGGATCTGCCGTTATTGATCTTCCGCATCTCATCAAAAATCTGCTCGATCTCTTCTTCCAGATGCTCTGATCCCGCAACAGCATAAAAATGATCTTCTCCAAATCGCGCACTATGCTCGTTTCCAAAGTGCTTTCTCAGAATATCAGCAAAGGCGATAAGGACTTTATTTCCCTCTTCTACACCAAATTTGATGTTAAACATCTTTAACCCGTTAAGATTAAATGAAATTACTGCCGGTCTTTTATTTGATATCAGCAGCGTATCTTTTTCCATCAGTGCTGTATTCAAAAAGTTGGACATATTCGGCAGTCCTGTCAGCTCATCATAATAATTATTCAGGAAAAACATATCCCTGAAATGAGGCGCAGAATGTTTTTTTACAAAGTCGTTTGTCTGCAGATAATCAGCGGTCTCATGGTAGGAACCTTCATACATATAATAGATAACAGAAAGGCATGTTCCATCCTTCGTATACATATTCTGCCCGCGGGAATGAATGACATGGTACTTGCCGTCTCTCGCAGATTTCGTGCGATATACAGCATCATAAATACCGCCCTCATGCACAAATTTATCAGCGTCTGCCATCACACGCTCTTTGTCATCAGGATGTGTATCACGGTACATGTCTTCATTCATGAGTTTTTCTGCAGCTTTTCTTGTACAGCTGCACAACTCACAAAAGCCATCAGAAATAAGGACAACAACTACTTTGTTGTCCACAAACTGATATATGACGAACGGAACAGTCGATTTCTCCAGCTGGTTTCTCTCTGCTTCCGGAAAAGCATATATATCCATACTGTTTTGTCTTGCGGACTCGCATTGTTCCCTGCCGCAATATCCTCCTGATTTTTTTCTGAAAAATGTCATCTAATAAAGTCTATCGGCATGACTCTATTTTATATTTACTGTAAATATATTTTTATCTGTGAAAATGATGATCAGAAATTGTAGATATTTCTGTATACTCCAAAGCCCAAAAGCATTACGAGATACACTATAAGAAGTACATTGTTCCACAAAGGCATTTTCTTACCCTTGTGCCTTAAATATTTATCAAAAATTATTTCTCCGGCGAGAAAAGGTAATGATACAAATAGAAATGGATTATCGTGATAAGCGGCATTAAAATCAAGCTTTACTGTATGAAGCACCATATGGGTTATACCGCATCCCGGGCATCTGAAACCTGTGATCCGATGAAAAACACAGGGTATACCTATTCCGGTCTTTGTATACCACAGAAAATACAGCACACCCAATATCAGTACTGCTGTTTCTGTACGGTATTTTTTTGCCAATGCTTTTATTTTATTCATTACACCGCTCTGAATGAGAAAAAGAGGATCCTTTTGGACCCTCTCTCATTTGTATTACTGCTTAATATCCGAAATTACATTCCGGACTCAACTGCATTGTTGATAGTATCCTGCATAAGTGCATATGCAACGATATTAAGACCGAAGATTGCAAGGATAAGGTAAAGAACACTGTCGGATCCGCCGGATCTTCCCATTCTCTGCTTAACCATACCGGCTCTCTCACCCATCTTGTACAGCCAGAACCATGCATAGATGTTACATGTGATGATGCTGAGAAGGATTACCATTCCGCCGCCTGTAGCATTCTGATCACCGGAAAGGTCATTCATCTGTTCATTAAGCTGGTACATCCAGTAAAGACCGTAGATACCGCATGTGATGAAGCTGAAGATGATGCAAAGTGCGATATTTCTAGGCTTAAAACGTCCACCCATAGGCGGCTGATTATAACCCTGAGGGCCATTGTTATACTGATTGTAGTCTGACTGACCAAAGTTCTGCTGACCAGCCTGATTATAATTCGGAACCTTCTCGTAGCTTCCTGACTGCTCATTAGCAGAAGATGCAGCGTTTACATCTACTCCTGATCCACAGAGAGGGCAGAATGATGCGGTATCCGGAATGGAACCACCACAATTAGGACAATTCATAGTTTTCTCCTCCAATAAAAACTTTATTACGTTCTGATCCACGTATCAGAACCTGTTATCAAACGCATATTTTTGTTCATGCGTCACTCACCGCATCATTATATCATATACAAAGCGAGAATATTAAAAATTCATAAATAATAAAGAAAAAATAAGGATTTTTTATCGCCTTCGAAAAAGGCCCGGGCATTATCTACCCGAGCCTGCATATTCATTATCATTTTTTATATCTTTTACTCATTTCAGCTACTGTCGCAGCAATCTTTTTTCTGAGATCTGCCGGCTGAAGAACTTCTATATCAGCTCCGTATTGAAGAGACCATTTATAAAATGCTTCTTCATTACAGATAACCTTTACCTTGAGCTTTCCTGCCTTGTCTTCAAGGATCGTGAAGTCTTTACCGAGCCAGTCTACCAATGCATCCACATTATTGCTTCCCATTATAAACTGGATAGGAACGCTGTCTCCGCTGTAGAGATTTACGTGCTCTACCATCAACTTCGGAAGATTGAGTCCCTTTTCAAGTCCCTTCACATTCTTCATAGGAACGAGCTTTTCATCCAACGTCTCTGCCTTAGTTATCTTATCCAGACGATAGTAGGAAACACCGTCCTGTCCGTCTGTATTTCCAACCAGATAATACCAGCCATTTACTGCTGCTATCTGATACGGGCTCACGATATAGGGCTTTTCCCTCGTAGGATGCAGCTTTAAATCAGAACCATATGAATTATATGTAAATCTCAGCTTCTTTTTCTCATCGATAACCTTATCAATTTGATCCATCAGACTATAAAGCTTTTTATTCTGATTCAGATCCGGAAGGTTTGTAATGTGATTAACCCGTGCCTCAAAATAAATGCTAGCTTCATTCTTGAGCTTTCCGATAAGAACCTGTGCACGGGATCTCGGAATACTCCTTGAAGAATAAACGCTGTCGATCAACAGTCTCAGTTCTGTTTCATCAAAACTTCTTCCATACAGACAATAGCCGTCTTTTTCCATGGAAATTTCAAAACCATAATCCTGAAGTGCCTGAACATTTGCTCTGACAGATCTTCTGTCACACTCTGTGCCGTCGTCCTTCAGGTATCTGATGATCTCCTGCTGTGTAAGCGGATGATCTTCGTCTGAATATTTCTTTAAAATATCCAGAATCTGCAGGATCAGCACTTTCTTACTTCCTGTTCCGATTACCTTCATTACCCCGTCTCCTTCCATGAAGCCGTTTGTATTTCGCCTACCCTTTAGCTTCGATTAATGGCGGACTCCTGTCATATTTAGCTTATCGGCATAAACATCCAATGAAATAAGCCAAAACGTGTACATTTTTTTGATATTAATTGCATTAATTTGATTTTTGTTAAAAAACAATTATCAAATTTATGTATTCCGTCTCTTATTTCGTCAAATATTTGTCTGAAAAACAGCACCTGAACATATTTTTTTTAGAATATTGCGATTGTTTCAAGGATTGTACAAAAAAATGATGCCATGTCGTTTTTAACATGGCATCATTCTTACTTTTTAAGCTATTTATTTAAGTTTTATCTTGATGGTTCCGTTATAATTATTTGTTCCCTGTATCTTTGCGACTCCATTTTCGATGGACAAAAGCTTGTAATCTTTCTTTCCATCCTTATTCTCTTTAAGACCCTTCTTTATCGTCGTTCCTACAAGCTTCTTTATCTTTGCTCCGCCGGATGCGACTGTTGCAGTCTTAAACTTCTCCTTGCCGAGCTGGATCGGTACGATCTCAAAGGTTGTAGGATTCTTCTTAAAGTATTTATTCAGATATCTTACAGCTTTCTTTGTCGCCTTACTGGAATCTTCTATAGGCTTTAACTGAAGATAATATACAGGCTGCTTCTTCAAAGGCACTTTTGAATATGTTTCCATATTTTCAGCGCTGAGCAATGGTCCAAATACAGAATTTTGACTTACCCATGCATTCTTTCCATTCTTTACCACAAGACTCTTGATCCTAACCTTTGTACCGTTGATATAAATTTTGCTGTTATCAACATCAACGATCGGGCTTTCATCATTATTCTTTGTGTACCGATGACCTGTGCCGTTATATTTTACTGCCTTAGCAAGCCTCAGATTCATGCTGACAGTGTACTCTTTACCGGATGCATCCTTGAACCTGATCCTTCTCAGGATACGGTTATAGCTAAGAGACTTATTCATGTCCTTTGTATAACCATTTGCCAGGATCTTATCTCCATCCTTAAGCGCTGTCTTTTGCCATATCGCATAGAGTGTTGTCGTTTCGCAATTAAGATAGATACCTACTGAACCATCCTTAAAGAAGTGCTCGGAATCATCCTTAACTGTTGTCTTGGCGTCTACACCCCATCCAAGAAAAGCATATCCCTCTCTTGTGAATTCATTCTCAGGATAATTTATGCTTCCGCCGTTAGCCGTCAGCGCTTTCATACTGCCGGTTCCGCCATTAGCATTAAATCTGACTTTGAAACTTCCGACTTTATTACGTTCTTTCCATCTCGCATACAGATTTTTCTGACCTGATGAAAGTCTCAGGCTGTCTCCGTACGGATAGATATCTTCACCTTCCCGTGATGTGCTCCATCCGGAGAATACATATCCGTCTCTGGAATATTCACAATACGGAAGAACATAATCAGCTTCACTTACAGTCTTTGAAGGCATGATCTTTTCGTCAATGTCTTTGTCCTGATTTCTTTCACTTCCATAATTGTAGCAGAAGGAAACTGTACAGAGCTTCTTTGACTTTACCTTCTCCCTGATTATCACCTCAGGTCTGTCCAAAGCATTTGTCTTTGTTTCAACCTTTTTTTCTGTAGGCGAATCATACTGCGCTGTCTGAGCAGTATTTGCAATATTCGGCGTATCATATTCAGATGTCGGTGCAGTTCCGTTAGCAATATTCGGTGCATCAAACTCCGAACTTTCACCTGTATTAGGAAGATTAGGTGAATCCATGGCCTCCGCTCCGGCTGTCACCGGGAAAGCCATGGATACAGCTATCATAACTGCAAGAAACTTAGCGATCCGTGCTTTTCTATTCATATCAGTATCTCCGTCTAGTTTCTATATTTATAACAATTATAAACCTGTTTTAGAAAACTATCATCTTAAGAATTTTTGTGGATAGTCCTCCGAATAGTTTATCGGATCGTTTTGGCAGATACTTGACCGATATCAGAAAGTTACTCTCTTAAAAGCCTTCTTTCCTCTCTTAACCATTACACCATCACCGGCAAAAAACTCTTTATCATATGAAGCTGCGATATCAGTTACCTTTTCGTCAGCTACTGTTACACCGCCCTGCTGAACGTTACGGCGTGCTTCGCTTCTTGACTGAGCAAGACCTGCTGATACGAGAACCTGAAGGATATCAACCTTTCCGTCCTTGAAATCTTCTTCCTTAAGAGGAGTTGCCGGTACTGTTGTGATATCATCACCGCCGCCTGCAAACAGAGCTTTTGCACCAGCCTCAGCCTTCTTTGCTTCCTCTTCTCCATGAACAAGCTGTGTAAGATCATATGCAAGGACTTCCTTCATCTCATTGATGCGTGAGTCGTCCCACTTCTCCATCTCCTCAATCTGCTCAAGAGGAAGGAATGTGAGCATTCTCATGCACTTGCTGACATCAGCATCCGGAATATTTCTCCAGTACTGGTAGAAGTCGTAAGGAGCTGTCTTATTCGGATCAAGCCATACTGCGCCCTTTGCTGTCTTACCCATCTTCTTGCCCTCAGAGTTTGTGAGCAGAGTGATAGTCATAGCATATGCATCGTCATTACCTGTCTTTTTACGGATAAGATCTGTTCCTGCAAGCATGTTTGACCACTGGTCATCACCGCCAAACTGCATATTGCAGCCGTACTTCTGGTAGAGCATGTAGAAATCATATGCCTGAAGAAGCATGTAGCTCATCTCAAAGAATGTGAGACCGCCCTCTCTAGCCATACGGTTCTCGTATGCTCTTGCGCGGAGCATGTTATTTACGTTAAAGTGCACACCTACTTCTCTCATGAAGTTCATGAAGTTAAGATCACGGAGCCAGTCAGCATTATTTACCATCTGAGCCTTGCCTTCGCCAAACTCGATAAAACGGCTCATCTGCTTCTTAAAGCACTCACAGTTATGGTCGATGATGTCATTTGTCATCATTCCGCGCATATCTGTTCTTCCGGAAGGATCTCCGATCATACCTGTACCGCCGCCTACAAGAGCGATAGGTCTGTTTCCTGCCATCTGAAGTCTCTTCATGAGGCAAAGTGCCATAAAGTGACCTACGTGAAGAGAATCTGCTGTAGGATCAAATCCGATGTAAAATACAGCCTTTCCGTTATTGATAACTTCCTTAACCTTCTCTTCGTTTGTAAACTGCGCAAGCAGTCCTCTCTGCTTCAGTTCATCATAGATTGTCATTTTTTCTGCTCCTTTTCTCTTTTGATGACGGATACGGGCCGTTTAAATATAAAAAACGCCCTCCGCATCTAAATTTAATTAGTTGCAAAGGACGGAAAATTTTCCGTGTTACCACCTTTATTCACATAACGCTCACACGCCATGCCTCGCGGGCTGCTGTCACAGTCCTATGCACGATAACGGGCATCCCCGTCTTTCCCTACTTAGGATATCTCCTGTTCCGAAAAGCTGCTCACGGAGGTATTCACTGAAAGCTGTTTGCTGCGCCTCTCACCAACCGGCTGCTCTCTGTAGCTCCTTTCGATCAGTTACTTGATCCGATCATCGCATTTACCGCTTATTTTAGTAAGCTCCATAAAATATGTCAAGCCGGAAAAAGGGAGATGCCTCATGACATCTCCCTTTCATTAATTAACATATTATTTCAATGCTGAAATTAAGCGTTTACAGCATCCTTAAGAGCCTTACCAGCCTTGAACTTCGGGTTCTTGCTAGCCGGGATTGTGATCTCTGCACCAGTCTGAGGATTTCTACCTGTTCTTGCTGCTCTCTCACCAACCTCGAATGTACCGAAGCCAACAAGCTGAACCTTATCGCCCTTTGCAAGAGCCTCAGATACAACGTCAACGAAAGCCTTTACAACAGCCTCAGAATCCTTCTTAGAAAGCTCTGCCTTAGCTGCTACTGCATCGATTAATTCTGTCTTATTCATGTTGTTTACCGGAGTTAATTAAAACTCCTCTCCTTTCAACCATTATAGGGTCAGACCCGTATATTAACAGAAATACTGCGTTTCGGCAAACATTTTCCGAAATTTTATTGATATTTCGCAATATCTCGGGTTTTTCCCCTTAAATTTCATCAAGTTTACAATATAATTTGAGCCATGGCTTCGACAGTTTCATATGCCTTTCACCATTTTTAATCCTCAAATCCAAAACCTTTATCCAGGCTGGGTTTAAGCAGCTGCTCAAATGCTGTGTTCTTTTTCTTTTCTTTTCTTATAATTGGTATCGTTTCCTGTTCGACACGCACTTCTTTCTTTTCAATTTTCGTACGCTTTTCCGCTGATGTCTTTATTTTCTCGTCAATCTCTGTCAGATCATCATATTTTGAAGGTATATACTCTTCTCCATTTGTATATATGATGCTGTTGTAAAGGATCTTTTTTACAAAAGGAGCTATGCTTCTGCCCTTTTCCAATTCTGACAGATACCAGCGTTCAAACTCTGAATTTTGCGGGATGCTTATATTACAGACTTTCCCGTATTTCAGGCTGCCGAGATCAGGTTCATTTATCATTCCTATAAGATAATATCTGCCTGTTGAAACATAATGCTCAATAGCTTCCCGTGCCAGATGACTTTTACAGGTATTCAGAGGGCTGCTGAGCCAGGCATTTATTTTTGTATCTGCTCTTCCACAGGTAAATTGATATCCTGTCCGCCTGGTTGCCATCTATCTCCTCCTAGCCGGATTTATTCGCCCTGAGCTTCTCTCACAAGGTAATTAAGTACCTTATACAGTCCTGTTGCTACACCAAATGCAGGACTGATCTCCTTACCCTCGAACTCGTAATCGGTGATCCTTACACTGATGCTGTTTCTGTATTCCTTTATATATTTTGAAATCTGGTCAAAATATACCTTTCCTGTTCCGCCTGTGATAATGATGGTCTTGATATCAAGGAGGTTATTGTATTTCTGATTGAGATAAGCAATGAGATTATCACATACTTCCTTAATCTTCTCGTCGCGGATCTTTGTAAGGTCAACCTGCTCAGATCTGTCATTTTTAAGGTAATTTACAACTCCGCCTTCTTTGATCCACTCTTCAATATTGTATTCTTTTACATGATCAATACCATAATTTTTTACCAGTGTCTCTTCCACATCTGTATTGATATTGAACATTGCGTATGTCGTATTGCTTTCTGCCTGAACTACTGCTCCGTCTCGTGAGATCTTGAACATACCTACTGTTCTGTATCCACCGTCTATGAGCAGTGCCGGGATATTCTTCTCTTCCATTGCTTCCGGTCCGTCAAGCGGGATTCCATTATCATCAGAAAGAAGTCCGAGGAATGCTGCTCTCGCCTGAGACTGAGTCGCGCAGTGATTTCTCTTTATGTCAATGCAAATGTCATATGTACCATCAGCAAGCTCGATACTGAAATTATGGAACTGTGCGATCTTCTTTTTAACAGTACTCCAAACATCCTCAACAGCATCATGCGGAAGAGCTACACCAACCCAGAAATTAAATCCTTCATAATATGAGTCATAAGCTTTATTTCTTTCGTCACTCTTTGCAGCAAACAGTGAATACTGCTGAATATCGAATGTCATTCCCTTGTTGCTTGATCTGAGCATTTCCGAATATCTTACAAGTGCTACACCAATGCAAGTCATGATGTTTACTTCAAAATCATCTGTCGTAAACTTCTCGAAAGAGCTTTCCATTGTCTGCTTTGATGCTTGGTTGATCCTGGCATCCTCTTCCATCATTCTCTTTCTTGCTTCATCACCTACAAGAAAGCTTTTTCCATCGATGTAATGTGAAAGAATATATCCCGCCTTCTTTGCACCAATGGCATCCTTTTCTTTTCCTGTGATATCTACAACATTGTAAGGGATGCAGAACATTTCCCCGTTGATCACGATCTTTGTTGAATCAAAACCCGGATCTACTGATATGACAATGTTCTTATTTTCAAGATTCCTATCTGTGTTTTTCTTTTCCATTGCATTGCCCTCCCGGCAAATTGTTTGGCTTTGTTTGCTTTATGCGGTCATTATATTACCATATGTTCGGTATTGTCAATCGTTTTTATTTCTTTTTCTATAGGTAAAGTAATACATCTTTACATTATAATTACATTAGTTATTTAACATAAATATCACATTTATGCATTAGTTTTATATTGATAATATTACATTTATAGTACATTATTGAAGCACACTGGAATTTTAATTAGCAGAGCCAACCATGACCTTTGGAAAATTTGCTTTATAAAGGCATTAGTATTTACGAAGCATTGCAAAACAAATATTTACGTTTGTAAATCATATAGTTTTGTTTGCAATAATCATCACTTAACAGTGCAACGCAAAAATTGTTTGCTTTTACGAATAATCCTCATATTTTAGGCATTTTTTGCAAATTAATTTTGGTTTGCTGCATCGTTTTATCATGTAAATTAATGAATTTCAAACATTTGCCGACCAAAGAACACAAGGCTCGACAAAACCTCGCCAAGCGAACTTGCATAACACGCACAGCTCTGCATAGCTTCAATCACGCAAATCAATAGATTTGCTATTTCAGCCATAAGCTCGAAAAGACCTCGCTGAGTGCTCCGAAAAAAAAAATGGAGTATCCAGTTATTGGATACTCCATTTTATACAAGCATTTCAAATTAATAATTAACCGAATAAGCCGAACAGACCTTTCTTTTTCCTGTCCTTTTCAAGAAGTTCAAGATTCTTCTGCATCTGTTCTCTAAGCTGGGTTTCAACTGTTTCCTTTTCATTCTTCAGACGTTCAAGCTCCGCCTTGTTCTGCTCAATAAGATCCAGATTCTTTTGCTGCTGAGCTCTCAGATCTGACTCAGCTTTTTCCTTTTCCTCTTTAAGCTTGGCTATTTCATCCTTTGTTTGCTCTAATTCCATAGATTTCTGGGAAAGCTCAGTAGATACCTGTTCAAATTCCTCAGAGTTTTTCTGATCAACAAGAGCTTTGGAAGCATCAAATGCCTCAGCTATATTTTTCTGAACTGCTGCAGCGATATGTTCATCCATTTTTTCTATCATCGCATTCATCGCAGCTTCTAACATCCGGATATTATTTTTATTCTCGATAAAAATCCTTCCGGTAGAAGATTCCAGAAATTCAAGCATGTCAGAATCCTTGAAATTATTCTCTGCCTGAACAACTTTGATCCTGCGTATCTTTTCCAGACTATCTGCCGTGAATATCCTGTGACCGCTGGGCGTCTTTTCAACATCAATGTATGGATCAAACTTGACACACCAGTTTCGCAGGACCTGCGGTTTCATATTGAGCCTTTCAGCAGCTTCGCTGGTTGTAAATCTTTCCACATGATCCGAATTTAAGATATCCTGTGCCGCGCCAGCGTCATCAACATCAAATCTAATGTTTGTTTCACGAAATTCCGTATCAAATTTTTCTCTCTCAGAATTTGCTGATGTTTCCATAAGACTCCTTTATTTGGGTAAACTAAAAATCAAAATAAGAACCCGATAATTGTATATTTTAAGAGTTGAAAAGCAAACATGCAAGTTTTTAATGGTCAGATAATTGTACTAATTGTTTACAAAGAGGATTAATATATCTATAATTACATTCAAATAACAAACAATTTAAATTAATGGCAAACCAAACAAGATTTGCTGATAAATATATTTGAAAAATGAGAGAAATTTGCAGATAAGCTGTCATTCATATTTCTCTCATCGATCGGACAACAACCGAAAATCCTTTTTTTGTTTGTTTAGATTTAAAAACAACATTTTTTATTTCTTTATTTAGAGAGTGTAAAAAGCCAGTATTTATCAGCGTTTCAGCCGATAAAGTATGGACAAAAATGTAGAAAGTTCTGGTCTGTGGTGTAGAAAGATGTGGACGCTGGTGTAATAACTTCTGGACAAAAATGTAGACAAAAAACGGCAGAAGATGTGGAAAAATATGTAGAAACATCTGTCCAAAAATACGCTAACTTCTGGACTTTCTGTAGACTGTGGACAAAAATAATATAACTTCTGGACATCAGTACATTAACTCCTGGACAAAAATGTAGATTATCGAAAAAATATGCCTTATTTTCAGGGTTTTTATAAAAACAGGATGATAAACAAATCTGAAAAAAGGACTACAGGCGTCAGTAAGGAAAGTAATAGAACTAAACTTCTGGACAATTATGTAGTTTTGAAAGTTCTTAAAAATATAAAAAGCAGGAGAGGGAATAGGGGTCTGGAAATTTATGTAGTAACTTCTGGACATTTCGTAGATTATCTAATCTTAAAAGGCTAAAGATTCAATCGATAATGATCCAAAAAGTTATTATCTGGATAAAATAACATTAACTTCTGGACAAATCGTAGATATCCATGAAAACGAATGCCCGAAGTACCGCATAAAATAAGGTCCGGGTGAAACTTCTGGACAATTTGTAGATAGAGTTAGATTACTGTGGATATAGGGCTGAAAAAATAAGATTTTAGGTGAAGATGTGGACATAGAAACATTAACTTCTGGACAAAAATGTAGACGGACTACATAAATGTCCAGAAGTTGTATATAAAAAGGGCAGGAATAACCGCCGGAACCCAATAAACTTGAGGAAATAAGAAGAGAAAAAACAATCTACAAAATGTCCATTAAATCGTTGCGAATCTACAATTTGTCTGCTATATTAATTTCGTGGACGATTTGTAGATAAAGGGGGTCAAAGCAAATGTCTGAAAATGAACCATTTGTGCCGACTGAAATATCGGAATACTCAAAAAGCAATTTCCTGATCGGTGCAAAATATAAATCCAGTCTTTTGGAAAATAAGATTCTTGCCATATCATTGGCACATTCAGACAGTTTTGATGTCGATGAAAGAAACACAGATTCTCCAATCTACAGCAGGATATCTGTATCAGAGCTGAGAAAAACCCTTGGTGCAAATAAGGGAAGCTTTTATCAGCAGTTAAACCAGGTCGCAAGTCAGATGACCGGTAAATCTATTGGTATGTCAACTGAAGACAGCAAAGCATTTGATTATATAGCGGTCGTAACAAGAGCGCGTTGTGAGAACGGCATTTTTACGATTGAGTATAACCATGCTCTGAGAAAATATATTTATCAGATCAAGAAGAACTATTCCAGATTGAATCTGAATCTCATGCTGCGTTTTAAAAATAACTATTCATTCCGTTTGTATGAGCTCCTTCACTCAAAGTGTTACAGGATGAAAGATGATCCGTCAGCAGGTAATTTTTACAATATCCGTTTTTCGCTGGCAGAGCTGAAGCTGGAATTGGGAATTGTTAATGCAGAACTGGATTCAGTAAAGAGAGTGCTCAGAAATCAGAAAAATCCTGATTATGACAGGGCAGTAGAGGTTTCTCCTGAGCAGATGTTTGAGAGCTGGTCAGATTTTCGCAGGAAGGTGCTTGAAAAGGCCGTTAAAGAGATCAATGATTCTTCGGACATGCATATCGAATATGAGACGATAAAAAAGGGAAAAGGCGGAAAAGTATGTCTCATTGATTTCAAGGTAGTTATGGACGAAAAAACAGAAACTTCTGGACAAAATGTAGAACCAATAATTCCGCAGGTTCTTTCTGAGGATGAGAAACTGGATATAATCGTGGATATAAAAGCTCTCTTGGGAAGGGACTTTACAGCAAAAGATGCAAGGAAAATCGCAGATGCTGCAGAGTACGATTATTTGAAAGTCGAAGAAGCAGTAGATGCCTATAGGAAGTCAAGAGGTGTCCAGAATCCGGTTGGATGGATAATTGCAGCCATAAGAGAAGGCTACAGTATTTCGGAGGCTGGTGACGTTAAAGATCCATTCTTAAACTTTGAAGAGCGTGATTATGATTTTGAAGATCTGGAAGCACGATTTGCAAAAAATTAATTAAAGTCAAGGGCAGGCTGCGTTTATGCAGCCTGTTTTGAGTGGAGAAAAGTTATAAACAAATATAGTCTTAAAAAGTGATGCAAATCAAAAATGGGTTTGCAAATAACACGCATAAAATCAGGGAATTTTAGAACTACAAATATAAAGCAGGTTTGAGATTTAAGTGTATTTGATGGAATAAGGGATTTGTAAATAAACCGATTAGATTTGAGTTTTTATTGATCTAATTTAATGCCTGTAAAGGTAAAGAAATAATTGAGCGGAAAAAATGAAATAATTGTCGAAATAGAAACTGGTCACATTGTAAGGCAAACGGATATCATCCGGGAGGCGTATGTAATGACTGTTGGTGAAAAAATTTCGGAACGAAGAGAGTCACTTGGAATGACACAGCAGGAATTAGCGGAACAGGTCTTTGTTTCGGAAGAGGTGATACGTGCATGGGAAAGTGATCAGTTTCTTCCGGAGGGAAATTGCTATGCAAGGATAGCAGATGCTTTACAGATTTCTGTTAAAGAGCTTTTTGAGACGGAATCAAAGCCCTCGTGGACCGTTAAAGACAGGATGTTTTCAGAATCACGAATGTTCACAAGGTTAAAAACATTGGCACAGGTCGAGCATCTGGATCAGACCTGGAAGGCTCTGAGCTATGCACAGAATATGCATAAAGGAGGAGTGCGTAAGGCAAATAAATTTAACCCGGAAATCGAGATACCGTATATAATTCACCCGTTAATGATGGCATGTCATGCACACGCGCTTGGGATAAGGTCTGATGAAGTACTTACGGTCATACTTCTTCATGATGTATGCGAAGATTGTGACGTAAAAGCATTTGAGCTGCCTTTTTCCGAGTCGGTTCAACATTCGGTAGCGCTTCTCACAAAATATGAGGGGCAGACGACAGAAGAGTACTATGAGGGGATCGCAAATGACAGTACAGCGGCGATAGTAAAGGCGCTGGACAGATGCAATAATATTTCAACAATGGCATCAGCTTTTTCCAGAAAAAAGATGATCGAGTACGTTGATGAAACGGAAAAATATGTATATCCGCTTCTTCAGAAGATAAAAGATGATTACATGGACTATAGTGACGCGATATACGTTATTAAGTATCAGATCCTGAGCGTCATAGAAACAGTCAAAGCAATGATAATGCAGGCAAAAGCATGAATAAAAGCTGCGAATGTAGGAAAAACCTAGGTTCGCAGCTTTTTATGAATGATATTATTGATCGATGGTGGAATATATGACGTTTACAGCTTCCTCGTATCGGTCTTCAGGAACTCCGATAAGGAGATTCAGCTTTCCTGCACCCTGATTTATGGTGCTGATCTCTATATTTGCTTTTTTAAGTGCATAAAGGACCTGAATATTGGCATCAGATGATTCTGTACTTTTTTCTCCGACAACAGCGATCATGGAAAGATTTTCTTTAATTCCAAGAAAGTCCGGTTTCAAAACAGACCTTATCTCTGAGAGAAGGTCCTCTTTACAGTCTGCAAGGAGGTCACTTCTTATCACCAGTGTAATGGTGTCTATTCCGGTAAGACACTGCTCAAAAGGCAGATTTCGATTTTTCAGTATGTCGAGCATGACAGCACTGAAGCCTGAGCCGTCACTTACCATGACTTTTTCCACCTGGATAACAGTCATACCTAGACGTCCGGCAACACCTGTAACAGGATAGTGGGGTTCTCCCTTAGGGAGACGGCGGACTATCATTGTTCCGTGATCTTCGGGTCTGTCGGTATTTCGGATATTGATGGGTATTCCCTTTTCTGAAGCAGGGAGCACAGCGTCTGTGTGAAGAACAGATGCACCCATGTAAGAAAGGGTACGGAGCTCTCTATAGCTTAAGTATTCTACGGATTTTGGTGAAGGAACGATCCTTGGATCTGCAGCGAGAAGACCGGATACATCTGTCCAGTTTTCGTAAAGATCTGCATCAACGGCACATGCTGCAAGGCTTCCTGTTACATCAGATCCGCCTCGTGAAAAAGTATGGATCTTTCCGTTTGAATCAGCTCCATAAAAACCTGCGATAACTGCATGGTTTAAAGGGCGGAGAGCAGCGCCAAGCGTCCTTTTTGTAAGGGGTTCGTCAAAGTCTCCGCTTGCATGGAAGGAGACGC
This sequence comes from Lachnospiraceae bacterium, assembly GCA_900168235.1. Taxonomy (GTDB): domain Bacteria; phylum Bacillota; class Clostridia; order Lachnospirales; family Lachnospiraceae; genus NK4A144. Next base: position 32,235 of record FUZG01000009.1, on the reverse strand, counting down.
ACCACTCAGGATCTACAAAGTGAAAACCAAGATAATCAGCAAGGATCCTTGAATTAAGGTATTCTCCGCGGCTTGCCATATAATCCAGTTCAGGACTATCAGACAGGTGATCGTGGAGTATCTTAAATTCAGGCTCCAGCGGAAAATCAAGCTCGAGACCATCAACAATATCCTGAAAGCGCTGTTTGATCTCATTAAGGAGCGGTGCAAAAGGTTCGTTGTTAGCTGCTTTTTCATAGCATGAAATGAGCATATCAGTGACTTTGATATCTTCCGGGAAACGTTTGCCGGGGGCAGAAGCCACAATATATCTACGATCCGGGTCAGCGGTAATGATATCTTTTATCCGGCGAAAGTGCTCTGCGTCAGCGAGAGAAGTTCCGCCAAATTTAGCTACTATTTTTTTCATAATCCAACTCCGTTAAGGCAAAAGCCTGATTTAATAACTAATCCATTATACATGGATTTTTAAGAAAAATAAGAGGGATAATGATAAAATAAGCTATATAAAATCTTCCTTAAGGAGCAGGTAATGGGAAAAAAGGCTGTGATAATAGGTGCGGGATTTGCTGCAAAGATGCATGTTAAGGCGCTTAAAACCCTTGGCATACCGGTAAAGTGCGTGATCTCTGCACATAAAGAATCTGCTAAAAAATTTGCAGAAGAATATGATATACCCGAATATGGAACTGCCGTTGAGGCAGCGCTTGATGAGAGTGTTACACACGTACATATCTGTACACCGCCTGCATCACATGCAGAGCTTATAAAAAAGCTCATTACGGCAGGGAAAAATGTACTGTGTGAAAAGCCTCTCTGCGTGTCAGAAAAAGAAGTATCGGATATTCTAAAATTGATAGATGAAAGAAAACAGACAGGTCAAAAGACAGGACGGCTCGCGTTAAATTATAATGTTCGTTTTTTTGCGGCGGCAGGTAAGATGCGTGAGATAGTGCGAAAAGGCAGCTTCGGTAAAGTCACACTGGTACATGGCAATTATATGCAGGAGTTTCATGCGCTTCCGTCGATATATGACTGGAGATACCGTCCGGATATGGCAGGACCGATGAGAGCGGTAACTGAGATCGGAAGCCATTGGTTTGATCTTGCACAATTTGTTTCAGACAGTGCTATCACAGGAGTATCCGCAACATTTAAGAATGGCTCAGAATACCGGATTTTGAATGATGGGATAATGAGCTCCGAAGACGCGAACATGGAAGAAGATTTTGGAGATAAAAAGATCCATGTGGATAGTGAAGACGCGGCGGCAGTGACCATGCGTTTTGATAACGGAGCGATGGGAAATGTGATGCTTTCAGAAATATCTCATGGCAGAAACAATCATCTTTTTATCGAAGTAGACATGCTTGATGGATCTGTATGGTGGAATGAAGAGGATCCCAATCACGTGTATTTCGGTAAAAAGAATAAACCGGTATCTGTTGAGATAAATGCCTTTGGCGGGGGATTTAATGACAGCGTCGCAGAACTGTTCCGTGAATTTTATGAGGAGAAAGAAAAAAGTGAGATGTTACCATCAGTAAAAGATGGAGCGCGGATCGTGAGAGTATGTAATGCAGTTTATGAAAGTGCAAGACAACATTCCTCATGGGTAAATGTAAAAAGATAATTTGGAGCTGCTTTCAAAAATGAAGGCAGCTTTCTAAAATTTATAAAAAAATTAATATATAAAATGCGTTGTATTATGTACACAAAATGCCGATATAAAGAATGCGGGTAAACAATATCTGGGTGGAATGAACTGCCTCGGAGGAAAAACAGATGAATAGAATGAAATTTAAAATTTTAAGTCTGTTTTTAACAGCAGCTCTTACTGCGACTTCGGTCGCTTGCGTGAGCAGCTATGTTTTTGCGTCTGAAAATTCGCTTAGTGAAAATGATGCAGCACCTGGGGATGAAGGCGGAGATTCAGATAAGGACGCCCCTGCAAATGGTAATGAACAAGAGGAAGATGGTAAGGACAAAGCTCCGGGAGAATCTGAGTCACCGGGAAATGAGGGCGAAGGAGAACCGATAGCGGAACCGGTAAAGGATATACCGGATGATCCGGCTCCTGTAGGTGAACTTCCGGAGGAAATAGCACCCGTGGATGAAGTTCCTGAACCTGCGGCTACAACGCCATCGTCAAATGATGCGTCGGATGATGATGAAGATGATGAAGAAAAAGTTCCGAAAGAAAGACCTTCAGTTTCGGTAAATGAAGTAAAAATCTATTTTGATAACGACATAGCTGATATTTATACGATATCTCTCGATGAAAACGGTGACTTTGGGATCATGGATCTGTTCAAAGGATATGCAGATCGGAGAGCAGGTGAGATTGATGAATATTATCCTGAAGGAGTGATAGATTATACAGCAGTTTGTTCCAGTGATTCAGGAATCGCGGAGCTTTTACTGCAGGAAGAACCCTATAGGATCAGAGTGCATACGCCGGAGCCTGCTGTTATCACAGTTCCTTTTTATCTGAAAAATTTTGAAGGTGCTTACAGACAGGCAGAAGACGGAAGTATTTTACCGGAGTATTTTGAGGTACATATCAATTATTCGGAAAACGGAAAAATACGGGTAAAAGTATCAGGAAATAATGTGCGCGTTAAATATGACGGTGATAAGCATTATGTGAATGAAAGGCAGGAGGCTGTCCTTGTCGATGAATACGGCGGAGAGCTGACTTCCTATACTGCCATTGTCAAAGCAAAAAGTAAAAAGATAAGGGATGTTGGCGAAGTTTCAATAAAGATCCTGAGATCGGATGAAAATGAGATAGTTATTCTGGACGAATCAGGAATGGACGTATCAGAACAGTTTGAGATCATAGACATCATCAACGGAACACTGACGGTAGAACCCAGAAAACTCGTTATAACATCTGCGACGGCAGGAAAGTTCTATGATGGTGAAGAGCTGACAAAAGAAAAGGTGATCGTCGGCGGAGACGGATATGCAGAGGGTGAATATCCGCAGATCAGTTTCAGCGGAAGCCAGAGAAGAGTCGGAAGCAGTAAGAATCGTTTTACCATAAGCGATAAGGGCAGGTTTGATGCAGATAATTATGACATCACATGCAGATATGGAACGCTGACAGTTACGGATGATGTTTTTGAGACAAAAGAGGAATAAAGATCGGTATAAAATTAATCAATTTGTGTAATTAACCGATATAGGTTTTAGTGGGTACATCAGAAAGGAACAGATTAGCGCTGGAGGAAGGAGATCAGATGGAAGAGAAGAGAGTCAGGAAACTGACATTCAGGGACTTCGGTGTAACCGGACGACATGATATCTCGTCGTTTATCGCTCCGTCAGCAGGTGCAATACTTGGAATTTCAGAAAAAGAAGACCTTCCGGAAATTATGGAGCATATGCTCTCGATAGTAAAAGGTTATTCTACCTGCTTTGTATATGATCTTGATCATGTCCTTCATGTGGTGAGCCACAAGGAGGGCGCAGGATATCTCGTAAATAAGCATATGATATCGGATAATCCGTCCACAGAGATGGAGTATAGACTGGATCAGTTGGTCCCGATGGTACTATTTCATTCAAGGACCCAGCATTATATGATCATGCAGGAGATAGCACCTGATAAATATCAGTTTGTTGGAGAACATCGCAAGAAACAAAAGAGTGCAAGGGAAGAACGGATAATAAAAAAGACGGGAGATCTTTTCGGATATATCGAATCCGAAGATCAGAAACCTGTAGTAGAAGAAGAGCATCTGCATGTATACATGCTGTCGAGAGACTTCTCGCTGATCGCACATGACAACGAATGGATGGTAAAGCGCGGGTTATCGCCGCGGCCTACTATCACTTTTACGCTCAGCCTTGCTGATTATGGAAAATCTGTATTTCTTGCAGGACTTACAGGTCGTCCTGATCAGTATAACGAGATATTTGAACGGCTTAAAAACAACCTATTTGATTATTCATACCTATCTACGGTAATGGCAGATATATTGGATGATGACCAGCTTGCGGTAGTCGATGAAAATGGACAAATGGTCATTGTGGATGCGGATCAGTTTGATTCGCCGGACAACATATTCACCGTACCAAAGGACGAGATATTCATGGCATTAGGATTCCCGTCAGTGTGGTGACCGGTATTAAAGAAAAAATATAAGGAGCAAAAGCACTGGATGGCTTTTGCTCCTTGTTTATGCGCAAATAATGATCAATGACTGTCAGATTATCATTTCTTTGTGATCGAATGAGCGAGTTTTTCTAAAATACGGATCCTTTTCTTAATTGTTTTTCTCATAAAGTACACCTCTCTTCTTTATCACGGAGCTGATGGCTCTCTCCTTTGGTTAGCTATATCTAACTATATGATATCAAAAACAATGTGAAAGTCAATAATATTCGGCTAAAAAACATGGATCAAGCGCAGAGATCAGAGCTCCAGCTTACTCTTCTTCTTTTTGATCTCATCCATATAAGCCGCAGTGATGATACCCGATGGAAGGGCGATAACAGCGACACCTATAAGAGAGGAGATCATGGTAACGAGACGTCCAGCACTGGTGATAGGGGAAATATCGCCGTAACCTATTGTTGTGAGCGAAATTGTCGCCCAATAGAGTGCATCAAAGAAGCTGTCAAAAAGTTCGGGTTCTATCTGGAAGATGATCATTCCGGAAGCAAAGATATAGGTCACAGTCAAAATAAGTACCGCCATGAGCTGTTTTCGCACACGGCGCAGTACGTTTGTGATATTGACCATGGTCTTCGAATAACGTACGAGCTTTACAAGCCTGAATATCCTGAATATACGAAGAAGTCTCACAAGAGGGTGAGACGGCAGGATGAGGCTCACGATAGGAACGATCGATAAAAAGTCAAATACCGCAAGAGGAGACAATACATAAGCTATATATGCAATATAGCTCTTCACGCCCATTTTATAGTCAGAAGTATAGAAACGCGCAAGATAGTCAAAAAGAAATATGAGCGTAGTAGAAATATCGATAGCACGTATATAGACTGTCTCTGTCTTCATAGTAAGGGGGAGAAGCCCTACCAGAACAGCAGTCATTGTCATCAGGTCATAGGCGCGGCTCGTTGCGTCATCACCTGTTGATGCCTCGATGATCTCATATAATCGCTTTTTATAAGCTTCAAAATCACTCATATATATTTACCTTCAGGCATTGATAACAGCCAGAACACCGAGAACTACGAGAAAAATCATGATAGCGACACAGATACCTATGGCTATGTAGCCCATAATATCCTTTTTTTCAACTACACCGCCGTCCTGGATCAGTGTTTCCTGAGGCTGCGAGATCTTTTTTTTACCAAACATAGGCTGCTCCTTCTGAACGGATGATACGATGTATACAGGAAAAATCGATAAATATCTTAAAAGTTATATCGTAAACAGGAGATTAAAATTGAATGTGTAAAGAACAAAAAATTGCAGGAATGATAAAAAATACATTTTTTTGAACATACTTAAATATGACCTGAAAGCATGTCATGTCCTGAAAAATAAACAAAAATGGAATTGAATCAATAAAAATCGGAATGTATATTTTTATACAAAAGAGACATAATGTGTGGAAAAAGAGTCTGTACCGACTATAAGGTTTGGGAGAGAAGAAATGAAATTATTTGTTGCGTCAGATATACATGGATCAGCTCATTACTGTAGGAAGATGCTCGAAGCATATGATAGGGAGAAACCTGACCGTATGCTTCTCCTCGGAGATATCCTTTATCATGGTCCCAGGAATGATCTTCCGGAAGAATATGCACCTAAAAAGGTGATAGAAATGCTGAATGAGCGGAAGAACGATATAATCTGCGTCCGCGGAAACTGTGAAGCAGAGGTTGATCAGATGGTCCTTGAGTTTCCTGTTCTTGCGGATTACGGTGTGTTTGACCTTGGGAAACGGATACTCTATGCGACCCATGGGCATATCTACAACCAGAAGAACCCTCTTCCGTTACGAAAAGGGGATATTCTCATACATGGGCACACTCATGTACCGAAGTTTAAGGAAAGTGACGGAATTTATTACATGAATCCGGGATCGGTCTCTATACCAAAGAAGGACAGTCATCACGGATATATGACGATCGAAAACGGAGAGTTCATCTGGAAGGATCTTTCAGGGACAGTAATGCGGAGAGAAATCTTAAGTTAAAGCCGGCAAATCATCTAAAAGAAGATCAATGTGCATTTTAGCCCATATTTTGTGAAAGTTGCAGGTTTAGGTATATGATAAGATTTTTCGATAAAGCGAAATGACGGCAAATGAAGCTAAAGCGCATGTGAAATGCATAAAATTGTCTCTGTGTTTAGGTGTTGTGATGTCCGATATACTGATGAGAATACTATTAATCCTCGCGAAAAGATTGTTAAAATATTAATGATTAGTGAAAGTTGGAAATCTCACGAGTATAATAGGCGATGCAAAAAATTGCCAGTAAAGAAGAAAGGCGAAAGATATTTATGAAAAAGTTTGATTACGTTGTAAAGAATCCTATGGGAATACATGCTCGTCCTGCTGCACTTCTTGCTCAGGCGTGTACTGCATTCAAGAGCGTTGTGACTATTTCAACGGATGATAATACAGCAGATGGTAAAGACGTGCTCCAGATCCTGGGGCTTGCTTCTGAAAAGGGCATGACTCTGCACGTGACAGTAGATGGAGAAGATGAGGAAGCTGCTGTGGAGAAGATCCTCGAGGTCATCAAGGAAGAGGCTCCGAAGAATAAAAAGGCAGAGATCCTCAAAATCGCATTTTTTGGAACAAAGGATTATGACCGCATTTTCTTCAGCGAGCTCAGCAAGGACCGCGGAGATGGTGCATATAACGCTGAGATCAAGTATTTCAGCAGCCGTCTTACAGAGGAGACAGCATCACTTGCACAGGGATACGACGCAGTATGTATTTTTGTTAATGATGATGCATCCCGTCCTGTCATTGAGATCCTGAATAAGTGTGGTGTAAAGCTTATACTCCTCAGATGCGCAGGCTTTAATAACGTAGATTCAAAGGCTGCACATGAGTATGGCATGACAGTTCTTCGTGTACCGGCATATTCTCCGTATGCAGTTGCTGAGCATGCAATGACTATCCTTCAGGCTGCAAACAGAAGGATTCACAAGGCTTACAACAAGGTTCGTGATAACAACTTTGCTCTGTCAGGTCTTCTCGGAGTCGATCTTCACAATAAGGTTGCAGGAATCATGGGTACAGGCCGTATCGGTGTCTGCATGGCTAAGATCTGCAAGGGTTACGGAATGACTGTTCTTGGCTGGGATGCTTTCCCGAATAAGAAGCTTGAGGAAGACGGTCTTCTCACATACGTGAGCAAAGAAGAGCTTCTCGCTCAGTCAGACCTTATTTCCCTGCATGCTCCGCTCATCATGGGAGAGGGCGGAACTCATCACCTCATTAATGCAGAGTCCATCAGCATGATGAAGGAAAATGTTATGCTCGTAAATACATCAAGAGGCGGACTTATCGATGTAGAGGCACTTATCAGTGCTCTTAAGGACGGAAAGTTCCACGCTGTGGCTCTCGATGTTTATGAGGGTGAGGACACAAATGTTTATACAGACCGTTCTGAGGACAGACTTACAAATGACGTGGTTGCACGTCTTACATCTTTCCCGAACCTGATCCTTACTTCTCACCAGGCATTCTTCACACGTGAAGCTCTCCAGGCTATCGCGGCTGTAACAATGGAAAATGCCCGCAACTTTAACGAGTCACTTCCTTTCGGACAGGCTGAAGTAAAGTAAATAATCTTACAGCATGAAATATGATTGCCGGACTGCATAAAAACTGCGGTCCGGCAATTTTTTGTTGTATAATGTTTAGTAAGTATAAGCTGTTTTTGGGGACTATCAAAAGGGGAGAGAACGGATGAAGATAAGGGCAGTAGATCTACTGGATTTTGACCTCGAACGCGAGGGAGAGCAGCCGCTTGATGTTTTTGATCAGAAAAAGCTGGACTCAGCCATCGAGTGGTTCGTGAAGTACGTAGTCTATAAGCAGAAGAACACGGAAGTGGACTTTTACAAGGGATTTCTGCATGAGTCAGAAGGGTATAAACAGGAAATATACGCTGCGGCTCATTCTATACTAAAGCTTGATGCATGGACGCCGGATATGATCGGAAGTCATCGTATCCTGGACCGGGTGCTGGCATCGATGCTGTCAAAAGACAGCCATGGAAATAATCCCATGGTGGATATCCCGGAAATAAAAGAATTTAAGAAACAGGCTGAGATGGATCTTGATCTTGCAGAAGATATGCTCTACAGGATGTTGAAGAAAGATCCGGAGTCTGCTTTTGATGATGCATGTTTCCTTTTTGGCCGGAATTATCATCTCTTTTCATATATCCTTTTCACAAGGGACTGCACAAAATATGTGCCCATCGCGTCAAAGAAGGATCAGCACTACGAATGTTTTATGCGTATCGGAGCGGATACGGAAGGGATAATAAACTGCACATGGAGAGGATATAAGCATTTTCTGAAGGTTCATGAAGAGGTGAGAAAGAAGCTGGAAGAGTGCTTTGATACTCATGTGACGCTTTTGGATGCGCACAGCTTCATATGGATCCTCCGTGAAGCGCCGGACGATTTTTTGTTCCAGTGGGAGTTTGAGCTGGAAGATTTCCTCGGCGGAGCGGAAAAGCTGCAGGAGTTCCTTTTCGATATGGTCCTCACAAAGGATTACACCGTAGAAAATGCGGAGCGGAGTAAGAAGATAGACGAGGAGATAGAGCAGGCAGAGCTTAACGATGATGAAAAGGAAGCTGTATTAAATGTCAGATTAAATCAGGATTCTTTTAGAAAAAGGCTGTACAGGAGATACGGGAAGTGCTGTCTCTGCCGTATTCACAGTAAGAGCCTTCTGACTGCATCGAACTTAAAACCGTGGAATGAATGTACGCCGGATGAAAAACTGGATGTAGACAACGGATTTATGTTCTGCCCGAATCATGCGCGTTTATTTGAGATCGGGCTTATATCCTTTACGGATGACGGAACCATCATGATCTCAAATGATCTTGATGAAGTAGATCGGGTATATGTCAACGTGCGCCCGAATATGCGGATAGAGATAAGGGACGGAAACAGGAAATACTTAAAATATCATAGAGAGCATATTTTTGCGGATAATGTGCCTGAGACGCAAAAGGCACAGGAAGCGGAAGTGATCTGAGGAAGTAATAAATGAGATTTTTTCATATAGCAGATCTTCACATTGGAAAAACAATTTATGGAACATCCATGGTGGAGAACGGTGATCAGAAGTTTTGGATCGAAAGCTTTATAGAGCTTTGCAGGGAAGAAAAGCCCGATGCTGTGCTGATAGCAGGAGATGTGTACGACAGGAGCGCGCCTTCAGGTGATGCGGTGATGCTGCTTGATCACATGCTGACGGAGCTCAATAAGCAGGAGATACCTGTATTTATGATCGCCGGAAATCATGACAGCGGGCAGAAACTGTCCTTTGGAAGTGAGATCCTTTCAAAGGGAAATATACATGTGGCGGGAATTATTGAGCCGGAAATAAGGCATTTCACTATTGAGGATAAAGACGGCAACGGACCTGTGACTTTCTGGCTCATGCCGTATCTGTTCCCTGAACAGGTGTCCCACGTGCTGGATGACGATACCATAAGGAGCTATGACAGCGCTGTAAGAGAGTTGATCGCAAAACAGGATATTGATTTTTCGGCGCGAAATGTGCTTATTGCCCATCAGAATGTAACAGCAGACGGAAAAGAAGCAGAGCGCGGCGGTTCTGAGTCCATGGTAGGCGGAGTAGGTCAGATAGATTTCAGTGCGTTTGATGGGTTTGACTATGTTGCGCTGGGGCATATCCACTCAGCGTATCCGGTTGGACGTCAGGAGGTCCGCTATTCCGGCACTCCGCTCTGCTATCACTTTGAGGAGACCAGGCAGTCAAAAAAAGGCCCGCTCCTCGTGGAATTAAAGGAAAAGGGCGAAGCGCCTGTTATAACGCTGAAAGAGATCCGGCCTCTTCATAAAATGCGTGCACTTAGTGGAACGGTGGAAGAAATAAGAAATCTCCTCGAAGTCGATGATGGAAAAGAAGAGTATGTGAGCATAACGATAACGGATCAGCGTATAACGCCAAATATCTCAAATCATTTCAGGGAGATACTGATAAGCCGCGGAAGCATCCTTATGGAGCTTATTTCCACTTTTTCCGAGTTTCGGACGGTTTCGGCATCCGCCAGTGCAAAGGCTGTTGCAGAGAAGCCGATAGAGGAGCTTTTTGCAGATCTGTATAAAGAGCGGAGGGATGATACGCCCCCTGACGATGATGAATATGAGATCATGAAATATGTCGGAGAGATAGTCAGAAACGCTGACACACATGAAAGTATAGACAGCAAGACTGTTGAAAATATTATTGAGTTTGCAGCAAAGATCGGAGGCGGAGAAGGTTGAGACCGCTTAGTCTGGAAATGACGGCTTTTGGCTCTTATGCAGCAAAGACCGTCATTCCTTTTGAAGAATTTAAAGATGGACTGTTCCTTGTGACAGGTGATACAGGTGCCGGTAAAACTACAATTTTTGATGGAATCGTTTATGCGCTCTATGGAGAACTGAGTGGTTCTGATAAAGCTGACCGAAAGCCTGAAATGATGCATTGTGACAGGGTCAGCAAAGAAACAGATACAGCAGTTTCCCTGAGATTTCGTCAGGGCGGAAAAGAGTACACGGTCAACAGAACTATCCATTTTCCGAAAAAGCGCGGAAAAAAAGATGAATATGGTAATCCGATGCCAAATGCATCCTTTACGGAAGCAGACGGCAATGTAATAACCGGAAACGAGAAGGTGAGCGCCCGCTGTACGGAGCTTCTCGGGTTAAATAAGGACCAGTTCCGTCAGATCGTCATGCTGGCGCAGGGCGAATTTAGGGAGTTTCTCAGGGCAGACAGCGAAAAAAAGAGCGACATTTTAGGCAGGCTTTTTGACAACTCAATCTATCTCCGCTATGAAAACCTGCTCGCGCAGGCGAAAAGCGCGCTCTCAGATAAGAGAAACGCAGGAGATACTGCTATACAGAACCAGATGACGCAGGTATTTCGGAAGCCTGAAAATGCAGATACAGAGGAACTGTTAAAGTATCTCGCAGCAGAGCCTGAGCTTGTGAAAAATCTCTGTGATCTGATAGAGGCAGAAGAGAAAGAACTGCTGGTCCTCACTGAAAAGAGAAAAGAAGCAGCTGATGCAGTGAATAAGCTGAACAGTGAAAAGGGAAAAGCAGAAGAGACAAATAAGCGTATAAAGGAACTGGAAGACAGAAGAGAGGAAGAAAAGAGGCTTTCGGAAAAGAAACCGGAAATAGAAGCTCTTCGGGATCGATCCAAAATCTGCGAGCTCATAATGCGGGAAGTTGTTCCTGTCAAAAAGGATGAGATAAATGCGTCAAGGGAGCTGAATAAGGTTCGTTCTGAAATCGAAAAGTTAAAGGAAGATCAGGAAGGTAGTGCAAAAGCTCTCGCGGAAGCCGAGAAAAAAGTGGAAGAGGATAAGCCTAATAAAGAAAAGCTCGATGCCTTCATGATAGAGATCAGTACGCTCTCTGATACGCTTCCAAAGTATGAAGAGATAGAGAAAAAAAGAAACGAGCTTAAAACAGAGGAAATTGAAGAAAAAGAGCTCTTAGAAAAGAAAAAGTCAATCGATGACAGCTTGGGAAAGGCTCAGGAGACCATCAAAAATGCCGAAATCGAGGCAGAAGCCCTTCAGGGCATAGAAGTGCGCGTCTCAGAGAAAGAAACGAAATTAGAGGGAATCAGAAGGCTTATAAAGGATGCCTCAGATATCAGGACTCAGCTACGGGAAATCGGTACTCTGGAAGACGAGCAAAATAAGAGTCTTGAGGAGTTCAGATCATTATCTGCTGAGGCTGTAAAACTGCAGGCTGTCTATTCAGAAAAATACAGAGCATTTGTAAACGGACAGGCAGGAATCATCGGATCCGAAATGGAGCAGGAGCTGTCAGAAAAGGGAGAAGCAGTCTGTCCTGTGTGCAGCAGCAGATTTTTGAAAGGGTGCGAGCATAATTTTGCACATAAGTCGGAAGATGTTCCGACGGAAGATGCTGTGAATGAAGCCCGGTCCGACTTTGAGAAAAAGGATAAAGACAGGCAGGATAAGCAGTCAGAAATAGAGGCAGGGAAAGCCAGATTAGAAGAGCTGAAAAAGAATACGGTCAGTAAAGCAGAGAGCACTTTCGGTGAAAACGTTGACTGGGATTCGCTGTCATCGGAAGGGTATATAGACAGCAAAGAAAATGAGCTGAAGGAAGGGCAGAACGCGGTTCAGAGAGAACTGTCCGAAGCAAAGGCTCAGGCTGAGCATGTATCCGAATTAAGAGAGCTAATATCAAAAACACGTTTATCTCAGGAGGAATTGTCAGATTCTGCGAAGGAAAATGACAAAAAGTTACAGGAAAACGCCGAAAAGACCATAGCGATCCGTACTTTTATTTTTTCATCAGAGAGAGAGCTAAAATATCCTGACTGTGCTTCGGTTGAAGAGAGGATCAATGAGATCACATCGATAAAAGATGAGCTTGATAGAGAGATAAAGTTACATGAGGAGCAGAGAAAAAATGCATCTGATGCGGATAACGAGATCAAGACAAAGCTTTCTGACAGGCAGAACAGGATCCCTGCGCTTGAAAGCTCCCTGCAGGAAGCGGCTCAGGCGTTAAAAGAAGCGTTGGACAGAATAGAGCTTAAAAGCTGGGATGAAGCAAACGGGATTTTAACCTCAGTAGGTACAACTAAGATCACAGAGTGGCTGGAAACGACGGATAAAGAGATCAAATCTTTTGATATCGCTTACAGCAGCTGCAAAAACCGTATCGCAGAGCTTGAGGAAGAAACCGGAGATCTACATATGGTCGACCTGACAGATCTCACAAGTAAGATCGAAGAGAAAAACGCTGTTTACGAAGAAGAAAATTCAGCGATGAATAAACAGACGAATCTCATAGCAAATCATAAGTCTGTAGTGGATGTTGTGAAACGCGAAAAAGAAAAACTCGAAGCTACAGATAAGCCCTGGAGACTCATATCAAGGCTCTCAGATGTTGCAAACGGTACTAATTCCGAAGGCGGACAGTTAAGCTTTGACCGGTATGTTATGGGCGCGACATTTGCAGAGATACTTGAGAGAGCAAATCAAAGGCTTGAAACCATGTCCGGCGGACGCTACGAAATGGTCCATAAAGTTAGTGCAGGCAGAAAGAATGGTAAAGCTGGTCTTGAGATTGAGATCATGGATTACAGCACGGGTCAGACAAGAGATTCAGCATCGCTGTCCGGCGGTGAGTCCTTTATGAGCTCAATGGCGCTGGCTCTTGGGCTTTCGGATGTTGTTCAGAGTCATGCCGGAGGAACTGAGCTCGATACTCTCTTCATTGATGAGGGATTCGGTTCGCTGGACTCAGGCGTGCTGGATAAGGCGGTAGAAGTCCTTAATAATCTCACAGAAGACAATAACCATCTGGTGGGCATTATTTCCCATGTAGACAGATTGCAGGAGAGCATCACGCAGAAGGTTATCGTCAAAAACCGCGGCGGAGAGAGCCGTGTAGAGCTGATAGGTGTAGGAAATTAAACAGACTCGGCGTTTATGGCGTGGTCTACGTATATCGCGCGGATTCCGTCATATTCGCCCATACCTTTAAGAATTGCGGAAACCTCATAATTTTCGCGGGTCAGGACACTCTTCCAGGAATCGTCCTTATCTCCTGCAAGGTCATTATTTGCATGGTCTCCGGCAACGAGCATGAATGGAGTCAGGTAAATTTTGGACGGATTTTTTTCTCTGAGCCATAATGCTGTATCTGAGATATCGGGGCGGGCTTCAATGGTTCCAAGGAAAAAATTGTCATATCGAAATTCTCGAAAAATGCGGTTTATATCATCGTAGACTGCGTTTACAGGGTGATCCGTTCCATGTCCCATGAAGAGCAGGACAGAGTCCTTTTCGATAAAGTCGAATTTATTCCGCAGTACATGGGCAACTTTGATACGGTCTTCTCCTGATGAAAGAAGCGGAGCACCGATACGGATCGAATCAAATTTATCCTTAAAAGCATCTATGTCAGAAAGCAAACGGTTATATTCGATGCCGGGCACAAAATGAGTGGTCTGTATCAGGACATCACGGATGCCTTCCTTAAGCATTTCGTCCAGCGTTTCGGAAACGGATAAAATCTGTTCTCCGGTCTTTTTGCGGATAGCATTAATGATCATACGGCTTGTCCATGCGCGAAAAAACTTTCGGTCGGGGAAAGCAGCAGAAAGATCTTTTTCAACCTGTTCAATGGTTAATTTTCTTGTTTCAGGGTATGATGTTCCGAAACTCACTACCAGAAGCGCTTTTTTCATGTGAATGATCTCCTTTATAAAAACCTTTGATTATTTTAATTGTTTACGAGCACTGTATTTTTTATGTTTTTTGTCTGAACAGAATGTCAATTCATTATAAAAGTATTAAAATAATGTTGTCTATGTTTCAGGCTGGATCGTAAGTCTTAGGGGAAAGAATGATCCGGCTGCTGTAAGGTTTTCAGAGGGAGTATACAGTGCTGAGGACCGTTGTAAGAGAAAGGGGTTTTATATGACAACAATGACACAGAATGAAAGGATCAGTTCGAGGATCACACCTTATATCGAAGAAGGATATTCTGCAGAGGAGATCTGCCACGAGTTAGACGTTCCGTTCGTTGTTGCTCTGAGATGGGTTACTTCCTACGAGAAGGAAGCTTTGGATGAGCACTAAAAATAAATATTGAAAATAATAACCGGGGCGCTGATGACAGTGAACCCGGTTTTTTTTTCGGAGCACTTAGCGAGGTAGTTTCGAGATTATGGCTGAAATAGCAAATCTATGATTTGCGTGATTGAAGCTATGCCGTGCTGTGCGTGTTATGCAAGTTCGCTTGGCGAGGTTTTGTCGAGCATAGCGTAACTTGTTCGAAGCATTTAGCAATATCTGTGGTTTATGATACGATCGGGAGAATGTAATTCACCCAGATGCTGCTGAGGGGCATTACGATGATCATTGCAGGTATCATGTCCGCAACGGGAAATTCCTTAACTTTCATCATTCGGAAACTTGTTGCAATAAGGAGCACTCCTCCGCATGCCTTGAAATCACCGATCATTGCAGGTGTGCAGAAAGGATAGATAAAAGTTGCCAGTAAAAACAGCATCATGAAGATGATGAACTGAGGTACTGCAATAAATGATGTAACAGTGCCAAGGACGCAGGCAAAGATAAGCGCTGTCGGAAGATCGAGGACAGACTTTGCGAGCAGGATACTGTGCTCTCCGGTCATGCCGGATACGATACTGCCGTAGATGCCTGTTCCGCTGGCGCAGAAAAGAACGATAGCTGTGACAAGGAGACTTCTGGTTTCTTCACTGCTCTCGCTTTTTCCGGGGAGGATCTTTGAAATGCATTTCTCCATAAGGAGACCGCCCGCCTGAATCTTATTTCCAAGATGGATCATAAGACCTATAATTGTTCCAAGAATTATAGAAAGTATCACAGCAGGCATATTCTGCATCTGTGTGATGGATGAAACACCCATAGTCATAGCGCAGACTCCGAAAATGGAATTGAGTCCTGTCTTAAAATTGTCGCTGAGCTTTGGACCGATAACGGTTCCGAGTATTCCGCCGATTATGATGGCGAAAGAATTGATGATTATTCCTGTTGGCATAAAACCCCTCCATGATATATTTAAAAATGTTGTGTCAGTTTGGCGCAACTAAATCACTATAACAAATTAAAAATTATCATGTAATAGATAATTTCGCAAAAAATTAAATTTTATGATGGGAGATAAAATGAGACTAGCATTGATACAGATGGCAGCCAGAGAGAGAAAAGAGGACAGTCTGGCAGTGGCAGCTGATTTTATAAAAAAAGCGGGTGAAGCCGGGGCAGATATGGCTGTGCTCCCGGAAATGTTTAACTGCCCCTATGACACAGCGAATTTTCCGAAGTATGCGGAAGAGGAGAGAGGATACTGCTGGAAAGCAATGTCAAAGGCTGCTGCGGACAATGGTATATGGCTTGTGGCAGGAAGCATGCCGGAAAAAGATGATGCAGGAAAGATATACAATACCTGTTACGCTTTTGACAGGGCAGGCGTTCAGGTTGCAAAGCATAGAAAAATGCATCTTTTTGACATTGCAGTCAAGGGTGGACAGCATTTTATGGAATCAGAAACCCTGAGTCCCGGGAATACTGTTGATGTTTTTCAGACAGAATTTTGCATGGTGGGTCTTGAGATATGCTATGATATCAGATTTCCAGAGTTATCAAGGTTTACAACGTTAAAAGGCGCAGAACTTATAATCGTTCCTGCAGCATTTAATATGACTACAGGTCCTGCTCACTGGAAGCTCACCTTTAGAGCAAGAGCCCTAGATAATCAGGTCTATTTTGCAGGATGTTCTCAGGCGCGCCGGACCGACGCAGGATACGTGTCATACGGTAATTCCATCATTACTTCTCCGTGGGGAGAGGTGACAGCGCGTATGGACGAAAAAGAAGGACTTTTGGTACAGGAGATAGATCTTTCTCTTGTATCAAAAGTCCGTGAACAGCTTCCGCTCTTGAAACAGCGAAGGACGGACATTTATTGATTTTCGTTTGCCTTTTCGCCGAGGATATCTTCCAAAACCTGCTTCATTCCGGTTTCGGCTTCTTCCTCGTCGGGTCCGTCGATCGTAATAGTAATGACATCACCAAAACGTGCTTTTAACGCGATAAGTCCCATTATGGACTTACCGTTAAGAGTAACGCCTTCATGTGCAATGGAAATCTTACTCTTGTACTTTTCTGCGCCGCGGGCAACCATTGCTGCTGGACGCGCGTGCATACCGATCTTACTCGTTATAGTAAAGTCAAATTTTCTCATGTTAAATCCCCCGATGTCTAAATGGTATTAAAATCACTATCCCTCATAAGTAATATCGGATAATTATTTATGATATAAAGATACATCACTGTACAAATTTTTGAAAGTGTATCAGCCTTCCAGAACAGCTTCTGTTCTCCGTGCGCGTACCAGACCGACGAGATTTGAAAGAACGGTCATGGAATCGAAGAACATGCCTGTTACGCTGTGGATATGGAAGTCATATCCGAGCCACATAAACTGGGCGAGGATGATGACTATCTTCAGAACACTCGCTCTATCGGTATCAAGCATCCATGTGAAGAGGATCGCTGCAGTGATGGGGAGAAGCTCCCATGCAGAAAATCCTGTGAAATACATAAAAAATCCGGAAACCGCAGCCTGCATGAAAACAAAAAAGACTTTCCAGGGTGTTGTGAGTTCAAATTTCAGGCAGAATATGTTACGTGCGATGCTGACTATATTTGAAATAAAACCGGATGTACCGCCGAGGATCAGATTACCGATTCCCATGATGAGGAACTGGAAGTTCTGGGCGATAAGGATATTTTTCTTATTCTTGATAAGTCCGATAGCCACCATGAACAGGGCACCGATAAAGATAACAATGTTTCCGATAAGAAGCTGTGTAGTATTCATTATAAAACTCCGAATTTCTAATACGTTTTACTGCAAACCTAAATTCGATATTATAAAGGCTTCTAAGTAAAAAATCCATAAGAAAATTGTTGTTATGATGTCACGGATTGGATACCAAGCTCTAAATCCTTTTTGTGCAGGCACGATCGGATTTGTATCTTTGAATCCTGACATCATAATATTGTTTGTCGTGCATTTGGGATTATGCATAAAATATACAACAAAAAATTGTTATCTATGACACCTTGAAGTTAAGGCAAAATATGGATATATACTATATAAGGGGTTTTGTCGATCTGCATCTCACAGAGAATTTTTTAGAGAATTAATCTCAGTAAGGAGCGGACCTATGAGGGTAAAGTATGTTACGACAGAAGAAATAGCATCGAATTGGGGATTAACGGAAAGTTATGTCAGGAGTCTGTGCTCTGATGGAAGGATAAAGGGCGCAGAGCGCTTTGGATGTATATGGTCCATTCCGGAAAATGCAACCTGGGATGTACCACGAAAGACAAAGGATGATGGAAGACTCAGGGGTTCAGGCAGGAGCAATAGATTCCGCCAGGTTGAACCTTTACGTTGAATGTTTTTATAGCTGATATAAAAAGAAGCTGCAGCTCTTGGAATAATGATCTGAGAACTGCAGCTTTTTACTTTTCAATGATTAACGATAAGGCGGAAGCCTTCGGATTTAAGTACAAAATTATGTTTGTCGGTCATCTGCATGAGCCAGTCCATAAATGAACAGATTATGAGAAGCCGTTCCTTGAGCTTAATGTAAGAAGCTCCACGGAGCTCTGCCACATCAGATAACTGCTTTCGCATGGATAAAAGTGCCTCGCGGTCATACTGGACCGTAGGACAGCTGGAAACTATTCCCGTATTCAGCTTTTCGATAGATCCGGAACGGGCGCATACAAGGAGTGCCGAAGCGTCTATTAGCGCTGTATGCAGTTCCGGCAGGAGAGATGTAAAGCGGTGGTCAAAGTCTGCCAGATGGTTACAGCAGATCCGCAGAGTATTACGCTCTTCGTCAGAAACTGTATATTTCAAGCGCGTGGAAACAAGAACGCGCATTTCTGATACCAATGTGCGCATCCTGCTCAGTTCGTCAAGAATGATATCGAGAGATTTCATGAGCTTAGCCTCTTCATTGATGACGATCTTCATTCCGTTAAGGGTAGTATATACCAGCGTTTTTTTCTTTTTACCCATACTGTATACCCTTTGAAAATGTGAAACACGAATAACAATGGGTTTCAATGTATACAGTATATATCGAACAAAAATGTATAAAAAATTCGCGAAGACTGCTCAAAAGTTGTTCTTTTTACAGAACAGGGTCAGGAGTGTCAGAAGCACTGTCATCAGAAAGTGTTTCCGTATTTTTTGAAAAATATACATTAACAAGCTTAACAACAGTTCCGGAAAGCAGGAACATGGCGATAAGGTTTGGAATCACCATGAGACCGTTGCAGGTGTCTGAAATAGCCCACACGAGTCCAAGATCTATTGTTGCGCCGACAACAGCCACGAGTGAATATACAATGAGGAACGGCTTTGTCCATGCAGAAGAGAAAAGGAACTCAATGCATCGCTGACCGTAGAGACCCCATCCAAGGACTGTGGAGAAGGCAAAACAGCACATAGCGATCGCAGTAAAGATGGAGATCCAGTTTCCGTAGGTTGATGAAAAACCGCTGATCGTGAGCTCTGCTCCGGCTGCTTCGCCGTAGTTTATGGTCACACCACTGCAAAGGATCACGAGGGCAGTCATTGTGCAGACAACAATGGTATCTGAGAATACTTCAAAGATGCCGAAAAGTCCCTGCTTAACAGGCTCGTTGGTGTCTGCGCAGGCGTGGGCGATAGAACCGGTACCAAGACCTGCTTCATTTGAAAAAATGCCTCGTGAAACGCCCTTTTTCATGCTGAGGAAAAAGCTTCCGACAATTCCGCCTGTGACAGCATGAGGATTAAATGCACCCTCAAAGATTGATGCGAAGATCGCAGGAATCTCGCGGATATGAAGCACGATAACACCGAAAGAGATAAGCACATAGAAAAGAGCCATAAATGGAACAAGCTTTTCTGTAACATTTCCGATACGCTTGATACCGCCGAGAAGGATAAGTGCTACAAGAATCGCGATGATAACACCGATGATAAGCTTTGAAGCGGGAAGCTGGGCTTCATTTATAACATTGAAATTAATAAGTGCTTCGTTTACAGCAACGGTGATGGTATTTACCTGTGTAGCATTTCCTGTACCGAAAACAGTAAGGATTCCGAGAATGGAATAAATGACAGCAAGCCAGTGCCATTTCTTTGAAAGACCATTCTTTATGTAGTACATAGGACCGCCGACAAATTCACCGTCCTTATTTTTTTCGCGGAATTTAACAGCAAGCGTAACCTCTGCAAACTTAGTGCACATGCCGAGAAGAGCTGAGCACCACATCCAGAAGATAGCGCCGGGACCGCCGAGGGCAAGAGCTCCGGCAACGCCTGCGATGTTTCCTGTACCGATAGTAGCAGCGAGTGCAGTACAAACCGCCTGGAAAGGTGTGATAGCACCCTCGCGGCTCTCAGTCTTGCTGAACATTCTTCCGATAGTCACCCGAAGAGCGTACGGAAACTTTCGTATCTGAAGGAATTTAGTTCTAAAACTTAAAAGCAGTCCGACGCCGATGATGCAGATCATGGCAGGAACGCCCCAGATAAAGCTGTTTACGGAGTTATTTATATCAGAAATCGTATTTAACATGTTGATCAATACCTTACATATTTATGCTTTGTCTTTTTAAAGTGCCGAAGTATATTTTGCCTATTTATTTAAAATAAGTCAAGTTGTTCGGAGGGGAATAAATGGTAGTATAATAATGAAGAGGTTTTAAACTGCCTAAAGGTATTCCGGAGGGGAAAAATGACAAAGAAAATGAAGACGATCTTTGGTGAATTTGTTGAGGTTACATCTGTTGGAGCTGTGACCAGCACTTTTTATAAGAATGAATCAGAAATATACCGTGATGAAGCCGGAAAGTTGTATTACAACATTGACAGAGCTGTTCTCGCTGAATGTGAGTCAGAAACCCCGGAAGATGCGGTGACCGAGCTCAGAGAATTTCTGGATGATCTGGAAAGGGAGATAATCGAAGGAATCATCGATGACTGGATCGATGCACATTCTCCGGATTATGATGAAATGAACGTAGATTACGATACGCTTGGAGTAAATGATGAGGATGAGATAATCTGCGAAGCTGAAAATAATGGTGAGCGCTATCGGTTCAAGATAGTTGAATATGATGTAGAAGTGGAAAAGATATAAAGACAAAAAGACGGAGATACAGGTTTATGACTGTATCTCCGTTTTTTCGTATAATCACGATTTGCGGAACGTGCAGCTCTGACCGGGTTACAGCATTTCTGCAAGCTCATAGATAAGCTTTTCTGTTTTATCCCAGCCGAGACAGGGATCGGTGATGGACTTTCCGTAAACACCGTTTCCGATGGACTGACAGCCGTCCTCTAAGTAACTCTCGATCATGAGACCCTTTACAAATCCGCGGATATCAGAGGAAACATGCATACTGTGCAGAACATCCTTTGCGATACGGATCTGCTCCAGGTACTGCTTACCGGAATTATTGTGGTTGCAGTCGACAATTACAGCCGGATTTTGGACATCAGTTGAAGCGTAGAGCTTCATCAGATTTTGGAGATCTTCATAGTGGTAATTAGCATGGCTCCTTCCGTAGCTGTCCACAAATCCTCGAAGTATGGAGTGGGTCAGGGGATTACCTGTGGTTGTTACTTCCCAGCCTCTGTAAAGGAAGGTCTGCCTGCTCTGGGCAGCGATTATAGAGTTCATCATTACTGTGATATCGCCCGATGTAGGATTTTTCATGCCGACAGGCAGTCCCACACCTGATGCGACCATACGATGCTGCTGATCCTCTACAGAACGAGCACCGACTGCCACATATGCCAGTAAATCTGAGAGATACCTGTGATTTTCGGGATAGAGCATTTCCTCAGCACAGGTGAAACCTGTTTCTTTAACGATATCCGTGTGCATCTGACGGATAGCGATGATACCTGCAAGCATATCCTCAGCGGCTTCCGGATCAGGCTGATGGAGCATGCCCTTGTATCCGGTTCCCTTTGTACGCGGTTTGTTGGTGTAGCAGCGAGGGATGATAAAGATCTTGTCCTTTACCTTCTCCTGAACATCAACCAGACGTGTCATATATTCAAGAACAGAGTCCTCGCGGTCAGCACTGCAGGGACCGATGAGCAGTATAAAATGATCATCCTTTCCGGTAAAGATATTCTGAATGATCGTATCACGCTCTTCTTTTGCTTTTTTTACGCTGTCCGGAAGAGGAAATTTTTCCTTAAGCTCCTTAGGAACCGGAAGCTTGCGTTTGAAATCCATCTGCATTTCCATAGTAAAGCACTCCTGTTAAAACTTTTAATCACAATTAATCTATCGTGAAGAGTATAGCACTCTTTAACGCTTTAGTCTATAAAAGCGTTAAGAATTTGACATGAAATCTATTGAAAAATCCCTTAGATCTGCCGATATATATGATGCAGGATAGTGCGGTCCTGCGGGAGGACAATTATGAATGGAAGATCTTTTGTTGTGACCATGATGATGGTGGCGTTTGTTTTGGTCGTCATTTTTATGGGGTGCGGCTGGAACAGTCAGGGGTTGCTGATGAGCTTTTTGAGGTGAAAAGACAGGGTTTAAAGATTAATGATTTCATGTTCAAAAAATAGAACAATAGGGTTCGCAAAATCGCTCTCTTAGGGTATAATCATCCTAAGGGAGCGATTATTTATGAAAATAACAAAAAAATTAACATGTTTTCTGTTGACACTCGTAATGGCTGTTTCCGTAACTTGCCCTGCCGCAGCCGGAGAAAAATCTGAAACGGCAAACAACATTTCTTCCATTGTGAAGTATGTGAAGAAAAACGGTAAGTCTACATCAGACGGCAATAAGTACGTGAACTGCAACTGGGATAAGAAAAATGACCATGGTTACAGTACACAGCTTATCTACATTTCAAAATCGAATATACTGAACTTCCGTCTTACTATTGTTGAATCCGATGGAAAGTCCATCATAAGCACATCTGGAATGAGATTTAATACGGAAAAGGGAAAGCTTATCGATACATACTACAATCCGCGTATTTACGGAAAGGTAGCGTCTGTAAGCGGTAAGATCAAAAAGCCCGGATCATTCCACATGGGTGACTCCATTGATTACAAGGTTGACCTGAATAAAACAGGTGAGACAGAGAAGGATCTTGCCTATTACGCCAAGACAAATGAGCCGAACCGGTTTAATTATCTGGAAGACACACTGCAGCAGCTTTTTGGATGGGATATCACATCCGTAGGCTTCAAAGAATACTATCAGAGTAAAGCCTATGTTGCAGGAGATAAGGGCATAGACGTGAAGTCTCTCATGGCTGTAGCATCCGGCTCTGATGTGAAGTATTCATCATCCGATTCGGAAGTTGTAAAGGTCACAAAAGAGGGCACAATAAGCTGTAAAAAGCCGGGAACCGCAAAGATAACAGCAAAGAAAAATAAGTCAGTTATAGGATCATGCATGATCAGTGTGGAAAAGCCGGAGGTAGCTGAAAAGCTGTCTCTGGCAAAGGGGTCCACACTTCACTTTAATGAGATCGTTGTAAACGCGGATGAAATGAAGAATAAACCTGATTCTGTTACTTCATCCGACGAAGACAAGGTCGTAGTTGATTCCAAGGGCGATATCACAGCCAAAAAGAAAAAGGGAAGTGCAACTATCACAATAAAATACGGAAAAGCTGAATATACAAGTAAGATAAAACTTACAGAAGATGATTCGTGATTTCGGGAGCTGCTGTTTCTAGGGGAGTTGGAACAGCGGTTTTTTTTATTTATAGGAAATTGCACAGCAATTTCCTATAAATAAAAAACGCTCTGCGAGGATGATGTTTTACACCTTCTTCCGCCAGCGGATGAGGAAGTAGGTGACTTCCATTATGCAGCAGCTCGTCCAGCCTACGGGGTATCCTAAGCCCACAAGCGCAGGAGTGTTTGCAACATACCTCGTGACGAAGAAGAGATAGATCTGGCGGATCACCACAAAGCACGCGATCATTATAAACATGGGGCCTGTAGAGTCCCCGCGGCCGCGGAGCGCACCTGCAAGCACATGATTTACACAGTTTGCGATCATGAAAAATATATTCAGCCGTATGAACAATGCGCCATATGTTAAAACGTCGTCGTCAGAAGTAAAGAGTCCTGTGGTCTGTCTGGCAAAGATCCACATAAGGGATGCGATCACGACGGTTATAACCATAGAGAGAAGCACGGATAAAACTGTGCCTGTATTTGCGCGCTTTGTTTTTCCTGCACCGATATTCTGGCTCACAAATGTAGTTGATGCCATAGCCATACTGCTCATTGGGAGCATGACAAACTGGTCGAGCTTGTTGTAGCAGCTCCAGCCTGCCATACATTCTGAACCAAAGAAATTGACATATGACTGTACAAATACATTTGAAAAAGCCGTTATGACGGACTGGATAGCAGCAGGAAGACCCACTGCAAATATTTTTCCGAGTATCTGAGTATCGATCCGCAGATCATGCCAGGTAAGGCGGTAGACATCATTTGATCTGGAGAGCAGAAGGAGCGTGAGTCCCGCAGAAATAAACTGTGCAATGATCGTTGCATAAGCTACTCCTGCAATGCCCATGTGGAAAACGAGAACAAATAATAGATCCAGAATGATATTCAGAAAGCTCGTAAGTATCAGGAAATATAACGGTCTCCTGGTGTCGCCCACAGCACGGAGGATACCACTTCCCATGTTGTAGATCAGAAGTCCTGAAATGCCGCCGAAATAGATCGTGAGGTAGGTTGTTGCCTCGCTGAATACATCATCAGGTGTAGACATGAAACGAAGCATCGGACCTACGCCTATCATAAATACAACCGTGAAGAGCACGCAGAAAATGAATGTTGCAGCCATTGTGGTCTCAACAGCAGCGTGCAGTTTTTTCATATCTTTTGCGCCGAAAAAGCGCCCGATTATAACTCCTGCTCCGACAGAAAAGCCATTAAAGAAAAAGACAGCCATATTTGTGATCATGGTAGTCGCACCAACAGCAGCAAGGGCAGAAGTTCCAACGAAATTTCCCACAACAATAGAATCCACTGTGTTGTAGAGCATCTGAAAGATATTTCCAAACATCAGCGGAAGGGCAAATAAAAGAAGCTGACGCACGATATTGCCGTCAGTCATATCCTTTGTAGTTGTCTTTTGAGTATTAACTGCCATTTATAATGATCTCCTGATAAATAGTAAAGCTATGATACCACTTATTAAACCACAGGATTAATCTTGCCGATAATCATTTATAGAAAGTGATTATTTTCCTTTATTATCGGTCGATCATGGATTTGTTAAAAGTTCTGTAGGGTCGGCAGTAAGGAGAATCCTATGTTGAAAAAGATCCTTGGGGAATTGATGGTTGCAGTGCTGGTCGCAGTGATACTGGCGGTCGGAGCAGTGGTGTGCTACAGCGGATATAAGGCAATAAGTGATCCTTTGGTTAAAACAGACGAGGAGATTCATGAAATACGGAACGGATCTGCCGACGGAGCAGCGAAGAGCTATGATTCAGGAAAAAAGGCGTCTGCGCCTGCTTCGTCTGCACAGGAGCAGTCTGCGGAACAGGCTGTTATATCAGATGAAGTTTCTGATGGCGGCGAAATGGTTGTCGAGAACTCAGATGTACAGCAATCTGTAAATGTTATTGATGAAAATTCCGGAGGAAGTGCAGAAGACGGCGCAGATGGTGAATCTGTCGCTGCGGGAAGTGAAATGTCAGTTTATGGACTTATTTTTAAGCTGCCTGAACAGTACAGATGGCGGTTTAATCTCGGCGGAAACGGATATTTCTTCCGACCGGATGAAAATACCTATTCACCGATACTCACTTTCCACTCTGTTGCAGGCGGAGACCAGGAAATAAATGACAGTTCATACAATGACATCATGAACCAGAGAATAGAGATGCTGAAGTCCAAACTCGGACAGGACTCCGGCGTAGATCAGGATGAAACCACTACAATTAATGGGATTTCGTGCAGAAAGTTCATCACCCACACCACCGAAGACGGACAGCAGAAAAAATCAGCAGCATACTTACTCTACAACGCTGATGATCATACCATCGCCGAAGTAGACTTCTCCGGCACCGCCGATGAATTTAACGAAAAGATCGGGGATGTCAATGGAATGGTTGACGGGGTGAGGAAAAATGGACAAGCAGTAGCATAGGTAACAACAGACCACAACTTATCATGGAATATAAGGTGAATAGCATAATAAATAGTGATAAAGCCTTATATTAAGCGGAAAGTTGTTTGATTATATATAATCAAAGTAAAAGAGCATTTATAACCGTAGATTATAGATGCTCTTTTCTATTTGAATATTTCGGACTGTGAGCCCACCCAATTCTTAATTGAGCACCATCTGTTCACGCAATAACACCACTTTGTTTTTCAGGAATGTAATTCACGCTTCAGAACCCCGAGAATGGTTTCTGATGAAGTTAATTTAATGTTCATATTGTATGGCAAGTGAGTATAAAATGTGCTATATTATATTCAAATAGATCTGATTCAAATTCGTTTGAATTAAAATGATTTGAATAAAGGGGGGCGCACATGTTTATCGGTAGAGAAAAAGAATTAGAATCACTACAGACTATATACGAAAAAGATGGCTTTGGAATGACAGTAATATATGGCCGTAGAAGAGTAGGTAAATCATTTCTTATTAGTGAGTTCATTAAAGGGAAAAAGGCTATATTTTACACAGCTACAAAAGTAGGTGCCGACAGGAATCTGGAGTTATTCTCAAAACAGGTTTTTGACGTGTTAGATCCGGCGTATAGTAACGCCACATTTCCAAATATAGAAAGTGTTCTTGATATAATAACAAGCAAGGCGGTAAGTAAAGAAGAAAAGCTAATCTTGGTTATTGATGAACTGCCATACTGGGCAGAAAAAGACGATGCTTTATTGTCTGTTTTACAAAAATATATAGATACTCAGTGGTTGGATAAAAACTTGATGCTTATTCTGTGTGGTTCAGCTCTTAGCTTTATGGAAAAGAAAGTGCTTAGTGAAAAGAGTCCTATTTTCGGTCGTAGAGATTCTCAGCTAAAACTGGATGCATTCAACTACAAGGATGCAGCTCTGTTTGTACCAAACTATTCACCGGAAGACAAGGCTATTTGTTATGGTGTTACTGGCGGTGTGGCTAAGTATTTGGCACTTTTTGATTCTTCAAAGAGCCTGGATGAAAACATAATAAGACTTTTCTTTAATACCGACGGCTATCTATTTGATGAAACAAAGAACCTGTTAACACAGGAGTTTTCTGATGTTACTCTTGTAAACAACATTATAGAACAGGTTGCTTCAGGTGAGACAGCTCTTAACATTATAGCCGCTAAGGTAAAGGAAAAAGACAGTACTGTTCTATATTCCTTAGAAAAGCTTATAAATATAGGTCTTGTTGAAAAGAAAAAATGTATTACAGAGGAAAAGAATAAGAAGAAAACCCAGTATGTTCTTAAAGACCATATGTTTAAATTTTGGTATCAGTATATTCCTAAGGCTATAAGTGTAATAGAAATGGGGCAAGGCCGGGTATATTATGAAAAAGTTGTAAAGAATGGATTACATTCTTTTATGGGAAGCGTGTTTGAAGATATGTGCCGTTATTACACATTGAATCATGGTATA
This sequence comes from Lachnospiraceae bacterium, assembly GCA_900168235.1. GTDB lineage: Bacteria > Bacillota > Clostridia > Lachnospirales > Lachnospiraceae > NK4A144. Next base: position 4,763 of record FUZG01000009.1, on the reverse strand, counting down.
CTCGGAGAATTTGGTTCCTTTATCACAGAAGTTGGTACATGGTGGGGCGTTGAACAGATGGTAGACGTAAACGGAGAGAAGTATCAACAGTCCGCAGATATTGATGTTGTTGGAATATCTGCCATAGATAAAACTGCTATTTTAGGAGAGTGTAAATTTAAAAATGAAAAAATAGACAAGGAGATATTAGAGACTCTTGTTAGAAGATCTAAGCTTATATCTGGTAGCTACAATGTCACAACATTAATTTTATTTTCTTTAAGTGGCTTTACGGATTGGGTAAAAAAAGCTGAAATGCCTAATGTAAAGCTGATTACTGTAGAAGATTTATACAAGTAGCAGATCGCGATAAGTTTATCACTTATCCATCCATATAGATTGATTATAAAATTTATTACCTTATCTAACATGTGAAGTTGTGGTCTGTTTTTACGTTTACCCGACAAGTGGATTGTATTAATCCCATACTTATTGATAATAAAAGTGCAATTACCCCCAGATGAACGCATTGAATATTTTTGTACATGGATATAAGCTATAGCTAACTAAGTGTCCATGCGATCATCGCCTTACGGGGGTAATAAAAAGTGAGTTTAAGAGCAAAGATCACTGAAACGATTTTGAAAGCCATGAAGACTAAGGAGATGTTTAATCTCCCGGATGATGAGCTTTTTAATAAGATCATAGAAACCAATAAAAAAAGAGGAATTAATACATTAAAGCTTGATAAGCGCTGTTCAGATGATCTGATACTGGGAAAATATCATTACATCAGGATAAGACCTAAAAACGGAACGATCAACGGTGCAGTAATGTTCATTTTTGGCGGCGGAAATATGGTAGACTGCGACAACGGCGATATTGATGCAGCAAAGAAGATTGCTGATAAAAAGAATGTCGAGGTTTGGTTCCCGTGTTATCCACTTTTAACTGACCACAGCATGCAGGATACAGTAGAAATGATTTATGCTGTATATGCAAAAATGCTGGAGGAGTACAGCCATGATAAGATCACTTTACTTGGCTTTTCTTCAGGCGCAGCGCAGGCTTTGATATTATGCGAGCATAATAATGAGCTTGGCAGGAAGCTCCCGATGCCAAAACAGGTTATCGCTGTATCTCCAGGAAGCTGTTGTGATGACGAGGAGCTGAAAGAAAGCTTCCGCGAATTAGAAAAAAAGGATATTATGATTCCTTTTTCATTCCTCGGAAAAGTCAAAAAAATGATCACTCGGAATGGTGAAGACGTCCCTGAATATATGATCTGCGCTGAAAAAGGAAATTTAAGCGGAGTTCCGTTAATCCATTTCTTTTATGGAAGTTGTGAGACATTATATGCAATCGCACCTAAATTTGAGGAAAACTGCAAAAAGCACAATGTCCCCTACACCATGACTGTCGGCGAAGGAATGTTCCACTGCTATCCCATGTTCACATTCTACCCTGAGGGAAAGCAGGGCTTTAACGAGATACTAGCATATATATGATTATTGGTTTTAACAGCTGTCTCATGATGAATGTAGTTTTCTGTGAAAAATAGTGTCATCATTTTTTATGAGCTGTGCTGCGGAGTCATAAAAGACAGTTCAAAAACCGCCTATAAAGATATCATTGCAAAGCTCAGGGATAGAGGCGCTGAAGCCGTAATCTAAGGTTTTTATTTCGATAGATTATGTCGTTTTTAATAATAAAATTTAATTTCGGTGTAAATAAGGTTGTTATCTGTGCAGGTAGCAACCTTATTTCTTTTTATGTGCTACGTTTATGATGATTAGAAACATGTGTTTAATTATGCGCGCGTAATAATGGTGGGTATTATGAGAACAGAAAATTGTCAGGGAAGGTTGACGGTATTTTTTGAAGATCCATTCTGGGTTGGAGTGTTTGAGAATATTGAAAATGGCAAATTATCTGCGGCGAAAGTAACTTTCGGTGCTGAACCCAAAGATTATGAAGTACAGGAGTTTATCATCAGGAACTATTATCGGCTGAAGTTCAGTCCGGCTGTCAAAACTGCGGTAAAGGATGTTAAGAAAAATCCTAAAAGAGCACAGCGCGATGCCAAAAAGCAGACATTGGAAAAAGGAATAGGAACAAAATCACAGCAGGCGCTTAAATTACAGCAGGAACAGAATAAACTTGCGAGGAAGGAGCAGAGCAAAATGGAGCGGGAAATGGAAAGCGATAGACTGTTTGAGTTGAAGCAGATTAAGAAAAAGGAAAAACACAAAGGACATTAAAGGACAAAAAAATGAACGAAGTAAGAGCAAGAGTAATAATACAGGAAAAAGGACTATATACCTTAAAATACGGTGAATCTGAAAATATAGCAGAGGTTTCCGGAAAATTCAGATATGAAACACATAGTATATCAGATTATCCTGCAGTGGGTGATTATGTCACCACATCATGGCCTATGGACGGAAGCCATTCAATAATAAGCGGAGTATATCCCAGAAAAAGCGTTTTTATCAGAAAAGCAGCCGGCACAGGAAGAGATGAGCAGGTTGTTGCAGCAAATATAGATACTATTTTTATATGTATGTCACTAAATCAGGATTTGAACTTGAGGAGACTGGAAAGGTATGTCACGATCTCATGGGACAGCGGTGCGGTGCCTGTCATTGTGCTTACAAAGGCTGATCTATGTGAAAATCCTGATGTCATAGCTGCGCAGGTGTCGGATGTGGCGGCTGGAGCGGATATAGTTGTTACATCTTCTAAACAGCAGGATATATCAGGTTTAGTTAAATATTTGGAAAAAGAAAAGACATATGCGTTTATCGGTTCATCCGGTGTGGGAAAATCAACACTGATCAACACTCTTTTAGAAAAGGAAAAGCTTCGTACAGCGGAGATCAGAGCGGATGATGATAAAGGAAAGCATACTACTACACACCGTGAATTGATCGAGCTGGATAATGGCGCATGTGTGATCGATACTCCGGGAATGCGTGAGCTGGGATTATGGAATAATGAAGAGGGTATGGAGATAGCTTTTTCTGATATAGAGGAAATGATATGCGGATGCAGATTCTCGAATTGCACGCATACGAATGAACCCGGCTGTGCGATACAAAAAGCACTGACAAATGGTACACTGGAAGAAAACAGATGGTATTCATACCAAAAGCTGATGACAGAAAATGCATATAGTGGAAACACTAAGGATTATTTGCGCGCAAAGAAAGCGAAGTTTAAGCGGATTTCAAAGATAAACAGGAAAAGCTGCGTACGATAATCTAATTAATGAGGAGTATTGCATCATAATCGGTCAGTATCAGAGGGTGAGGAGACAACTATGGAGCTGAAAAGAATAGAGGATAAATTGACTGTCTGTAAAGTGAGGAATATTATCAAAGATTTCCGGAATACTCGCAGATCACAAAATAGGTATCTTTGCGGTATCAACATATAATACAGATTATATCCTGGTAAAAGAAGAGAACTTTGAGCATGCGCTAGATGTGCTGGCTTCTGAAGGATATGTCATAATTGTATAGTTTTTGAAACTAATAATCAGAAACACGCATTTACTGCGTGTTTCGTATGAAAGTTTTTACTGCGCAGAAATGGACAATTTTTAATTGCGAAGCATTGCCCATTTCATGGCTTTTGGAATGCCTGCATTTCAAAAGTCATAGTATTCAGGTCTCTACTCTGCGTAGGTTTTTCCTTCATGTTTTCAGATATAAACTCGAATCATGGAGGTAGAACAAAAATGAAGGTATTGGTATTAAATGGGAGTCCCAAGAAGAAAAGTGATACATTCCGCATGACGGAAGCCTTTTTGGAAGGACTGAATAGAAATCAGGACCACGATATTGAAGTGGTAAATGTGATTGAAAAGAATATTTCTGCTTGTAAAGGCTGTTTTAGCTGTTGGATGGCGGGGGATGGTCACTGTGTTATCAACGATGATCAAAACCATATTCTAGACAGTATGTGCGAATCAGATCTGGTTATCTGGAGTTTTCCGCTTTATTGTTATTCCATGCCATCGCATTTAAAAGCTGTTTTGGATAGAACTATTCCTCTGGTGCAGAAGAATATGACAACAAGTGAAGATGGAACCATTCGTCATGAGGCGTTGGCTGACTTATCTCATATGAACACTTTTGTGATAAGCGGTTGTGGTTTTCCTGATTTTGAGGGGAATTTTGAACCACTCAGAGAAATGATAAGACACTGTTTCTGCAGTTCACAGATGGTATGTGTTCCGGAGGCTCCGCTTTTCAATATTCTGGAAGCTGCATCTGTGGCAGATAGTTTGCTTGAGAAATTTAAGAAAGCAGGAGAAGAGTTTTCAGCGAATATGAAATTATCAGATAAAACAATAGCTGAGCTTGAAATCCCCATGATCCCGAAAGAAAACTATTTGAGAGGAGTAAATACCAATCAATAAACAAAAACAGGTATTAGCAAAGATAATAAGTCCAATTAAACGACGCGTTAAATGAACAAAAGATCTCCTTGTTGTATCATAAATGTACCGACCCCCAAAAGTTAGACCAAAAATCTAACGATTGGGAGGTCGGTTTTTTTATGGCGAAATACAGTTATGAATTCAAGAAAAAGTTGGTGACAGAATATTTGGATGGTCATGGTAGCTATGGTGTTCTTGCACAAAGACATGGTTTGTCTGATAAAAAATCATTAAGACAATGGGTTGCTGTTTATAACAAATTTGGTGATGACGGGCTAAAAAGATCACGCAATCGGACGGTTTACTCTTTCGAAGAGAAGCTATCTATAGTAGAGTC
>FUZG01000004.1 GCA_900168235.1 Lachnospiraceae bacterium | reverse complement strand
CTCTTCGAAAGAGTAAACCGTCCGATTGCGTGATCTTTTTAGCCCGTCATCACCAAATTTGTTATAAACAGCAACCCATTGTCTTAATGATTTTTTATCAGACAAACCATGTCTTTGTGCAAGAACACCATAGCTACCATGACCATCCAAATATTCTGTCACCAACTTTTTCTTGAATTCATAACTGTATTTCGCCATAAAAAAACCGACCTCCCAATCGTTAGATTTTTGGTCTAACTTTTGGGGGTCGGTACATGACGGTTGTCATTCGGGGATTTTTGTGGGTCAGTGTTTGGGAACTAACGAGTAGTTTATCTTTCTCTTTGTAATGATCATTAGGTTATTTTCAAAGATATCCATGATCTTTGTGAGACGCGCAGATGGCAGGTTATATTTTTCGTGAACCGGAATCTTTATTTCGCCCGGAATCAGCGAAATGAGCCTGTTGTTGCTGAGGGCTTTTCCGACATCTGAAAACCTTCCGCCAAGTTTATGTCCGAGCATAAATTTTTTCTCGTATTCTTCAAAGTTATTAAGATCGGTATCCATTGCGTTGCATAAAAATGAACAGTTGTAATCAAATAGTGGCGCAAATGATTTAATCTCGAAGGATTCGTTGTCGACCATAAATCCGAAATTTCCAAGATGTCTGTCCTGATTAAAAACAATGGAATCTGTGAACAGCATCTTTTCACATTCTTCCCTAAATCCAAATGATTCACAAATATCGAGAATGTCACTTAAAGTGTATTTTCGTGAGCTATCGATAAATTTGTAAAACGGGACATAACCGTATTCTTCAGTAGTAAATAGCCTGCATTTTGAGCATAGTTTTTTCTTGAACATTGACAGGTCGTAGGTTATTGAATCATTTATCATCTGCTCGACGATAGAGGAAGCTATGTACTCGGAATAGGGTTCTAGACCTACGTTCGAAGCTCCTGTAAAACCTGCTTTATACAGAAAGATTTCGTTATTTTCACGTTTCCAGCATTTAGGGCAGGTACCTTCTGATGTAAATTCTGGTGACATTATGTCGGTTGATGATAGCTGTAACCCATAAAGACCTGATTCAAAAGCTGTTGTCTGAGCTACATCCGAAAACTCGTTTTTATACAGGTTTACATCATCCCACATCAGGGATGAATCGGTTTCTTTCACCCATAATGTGTCATTGATTCCAAGGCAGTGAGTGATGTCACAGAATCCCGCAGCAGTATCGATGCCCCAGATCACAAGCCATTTCTGGAAATGCCGTTTATGCTTGGCGTAGTTTCTGGTTTCTATAAATGTAGCTATATCCTTGAAACCGGTCGGCCTCAGATCAGAGAAGCTGGTCGTTTCGGTTATTTTTTCACCAAGACCGTTATCCTCGATCGAGAATCCCAGAAGCTTGGTGTCTCTATTCATTAAATAATAAGTTTTTTTCATGGTGTTTCACCCGACAAATTTTTGCGCCCGCATTATTTTTGTGGTTATTAGTCTAAGTATAATACATTTGGGGTGGTTTGTTGACAGGTCATAAATGGAATCACTCATCCACAGCAAACCCATAACTTACGTCCGGCTGTCCATCTTTTGAGATTTTTATGAAGGAGAGTACATAGCCTAAGGTATCGGCGTGTCCTTCGGTGCCGGAGACCAGGGATTTTGTGATGATGGTATTAGTGTCCTTATCTATGGTGAAACCGCTTATGTAGTCACCGTCTGTGGTGAAGCCGTCCTCATAGTTTTTCCATTTATCGGAAGATTCTTTTTTACTGTAAATCTTCTCGAGCTGTGCAGGACTTATCCGGGTAAGTTCGTTGTCGGCAACTGTCAGGAGCACACCATCGTCCTTACTGAAAGCTGCTGTGATCCGGTAGTCGTCGGCTGAGTAGAGGAGATTTCCTTCGGCGTCTTCCACGTAGAGTGTATAGCCGCCGTCGCCGCCCTGAACTCCCGCATCTATCATGTAGATACTTTCGTCACTTCCGTCGCCGTTTATGTCATATGAGGCAGAAAGCATATTCGGGTCGTCTGACGGAGTTTTATGGGGATCGTCAAAATAATCCGTGATTTTCGCGAAAGGATCACGCTGAAATTCGGCAATGGTCTCATTATTGGATGCGTCCATAAAAGTGAGAGTCTGAACGTTTCCGATAAGGTCAAAAACTGTGTCGGATGATTTGAGAAGAGCTGTTTCTGCATCGTTTGACAAATCCTGAGTATCTTTTTTTACGTAAATATTGAGACCGTAGGGCTCTTTTTCTGACAGGATTTCGATATGATCGTATTTTAAGCCTTCGGGATAATCCAGATGTGAAGCCACTCCAACAACCTTTGTATTGTCTCCGACGTATGGTGTTCTGAACTGTTCTATATCGTCTGATACAGCTTCGGTTGTTACGGCTCTATCTGCGTTTACATTATTCACACATCCTGTAAAAAGCATGCTTCCGCTGAGCAGAAGTACGGCTGGTAAAAGTATTCGCTTTCTCATGGTCTTTCTCCGGATAAATCTATTTATTAAGTACATTTTTTTGACAACAATATGTATCTTACTATAAAAAGTTTAAGAAACAATAAAGATGTCAAAACTTATTAAACTTATAAGAAGTTATTTCATGGAAATACGTTTTGGAAAGACGATAATCTATGGCGGAGTCGGTGTCCTGATGTTTTAAATCTATTGTCATAAATGTACAGTTTATAAATTACAATATTCCATTCAATAAGCATATTTACGAAACTATACTTATAATATCAAATATGCTAAGGTTAAAATGCATATCTATAAACGACAAACTGCTTATTGGAGGGTAAAAGTGAAGAAAAGAACGCCGGGTGAAAAGAAGAGGGCGGCTGAGGTGATTATATTCTCGCTCCCTGCTCTGATACTGATATGTGTTGTCATGTATATTCCGTTTATAATGAGCGGTTATTACTCGCTGACTGAATGGAATGGTATCGCAAAGAATCCTACATTTATAGGAATAAAAAACTTTGCGGACATTTTCAGCGGTAAGTCCAATTTTTTGAACTCGCTCTGGTTTACGGTGCGATACACGGTTCTGTTCGTTATCTTTTCAAATGTTATTGCACTGGCACTTGCAGTAGCGCTTACAAAAAAGTTTGCTCTGGCAAATCTGTTCAGGGGAATCTTCTTTATCCCTTACATCATGAGCATGACCATCGTAGGTTTTATATGGAAGTTTATTTTCACACAGGGCTTGGATAAGCTCTACGATATCAGTCATGCAGGATTCTTAAAATTATCATGGCTCGGAGATCCGAAGCTCGCCTTTTTCTCGGTGGTGCTCGTCGGTGTGTGGCAGAGCCTTGGATTTTATATCGTTCTTTATATCGCAGGACTCCAGGCAGTACCGACGGATGTGCTGGAAGCCGCATCGGTTGACGGCGCGAACAGGGTACAGAGATTTTTCAGAGTTGTACTGCCGCTCCTTGGCCCGTCATTCACAACGTGCATTTTTATGTCCCTTACAAACGGTCTGAAAGTATTTGATATCATTCTGGCTCTCACAAAGGGAGGACCGGGAACATCGACCTATTCCACGACAATGCAGATCTATCAGGAAGCGTTCACAAACAATAATTACGGCTTAGGTTCCGCTCAGGCGATCATCTATTTCGTAGTTGTCATGGTTGTGACGCAGCTGACTCTTAAGGTAATGAGCAGAAAGGAGGTAGATCTGTAATGGGAATGAAGGGAAAAGAAAGATTAAATAAGGTGATAGTCATTTTGATACTGACTATCGCAGCGATCATATACATCTATCCTGTTTTTCTCATGTTTATGAGTACATTTAAGTCCTTCGGCGAAGTAGTGGTGGATGCCATCGCGCTTCCTAAGGAACCGACCCTTGAAAATATCACATATGTGGTAAAAAAGATCGATTACGGAAATCTGTTCCTGAATAACCTGTACATCACTTTTGTGGGCATTGTAGGAATAGTTGTTTTCTCGTCTATCGCAGCTTACATCCTTGACCGGAACAGAGGAAAGCTCTCATCAGTGATATATACACTCATCATCACGCCGATGCTGATCCCGTTCCAGACCATCATGATAACGCTCCTCAAGGCAATGAATATCATCCACCTTGACCAGAGCAAGCTGGGACTTGGAATACAGTACTGGGGATTCGGCGCTCCCATGGCGACTTTTATCTTTTATAACTTTATGAAGACGATCCCGCGGGAAATCGACGAGAGCGCACACATTGACGGAGCATCGACTCTCCGTACATTCGTGTCGGTGATACTTCCTTTATTAAAACCTGTAACGGCGACGGTCATCGTGCTGGATGTCATGTGGATATGGAATGACTTCCTGCTCCCGCTCCTCATGGTAAATTCCAATAACAGGACAAAAACGCTGGTGCTTGCAGCATACACATTTGTAGGACAGATGAATACAAAGTGGCAGTACGCAATGACAGCCATGACTCTTACGGTAATACCTTCGATAATCGCATTTATCTTTTTACAGAAATATATCGTTGAGGGTGTAGTAGCCGGAGCAGTGAAGGGCTGAATTTCGCACAGGACTCAAGAGTGGGTCTTCATTCATGTGATGTTTGCGGACGTATGATCTAAAGTCCGAAAGCATATAAGGGGTTAGTTTGATGCACAAAAAAGTGCAGAACGAAAGGAGAGGTTTATGAAAAAGAGGTTGTTGTCGGTTTTATTGACTATTGCAGTAACGGGAGCAATGATCGCAGGATGCGGAGGATCCGGCGGACAGAGCGCTGAGCCTGCAGGTGAAAAGGCAGGGGCTGAGACCACTGCTGATGACGCGGGCGCTGAAAAGGCAGAGGACGTAGAAGAATCCGGCGGCGAAGCAGGCGCACCTGCGGAGATCAATATGTTTATCTCATCACCTGAGTATGCAGATGCGATAAATGAGCTCATTGATGCATATAAGGAAGTTGCACCGGACGTTACCATTAATTATGAGACCACTCAGAACGATTATCCGACACTTCTCAAGGCAAAGCTCAATTCCGGCGAGGTTCCTGATATTTTCTCATCTACATCAGGAAAAGAAATCGACACTTACCTTGAGTATTCATATGACCTGAGCAATGAACCGCTGATGGAGACCATCGATCCTGCGGTAGCTGCAGCAATGAGCTCCACAGAGCAAGGCGGCAAGGGATGCTACGGTATCGCTATCAAGGGTAATTATTTCGGTATCCTTTATAACAAGGAAATCTTTGATGAAGTCGGAATAAAGGAATTTCCGAAGACTCTGTCAGGTCTCAAGGAAACATGTGAGAAGCTGCAGGCTGCAGGACATAAGCCTTTCACAACAGGTTTTGCAGAGTGGTGGGTATTTAAGCACTGCTATCAGAGCTTTGTAAATGCAGCAGCAGATGGAGCAGGCATCAGCACAGCAGAGCTTGTACAAAAATTTGAAAAGGGCGAAGCAAAGGTTTCTGATTATCCTGAACTTTATGACAATTTCTTTGAGTTCCTTGATCTCGCTGTAAAGTATGGCGATGACAAGCCTCTTGAAACTGACCTCGCAGCAGAAGAGGCAGCATTTGCAACAGGTGAAGTTGCCATCACTCTTGGACAGGGCGCATGGATCGAAGCAGACTGCCTCGCTATCAATCCTGATCTGAAGATAGGTTTTGTGGGCTATCCTACAACAGAAGATCCGGCAGAGAGCAAGGTTATCTCAGGTTCCGATCAGGCGCTTCATGTATCAAAGGATTCTCCGAATCTCCAGGCAACACTTGATTTCGTAAACTGGTGGTACACATCTGATTATGGAAAGGCATGGTTTAATGATGTAGCCGGAGTTGTTCCGCCTATCATTTCCGATGCTGAGTCAGAGTTTGAAGTTATCAAGCAGGGTTCAGCACTTGCTGAGAAGGATGGTGCAGGCGCACTCGCTATCTGCTACTCAACAGACAGCTGGCATCAGGTATGCGGCCAGATCCTTCAGTCTTATCTGGCAGGAGAGATCGACAAGGATGCGGCATGTGCTCAGATCGAAGAGCAGTGGGCTGCTATTGACGGTGCAAAGTAAAAATAAGTAACAATGTGAGAGCTGCCGCCCGATTTCGATCACGAAAAAGGGCGGTAGTTTTAAGTGAAGAGGTTGAGCATGAGATTCATGGAAGGATACTGGCTGGCAAGCGAAAAGGTCCAGCCGTCATACGCAACACAGGCTTTTAAGGTATACGAGATAGAAAACGGAATGAGGATACTGGCGCCTGAAAAGCCAATCTTGTCCAGAGCAGATGCGTTGGATATAACAGTTCTTCAGATTGATTTTGTATCTGCAGGTCATAACGATGTAGAGACAGTCATAACCCATTACAAAGCTTATGATCCGAAAGAACCGAGATTTAAGCTTAACAGGAAACCGGATCCGGTTGAAGTATCAATAAGTGAAGATGAAGCTGTGATGAAAGCCGGAGATATCACAGTCAGGGTTTTCAGAAAAAATTGGATGTATCAATTCGAGGCAGAGGGCCGTGTGCTCACGAGCTCAGGATTCAGAAACCTTGGATACATGAGGTGGGATAAGAAGCCGTCAACGGTGCTGCCGGACAAGGATTATATGCGTCAGACCTATGAGCCATATATCATGAATGAGCTCAGTCTGAAAGCAAACGAAACAGTTTATGGCTTTGGCGAGAAATTTACTGCATTTGTGAAGAACGGGCAGACAGTTAAGACATGGACTGAAGACGGCGGTACGTCAAGCGATGTTTCCTATAAGCATGCACCTTTCTATATGACAAGTGAAGGTTATGGCGTATTTGTAGATCACACAGGTCCTGTGGAGTTTGAAGTCGCAACGGCAAAGGTAGAGTATGTGGGTTTCTCGATTCCCGGTGAACAGCTTAGATTCCACCTGATCTACGGCAGGACTCCCGCTGATATTTTGGATGTTTATACGACTCTTACAGGAAAGCCGGCACTTCCTCCGGCATGGAGCTTCGGCCTGTGGCTATCTACTTCTTTTAAGCCTGATTACAGCGAAGAAACCACGAGTAAGCTCATTGCAGGTATGAAAGAGCGGAATATCCCAGTGAGGGTATTTCACTTTGACTGTTACTGGATGAGAGCGCTCCACTGGTGCGATTTTGTCTGGGACAGTGACCAGTTTGGAAATGTCCGTGAGATGATAGAGCGGTATCACGAAAAGGGATTAAAGTGCTGCACATGGATAAATCCTTATGTGAGCCAGTACGGCGAAACTTTTGATGAGCTTGCGGAAAAAGGCTATTTTCTCATGCGCGAGGACGGCAGAGGCGTGAAGCAGGTTGATAACTGGCAGCCGGGGCTGGCAGTTATGGACTTTACAAATCCTGATGCCAGGGAGTGGTTTGCAGGAAAGATAAAGGATCTCCTGGATCTTGGGATCGATGCCATAAAAACTGACTTTGGCGAACGTATACCGATAGATGTAAAGTACTTTGACGGAAGTGACCCTGTGAACATGCACAATTACTATACGCAGATTTACAACGAAGTTGTATTTCGGGCGATAGAGGAAAAGCGTGGTAAGGGCGAAGCGGTTCTTTTTGCAAGGAGTGCGACTGCAGGCGGACAGCAGTTCCCTGCGCATTGGGGCGGTGACTGCAGTGCGACGTACCCTTCTATGGCAGAGACGCTTAGAGCGGGACTTTCCTTTGCAATGAGTGGATTTTCGTTCTGGAGTCATGATATTTCCGGTTTTGAGTCAACTGCAACGCCTGACCTCTACAAGAGATGGGCGCAGTTCGGACTGCTGTCATCTCACAGCAGGCTCCATGGATCTGACACCTATCGAGTGCCCTGGATCTTTGACGAGGAATCAAATGATGTTGTGCGAAAATTTGTCAATCTGAAGTGCTCGCTGATGCCGTACATTTTCCGCATGGCGGTCATTGCTCATGAGAAGGGCACTCCGGTCATGAGACCTATGCCTTTTGAATTTCCGAGTGACCCGGGATGCAGATATCTGGATCTCCAGTATATGTTCGGAGAAAGCCTGCTTGTTGCTCCGATATTTAATGAGGATTCCAGAGCAGAGTTTTATCTGCCGAATGGTACATGGAAGAATCTTCTTGATGATGAGATACTTGAGGGTGGGAGATGGTATGTACAAAAATATGACTACATGCATATGCCGTTATTTGTTCGTGAGAACACACTGCTCCCTGTAGGCGGAAATACGGAAGTGCCGGACTACGACTATCTGAAAGGTCTTACGCTTAAGTATTATCTTCCTATCGAGGGACAGGAAAGTGTATGTGAGATCCCTGATCTCACGGGAAAGACGGTCATGACATTCAGGGCATCCTTAAAGGGTGATGCTGTAAAGGTCACTTCGTCTGCACCTGCGGAGGCAGAGATAGAATTCCACACAAATGACGGGAAAATAATTAAAGCAAAACTTAACGGAACAGAGGTTATTATTAACTTTTAATGTACGTATTTTTGCAAAAAGAACAAAATTAGAGTTATAAAGGGTGATAAAATAGTGGCATGAAGATCGGACGCTTTTTTCCTAAATTAAAGGAAAGACTGAAAGCAAGGATGGACATTACTCCATTCTGGATCGAGCTGTCGCTTTTTATCGCCCTTGTTCTTGTGGCAACCACTACAGTCATGTCGGTGACTTACTACATACGGAACCGATCCATGACCATCGTGAATCAAAAAAGAACGTCCGAAGAGATTCTCGGACTAAAGATGGCAAATCTGGAAGCATATCTTGATGATCTGGCGTCGTTCAGCCTTCTTCCGGTCTATGATGGCGCGATTTATTCGTATCTTCAGTCACAGCAGAGACTAAGCGACACGTCGCTTAAGAATATTCAGAATGAAGTGCGGACATATTACTACACGAGGAATGATCTGCTGTCCTATAAGCTGCACCTTTTGAATCAGAATAAAACTATCGGACGATCCAACGGTCAGAAGTTCTTCAATAGATACGAAACTACCGGTGATATACGTTCTGGTGAATTATATAGAAAATGTAAAGAGAGTGCATTTTATTGTGCAGTGCTTCCCGCAGGATCAAAGGATGCGGTATTTCGTTACGGGCATGCCATGATACGCCTGCCGGACAGGGAAATAGTTGCACTCACGGAATTTGATGTAAAAAAAGATGCACTTGTCTTTTTGAGTGATAATAAAAATGATGAAGAAATATGCCTTTTTGATGATAACGGGCGTCTCTTGTATACCAGTCTTAAAACAGAAGGAATAACTGACACGGAAGGCATTTATGCGAGGGCGAAGAAGGATGCGAGATTGATCCTTAACGATAAAACGTATCTTTCAATTCATTTTAAGGGGGATTCAGGTCTTTGTTTGGTGTCGTTGATCCCGGAGGATACATTGACTTCTCAGATAAAAAAATCACAGGTGATAGGGATAATGACTGGAATATTGAGTCTGCTCTTGTCATTTTTCTTTGCATATAAGTTCATCAGATATCTTTCAAGACCTCTCGGAACGCTGGCAGCTATGCACAGCAGAGTCGGTTCGGGAGATTTCAGCCGTATAGACATCGGCGGATGCCTTGAAAATGCTAATCTCAGTAACTCCTATAACTACATGATAGATCAGATACAGGAGCTCATCGAGAAAAACTATGCGGCAGAGCTTAATGAAAAAACGGCTAAGCTCACAGCTCTCGAAGCGCAGATAAATCCTCATTTTTTATACAACACGCTTCAGGCTATCGGTACGGAAGCCCTGATGAATGATGAGGACAAAATTTATACCATGCTGGTGTCTCTCGCGTCGAATCTCAGATATTCGATAAAAGCGCCAAATGAAGTATCTCTGTGCGATGAGATAAAGTACACGGACAACTATATCATGCTCCAGCAGGTCAGGATGGGCGACAAGCTAAAGGTCACGAGGAAGATAGATGACAGCCTGTTAAATGTAAAAGTTCCGAAGATTTCCATACAGCCTCTTGTGGAGAACTCCATAAAGCACGGCATAAGCGGAGTAAAGCACTCTATTGCCATAACTATAGAAGTCATGCGGGATGGAGACAGGCTCATGATCAAGGTGCTTGATGACGGGGTGGGAATCGCGGATAGTGAACTTCGCGAGATCAGAGAGAGTTTACACGAACAGACGCTTACGGATTCGAATATAAAGATCGGTATAGTGAATCTTTATAACAGGATCAAAATTATGTACAAGGATGATGCAGAGCTCATTATAGATTCTTCTGTAACAGAACCTACATACACATCAGTTTCTATGATACTTCCTATTGGAGAGGATGAGGGATGTTTCTATGCACAAGGCACTGATAGTTGATGATGAAAAGCCTGTACGGATTGCGATTAGCAAGCTCGGAAACTGGAAGAAATATAATATTTCAGAGGTACAGCAGGCGGAGAACGGAAAAGAAGCTATTAATTCCATGAGAGAGATAAAGCCGGACATAGTCTTTGTAGACATGCACATGCCGGTGATGAATGGTGTGACTTTTCTTGAAAAGGCTTCAAAGGAATTCACGAATACGGCTTTTATAGTTATAAGCGGTTATGATGATTTTTCCTATGCACAAAGCGCGATCCGGTGTGGTGCGATGGAGTATTTACTTAAGCCTGTGGATTCGGCAGAGCTGAACAGGGCTATCGAAAAAGCCATCCTGCACATTTCTCCTGACGAGAGCTTTGATACGGAAGATGCAGAAACCTCTGTGAACGTAGAAGAGGTGCTGGAGCTCATACACGAAGCTGTTGAAACGAAATATAGCGAGAATATCAGGATAAGCGATTTTTCGGAAAAGTATTTCTTTTCACGGGAGTATCTGTCAAAGCTCTACAAGACAAAGTATGGTCTGGGGATATATGAGGATCTGTCACGGATACGTATGGAGCGCGCGAAGGAACTGCTGAAAAATACGGATATCCAGGTGCAGGACATAGCTCTCAGAGTAGGTTTTACGGACACAAATTATTTTTCAAAAGCCTTTAGAAAATACACGGGACTCAAGCCCTCTGAATACAGGAAAAACATGGATTGATCATCTAAAAGTGCAAAAAAATGTATTGCTCTGGAGTTAATTCCAAGGAGTATAATTATGTTTTTGTTGTCCATAGAGTTCTCCTGCAAAATGCGGTGTGTGGGATAGATTAAGAAAAAAACCAGAGTACGGCGTAAGTCATACTCTGGTTAAAATATACATATTTTTGTACTTTGTGTCAAAACAAAAGATGCGCTATCGGACATACGATAACGAGTGAAATCACAGTCCTTTCAAGGAATATAAGGAACATTTCAAGGAGACTTACCGGGAGCTTTGATGCGAGGATAAGTCCTCCTATTTCTGAGATATAAAGTACCTGTGTCACTGACACGACCGCGATGATGAAACGCGTCATGGCGGATGCGCCTGCACCTGCTATAAGGATCGATGGCGTGAACATATCTACAAAACCAACGATAATTGTGGAAGCTGCGGCATTTGCATCAGGCACCTGCAGGAGATACATGAGCGGTCTGAAAGGTATGCCCATCCATTCAAAAACCGGAGTGTAATTTGCGATAACAAGAGCTATCGTACCGATGCACATAACAGTCGGGAGCACTCCGAACCACATTTTTGCAGAGTTTATGAGGCCGTTTGTCAGAAATTCACCGATTCCCTTGTGTTCGGAAACTCTGTCCATAGCGAGCTTCATTCCGTACTTTGCGGAACTGCTGTATTCCTCGGGGATGTTTTCCGGCATGTGTTTTCCTTCAACGAAGTAACGGTCTTTTTTACGGCTAAGAGGTGGTATCCTCGGGCAGATAAGGGCGCAGACGATACCGACGAGCACGATTATCAGATAGTAGATACCAAACATTTCCACGAGTCCGACCTGATCGAGAACTACGAGGCTGAATGTGATGGAAACCGCAGAAAAAGTAGTAGCGATGACTGCGGCTTCACGCTCGGAATAGTATCCGCTCTCAAACTGGTTGCATGTGAGCATGACGCCGAGTGTTCCGTCACCGATCCAGGAAGTGATGCAGTCAACTGCCGCACGGCCGGGGACGGTAAAGAGCGGGCGCATGTATTTTGTAGTGATGGCACCGATAAATTCCAGCAGACCGAAATCTAAAAGCAGAGGCAGGAGAAGACCTGCGATAGCAAATATGATAACGAGTGTGCAGAGAAGGTCATTCAGGATAAAGCTTCCCTGATCTGCGCCTGAGATCACAGGGTACCTGCCTGTATCACGGTCCAGGTATGTGATCCATGCGAGGATGCATCCAGCCACACGGACGATGGTCCAGAACGGGCTTGTGAGGAATGTTTCGCGCAGGATCTTGTTGTGCCAGAAAATATTGATGCGGGTCTGTGCAAGGATCGACATTACCGCAGAAACAGAAAGGATCCCAAGGCACAGGATCGGCAGGAAACTGCCCACAGCGCCGGAGATCATGTCAGCGATGATCTTTACGATGACCGTCCAGCTTCCGCCAAACTTTACAGGGATCATAAAAAGCAGGATGCCGATAAATGACGGCACGATAAACAATGTTTTTTTAGTCGTATTACTCATGACAATATATTGAACCTTCCTGATTAATAATAAGGTTATTTTTTGACAGAACCTTTACACTATACACTCTTGATCTAATTTATACAAGAAAAAGATTCAAATATTCATAAATTGAGCATATTTATGCAAAGAAATAGACACATATAAATTATTTGATGAAAATAGCAGTGCCGTTAAATTTTTTTATAAATAACAGGAGATAGTACTAATATTTTGTGGCACAGTTGACGAAATAAAGACATGAGGGAAAGGGGAAAGTTTTGTCACGTCTTATATGAAGGGGATCCCAAAATGAAAACATTGGATAATGACAAGCTGTCATATTTTTGCGCCCAGATGGCAATGATCCTGAAGTCAGGAATTTCATCTATCGAGGGTCTTTATATGCTGAAAAATGATCCGGAGTCGTCTGAAAATGAGAAGGCTCTTTATGACAGCATATTAAAAGGACTGGAGGGTGGCGACTATCTGGCACCTTCTATGGAAAAAACAGGGGCTTTTCCGCCCTACGTGGTAAAGATGGCTCAGATAGGAGAGGAAACAGGAACTCTTGATAATGTCATGGATTCACTCAGCAGGCACTATGCGAGAGAAGAGGAGATACGTCAGGCGATAAAGCAGGCAGTTACGTATCCTGCAATAATGGCAGGAATGATACTGGTCGTTATCTTGCTGCTTCTGATCGAGGTCATGCCTGTTTTCCGTCAGGTTTTCCGCCAGCTTGGTGCTGAGATGACGGGTATAGCAGGATTTCTCTATAATGTTGGTACTGCGCTCAGGCAGTATGCAGTGGTATTCATAGCAGCCACCATTATCATCGTGTTTTTCATGCTTTTCTGCACTCATACTGAGAAAGGAAAGCAGATGGGAACAGCATTTCTTTATAAATTCCCATTTTTTAAGCATTTACAGAATGATATTTCCACAAGCCGTTTTGCGGGAGGAGTAGCTCTTGCTCTTAAGTCAGGCTTTTCGGCAGACTTCGGTCTGGAGATGGTAACAGGAATAATCGAGGACCGGGGTTTTTCTGAAAAGATAAGTAAGTGCAGGCAGAGCCTTGCTGACGGAGAGAGATTCGATGATGCACTTCGTGATTCAGGAATATTGTCAGGTGTGCAGGCGAGAATGATGACAATAGGAATACGCACGGGTGAATCGGATGCCGTAATGGAGAGAATCTCTGAGATGAGTCAGAAAAGAGCTGAGACCAGCATGAATAACGTTCTGGCAACCATTGAACCGGCACTTGTTGTGATACTTTCAGTTGTTATAGGCGTCATTCTTCTGTCGGTAATGTTTCCGCTTCTGGGGGTAGTATCTTCGATATGAATGAAAAAAAGAAAAAGAGCGTCAGTATAGGAAGAGCGCTTCTTTTCTTCGCTTTTCTTATGGTCATTTTATTGCTCAGTGTGGAATATACAAAAAAAGGCAGTGTCGAAAGGCAGAAAGAAAGCCTTGAGCGGGCGATACAGCGGGATATCACGTATTGCTATGCAACGACGGGAAGTTATCCAAAGACTCTCGACTACATTGAGAGAGTTTATGGATTAACATATGACGAGGAAGTTTTCACGATCGATTATGAGGTTCGGGGAAGCAAGATACCCCCGATCGTGACAGTCAGGCAAACGGGAGAAGAGTGATGGTAAAAAAGAGAACACGTATCTCTGATGTTTTTCCTGTCATCTTATTTCTTGTCTTCACGCTTTCAGTACTGTGCTTTGTGGTCTTTTCCGTGAAACTTTACAGAAAAGTAGTCGATCAGGCAGAGAGTGTGCTGGATACAGATATCGCTGCCAGATATATGGTAGAGAAATTCAGAAGCCATGACGAACTGGGGCATATAGAACTGACGGAGTTCATGGGGCACGAGGCAGTGAGACTTGATAAAGAAGTTAAAAATGTGCCGTATGTGACATATATCTATGTGTATGACGGATATCTGAGAGAGCTCTATACACCGGAGTCAGACCTTTCGTTATGCGATGAGGACAGTGGGACAGAAATACTGGAGATAAGTGAGATGAGTGCGGAAAAGCTGTCGGATAATCTCATAAAGTTCCGTTTTACAGGAGCAGAAAATAGTACATCAGAGGCAGTTGTTTCCGTAAAAAGTGAAGGGGAATAGGTCGAATGAGAGAAAAAAGCAGGCTTTCATCGGGACAGCTTCTTCTGCTGGAACTCATATTTGCCGTGGCATTTTTCTGCGTCTCGGCTGCGGTCACTATGTCGATATTCGGTAAAGCATACGAGATATCGGCAGAGTCGGAGGCGAAGACCAGTGCAGCGCATGAAGCAGATGCAGTTTCGGAAGTTATACGATCTGTTTCTGATGAGGCAGAGATAGACGGATTTCTCCGGGAGAACGGATTTGAACTCCAAGAGAACGGCAGTTATGAAAAAATTTATGATAACGGTAAGTTCTGCATGACGATCACGCCATCGGTGAACGGCAGGCTTTATTCCGCAGAGATAAACAGCTACGTTGCAGAAAAAAGACGTAAAGAACCGGATACAGAGCCGGTCTTTACAATGGTGATAAAGCATGCATTAAGGAAAGGAGGTTCCGGAGATGGGTAAGACACCGGCATCCATCGGACTTCCTATGCTAGTGGTTGTTTTCATGAGTATCTGCTTATTTTCATTCAGCGGTATCTCTTACTCCATCGCGCGGAGCAGTCTGAAGGTCAGTGATCAGGTAGAAAAGAGGGTACTTGATTATCAGAACGCCTGTAATCAGGCGGAGGAAGAGCTGGCAGCGCTGGAGGAAATACCTGAGGGGCAGACTACTATATCGGTTCCTTTTGGTGTTGCGATGGAAAATCTGGAAGTCACGATAGAACCTGACGAAACAGGAAAAGGATACAGGATCATCAGATGGCAGGTCGCAGAGACTTCGGGCTGGGAAGCACCGGATTCGCTGTCAGAAGGGGCAGACCTGTCAGAGGGAGATAGTATGGCAGGTCCGCAGGGACCTGTTGCACCTGGAGGAGAATAAAGGGAATGGTTAAGGACATATTAAAACTTGCAGTTGAAAAAAATGCAGCTGATATTTTCATCGTTGCAGGACGGCCTGTTTCTTTTTATAAAAACGGAGTGATCATCAGAGAAGGTGAAAAAGGTCTGTCACCTGCGGAAGTCGAGCAGAATGTAAAGGAGATCTATGAGCTTGCGGGAAGAGATATCTCTATCCTTACAAGCAGAGGTGATGACGATTTCTCCCTGTCAGTAGGCGGACTTTCAAGATTTCGTGTGAGCGGATACAAGCAGAGAGGCTCTATGTCTGCGGTTCTCCGAGTTATTTCCTTTGCGCTTCCTGACCCGGAGACGTATAATATCCCGGAAAAGATCGTTAAGCTATGTGAGCAGCCAAACGGAATGGTCCTTGTTACAGGTCCTGCAGGATCAGGTAAATCATCAACACTTGCCTGCATGATCGATCACATTAACCGTACAAAAGAATCACATGTTATCACTCTTGAGGACCCTATCGAATACCTGCACCGTCACAATAAGAGTATCGTGAGCCAGAGAGAGATCCGTGTAGATACCGATAGTTATGTTACGGGTCTTCGAGCTGCGCTCCGTCAGTGTCCGCAGGTCATTCTCTTAGGTGAGATGCGTGATTTTGAGACTATATCCGTTGCTATGACAGCAGCAGAAACAGGACATCTGCTCCTGTCGACTCTGCATACTATGGGTGCGGCAAATACCATCAACCGTATCATTGACGTATATCCTGCAAATCAGCAGAGACAGGTTGCTGTACAGCTGTCATCGGTCCTTAACGCTGTTGTTTCACAGCAGCTCTTACCGTCCACGGACGGAGGCGTGATCCCGGCATTTGAGATAATGACCATGAATCCCGCTATCAGAAATATGATCCGTGACGGAAAGGTTCATCAGCTGGATGGTGTTATTTATTCCAGTCCTGACGAAAATATGGTTTCTATGGATGAAAGTATTGTAAAGCTTCTTGAAGAAGGCAGGATCACTGAGGAAACTGCCCAGCGCTTTGCTGTACATCCTGAGAGACTGAGACTTAGGAGATAATTATTTACATGAAAAAAGCATATGTTGTTTTTAAGGGCAGAAAGCCCGGAATCTATAAAACATGGGCAGAGTGCAAGGCTCAGGTGGATGGATTTTCGGGACCTGTTTTTCGCGGATACAGTTCCATGGCAGAGGCAGAAGAGGCTTTTGCAAAGCAGGATGCAGGTTATGCTGCCCGATACAAGTCGTCAAATGAGGTGTATGATGCAAAGTCTTCTGTTGCCGCAGCAGCTGCAAAGAAAGCGGAGAGCATCGTGCATAAGGACTTTAAGCCTGATTTTGACGGTGAGTATTACGAAGTTCATTCTGACGGAGGTGCCAGAGGAAATCAGAGTAAGAAGGGTAAGATGAGCGGTTACGGCTATGTGATCGTAGATCGTGACCATAATATAGTAGCGGAAGGCTACGGATCAGCTGTCGGCGCTACAAATAATCAGATGGAGCTTCAGGGCGCCATCGAGGGACTTAAAAGGGTTCCTGACGGCAAAAAAGTGTACTTCATGACAGATAGTGTCTACGTCTACAGCGGATTTGCAAATAATTTCCCTGATGAGCCCAGATATAAAAAATGGGAAGCTAACGGCTGGAAAAATGCAAGCAATAAGACTCCTGAGAATATAGAAAAGATCATGGAAATCTATGAGCTTGGAAAGAACCATGATCTGGAGTGCATCCCGAGAGATTATGAGATGCATGCAAATAACAGGGGCAAATATCTGTCCATAGCCCACGGTGACAAGCCCGATGCAAACGGCAAATGGAAAAATCCCTATAATAAGATCTGCGATGCTCTGGCAAATTTTGGAGAGGATGATGCAGAGAAGGGAATTGAAGGACATGTGGCTCTGATAGTGGATGGAAAGCAGGTTCATCAGTCAGCCCTTTTTGTGAAGGATCTCGATTCTGACGGACATGGTTTTGTGGTAGACCAAAATGGTGATAATGTTCAGGTGAACTAAAAAATGAACATGAAAGTGATACACGTTTTCTCATAACTGAGGGAACGTGTATTTTTTTGCATACGTACCTCAAAAATATTGAGGTGATTGTATTTTTTATAGCGAATATGTTTCCAAAAGCCGATAAATGCTTTAGTGAAGGGTGTTTATAACGTTAGATCCAATCTGGCGTTTATAGAGGAGGTGTGTAATATTTATGAGTGCGAATGAGGAAAAAAGGTTAAAAACGAAGGATGAGGTGAGCTTTAAGGACAGTATCAAGACGAAGATGATACTTGTTATGATGCTTGTCGCTGCAGTACCGCTTATAATTGCAGTTGGAATCAGCTATCTCAGCTCTACAAATAAGGACAAAACAGATGCGCTCTCCATACTGAATTCAGATGCGCGTTTTGCAGAAACCCAGTTCCTTAATGTTGTTCAGGAGAATGTTATCGCGCTTGAGACATTTGCCACGTCTCCCAGCACGATAAAGTACGTGAAAGAGGCAGATACTCCGAATCCGGAGATTTCAGATGAGCTCATTATGGCTCATATGGATAAGATCAATGAAGATATAAATGATGGAAATAAGAACGTCATTTTAACGCGGGTAAATGGTGATCAGCTCTTGAGAACAGACAGGAAAGAGCTTGTAAATAACTCTGACAGAGACTATTTCCAGAACTGCGTTTCATCCAAAGGTATGGTTGCATCAGACATTGTTGTGAGCAGATCTGCAGGAAACAGGATCACGCTGATCGTTGTCCCTGTTATAGATGACGAGACCGGAGAAGTTATTGCAACTGCACAGCGTAGTTTTGACCTTATCAGATTACATGAGTTCCTGGCTGAATATATAGAAGATGGATACATAGCAGATAGAACAGGTACAGTAGCTGCGCATGCAACGCATGAGATCACAGCAGAGGATGAACCGGAAGTGCATAGTGACGCTGAGTACATGACGTCAAGCGCAGAAAGCGGCATATTCCAGACTGTAGAAAATGGTCAGCTTAAATATACCTGTTGGATAAAAGAGCCTACAACCGGATATTATGTTGCTGTTTCAAAGAAAAACAGTGATATCATGGCGAGTGCGAGACGCTCAGCTCTTACAATTGTAATCATTGGCATAGTACTGCTGATAATTGCCGACGTTGTTTCTATAGTAATGGCAAAGAGCTTTGCAGATCCTATTAAGGCTGTCAGCGTTTCTCTTGCAGCACTTGCAGACGGCAGATTCGAAAAAGTTGAAAAATACGATGTACGAAAGGATGAGTTTGGACAAATGTCCAAGGCTACGAATTCCCTGATAGAGACACTGGGTGCTATCGTAGGAAAGATTAAAAATTCTGCACATAATGTTGGTTCGTCGGCTGAGGAGCTTTCTGAGATGGCAAATCAGATTTCCAGGACCACAGAGGATGTCTCTCGTGCAGTTCAGGAAATCGCATCCGGTGCGACACAGCAGGCTGATGAGATACAGCAGGCGACAGAAAATGTTGAAAAGATCGGCGATGCTATCGGCAATGTTAAGACATCAACGGATGATCTGTCGGGTATTGCAGACAAGATGAAGAATGCGTCAGAAAGCTCAAGCCGTTCGCTTTCATCGCTCCAGGATTCTTCCTCTGAGATGACTGCAAAGATCGACGAAATCTCAAAGACTATACAGGCTACACAGACTGCAGTTAATAATATCAGTGAAAAGGTTGAGGGCATTACATCTATTGCTACTCAGACAAATCTCCTTTCACTCAATGCCAGCATAGAGGCGGCGAGAGCCGGAGAGACAGGCCGTGGATTTGCAGTAGTTGCAGAAGAGATCGGAACGCTTGCAGAAAATTCCAAGCAGATGGCTGATGATATCAGGAAGGAAATGAATGTCCTTCTTGCACAGGCGAAGGCTGCGGTTGTTGCGGCAGAGGATGTAAGACAGGGCAACAGCGACCAGCAGACAGCTCTGGGTGAGACGCTTGAATCTGTAGACGGTATGCTGGAAGATATTGGAAATACGGTTGAAGGAGTTAAGCTCATCGCAGATGGCGCAGAAACATGTGATTCCTCTAAGGGTGCTGTTGTCGACACAATGAGCGCACTTTCAGCTATTTCTGAAGAAAATGCGGCTTCTTCAGAAGAAACCGGAGCTTCCATGGAAGAACTTTCTGCAACAGTTACTAACCTTGCAGAATCCGCATCAAGCCTCAGCGACATTGCGGTAGAACTTAATGAAGAAATGAAGTTCTTCAAATAAATTAAATGAAGTCATTAAACGTATGAGATAAAAATTGATATAAAGTAAAGAAACACGGGCAGGTCGTTCATAATATGGACGATCTGCCTTTTGCGTGTGTTCTGCGAACAGACGGTGATACTTGTTAATTTTGCATACAATACAACATTTTTCAAAATTGATCAATTTTAATCTCAAGAGGATAAAATACTCCCTGTCTATTTTGCTTTAACGTGATAAAATGTCGAAGTATATAAAATCCAAGGGAGGGTATTATGAAAGCATACAAAAAGATCATGCAAATTGTAGTACGGATTGAAAATGTTGTTCTTGCGCTTTCTATGCTGTTGGTTCTTGTATTGACCTTCGGTAATGTTATTGCGAGAAAGATTTTTCACCATTCATGGGGTTTCACAGAAGAGATCACCGTGGCAGTGTTTGTACTGATTTCAATGCTGGCGGCAGGCGCTGCTGCGAGAAATGGAGAACTCGTACAGCTTAGTATCCTGCAGGATGCTATGGGAGAAAAAGGTAAGAAGGTTCTTCATTTCCTGCAGATGCTGGTTGGAGTGGTATACAGTCTCGTGCTGGTATATCAGGGAGCAGGCAGAATGTTCACAGACGGAACATACAGCCCTATCCTTCACATCGCAAAGTCAATTTTCTGGGCATTTATCGTAGTGGGAGGCATTTCCCTCGCACTTCATTTCGTTGAAAATTTTGTAGAGCATAATTTTCGCGAAGTCACAGAAGAAATAAATGAAGGGGAGGGTGAAGCAGCATGATAACAGCAATCCTTTTCGTTTCATTTTTCATAATGCTGATCATCGGAGTGCCGATCGCTATCTGTCTCGGTGCAAGCAGTGCACTTGCGATCCTTTACGCATCCATGTTTGATCCGCAGTTTTCTACACTGACACTTTCAATGATCGCGACAAATACATACACAGGAATCGCAAAGTTCCTGCTCCTCGCGATCCCGTTCTTTGTTCTTTCCGGAAATATCATGGCGAAGGCAGGTATCTCGGACAGACTGGTTCGTTTTATAGATGACCTTGTAGGACACACAAGAGGCGGAATGGCTATCGTATGTGTAATCGTTTCCTGCTTCTTCGGAGCTATCTCCGGTTCAGGTCCGGCAACAGTTGCAGCGCTCGGTGCGGTTCTTATCCCCGCAATGATCGCGTCAGGTTTCTCACCTGCGTTTGCTGAGGCGCTCATGGCTGCTTCCAGCTCCATTGCCATCGTTATCCCGCCGTCCATCGCATTCGTTGTATATGCATCCATCGTTGGACAGAGCGTTGGCGCTCTCTTCATGGCAGGTATCATTCCCGGTATCTTAATGGGTGCGGTTCTTTGTCTGGTTGTTTATATCGAAGCCCGTAAAAAGGGTATCGAGCCTGCTCACGAAAAGAGAAGTGCAAAGGAACTCTGGGCAAGCTTTAAGGATGCTATCTGGGGACTGCTGATGCCCGTTATCATCCTTGGCGGTATCTATGGCGCTATCTTTACACCTACAGAGGCTGCTGCAGTTTCCGTAGTTTATGGAATCATCGTTGCTGTATTTATCTATCGTGATGTTACACTTAAGGATCTCTTCCATATTTTTGTTGATTCGGCAAAGACATCCGGCGGTATCATGCTGATCGTTGCTTCAGCATCACTGTTTTCATACTGCTGTACACTTTTTGGTATTTCAGAAGCTGCACAGGCGCTTCTCACAGCCATTGGTTCAAATAAGATAGTATTCCTGTTGGTTGTAAATATCATCCTTCTCATTGCAGGATTCTTTATCGATGCTAACTCAGCAATGTACATTTTTATCCCCATCATGGCACCTGTAGCACAGAGCCTTGGCTACAATCTGGTTGCATTTGGTGTGGTTGCTACAGTAAACCTCGCTATCGGTCAGGTAACTCCTCCTGTAGGTGTAAACCTGTTCGTTGCTATGGGACTCAAGATCGAGGATACTGCAAAGAAAGCACTCGGCGGTGCAAAGCAGTATATCCGCGTGACACTTCCTATGATCTCAAAGGCAGTTATGCCTATGATCGCAGCGTGTCTTGCAGTACTTCTTCTTATTACCTATGTTCCGAAGACCAGTCTTGTTTTTGTAAAGGCAGAGGAGTACAAGGGCGAAGCAGCACAGATGTTGTCCGAAGGCGGTCTTACTTATCACGATTATGACCACTCAGATGAGTATGACGCTATGCTGAACGCAGCTATTTATACAGGAAACGATGAGTGGCAGGATACAACATGGAATTTTGACTGCTCAACAGGAGAAGCAAGTACCTGGGCTCAGGCAGGTTATTACTTTAACGCTCTTATGCAGCAGTCCACAGGCGGTAAGGTAAAGGTTGACGTTTATCCGGGTGAGCAGCTCACAAACGGAGATCAGGTTGCAGGTATCCAGGCTCTTATGGACGGTGATACACTGCAGGTTTCATTCCATTCAAACCTTATCTACGCAAACTTTGATCCCAGATTTAACGTAGTTTCACTGCCGTATCTTTTCGAGGATTACGATGATATCGACACAGTTATGAATGGAGCAGGCGGAGAGGATTTGAAGTCCATCCTCGATGAGTACGGTGTTGTATGTGAGGGTATCGGTGACAACGGTTTCCGTCAGATCACTAATTCCAAGCATCCGATCAAGACTGTATCCGACCTGAAAGATATCAAGATGCGAATCTGTTCAAATGACCTCTGTGCGCAGGTTTACAGCCTCTGGGGATGTGATGCATCTGCCATGAACTGGGCTGAGACCTATACAGCGCTCCAGCAGGGCACAATGGATGGACAGGAAAATCCGGAGACATCCATCGATTCTGCATCTGTTCAGGATGTTCAGAAGTATCTGTCTGCATGGAACGGTTACTATGACTGCATCTTCCTTTGCATCAATAAGAAGGCATATGATAAGTTCACTGACGAGCAGAAGGCTGTCATCGATGAAAATGCGAGAAAGGCAGCAGAGTATCAGAAGGCTGTAAACAGAGCAAAGGTTGATGAGCTCATCAATAAGTGGAAGCAGAGCGGTGTTCTGGAAGTTACAGACAGGGATGAAATGGATTCTGAATCCTTTAAGTCTGCGGCTGAGCCTGCATACCAGTGGTATGAGGACCAGCTCGTGAACTCAAAGGGAATGACTGAGGAAGAGGCAAAGGCATTCGTTGCTGATTTCATGGTTAAAAAGTAAATAGATTTTAAGCTATATGAAGAAAGCCGGAAAGCAGTGTAAAGACTGTTTTTCGGCTTTTTCTTTTATAAATATATAAATATTTTGATAATTTCCTACGGGGAATGTGGAAAATTAATGCGTTAAAGTGGTATTATAGTGAAGGCTTTCGTTTAAGCTGATATGCGGACGGAAGTAAGTATTGATGAAACGGCTGTTTTACAGGCAGCACAATAGAAATTTGGTTGGAGGATAAACCAATATGAGACCTGAAACAAAATGTATCGAAGCAGGCTACACACCGAAAAACGGCGAGCCGAGAATGATCCCTATCGTTCAGAGCACGACTTTCAAATATGATACCAGCGCAGATATGGGTAAGCTTTTTGACCTCGAGGCAGAGGGATATTTCTATACCCGTCTCCAGAATCCTACGAATGATTTCGTAGCAGCAAAGATCGCAGCTCTTGAGGGCGGTACAGCTGCAATGCTCACATCTTCCGGACAGGCTGCTACTTTCTATTCAGTATTTAACCTTGCGGGAGCAGGAGACCACGTAGTTGTTTCCACAAGCATCTACGGCGGAAGCTTTAACCTTTTTAACGTAACAATGAGAAGAATGGGAATCGACTTCACATTTGTTGATCCTGAGTGCAGTGACGAGGAGCTTGAGGCTGCATTTAAGCCTAATACAAAGGCTGTATTCGGTGAGACCATCGCAAATCCTGCGCTCATCGTATTTGATATCGAGCGTTTTGCAAAGGCTGCACACGCTCACGGAGTGCCTCTCATCATCGACAATACATTTGCGACTCCTATCAACTGCCGTCCTTTTGAGTGGGGAGCCGATATCGTGACTCACTCTACTACAAAGTACATGGATGGACATGATGCTACTGTAGGCGGCGTTATCGTTGATTCCGGAAACTTTGACTGGATGGCTCATGCAGATAAGTTCCCGGGACTCTGCACACCGGATGAATCCTATCACGGAATCACTTATGCAGAGAAGTTCGGAAAAGAAAAGGCATACATCACAAAAGCTACAGCACAGCTTATGAGAGATCTGGGATCAATTCCTTCACCTATGAGCTGTTATATGCTGAACCTTGGTCTGGAGTCACTTGCCGTACGTATCCAGCGTCACTGCGAGAACGCGCAGAAGGTTGCAGAGTTCCTTGAGGCTCATCCCAGCGTTGAATATGTTACATATCCGGGACTTAAGGGCGACAAGTATTATGAGAGAGCACAGAAGTACATGCCGAACGGCACATGCGGTGTCATCTCATTCGGCGTAAAGGGAGGCAGAAGTGCAGCAGAAGAGTTCATGAAGCACTTAAAGCTCGCTATCATCGCAACACACGTAGCAGATGCTCATACCTGCGTCCTTCACCCTGCATCATCTACACACCGTCAGATGACAGACGAGGAACTTCTCGCAGGAGGAGTAAGACCTGACCTTGTAAGACTGTCCGTTGGTATCGAGAATGTAAACGACATCATAGAAGACCTTGATCAGGCTCTTAAGGCAATCTGAAACGTATTTAAGGAAAAATTCAAAATTTTTTACGAAAACGTTTAAATAACTGTTGACATAGGGTTTGTGCTATGATAATCTACCCTCTGTCAGTATGTAACTCTAAGCAGGCATTAACTGATATAACACTTAACCACTGGGATAAGTTTATATCGTTGATGCCTGCTTTTTATTTAAAAATAAGCTTGCTAAAAAGATGTAAACTCCCGATATTATCTACGAAAGGGAGGTAACTCTAATGAAGGACAAAATTTTTGCCGTACTTCAGCGAGTAGGAAGAAGTTTCATGCTTCCTATCGCAATCCTGCCGGTAGCGGGTCTTCTGCTCGGACTCGGCAGCTCATTCACAAATGACACAACAATCGCAACTTATCACCTTGAGGCTATTTTCGGCCAGGGAACAGCTATGCGTTCTCTTATGCTGATCTTCAGCCACGTAAGTGATACCATCTTCGGTAACCTGCCGCTCATCTTCGCTGTAGGATGTGCAATCGGTATGGCGAAGAAGGAAAAGGAAGTTGCAGCTCTTGCAGCTCTCATCGCATACTTCGTTATGCACGCTTCCATCAACACAATGCTTTCCATCTCCGGTATGATCACAGCAGACGGTTCTGTTGCTGAGGGCGTTCTTTCAGGAACAGTTACAGGCGTTTGCGGTATCACATCACTTCAGATGGGTGTATTCGGCGGTATCATCGTTGGTCTTGGTGTTTCCGCTCTGCACAACCGCTTCTACAAGATTCAGCTTCCGGCTGCTATCTCATTCTTCGGCGGTTCCAGATTCGTACCGATCATCTCCACACTTGTTTACACATTTGTTGGTATCCTGATGTTCTTCGTATGGCCGTCAGTTCAGAACGGAATCTACGCACTCGGCGGACTTGTAACAGGTTCAGGATACTTCGGAACACTGATCTTCGGTATCGTTAAGAGATCCCTGATCCCGTTCGGTCTTCACCACGTATTCTACATGCCTTTCTGGCAGACAGCTGTTGGTGGAACAGCAGAGGTTGCAGGTCAGATGGTAGAAGGTGGTCAGAACATCTTCTTTGCACAGCTTGCTGATTCTGCTAACATCACACACTTCAGTGCTGATGCTACAAGATACTTCTCCGGTGAGTTCATCTTCATGATCTTCGGTCTTCCGGGTGGTGCTCTTGCTATGTATCGTACAGCAAGACCTGAAAAGAGAAAGGCAGCAGGCGGACTTCTTCTTTCTGCAGCACTTGCTTCTATGTTCACAGGTATCACAGAGCCTATCGAGTTCTCATTCCTGTTCGTAGCACCTATCCTTTTCGCTGTACAGGTTATCCTTGCAGGTGCAGCTTACATGATCGCTCATATGCTGAATATCGCTGTAGGTCTTACATTCTCCGGCGGTTTCATCGATCTGTTCCTGTTCGGTATCCTTCAGGGCAATGCAAAGACAAGCTGGATGCTCATCATCCCTGTTGGTATTATTTACTTCTTACTTTACTACTTCATCTTCAGCTTCCTTATCAAGAAGCTTGACCTCAAGACACCTGGTCGTGAGGATGATGACGAGGAGACAAAGCTCTTCACAAAGGCTGATTACAGAGCAAGACAGGAAGGCGCTTCAGCAGCTTCTTCCGAGGATGCAATTAGTGAGACTATCATGAACGGTCTCGGCGGTAAGGCAAACATCTCTGATGTTGACTGCTGCGCAACAAGACTTCGTATCACTGTAAAAGAGTCAAACCGCGTTAACGACGCTATGCTTAAGTCTACCGGTGCTTCCGGAGTAGTTCACAGAGGTAATGGTGTTCAGGTTATCTACGGACCTCACGTAACTGTTATCAAGTCTAACCTCGAGGATTACCTTGAGAAGGTTCCTGCTACATTCTACGAAGCAGCAGGTGAAACAGAAGTTAAGGCTGAGGATGCTTCCAAGGCTGACAAGACAGAAAAGAAACTCGTTAAGACAGTAGTTATCTCCAGCCCTATCACAGGTACTGCAGCTGATCTCTCCACAACACCGGATGAGGCATTTGCTGAGGGTATGATGGGTCTTGGTGCAGCTGTTACTCCGGTTGACAGCATCGTTCGTGCTCCGGAAGACGGTGAAGTTGCTTACGTATTTGATACAAAGCATGCAGTTGGATTCGTAACAGATTCCGGTGTTGATATGCTTATCCACATCGGTATCGATACAGTTAAACTCGACGGTAAGGGATTTGAGGCTCTCGTTGAGAATGGACAGAAGGTAAAGAAGGGCGATCCGCTCCTTAAGCTTGATCTCGAGTTCCTTAAGAAGAACGCTCCGTCTATCGTATCCCCTGTTCTTGCTACTGAGCTTGATGAGGACAAGCAGGATGTACGTCTGCTTAAGTCCGGTGATATCAAGGCTGGAGATGAGCTTTTCGCAGTAGATTTTTATGAATAAGAAGCTTGCGTGACTTTTCTCGAATTGCTATTATACGTACATAAATAAGTAGAGTGCAGGGTCAGGATAACCTGACCCTGTATTTATCGAAAAAATGAGGAAAAATCATGTACAGAATCACAAAAGTACTGAATCACAATGCGGTGATCACAGTAGATGAAGATGCAAAAGAATATTTGATCATGGAGAAAGGAATCGGATTTGGGCGAAAGATCGCTGAGCGTATCGAAGTCAGCGAACAGAGCTCTATCTATTCTCTCCAGAGTACGACAGAACGAGGGGAGGCAGAGGCTATCGTAAAGCAGGTTGATCCTGCCTGTCTCGAAACTGCCGATGTGATTCTGAAGGAAGCAGAGAAGAATTTCGGAAAAGTTGATCGCAAGATTCTTTTTTCGTTGGCAGATCATCTGCAGTTTGCAATGGACCGCATGAAGAAAAACGAAAAGATCCGAAATCCTATGACTGATGATATAAAGGTTCTTTTCCATGCGGAATATAAGACTGCAGAAACCGCTATAAAAGTTGTCCGTGAAAATTTTGGGGTTGATATTACAGAAGATGAAGTCGGCTATCTGGCACTTCATATTCATTCTGCGATAGAGGATGAGAGTGTTTCTCAGGCAATGGAGATCGCGCGTGCAGTAAACGAATGTATCGCTGCTATCAAGAAGCGTGCGAATATCGATCTGGAAACAACATCACTGGGTTACAATCGTCTCATGAATCATATCCGTTACATGCTGATCCGTATGACTACCGGCGAAAAGCTGCAGCTGGATATCAATGATTACATGAACGAGAAATTTCCGGAAACATTTGCTATTGCTAAAGGCATCTGTGATGAGATGTCGACAAGCTTTCACAAAGCTTATCAGGAAGCAGAAATCGGTTATCTCGCTATGCATATAGAGCGGGTTGGCGGTTCTGCTGTCTGAAATTTCATATCAGGGTGCTATTAACGCCGATACTTTCGCTGCATATCAGCAGTAAAAGTACCGGCGTTTTTTCATCGGAGCACTGGGAGCGTCTTGATTAATTTTTAAAAATTTTTTTAAAATTGAACATTGTATTCAAATTTATGGTATTCTAATAAAAGATTGTTTTTCTTTTTATACATTTTAGAAGGAAAATAATCTATAAAAATTTTTTAGGAGAGTGAAAATGAAGAGGAGAGCAAAAAAGATCATGTCTCTTATGCTTGCCGTTTCTATGGTGTTTGCTTCAAATACCATGGCATTTGGCGCAGAGACAGCAGAAGGAACTGCAAAAATTGAGGCTGCAACAGCCGATGAAGTTATTAATGCATATGAGCCTATTGATGGCGACCGTCACGGTAATGATGATATTGATGAGGATCAGTACGCACAGGTTCCCGATAACTGGGGGATCAACAGTGACCCTGCAACATGGTCCACTTCAACAAAGATCGTAAGTTCAAATAATTATTATTATGACGGAAATGATGATTGCGGATGTGGTTATTCAAGCTATACAGCATGGACTGTTTATAGTCCTATCAGCTATTTCTTCAATCCTGTAGACTATCATCTTGTGGATGGAGAAGTAGTTATTCCGAAGGAAAATACTGAGGATCAGGACGCAAAGAAGGTTACTGATAATGTGATCTACAGAGTTATTCCCGCAGGAAATGACACATTCGTACTGGTTAGGGTTAAAGGCGGCAGCCTTGGAAGAAAGATCGACGTTATCCGCTGGAGTTCACCTGAAAAGAAAGAGCGAATCACAGAAACACTCAGCGACAGATACAATGGTGATGAGCCTATCGTGCGTTTCTCAGGTCGTAAGAACGTTAATTATCAGTACGATAAGAAGGGTAATCTGATCCAGAAGAAGGGTGAAATTCCTGAATTCGATGTTGATGCAGTTCTTATCAAGCGTGAAAACGGAAAGAACACACTCGTGAAAGGACTTTCTGTAAAGAACGTTTCTTTTGCAAACAATCTGAATGCGTCAATTCCTGAAGTATATGAGAATGACAGGGTAGACACCTATGATAGTGAAACTGGATCAGGTGTTATGTACAAATACGGTTATGAACTTACTGTCAAGGACGGTGAGTTTGCCGGAATCAAGTATGTTGGTCCTGATTACAAGCCTCAGCTTACAAAGGACGAGAATAAGAACTTCAAGGGACAGCCTTCATTTACTGTTTCATTTGCAGTAAAGGGAGATGCAAAGAAGTATAAAAAGAATGTTAAGAAGGCTGAGAAGGCTGTAAAGGAAGGCAGCAAGGATAAGCTTGCAAAGTTCAATTTTGAGATCGCACAGCTCTGCATCGGTGACTGGAAGAATGATAAAGGAACAACAAATCTTACTGTTCAGGTAACAGGAGATTCTGTTTCTGCCGCACAGCTTGCATTTGACAAGATCGGTAAGGAATATCACGATAAGTTCAAGGCTGCATACAAGGAGAGGCATCCTTTAGCATCTGATACAACTGCAGATTATTATGCAGAAGATATGGTTCGTTATGAGACTGTAAAAGTTACGCCGGCAGAAGACAAAGAAAATACTTATGAAGGCGTCATCAAATTTAAGAACGCATATCTGTTTGTAGATAAGGAAGTTGATAAAAATATCATAAGTGAGAACTTTGCTAAGTATTCTCAGGATTATCTTACAGATACAAGACTTGTAGTAAAAAATGATGATGTAAAGTATCTGAAGTTTGGTAAGAATAAGGTCAACGCAAAGCTTATTCTCGATACTTCGGTTCAGACTATCTTCACTCCGGACGGATCAGAGACAAGAGGCGGTACTCCTGTTGGTAAGCGCAACATTAACTATTCATATGTTAAGACATCTCCGAAGGCAGGCGGAAATGCTGATGTAGTACTTACATCACAGACTGTAACCGGTACAGTATTTGGCGATATTTCATTTGCTGTTGCTAAGGGACAGAATGACCTGACCGGAGCAATGACAATGAGACTTAAGACAGATGCACATGGCGATGATACAGTAGTGTATGGACATTACAAGGATGAGAACAACTATACTGTTGAGAGCCTTGATGAATAAAAGAAAATAGCAGTTGATCGCTTAGATTAAAGCTATGAAAACTCCGAAAGAAATTTTTCTTTCGGAGTTTTTTTGTGCTAGAAATAATAGAGAAAACATAGGGGGTGTTGTGATATTATAATAATGGATGACATTAGGCAAATGCCGAAATCGTTTAAGAATCAATAACGTTATGAGGATTAAGTATGAATTACCAATCTTGGATAGAGGGGATAAATGGCAAGGCAAGCTTGTATTCCTTTGACATATTGCCTGATGGAAAATATAGTGAGATCCGTCTGATGGCTGTGAATCGCGAAAGCGAGGGAATGGTGCTGATGAATCCTGATGCGCCGATGTTTTATCCCGGCATCCCGTACAGGGTTTATTGGATGGATCTGAATTTTGAAAGCTTTGTATATAAATGTGCGGAAACATTGGAGCCACTATACTCCTATGTAAATGCACGGGGCGTGTGGCTTAAGGGATTTTATATCCCTATTTCCGATATCTGGGATGAAGAACCTCATGAACCAAAACCGGAGGGAACGCGCACGTTTTACTGCCTGTATGTAGTTCACTTTACAATGCAGGCAAAGACAGAGTCTATGACCCATCGACCTATCGAAGTGACCAATGCAGTGCTGGATATTGGTATCAAACTGCATGAGTCAAAGGATTTCTACCAGTCAATGGGGGACGTGGTCGCAACTATCATGGAGTTTTGCGGTGCGGAAATGTGCTCTATTTATACCGTAGATAAAGCGGCTCAGGAGTGCACTTTTATCAACAGGGACGGAGTTCAGGATCAGATAAAGAATAATCTGTCGATGGAAATGGGACGTACTCCGATCGAGATCGCAGAAGAATGGGAGAAAGATCTGGCTCTGTCGGACGGACTCATACTGGATGACCTCAGTGTGATAGAGGAACGTGATCCGGTGTGGTATCAGTCTATGAGGCAGCATAATATTCATAATATCGTGCTCTATGCAATCCGTCATAATCAGACTCTTGTCGGTTTTATCTGGGGCGCAAATTATGATGTGAGCCGGAGAGAACAGATAAAGGAAACGCTGGAACTCACAACGTTTCTCCTTGCTGCCGTGATCGCAAATCATCAGCTTCTTTCAAAGCTTGAAATAAAGAGCACGGTGGATTCACTTACACAGATCGGTAACCGCAATGCGATGGCTGAGTATATTCTGGAAATTGAGAACGGGCATACTGAACGTTTGAAAAATCTCGGTGTCGTGTTTATAGATCTGAACGGATTAAAAAAGATAAATGACAAAGAAGGGCACAGTGCAGGTGATAATTTACTGATACGTGCGTCTTCGATCATAAGAGCCGTATACAGCGAGGATCATATCTTTCGTGCAGGCGGAGATGAATTTGTGATTTTTTGTCCGGATACGACGGAAGAGGAAGCAGACGAGAAAGTATTACAGTTAAAAAAGATGGCAGAGGCTACATCAGATGTAAGCTTTGCTGTCGGAAGCGTCTTCAGCACCGGAGAATATGATATTAATTATATTGTAAAGACGGCTGATGAACGCATGTATCAGGATAAAAAGGCGTTTTATAAAAGTAATCCCGAAAAAAATCAAAGAAATTAAAAAAGCGATCAGGCTGTTAGTGTGCAGCCTGATCGCTTTATGTTTTCGGAGCACTTAGCGAGGTATTTTCGAGCCTAGCGTAACTTGTTTTAATATTGAACCTGCGGTTCTGTTTCAAGCCAGCGGTGCAGTCCGAGGGATATATACGCACATCCCAGGATCAGTGCGACGCCCTGAAGGATAGTGAGCAGGAGAACCGACGGAAGAAGAATAGCCATCATCTTGTTCCAGTGTGCTTTTCTGTGCAGGAACATTGCAGCTGCCATGACTCCGAAGGTCCAGAGGTAGATGGAACTGCAAAAACCAAGAGTTTCTATCGTGCTTTGAAGCAGTGTGTTGCTGAAGGGCTTCGCAAAGGCATACTGCATAAAGTAGTTTAGCGCCAATGCGAGTATTCCGGACCATTCAGGAGGATAGAAGCTGGTGATCGGCTTGGCTTTCTGGATAGGAAAGCGGAGTCTTACGAGGATCGCGGTACTAAGGATGTAGATCACAATTCCCTGAAAAACGCCTGTAAGTGCCATTGAAATAAACACGATCCTTGTAAGGAAATCCATGGAAAGGATTTTTGCCATACCTTCCTTCATCTGTGCAAGAGATGCTTCATCATAGTTGCCGGAAGCGACAGTTTGTTCCATTGCTTTATTTAGACTGCTTTCGAAAATATTTTTTAATTCTGTGGCAGTCTGAGAAATCTGGATTCCTGAAATAGCTGCATCGACCCACAAACTTGCCAGACTAAATACAGCGCAGAGCACCATTACAAGCAGAATGGTCTTTGCGGGATCCTTTTTGTGATAAAGGCAGGTTCCGTATACTATGCCTACTAAAGCCTGAGTTACTGCGTAAAAAGCGGTGAGAACGGTTCCGAAGAATATAGTGCATATTAATGTACATATAAATACTGCAAGGCTGTCCCGAAGACCGTATTTTGCAGAAAAAGCCACCATGGGGATCGGATATACGAAAAAGAAGATAGATTGGAGCATATCTCCGGTCTGACGGTTTAATAACAGCATGATCGCAAATATTGCAACGATCATTGCGCCGAAAGTGATCTTTTGAGTTTTAACATTCATAACTAATACCCTTTTTATAAAATAAATCTCTGCTGAAATGACAGCATCGTAAGTATAACATGATGAGGGGGTATAAATCTAAGAAAATTAAAAATGTCTATTTTATAGAAAAGGGATTTATTGTATTATCGAATACAAAAGTCTTACAGCATTTGAGGAGCATTATCATGAAAAAATCAAACATCGTCCTTATCGGTATGCCGGCATCAGGAAAGAGTACGGCAGGTGTCATCCTTGCAAAGGTCCTTGGAATGGATTTTATCGACGCTGACATCGTGATCCAGAAAAAAACAGGAAAGCGTCTCGCTGACATTATCGAAGAAGAGGGCGTTCAGGGATTTATCGATACTGAAAACAGGATCAATGCCGGTATAGAGGCAGAAAATACAGTTATCGCGACCGGAGGAAGTGCTGTTTACGGTAAAGAAGAGATGGAGCACTTTAAGGAGATCGGAACAGTTGTCTATCTGGAAGTTCCGTTTGATGAGCTGGACAGCCGTTTAAGCGATATCAAGGGACGCGGAGTAGTATTAAAAGAAGGACAGACTCTCCATGATCTCTACGAAGAGCGTGTCCCTCTTTATGAAAAGTATGCAGATATCACCGTTTCAGAAGACGGCTGGAATGCTGAAAAAATAGTGGTAGATATTGCTCAGAAGTGGCAGGAGTTTTAAATCCGGCGCTTAAGTTTTACGAGCGGATCTTTATACTTCAACAGAAGTAAACTCAAATTTTGTTACATCAAAGAGCCCCATATCTGTGATCTTTATATCCGGGATGACCGGAAGCGACATGAAGCACAGAGTCATAAGGGGCTCTGTTTCTTTGCTGACACCGAGCTGCTGAAAAGCGATGCGGTGAGCGTCCATGAGCATGCGGTCTAGATTCATGGGGTCAGCATCTGTCATGAGACCGGCAACGGGAAGAGGTATGGAGTGGATCGGTTTTCCGTCCTGCACAAGGGCGATACCGCCTCTCATCCTTATGATCTCTTCAACGGCTGCCGCCATGTCTTTATCAGAAGTTCCCGTCACAATGATATTGTGGGAGTCATGAGCGATTGAGAGCGCTACAGCGCCGTTTTTTATCCCGTATCCGTGAAGGAGTCCTACTGCAACATTACCGGTGTTGTGGTGACGCTCTACGACAGCGACCTTTACGATATCCTGAGACGGATCGTATATAAAATCTCCCGTGTCATCACGCTTAATATATGCGTCTCCTATTCCTGTAAGCACTCCGCCGGGTTTTATATCTATTGTTTTTACATGGTCTGAGGAAAGGCGGAGTTTCAGTCTTTCTTCGGAAAAATTTTGTACATTAACGGAAGAAGAGACGCTTGAAATATCATATCTGTTCACGGGAAGGAGATACTTTCCGTTCTCGGCACATTTCTGTCCTGCAATCCAGACATCAGTAACACCGAAATTCACCAGATTATCGAGGAGCACTATGTCAGCGCGTTTTCCGGGGGCGATGCCGCCCTGATCGTGAAGTCCATAGCACTCTGCGGGATTGAGTGTAGCCATACGGACAGCGTCCACAGGATCTATGCCGGCAGCTACGCAGTATCGTAAGAGGGAATCAATGTGACCCTCTTCAAAAATCGTCCGGATGTGTCTGTCATCAGAACAGAGCAGACATCTTCTGGAATTTGACGGGGTGACGCCCGGCAGAAGATTTTCCAGATCGTGGCACGCAGAACCGTGGCGGAGCAGCACATACATACCGCGGGATATCCGCTCATTCATTTCTTCGATGGTAGAGCACTCGTGATCCGTCGAAATACCTGCGCCTATATACGCGTTAAGCCTATTTCCTGAGATTCCCGGGCTGTGGCCGTCGATAGGTTTATGAAGCTTTTCGGCAACAGAAAGCTTTGACAGCACATTATCATCCATATTGATGACACCAACTGCGTTCATGAACTCTGCAAGACCCAGAGTTTCGGGACGGCTCAGAGGTTCTTCTATGTCATCGGCGTCAAGCCGTGCACCGGAATGTTCAAATGGTGTGGCGGGAACACAGGACGGAACCATGAAACGGACGTCGAGTGCCGTATTTTTAGAGGCATTGACCATGTAGTCAAAACCTGTGATACCGCATACATTTGTGATCTCGTGAGGGTCTGCGACGATGCAGGATGTGCCGTGAGGAACCACCATTGCTCCAAAGGTTTCGGGAGTCAGATAGGAGGACTCGATGTGGATGTGGCTGTCGATAAATCCGGGCGCGGCAAAGCGGCCTGAGGCATCTATAGTGGTGACGCCTTCGTATCTTCCGATGCCTGCGATTCTGTCTCCGACAACAGCGATATCGCCTGATATGATCCTGCCTGAGTAGACATCCACGATCTGAGCATTGCGGATAACAAGGTCAGCTTTTTTAGTGCCGTTTGAAACTGAAATGAGTGTATTGAGCTCGTCTTTGTTCATATTTTTGACTCGCTTTCATGATTTTTGATAAAACAGAGTGCATTTTTTTGAATACGTAGACAGTGCTAAGCTTGAAGATATGGAACATTCGTTGATTTGGCTTTGATTATACCATAATTCAGGGGGAGTTTTCCTGTTAAAAATAATGTGCGTGTGCTAAAATTAATTTGTATTAGTTTATCAAAGTGGAGATAGTCTGCCGGGATGGAAAACAAGGTTACATGTAAGGATGTAGAAAATCTTTTGCAGCCTTATCTTGAGAATAAACTTAATATCGAAGAAACGGAAATTCTTCTGAATCATATCTCTGTCTGCAGTGAATGTGGAGATGAGCTGGAAATCCGCTATCTTTTGATGGAAGGGTTAAAAAGACTCGAAAACGGTGAAACCCTTGATCTGAAAAAAGAGCTGGATGACAGGATCTGGCATTCAAGGCAGAGGATTCTTTTTGTGGAGCGGGCAAGAGCTGTGATATTCCTTGTGGAGGGCGCAGCGTGCTTTCTGCTTCTCGTAAATCTGATCTTATTTTTAGTGGAGCATTAAATGAATAAAAAGTTATTGCTGATCGATGGACATAGTATGCTTAACCGCGCCTTTTACGGCGTTCCGGATCTTACAAGTTCGGATGGTACTCATACCGGTGCGGTATACGGTTTTGTGAACATCATGCTTAAAGTGCTGGAAGACGAGAACCCCGGTTTTTTTGCGGTTGCATTTGATGAGAGTGCACCCACATTCCGGCACGAGATATATGCGGAATATAAAGGAACGAGAAAGCCCATGCCGGAGGAGCTTCATCAGCAGGTTCCTCTTATGAAGAAGGTGCTTGGAGCAATGGGCGTTCCGGTATTATCAAAGCCGGGACTCGAGGCGGACGATATCCTCGGTACTACCGCTGCACGTTTTGAAAAAAATGGATATGAAGTTACTATCCTGTCAGGAGACCGTGATCTTCTCCAGCTGGTAACTGATCATACAAAGGTACTGCTTCCCAGAACTGTAAAGGGACAGACAACTGTTACACCTTACTACGCAGACGATGTTTTAAGAGAGTATGAAGTCCCGCCAAAGGGCATTATCGAGCTTAAGGCTCTTATGGGCGATACTTCTGACAATATCCCCGGAGTTCCGAAGATCGGTCCGAAGACCGCTACAGAACTCTTAAAGAAATACGGCAATATCGATGTTTTGAAAGAGCATATTCCGGAAGTTACAAAGAAGAGCATCCGTGAATCTCTTGAGCAAAATTTTGAACTTGCAGAGCTCAGCCGTAAGCTTGCGACCATCAATACTGATGCTGATATCGAGCTCAATGAAGCTGATGCAGAGATGCATGATCTCTTCACTGAGGAAGCATATCAGCTTATCCGCTCTCTGGAGCTTAAATCTCTTCTTAAAAGATTTGGCGATGTTGCAAGTGCCGCTGAGGAGAAGAGGATACGCCAGTTTGAGGAAGTTCTGGATCTCGGCGAAGTAGAGAGCTGTTTTGCTGAGGCTGCAAAGGCTGAGGTTTTAGGTCTGGCTGTTGATTTCGAGTCAGAGGAGCAGGCATCCGCAGTCAATGCGGTGGAAAAACCTACAGATGAAAAGAAGATAGCTGAGGCACATGCAGCGCTTATGCATGGAGATGCCGGGGATGCAGTTATACTCGGAGTTGCGATCGTGACAGCAGATCACGCATGGTACATCCCGAGAAACGGTTTTGTGTCTCCCATGTATCTCATGGCACATATCGCATCCCTTATGGAAAAGTCCAAGGGAACAGTTTATGTGACAGATCTGAAGAATATCTTAAAGAAAGTGCCTTTCAACGCATCGGCTGAGGTGATCGATCTGGAAGTTGCGGATTATCTTTTAGATCCGCTCAGAAATGATTACGGTACACCTGTAGATGCAAAAAGCGGCGCTCTGCTTGCTTTTGAAAAAGGTCCTGCATTTAAGGATGAGATAGAAAAGCAGGGGATGACAGCTCTCTTAAAAGATATTGAGCTTCCTCTCACACGTGTGCTTTCTGACATGGAGTGCAGTGGTATCCGCGTGATGCCCGAGGAGCTTAAGAGATTCAGTACAGATCTCGGCGAAAAAATGGCTCAGCTCGAGAAAGAGATCTACGAGGGCGCAGGAGATGAATTTAACGTAAATTCTCCTAAACAGCTCGGAGAGATCCTTTTCGGAAAAATGCAGCTTCCGGGCGGAAAGAAGACAAAGACCGGATATTCAACCTCTGCAGCAGTGCTTGAAAAGCTTGCACCGGAAGTTCCTTTTGTGCAGAAGGTTTTAGATTACAGACAGCTTGCAAAGCTCAAGGCTACCTATGCAGATGGTCTCACAGCATACATCGGTGCGGAGGACAGGATTCATTCCACTTTTAATCAGACCATCACTGCTACAGGCCGTATCAGTTCTGCTGATCCGAACCTGCAGAATATACCGGTCCGCACTGAGCTTGGACGCGAGTTTAGAAAAGTATTTATCCCGAGAGACGGATTCTGCTTTACAGATGCGGATTACTCTCAGATCGAGCTCAGGATACTTGCTTCTATGTCAGGAGATGAAAAACTTATCGATGCCTATAAGCAGGATGAGGATATTCACGCGATCACGGCATCTCAGGTATTCCACCTTCCGCTTTCAGAAGTCACACCTGAGATCAGACGTAATGCAAAGGCTGTAAACTTCGGTATCGTGTATGGAATAAGCTCTTTTGGACTGTCACAGGGACTTTCCATCACAAGATCCGAAGCAAAGGAATATATAGACAGATATTTTGAAACATATCCCGGTGTAAAGAAATATCTCGACGGGCTTGTTTCATCAGCAAAGGAAAAGGGCTATGCGGAGACATATTTCCACCGCAGGAGACCTATGCCGGAGCTTAAGAGCTCAAACTTCATGCAGAGATCCTTTGGAGAACGTGTGGCTATGAACGCACCTATTCAGGGAACTGCGGCAGATATCATAAAGATCGCCATGGTCCGTGTCGCAAAGGCGTTAAAGGATGAAGGACTTGAGTCAAGACTTATCCTTCAGGTGCACGATGAACTCCTGATAGAGACAAAGATCGGTGAAGAGGAAAAGGTTGCTGAGATACTGAAGCGCGAGATGATGGGCGCCGCAGATATGGCAGTTCCGCTTGTTGCGGATGTTAAGACCGGAATGAACTGGTTTGAGGCACACTGATGAGAGTAATAGGCATCACAGGCGGGGTTGGAGCCGGAAAGTCAACGATCCTGTCGTATCTCGAAAAAAATCCGGCAATGAAGGTGGTCCGCACGGACGAAACGGCGCATGATCTGTGTGAGCCCGGCGGAAGCTGTTTTGAGCCTCTTTTGGATATCCTGACAAAGGACATCCTTTCGGGAGACGGTACTATAGACAGAAAAAAGATGGCGGCAAAGATTTTTTCAGATAAGGCATTATTAAGTGTCGTAAATGATCTGATACATCCTGCCGTTAAAAAATTTGTACTTGATGACATTGATAAGGAAAGAACAGAAGGGGTATATGAGTGGTATTTCCTTGAAGCAGCGCTTCTCATAGA
Organism: Lachnospiraceae bacterium; assembly: GCA_900168235.1. Taxonomy (GTDB): domain Bacteria; phylum Bacillota; class Clostridia; order Lachnospirales; family Lachnospiraceae; genus NK4A144. The sequence goes on along the minus strand of FUZG01000004.1, from coordinate 340,307 downwards.
AGAAGGCTATGACAAGATCTGCGATGAACTCTGGTACATATATGCGGATGACGAGGTAAGAAGGGAAAGGCTTCGTTCATCCAGAGGATACACTGATGAAAAGATAGATTCCATAATGGCATCTCAGGCAGATGACAGTGTATTCCGAAAGTATTGTGCTCATGTGATAGACAATTCAGGTGACAAAGAGAAAAGTATCGCTCAGTTGGAAGAATTGCTGAAATCGTATTGAGTTTTTGGGGGAAGGGGAGTTATGCAGAACGTTAAGAAGACAAACGAGCCGCTGGTTTTCGGACTGGATATCGGGACCCGTTCGATCGTCGGAACTGTAGGTTATTATAAAGCCCAGCAGTTTCACGTTATCGCGCTGCGCTCTATCGAGCACACAGAAAGAGTGATGCTAGATGGACAGATCCACGATATCGCCGGGGTAGCAACGGAGATACGTGAGGTCAAAAAAATGCTGGAGGATGACATTGGTCAGCCTCTTACAGAAGTGTGCATCGCAGCAGCCGGACGTGTTCTCCGTACGGTGACGACTCATGTGGAGCAGGACCTCGGTGAAGATCAGGACATCACTGAGGAACAGGTCTATGCGCTCGAAATGCAGGGCGCGCAGAAAGCCTATGAAGAGTTTATCCGCGACAATGACCTTCGGATACACTTTTTCTGCGTAGGCTATACTGTTGAGCGTTACTATCTGAACAGATATCAGATGGGAAGTCTTTCGAATCACAAGGGTCACTTGATCGGCGCGGATCTCATAACTACATTCCTGCCGGACGAGGTGGTGGACGGTCTGTATAAAGCTGTTGAAATGGCAGACTTAAAGGTGGCTAACCTTACGCTCGAGCCTATCGCCGCAATGGAAGTTGCCATCCCGAAGTCTTATCGGATGCTGAATATAGCTCTTGTTGACGTGGGAGCAGGCACGAGTGATATCTGCATAACCCGTGACGAAGCGATCGTTGCATACGGAATGATCCCGAGCGCAGGTGACGAGCTCACAGAAGCCATAGCAAAGGCGTGCCTCACGGATTTTGCTACCGCTGAGGAGATCAAGCGCTCTGCAAAACAGAAAGCCGGGATCAAGTACAAGGATATCATGGGCATTGATCAAAAAATTGATCCTGCAGAAGTGCAGAGGATAATGGAACCTGTGATCGAAATTATGACTCATGAGATATCCGAGCAGATCAAAAAATTGAACGGCGACAGACCTGTGAGCGCGATTTTTGTAGTAGGCGGCGGTGGAAAAGCTACCGGATTCACAAAGTGCCTCGCAAAAGAGCAGGGAATACAGGAATCCCGTGTGGCTATCCGCGGAGAAGAGGTCTTAAAGGACGTAGATTTTCAGGTTAAGAATATTGACGTGGATTCTCTTCTCGTAACGCCTGTTGGAATTTGCCTTAATTTTTACAGTTCAAAAAATAACTTTGTATTTATCAGCTTTAACGGCAAGCAGATAAAGCTTTACGATAACTCGACTCTCCGTATCTCCGACGCGGCTATGCAGGCAGAGTTCCCGAATGAGGATCTCTTCCCGAAGAGAGGACCTGAGATATCCTTTACCATAAACGGCCGTAAGCAGGTCCGCAGGGGTGAAGTCGGAGAAGCAGCGGAAATCATTCTTAACGGAAAAAATGTTTCTATCGGTGAGAAGATAAAGTCCGGTGATAATATCGTAGTCAAGCCGTCAACTGTTGGAAGCCCGGCAGTAGTACCTCTTGGAAAACTGCCTGAATTTTCTGATAATATCACGGTGATGGTAAACGGAAAGCCCGTATCATTCCCGAAGTGTGCGGCTGTTAACGGTGAACTTAAGAGCGCGTACTATGAGATTAAAGACGGCGACGATATTGAAATGCTGAGGTATTATACCGTTCAGCAGATCATCGATTTTATGGATGTGACTCCTGTAAAGGGCAAGGATATTTTGGTCAATCATGAGATTGCACTTCCGGAGACACAGGTATATGATAATTTCTCGTTGGAGTGGACTGTCGAAGAAGATAATCCTCCGGTCGACATGGAAGCTGTGAAGAAAGAAGCGGAAGAAAAGCAGAAAGCGCTTGAAGAACAGCTCCGAAAAGAAGCCGAAGAGAAGGCACGCTTAGAGGAAGAGGCGGCAAAGGCTGAAGAGGCTCAAAGGGCTGAGGAAGAAAGAAAACAGGAAGAGATGCGTAAGCGTCAGGAAGTGATCGATCTCGCAGAACGTGCGGCAGAAGCGAGCATGGGAATCTCTGCAGATCATCCTGAAGTTTCTGAAACACCGGATTCTTTTGAAAATCAGCCAAGTCCCGTAAATCTGGAACAGTACGAGAAAACGGATATTTCAGAGGAAAAACGGCAGGGTAATATTTCAGAAACACTGCCTGATATCGCAGCCGAGCTTTCTCCCAGAAAGGAAGAACCGGATGTGCCGGAAGCTCCGAAAGAAGTTGACTTTACAGGTATGCAGTCTGAGTATGGCGCGAAAAAGATCCTCGATCATATTGCCCAGATCTCAAATGAGACTCATACCATAACCAACGTCCGCGGATTCCAGACAACGACAACTTCTGTTCCGAAAAATGCCATAGAAAAGAGTGTTGTCGAAGCTGCAAAGAAGACGACTCCCGTGAACCGTTCTATCGGAATAGGAGCTCCTGTTCCTGAGGAAAAGCCTGTTGAAGAGCCGAAAGAACCTGTCACAATGGAAGTCATTGCAAACGGACAGCTTATACGTATGACAGGAAAGCCTGTTTATATGTATGTTGATATTTTTGATTTTATTGATTTTGATCTGAAGACACCGCACGGAAGCAGTGTGGCTACTGAGATTAACGGACGAAAGGCTCAGTTTACAGAACCCCTTCATGACGGGGATGTCATCAGTATCTATTGGAGAGAGTAATTTTATGCGTTTAATGAGTATTGCATCGGGAAGTTCCGGTAACTGCATCTATGCGGGAAGTGGAAATACACATCTCATCATAGATGCCGGTCTTTCCGGAAAGAAGATTGAGAATGGTCTGAAAGAGATCGGTCTCAGCACTGCTGATATGGACGGAGTGCTGGTAACTCATGAACATTCAGATCATATCCAGGGACTCGGTGTGATCTCGAGACGGTATCATCTGCCTATTTACGCAACAGCCGGAACTATCGAAGCTATAATGAGCTCCGGTACATGCGGAAAGATAGATCCGGCGCTTTTTCATGAGATATCCGCTGACCGCAATTTTATGCTGAAGGATATCGAGGTGGGACCCTTCCGTATCTCCCATGATGCGGCAGAACCTGTGGCTTACAGACTCACGGAAAAGGTATGCGAGTCCGGTTTATCAGGAGATGCTCCGGCAGTTATCGATAAAGAGGAGCGGGTGAGCGCCGCGGTCTGCACGGATCTCGGAAAATATGATGACTACATCATGGAGCATTTAAGAGGAGTGTCTATCCTGCTCCTTGAATCAAATCACGACGTGAACATGCTGGAAGTCGGACCATATCCGTATTACTTAAAACAGCGTATCCTTGGTGAAAAAGGGCACTTGAGCAATGAAACCGCGGGAGAGCTGCTTTCAAAGGTCATTACAGACAGCATGAAAGCAGTGCTTCTCGGACACTTAAGCCATGAGAATAATTTTACGGAGCTCGCATATGAAACCGTAAAGCAGGAGCTTTTAATGAGGCATCCTGAACTTTCTGACAGAAAGTTTTCCATGGAAGTCGCATTAAGGGACAGATGCAGTCAGCTGATAAAGGTCAGCTGATAAAAGGTAAATATTTTGTACATAAAAACAGGCATTGTGGTTTTTGGTGCCTGTTTTTTATGCGATTATAGACTTGATAATATGCATTATATGAAGTAAAATTTTTGACAATGAGCTTTAGCAGAGTGAAGTGCTGGGGTTCATGAGTAATTTCACGTAGTGCTGAAAACAGTCGGGAATGGAGAAAAAATGAAGAGAACGATCATTACAGTAGTTGGTAAGGACACAGTAGGAATCATCGCAAAGGTCTGCACATACCTTGCGAATAACGACATCAATATCCTGGATATTTCCCAGACTATCGTAAGCGGCTATTTCAACATGATGATGATAGCTGATCTGCAGAAGACAACAAAAGCTTTCGAGGATGTTTCAAATGAACTTTCCCAGATCGGTAATGAGATCGGAGTTCAGGTAAAGTGCCAGAGAGAAGATATTTTTGACTCAATGCACAGAATCTGAGGATCCGTGATACCAGAAATTACCGTAAATAACGCGATTACCGGAAAGGGAAGCAATGATCAATTTAAGCTTAAGTGAAGTAAAAGAAACAAATGACATGATCGAAAAGGAGAATCTTGATGTCCGTACCATCACTCTCGGCATCAGTCTCCTTGATTGTATAGATTCTGACCTCGACCGTCTGAATGAGAAGATCCGTGAAAAGATCTTGAGAGTCGCAAAGGATCTGGTCTCCACAGGTAAGGACATCGAGAGGGAATTTGGTATTCCTATCGTAAATAAGCGTATATCCATCACACCTATAGGACTTGTGGGTGCTGCAGCATGCAAGACCCCTGAGGATTTCGTATCTATCGCGAAGAACCTTGATGAGATCGCAAAGATCGTTGGCGTAAACTTTATCGGAGGTTATACAGCTCTTGTTGCAAAGGGAATGACACCTGCCGAGAAAAATCTTATCCTGTCCATTCCCCAGGCAATGGCAGAGACTGATCTTATCTGCTCTTCCGTAGTTGTGGGTTCCACAAAGACAGGTATCAATATGGATGCAGTACGTCTCCTTGGCGATATCGTAAAGGAAACTGCAGAGAAGACAAAGGATACCGATTCTCTCGGCTGTGCAAAGCTCGTTATCCTCTGCAATGCTCCTGATGACAACCCGTTCATGGCGGGCGCTTTCCACGGTGTTACAGAAGCAGACACCATCATTAACGTAGGTGTCAGCGGACCGGGCGTAGTAAAGACAGCGCTTTCAAAAGTTCGCGGCGAGAACTTTGAGGTTCTCTGCGAGACTATCAAGAAGACAGCATTTAAGGTTACACGTGTAGGTCAGCTCGTTGCAGGAGAGGCATCAAAGCGCCTTGGCGTTCCGTTTGGTATCGTTGACCTGTCTCTTGCACCTACTCCGGCTATCGGCGATTCTGTTGCAGATATCCTTGAGGAGATCGGTGTTGAGTATGCGGGTGCACCCGGAACTACAGCAGCCCTCGCACTTCTTAACGATCAGGTAAAGAAGGGCGGCGTAATGGCATCAAGCTATGTCGGCGGTCTGTCCGGTGCATTTATTCCTGTCAGCGAGGATCAGGGAATGATTAACGCAGTTGAAGCAGGAGCGCTTACTCTCGAAAAGCTTGAGGCAATGACCTGTGTATGTTCTGTTGGTCTTGATATGATCGCTATCCCGGGTGAGACACCGAATACTACTATTTCCGGTCTCATTGCTGATGAAATGGCACTCGGTATGGTAAACCAGAAGACAACGGCTGTACGTATCATCCCTGTTATCGGAAAGAAAGTAGGAGACACCGTTGAATTTGGCGGACTTCTCGGACATGCACCTGTAATGCCTATTAATCAGTTCGGTTGTGAGAATTTCGTGAACCGCGGCGGAAGAATCCCTGCACCAATCCACAGCTTCAAGAACTAAACAAAAAAACGTACATATATGAATCAGGAAGAGCTCATACCCGAATTATCTGCCGTGATAATTCGGGGCGGAAGGCTCTTCCTTTTTTATTAGAAAGAATACCTTCATAAATCTCGGCAGAGCGGATGTCCTCCATAAAGTGAGAGTACGCATTTCCTGACAAATATTTTTTGATGTCAGAGGCTTTTGATATGAGCGGTATAGAGGAGTGGTCGCTTATATCTCTTAAAATAGATGAGGATTCTTTTCTAAATCCAAGGATACGGGCATATTCGGGTCTGGAATAGGTGCTTTCGCTTATCTTTACGCTGTTCTCGTCCGCAGGCTCCTTTTTTAATCTGAGGACTATGCAGAGAAGAGCACGGCATACAGCGGAATAAGGGATACTTCTGGTGGCTGTATCACGCGCGAACTGTGTGAAGTCTGTAAATTTATTTTTATTCTTTATGATCCTGTCTGCGAGATCGCCTGATATACCGAGAGAGTCATAAATATCCTGCTCCGGCAGAGTATGCAGGAGGTACTGCAATATCATCGAAAGGTCGGATGGACCTACAGGAGTGTCAAAGCATCCGCTTTCAGTTATCAGTTCATGGATGCACCCGGGAACGTATTCAAGGACAGAGTCACAGGTGTCCGTACCGTTTGCAACAGCATCTTGGAGTAATTTACGCCTGATACTTTCTGCTGAGATAAAGGGTGTTTTTTTATCCGATGTTTTGGCGTTTCCGTGATATCCTTCCCCAACACGGCTCACGGTCTCGGGGGTTATCTTTGAATCAAGTGCCTTTAATGCTTTTAGATATTCCAGGGCAAGTATATTGTTTGAACCGCTCATAAGTTCGTGCAGTTCTTCAACGGGATAATTCATTGCGGATGCAACGGCTTTTTCGCGGGCAGCAGGAAAAGAGAGTCCCTGAGAGAGCGCATTTTTCAGCGCTGAACGGTATTCATCGGGCTCACGGCAGAGCAGGTCTGCGATCTCATCTAACTTATCAATATTTCCCGATTCGCTTCCAAAGATCAGGCTGTCCGTCACACCGAGTGAATCCAGTATGGAAACACTGCCGAAGGCAAATTTTTCCGCACTCGCCGCCGCGAAACGCACAGGAAGCTCCAGTACAAGGTCAGCACCGGAACGAAGCGCCATCTCAGCACGCACATGCATATCACAGACAGCAGGCTCCCCCCGCTGAACAAAATCACCGCTCATCACAACGATGATGCGGTCAGCACCCTTCTCACGCGCTTTCTCGATGAGATAAAGGTGCCCCTTATGAAACGGATTAAATTCAGCGATTATCCCGGCAGTCTTCATATACAGTGTTCTTCCTTTTGGCATGTTGTTTTTTGTTTTGCTACGCCTCCTGACATACTCGAAACAGGCGGCGGAACGCTGACGTTGCCTGTGCTATCTGTTACGTGAGCGAGCTGAAAGCGAGTGAACAGTAACAAATATATATTTAAGATATATAGTACCATATAAAAAGAGGTTGAATTATCTCAATGTATGGATTAACATATCACTGTTCATAGACGAGTGAAAAATAAGGATCAGAGATAGTATTATGGATATGAAATTCGAATCAGATTTCGCTAAAGAACTGTATATGGAAGTGTCAGCGCTTATGGATACGTCAAAAATCCGACGTTCATATATCTCCAGTAAGTATATCTGGAAAGTATGGCAGAAAGTGTATAAAGCAAACTGTGGATGTACACGTTATTTCCTTCTGCCTGAGGATATGTAGTTACAGTTCACACGCAAACGGAGCACTTTGCTGCGGAGTTTGTGACCAACAAATATAAATAGCCATATAGGTTCTGCTCATCGCCGAAGGCGATTTAATTGGCAAAACCTGTTAATGTCGCGAGCTGTAAGCGAGTGAACAGTAACGATATGTAAAAATCATTTCGCATCTGTCAAAATTTTATGTTGACATTCAAAAGGTGCATGATTATAATCAAACAGTATGAGTTTTCACGAGTACTACGAAAACGTAAAAATCGGATCAAGGAGGTGTAGAAGATGTCTATCTGCCCGAAGAATAAATCATCTAAAGGCCACAGAGACCAGAGAAGAGCTAACTGGAAGATGAAGGCTGTAAACCTGGTAAAGTGCCCGAAGTGCGGCGAGCTTATGCTTTCACACAGAGCATGCAAGAGCTGCGGTACTTACAATAAGAAAGAAGTCATCGCTCAGGACTGAGTGTTATCTTCAGATGAATTGTGACGCCATCGGTAAAACCGGTGGCGTTTTTTCGAGCTCTTGATTTTTATATATCAGTCTTGTATAGTTAATCAGGCAGTATGTCACATCCGGAGGCGGTTATGTCAGAATTTGTAAAGGTAGCGGTTGACGCCATGGGCGGCGACAATGCGCCGGTAGAAATAGTAAAAGGTGCAGTAGATGCGGTAAATCTCAGAGATAACATCATAGTTTATCTCGTAGGTACACAGGAAGCGCTTGATACAGAACTTGCAAAGTACTCCTATCCTAAGGACAGGATCGTTGCGGTTCCGGCTACGGAAGTCATTGAGACAGCAGAGCCGCCGGTTATGGCGATCAGGAAAAAGAAGGATTCTTCGATCGTGGTTGGTCTTAACCTGGTAAAAAATGGATCCTGTGATGCATTTGTATCTGCGGGAAGCTCAGGAGCCGTGCTTGTTGGCGGTACGTTTATCGTAGGACGTATCAAGGGCGTAGAAAGAGCTCCGCTCGCACCGGTGATCCCCACTGCAAAAGGGGCATCACTCCTTATAGACTGTGGAGCAAATGTTGACGCAAGACCGAATCACCTTGTTCAGTTTGCAAAGATGGGATCCATTTATATGGAGCATGTACTTGGCGTGAAAAATCCCAGAGTTGCGATCCTGAATATCGGTGCCGAGGAAGATAAGGGAAATGCTCTTGTAAAGGAAACATTCCCGCTCCTTAAAAACTGTCCGGATATCAACTTTACCGGAAGCATCGAAGCGAGAGAGATCGCATCAGGAGCGGCTGATGTCATCGTTTGTGAGGCATTTGCAGGAAATGTGGCATTAAAGATGTATGAGGGCGTTGGAAAAGTACTTCTTTCCGAACTGAAAAACGGACTCATGTCATCATTTCGAGGAAAGATCGGCGGACTTATCATAAAGCCGGTTCTCAAGAAGACAATGAAAAAATATGTTGCATCAGAGTATGGCGGAGCACCGCTTCTCGGTCTCAGAGGTCTTGTAGTAAAGACTCACGGAAGTGCAACACATAAAGAAGTGACAACTTCTATCATTCAGTGTGCATCATTCAAAGAGGCAAAGATCAGCGACAAGATACGCGATCGTATCACACTGAAAGATTGATGTTATAGAGATCTGAAAGGAATTAAAAAATGGAATTTGAAAAGTTACAGAATATTATCGCAGACGTACTTAATGTAGATAAAGACGAGATCACTATGGAGTCAACTTTTGCAGATGACCTTGGAGCGGATTCTCTTGACGTTTTCCAGATCATCATGGGTATTGAGCAGGAATTTGACATCAATATCGAAACAGAAGAAGTTGAAAAGATCGTTACAGTAGGCGACGCTGTTCAGAAGATCAAGGAAGCTGCAGAATCTCAGAACTAAATCTTATGAACCTTTTGCGCCCCTTTTCTGCCGGTACAGAAAAGGGGCTATTTAGATTTATGCCAAAGGTCAAATGGATTTTTTGAGAGGGAGAAATAGAAAGGATTACTGTTTATGCAGAATTTTAATCCGGAGGGACTGGAAGAACGGATCGGATATAAATTCAAGGACCGCTCATTATTAAGGTCAGCCCTTGCGCACAGTTCCTATACAAATGAAATGAAGATAAACCGTATCGCTGATTACCAGCGTCTTGAGTTTCTGGGAGATGCGGTGTTGGAAGTAACAGTGAGCGATTTTTTGTACAAGAATCATCCGGAAATGCCGGAAGGAGAAATGACAAAGGTCCGTTCATCGCTTGTTTGTGAGCCTACACTTGCTTTCTGTGCAAGAGCATTTTCGCTGAGCGATTTTATCCTGCTCGGTAAGGGTGAGGAGAATCAGGGCAGCCGTTACAGAGATTCCATCGTTTCTGATATATTTGAAGCCATCATCGGTGCAATTTATATCGACGGCGGTATGGAACCTGCTGCAGCCCATATAAAGAAGTATGTGCTCACTGATATAGAGCACAAGCAGTTATTCCATGACTCAAAGTCCAGACTGCAGATACTTATACAGAAGCGGTCAGGAACACTGTCATATGAGCTTATTGATGAGAGCGGTCCGGACCATCGCAAGTCCTTTACCGTTGCGGCTATCATCAATGGGGAAAGAGTTGCGGAAGGAACAGGAAGCTCTAAAAAGAGTGCTGAGCAGCATGCAGCATATGAGGCTCTGATAAAAGAAGGAGAAAATGTGTCCGGCAATTAAAGGCGGACGGGATGAGGTAGCTAGTGTACTTAAAGAGTATTGAAATTCAGGGGTTTAAATCATTCGCGAACAAGATCGAGTTTTCCTTCAAGGGAGGAATAACAGGTATTGTTGGACCGAATGGATCGGGAAAAAGTAATGTTGCGGACGCCGTGCGCTGGGTACTTGGAGAGCAGAGCGCAAGAGAGCTCCGAGGTGCTTCTATGCAGGATGTCATCTTTTCGGGTACAGAGACCCGTAAACCGATGGGATACGCATATGTAGCGATAACACTTGATAATTCAGATCACGCGCTGAATGTAGAATATGATGAGGTCACAGTGGCGCGTCGTGTCTACAGATCAGGTGAGAGTGAGTATCTGATGAACGGCAATAACTGCCGTCTTCGTGATGTTCAGGAGCTTTTTTATGATACAGGTATCGGTCAGGAAGGCTATTCCATCATCGGACAGGGTCAGATCGATAAGATCCTTTCTGGAAAAATGGATGAGCGAAGGGAACTTTTTGACGAAGCAGCAGGTATCGTAAAGTTCAAACGAAGAAAAAGTGCCGCTCAGAAGAAGCTTGCAGACGAGAAAAATAATCTTGTCCGTGTAAACGATATCCTGTCTGAGCTTGAAAAGCAGATCGAGCCTCTTTCAAAGCAGGCAGATACAGCGAGAGTCTACCTGAAAAAGAAGGAAGAGCTGAAAGAGCTTGATGTCAATGTGTTCCTCCTCGAGACAGACAGACTCGATGAAATGCTGGCTGATATCGAGAAAAAAGGAAACATCGCTCAGAACGATCTGAAAGAAGTCACAGACAGTCTGGAAGAGAGCAGACACGTATACGAAAAGGGCGGAACGGAGATTGAGGAGCTTGATCATGAGATCGAGGCAAAGAGAAACGAGATCTCAGACTCCACTTTATTTAAGGGACAGATAGAAGGAAAGATCAACGTTCTTAAGGAACAGATCAATACCCTTAAAGTCAGCGATGAGCATTTTATAAATCGTATTGAGGACCTGAAAAAAGAGCAGGAACGCTGTACAGCAGAACTGGAAAAAGTCAGAGAATCAAAGAAAGAGATAGATGCGCAGGTTGATGAAGGTACAAAGGGACTTGATTCTGACAGGGACGAACTGACGAAACTTGATAAAGAAGCATTTGAGCTTGAGAGTCAGATCGAAGAAAACAGAAGGACAGTGATCGACCTCCTGAATCGCCGTTCGGATATAAACAAGGATAAAGCGACCTATGGAACAAGGCTTGAGCAGGCAAATCTGAAAAGGGCTGAGCTTTCTGCACAGCTTCTTCGCAGTAAGTCTGATGAAGCTGAGATCGAGGAAGACATCCAGAAGGGTGTAGCAGCTCTCGATGAAGTAAATGAAGAGATCAGGAAAAATGACGAAGAACTGGCTAAGATAGAGGAAAAAGCAGGGGTTCTTCGTGAAGAGAGAGAAAAGATCGATTCAAAGCATCGTTCGCTGGAGATCACTTATCACGAAAAGAAATCCCGTCTGGAATCCTTAAAGAACCTTGCGGAGCGTTATGAAGGTTACGGAAACGCCGTTAAAAAGACAATGGAGCAGAAGTCCAAAGAACGCGGACTCTGCGGTGTCGTTGCGGACCTTATCCACGTAGATGCAAAGTATGAAACAGCCATCGAAACAGCACTCGGCGGTAATCTTCAGAACATCGTTACAAAGGATGAAGAAACCGCAAAGAGGATGATCCGTTATCTTAAGGATGAACATGCGGGACGTGCCACATTCCTGCCCTTAAATGCCATACAGGAGCGTGAGCTTGGCTATCCTGAGGCACTTGACATGCCGGGTGCTATCGGTGCCGCCGATACTCTTGTGACTTTTGACAAGCAGTATGAAAAGGTGGCATCCAGCCTTCTTGGAAACTATCTTGTAGTAGATACGGTTGATAATGCTCTTGCCATCGCGAGAAAATTTAAGTATAAGACCCGTATCGTTACTCTTTCCGGAGAAGCACTGAATCCCGGTGGTTCAATTTCCGGTGGTTCATTTAAGAATAAGGGCGGCCTCCTGGGAAGAAGCCGTGAGATCGAGAACTTCCAGAAAGAGATCAAGGATGCGCTGAAGCAGATCGACGAGTGTCTTGCTAAGATGGAGGACGTGCAGGATTCAGTCCGCGAGAATAATAAGCTTCGTGAAGAGACCCAGAATAAGCAGAAGGAAGCAGAGCTCCGTCGTAATACCTGTGCGCTGAACCTTAAGAACCTTGAGGATAAAAAGAAAGAGATTTCTGAAGGAAACGGTGGTGTTGTCCGTCAGAATGAGGAAATCGCTGAATATATCCGTCAGCTTAAAGAGCGTCAGGAAGAGATAGAAGGACAGCTCACAGAGTCTGAGGAAAATGAAAAGGCTCTTGTTGCTAAGAATGAAGAGCTGACAGTGGCTCATGAGAAGAAGACAGGTGAGGCTTCTGCCCTCAGGAAAAAGCTCAGTGAAGCAGATCTCAGTAATGCGTCACTCCTTCAGAAGCAGGGATTTGCAGAGCTGGAAGTAAAACGTCTTGAGGACTCTCTTACCCGTGCAAAGTCTGAACTTAAGCAGAATCAGAAAAATCTTGATGAAGATGCAAAAGAAGTTGAGGCAAAGCAGAATGAGATAAAGGAGCTTGAGGCAAAGATCGAATCCTTCGGGGATAATAATGATGCCCGTCATAAGGAGCTTCAGGAGCTTATCCAGAAAAAGGATGAGCTCTCAAAGAGCCGTGAAGAGATCGTTTCCTCAAGAGAAAAGCTTGCTGAGAAGAAGAGCGGTATCGAGCGCGAGATAGAGCGTCTGAATGGTCAGAAGGAAAAGAGTGAAGCGCGTCAGGATTACCTCTCCGGTTATATGTGGGATGAGTATCAGCTGACACGCAGTGCCGCAGAAGAACTGAAAAATCCTGAGATGACCGATCTCTCAAAAATGAAGAGGGAGACGGAATCTGTTAAGAGCGCTATCCGTAACCTCGGCAACGTAAATGTAAATGCCATTGAGGAGTTCAAGAACCTCGATGACCGCTATTCCTTCATGAATGAACAGCGTAATGATCTCGTAAAGGCAGAAGAAGACCTGAATAACATCATTGCTGAGCTTGATGAGAGCATGAAGAAGCAGTTTGCGGAAAAGTTTACGGAGATCGCGAAAGAATACGATGTAGTATTTAAGGAACTCTTTGGCGGCGGTAAGGGTACGCTTGAGCTTGTGGATCCGGAGAACCTTCTGGAAACAGACATCAGGATCATCGCCCAGCCACCGGGAAAGAAGCTTCAGAACATGATGCAGCTCTCCGGCGGAGAGAAAGCGCTCAGTGCGATTTCGCTGCTCTTTGCGATCCAGGCGCTTAAGCCGTCACCTTTCTGTCTTCTTGACGAGATCGAGGCTGCGCTTGATGAAGCAAATGTAGACAGATTCGCAAATTATCTTACAAAGCTTACCGAGCATACGCAGTTCATAGTTATCACACACAGACGTGGTACCATGATGAAATCCGATCGTCTCTATGGTGTGACGATGCAGGAAAAGGGCGTATCAACGCAGGTAAATGTAGACCTTACAAGCGATGAGTATAAATAAGTATTTTCATAGGAGTACGTATGGGATTTTTTTCAAAACTGACGAGCTTTTTTACAGGATATAAGGAGATTGACGAAGAGTTCTATGAGGAACTTGAAGAAAATCTCGTAATGGGTGATGTAGGTATTGCTACAACAGAACAGCTTATCGAAAAACTGAAGGTTCAGGTGCGTGAAAAGCGCATCTCCGAGCCCTCAGCATGCCGTGAGCTCCTCATGGAAAACATGAAGGAAGCTTTAAGGGAGACCGGAAGTGACGACCCTTATGCATTTGAGAGAAATAAGTCTGTAGTGCTGGTAGTCGGCGTAAACGGCGTTGGAAAGACAACTACCGTAGGTAAGCTCGCTGCCATGTATAAGAGTGAAGGAAAGAAAGTCCTTCTCTCTGCGGCAGACACTTTCCGTGCAGCGGCTATCGACCAGCTCGATATCTGGGCTCAGAGGACTGATGTGGACATCGTAAAGGGCGTAGAAGGCGGAGATCCGGGGTCTGTTATATTTGACTCCATTCAGGCGTCAAAAGCCAGAAATACCGATATCCTGCTCTGCGATACGGCCGGTCGTCTTCACAATAAAAAGAATCTCATGAACGAGCTCAATAAGATAAATACAATTATCAAGAGCGAGTATGCCGACGCTAACCGCGAGACACTTGTAGTAGTTGACGGTACTACAGGTCAGAATGCTCTTTCTCAGGCAAAGCAGTTCATGGAAGTTACCGATGTTACAGGACTCGTGCTCACAAAACTCGACGGAAGCGCAAAGGGCGGTATAGCCATTGCGATCCAGAATGAGCTCCATATCCCGGTCAAATATATCGGTCTCGGAGAGAAAGTGACCGACCTCGAAAGGTTCGATCCTGATAAATTTGTAAACTCCCTGTTTGACAAATCCGAATAAAAGGTAGATTATATAGCTCAAGTTCTTTTAAGAATTAACGCTTTAATACGTCGACGCAAACATGTAAAAAAACAGACAGAATTTTTACATGAATCCTGCTTATCTTGCGGCTGACAAAAAGGAGAGATCATGAGCGACAACACAAAGTTTTTGACACTGCCGGCATTTGAAGAGGCATCCGAGAAGGTTAAAGAAGTTACACTCGAGACAAAACTCGTACAGAGTGACTTTTTTTCGAAGATATCAGGAAATAATGTTTACCTGAAACCTGAAAATATGCAGAGAACAGGTGCATATAAGATCCGCGGTGCATATTACAGGATAAGCAAGCTTACAGACGCTGAGAGAGCAAAGGGTGTTATCACAGCATCTGCCGGAAACCACGCACAGGGTGTTGCATATGCGGCACAGGCTTACGGATGCAAGGCGGTCGTTGTAATGCCTACAACAACTCCTCTTATCAAGGTGAACCGCACAAAGGCTCTTGGTGCAGAAGTAGTTCTTCACGGTGATGTTTATGATGACGCTGCCGAAGAAGCACTTCGTCTGGCAAAGGAGCATGGCTACACATTCGTTCATCCTTTCGATGATCTGGGTGTTGCTACAGGTCAGGGATCCATCGCAATGGAGATCTTTAAGGAACTTCCGCTTGTTGATTACATCCTCGTACCGGTAGGAGGCGGCGGACTTGCAACAGGTGTTTCCACACTTGCAAAGCTCATGCATCCCAATGTAAAGGTCATCGGTGTAGAGCCTGAGGGAGCTGCATGCCTCAGTGAATCCTTCAGAAACAGCAAGGTTACAACACTTCCTTCTGCATCTACCATCGCAGACGGTACTGCTGTAAAGACTCCGGGATCACATATTTTCCCGTATCTCCAGAAAAATCTTGATGATGTTATCACCGTACCGGATTCTGATCTCGTAACAGCATTCCTTGATATGGTAGAGAACCACAAGATGGTAGTGGAGAACTCAGGACTCCTCACAGTTGCAGCATTAAAGCAGCTTACCTGTAAGAATAAAAAGGTCGTAGCTATCCTTTCAGGCGGAAATATGGATGTCATCACAATGTCATCCGTAGTACAGCAGGGACTGATCCTTAGAGACAGGATCTTCACAGTATCCGTGCTTCTTCCGGATAAGCCGGGTGAACTTGAGCGTGTGGCAGGAGTCATCGCAAAGCAGAACGGAAATGTCATCAAGCTTGAGCATAACCAGTTTATAACCATCAACAGATCCGCAGCGGTTGAGCTCCGCATCACAATGGAAGCTTTCGGAACAGAGCATAAGGAGCGTATCCTCGCGGCTCTCGACAAGCAGGGCTTCCGTCCGAAGCAGGTCAGAGCGGTACTTTGATAAAATGGTACTAAAAAAATGATTAAAAATGCCGGGTGTTAATATTTCGTGTTGACACTCGGCATTCTGTGTGTTATCATTTCGGATGTTGTGGAGGTCTCTGCGATGGAAGAGTTTGCAAAAGAAGCGCTGCTCTATGATTTTTACGGAGAACTTCTGAATGACCGTCAGCGTGAAGTATATGATGCATATACGATGGAAGATCTGTCACTGGCGGAGATTGCAGAGCAGTACGGTATAAGCCGTCAGGCGGTATCGACCATGGTGGCACGCTGCAGAAAAGCTCTGAAGAATTATGAAGACAGGCTGCAGCTTGTAAAAAAATTTGAAGATATGAAATCCTTCGCCTGCGAGATCAGGGAGCTTTCCGGAAAGATGGACGGACCGGAAGCAGAAAAGATAATGGAACTCGCGGACAGGATATTGGGTGATCTATAGTGGCATTTGAAAGCCTTACCGAAAAACTACAGAATGTTTTTAAGGGACTTCGTTCCAAAGGAAAGCTGACCGAGAAGGATGTTCAGACATCCATGAAAGAAGTTAAGATGGCTCTCTTAGAGGCTGACGTAAACTTCAAGGTCGTAAAGCAGTTCGTTAAGTCTGTACAGGAACGTGCAGTAGGCGAAGAAGTCCTGAACGGATTGAATCCGGGACAGACAGTCATCAAGATCGTAAACGAAGAGATGATAAGTCTTCTGGGTTCTGATACGACTGAGCTTACCTTTGCCCCGGGCAAGAGCGTGACCGTTATCATGATGTGCGGTCTGAACGGTGCAGGTAAAACAACTACCACCGCAAAGCTTGCAGGAAAGCTCAAGACAAAAGGAAAGAAGAGTCTTCTCGTTGCCTGTGACGTTTATCGTCCCGCCGCTGTAAAGCAGCTGCAGATAAACGGTGAAAAGCAGGGCGTTGAAGTATTTGCGGTCGAGGGATCGAAAGATCCTGTCGGGATCGCTGAGGCAGCTGTTGAGCATGCCAAAAAGAACGGACATACAGTAGTAATCCTCGATACAGCAGGTCGTCAGCAGATTGATGAAGAGCTGATGGATGAACTTAAGCGTATCAAGGAGCATGTGGAAGTTCTCGATACCATCCTTGTGGCAGATGCCAGCACAGGTCAGGCGGCAGTTGATGTTGCCAAGGGCTTTGATGAAAAGGTTGGCATCGATGGCGTCATCCTCTCCAAGATGGACGGTGATGCACGAGGCGGTGCTGCTCTTTCAATTAGATCAGTTACCGGAAAGCCTATACTGTTTGTAGGTATGGGTGAGAAGCTTTCAGATCTGGAGCAGTTCTATCCTGATCGTATGGCTTCCAGAATCCTTGGAATGGGCGATGTCCTTTCCCTTATTGAGAAAGCGGCAGAAACCGTCGATGTGGATGCAGCCAAGGGGATGCAGGACAAGGTCAGAAAAGGAAAGTTCGACTTTGACGACTATCTGACCAGTATGGATCAGATGCGTAAGATGGGCGGACTCACATCCATCCTCGGAATGTTACCGGGACTTACCGGTGGTAAAGACATCAGCGGTATGGTGGATGAAACAGCTCTCCACAGGAATGAAGCTATAATCCATTCCATGACAAAGGCTGAGAGAGCAAATCCGGATATCCTCACACCACAGAGAAAGCTCAGAATAGCAAAGGGCTCAGGTGTGGACATCATGTATGTAAACAGACTGGTAAAACAGTTCAAGGAAATGCAGAAGATGATGAAGAAGATGCCCGGAATGATGAAGGGAAGAAAGAGAGGCGGCTTCGGTGGTCTCGGAAATCTTCAGAACCTGATGCGCGGTATGCGCTGATAAATGGTTTCAGTATGCAGGAATTGCATTTGAAATATATAATAAAGAAAAACTAATTTTATTTATTAAGTTAAGGAGAAACAAAAATGGCAGTAAAGATCAGATTAAAGAGAATTGGTAAGAAGAAGGCTCCGTTCTACAGAGTAGTAGTTGCAGATTCACGTGTATCTGTAAGCTGTGCAAAGGCAGTTGACGAGATCGGTACATACGATCCCCTTCAGGAGCCTGCAGCATTCAAGGTAGACGAAGAGGCTGCTAAGAAGTGGCTCGCTAACGGTGCTCAGCCTACAGAGACTGTAGCAAGACTTTTCAAGAAGGCTGGCATCCTCGCTTAATTCCTGCTTCGTGAGGGGAACCCGTGCGCATCATATTGCCGGGCGCCCTTTCTAAGGCGCGTGAATCGCAGCAGTATGGAGGAGGTATACGATGAAGGAAGTTGTAGAGGTTATCGCCAAAGCGCTTGTAGATCATCCGGAAGAGGTACAGGTTACCGAAACCGAGAATGACAGAACCATCGATGTAGAGCTCAGAGTCGCAGCCGGAGACATGGGGAAGGTAATTGGAAAGCAGGGCAGAATTGCCAAGGCTATCCGTTCTGTTGTCAAAGCTGCTTCTTCAAGAGAAAACAAAAAGGTGAATGTAGAAATTGTTCAGTGATGGATATGTGTCAGCAGGCACAATTACTTCCACCCACGGAATAAGAGGAGAGGTCAAGGTTTATCCTACGGTGGATGACCCTGACCGCTTTTCATCTTTCGGGAAAGTGCTGCTGTCTAATGGAAAAACAGAAGTGGAAGCTGAGATCGAAAAGGTAAAGTATTTCAAGAATCTCGTTATCGTAAAGTTCCGTGGTATTGATGATATCAATGATGTGATGAAGTACCGCAGATGGAATATCCTCGTTACACGTGAGGATGCGGCTGATCTTCAGGAAGGTCAGTACTTTGAGGTTGATATCCTCGGTCTCAGGGTTATAACAGATGATGACAGAGAAATCGGAAAGATCACAGAAATCCTGCATACAGGTGCAAATGACGTATACACTGTAAAGGGTGAATCAGGTAAAGAAATCCTGATACCGGCTATACAGCAGTGTATTCTTGATGTGGATCTTGAGAACGGTATCATGAAGGTTCATCTCTTGAATGGAATGGAATAAGTAATGTATTTTCAGGTAATCACTTTATTCCCGGATATGATCCGAAATGCAATGGGAACCAGTATCATGGGCCGCGCAGTCGGAACCGGAATGGTATCTCTCGATACCATAAACTTAAAAGATTTCTCGCAGAACCGTTACGGTTCTGTTGACGATTATCCTTACGGCGGCGGAGCCGGTATGCTGATCCAGTGCGAACCTGTATGGCAGGCGTACCAGAAAGCCATGGAGAACATTGCACAGCGTGCAGGAGATGATACATCTTCCCGTAAGACACGGGTGATATATACGTCTCCCGGAGGAAAAGTCTTCTCTAATGATCTGGCAAAGGAACTCAGTACAGCTGATGATCTGGTATTTCTCTGCGGTCATTACGAGGGCGTTGATGAGCGTATTCTTCGTGAGATCGTTACAGACGAAATATCTATCGGAGACTATGTACTTACAGGCGGTGAGCTTCCGGCACTCGTAATGATGGATGCTATTTCACGTTTTGTGCCCGGAGTACTTCATAATGATGTGTCTGCTGAGACAGAGTCCTTTGGAAATGGTCTGCTGGAATATCCTCAGTACACCAGACCGTCGGAATGGAAGGGAAAGAAAGTCCCTGACATCATCCTCTCAGGTGATCACAAAAAAGTTGACCGCTGGCGTATGCAGCAGTCTATCCACAGGACCGCAGAGCGTCGTCCGGATCTCTATGCAGAGTGGCTTCGCACAAGAGGAATATATTGAATTTATAAAAACTGTCGATTTTATTTCGGCAGTTTTTTTACGTGCATAAAATTGCAGTTTTATTAACATATCTGTTTAAAAGTGCCGATAAAAAAATTAAGAGTTTCCTAAATTGTTTTTGAGGGTTTACAGGAGGGGCAGATGAAAAAACGAATGAAGAAACTGTTGGCGCTTTTGCTTGCTGTATCCATGACGGTATGGATGACAGGGGGAGTGTATGCTTCTGAACTAAGTGACAATATAGTACCGCTTGACACAGCTTTGTCAGAGGACGCGATCGAGGATCCTTCGGAAGAGGGATCAGATACTGACTCCAGTGCAGAAAACGGAGTTACTGCAGCAATGACAACAGCTGTGAAGATCAGAGAAAAAGCGGAAGCCTTGAAATCTCTGACTCCGGGAAAAGATTATCTTGAACATGAAGGATACTTTTTAGCTGAAACGCAGGAAGAAGCAGAAAAAGTCGCAAAAGAGTATAAAGCAGCGTTAAAAAGTTATTCACACGGTGTAGCTGTATTGGAGTTTGAAGAAAATGTTGGCGATGCACTTATTTCTGCAGCTGATGCGCTTACGACAACTACAGTTGTAGAACCTAATCATATTGATCATATCTTTGGATATACAGATGATGTAGCAGAAACTTTACAGGATGAGACATTCGGGCAAAACGGAAATGATAATGATGCTGTGGTCAATATGGCAGGCGTGACGGCTATTGATGCGGCATCGGATGCGCCGAATGATGCATGGGCTAATGAAACTGATGAGCACTATCAGTGGTTTCATGATATGATAAATACCCTTAAAGCGCATGAACTCACGGAGGGTAAAGGTGTAAAAGTTGCAGTTCTGGATACAGGAATTAATTTAAAATCAAAATACACAGAATTTGCTTCCAGTACAGAACAGGATTATGTTGTGCGCTATGAAGATTATAAAGGTGTTGATTATCATGGTCACGGGACAAACTGTGCCGGAATAATCGGAGCACTTAAGAATAATGGCTACTATGGATATGGAGTAGCGCCGGAAGTTGATATTTATTCTGTTCAGATCTCGTACGACGGAAGTATCTATGGCTCAGATGAAGTCGAAGCAGTTAAAATGGCTATAGAAAAAGGTGTGCAGGTAATTAGCATGAGCTTTGGCGGAACTTATCCGGATGAGGCAATGGAGGAAGTGTGCCATAAGGCTTTAGAAAAGGGTATAACGCTGGTTGCCGCAGCCGGAAATGAGACAACTGACCTGGAGAGTTATCCGGCTGCATTTGATAGCGTTATTGCTGTAGCTGCTGCTAATAAAGATGGAAAACTCTCATATTTTTCGAATTATGGCAATTGGGTTGATATAGTAGCGCCCGGAGGAGGAAAGGGTCAAAAGACCGGTGAATACAATCTCCTTTATGAGCCTGAGTGTGTTGAACCATCAGAGCACTTTGAAAATAATAATCATTATTTATATGGTGAGAACGGCATGCAGGGTACTTCGCAGGCATGTCCGAACGTTGCAGCGGTTGCAGCACTGATATATGCGTCTAATTCTGATTTGACAAAGTCTAATAATTCTGATGCGCCGGAGATAGTAAAAAATATCCTGCTTTCCACGACAGATGGAAAAGAGTATTCCTATGAGGGACATTCAGTGACCGGACTTGTGCAGGCGGATGCGGCTGCCGAGATGGCAAAAACATACTCATACAACTATACGATGGTTGATCAGTCGGGCGACTATAGCGCATATCTAAAAGGAAAAATCTGCCAGGGTGGAAAGCTTAAGTTTGATATCGCTGACAAGACAGGAAATATCAAGGCAGCAAAGGCGGCAGCAAAAACTGCAGTATGGACAAGTGATAATGCGACTGTAGCAACTGTTAAAAAGGGAAAAGTAAAGTGCAATAAAGCAGCACCGGTTGGTTCAACAGTCCTTATAACAGCAACGATCGGATCTGAAAAAATTCAATGCTCTTTAACGGTAACGCATAAAACACTGATGTTTGGGCAGTGTTTAGTTAAGATCTCTCACAGAGGATATAAATATAAATTCCAGCCAAAACGTATAGCTTACGGTTCTTTAGGCGCAAGGTATAATTTGCGGAATCCGTATTATATGTCAAGAAAAAATGTGCTGCTCTTTTTCGAGATGAATAAGAAAACAGGTGCATATACCGGTTATAAGGCGAACACTAATTTTAAGTATGTTATCAAGATGTCAAAATCGCAGGCGAAGAAATGTACTGTAGAAACAGGAAAGGGTGGTAATATTGAATATGTCACCATCAAAGCGCCGGGAAAGTATACATTTAAGTATAAAGTCATAGACGGCTCAAATAAAACCTTTAGTTACACTTTAAAGGTAGGCGTAAAATAAATGATCTATGGACCTGCTCCGGAATCAACACCGCCGGAGCAGGTTTTTTGTGGCGCAATTATCGAGCCTGGAGTAACTTGTCTTATAAACACCGGGAGAAATAAAAAATAAATCGTTCTTTCTTAATTAAAACTTCATAAATTGAGCTTAAAATAAAGGGAATCTTAAGAATTGTATAAAAAATACAATTTTTATACAATTTGAGGCGCAAACTATCTTGTTCACAAATAAATACAATGATAAAATATGACCGTTGTCGGGTATTTGGTCGGCGTACCGATACCTACGGCGTTCTTTTTTGTCTTTGCCACGGATGGGGGAGCAGAAAAGAGGGATTATTCAAGGAGTTAATTTGGAGGAAAAATGAAGAACAGATTTACAAAACTGGCAGCACTGTTCCTCGCAGCAACAATGACTATCAGCTCAACAGCTGTATCATATGCGTCAGAAGTTGTTGCCGATGAAGTGCAGAGTGCAGAGACAACCGCATTTACAGAAGATGCAAATGACGCCGAGGTCACAGATGCTGTAATTAGTACAGCAAACACACTTAAGGCAGAGGTAAATGATCTTAAGACCCTTACTGCAGGTGTGGATTATGCAGCAGAAGAAGGTTTCTTCGTTGCAGACAGTGAAGAAGACGCAAAGAAAGTTGCAAAAGAGTACGGCGCTGAGCTTCAGAGCTATTCACATGGTGTAGCAGTTCTTGACTTTAACCGTGATATCGCAGATGCTCTTACAGAGACAGCAGATGCACAGATCACATCTACAGTAGTAGAGCCGAACTACATTTATCACATTGATGATATTAATGAGGAAGATCTTCAGTCAGCAGTTGCTGATGCAGCAGTAAATACAGTGACAGCAAAAGATTCTGCTGATGTTGTAACAGGTGACAAGAATGCATCAAAAATTGATGACGAAGAGCTGACTACAAATGATCCCTGGCTTAAAGCGTCTGATGAGGATGCTTATAAAACTTACTACCAGTGGTTCCACAGCAAGATCCATTCGCTTAAAGCACATGAAGTTGCTACAGGTAAGGGAGTAACAGTAGCGGTTCTTGATACAGGTATCAACACAAGTTCAGTTGATTTTAAGGGAAATATCGAGGCTGACTACACAACAAGATATAAGTCCTATATGGGTATTGACAGACAGGGCCATGGCTCAAACTGTTCCGGTGTTATTGGTGCAGCAAAGAACAATGGTACAATGGGTATGGGTGTTGCGCCTGATGTAAATATCTATTCTGTACAGATTTCCGCTACAGGTTCCATTTATGGATCTGATGAAGTAGAAGCTATGAAGATGGCTATCGAAAAGGGCGTAAATGTTGTCAGCATGAGTTTTGGTGGTCCCGGATACAGCGCAGAGATGCAGGAACTTTGTAATCAGGCTGCTGACAAGGGTATCACACTTATCGCGGCAGCAGGTAACGATGCAACAGATACTGTTTCTTATCCTGCAGGATATAACAACGTTATTTCTGTAGCTGCTACTAACAGACAGGATGGCCTTTCATCATTCTCCAACTTCGGAAGCTGGGTTGATATCGCAGCACCGGGCGGTGAGGTAGACTATGACTTAAGAAAGTATAAGGATCCTATTTGTTCTGTCGGATATGGTGTATCAACAGCAACATCCAGAATGTCCGGTACTTCACAGGCTACACCCCAGGTTGCAGCAGTTGCAGCACTTGTTTATTCTGCAAACGATAAGTTCCTTACAACAAAGACTATTGATACTTCAAGATCCGTTGCATCAATTCTTCTTGAGACAACAAATAATCAGACTTACACTTTTGAAGACCACTCTGTAACAGGTCTTGTACAGGCTGATGCAGCTGTAAACGCAGCTAAGAACTTCACAGGAAGCACAACTTACACAATCGTTGATCCTTCAGGCGACTACGGTGTATACATGTACGGTAAGCTTGCTAAGGGCGGTACTCTGAAGCTCGCTATCGGTGATGCAACAGGTAACACAAAGGGTGTAAAGGGTGTTACAAAGAGTGCTACATGGACATCCAGTGATCCTGCAGTTACAGTTAAGAATGGTGTTGTAAAGTGCAGTAAGGGTGCTGTTGCTGGTTCAAAGGGATACGTTACAGCAACTATCGGAAATGAGACAGTAAGCTATGCATTCACTATCGCAGAGAAGGTACAGAACTTCGGACCTATCCGTTATAAGAGAAATGCAAAGGGCTATGTATTCTCATACAAGAGCAGCTATTCAGTAGCAGCTTCTTCTTCCACATACTACGATCTTACAGATCCGTACTCACTTACAGGTGGAAGAATCTTCCTGACATTCAACAAGACAAAGAATACTATCCCTGGATACTACCTTGCTTCCGGTGGATATAAGTATGACATCACTATTCCTAAGGGTCAGCTCAAGAACTGCGTTCTTGGTTCTCAGACACGTAACGGCGATCCCAGAGTAGTTGCATTCACAAAGCCCGGTAATTATACTGTAAAGTATAAGCTTCTCGACGGCTCTAATAAGACATTCAAGCTTAAGATCACTGTTAAGTAAAAAAATCGTTGATCATTAAGTCGTGAAAAATAAAAGACCGTTGTTCGTTGCATATTTTGGCGAACAACGGTCTTTTCAAGTAAATACGGGTAAAAAAACCTTGATTTTGGTCACGCCCGGTGGTAACATATTTGCTTGTGAGACTTGCATAGCGCATGTCTTTAGGAGATGGTCCTCTGACACGCGGCACTTTGGATGCCATAGGATGAATGTGTTAAGAACGTCAAATTGCCTGAGCTCGTAGAGTACGTAAGTGACAACGCGGGGAAGGGTACAATGGAGGTTTTATAAATGAACATCACAGTAATTAAGGAAATCGAAGCAGAGCAGCTGAAGCAGCAGGCACCTGAGATCAGAGTTGGTGATACTGTACGTGTACACAACCGTATCACAGAGGGCGATAAGTCCAGAATCCAGATCTTCGAGGGTACTATCATCAAAAAGCAGGGCGGAAGCAACCGTGCTACTTTCACTGTTCGTAAGCAGTCTAACGGCGTAGGCGTTGAGAAGACATGGCCGATCCACTCTCCTAACGTAGAGAAGGTTGAGGTTGTTCGTTCCGGTAAGGCTAGAAGAGCTAAGCTGTTCTATCTTAGAAAGCTCAACGGTAAGAAGGCTAAGCTTAAGGAGATCGTTGACTGATCGTATTTTATTACACGAGAAAGAGCCATCGCAGTTTTACCTGCGGTGGCTTTTGCTATGCATAGGACAGATTTCTTCTGTTTATGATACAATGAAACATATTGTGTGATTGGAGAATGGACAAAATTGGTTAGAAGATATAATGGACTTTCCTTTTATCAGAGGAAGAAACTGATTTCAGGTGAAAAGATTTCAGAGGCAATGTCCTGGATCTTCATAGTCGCAGTGGCGATACTGCTGGCGTTTTTTCTTGTTTTCACAATGGGAATGAGGACAACTGTCATCGGAACTTCGATGGAGCCTGCACTTTATAATGGTCAGGTGGTTTTCCTGAATAGAGTTGTCTACAATATATTACAGCCGTCACGAGGCGACGTCATTGCATTTCGTCCCAATGGAAATGTAAATGCGCATTACTCAGTGAAGCGTGTTGTTGCAGTTCCCGGCGACAAGGTGCAGATACTTGACGGAGTTCTTTATCTGAATGGAGAGCGTCAGGATGATATGTTTGACGATCTCATTGCCGATGCCGGTGTTGCGGATGATCTGATAACACTGGAAGAAGATGAATATTTTGTCATGGGTGACAACTGTAATAGTTCAGAGGACAGCCGTTCCGTTAATCTCGGAAATGTGAAGAAAGACTATATAGTTGGAAAAGTCTGGCTTCACATGGCAGGCGGAGATAAGGGAATCGGACGTGTAAATTAAGAGAGGATATATTAAATATGGCATATAACTGGTACCCCGGACATATGATGAAGGCAAAGCGTGCCATGCAGGAAGATATAAAGCTCATCGATCTGCTGATCGAGCTTCTCGATGCCAGAGCACCGCTTTCTACCAGAAATCCGGATATTGATACACTGGGACAGGGAAAAGGCCGACTCGTTCTGTTAAATAAGGCGGATCTTGCAGAGGAAAACGAGACAAAGTCCTGGATCGAGTGGTTTGAAGCGCAGGGAATAACTGCTATTGCCCTTGACTCCAGAAACGGAAAGAATCTGAGAAAGATTGACGGCGCAGTGCAGATTGCCTGCAAAGAAAAGATCGAGCGAAATAAAAAGAAGGGAATCCTTAACCGCCCTATGCGTGCAATGGTCGTAGGAATCCCGAACGTAGGTAAATCCACATTTATCAACTCTTACGCGAAAAAGACCGTGGCAAAGACCGGAAATAAGCCGGGTGTCACAAAGGGTAAGCAGTGGGTGCGTCTCGGTAA
The DNA here is from genome assembly GCA_900168235.1 of Lachnospiraceae bacterium. Lineage (GTDB taxonomy): Bacteria > Bacillota > Clostridia > Lachnospirales > Lachnospiraceae > NK4A144. Next base: position 313,933 of record FUZG01000004.1, on the reverse strand, counting down.
GAACCTGGAGCTCCTTGATACACCGGGTATTCTCTGGCCGAAGATCGACGATGACGAGGCAGGATTCCATCTGGCACTTCTTGGTTCAATGAATGATGATGCTCTGAACCGTGATGATCTGGTGCAGAGATTTATCGAGAAGATGCATGCTGAGCATCCGGACATGATCAATTCTATGTATAACATCACGGATGAGATGAGTTTTGCAGATGCTCTTGAAAGTGCGGCACTTAAGCGAAATGCGCTGAGATCCGGCGGAGTACCTGATACAGACCGCGCAGTTCAGTTTATTTTGGATGATTTCAGAAGCGGACGTATCGGAAAGATAACACTGGACCACAGACCTTCCTGAGGGGAATAGATGAAAAAAAAGACCACTGACAAAATACTTTCTGCAAGTATTACCATCCTGATGGCGCTGGTTCTGACATTTTTATTTATAACATTCGTCGGTCAGAGGAATCAGATTGATGGAAACTCCATGGAAATGACTCTTTCAAACGGGGAATCTGTGCTTCTTGACAAATTTACGTACAGATTCAGTTCTCCGAGGCGATTTGATATAGTGGATTTTCCCTGTCCAACGGATGCAGGCTCAGTTTATATCAAGCGTATAATCGGTCTTCCCGGAGAGACTGTCGAGATAAAGGATGGTGTGGTCTACATTAACGGCGATAAACTTAAAGGTGATCACTACGGCAATTCGCTCATAAATGATGCAGGACTTGCGTCAAGTGCAGTGAGCCTTGGAGCTGATGAATATTTTGTGCTCGGTGATAACAGGAATGACAGTGTCGATTCCCGTTCACCGGAAGTGGGTAACATCAGGAAAAGTGACATTATGGGCAAAGTCTGGCTCAGACTCAGCCCGATAAATAAATTTGGAATGATCAAGTAAGAGGCAGTATAGTCATGGCAGAAACTATTAAGGAAATCCGCGAAAAGTTTCAGAACGCAGAGATATCTAAACTGCGCGGACTCATAGAACTTTACTCTGTTGATGAACGGAGTGGAGTCACAGCGCTCGTAAAAAGCGCACAGAAAAAAATAGACGCTCTTGAAAAGGAAAAGGCTAGGATGTACGAGATGTTTTCCTTTGAGAGAGAATATGGTGACCGTGAATTTATATGCGGAATTGATGAAGTCGGAAGAGGTCCTCTCGCAGGGCCTGTCATGACAGGAGCAGTTATCCTTCCGAAGGACTGTGATCTCCTGTATCTCAATGATTCCAAAAAGCTTTCGCCGGAAAAGCGCGAGGTCCTTGCTGAAGAGATAAAGAAGAATGCTGTTGCATGGGCTATCGGACGTGCAGAACCTGAGCGTATCGACGAGATAAACATCCTTCAGGCTACATATGAAGCCATGAGGCAGGCTATTCAGAATCTATCTGTAAAACCCGATATATTATTGAACGATGCAGTTATAATCCCTGAGGTTCAGATCCCTCAGATAAAGATCATAAAGGGTGACGCAAAGAGCGCATCCATCGCTGCAGCGAGCATCATCGCAAAGGTCGCAAGGGACCATGTGATGGTGGATTACGATAAAGAGTATCCGGGGTATGATTTTGCCGGAAACAAGGGCTATGGCAGTTCTGCGCACATTGAGGCGCTAAAAAAACTGGGTCCTTGTCCTATCCACAGACGGAGTTTCATAGGAAATTTTGTCGAAGTCTGACCGTTTTGACTTGTAGGAAGGAGGGAATATATGAATATTCAGGTAAATCCCAATACAGGTCTTTATGATACAGGTTCAGGAGTGAACCGTAATGTCAGTATTACTGATGTGACACAGAGTCCCGCGACCGAAATGGTCGATTCGGACAAAGCCATATACGTAAAGAGCGGAGATACATTTTCAGGGCAGGTCGTTGGAATGAATAAAGACGGCACTGTCCAGCTCCTGCTTGCAAATAATTCTACTATCAGCGCAAAGCTGAATCAGAACATACCCCTTTCAATGGGGCAGACCCTTTCCTTTCAGGTGAGCGGTGCATCAAGTTCCAAAATTACAATAACGCCGCTCTATGCAAATCTGGACGGTAATAGTGAGATAGGCAGGGCTTTGGCTCAGGCAGGATTACCTCTCACGGACAGAAACGGTGAGATGGTAAGTTCCATGATGGGGCGGGGACTTCCTATAAATGCTCTTTCCCTGAACGGAATGGCAGATATGGTGGCGGCACACCCTTCGGCATCTGCAACGACGGTGGTGCAGATGACACAGCTTGGAATCCCTCTTACAGAGGAAAACATAGCTGAATTTGAGATGTATAAGTCCAGCCAGTATCAGATTGCAGAGAGCGTTGACGGTCTGTCAAAGGGCTTTGCGGAGCTTGCGGGAGAAAATGTTGGTATGCATGAAAATGTTACGAACATTTTCTTTGGCGCGCAGAATGTAGCTGTAGCTTCCGCAGCAGCTCAGGCGGTACAGGGTGATCCCACAGCCCTTTTGTCGGCTTTTGGAATAGAAACTGCTGCGGTGGTCACACCTGAAGTGAACCAGCCCGTTCAGGCGGTGGATCCGTCTGTTCATCCTGATTCTGCGGAAGGGGATGAGACAGGGTCAGAAGATAACTCCAGACAGGATCAGGACAATATGAAGGCAAATATAAGCCTTACTGACCGCAGTCATACGGATGACAAGACTCCTGAGGGTGGTGTCAGAAACGCAGAAGTGGGTAAGGAAGATACTGCACTGGCGCAGGACATTACAGGGCATGTGACAAATAATATTACTGAGCTCCTGAGCCGGGAAAATCTTCAGGCATTAACAAATTCTCTCTCAAAGATGGGAGTTCCGCCGGAACTCACTGACAAAATTTTGCAGGGTGAATTAAGCTCTTCTGAAACATTGCATTTAACACGGGCAATGGTCAGTGAAGCCATGTCAGGAAAATACGGTGAAGATATTCAGGCAGCTGCAAGAGAAGTGATCCAGAGTAAGCCATATCAGTTTTTATTAAAGAATGGGATAATGGATCAGTTCCTCTTAAAGCCTACGGATGTTTCTGATAAGGAAACTGTGCGTCAGTATTTCAGAAAGATCGCAGGTGAAGCGGAGCAGGCAACGCAGATGCTGAATGATCTCGGAAAGAGTGATACTCCGCTTGCTCAGGGAATGAAGAGTCTGAGCTCTAATCTGAACTTCATGGAACAGATGAATCAGGTCATGACCTACATACAGCTCCCGCTCAAGATGAACAATTCAAAAGCGCATGGGGATCTGTATGTTTATACAAATAAGCGGAATCTTGCGAGGAAAGACGGAAATATCTCGGCGCTCCTGCATCTGGATATGGAGCACCTGGGACAGATGGATATCCATGTCTCTATGAATCAGGCAGAAAAAGTTCAGACTCATTTTATTCTTCAGGATGAGTCTATGCTTGATTTTATAGGGGAGCATCTGCCGGAGCTGGATGAAGCACTGCGCAGGAGAGGGTACAAGATCCATTCGGACGTGTCGCTCAATAAAGAAGCGAAGAGCGTGCCGGATATAATGTTTAACAGAGGCGTTAATGAGAAGCTCATACAGGTAACAGGATTCGACGTGCGGGCATAAGGGTGAGACTATGGCGGATCAGGATAAAGATAAAAAGTATAAACAGAAAACAGCCGTAGCGCTGGCATATGATCCGGCTACCGTAGCACCTACTGTCGTAGCATCCGGAAGGGGCGTTGTTGCTGAGCGTATCATCGAGAAGGCGAAGGAAAACGACGTACCGGTGCATGAGGACAGCAAACTTGCAAATACGCTGTCATCCCTGGATATCGGTGATGCGATCCCGCCGGAACTTTATGAAGTAGTTGCTGAAGTGCTGGTTTTTGTTGATCGTATGGATAAACTGAAGCAGAAGATGGATATTTACAATAGAGAGCACGGAAAGAGCACAAATCGAAGGTAAGACAGGAGGAAAGGCTCTGGCAAAAGAAGTACAGAATAACAGAAAAGTTGGAACACAAGGTGAAAATGAAGCTGCGGCGTTTCTGGAAAAACAGGGATGCCGCATTATTTCACGGAATTTCAGGGTGAAGTCAGGTGAGATAGATATCATTACAGTGGATCCCGCAGGCGAGAGCAGGGATTTCAGCATACCGCCGTCTGATACGATAGTATTTTGCGAAGTAAAATACAGAAAATCGGAAGAGTACGGACGCCCCGAACAGGCTGTGAATAAGGCAAAACAGCGGACCATAAGCCGCGTAGCGGATCATTTTATGGCGCAGAACGGACTTACAGAAGATATGGCATACAGGTTTGATGTGATAGCTGTGACGGAGCGCAATGGAAAAGCAGACGATATCCGCTGGATAAGAAACGCTTTTTCATATGTACCGAGGCGATAAAAAAACAGAGATGAAACATTCAGCGTGTTTCATCTCTGTTAAAAACGTATTTTATACCAAAAGGCTTATGTTTTAGTCCTTCAGAACACCGTCGGTGTTGTTGTAGTTATTGAGGATCTTGCGGATCTTCTCGGTAGGAGTGATAACATGTCCCATGGTCACATCGTGATTTGAGAAATCGATGATGGATGCCATGAACTTAGTCATATCAGCTTCCAGATACCAAGGACGCTCGAGAAGCTCAGGACGACGGTAGGAAAGGTTTGTTGTAACAACCTTATCGATGATACCGTTCTTATATGCTTCGTCGAAAGACTCTACGCCGTCAGTAAAGATACCGAAAGTACAGCATACGAATACGCGCTTAGCTTTCATCTTCTTGAGCTGGCGGGCTGTATCGATCATACTTCCGCCGGAGGAGATCATATCGTCAACAACGATAACGTCCTTGCCCTCTACATTGTCACCGAGGAACTCGTGAGCAACGATAGGGTTCTTTCCGTCAACAACCTTAGTGTAGTCTCTTCTCTTGTAGAACATACCTGTGTCAACGCCCATAACGTTTGCAAAGTATACAGCACGGTGAAGAGCACCTTCGTCCGGGCTGATGATGAGCATATGATCACGGTCGATCTGCATATCGCCTACATTGTGGAGCAGAGCCTGCATGAACTGATAGAAAGGTGTGAAATTATCAAATCCGCAGAGCGGTGCTGCATTTGCGATGGACGGATCGTGAGCATCAAAAGTGATGAGACGGGAAATGCCCATGTTTGCAAGCTCTTCAAGCATCAGAGCACAGTCAAGAGATTCACGACCGCTTCTCTTGTGCTGACGGCTCTCGTACATGAAAGGCATGATAACAGTGATACGATGAGCTTTTCCTGCGATGGACGCGATGACACGCTTCAGATCCTGATAGTGATCATCAGGTGAGTAGTGGTTCTGATAACCGTGCATCTTGTAAGTAAGTGAGTAGTTGAGCACATCAGTCATGATGTAAACGTCCTTACCGCGGATAGTTTCGTTAAGGACAGCTTTTCCCTCGCCGGAACCAAAACGGGGAACATCGAAGTTTATCATGTAGTTATCCATACGATAGCCTTCGAAAGCCGGGCTGTCGTGGTAGGGCTGGTTCACAGCTCTGCGGAACTCTACGAGATAATCATTGACTTTGTTGCCGAATCCACTGATGCTGGGCAGAACGATGATTTTAAGGGGGGCTGCCGGCATAGTGTTCTCAAGATACTTGTTGATCATAAAGCCTCACATTCTTCCATTAAATATGATGAAGGAAATTATCGGACGACATTCGAGATAAGTATAGATGGTTTTCGTCCGATTGACAAACATTGATATCGTAACATTTTGACAGTTGATAGGCAAGCCTATATAATGGTGAGGTTTATTTTTGTTAAACATGCGATACAACTAGGATGATAGTCAGGCTGACAGTTGAATTGTTGCCTAATTGTCCGGAGGATTTAAAAATACATGGGTGAAGAAAAGAAAAACAGACATATAGTAAAAAGTGTTCTTCCCGGAAGCATTGCGGAAGAAATGGAGATCGAACCCGGCGATGAGCTTATTTCCATAAATGAAAAGCCTATCGAGGATATTTTCGATTATCAGTTTTTAATAGAAGATACATATATAGTGGTTCTCGTGAGAAAGCCTGACGGCGAGGAATGGGAGCTTGAGATCGACAAGGATGAGGACGAGGATCTTGGTATCGAATTTGAAAACGGTCTCATGGACGATTACAGATCATGCCATAATAACTGCATTTTCTGCTTTATCGACCAGATGCCGAAGGGAATGAGAGAAACTCTTTATTTTAAAGATGACGATTCCAGACTGTCGTTCCTGCAGGGTAACTATGTCACTTTGACGAATATGTCCGATCATGACATAGAGCGTATCATCCATTATCATCTGGATCCGATCAATGTTTCTTTTCAGACGACAAATCCTGAACTTCGGTGCAAGATGCTTCATAACCGCTTTGCAGGTGAAGCTCTGAAAAAGGTAGACCGGCTGGCTGAGGCGGGAATCCGTATGAATGGTCAGATCGTGCTCTGTAAGGGAATAAACGACGGCGAGGAACTTGATCGCTCCATAAGGGATCTGACAAAGTACATTCCGTATCTTGAGAGTGTTTCCGTAGTTCCTGTCGGACTTAGTAAATACCGTGACGGGCTTTATCCGCTGGAACCTTTTACAAAGGAAGATGCTATCGAAACGCTGAAGCTTATTCACAGCTGGCAGGAAAAGATCTACGCTGAGCATCATACACATTTTATCCATGCAGGAGATGAATTTTATATCCTTGCAGAGCAGCCGATTCCGTCTGCTGACAGCTACGATGGATATATCCAGTATGAAAACGGTGTGGGAATGATCCGTTCATTCGTGGATGAATTTGAGGAAGGACTTGCGGAATTAAAGCCTGATCCGAATCTCAGGCGTGAGATCTCAATGGCGGGCGGAGTCCTTATGAACAGGGAAAAAATGCAGATGATTGATAAACTGCATGAACTTTTTCCTGGTATCACAGTCCACAATTATCCTATCCGAAATGATTTCTTCGGACCGAGGATCACAGTCAGCGGACTCATCACAGGACAGGACATAGTGGCGCAGTTAAAGGGCAAGCCTCTTGGCGAAGTGCTGTATCTTCCTCAGAATATTTTGAGGGCAAATACGGAAGTTCTGCTGGACGACATGACACTTGAGGATATTTCGCGTGCTTTACAAGTACCAGTTGATATTATAAAATCGGATGGAAATGATTTTATCCGCGCTGTGGTACAGGGCGGAGAGCCCATGCGGGACGCACGTGATAAATAAGGACCGCGTATCTTTATTTTTACGTTTGTACAGATTGGGCAGGAAAGGAATTAAGGTTAGGAAAATATGAGTAGACCGATCGTTGCACTTGTAGGACGACCGAATGTTGGTAAATCAACACTCTTTAACGTCCTTGCGGGGGAACGTATTTCTATCGTTCAGGATAAACCGGGTGTTACAAGAGACCGTATTTATGCTGATGTAGATTGGAATGGCAGAAATTTTACACTTATCGATACAGGCGGTATCGAGCCGGATTCGAAGGATATCATCCTCTCACAGATGCGTGAGCAGGCTGAGATCGCTATCAATACAGCAGATGTCATCGTTTTTATCACAGATATCCAGATGGGACTTTCTGATGCTGATGACAAGGTTGCGGATATGCTCCGTCGTTCCGGAAAGCCTGTTATCCTCGCTGTAAATAAGGTTGACAACTATCAGAAGATGCAGCTCGATGTATACGAGTTCTACAATCTCGGAATGGGTGATCCCGTGCCGATCTCTGCAGGTCAGATGACAGGTATCGGTGATCTTCTCGATGAAGTTGTAAAGTACTTCCCGGATCGTGAAGAAGGGGAAGAAGAGGATGACAGACCGAAGATCGCAATCGTTGGTAAGCCGAACGTAGGTAAGTCCTCTATCATCAATAAGCTTCTCGGTAAAAAGAGAGTTATCGTTTCTGATATCGCAGGAACCACAAGAGATGCTGTTGATACGCCTGTTGTTCATGACGGTAAAGAATATGTATTTATCGATACAGCCGGAATCCGCAGAAAGAACAAGATCAAGGAATCTCTTGAGCATTACATGATCGTCAGAACTGTCGGTGCGGTTGAGAGAGCTGATGTGGTTGTCATCGTTATCGATGCAAAAGAGGGTGTTACCGAGCAGGATGCAAAGATCGCAGGTATCGCTCACGACAGAGGCAAGGGCTGTATCATTGCGGTTAATAAGTGGGATCTTATCGAAAAGAATGATAAGACCATGAATGAGTTTAAGAGAAAGATCGCAGATACGCTTTCGTTCATGCCTTATGCAGATATGATCTTTATTTCTGCAGAAACAGGACAGCGTCTGCCGAAGCTTTTTGAAGAGATCGACCGCGTGATCCAGAGCCACAGCCTCAGAATCCAGACAGGTGTGCTCAATGAGATCATGACTGAGGCTGTAGCGCTTCAGCAGCCACCTTCAGATAAGGGTAAGAGACTTCGTCTGTTCTATATCACACAGGCAAGTATCAAGCCGCCGACATTCGTTATCTTTGTAAATGATGTAGAGCTTATGCACTTCTCATATACACGATATATCGAAAATAAGATCCGTGAGGCATTTGGCTTTATAGGTACACCGCTTCGTTTCATTATCCGCGGACGAAGTGAAAAAGATTCAGGACTTTCCTGATTCGGAAAAAGGAGGAAAAGCGGGTCATAAGGTTGTGACCTGCTGAATTGTAGAGATGGTGGAGAGACTCATCTGTATACTCATCGGTTATTGCTGTGGACTCGTACAGACAGGTTATCTGTACGGTAAGCTTCGCGGAATGGATATCCGCACAGTTGGAAGCGGTAATGCCGGTACAACAAATATGCTCAGGACTTTTGGCGTGAAAGCGGGAGTTGTGACACTTCTTTGCGATGCGTTAAAGACTATCGTTGCTATCCAGATCGCAGTATTTCTTTTTGGAAGCAGAAATCCTGAGATCGTTCCGCTGTTAAAGGTTTATGCGGCAGCGGGCGCGATCCTTGGACATGATTTTCCTTTCTTTATGCACTTTAAGGGCGGAAAGGGAATTGCGGCAACAGCAGGACTTGTTATCGGATTTTTTGATCCGCTGCTGTTCATCCTTGGATTTGTCACATTTTTCGGAATCTTTTTTACAACACACTATGTATCCCTTGGATCACTCATGGTGTGGGTCGGTCTCGTTATCGAGTTTATCGTGATGGGACAGACCGGATGGAGAGAGTTCGCTGTCATGGATCAGGCGCATCTTATCGAGATGTACATAATTATGTTCCTGCTTGGTGCACTTGCATTTTGGCAGCATAGGACAAATATCCAGCGTCTGCTTCAGGGTAAAGAGCGTCATACTTATCTGAACCACGAAAAGAACCAGGAAGAAGCAGAGCGCTTCAAAAAGTTAACTCAGTTGGATTCAAAATCCAACTGAGTTATGCTCCGCGAGGATGCGCACGGATTTGAATAGGATTATTTCAGCTATCGCTGAATCAAATCCGGCGCGCAAGACTCGCGAGCGAGTCTTGATATAATCAATAATAAGGGCTGCGGCACATTTCCGCAGCCTTGTTTGTATGTAGGAGGATTGTATAATATGAAAAAAATCGGAATGATCGGAGCAGGAAGCTGGGGAACAGCACTTACATGGCTTCTTGGAAATAACGGACATGAAGTTACCATGTGGTCAGCTATTGAACAGGAAATCGCGCTCCTTAAGGAAAAGCATGAGCAGACTGAGAAGCTTCCGGGAAGCGTTCTTTCAGACAGCACAAAGTATACAACTGATATCAAGGAGGCATGCGAAGGTAAGGACCTGCTGGTACTTGCAGTGCCTTCATCCTTTACCAGAAGCACAGCAAAGTCAATGGCTCCGTATGTGAGCGAGGGTCAGATCATCGTGAGTGTTGCGAAGGGGCTTGAAGAGGATACCCTTATGACTCTTACAGATATCATCGAGCAGGAGATACCCCAGTGCAGAACAGTCGTACTTTGCGGACCGACTCATGCAGAGGAAGTTGGAAGAGGCATGCCGACTCTTATCGTTGCAGGAAGTAAGAATCTTGATGACGCTGACTATGTTGCAGATGTATTTATGAGCGAAGTTTTCCGTGTTTATACATCAGATGATCCGTTTGGTATGCAGATCAGCGCTGCCTGCAAAAATGTCATCGCTCTTGCAGCAGGAATCGCTGATGGTCTGAAGTACGGTGATAACACAAAGGCTGCGCTTATCACAAGAGGTATCGCAGAGATCACACGTCTCGGTATCGCAGCAGGCGGAAAAGAGCGTACTTTCTCAGGTCTCACAGGTATCGGTGATCTCATCGTTACATGCGCATCCATGCACTCCAGAAACAGAAGAGCCGGAATCCTCATCGGACAGGGAAAGAGTGCTGATGAAGCAATGAAGGAAGTTCATCAGGTCGTAGAGGGTGTATTCTGTGCAAAGGCAGCAATGCAGCTCGCTAATAAATACAACGTTGAGATACCTATCATCCAGCAGATCAACGACGTCCTTTTTGCAGGAAAGGATCCGAAGGACGGAATCCGTGACCTCATGCTTCGTGACCGTAAGCAGGAGTAAAATAGACACTTACTTGACAGAAGCGGATAACGTTGGAAATCAACGTTATCCGCTTCGTGTTTACAACGCTCGGAATGAAGATGGCTCTGAACAACAGCTTAAAGATAAAGTTTCAAAAAGAAGTAACTAAATGATTAAGTAAATCATTATTTTATAAGGTTTAGAACTGTTTCCGAATTTTTTACAGCTTGTGCGAGAATACTTTCACCTGCATTTACCAAAATCTGATTCAATGAATACCAATACGTAAGCTCTGCTATATCTGCGTCTCGTATTCTGGATTCGGATGCTGTGGTGTTTTCAACTGTATTCATTGTGCCGTTATATGCGTGCTCCAGTCTGTTCTGGTATGAACCAAAGAGAACACGTGAGTCGCTGATCATTTCTGCAGCATATTGTATGTCATCCAGGGCCTGTAATGCGTTATCTGCAGTCAGTACATTAGTATCTGACAGACCGAGAGTTTCCAGATTGAGAATCGGATAGGTGATCAGGACTCTAACATTTTCTGTTGATTCCGGAGCAGTATGTATTGGTATGGTTTTATAGCCATTAGGATCTTCCTGCAAAACTGAATCATAGGTGGGAATAATTATTGAATAATCATAATTCGGAGAAAATACAACGGATTCTCCAACGTTTTTGCCTGCTGCTCCGGAGTCACTATTATTATTTTTATCACTTGATGCGAAAATATCGCATCCTGATATTTCCAGAATTTTTGACATTGCTGAATCAAGAGTACCGCCAATACCAATAGTAATTTCAAGTTTCCCTACTGTAGTGTAGCTCTGAGAATCAGTCCCAATTTTGAACGGTGTTTCAGCAGTGAGATTAAAATGTAGGCTTATTTCACCTGTATTGGATTGGAGAATTTTTGAAATTGAATAAACTACTCCGGAAACGTCTTTGTTTGGAGCGACATGAAAGTAATGTTCATTGTCAGAACGGTAGGTGATTTCTGATAAAGACGCTGTAACCAATCCGATATTATCAAATTCAAATTGAAATTCCCATGTTCCGCTGTAATTGCCGTCAGAACCGGAAGGTTTTTTTATAAGGTTGGTACTATTTGATGGTATAGCTCTTGCAAATGATGTATCCGAAGTATTATCAAGGTCACGTTGCGATTTTATTATAGCTGGAAAAGTGATAGAGACAATATTATATTCTCTGTATAAATAATCAAAAAGAGAACCATCGCTTTTGTATGTATGAAACCATTCTCTAGTGCCTGCACCGGCTTCGCAGTAAGTATCAGCTAGTGCTGATAGGAGATCATCTTGCGTAGAGTAGGCATTGGTTATATAGGCGAGCCTTGCGTCAATACCTTTTGCCTCAGGATATAAGGTATAATCCATTAAGTCAGAAATTTTAACATTCATAGCGCCAGGATGTGTTCTTGTGATCATTTTATTTGGATCAGATGGATCATTTATTTGTGCTTCTTCATCAGGCGGCCATTCTTTCCAGTTCGAATAGTAGGCTTTTCCGTTGAAACCTGTCCAATAGAAACGTATGCCGTTTGTTTTATCAATATCTATATTAATCATTCCGTCTTTGGGATATGATGCTGCATTATCATTTGTAGGATCAAGTTCCGTCCAACATTCATCTAGAATATTCAACGGAAATTCAACAGCTGGTACTTCTTTTGTTCCGGTTTGGACGGTTGTTGATATTGGGTTGCCGCCTTTCCAGATATAAATTTCATTATATTTTGTAGTACCGAGTATTTTTTCTGTTTCGGCCTTGATCTGCTGTATTTCTTCATCAATAGCTTTTCTGTCATTTTCGGAATTTGTTCCATTAGCTGATTTGACAGCCAGTTCTTCCATGCGGTTCAGCATATCGTGGATTTCATTTAATGCTCCATCTGCAATTTTGCAGTAGGAAATGCCTTCCTCTATGTTGTGGGCGCCCTGAGTAAGACCGCGGATCTGACGGCGCATTTTTTCTGAAATCGCAAGTCCGGAAGCGTCATCTGCAGCACGATTGATCTTAAAACCTGAGGATAATCGCTCCATTGCAGTATTTCGCTTCTTATTATTTAATCCAATTTGCCGTTGTGCGTTTATGGCTGCTAAGTTGTGAGCTAAAATATTGCTACTCATGATCGGACACCTCTCTTAAATGAATATCGGTCATGTTCATTTTTTTTTAAGTACAAGTTTGGTTCATACACTGAATTGACGGAAGTGGAGAGCGTTGTTTCCAACGCATCCCGAGGGACTACAGCACGCAGGACATTCGTTTTCGGCATCACTCTTGTCCTGCGTGCCAAGTCTACGTATGCAGTGGATCTTTCCTGTGCGGTCCTTTACGGGAAGCTTATGGAAATTAACGTTCTCCACCTCCTGATTATGTTGTTCGGTATAGAAATACGTCTGAACAGTAACCAAGTTTGAGGCACAATATGTACTTTATATACTTTTAAGTAGTTATAATACGAATTAAACAGTATAATGTATATACATAAAGGAGGTGCTCTCATGGAACAGGTTGCAATTAGAGCTTGGGGAAATAGCCAGGGAATAAGGATTCCAAAGGATATATTAGAGAGAATGGGATTAAATATTTCTGATGTTCTCGACATAGAAATAGAAAATGACACGATTGTTCTTAGAAAACAGTTTGTTCATAAAACTTTCGAGGAGAGATTGGCAGAATATAATGGAGAAATAACGGTTTGCGATTTTAATTGGGGGGAACCGGTAGGAAGAGAGATTTTATGAATGACTTTTCTCAGGGAGATATTATCAAGATAAGTGGTTTCAAAAAGAAGCTGTTTATAATAGTCAGTAAAAATGCTTTTATAAGGGCGACAGGTATTTTTCATGTGTGTCCAATGATTTCGGGAATTTTAGCGGGACCAATACATATTCCGGTTAAAGGTAAAAATGGAGAGTCGGGAACTGTTATTTGTGAGCAAATAAAAGCGATAGATCCGAAAGCCAGAGGGTGCACTAGGGTAGACCTTCTTGGATATGAAGATATCATGAATGTTTCTGATGCAGTACAGGGAATATTTGAGTACGATTGAAAAATGAAGGATTTTTATACTAATTATTGCCCCGGTGTTTGTAACGACCGGGGCAATAATTAGCGCATCATAAGGGGCTTTGATACTTTTGTATGTGAGTACCAAAGTCCTGCTTAATGAGATTGATTCAATCTATAAATCAGTAGGCCTAAAAGGCTCTAAATAAGACATATTGCCATTAGCTTCAAGATAACAATTTTCATACTCGTGTATCTGTGAAGCTAAATAAGGATTTTTATCGCCTGCCTTTTGGACTTTATATAAATCAAGTATAACCCTCATGTAAAACTGTCTATAATCTACTTGTGACTGCATAATTTCAACCTCATCCATAGTAGTTTGCACCTCTTTTCAGTTAAAATTAATGGTTTATTCTATTATAGCATTTAAGATGTTTTTCAGATATTCTGGCGTACTGCGGTGAAGATCTCGCGGCAGAGCTCGGGCTTGTTCATGGCGTAGACGTGGATGCCGTGAACGCCGTGGGAAGCGAGGTCCAGAGCCTGATCGACTGCAAATTCGATTCCGGCCTTCTTCATGTCTTCCGGATCGTCGCCGTATCTTGCAATGAGGTCGGACAGCTTCTTCGGAACACTGGTACCGGAAAGGGAAACAGTGTGACCCAGCTGCTGAGCGGAAGTGATCGGCATGATTCCTGCGTGAACAGGTACTTCGATATCATTTCGGGCAGCGAGCTCAAGGAATCTGTAGAAGAATGTATTGTCGAAGAAAAGCTGGCTGATAAGGAAATCGCATCCTGCATCGACCTTCTGCTTCAGGTGGAACATATCTGTGAGCTTATCGGGTGCTTCAAAATGCTTTTCAGGATAGCAGGCACCTGCGATACAGTATTTACGGCCTGTTTCGCGGATGTACTTTACCATGTCTACTGCGTGCTCAAATTCGCGGGAATTGTATTTCTCGTCTGTCATGTCAGCAGGACGGTCTCCGCGGAGTGCAAGGATATTGTAAACACCTTCTTTTTCCAGAGCATCAAGCTCGTCATCAAGATCCTTTTTATTAAATCCGACACTTGTCACATGAGCGATGGTCTCGATCTTAAGTTTATTCTGGATATAGGATGAAATCTCAAGATGCTTACCGGCATTGGATCCGCCGGCTCCATAAGTGACACTGATAAATGCAGGATCGCACTCAGCAATAGAATCTAAAACGTTAAATACCTTTGTGAAGGCATCTTCTTTTTTGGGCGGGAAAACTTCGCATGAAAGCATGCAGTCGCGGCTGTCGAGTTCTTCTTTTATCATGTTATTCCTCCTGAAGCAAGCATAACGATGTATACAGTATCCATCTTTCGCTCTTGCTTTAATTCGCAAAATATCGTAACATAATGCTAGGATTTGCGTCAATCTCCGGCAAGCGGAGTGAGGGGGATCCGGAGAGAGTATTTTTTGAGAAACGAGTAGTAGGTGCTGCTCGAAAAAAACGGAGGTATAATTCAAATGAGCAAAACGGGAAAGAGGGTTCTTGTTGTCGATGATATGCCGTCCATTCTTCAGGAAGCAAAAGACGTCATGTCAGATCGTTATGATCTTTTCACTGCTTCATCGGGAGCTGAAGCAATCGAAAAGGTTAAGAACTTCAATCCGGAGATCGTTCTCATGGACATGCATATGCCTGAAATGAATGGCATCAGCTGTATGGAGGCGATTCATGCAATGGACGGATATGAAGATCTGCCTATCATCATTACAATGAATGATGTATCTGTTATCACAAAGGCAAGAGCATACGATCATGGTGCTGCTGATTCCATCCAGAAGCCGTTCATTCCGATGAATGTATTCCGTAAGGTCGATATGCACCTGAAGCTTTCTGAGATCGGTTGGAAGTTCGATCTGTAAGATTTGTTTTCTCAAAGAATTTAAGGGGTAAAAAAGGAATGTTGATGTGGGATTTGTAAGAAAAATCCCATTGTTTCAAACAGGACCGGCACAGTTATCTGATGCCGGTTCCTGTGTTTTTAGGGTTTTTATGGAAGAAGCTATACGAATCAATAAATACCTGTCGGCTTCAGGAGTATGCTCCAGACGTGAGGCGGACAGGTATCTTTCTGCAGGAAGGATCACTGTTGACGGTAAGGTCGCGTCACCCGGGGACCGCATTACGGGATGTGAAAAAATTTGTCTTGACGGTCAGGAGATCAAGGCAAATCCTGATGATGTGAAACAGGTGATACTCGCCTTTTATAAAGAGGTCGGAACTGTCACATCCACTGTAGATCAGGGAAAAGAGCACAACAATATCGTTGATGCGGTGGGTTACCCTGAACGTGTATATCCTATAGGAAGGCTGGATAAAGATTCGGAAGGACTGATACTGCTCACTAATGACGGAAGCATGGTAAACGGACTTTTAAGGGCACGTTACGGTCATGAAAAAGAGTACGAAGTGACAGTAGACCGCCCGATACCTGATGATGTGCTCGAGAAAATGAGAAAAGGCGGACTTCAGCTTCTGGAAGACCGTAAATCACGCCCCTGCAAGATCACACGTACAGGAAAAAACACCTATAACTGTATCCTTACGGAAGGCATGAACCGCGAGATCCGCCGAATGGCAGAATATTTTGGATATACTGTTACAAAGCTGAAAAGGATCCGCTTCATGACCATCACACTGGAAGGGCTTGAACCCGGAAAGTACAGAGTGCTCTCAGATGCGGAAGTTCAGGCACTTCGTGATGCAGCAGGCATACAGCAGTAAATTTATAATGGCTTAAAAACAACAAAAAGCAATAAGAGGAATCATGATGACCTTTGAAGAATATACTGAGCTGAAGAAAAAAATAGACTATCACATGGATCGCTACTACAACGAGGATGCACCTGAGATATCCGACTATGAGTACGATCAGCTCATGCAGGAATTAAAGAAAGCTGAAAAAGAAAATCCTGAATGGGTGACTCCTGATTCACCGTCGCAGAAAATAGGCGGAACTGCAAAGAGAGAAGCAGGCGTAAAAGTAACACATAACGTCCCGATGCTTTCTATCGAGGATGTATTTGATCCGGAAGAAGTCAGAGCGTGGGTGAATAAGGTGCAGGAGATGCATCCTGGTGCGCAGTTTTCTGTTGAGCAAAAAATTGACGGTCTCAGCATGAGCCTTCGTTACAGGAGAAAAGCTGACGGAAACGGAATGGAGCTCACACTTGCCGAGACCCGCGGTGACGGTCTCATCGGTGAGGATGTTACAACAAATGCTCTTGTGATACCGGATGTAAAGCGCAGTCTCGACATAGATGCAGATTATCTGGAGCTTCGCGGCGAAGTCTACATGACACATGAGGACTTTGACAAGTTTAATGAGATCCAGATACGTGACGGCAAAAAAGAGGCGGCAAATCCGCGAAATCTGGCAGCAGGTACTCTTCGCCAGCTTGACAGTGCCGTTACAAAGGAACGCGGTCTCAGGATGTTTATCTTTAATATCCAGGATGGTCCTGCAGAGCTCATGGCAGGTCATGCAGATGGAATGAAGGCGCTTTCAGATGCAGGAGTTCCTACTGTTTTCCATAAAAAATGCGCTACAGCGGATGAAGTTATAGAGGTCATAGATCAGATAGGTGAGATGCGTTCAGAACTGCCCTTTGACATTGATGGTGCAGTTGTGAAGATAGATCAGGTTGCCTATAGAAACGATTTCCCTTCGGGCAGCAAATATACCAGCGGACATATCGCGTATAAGTATCCGCCGGAAGAGCGCGTGATCACCATGGATGAAATCCTGATCGATGTGGGACGTACAGGAAAGCTCACATTTACGGGACTTTTCCATGACAGCGAAACAGGAAAGCCTGCACGTCTCTGCGGTACGAATGTATCACGTGCGACTCTTCACAATCAGGACTACATCAATGAGATGAAGATCGGAATAGGCGGAAAATACAAGCTCTTTAAGAGCGGTGAGATCATTCCGAAGCTTAACGGTTGTGTTGAGGAGCCCGCAGAAGTATTTACAGCACCGGATAGATGTCCGGTATGCGGAGAAGTGCTGGAGCGCGAGGAAGACACAGCAGATATCCGATGCATAAATCCTGCATGTCCGGCACAGCTTTCTCGTACTATCGCATACTTCACGAGCCTTAACTGTATGAATATCATGGGACTCGGAGATCAGCTTGTTGAGGCGCTTATCACAGAAGGATATCTGAATAATTATGCAGATATATACAAACTGAAAGAGCATCGTGACGAGCTTATTTCAAAGGGAACCATCGGTAAGGAAAAGAATACTGACAAGCTCTTAAATAACATCGAAAATTCAAAGAGCAACGAGCCTGCGCGTCTGCTTACAGCTCTTGGTATCAGAAATGTGGGACAGAGGACTGCAAAGACCATCATGCAGCATTTTAAGAGCATCGATGAGCTGATGTCAGCGTCAGCAGAGCAGTTACAGGAAATCCCTGATGTCGGTGCGACTACTGCAAACGACATTGTGCATTTTTTTGCAAATGAGGGAAATAAAAAGATCATAGAGGAGTTCAGGGAAGCAGGACTCACTATGGAAAATCCTGAGACAGAGGAAGGCGGATCTGCACTGGCAGGACTTACTATCGTTGTGACAGGTACTTTGCCTACTCTCGGCAGAAAGGAAGCTACTGAGCTTATTGAGAAAAACGGCGGAAAGTGCACCGGAAGCGTTTCTAAGAAAACAAGCTATCTGGTAGCAGGAGAAGCCGCCGGAAGCAAACTCACAAAAGCTCAGTCGCTGGGAATTCCGGTCATCACGGAGGAGGAGCTTCTTAATATGATTAAGCAGTGACATTATCATACACGCGTGCACGTTGCCTCGTAGTCAGCGCTGCGCCGCTTTCGTCACTATGAATAAAACGGCTGCGGACTGCACTATGTTTGTAAAAAAGTGCTGTATACTTGGCATAATTTTATTGCACAGTATAGGGAGTGAATGTACAATAACCTCGGGTGTATACAAATAATTGTACATTTATGAGGGGATGATACAATTAAAACCAGTAAAATCAGGGAGAAACAAGCGGATGCTGCGCACGGGGAAAGCCGAAAGGCGGATGAAATAAAGCAGCAGGTCGCACGTGTTTCGGAAACTGGGGAGTTCTCGAAACGCGATCCTGTATGGCAGCTCAATGAAGAGTTCCGTCAGACCTTTGATCTGACGGGACAGAAAAGAGCTGAAGAACAGGAAGATGCTTATAAGGGGGAATCAGTTCTTAAGACCGATTCCGGTAAAGAAAATCACCAAAACACAGACTTTTCAGATAAATACGTGCCAAGAGAAGGCAATCCTGAAGAACCGGAGCTGAAAAAATTTTCAGAAACGGCTTTTCAAAGGGGGGGACTCTCTTCGGCAGTCATAAATGGAACGGGGAAATCCATGTTTTTTTCCTGTCTGAACCGATCAGTAGATACTCCTGATGTGAAAATGATGAGGGAGCGTATGCTGTTTCAGCAGAGTTCAAAACATCGGAACATTCCCGGAACCGCAAGGGGAAAGATCGTTACGAACCCGGGATTTGCGCAGAGTGCAGTGGGTATAGTAGTCGACAGCATTCGTGATGCCCGCAACACCATGAAATATATGCAGGATGTGGCGGAAGGAAAAATGGGTCCGGACGGAATGGAGACCATGCGGAAACAGTATCCATTCCTGACAGATAACAGAGAAAGGGCACTTCTTCAGGAATATAAGGATCGTTATCAGAAAACAGATTCCGAAGAAGAAAAGAATGCCCTTAATTCCGGCATTTTAAAGCTTCAGCATGTGATCGAAAAGAAAGCACAGATGAAGAAGCAGTTTCTGGAGCATTTAAGAAAGCTTCAGGATAATGCAAGAGAAACAGAGAAAATGTTTGCATCAGAAGACTTTCTGTCAGAGATCATGGAAAAAAGCGGGGAAGTATCTGCTGATGATACACCGCCGGATGGAGAAGATGCACCGAATGGCGGCGCAGAGAACGGAGATATAGATTTATAAGGCAGGAATGCCTGGGATGAAGAACAGGGATGAAAACAGATTCTGAATCAGATTCACGGGCAGTCAGAGGTCATGAAAAGGCTTCGCAGCAAAAGAAAGATGCCGCGCAAAAAAATATACTGAGCGGTCATGGGACTAATCTGCAGGAAATACTGGATCTGCTGCAGAAATCGCCTGAAGCAGTGCAGCACCTTCCTCCTGATCAGGTACGTGAACTTGCGGGATATATTGGAAATCAGCGCCTTCAGGAATTTTTATCGGGAGGCGGAAAAGGAAACTTAGAACTCATCTGTCCGGATCTTGATATCGGAAACGAGGAGAAAAGCGTAAATGATATTTCAACTGAAGCACCCGAGCTCATCGAACTTTCAGAGCAATGATGCGGATAAAGAACTGAAATATCTTCTTGATTACAATTCATTCACCTATGAGGGTTCGGGTGGTCATTACAGTTTACAGTTCAGGGATCACGGACTGGTGTGGAACACTGAATTTCAGGTGATAGGGGACCGGGTAATGATCTGGGGGATGTACCCGTTTTCCTGTATGAATGAAGCTCGCGGAAATGAATTCTGTAATTCCGTGAACCTGCAAACGGTCATGGGAGCTTTTGTGATGTACAAAGCTCATTTGACATATAGAACTTCTGCAGATCTTTTTGATGCTTTTAGTTCTACAGAATGCCTTGCGCGTGCGATCGAATACAACGCAAACGCAGTGGTGCATTTCTGGGACAGGGCGTCGAAAGCATCAAATTGCAGATAAACTTTACTTTATCCATAAGGGAAGGAGGATTGTCCCTTTGCGTCAGCTTATGGGGGACAGAAAGAGAATGGCAGAGTATTTACATCCGGGCGTATATGTGGAAGAATACGACTCCGGCGCAGTGCCGATGCAGGGCGTCAGCACAAGCACAGCAGGATTCATCGGACTTGCAGAACGCGGTGCAGTAGTTGGAGCTCCACAGTTTGTAACCAGCTTTGCTGATTACAAGCGAATTTATGGCGGTTATTTAAGCGATGCCAGATACGGTGACGCAAGATTTCTGCCATACGCTGTAGAGCAGTTTTTCCTTAATGGCGGTTCCCGTGCATACATCATGAGAGTTGCTCCTGATGATGCAAAAGCTTCATCCGGAGATCTCGGCGTGCTTCATGCAGAGGCAGCTAATCCCGGTGAATGGGGAAATCGCATAAAGATCACTGCTGTTCCGTCATCCAAGGCGAAGACTCAGGTTTATTCTGCAACAGGTGCAGATCTCACTGTAAAGAATCCGGATGGATTTAATGCAGGTGATGTTGTCGAGCTTTATGATGGCTCTAAAAAAGCGTATGCGACAGTTAAGTCAGTTATGGATAAGACTGTCACACTGGAAGCTGCACCGGGCATCGATGTAGCTGACAAGGCTATCGTTACTCAGAAGTACATCCGTACATGTGAAGTAACAGTGACCGTAAAGGTTGATGAGACAGAGGAAACATTTGCTGATGTTTCTCTGAATCCTTTCGCTACAAATTACATCGGTATCCGTGCTGAGAAGTCCGAGATCGTTAATTTCAGCGTAAAGGCATCTGCAGCCCCGGCAGCACCCGCAGCCGAAAAGGGCAAGGATGGAAAGGACGGAAAGGATAATAAGCCCGCACCGGCTCCTGCAAATGCGTCCAATCCTTCACCTATCGCACAGCTCGGCGGAGCTGATGCAGAAGTTTCTGTAACACTTGCAGGCGGTTCTGACGGCGCAACCGGAAAGATCACACCTGATGTTTACATCGGTGCTGATAATGGTCCCGGAAAGCGTACAGGACTCCAGGCATTTATCGAAAACAACAATGTATCCATCATGGCGATCCCAGGTGTCACAGATCCTACGGTTCAGTCTACACTGATCGCTTTCTGCGAGAACAAGACCAGCTGCTTCGCAATTTTGGATATTCCTATTGATAAGAAGAAGGTGGATGAGATCTCTGCTTTCCGTGATATGTATGACAGCACTTATGCTGCTATCTATCACCCGTGGCTTGAAATGCTGGATCCGCTTCTCAAGCGCACAGCTTTCTTCCCGCCGTCCGGCGCAATGGCAGGTATCTACGCAAGAGTTGATACCGACCGCGGCGTACATAAGGCTCCGGCAAATGAGATCGTATCCGGATGCACAGGACTCTCTTGCAGCTATAACGATGCTGAGCAGGATATCCTGAATCCGATCGGCGTAAACCTGATCCGTGCATTTACAGGACGAGGAATCCGTGTATGGGGCGCAAGGACATTGAGTTCCAATGGTCTCTGGAAGTATGTCAACGTAAGAAGACTCTTCATCTATGTAGAGCAGTCTATCAAGAACAATACAAACTGGGTTGTATTTGAGCCTAATTCAGAAGTTCTCTGGTCGAGAGTTACAAGAACCATCCAGTCCTTCCTGGCAACCTGCTGGAGAGACGGAGCTCTTGCAGGCACGGCACCTGAGCAGGCTTATTACGTAGAGTGCGGACCTACAACAATGACTCAGGATGATATCGATAACGGAAGACTGATCTGCAACATAGGAATTGCTCCTGTTAAACCTGCTGAATTTGTAATCTTCAGGATTACTCAGAAGACAGCATCTGAATGATAAAAACACGGAAAGGAAATGAGGGATTAGACAATGGCTATTAATTATCCGTATAGAGTGTTTCGGTATCAGGTAACGATCGATGGTATCGCCCGTGCAAGCTTCTCTGAAGTTTCCGGAATGAATATGGCGACCGCAGCCGTTGAATACCGCGAAGGTGATGATCTTAGAAATACACCGCGTAAGCTTCCCGGACTCACAACATTCGGAAATATTACTCTTCGCTGGGGTGTTACTACAGATATGGACTTCCTTGACTGGATCCATTCTGTTGCTCCGAATAATGAGGCTGGCCCTTCTGGAATTGTGCGTCATGACATTGTCATTACGCTTTTTGATGATGCAGGTGATGCAAACGGTCCTGAGTGGACTCTCATCAATGCATGGCCGGTTAGTTACAATGTTCCGGATCTTTCCGGTCTCGGAAATGAAGTAGCTATCCAGTCTCTTGAGATCTGCCATGAGGGTCTCTGGAGAACAAATGCAGGTGCAGAAGCAGGAACACCGTCACCTATCTGATGACGATTGCTGCTTAAAAGCAGGGCGCAGTTTTATCTGCGCCCTGTTCTGTAAGCGAGTTAACAGTATACCTGTCAGGATTAGGAAAAGGGGGAGTACTAATGCAGACAGAATTTGAATTTGAACTTCCGAAGGGCTATGTAGATGCCTCAGGAGCGGTTCATAAAACCGGAAAAATGAGGCTTGCAACAGCTGCGGATGAGATACTTCCGCTTAGAGATCCGAGAGTGCAGGCCAATTCGTCGTATCTGACTATAGTTCTGCTGTCCAGAGTGATAACAGAGCTTGGAACACTGCAGAAAGTCACAAATCAGGTGATAGAGAATCTGTTTACCATGGATCTCGCGTATCTGCAGGATTTTTACCAGAGAATAAACATGAAGGAGATGCCCTCATACAAGGTGACATGTCCCGAATGCGGAAAAGAATTTGAAGTTCCGCTGGATTTTTTATTGAATCAGGGCTTGTAAGCTATCCACCGGACAGGCTCTACGAGGAGATGGCGTTCCTTGCCTACTATCTGCACTGGAATCAGGATGATCTCATGAATATGGATCATCGGGAGCGTCGAAGGTGGTGCAGAGAGATTTCTGTCATCAACAGGAAACTCAGCGGAGATGAAAATAATAAGTTTGAACTGAAATAAAGGTGAACTATGGCGGATGATGAACTTTTACGTTCCTTTCGGTTCAGGGTGACTCTGAGCGGCGAAGGATATACAAAGGATGGTGAAAGCGAACCGGAGGATGCAGCTTTTGCGCAGTGTTCGGGTATCAAGGTCGTGAACCATGTACTCCGGATGAGAAGCGGTGCGGACGATCGCGGTGCGCAGGGCGTAGTACCTGCTACCGTTGAGTACAGTAATCTGGTGCTGACCCGCGGAGTGACCTTTGGAAACAGGTTCCTCGACTGGGTTCTTGGGTGTTTTCCGTCTTTTGAAAAAGGACCTGATGAAAAAAAGGCAGTACGTAAGACCATCCACATAGTGGTGATGACGGATGAAGGAAAAGAGGGGGTCGCATGGGATCTTTACGGTGCGTATCCCGTGGCATATACACTCGGAAACATGAGTGCCTTAAACAGTGAAGTCCTCATGGAATCCGTGGAATTTGCATATTCCGGCTTTGAAAGACGGGCTCCCGGTAAAGAAGCAGAGGATAATGCAAATAACAAGAAATAAAAGAGGTAGGAAATGCAGGAACAGATAGATATGAATAAATATGTTTCCGGCGCCTATTTCGAGGTTTCGATTGGAGGAGTGTCCGGTTTGAGCGGAAAATTTACTTCCGTAAGCGGACTTGGAATGGCGGTGAACTACCAGACTTATTATGAGGGTGGTTCAATGGCACCGCATTTTCTGCTGGATAACGGCATTCCCCAGCAGCTCGTTCTGGAGCAGGGAACAGTGACCGATACAGATGCGTTTGCAGACTGGATAAAATCGGTCAATTCAGGAATCAGCGTCCCGACTGACGGTGAGATCACACTGAAGGATGCTACAGGGAAAAAAGTCCGGACATGGAAGATAAATGATGCGGTTCTGGTGAGCTACAGCGGACCGACGCTTAACAGTAACGCGCCGTCGCTTGCTATAAGCAGGATAGTGATCATGTATGGAGGCTGCACTTGAGGGAAGATGGTTCTATTGCACTGACAAAATTAAATATGTCTGTGATAGACCCGGCGAATCTCATCAGTCCTGAGGCGCTTCTGGTAGAAAGCTTCACCCAGCAGATAATCGACAGAAACATGGGAGAGCAGGCTTTTGTGCCATATGCTGAGCTTGATTACCTGCAGGAAGGTCAGGAAAGCGAAGAAAAGAAGTTTTCTCCGACGCAGATAAATCTGAACTATGACCTGACTTTTGAGATGGTGATCGCCCATCTCCATGCGCTGGAGAGAGAGACGTCCGCGCTCAAGGCGGAAGAGCTGGCGATACTGGATAAAGCGGACAGAATCATAAAAGACAGAGAAAAAGAAAAGCAGGCTGAGAAGTCAGATCTCGACATAGTGACCAGAGAACGGCTTCGGGTGATACATGAAAAGCAGAAGCTCATAGAGACTGAGAAGCGGATACTGGAACGGAGCCGAACAAATCTGGAAAGCAATTCCAGATACGGAGTATCGCCTACGGTGAAGCGTATCCGTGAATTAAAGATGAAAGAAGCACAGGAACTCACAAAGCTTCAGAGCGGAGTTCCCGGTAAGGACAGGCTCACGGAGTATAAAAATACCGTAGTCATCGGCAGAGAATCTGATAATGAGCGGGTTTATGAAGTTGGCAGAAGTCCTGAACATGTCAGATTGGAAGACAGAAAAAGAGGAGTTGGCAGTAAAAGAGAGCTGGAAAGCAGAAACGAGTCAGAGCATAGAAGAGAGCCGGAAAAAGGTAAAGGGAGAGAAAACAGAGGAGCGACAGAAAGCTCTGGAGAGGCAGAAAGCAGAACAGAGTCAGAAAGCTCAAGAGCGGTACAAAACAGAAGAGGGACAGAAAGCAGTAAAAAGGCAGAATACAGAAGAGAGACAGAAAGCTCAAGAGGGGCAGAAAGCAGAACAGAGGCAGAAAACAGAAGCGGTATAGAGGACAGTAGAGAGACAGGAAGCAAAAGGGAATCAGAAAATATAAGTATGATCCGGCAGGATGGATACGGTCTTTCTGATAAAGCTTCTTCACAGGACAGAAATAATGATAAAGAAAATTTATCTGTTCATGGGAAGAGTCAGAACGAAGAGCATCCTGTAAGTGATAAGAACATACTGAATCTCACCGCAAGAAATATAGCTGTTACAGAAGCAATGGAGAGCCCGGAAGGAATCTCTGTTGACCACGATATCCTGAAAAATAGTGAACTAAACGGAGAGTCATCAGCAGAGCATGGTGCAAACCCGTATCTTTCGGGATATGAGCCTGCGGAATTAACAGATCTGGTGCTGACGAATGATGATGAGCAAAAAAATGTTCGTAGCAGTCGTCAAAAAAATGATCGTATAGGTTCTGACGCAAAGGCACGTGACATAAGTTATCAGAGAAGACAGGGTAACCTGAATGATCTGAGTAATGACCAGATCCATGATCAAAACAGAAATTCTGCAAACGCAGGAGAGAATGTACAGAGCAGAAACTCCGTAAGCTCTAGAGAGAACGCGCAAAGCGGATATTCTGTAAGCTCCAGAGAGAATATACAGAACCGGAGCACTGCGAAGGTCATTGACAATCCGCAGAACAGAAATAATGCTGACAGCAGTGAATTTGCGAAAGGCAGAAGTTCTTCGGTTACAAGCGACAGGTCACAGCACAGTTTCACCAGAAAAGCTGCATCTACAATAACTGAGCTGATGAATAAACTCCGTAAGGAAACAGCCGTAGGGAGTGGTATGAGTACGGTTGGGGAAAACGGGTATTCAAAGGCTTCAGCGAATGTGCGGACTTTAGATCGAATCGGAGATGCAGGGCTGAGTTCTGACGCAGAACGAAAACATTCTGAATATCACGGGCTTGATACTGAGAGTTATAAATCTGTAAATCAGAACGCTGTTACAGATAACAGCAAAACTGTAAATCAGAGCGCTGATGCAGAGAATAACAGACTTGTAAATCAGAGTATCGGTGCAGTGAATAGCAACCCTGTAAATCAGAACACCGGAGCAGAGAATAACAAACCTGAAAACCAGAGCTCTTATACAGAGAATGAAATAACTTCAAATAAGAGCATTGATACAGATGGTAATAACGCAGTAGGTCAGAGCATTAATACAGAACGTATTAATGAAATCGACAGAGTCCACAGAGGACTGATAGAATCGTCTGTCCGCGATATCACGATCCTTGAAGCCCAGAAGCAGTATGAGATGCTGACAGGAAAGCGAATCACCGGAGTTTTGGATACGGCTGATGCGGAAAGTAAGGCAGATTATCTCCGTGAAACAGGTGATTACGGTGTCATAGAGCTGGATGACCTTGAACTTAATAACGGAGAGGAAACAGACGGAAGGAATATAAAGAAGTCAGGTTCTCATCAGGCAGACAGTGACGACAGAAGTAATCAGCATCATGAAATACGTAGAAGTGATGCGGGATACATTGACATTAACTCAGGAGATATCGGAAAAGCTGCAAAGCAGACAGAAAGTGCATTAGAAAACGCTGAACAGGTTGTAAAGCAGGCAGAGAGAACTGATAAGGAAGCTAAGAAAACTGCAAGGCAGGCAGAAGATAAATTAAAACATGCTGAGCAGATCTCAAAGCAGGCGGAAGACAAACTCAGGAACGCTGAGCAGATTTCTAAAAAGGCAGACGACACAGTAAAGAAAGCTGAGGAATCTGCGGAGCAGGCAAAAAAAGCGGTTCTCGATGTTCAAAAAACTGCATCTCGGAAAGACAGTTCCTTAAGTGCAGATGAGGCTGCAAAAAGCGCATCTCCTGCAGGAAATATTTCAGAAAGCGGAGATGATAACAGAAATACGTCAAATGCATACAGCGCAGAAACATCCGCTCATAACAGGACTGTTACCGACAGCAATAAACTAAATAAAACCACGAAGTCACGGATCAATGAGGAAATGCCTACATCTATCCGTGATATCACGATCCTTGAAGCTCAGAAGCAGTATGAGCTGTTGACCGGAAAGAAGATAACATCAGGGTTCTCGGATGATAGTGAAAGCCACGGCATGGACAATATTTTGTCCAATCAGATGGCATATGCACCTGAGGAACTCAGTAATCTTCAGATCCATAGTGATGATGAGCAGGCTCACTCAGTACAGGGAGCGTCAAGAAGCGAAACGAGAAGTGCTGAGACAAGGACGGGAGCGAACGAGCCTCACAGGACTACAGGTCAAAATCGCCGGAGCAGTGATTCTCAGAAAAGAGGAACTCAGAGCATAAGTGATGAAAACATAGCTCAAAAAAATGTACATTCGACATCACAGCAGGTGAGTGCATCACAGGCAGGACGTACATCACAGCAGGTGAATGCATCACAGGCAGGACGTACATCACAGCAGGTAAGTGCATCACAGGCAGGACGTACATCACAGCAGGTGAATGCATCACAGACAGGACGTACATCTCAGCAGGCAAGTGCAGCACAGACTGCATCTTTATCACAATCGGGACATGCATTACAAACTGCACTGTCACCACAGGCAGGACGTTCTTCACAAAAAGCGCTCTCATCAATACAGGGACTCGCACCGCAAAACGGACTCGTACCACAAAGTGGACTTATACCGCAGTCAGAGCAGTTTTCAAAAATAGTTTTGGCATCCCAGCCGGGATTTCCATCAAGAACTGCACCTGAATCACGGATTATGAGTACAGAGCAGTATATCCCAATCTCCATGGATTACGGGACATCCTATCCTGAAATCCTGAAAACCGTGATAAGTCGTGAAATCGAGGCTGGAAACCTGGCGCCGCTGTCAGGCACAGTACAGGAGAGAAAAGCTCTCACACCTGCGGAAAAATTCATGCGGGGCGAAGTAGAGGAAGTGACTGTTGATGATACACCTGCAATGCAGTCATGGGTTAATCCCATGCAGGGCACAGCAAATATAAGCTCACCATTTAGTCCGGTGCAGAATCCCATGATAAATGGCGTGCCGCATATGCAGAGACAGGGCATGAATACCATGCATGCGGATGAGGCAGTGCGCCAGATGTCACAGGGAAATCAGATGAACTGGATAAATCCTGCATTTACAGGATACGGAATGCCGGAAAGTCTGGAATATAAGCAGCCCGGAAGACCCGATGATGATCAGCAGTCAGGACGTCGCCGGACAGAAGTAAAGATCAGCGAAGCAGAGGTCAGAAGGACTGCTGACCGTGTCTTCAAGATGGTTGAGGAACGCATCAGAAAAGAGAGACGTAGGATCGGAAGGATCTAAAGGAGGTGCCTGTGTTTGTAGGTTCCGGTAATTTAAACATGAATACTCCGGTCAAAAAAATGAAGATCACAAACATGATCACAAAGAAGAATTTCTATGTGGAGTATAATCCTACAACTTACCAGCTCACAAAAAATGCTGAGTTTGGTATGGATCCTGCATTAGATTCCGATGCGCCGGCAGTGCAGTTCACATATGGAACTGTGGAAACGCTCTCCATGCAGCTTTTCTTTGACACCTTTTCCACAGGAGTAAAAAATGCTCCTTCAGTATCAGAAGGAGTTGAGCTGGAAGCAAATAAGCGGATAAACTCTGTTGCGAAGTTCTTTGATGTGAGAAAGATGACTGATAAAGTCTATAACCTGATGCAGATAGAGCCTAGTGCTCATATACCGCCTCTCGTAAAGATCGAGTGGTCGAGCCTGCAGTTTGAAGGATTCCTAAAGAGCTGCAACGTGAATCTCACAAAGTTCAGTGATCTCGGCATACCTGTCCGCGCAACCATGGACTGCGTATTTTTCCGCTTCATGAAGGTGAATGCAAAGGTAAAAACAAATCCCTTCGGTTCACCGGATACTGCAAAATTCCGTACAGTGGAGGAAGGACAGTCTTTATGGTCATTCGCAGCATCGGAATACGGAGATCCGGATCAGTGGAGAGCCATAGCGGGAGCAAATAAGATCAGTAATCCGAGGACACTTCGGAGCGGTGAACTGATACGTGTTCCTGCTATCGAATAGACGTTATTGATAAGGAAGCGATATGGGTGGATTTGACAAGAGCGGAAGTTATGACATAACAAGTCTCGAAAAAAAATATGATTCTTTCATGTCGCCGGCAGCGGAGATACAGGTTGGTTCTGCAAAGATCGATGGAATGAAGATACCGATCACTTATCTGAGGGTTCAGCAGACCGTGAGAAACAGGTCAGGTTCTGCGGAGTTTCAGGTCTCCGGTATGTATGACTATGAAAAGGGTAAATGGCTTGAAAACCTGCTGGACAGTATCGACGTAGGTGCAAAGGTCACGATAAAAATGGGATACATGAAGTCAAAAAAGCAGGTTTTCTTTGGATATGTGGATTCCTATGAAGTGACTTATGGCAGCGGTCATCAGCCCAATATCACAGTTTCTGCCCTTGACGGAATGGGGTTACTCATGAGCGGCGGAGAGAGACAGGACTTTGGTAAAAAGACTACGAATGAAGTCGTGACAGAGCTTACAAAAGAGTGCAAGAGCGCAGGTCTTATAAGTTCGGTTACGATAGACACTCTCCCGAAATTTCAGTCGCAGATAAGGAAAGAGACAAACTGCAGTAACTATGATTTCTTAAGTCAGCTCGCGGAAATGTGTTTTGTAAATTTTTGTGTGATAAACGGAGAGATGCTTTTTTCAAATCTCATGAAAAATACCTCTTCACTTGTAGAGCTGACCATGGGGCAGTGTCTGCTGGAATTTACCCGTTCAGTCTCCATGACGAGAAATTCCGTTGGTTCTGTAGTGGTGATAAGTAACGGAACAAAGGACAAAAAAGAGGTACGCGGAAAAGCAGAGACTCCGGGAAAGTTTGGAGGAAGCGGAGACACTGCAGCAAAAAAAGTAAAAGGATTATCGAAGACCTCGCGGGTTATAAGGATGAATTTCCTTCAGTCAGAAAAAGAATGTAAGGACATGG
Source organism: Lachnospiraceae bacterium (assembly GCA_900168235.1). Classification (GTDB taxonomy): domain Bacteria; phylum Bacillota; class Clostridia; order Lachnospirales; family Lachnospiraceae; genus NK4A144. Next base: position 283,695 of record FUZG01000004.1, on the reverse strand, counting down.
CACAAAATGTGCTGGATTACATGAACCTCGGTTTCTCGGGCGGAGGAGGCAGATGCCTCGGACTCCCGGACCTGATACCGGGCAGATTTATAAAGATAAAGGGAGTAGATAAAAAGTCCAACGGTTCATATTTTGTCAGCGATGTCACACAGACATTGTCGGAGGACGGATATTATACAGAGTTTGAAGTCTGCGGATTAAGGGGATAAAACCGTGCCATTTGATTTTTACGACAGCGAACTAAGCCAGTTTGATGATATACAGAGACGGACACAGCGCCTGGGCCTCACTCTCGCCAGAGTGACGAATATAAAGGATCCTGAAAACAAAAACAGAGTCCTTTGTAAACCTGTGGCCGCTGATGATGACAAGACGGTGCTCGAAACAGAGTGGTGTGATGTGATACAGCCCCTGTCCGGAAAAAGCGCGGGAACGTTTCTATTTCCCTGCGTGGATGACCTGGTGCTGATAGGCTACCTTGACGGTGACATGCACTGTCCCTATGTGATAGGCGGTGTGTGGGATCAGAAGACTCCGGCTCCTTACACCATTAAGGATGGAAAAAATACAGAGTACAGTTTCAAGACACCAACCGGCACGGAAATACATATTCACGAAGAAAAAGAGAAGCAAAAGGTAGAAGTAAAAACTCCGAAGGGCACCAGCCTTGAGATAGATGATGAGAAAGAGCAGGTTGTCGTTCAGGATAAGAAAAAGAAGAACACGATCACCCTGAAGTTAAAAGAAGGTGAGATCGAGATAAAGGCTGAGAAAAAGCTCACCATGGCAGCGGGAAATACAAAGTTCACTCTGGAATCCGGCGGAAAGGCATCCCTTGAAGCAAAGGGTGACGTTTCCGTAAAAGGCGGAAGTATAAAGGGTAAAGCGACAGGTGACCTGGAGCTTAATGGTGCATCAGCCACGGTAAAGGCAAGCGGAAAGCTTACCTTGAAGGGTGCCAGCGCGGATCTCAAAGGTCCGGCGGGAGTTAATATTAATTGAGGTGACAAATGGGCGCACGGGATTTTTTGGGAAGCGGATGGAAATTTCCGCTTCAGATCGACCCGAGAACGGGAAAAATGGCTGTTTCGGATATGGAAGACAATATCAGAGAATCTATCGGTATCATTTTGTCCACCTATCGCGGAGAAAGAGTGATGCGTCCTGATTTCGGAGCGACCACTGCGGATTTTGTATTTACTCCGACAAGCTATACCGAAAAAGAAACTATTTCATACGAGCTTTCAAGGCAGCTTTTACTTGATGAACCCCGAATTACCGATGTTACGGTGGACTGCACGGAAACAGGAATAGAGGGTGCTCTGAAAATAAGCGTGAGCTATACCGTACGTAGTACGAATAACAGATATAACCAGGTTTATCCTTTCTATCTCGATGAGGAAATGACATGAAGCATGTGCTTGTGGATGAAAGAAAAAAAGAAGATGTTCTGAAGCAGGTGAAGGATCTGGCGGCATCCTATGTTCCGGAGTGGAGATATGAGGAAGGGGATCCGGATGATCCGGCTGCTGTTCTGTCAGAGATATTTGCGGAAATGTATGCAGGCATCATCGAGCGCTTAAATGAGACGCCGGAACGCTTTTATGATGAATTCCTGAATATCCTCGGGGTTGAGGAGGCAGAACCCGCTGCCGCAGAAGGACTGGTACAATTTTCTGTAGATAAGAGTATAACTGATATGGTCCGGGTTCCTGAAAATTCTCTGTTGTATGTCTCACGGGGTGAGCAGAATATCGTTTATGAAACTGTCCAGCCGATAGACGCCGCATCAAATGAAGCAGAGGATATCTACTACGTAGATCCCGGTGAACAGCGTATAGAAAAACTGGATTTTGAGAAGCCTGAAAGATTTCTTTCAAAGGGGAGTCATGAAAATCTCCAGAAACATTTATTCAGAATATCAGAAAACAGTCTTTTACAGTTAAAAGGAAAAGCTGATATAGAGATCAATCCGCTGGCAGAATCGGAGTTTTTAAAAAATGACATTCTGCAGAGGATGAGCGACGCTGAAAAAGTCCGCTGGAGCTGGCAGGGTACAGACGGAACTCACGAATTTAAGAATGTATCAGTGGGTTTAGGACGGATAATCCTTCATAAAGACAAAGGTGAGCTGGTTCCTGATGAAAACGGGGACAGATATGTGGAGTGTGAGTTTCTGGATCATGATACGGAGCTCCGTATACGGGGTCTCATGATAAGCGGGCACTCAACAGAAAGGATCCACGCAGACGGTCTTTATGCCGGAGAATTCAGCATTAACAGAGAAAAAGGCGGGTACTGCTTCGGACGTATCCCGGCGCCTTATGAAGAGTTTTACATCAGGTCGGATGATGTGCTCACTAAGCGCGGCGCAGAAGTTGCAGTGAGTTTTGACCTGTCCATCATTACTTATTCCGACTATGACCAGAGTACTCCGCAGTATACCTACGGTGAAAATGTCATTGATAAAAAAGCCGTGGTCAGGCCGGAACCTGATGATGTGTATGTAAGCGAAGTCATCTGGGAGTATTACAACGGAATCGGATGGCATGTGCTCAATACAAAAGGATCGGTAAATCCCTTTTCCGGACAGTCGGACGAAGCGCTGATACTAAATTTCAAAGTGCCGGAAGACATTGTGGAAACAGAAGTCAATGCGGTTAGCGGATTCTTTATCCGTGCAAGAGTCGTGAGCGTGGAAAATGCCTACAGTACCATGCCGCGGTGGCTCCTTCCTTTTGTAAAAAACGTAGATCTTGAATGGGCATATTCCGGAGAGCGGACAGTATCCAGACTGGAAGCCGTGAACAATGCAGAAGAGAGCGAGACACGGGAATGGGACGGTGTGAGCCAGCTTGCATTTACGGTCTATAAGGATATGCAGGATGAAATTCCTGCGATGTACATGAGATTTAACAGACCCTTGTCAGGCATGCCCTTTTCAATGATGTTTGACATGGACAGCCATTCAGGTGCAAAGGGAAAAATAAAGTTTGAGCTCTGGACCGGGAAGAGGTTTGATCCTGTTCACGTTGTGGATGACACGGCGAATCTCCTTCATTCGGGCCCGGTATTTCTCTTCTTTAACCGTACTTCCAAGATAGGAAGATTTTTCGGAAAGGAAGGGTACTGGCTCAGGATCAGCGCAGGCTTTAATCCGATAAAGGAAAATATCCCGGCGCCGTATATGAGATCTATCTCGTTTAATGTGACGAAGGCAGTTCAGAGGCAGCACGCGGAGGATGAATTTTTTACGGCTGAGTCCTACGCTGAAAAGCGGAAGATACAGCTGCTTAACACACCGGTAATTCATACGGATGTATGGATAAATGAAACAAAGGGCATAAAATCCGAGACCATAAGCCAGCTTGAGAAGGAATGTCCAGAAGATATCCATACAGAAGAAAATGAGGACGGAGAGATACTTTACTGGATACGCTGGAAGCGGATAAGGGAAAGTGATACGGCTGACAGCGAAGACAGGGTTTATTATCTGGATCCCTATACCGGAGTCATTACTTTTGGGGATGGGCGGTATGGAAAGATAGTTCCGGAAGGTTTTGAAAATATAAGAGTTTCATATACCTACGGCGGTGGAGATGACGGAAATGCCGATGCCGGTGCCATTCAGGACTTTCTGATCCCTGTTGCACGTATAGCTGATGTAAAAAACATTACTGCTATGAATGGCGGTACAGGAAGGATCGGAAGGGAACGGATAGAGCGTTTTGGCAGGTACAGGATAAGGCATCAGAACAGGGCTATCGGCATCACGGATTTCGACCAGCTCATATACGAGAACTTCGGAAATGTTGCGCACGTAAAGAGTTTTGACGGCCTGGATGAATCAGGCCATGCGGCAGCGGGGCATATAACCGTAGTAATAACCGGCAGGACGGGCGGAAATGAGCGTACGGATAAAGAACTCTGTGTTCATGTAAAGAAGTTTCTGGAAAAACGATGTGACTGCACGCTTTTAACTTCAGGATTGCTGAGTGTGCGCCCGTCATCTGAAATGGAAGTCACTGCGGATATCGAAGTACTTCTGTCATCACCTGACGCAGCGGCAGCAGCCCAGCAGGAGATACAGAACGCAGTCCGGAGCCTTATCAATGACAGGTGGGCTTCACGTGAGATCGGCGATCAGATAAAGATCAGTGAAGTTTATACGGTATTAAAGAGTATTCCTGGTATCAGGTCCGTGAGGAAAGTGATACTGGAAGGTGTTCTGTATGAAAATGGAAGAAAGATACTGACACCTGTTGATTCTGATACTGAATTTCCTTTTGTCACTGTGAAAAGCGGTGAGCACAGGGTGATCATAGATTTGATGTAAAAGGTAAGAGCCATGATTCAGTCAAAAAATCTGGATAATCAGACATTTGAAGAGATTACGGCGCATGCTGTATCAAGAATCCCCGGGCTGTCCGGAAACTGGACAAATTTTAACTTGTCCGATCCCGGCATCACGCTTGTGGATCTCTTTGCATGGTATAAGGAAATGCAGCAGTATCATCTGAATTTCTTTAGTGATGAGATCGCAGAGAGACTGCTGGCTCTTACAGGAACCTATCTGTTACCGGAAAAAGCTGCCGAGTGTATGCTCCTCATCACAGAGGATCCGGAGAGAGATTATCCGGCGCTTACAAAGCTTGAGACAAAGGAAGGAATAGTCTTTGAACTTGCGGAAAAGATACCTGACGAAATACCGGAGATCACAGGTATCCATATCATAGACGGACGACGGGCTGTAGATGTGAGACCACTCTTAAACGAAGGCGCGGGAATCAGTCCTTTCAGGTTTGAAGGGAAAAATGAGACAGAGCTCGTAATGCAGTTTAATACACAGGATGATGTTGTTTCTGTCTGGTTTGAAATATCCGAACACAGCAGGACTCCGAGAAATCCGTTGGAAAATGGGACAGAGCCTCCGAGGATCATCGAATGGTACTCGGAAAGCATGGCAGATAATCCTGTGATCTATGATGAAACAAATTCGCTTTCAAAAAGCGGACGGATAGCATTCAAGCTTGACGGTAAGCACATAATCGGGACGCTTAAGGACCCCGGTTGTGAAGAAGAAGTCATAATCAGAAAGATCGAGGTTGGTCACTACAAGGCTGTTCAGAAAGAAACAATGTCTGACATCCGTAAATTTGTGGCACCTAACGACACAGAGTACAAAGTGGTGTTTGATGATGCACTGGCTCTTGTAGGTGAACCCACGGTATTTATACGGACGGAGGTTGGATGGAAGCAGATAGAGGCAACAAACCATGACAGCGGCAACGAGTGGCTTCGGGAATTGATTGTCAATACATCGGACGCAGTACAGGACGATGGTGAAAATCTCATGGTATGCATGACTGATCCCATACATTTTCACGACCTGTTTTTTGATTCAACAGGGATGCCGGGACAGGAACTGCAGCTCGAATTAAATGGAAAAATGCCCGTTCGTGATCATTTTATTCTGATATGCGACACACGGGAGCCTGATGGCTCTGTTGCGCAGGAGGAATGGCGTGAAGTAAATGATTTCCATTCCTGCGACAGCCGTTCAAGGGTATTTATCTATGACAGGGATCATGAACGGATCATATTTGGTGACGGCGAAAGGGGAGCTATAGTACCTGCAGGAGAAAATGCGATATTTGTCGCAGAAATCGCACTTTCAGAGTGTGCGGGAGGAAATGTTCCGAAGAATGCAGGACTGTATTTCAGTGAAAACCTCCAGCAGGTAGATAACGATGAGGCATCCGGCGGACGGAACAGAGAGACGATAGAGGATGCCATGATGCGGTTCAGGTATCGCATGAATCATACAAAAAAATGTACAACTGTTGAAGATTATGAAAGGGCGGCTAAGGAAACACCCGGACTCAGGGTTGCTGATGCCCATGCGGTTCCGGGCTTTGACAGAATGGAACCCACGAGGAACAGCAGATATCCTGTAGTGACGGTGGTCGTAGTTCCTGATTCGGATGTACAGAGGCCGCAGCCTGACAAGCGGTTCTTAAATGCGGTAAAGAAAAACATAGATGACAGAAGGACCGTGGGAACTATGGTAAGGGTTACGGGACCTTTATATATACCCGTGGATATCAGCCTGGAGATCATGGCTGATGAGGATATAACGGATAAAGAAGTAAGGAACCGTATACAGGAAGTCCTTCGCACCGGAGGACGCAGGAGCATAGGTGATCTGATAGCACTTATGGATATCGAAAGCGCAGTAACGGAGATAAGGGGAGTCATGAATGCAAGACATATCTATATCTCTTCACCTTCTCCGGAATGTGCGCGGAACGCTTACGGAGATCTGGTCATTCCGAAGGATGCGATCGCTTATTTAAGGAAACTAAGGGTTACAGGGAGATAGATAGCAAATGGGCGGAAAACAGAAACAGCTGCATTTCTGTCGGGCAGAAGACTGGAAATGCTGTGGATCAAAAGGGTTTCTGGAAAAAGGAGACTCTTTGAAACTGAATATCCGTGAAACAAGATCAGCGTTTCTCGTACTTCCTGTGATAGACAGCGGTGAGACCGGATTTGTCTGGGACAGGCTGGTATTAAAAGGAGAATTTACCGACAACACGGCAGTCAGTGTTTATGCTTTTGCCTGGGACGGGGATAAAGAAGAAATCGACTTCGACATGAAGGACACTGATGAGAGGATCAGGCGGAAGCTTTATGAAATGGCAGGTCTTCCGATACCAAGAGCTACGGACTGTCTGCTCGGAAAAAGCGGAAGATACCTGAAGCTCGGGTTTGAATTTTCGGCAGGCGGAACTGCGGCACCTGTGCTCTATGAACTGGCGCTCAGCACAGACGGTGATCATATGACGGATTATCTCCCGGCGATTTACCGTAAGAGCGGGTTCACGAAGAGATTTTTATCGGTTTATAACAGCATGTTCCTTGATCTGGAAAAGACCATAAATGAACTGCCGTGCCAGTTTGATGTAAATACCGGTGACATGGATAACCTCATGATGCTTTCAGAGTGGCTTTGCATCACGGGTAACCGCTACACAGATGACAGGATAAGGGACTGGATCAGAAACGCGTTTAATAATTACGAAAAAATGTACACGCGGGAAGGAATACTGAATTCGGTAAAGAGACTGACCGGAAAGGATGCGCTTTTAATTGAGCACTTTGATGTAGATCCAAAAGCACCGGATTGTCCTGACTCGGAAGTCTATGAAGCTCTTTACGGAGATGATCCCTACAGGTTTTTCATTCTGCTTCCGGAGGACACTTTTGAGAGCCGGGATGACAAGGAATACTTTATCAGGAATATGAAAAATCTCATCCCTGCGGGGCGAAAGATGGAACTCGTAGTTTTGAAAAAAGGAATACAGCTCGACTGGCACTCCTACCTCGGAGTTAATTCCATGGTAGGCGACTACACAGCAGTAAGGATAGACGAAAATACAGCGATTCAGTTTGATAACGTGATCGGAGGAGACGGCAGCGATGGCTAATGATTTTTTTCCTATTGAGAGAAACAGATATTTTTATGGCAAGCTTCTGACTGTCCGTGATTTTGAGGCAGAACAGAATTATTCCAGAAATAAGCATCGTCTTATAAACCTTGCCATGAACGGCTCCGGTATCGTATTCGGACTGGGGGTCAGCGCGAGTGATGATTCCACACTACTTATCGAGAGCGGACTTGCTCTTGATTACAGCGGGCGTGAGATCATTGTGGAAGAAGCTCTGATAAGAAAGCTTGACATGATCGAAGGATCAAAAGGCTTAAAGGACTCTGATGATGCGTGGCTCTGCATCAGCTATGCAGAGAAAGAGACAAAGCCTGTTAATGCAGTTAATACGGGAAATCAGGAAAACAGCCAGTTCAATATGACGAAGGAAACCTATAAGCTTTTCCTTACGGCGGAGACTCCTGATTATGCAGAGATCCTTAAGTCAGAAGGGTATAAAAATGTACATACGATCTATAACGAAAAACATTTGACTATCCTTTTTGCAGTTGATGATCTGGCGGTTGCGGGAGATGAGATAAGCGCTCATTTCCTGATAATAAAGGATTACAACACTCCTCCCATTCATTTCACCCTGGCAGGTGAAAGTGAATTTACGGAGGATGGAAAGATCGTCCTCGAGTATTCACAGGATTCATCAGAAAAGAGACAGTGCCTTATGTCGGATTTCCCGATAGCGGTCCGTGGTGTAACGACTCTCTCGGATAACCTCTTCAGCGGAAATGTGGAGCTGAATCTGGAGATAGGTATGCGGCACTACAAGAACTATATAGAGATCCCGGCATTGCTCATGGTCGTAAATACAGTGAATGAGCTGGAGGAAGTGAGGAGAAAGAGGGATAACTTAGCAGAGCATATAAGAGAAAAAGAGATCCCTATCTATCTTTCAAAGATAGAGCTCATCCATTCTACGGGAAATGTTTTTATCAATACGCTGACAGACCTGCCTTTCGGACAGAAGATACGGAAAGAGGCCGTAAAAGCAGGGGCTTCCGGCCAGCAGATGGAAGTAAAGACCAGTGTCCGGCAGCTTGACTACTGGCAGAAACCTGATGTGAGAGCATCCTACAATCCGGGAACAGGGAAGCTGAATTTTGACTTCGGAATCCCGTCTCCCGAACAGTATGATTACGCGATAAGCCACGGCGTTGTGGATCTGGAGATGCCGGGGGGAATAAAGGTAAATTCCAGATTTTTCTCGGATGAGATCCCTCATGGCTTAGGGCCCGGAGCAGTGGATGTTAGGCTTTCCGTGGAATTTGATGACAACGGTAATAAAGCGCTTCTCATCGGAAATAAGGAAGTGTTTAAGTCCAAAAATTCCACTGTAGATCCGCCTTGGGTTGAGACAGGCGTCATAGTTTATCCTGAGCGCGGAACAATGAAGATCGGTGTATGGCTCCATGATACAGTGGATGGAAACAGATTAAAGGTACATTATTTTGCACAGAAGCCTGAGCGTGATACAGACAGGATCATTAACAGATCAAAGCCTGAGATAAAGCTCATGCCGGAAGTTACAAGGATATCTGCCGGAGACAGACTGCATTTCAGAGCAATAGTTGAAGGAACGGATGACAAGACAGTTGAGTTCTCTGTTGTGGATGAAAACGGCGGAGTTATCGATCAGAACGGTGTTTACAAAGCACCGGAGAAACCCGGAACTTATGAGATTCTGGCACAGTCTACCGCAGATCCTGAGGTAAAGGCATCTGCATATGTGATCATAGAGTAACACTAGGACAGAGTATATGAGTGGAGCAGAGCTGATACAGAGTAAATACAAAATCGAATGTACTCTCAAAGAATCCGAGGATTATGTGGCATACCGCGCCGTAGATATTGAGGACAGGGAGAAAAAATCCGTGATCCTCAATGTCTACAGCGGCAGGTATGTGAAAGAATTTGTAAAAGTCTTTCATGATCTCGGAAACTGCAGGGATTATAAAAGTATGTTCCTATATGAGAATAAGGTTGCCTCTGTATTTGCCTGGAATACAGGTGAACCCTTTTCGCATATTTTTAAGAAAAAGGCAGATCTTGATATAGAGTACCGAATTAAGTCTTCGGATCAGATGTTCCACATAGGACTGCTGGTTGATTCGTATCCTGAGGAAATAAGAAAATGCGTGCTTATCGAAGATAATTTCAGGGTAAAACATGCTTCAGAGCAGATAGTCCTGAATTTCCTCATAGATCCCGGCGAGAAGAATGATCCGGTGGCAGTGGTCATAGAAAAAGAAGTACGGAAGATACTTCCAAAGGGATTTAGGGTACCTATTGTTCAGAGAGAGTTTTTTATGAATCTTGAGGAGTGTCCTCCGAAGGACGGAAAAGAGCTTTTTGAGCGGTGGAGAGAAGCTAAGACACCAATAAGCGAAGCCTGGGCAGCTATTCAGAAAAAAGCCAGTATTGAGAGATTTTTCAGTCTTATTTTCATGAATATCCGCTGGTTCTTTAAGTATTACTTCAGAAAGGTGAGGAGACGCAGGTGAAGCGACTTTCAAAATTCGGTTTATATTTAGTGATCCTTCTGATTCTGAATATCATGGGCAGAGGAGTCTACTACAATTTCATCGGTAATACCATTGATAACGTGCTCTACGGGTATGAGGCTGACCCTGTCCGTATTTCTCACGGCGGTAATTATGCATATGTTGTAGAGGCAAAAATCCAAAAGTATAAACCGGATGCTTTTTTGCTGGTGACCCTGGACAGTACAGGTCAGTACAAGAGTACCAGAAATTTCAGACAGCTCGGAATAGATGATATCAGGAGTTTCAGGGACACTTATACTGACGGAGACGGTCATCTGTATCTCATGATAGAGACGGTCGATGGTATTAAACAGCTGTACTATATTGAACCAAATGCAAAAAAGGCTGTGCTCTGCTATACCACGACAAAAGATGATGATGTAAAGATCTATGGTCTGGTAGAAGACAAGGACAAGACAACATATCTTGTAAAAGATGATTCAAAAATACAGGTTTATGTATTTGATGAAAAGAAACGCAGCTCAAAAAAGATTGATGAAATAAGTATTGCAAAACTTAAGAAAGATGAAGAACTGTACTATGTTCTTGCTGATGGGACGCAGATCAGAAGTGAAGGAAATGTTTTCTGGTTTGGTGAAGAACATATCAAACTTGCAGATGATTTTGTTATCGGTGAAGTCTGGAGAGTCGGAGACGGTGCATATATTTACAACATGAAGGATGCAACCGTATGCAGTGTTAATCTGGAAAATGGAAGCGTGAACCGTGTTTTCAGGGTTGATACCTGGGCTAAAGGTATAACCGCGCTCTCCGTTGATATCGATGGACAGCTATGGATGATAGATGATGCAGACAGCCTGAAATTCCTGAGGAATGGTTCACTGCATGATATAACCAAATCCAAGGGCAGACCACTCTATATCTCGATCAGTATACTTGTGGTTTATGAATTCCTGCTCATGTTCCTTGCACTCATTATCTGGTATTTCCCTGCGGAAGTCTGGAAGATGCATATTTCCTTCCTTATCCGCTGGGGTGTGATACTCGCTGTTTATTTCTTCATCATAAGCAGTCTTCTCGATGCATTTTTCTATAAAGATGTTTTCCTGCAGCAGAATCTGCATACCACTACACTGGTCAATGCTATAAATGTGGGAAGTGAGAACATAGAAAATTTTGAAAAGATGAAGACGATACGTACGGATGCCAGGAGATATGAGTTCGTAAAAGACAACAAGGGAAAATTCTTTTATCTTTCTGACGGAAAAAAGAAGATCGTGGACAGCCTGTACTATGGAAGTAAGTATAAGCAAAGTCTTGAGGATGCAGTAAATCTGGACAAGATAGGTGCTGTTTATTCCACGCGTTACATCATGTGCGGAAAGTATTACTACGTATCGGTGGTAAAGACCGGAGAAAATACGGTAAGAGCCATGAGCGTACACGTGAGAGAGGATGAATCGGAGGCATATGCCCACCTCCTGCTGCAGCTGATGACAGTCAGGATACTGCTCGTGATCCTGTGGATCATTATCATGTTCATGCTTTTTGCTTTCAGAAGGAGGATAAGCAAGACCACATGGAGGATAAGAGTACTTGTTAATGAAACACGTCCTGTCCGTGATGTGGTCGGTGATGAGATAAGTGCCATGAATGATGCACTTGATGATACGGCATTTGAACTTCGTTCCAGGATACGGGAAGTTCAGGAACATAACGATGCGTACGAGAGATTCCTTCCAAAGAGCATGCTGAAGCTCCTGAAAGTCCGGTCAGTCTTTGAGATCACTCGTGAAACCTGTGCGGAAGACAGGCTCATCATGATGACTGTGTCTTTCAAGTTTGCAAATTTCAGCTATGAGGAACAGAGGAAAGAAATCTATGACAGACTGAACCGTGTCATCGAGCGCGCGGGAGAGATTCTTAATTCTCACGAAGGAATGGTTCTTGATTACAGACACGACGGATTTACCGCACTTTTCCATGATAAAAATTCTGATTCCGTAAAGGCTGCGATCGAGATCAGTCAGGAATTTCAGAAGGAAAAGGATATAAAGGTTCATATCACTATAGATACGAGCATGGTAATGACGGGAATCGTCGGAACAAACGAAAAGTACCAGCCTATATCCATTTCACCGAGTTTCTCGACTAATGGAAGCCTGTTGGACCTTTTTGACAGATTTGAAGCCGGTATCCTTTGCACAGAGAGTGCATCAGAGCTCATAAAAAAATATGACTCGAGATACATAGGAAAGATACGTGTTCAGGACAGAGAAGTGCGTATCTACGAGATATTTGAAGGTGATATGCCTGAAGTCAGCAGAAAGAAGAAGGAGTCAGAGGGAAAGTTTGCGGAAGCCATCTATGCATTTTATATGGGTGACTACAGGACTGCGCGTGCAGGATTCCTGGAGATCGTGAGAGAGGACTCTTTCGACGGGCCGGCAAAGTATTATCTCTATCTTGCTGACAAATATGAGGAAGCACCTCCAAAGGAAACATATCTTAATATCTAAAAATACGTTATCATCGCAGCAATCTGAGGGAGAGAGGCTGTATGTTTGAGAATCTTTTTAGACAACTTATGCAGAGCATAGGGGTAGTATTCCGTACTATGCGTGCGTTCTTTATGCGGTTCCTGATAAGCATCGGGGCCCGCATAAGGAGTATGACCAGTATCACCCGTCATGCTTCAAAGATCGGACCAAAGGTACTTGATGCAGCCGCTTCGACAGGAAAAAAACCCACTAGGAAGGAAGATTACATAGAAACAGGTAATCTTCTCATCGCAAAGTCATTTCTCATAACGGTCCTTCTGGTCATCGTTGTAGGAACGGTGTTTATGGTAACTGTCGGCTGGCCTTTTATCGTGCGTACTTTCCTCACAAAACACATGTGGGATCAGGACAAGAATATCAAAACCTATTCCGGACGTGTGATGCTTTACTACGATGAAAAAAAGAAGATGCCGGAATTCAAGGGCAGGCTTAAAAACGGTATAAAGGTCAAAGAAGGTACGGAATATGACAAGAATGCCAGAGTGACCTATAACGGTCATTATGAAGATGGTGTTTACAGTGGTTACGGTGAGATCTCAGAGGAAGGAGTTGTCATTTACAGGGGAAACTTCGCAGGAGGCAAGTACGACGGCGAAGGCGAAGAAAATGATGAGAGAGGTCTTCCGAAATACAAGGGAACTTTTTCCAATGGTGAATATGAAGGAATGGGCGAAGCCTTTGAGCTGGGAGAGCCTGTGTATGAAGGTGAGTTTTCAAAAGGCCTTTACGAAGGAAAAGGAACTCTTAAAGAGCGGGGCGTTTTGCGCTATAAAGGCTATTTTTCCGCGGGCGAATTCGAGGGTAATGGAAAGCTCTATGAAGACGGAGATGTGGTGTATGACGGATCATTTTCTGCAGGAGTAAGGTCCGGACGCGGTGTTGCCTACAAAAAAGGGCACATAGTCTATAAGGGCGATTTTGAAAATGATCTCTATAACGGTACTGGAGTAGCTTACAATTCCGACGGTTCTCTTTTATTTAAGGGTGACTTTGTTGACGGAAAATATTCGGGATCCGGAACTCTTACTCTTGTAAACGGAGAAGTTGTTAAAGGCGACTTTGACGGCGGAAGCGTGATCGGAGATGCGAGATGCTTTAAGGATGACAAGCTTTATTACGAAGGAAGCTTAAAGAACTATGTACCGGATGGAAAGGGAAAGCTCTACAGCGAGGGAAATCTAATTTACGAGGGACCTGTAAAGGGCGGAACCGTTGACGGCGGTGCGCTTTTGGGACTCGGGGTAGATGATATCCAGGCTGCATTTCAGAATGCGGGAAAGAGAACTCTTCTGGAAGACGGCTTTATGCTGACTTTCTCAAAGATCGGGGCGACAGTTCGCTTTTCACTTGCGACGGATGATGATCCGCCGATGGTGAAGGAAGTTTTTATTTATGATCCGGTGGTCTCAAAAGAGCGGAATCTGAAGTACTGGGGTACTGCATCAGAATACGAGAAAATCTTCGCGGAAGATATGGACGAAAAAACGATCATCCGTAAAGCCCGTATCAAGTCAGATGCACTTGGTATAAAGGAAGTTCCTGCGAAATACAGCACAGTTGATTACTACGTGCCGTATGTGGGTGAAGACAGCATCCTGAGATTCTGGTTTGATGATGCTTCTGACAAGATTGTTTTTTATCAGTGGGTAGAAAATACGAACGGTGCATCTCTTGCGGATGACGAGGAAGCAGGAGATGCAAACGGTTCTGAAGCGAGAGTCGAGAAAGTCCTCGCAAAGCTTGGATTTGATGTGGATACGGGAGCAGATGGAGGCGGCGCAGACGCCGGTGGTGCAGATGCAGGTGGCGCGGATGCAAGTGGTGCAGATGCAGGTGGCGCGGACGCAGGAGGAGCAGTGCCGGCAGCGGCAGGAGGAGCAGCACCCACAGACGCAGGAGGCGCGGCACCGGCAGCAACGGCAGGCGCAGACAGTGCAGCAGGAGGAGCAACAGCCGCAGCGGCGGCAGGAGCAACAACCCCGGCAGCGGTGACAGCGTCAGCGGCGGCATCAGATGTTCCGCAGAACCCGTACTATGGCGCAGCGCCTGTGGATGACCTTATCAGTAAGGCAGTCCCAAAAGACAGGCATACTGTGGTGCGTAAACTCATCGCCTATTACAAAGCTGCAGAGCATGCATCAGCAAATGCAGAGCAGAAATCCACGGTGGAAGAATCTCTTGAAAAAGCTGTTTCCGATAATGCCATGGGAGAAGACAGCTACGACCGTATAAGAGAGCTGAAAAAAACAGAACGTAAGCTGAAGCTTGACACAGTTAATGCTGAAACAGAAATGTCCAAAATTTTTAACGATATAAACGGACTTACATATGGAGGAAATGCAGCGGGGGCAGATCTATCCTCGCTTGCTGTTTATTTTGATGCATCCAAAGTGGACAAAGAAGCCCTCGCAAAGGCAGGTCTTGATGCGGCACTTAAAAAGTCCGGCGAACAGTATGCATCAGATATGGAAAAGTATAAAAAGAGAGTTCAGAGCACCATCGAGAACTTTCAGAAACTGGCAGAAGAAAAGGGATATCATATTTTTGATGAGATATACGACGAAGATGATGAGGAAGATGATGACGATTACCAGGAAGTGACTGATGGCTCGGAAGACACCACCCAGTGGGGCTACAGCGATGATGCTTACGGTTACGCCGAGGAACAGTCGGACCGTCTCCTTTACATGATAGTCCAGTCCATGAAGTCAATGCAGGATGATGCAGCGCCGGTTCCGGGAGAGATAGATGAGCAGGGGCTTTATAAGCTTATGCAGGATGAGCTGATACAGCTTCAGTTAGCTGAGCTTAATATAAAAGATGCTGTCGCAGACTATGAGGATGCCCAAAAGCATTTGGAGCGCATAAAGAAAAAGTACTATGTAGGCGAAGCACAGGAAAGTGATCTTTCAGATGCAAAGGTAGATGTAGTGAAAACCGTGACTGCTCTTAATAACAACATCATTTCCTTTGCGGAAGTTGCGGCAGATCTGAATGATATGACAGACGGATATATTTCCAGAACCTACAACTGGCTTCCTGAATGTTTCCCGGATGAAGAAGCCGCCGCTGCAGCTGCAGCAGGTATGTAATTAGGAGAGTTTATGGCGGATTATACGGCAATCTATGAAACAGGAAATGCGATCACTGAGATATTAAGGGACGCTCTTACTCCTGAACCTGTGAGTAAGAGGGAAATGATATCTCTCTGTACGCCATATGAGGAAGATAATAACCAGCTCACGGTCCATCTGTATCATGTGGAAATGGATACCCAGTTTGACACGCCTAAGTACAGGACCGTGGGTCCCACCAAGATGGAAATGGCTCCGTCCATAGTAAATGCCTACTATCTCATAACAGCTCATTCCAAGGCACCGGTCCAGTTAAAAGAAGCTGATACCTACAGGATACTTGGGGCGGCTATACAGGCGATAGCTGACATGCCGACAATAACTGACAATTATCTGAACGGGTCACTTGTGTCGGATCAGTCAAACATTCATCTGGAGATAGAAAATAATGACTTTGAAAAAATGATGAAGATCTGGAACAACACCCAGACACCATACAAGGCGTCCTTTGTGGTGAAAGCTACGGGAATCGCAATAAGCTCCAAGCGTACAAAGAAGATCAGCCGTGTTACGGATGCGACTCTTACATTGGATCAGAAAGCGCAGGCCAGCATATGATAAATATCAGGGTAAGTGCAGTTTTCAGGATCACGGACGGTTTTACCGGAAAGCCTGTTCCAATGGGCGCCTTTAAGGCAGAAATAGACGGGCTTCCTGTAAAACCTTTATCCAAGGGAGATGGATACTTTGTATTCCTGAATCTTGAAAGTGGAGAACATACATTGAGGATATATGGCTATCTTTATCAGGATGAGTTAATAATGTTTAACTCGTCGGAGCATCCGGCAGTTCAGGTCGTGACCTTAAAACCCGGAGAACATTACAGATACGGGGTGGATGCCCGGCACTATGAGATAGAGTGCGATATTGATTCTGTCTGGGCTGCATCGGATATAGAGGGTATGGAACTCAAAGTCGCTGAGGATAAAGCGGATGAAGGAGTGACAGAAGCAAATGTTTTTGCATCTGCTGCTTTTTCAACACACGGATATCCTGATAACTTCCTGATACTGGACGGGAAAAAGTCAGAGATCGTGTGTATAGAGATGCTTGACGAAGGAAAAGCAAATTTCACTATGCCGTTAAAGTATGCTCATAAGCGTGGGACGAGATTTATACCGGCGCAGCACTTCAGGGCAGAAGGCGGAAAGGCAGAGGCAGTATTCCGTAAAGCAGATACAATACAGGTTTTTAAGGATGATGGAAAAGTGCCTGTAGAGATCCATGCTGAATAAATGATCATAAATCTGGGGAGGAAAGTATATGGGGGCAAATCCTGTCACACAAGGATGTGTATGTAAGTGTTCTTTTGGTTCGGTTCCGTTTCCGATAGCAATGACTTCGGTTCCGAACGTTAAATTCTGCTGCATGTCGGCAGCGGTTCTAAATGACAATAAACCCTTCATGTTCGGCACATGTATCAGTCCTATGCAGCCATCCATGGCAACGGGAGTTCCGGGACCGTGTCTTGCCGCAGCGCAGATCACAGCACCGTGGACACCTGCTTCTATGACGGTAAAGATCGGAGGAAAGCCTGCAGTTAATAAAAATGCAAAGCTTTTCTGTAACATGGGCGGAGTGATCACCGTAAACATGGCACCGGCTATGAACGTAAAGATAGGGTGAGCTTATGGATCTCCTGGAACTTGAAATAGACGATGAAGATATCCGCATGGACCGGATGAATGAGCCTTACGGGACTCAGGAGGAATTTCTCCATGACGCTTCAGCAGAGATAGATCACAGGCTCTTTCTCTACTACAAGTACCATCAGTGGGTCGGACCTGAAAATGATATGAAAAATATGCTGGGACTCGTGGTGACCCGCCATGAGTTTGAGCATAATCTGTCGAAGGCTTCGGAAGCACGGCTCCTGGATAAGTGCGACGAAAATGAGCGGCGGGACATGAAAGCCGCAAGGGATGTGGTAGAGAGCCGATTAAGGGCGACTGACCCTGATGCGTTTCCATTCGTGCGTTTATTCAGCAGGTTTGAGCTTTCCTATGCAGAAAAATGTACAGTACTCCTAAGCTTTTTTTCAGAAAATGCGGATAAATACCGAAAGATAGATGCTTACCTGCAGGACGATGTAGCGCGGAAAAATCCGGAAGTATCCTTCGTATCAGATCTTTTCGGTGATGAGATCCCGATTCCTGAAATGAAGAGGAAGTTTATAGAGCCGTCACCTTTTTTATCACTTTTTGATGACAGCCTGCTGAAAAAAGGACTTCTGGCTCTTAAAAAGGAAGTCATCGGATTTCTTTTTGGAAGTGAGCTTATGCCTGATGGATTTTCTCTCCATAAGGCAGGGAAGGAGATGCCTCTTCTCATAAGGCGTGAGACAGGAAAAAGACTGGATACTGTTTTTAATATAACGGACAGTGCGGTGATGATATCCGGCAGAAAAGGTATCGGGCGGGAATATCAGGCAGTCAGTGCAGCGATGCGTAATGGCTCATCAGCACTGGTGGCGGATCTCGAGTTTTCTGATAATAAAACCGCAGCTCTTCATGAAGCAGACATGCTGAGCCGGCTCTTTGACGCGGTTCTCGTGATAAAAGGCATGGAAGAGTACGAAGACGGGAATCCTGTACCGCCTGTAAATGAGCTAAGAGCTGCGCTTGAAAAGCTTAAGCCAAGGAAATCACCGCTTTTCCTCTTGTCGGAAAAGATACTTCATCTGCACTTATCACTTTCAGCGATAAGTATCGAGCTTGAAGATACCACGGTTGATGAAAGGATAGTGCTTTTTGAGTACGGATTTAAGGATGTGGAACTAAGTAAAGACACGGCGGTTGATGAGATAGCGGTGAAATTTCACTTTACACCCATGCAGGTACGTGATGCGTGCAGGAGAGCCCTGGGCATCTATGAAGTAGACAGGACACCCCTCGATCCGCAGACTATCAGTGAATGCTGCTACGGAGAAGTAGTCACAAAACTCGATCAGCTGGCACGGCGTGTCAGAGGAAAATACACATGGGATGACATCGTTATCCCGAATGAAATAAAGCGTCTCGTGAAACAGGCTATAGCCCATGTGAAATACCACCACAAGATCTACAGTGAGTGGGGTTTTGGCCAAAAGCTCACATACGGAACAGGCGTATCTATCCTCTTTGCAGGTGTTCCGGGAACAGGTAAGACCATGTGCGCCCAGATAATCGCACGTGAACTGAACATGGAGATGTACAAGGTAAACCTGTCACAGATAGTTAGTAAGTATATTGGTGAGACAGAAAAAAATCTTCAGGCGGTCTTTTCAGAAGCAAGAAATTCGAACTGTATCCTGTTTTTCGATGAGTGTGATTCGCTTTTTGGAAAGAGAAGCTCGGAAGTAAAGGATTCTAATGACCGTAATGCGAATGTGGAGACTGCGTACCTCTTACAGCAGATAGAGGAATACGACGGTGTCTGCGTCCTTGCGACAAATCTTTTACAGAATATCGATGAAGCGTTCCTCAGGCGTATAACGTTTGTGGTCCATTTCCCGTTCCCGGACAAAGTGTCCAGAGAGGAAATCTTCCACAGGACATTTCCTAAGGGCATGCCTTTATCTGATGACATTGACTGGAAGTTCATCGCCGGAAAATTTGAGCTGTCCGGCGGTTATATCAAAAATATCGTCCTCTCTGCATCGTTCCTCGCAGCAGAGGAAGGAACCATTGTATCAATGCGCCACATGATAAATGCGGCGGTTGATGAGATGCGAAAGAACGGTATCGTTGTAGTCCGCGAAACTCTGGCGGAGTACGCAGACCTGCTGGATGAATAAGGATATTGATATGGGAAATTCTCTGCACCTCGTGCGTGTGCGGGATGATATGACAAATTACTATTCATATATCCCGGAAAATTTAATATATCTCCTGAAGGACAGGGATACTCTGGCAGTTTCTGCTGTATGGAGGAATACGATCTGCGGGACAGCCGTGGCAGAGCGCTATGGTGATGCTATTGAGCTTAGGAGTATTTATGTGGATTCTGAATTCAGGAATATAGGTCTCGCGGTCTATATCCTGAAAGGACTCATAAACACTGCCCGTAAAGAAGGTGTGACTGAGATATATGCGCACTATACACGGAAGACTCTCAGTAACCATGAGAGTATCCTTACGAGATCCGGATTCGGAGAACCGAAGGCATCGGCAGACGGATTTACCATTGCGGTCGGTGATATTCCAGAGATACCGAATCCTGATATACCTTTTAAGGACTATACCTTTAATGATGCTCCGTCTGACCTCATGGAAACCTACAGGGGGATGTGCAGCAGGAATGAACTGCCTGCATATGTGAATGTATTAAATGTGAGGAAACCGCTTAAAGACATTTCTTTCCTCATTGCAGATGGTAAAAAAATTGCGGGCGTTCTGATCGGTGAGGAGAATGCTTCGGGTCTCCGGCTTGCAGGACTTTATTCTCCGCCTGAATACAGAGGCAAGGGACCGTCAATAAGGCTGCTGAGCCTCGCTCTTACTGAAGCACAGAAGCAGTATCCAAAGGATACTTTACTTACCATAGATGCGATATCAAAGGGGGCTATAAGATTATGTGAAAAGCTTCTCCCGAGGAAGTCGCTGATTTCAAAGGAAACAGAGTTATGCGCTGTTTGTAAACTTTGAGATGATGAATAATGGAGGTTTGTTATGCCGTTTATGGATATTTTAAAAAAAGCTGTAAAGGAGCAGACGGAAGGAAAGTCTGAGGACATAAATAATAAGCCGCAAAGAAATGAGATAAAGGCAGAGGACAACAATGCCCCAAATTCTGCACTGAGTGATATTGCGACACAGACTTCAGCACCGGAAGCAGATTCTGCCGGGACACAGACATCTGAGCCTGATAGAAAAGATGCGGAAACTCAGACAGATGAGCTGCCGAAAACTACTGAAGAGGGAATACAGGCTCAGGCAGAAGAAACAGGTGATGCAGAAGCTAAGAAGAAGGATTCTTCAGAAACCTCTGAAACGAAAAAAGATGAAACATCTACAGGAATAGAAATCCAGCAGGAAGCAGAGGCAACAGGAGATGCAGAGGTAAAAAAGAAAGAGGAAAAAGCTGAAGAAAAAGAAGAATCTGAAGAAAAGAAGCAGACTGCGGCTGAAGTTTTAGAAAAGGAAATAAAGGAAGCTGAGGGCGGAGAAAGTGCAGACGAAGCGAAGGATGATGATAAGAAGGCAAAGGCTAACAGTGATGAAAAAGCAAAGCCTATGATCCAGATCTTCTCCAATAAGTTCAGCCTTGAAGGTTTGTCAAGTCTCTTTAATGGCGGCGGTAAAGATGGAAAAGACGGCAAGGACGGGAATGATGGGAAAGACGCTGACAGCGACGATAAGAAAGAAGAGAAGACGGATGAAAAGAAGGGATTCTTTGGAAAACTTACCGATGTTTTCTCTAACGGCCTGGAAAAGCTTGGTGATACAGTTATAAACAAGGTTGGAAAGAAGATAGAGGAATACGCAGACGATCCTTCCAAGCTTCTGAATGACGGAAAGAAAGCGGCAAAGGCTATCGGAAATGGTTTGAGCAAGGGTGCAAAAGCTGTTTATAACGGCGCGGGCACACTTATTCATGGACAGGAGGAATGGAATAAACGGAAGGAAGAGGGAACAGATCTTGCCGGAAGGATAAAGCACAGCAGAGCCGGGCAGAGGGTTCGCGAAGGTGTAGCGTCCATGAAGGGCGAGAAGTTTGAAAAGGACGAACTGGATAAGAAAGCTGATGCAAGGCGTGAAGCTGAAAAAGCAAAGAAAGCCGAGAAGAAAAATCCGACAAAGCAGAGTAATACAGAATCAAAAGCACAGGATGAAGAAATCGAGGAATCTGGACTGATGCCGCTTTTCAGCGATATTGATGATGAGGATGGACTTGAGCTTGAGGATCTGGATGAAGAGACTGAAGAGTCGGGATTAAAACCGCTTTTCAGTGATATTGAGCCGATAGCAAAGAAATCTGAAGATGACGATATGTCAGATATAGCAGAAATTTTGGATAAAGGTTCTGCTAAAGATGTAAACAAGAAAGCTGAGGCTGATTTTCCGCATCTTGAGGATGAAGAGGAAAAATCAGGGTTGAAGCCGCTTTTCAGTGATATTGATGATGAAGAAGAAAAGTCAGGGTTGAAGCCGCTTTTCAGTGATATTGATGATGAAGAAGAAAAGTCAGGGTTGAAACCGCTCTTCAGCGATCTTGATGATGAAGAAGAAAAGTCAGGGTTGAAACCGCTCTTCAGCGATCTTGATGATGAAGCTGATCCTAAAAAAGGTAAAAAGGCGAAGAATAAATCCGCATAAACAGAGGCAGGATTATGCAGAAAGATAAGAAAAAGAAAATATTACGTTTAAATTTGAAACTTTTACTGCTGCTCTTCACTTTTTCCGGAATATTGATCTTTTTGATCGGAAAATCCAGTTATAGAATGTTTATGAGCGCTGCCTTAAACCAGAATCTGGGATTTGAAAGCGGTATCGCATCGTATATTTCGGATATCGTTGAGGATAACTATCCGCAGTTTTTGACAGAGAATAAAGAAGATGTTGATATTAATGACTATAAAGAGCTTCAGGATGATATCGCAGCGATAAAGGAATCTGTGAGTATGAGTATGATCGCCGTTATCGGTTTTGAGGAAGTGGAAGACGGATACAGTACATATCTGGTTGTCGGAACCGGGGGCGATCTTGATAGAATGACATACCGGGACTGGATCGAGCTGGAAAAAATTGATATTGAGAATGCGGGAATCGTCATCAGAGACAAGACTCCTGTTTCGTATATGGATGAAGAATACGAAAAAAGCACAGGATTAAAACTGCTTTCTGTCATGCATCCTATCATTATCAATGACAAAGTGTGCGGAATTTCCTACGTGACACTTCCCATGAATAATGAGTTCATAATGACGGAGAGTACTAAGGGGTTGAGAAATTTTCTGGTCGGACAGTTCTGCATGGTTATGATCTGTCTGGTCGCCCTGCTATTGATAATTGTACAATTTATTGTCGTCAGACCTATACAGATCATGACGAAGCAGGTGGAGGATTATTCCGAAAGCTATTCAGGTTCGGCTTTTGACAAGAAGATCAAAACTAATGATGAGCTCGAGACTTTGTATGACTCTTTTGTTCATCTGTCAGATAATATCAGGAAACATACTACTGAGCAGATAGAACGGGCAGCGGAAGAGGAAAGGCGTTTAACAGAGTACAGGATGGCATCAGAGATGAGAGCTTCTATCCTGCCGGAACCTTTTAACAAAAAGAATGAGCTGTACCTGGACATTGATGGACGTGTTGTGAAATTCAGGACTTCTACGGGTGATTTTTACGACTGGTTTGAGGATCCGCTTGGACGGATATATATGATCACAGCGTCCAGCGATGAAGTGGGGATGGTTGCTGCGACGTATCTCGTTATCACTCATGCAGTCCTCAGAAGTTACCTGATGACAGACAGTGACCTCAAGGACAGCATGACAAGGATCAATGCCCAGATATTCAGAAACGTGGGACCTGATCATCCTATCAGGCTGTTCCTCGGCATGATAGATCCGGAGAATGGGTCGTTTACGTATATTAACTGCGGAAGTGCGCCTCCATATATCATGAGGAAGGGAGCCAGAGCCGTTAATCTGTCGGGAAGAGTTTATGAATCTCTCGGTATCACAGAGAATGTGAGCTATATTCCTGAGCGGATCGAGCTCAGGCAGTATGACAGGATCTACCTCATTGACAGAAAGCTGGATCCGAGTCTTGCAGGCGGTGCGGCAGCGGGTTATCCCATGGATAATCTGATCCGCATCATGGAACAGTTTGAGAGCCGGAGTGAGAGTGTTGAGGACAATCTCCGACGCATAGAGAGTGATATTGTGAACTTCAGCGGCGGTGATAAGATCGAGCAGGATATCCTGATCGTTGCGATGAAGTACATGCGTCCGAATAAGGAACTTGCGGAGATGATCCTTACACCGGTAATGAACAACTATTCTCAGCTACAGGGATTCCTTAAGCTTCAGATGAAGCAGAATAATATCGAAGGAAAGAGCTACGCAGAGATCCTGGTGGCATCGGAGGAGCTTTTTGCGCTGTTATGCAGATATTCCAAGGGCGGCAGGATACGGTCCGTATGCTCCGTGAGCAAGGAGCGAGCGTTTAAGCTGGAAATGAGCGTGACTTTCAAAGGCGGCTCGGATAATGCTGATTTTACCTCTCAGGAGACCAGTGCAATGGAATTTATCAAAAAGAAGATGGATTCCTTTGAACTTACAACTGCAGATAACCGCATTTTAGCGGTGATCGTGAAAAACGCATAATGCTCTGACTGCCCCGGCTCGGGTATTGAGTCGGGGCGGTTTTATGCAGATAGTGACGCTCCCGCCCTGGGACATTTGCCCTTCGGGCGTTGCTCAAAGTGCCTTCAAACAGTGCTCTCCGCGCCTGAGCTATGCTCGCGCTTCCTGCCTCGCCTGCCAAGTGGACGCTAAGTATGATAATGTCTCAGGGCGGGAGCTGCGTATGGCTGTGCTGATCAAATTTACATTTCTACGAGCAAGTCATATGACAGCAAATAGTAAGTCTTAGGATATGATATTGAACTTGATTACGTGAAGAGGTTAGAATGAGAGATAAGATTGACAAGAATGAGAGGAAATATCCGGTTGAGAAATGCAAGGGGAAAAGCACAAAGTACAATAAATTGTAATTTTGATAATGATGAACAGTTACATGTAAAGGGGCTTAATATTGACTGGAATAAGATAGAGCCTCGAAGTTATCTACGAAGGATAGAATCGATAGCAGGATTGGATCATCTTGAATTTCATAAACCGATTACATTTTTTGTGGGAGAAAACGGCAGCGGAAAGTCTACTCTGTTGGAGGCTATTGCAGTAGCTTATGGATTTAATCCTGAAGGTGGAACAAAGAATTATAATTTCTCTACGTATGATTCTCACTCGGAATTGTGTGATGCGGTTCGTCTGGTAAAGGGGATACATAAGCCGGGATGGGGATATTTTCTTCGTGCAGAGAGCTTTTATAATGTTGCAACTGCTGAGGATGAGTATAGTCGCGGACCGGGTGGGAGGCCCGAACATTTTCACGAAAAGTCCCATGGTGAGAGTTTCCTTGCAATGGCTCAGAGCAATTTCAAGTCAAATGGTGTTTATCTTCTGGATGAGCCTGAGGCAGCACTGTCACCGCAGAGACAGCTTACATTGCTTCTCGAGATCGCAGAATGTGCCAAAGCAGAATCGCAGTTTATCATTGTGACACATTCCCCGATTTTGTTGGGAATACCTGATGCGGAAATTCTCTCATTTGATGATGGGCAGATTCATTCATGCAGTTATGAGGAAACAGACAGCTATAAGTTGACAAAAATGTTTATCAATAACAGAGAACAGATCCTGCGCAGGCTCTTGGATGAATGAGTGGAATTTTATAACCGACTTGCCAAAAGTGATTTTAATACACACATTTGGCCGAACAGTTCTTGCCCGTATACCTGTTTTAATATATATTTGGATCATCCGGCGAAAAGAGCTTGGGCAGGACTTACTTACGAACAACTATGTAAAAACCATATTTCTCAGATCAAAAAGGCGTTAGGAATATCAGGCGTTCTTTCAGAAGAATCAATATGGTCGGTAAAAGCTGGCAGAGATGAAAATGGTTCTGAGCAGCAGGGAGCACAAATTGATCTGATTATTGGTAGGCGCGACAGGGTATTAAATCTATGCGAAATCAAATTTTCATATGATGAATATGAGATTGATAATTCATACGATAAAATACTTCGAAATAAGATCGATCGATTTGTGAATGTCACAGGTTGCAAAAAATCTATACAGCTTACTTTTATAACTACTTACGGAGTTAAAAAAATATTTATAGTGGTATTGCAGGCAATCAGGTCATCTTAGACGAGTTATTTGAAAAATGATAATGAACTATCGGGCCAAATCGTATTATCAATATGAGATTTGGCTTGATGGTTCGAATTTTCCATACAGCAAAAGAACATCCATATAACTTAAGATGGAATAATCTATAAAAAGCAGTTTTTTAACAGGGAATACGATAGGCGGGTTATTTTATAACAGATAAGGAGGGTATCGTTATGCTTGAAGTTGGAACAAAGGCACCTGCATTTGAGCTGCCGGACCAGAATGGGGTCATGCACAAACTGGAAGATTACAGGGGAAAGAAAGTGATACTGTATTTCTATCCGAGAGATAATACTCCGGGCTGTACGAAGCAGGCGTGCGGATTTTCTGACCGCTATCCGCAGTTTACCGAAAAAGGAGCGGTTGTGCTCGGCGTGAGTAAAGATTCAGTCGCTTCTCATAAAAAATTCGAGGAAAAGCATGGTCTGGCATTTACTTTGCTTTCTGATACTGAGCGGAAAGTTATAGAAGCATATGACGTTTGGAAGGAAAAGAAAAATTACGGAAAGGTATCGATGGGTGTTGTACGAACTACGTATCTCATTGATGAAGAAGGAATTATCATAAGAGCAAATGATAAGGTAAAGGCAGCAGATGACGCCGAAAAGATGCTGAATGAAATATAGGTAAATTTGAAAAAGGTCTTTCGGAGAAAACTATCCGAAAGACCTTTTTTATCGTAGATCAAGATACAGAAAAACTTTGTTTATTCAAGTTTGAATTTTCCGACCTCTGCCTGAAGCTGATCAGAGAGGTTACGGCTTGCATCGGCATCGGTGTCTATCTCGGACATGTTATCGGTCATTTCTACGGACTTCTCGGTAACATTCAGGATGCCCTTTGTCGTGTCTTCTACAGCCGCGGTTATAGTTTCTGTGGACTCCTCGATCAGAGTGACATTTTTTTGAAGCTTATCGGTAGAGTCAGCGATGTGCTCCATCAATTCGTCAATGCGTTCTGCAGATTTCAGATAATCATCACTGATCGTTACCAGTTTATCGAAGCCGGACATTGTGGTATGTTCAACAAAGTCGAGCAGTGACTGGGCCTCGGAAGACAGCTCGTTTACGGCAGAAATAACTTCTGCAGATACAGCTTGTATTTCGCTTGCTGCGGATTGAGAATTGGTCGCGAGTTCTCCGATCTCGGTAGCAACAACGGCAAAACCGCGGCCTGCATCTCCTGCACGTGCAGCCTCGATCGAGGCATTTAGTGCCAGCAGATTTGTCTGGTTCGAAATAGCGATGATGTTTTTGGTAAGACTATCAATTTTTGCTACGCCCTTTGAGCGCTCAATTTTTTCTGAAACAGATTCGGAGATAACAGCAACTTCATGTTCGGTCTTGCTCCGCTCTTTACCGGCGGCTTTACCGGTTTCTGATGCAGATGAACGGACTTCCTTCGAAAAAGCACGTCCTGAATCAATTTCTTCCACGATATCCTTGAAGGAATCTGTGATGCTCGTCATTACTCCGGTCATCTCATTCAGAGAGGAAGAGGTATTTTCCATCATCGAACTCATATCGGTCATGGTCTCTGAAATGGACTGGGCACCCTGAGTAGCATTTTTGACATTATCAGCGATATTATTTGAAGCATCATTCAGCTGGTGAGAGTCATTTTTAATACTCAGCATGATTTCACGGATAAATGAGATCAGACCATTGATGTTGTTTCCGATCACTTCAAATTCATCTCCGGAGGTGATCTCAATCTGCCGTGTCAGGTCACCGTCTCCTGCGGTGAGTTCTACGATCTTATCATTCAGTATTACAAATTTATGGCGCAGAGCCTGACCGATGAAGAACAGTATGAACGCAGATATAAAAAGAACAATAGTGCAGATCAGGACTATTGTTGCGATAAGTTCAGAGGTCTGCTGATCGACCCAGCTCATGCTGACATCGACACCTACTGCGCCGACAACTTTTTGATCAACGTATATTGGACAGAAAGAAGAAATATGTCTTCCCCATTCGTCGGTATAGGGAGTTTTGCTGGACACAACAGAACCGGACAGAGCCTGGCGGATATCTTCATTTGTAAGTGGATCTCCGATCATGGAAGCATCAGCCAACTGTTCATCAACTGCGTATTCCAGAGAACCGTTTGCGGAACTGCGTCCTGTATAGACAAATTCCACTCCTGATGTTTCCTTTATCGTGGAGATGAGCTGGCTGACTTTTATATAGTCATCAGTTGTTTCATCACCCGGTTGGACAGAGGCAATGACATTACCGTCTACAAGGGAGGCAGTGACCTGAGCGATACTTTCTGATTTGTCCTTGATCTGCTCTAAAAGTATTTTGTTTGCTTTATTGTAGATAAAAAAACCGAGAATGATATCAGCGATCAGAAACAGAGCGATTATTGCAATGATCATTTGCTTACTAATCCCTATTTTGCGAACTTTCATATGTCCTCTCTTTCCAGCAGATGCTGTATTTACGCTCAGAAGCCCTTTCTAAGTTATTATCGACAAAATAGAATATGTCGATTAGATAAGAGAGAAAATCAGATATATATTTGAAGAAATAATTTAAAATGATGAAAAAAATTTTGATTAGATTAAATGTCATAGTATTATTAATATGGATTGTATTAGACATTTTTTTGTACGAAATATATATAGGACTAAAATGTCGAAATATTTGCAGTGAGAAGGGTGTTAATAGGGAGGAGTATAGATGGGAGATAGGATTGGTATTTTTAGGGGTGGAATCCGGCAAAAAATATTCGGTATGATGCTGGCTACGATCGTATTGATCATAGCAGCT
Source organism: Lachnospiraceae bacterium (assembly GCA_900168235.1). Classification (GTDB taxonomy): domain Bacteria; phylum Bacillota; class Clostridia; order Lachnospirales; family Lachnospiraceae; genus NK4A144. Next base: position 255,265 of record FUZG01000004.1, on the reverse strand, counting down.
TACACAGCAGTCTTTCTTTACCAGACCAGCAGAGTAGAAAAGTTAGTCGATGACACCTATGAGATGCAGAGGCAGGTATTTGAGGAAAACGGACTACAGGATAAGTATGAGGAGATTCAGAGCAGTGCGATGGCTTCTTTTAGGAAAAAGATGTTCCATGCCAGAAATATCCTGCTTATCTTGGTAGTATTTATCGTAGTCACAGGTATGATCTCAGCCTATTCTATTTCCAGGAGAATCATCGATCCTCTGAATACTATCACGAGGCGTGTGGCATCTCAGGGACTAAGGCACCGGCAGTTCAAAATGGAAAATGTGTATAGGACCGGAGATGAGATAGAGGTTCTTGCGGAAGCATTTGCAAAGCAGTCGTTACGTACCTCGCTCTACATCGATCAGATAAAGAGAGTTACGGCTGAAAAAGAGAGAATCGGTGCAGAGCTGGAAATGGCTAGTAAGATTCAGGCAAGTCAGCTTCCGAGGCTTTTTCCGCCGTTTCCGGATAGAGAAGAATTTTGTCTTTATGCCAGCATGACTCCTGCAAAAGAGGTTGGAGGAGATTTTTACGATTTCTTTATGATAGATGATGATCATATCGGTCTTGTAATGGCGGATGTGTCCGGAAAGGGAGTTCCGGCAGCCTTACTCATGATGGTTAGCCGTGTCCTTATAAAATCAGGTCTTCAGAACGGTAATAGTGTTTCAGAAACTCTTGAGAGTGTTAATAATCAGCTTTGCGAAAGTAATGAAGAGGGATTTTTTGTAACGCTATGGGCTGCAGTGCTTGAGATATCTACAGGTAAGGGAACTGTTGCAAATGCCGGTCATGAGCATCCCGCAGTCCGTCGCGCGGATGGGCGCTATGAGCTGATAGTATACAAACATTCGGTGCCGATCGGAACGATGGAAGGACTAAAGTTCAGACAGCATGAATTTCAAATGGAGCCGGGAGACAGCTTTTTCGTATATACGGATGGTGTTGCAGAAGCAACTAATTCTGATCAGGAGCTTTATGGAACTGAACGCATGCTGGCAGCGCTTAACAGTGAACCGGATGCGCTACCGGAAAAGATACTGTCAAATGTCATGAATGACATAAACGGTTTTGTAAATGGAGCGGAACAGTTCGATGACATCACCATGCTGTGCTTACGTTATAACGGAGTAAATGCGTAAGAGAATTATCATCTTGCCGGAGGTTTGATAATGAAAATGAACAGGCTGAAGAATGTCCTGAAAACTATAGGAGAAATATTTATTCCTCTGCTGCCGGGTATTATCTGTGCGGGACTTTGCGGTGGTTTTGTGTCGCTCATAGCTCAAATGATCCCGGACTATGCAGAGCATGATGTGTGGAACTTTATCTACCAGATATTGTCACTTATAAATACGTCGGTCATGACATTTTTGACGGCGTGGGCTGGATATCGTGCGTGTGAGAGGTTTGGAGGTACACCGATCCTCGGCGGTATGCTTGGAATGATCACATCTATGGATGGGATAAATGTGATAGCGGAGATACTTGGTCTTTATAATAATGAGGTTCCGCTGGATTCAGTCCTTCGAAGCGGAAAAGGCGGGATCATGGCGGTCCTCGTTGGTGCACTGCTGATCGCCAGTGTGGAAAAAGCAATCCGATCTGTAATGCCTCGTTCTGTCGATGTAGTCTTTACACCGGTCATCACTATGATAGTGTGTGTCATTCCATATATCATTTTTATCATGCCTCTGTATGGATATATTTCAGAGGGAATTGTATGGATGTTCAGTAGGGCGTGCCTTTCCAGAAATATATTTATTAAAGCTATTTCAGGGTATCTGGCTTCCGCCTTCTTTTTACCGCTGGTGGCTACAGGTATGCATCATGGTATGGTTGCCCTTTATAGTGTTCAGCTGCAGGAATTTGGGTATGTCACGCTCTATCCGGCACTTGCAATGGCAGGCGCGGGACAGGTCGGTGCGGCACTGGCACTTTGGAAAAAAGCAAGAAAGGCAGGCAACAATGATTTCTGCTCTGTGATCGCCGGCGCTCTTCCTGCGGGAATAATGGGCGTAGGTGAACCGCTGATCTACGGAGTAACACTTCCGCTTGGAGTGCCTTTCCTCACAGCGGGACTGGGGGCTGGCTTTGGAGGTGCATTTATCATGCTTACAGGTGTGGCTTCGACAGGCTGGGGTCCATCCGGTCTCATGGGTGCGTTTATGATGACAGCCGGTCGGGGCGGCCGCGTTATCAGCATATTGTGTTATCTGATAGCTCTGGTGATCAGTTATGCAGGCGGATATGTTATCACCAACATTTTCTATGGTGATAAGGGACTTAATATCGAAGCGTCTCTTTCTGATGAGCAGGTGGCATTTTGGCGCTCAACTGCCTTTGCACGTCTCAGCAGAAAAAAATCTAGGGTCGTCCATGCAGGTGAAGCTTTGATGGAAACAGGCGGTCGCGGCAAGAGCAATTTATCTATTGCGGCTGCGGCAGATGGTGAGACTGTTCCGATGAACTGTATTCCCGACATTATGTTTTCGTCAGGAGTTATCGGCAGATGCGTGGGGATCATGCCTGAGAATGGACATATTTTTGCACCTTGCGATGGAGTGATCTCGGAAATCGTTGATACAAAACATGCGATTACGTTCAGGATCGATGACAGTACGGAGATAATACTTTTAGTGGGGATCGATACGTTTACACTTAACGGAAAGGGGCTCAAGCCTTTAGTAAAAGAAGGAGAAAGTGTCACTGCCGGACAGGCTGTTATGGAAGTCGAACTGGAGAAAATCGTACAGGCGGGACTCTCGCCGATCGTTATCACGGTTTTGAGCAGTTAGGAAATACTCTGTGTATACTAAGTAATAAAAGATTTATAAATTGCAAACAATGAGATTGTGATAAATACTTGTGGGTGCTATAGTTTAAATAAACACACTCGAAAGGAGATATTAAGGCATGAATGACACATTGAAAGTATTGGAGACCCGCAGAAGCTGTAGAAATTTCAAGCCTGATATGGTAAAGAAAGAGGAGCTGGATGCAATTCTCAAGGCAGGTACATATGCAGCTACCGGAATGGGAAAGCAGAGCCCGATAATCATTGCAGTTACCGATAAAAAGCTCAGAGATGAGATTTCTGAGGAGAATAGAAAGATCGGCGGCTGGAATGGAGACTTTGATCCTTTCTATGGAGCTCCGGTGATCCTTATCGTCCTTGCAGATAAGAATATTCCTACACATGTATACGACGGCGCTCTTGTAATGGGCAATCTCATGAATGCAGCAGAGAGCCTTGGCGTATCAAGCATCTGGATCCACAGAGCAAAGGAAGAATTTGAGTCTGACTTTGGAAAATCGATCCTGAAGAAGCTCGGCATCGAAGGTGATTACGAAGGTATCGGACACTGCGCACTGGGATACGCAGCAGAACCCGCAAAAGACGCAGCTCCGAGAAAAGCGAATTACATTTATTATGCTGAATAATAATGAGATATGAAAATATAACCCGCGCCGCATTTCTCCGGCGTCCTAACCGCTTTATTGCTGAAGTGGACATAGACGGGCATAAAGAAACAGTACATGTCAAAAATACCGGAAGATGCAGGGAACTGCTGATACCGGGATGTGAGGTGTGGCTCACGGAACCCGGGACTCCCGGAAGAAAGACAAGATACGATCTGGTGGCAGTGAGAAAATCAACAGGCGCTCTTTTCAATATTGATAGTCAGGCTCCTAATAAAGTTGCAAAAGAATGGCTGGATACACAGGGATATGATAAGGTTATTCCTGAGTATAAATACGGCGATTCCAGAATCGACTTTTATATGGAATGTGACGGCGAAAAATACCTTATGGAAGTAAAGGGATGCACGCTTGAAATTGATGGAGTCGGTTATTTCCCAGATGCACCAACAGAGCGTGGAGTAAAACACCTTCGTGAGCTTACAGCAGCTGTTGAAAAAGGCTATAAAGCAATATTGGCGTTTGTGATCCAGGTGGACGGAGTCTCAGAAGTCAGGGCAAATGTGGATACCCATCCGGAATTTGGTACTGCTCTGGAAGAAGCAAAGAACGCAGGCGTTGAGGTTCTTTTCCTAAAATGCCATGTTGAACCGGATCTGTTGGTTGTAACGTGAGTTAAAAGATTGTAATTTCATAATTGCATAGACGCGGTTAATATCGACGATATTGATGGGAGTGACATATTGTGTCGCTCCCGTTTTTTATAATTTTCATGTCAGATGTATGAATATGGGAAAGGAATTACGGTGGCTGATATTAAAATGAAAACGGTAAATAAAGGACAGCTGAATGAGAAAAGCCGGATATTTGTTGTTATCACGAAAATCGTAAATGACAATATATACAGGGGAATAGTGTAAGAAACTTTCAGAAAAAAAGTTATAAAAAGCAAAAGAGTCGGCGACAAAAACACAAAACACAACAACATATAGCGATAAAAGAAAAATCAATTTCGCAAGATATAGATGTTTACCTTTGTAATCATGTTATGTGCAGTTATAACGTTGGCTTTAAAGATAAAGAAATAACCGCCCCTACCTTCGACAAGTTGAGCGGTTTATTTCTTAACTATTAACTTGACTGAAAGCACGGGGATAACCGCTCTTTCTTTATCTAAATTATAGCAGTTCAAACCTATTTTTCAAGTCTTAATCATTGAAACCTTGGATGCGGAGTTAAATATATAGCCGAATGAACGGTTTGCTTTTTCCGAGAAGAGATACAGGTTTTGAAACTGACTTGCAATTATTTGCTTACGGTGGTATTTTCTTGAAGTAACAATTTTTGATTCTATCAGAGGAAAGGAGGTCATAACTATGATGAATAATGATTTTAATAACTTCAGTAACAATAGCAATGGATTCAGAGGTATGGCTATCCTTTTCTCTGTCGTTTAACGGGACAGGTCTGTCCATTTTTTGCAGAGTAGATTAACAGTGATACCTATACCTGATCGTATCTGCACGGATACGTTTATTTCGCGTGCAGAAAGATAGGAAAGGTATATGAATAAAGTCATTACAGGAGCCTATACTACGGCTCAGATTTATACAGCTAAAGAAAGCGGGATTGATCAGTATGCTGAGGCGCAGCTTCATATGATATGTGATCAGCCTGCGTCTGAGGGATGCCGCATCAGAGTTATGCCTGATGTGCATCCGGGAAAAGTGGGAACCATCGGGCTCACAATGACAATCGGTGATAAGATCATGCCAAATCTTATCGGGATTGATATAGGATGCGGTATGACTCTGGCACAGATTAAGGGTAAAAAGATTGAGTTTCAGAAGCTTGACAGTGTTATCAGGGAAAATGTTCCCACAGGATTCAATATCAGAAACAAGGCTCATCACATGGCTGAGACCTTCGATTTTTCTGTGCTCAGATGTGCATCTCATATTAGGACGGAAAAAGCGGTTCAGAGCCTTGGAACACTTGGAGGTGGAAACCATTTTATAGAGGCTGATAAGGACGATGATGGATCGTTGTATGTTGTGATCCATTCCGGCAGCCGTCATCTTGGAAAAGAAGTTACTGAGCACTACCTAAATGAAGGTCAGAAATATCTGAAAAACAAAGGTGTCGATATTCCTTATGAGATTACCTGGCTTGAAGGTGAACTCATGCATGACTATATTCACGATCTTGTCATTGTACAAAAATATGCGTCTCTTAACAGAGAGATCATACTTTCAGAACTGCTGAAGGGAATGAAGTGGAAGGCTCTCGATTCCTATGAATGCATTCATAACTATGTGGATACTTCGGAGGAAACGCTGAATCTTTTCGATGCACCAATGCTCAGAAAGGGCGCTATCTCAGCAAAAAAAGATGAGAAAGTGATTATTCCGATTAATATGCGTGACGGAATCATTCTCGGAACGGGGCTTGGAAATGTTGACTGGAATACATCTGCGCCGCACGGTTCAGGCAGGATCATGAAGCGTGAGGATGTGAAGTCGCATTTTACCGTGTCTTCCTATAAGTCAGAAATGAAGGGAATCTACACAAGCTGTATATGCAAGGAGACTCTGGATGAGGCACCGTTTGCGTATAGAGCGATCAATGAGATCACGGATGTGATCGGTGAAACAGTAAGAATTGATAAGGTCATCCGACCTGTATATAACTACAAGGATAAAGGTGAAAAGAATTGATAGTACAGTTAAGTTCCGGACAGGGACCGGCAGAATGCGAGCTTGCGGTAGTAAAGCTCTATGAAGCCCTGAATAAAGAATACAAGATAAAACTAATTTCAAAGCATGAAGCGAGAACAACAGGATGCTGTGTATCTATAACATTCAGTACGGAGGAAGATTTATCAGAACTCGAAGGCACTGTTCAGTGGATATGTGAGAGTCCTTTCAGACCTCACCATAAACGTAAGAACTGGTTTGTAGATGTAAGCATAATCCCTGAAGCAGATGAAGTACCTGTTTTTGATGAAAAGGATATCAGATGGGAACGGTTTCACTGCGGTGGAAACGGCGGGCAGAACGTAAATAAGGTCGAGACCGGGATGCGGCTCATACACATCCCGACCGGAATCATAATAACCTCAACGGAGGAACGTACACAGCTTCATAATAAGAACAAGGCACTGAAAAGACTTGCCGCTATGCTCAAGGAAAAGGAGGCAGAAAATAAGGCAAAACAGGTCAACGATGCATGGAGGGAGCATAACAGGATCATACGAGGAAATCCTGTGAGAGTATATAAGGGGATGAAATTTGTTCAAAAGAAAGCATAGTTGAAGACTTGCGAAAAACAGCCGATATATGTTTAGGGACAAAAAACAGTATCTTTAAGTTTTTCAGAAATGGAGGGAGTAGATTATGGAGGCATTGTTACAGATCATATTGGCGGGGTTAACTGTTTATCTGTCGATCATTATCGGCTGGTACATAATAATGGCGGTCGCCAACTGGAGGATATTTACAAAGGCTGGTGAAGCGGGCTGGAAATCGCTGATACCGTTCCTTAATTCATATGTGCTTTTCAAGATCTCGTGGAAGGGAAGGATGTTCTGGGTCATGGTGTTAACACTTGTGTTAGGAAGTGTTTTGACAAGTATGGCTGGGGAAGAAGGAGGCATCCTTGCGATCCTGGGAGCTGTTTTCAGTTTGGTAAGTTCAGTGATCGGCATTATTAACGTACATAAACTTTCAAAAGCATTTGGTCATGGAATCGGATTTACATTAGGACTTCTTTTCTTAAGCCCGATATTTACACTGATCCTGGGTTTGGGAAAATCTCAGTACAGGGGACCGGATGGCAGTTTAGATCTGCTTTGATGATGCTGAAGTAGGAGATAGAATCCATGAATGATAAAATGGAATTATTCAGTAAAGAGGTCACTGAAATTCTGTCAAGTTTATCTAGTGGTGATGCTATCAAGGTTTTATTAGTTGGAATAGTTTTTTTACTTATTCTTCTTGGTCTCTACGTTTGCGCTTTTATGCTTCTTATGAAGTTAAAGAGCAAAATAATATCTTATTTCGAGAAAAAGAGGGGAAAAAGTCTGACCCTTCAATTTATCGAGAGAGCAATAACAGTAGCGATCATCGTCTATTTCGTAGTACTTCCATTGGGAGGTGAGCAGATAGCCCGATCGCTCCTTGGAAGCACTGCGGTTGTTGCTGCGATAGTCGGATTTGCTGCTCAGGATACCATAAAGGACATGTTTGCAGGCCTGCAGATAAGCATTTATAAGCCATTTGATGTGGGCTCCAGAATAGAATTTGAGGATGGTACCACGGGGGTTGTAGAGTCAATGACTCTGAGGCATGTAGTTATCGTACTTCTTGATACTACAAGGGCGATCATTCCAAACAGCAAGGCAAATTCAATGAAGGTCATAAATTACAGCTTCGGAGAAGTGCCAAGATCAGTTGTTTTTAAGTTTCGGATAAGTTTAGAGTCGGACGTGGAAAAGGCAAAGGAAGTTATCAGAAAAACAATTTGCGATAATCCGCTGACACTGAATTCGGATGAATACGATAAAAATATTCCAAACAGCAGAACAGTCTATTTTCTTGAGATGCTGGATAGTTCACTTGTAATGGGGGCAACGGTACGTTTTCCTTCAAATATAAAGAGCGAGGTTCTGAAGGATGAGATCAACACTTCTGTATTCAGGGCGTTGAAAGAAAATGGAATAGAAGTACCTTATAATCATGTTGATGTCAAAATGAGGTGAATTGAATAACTCATATATTCTTTTTGTTTACAGCCGGGGTAACGGATCACTAAACCGTTATCCCGGTTTTGTTTTAAAGTGTATACATTACACAAAATTGTCTTAAAGCCTGTACAATTTAAAAATTTGTGGTATTATTAGTATCGTTTGTTTTTAAAACTGTACATTGTATTATGTATTTCAAAATAATTCCTAAGTACTACCGATGGATTAATGTCCATTGTTTTGGGTGAGAGACAGGAAGGAAAGAGTTATTATGAGGAGTTCAAAGTTTGTGAGGTGCGTTGCAGCATTTAGTGCCGCGGCGCTTATTTTTGGAAATATACATGGAGATATATTTCTGACAAAGGTCTATGCGGATGAAGTATCTGTATCTGTTGATGCAGAAGAAGATGTTGATCTCAGCAAAGCAGAGGATCGCACATGGGATTTCGGAAGTGACAGCCTGAATGAAACTATTCAGGGCAAAACATATCTTTATGACAATATGTTTATCGATGCAACAGCAGATGGTGCCAAGGCAGCGCCGAATGGTGAGCAGTGGACACAGGTAAATACCGGTACAAAGTTTTACTTCCCGGTTAAGGGAGATGCTGTCATCACACTCAAGGCATACAATGAAGATGCAGAGCAGTTTGAAATAAACGGGGAAAAATTTGAAGTATCAGGTTCTTGGAATCCTTATGAATATACATATGAGCATAAGGGTGAAGCGAAGGTTATCGAGCTTGATGTATTGAAAAACACCTATTTTGAATCTCTTTCCGTTAAGCATATGGATGAGCCCGGTTCTGAAAGCGGCTCAGAAAGCGGAGACAGTGGAAATAAGGAAGAGGCCGGAAATACAAAAGATTCAGGAGACTATTCATCAAAGTTTGAATATCCTGTTGAGTATAATGTTTGGGATTTTACAGACTATGATGCGATAAAGAATGATGCAGAGCGACTTGAGGGAAAAGATGGATTTTTCCATTCTCTGTATGTAGATGCACGTAAGGGTAAGTTCAATCCCAGAGAAAACGGCGGCACAGACGATGCACAGGTAAATGCCGGAACAAAGATCGTGGTTCCTCTGAATAAGTCTACAAATGGTAAGGCAGAGATCAAGGTAAAGTATACTCAGGGTGCGATCACAATAAACGGTGAAGAGTATTCATCAGGAAGCTCCTATTCATATGAATATGCAGGTTACGGTTATGCTGTGATCGAGTGTGCAGCAAATACTTACATTTACAGCATCAGTGCTTCCTATCCGAAGTCTGTTTTTGATACTCAGGAGTCAGGCGAGATCGATGTATGGGATTTTGGCGGAGAGGCTTCTGACATATCAGGTGCAACAAACCACATAAGTGCGGATCAGTACGAGAAGGCAGCAGATCTAGTTGCTGAATATAATAAGACTAAGACTGATAAAACTACAGGTGAAACAGTTGTTGTAAAGACTGTCAGCGAAGCATTTGCAGGAAACGGAAGACTTGTAGTAGACGATCTGACGCTGAATTACGCTGCAGGTGACAGAATTTATACAGCAGACGGTGTTGGAAATACTCAGCCTGCAACTGTAAAAAAGGGTAAGTATACATTTGAGGACGGATATTCTTCAAACGGTTATTACTATGCAAACGGTAATGGCGGTTCTGACAGAAGATATGTAGAGATCGCAAATGTTAAGGCTGGAAATATCATTGATATCTACATGGATTCAAAGAACAGCGAGGAGACAGCTCATTTTGTAAATACAACTTCTGATCAGGATGAGGTATTTACTGTTTCCACAAAACCTGCAAAGTACGAGTTTATAGCACAGAATGACGGTACATATAAGATTTATACCGAAACAGCAAATAACGGTAAGATCGATGTATTCAGAGTTGTAAGACGTACAGATACGGTGGTTCAGGGTAAGGTTGATTTCGGATCACTCTCTGCACCGGAGAATTATAAGATCGTTCTGACAGATACTGCATCAGGCGAAGAAAAAGAAGCAGAGGTAGACACTGTTAATAATAAGTATGCTGCATATATTAAGGCAGGTCATACATACAAAGCATCTATCAGAAATGCATCAGGATTCGCAGTTACAGAGGATACATCTGCAGTAAAGGCAAAGGAATCAGATGCGGCAGTCCGTACTACACACGATATCTCAGTTGAGAGCAGAGCTACAGTAATGGTATCCGGCAGAGTTACGGGATTTGACGAAGGTTTTGATACATCAAAGTCCGGTATTATATTTAGAGACAATTCCGGAAGTGAGATCACAGCACTTTTCGATCAGGACGGGAATTTCACAGCAGAGCTTAATGCAGATACAGAAAATGTAATTTCTCTGTATAACTGCTATGATTACGCGCTTTCCGGTGAGTGTGTACTCAAGGCTGATTCTGAAAAGAATGTTGATCTCACGGTTCAGAAAGCAGAAGTTTACGCTGTTTATGGTAAGCTCCTTAATATCCCGCAGGATGAAAATGTAACAAAGATCACATTTACAAATACAGCGGATAAGCAGACTTACATCGGAGAAGTTAAGGACCAGAAGTTCAGTGCTGAGCTTAGAAACGGCACATATACTGCAGCTGTTGATAACGCGGAATTTACTACAAAAACAAAGATTGTTGTAAAAGATGCTTTTGCAGAAAAAGATCTGTATTTTAATGCAGAGAAGACATATACATCAGTTGGAAGCGCATCAGATGTATATGTGGGATACGCTGATAAGGAATTGAACTTTGATTCTGTGCAGGAAGCTGTTGATGCAATAACTGCAACACGTAAGGGAAATGACAGGATCACTCTGCATATCGCTCCCGGAACTTACAGAGAGCAGATCGTGATCAATACACCGAATCTGACTTTCAAGGCGGATGATGGAAATGTAAAGCTCACCTGGTACTATGGAATCGGTTATGTTTATTACAGCGCAAAAGAGGGTTACTACGATCCTGAGGCCGCTTACAATAAGCAGAATAAGGGAAGTGTTGATAAATGGGGTGCTTCCGTACATGTAAAGAGCAATGCTAAGGGCTTTGCTGCGGATGGAATCACTTTTGAAAATTCATTCAACAGATACGTGACTGAAGAAGAAATCGCAGATGGCGCAGAGGCTTCAACAGATGCTTATCCTGATACAAAGATCACATTAAAGAGAACTGCCGGAACGGATGTAAGGACAACGGCAGCTACTGAACGGGCAACTGCACTTGCTGTGGATGCGACAAATACAGAGTTTACAAATTGTACTTTCCTTGGAAGCCAGGATACCCTGTACACTCACAAGGGAACAACAGGATACTTCAAAAATTGTACTATCGCCGGAAACACAGATTATATCTTCGGATATGGTGATTATGTTTTTGAAAGCTGTGTACTTAAGTATGAGGGCTACAGCGATGCGAATAAAAAGCATGCTTACATCACAGCAAACAGAGGTGAGGATGCGAAGTATGGTTATCTCTTTAATAACTGCGTGATTACAGGACCTTCGAATGGATTCTCATTAAGCGGAAACTATTTGGGAAGACCGTGGGATGCTCAGGCTAAGGTAATCTTTAAGAATACTAATATTGTTAAAGACGGTCTTGTATTGGATCAGGGCTGGACAAGCATGAGCGGACGTATGCCTCAGGATGTATCCTACAGAGAGTATGATACAGAAGAGGCTGGTAAAGTCGTAACTCAGGCTAAGCGTGTGATCAAGAATAAGGACAAGAAGACCAAGCAGGTAATCTCTGTAGCAGACAGCGGAAAGATCTATGACAAAGAAGCAGATCTCGGCTTTAAAGCTGATGATTACTTCGATTCATGGAAACCTGTAAGCTTTGTTACAGACGAGACCGAAGAGACCATTACAAAGGGTAAAGCAAAGGATTATCAGTACTATACAGTTTATTTCAGGGATGAAAACGGCAATGATATCATCATGCCGGAGACACATCTCGGAATGGTAAACTCTAGAGTTGATGCAGTTTCTGCTGCAGATGCGATTGATGGTTATACTTTTGTAAACGGAAACGATGTTACTCTGACATCTTCTAAGGTTGAGGATATCATCTGCACTTACAAGAAGGCAGATGCTTTCTATACAGTAATTCAGGCAGATAGAAAGAGCGGAAAGATTCTTGCAAAGAAGCTCTGCACAGGCACATATGGCGCTGCGATTTCTGTAGATCCTGCTTCACTTGAGAGAATTAATGGATACAGGCTTTGCAGCAGAAGTGTAAAGACAATAGTGCTGAAGTATGCTTCATCAAATGTCGTTATCTTCTATTATGAGGCGGGTGAAGAAGATCCGGCTCAGTCTGAGGAACCTGCACAGCCTGAAAATCCGACCCAGCCGGAGAAACCTGCACAGCCTGAAAATCCGACTCAGCCGGAGAAACCTGCACAGCCTGAAAATCCGACTCAGCCGGAGAAACCTGCGCAGCCGGTTAATCCGTCTCAGCCTGAAAAAGCCGAGGATACAGTCACATCCGATCTCGGAAACGGAGTTATCGTGACCAGACCTGTAAGTCTGCCGTATAGAGGTAAGAAATACAGCAAAAATGAAGATCTTGGAATTATCATTAATTATAATGGCCAGACCTATACAGGAAAGGATGTTAAGCTCAAGGTTACAGGAAGCAAAAATGTCGGAACTATAAAGGTTCATCTGAAATCTATAAAGGGTGTAAAGACTTCAAAAAAAGATTTCAAGGGTACAGAATCATTTGACATCAATATCGAAGCTTTCAAAGTAACTGACAGCAATATTGCATCAAAGAAGGTTTCAAAGGGAAAACTTAAGAGTATCAAGGTAAAGATCAACGGAAAGGCAAAGAGCGTTCCGAAGAAGATGTTCTCACAGGAAGGAAACATCGTTACATTCAGCGGAAACTTTACCGGACAGATTACAGTAGAATAAATTTATATATCCCGGATATACGCAAAAGAAGCGGTATGTCCGGGATATTTTATTTGAGGAAATAAGTTTAGATGGAACTACAAATTCAATGACAGACGTAGTCACATAGAGTATTATTTTGATAGGGTCAAGTCTTAATAAGCAACAAGTAAGCCTATGGCGACTGCACGAAGCAGTGACCATAGGCTTTTCTTAATTTTATGCTTTTTTCCGGATCCGTCTGTCAATCAGCAGGCTTACTGCGATGAGTACTGCGGCGAGCAGTGTCACCAGCAGACCTTCTGTGAGACCTACGGGATAGAAGCGTATCTCGATCGTATGCTGTCCGGCGGTGAGCGGAGTGCTGATCCACAGACCGTCGAAGAGGTTGATATCTGATTTCTTTCCGTCTACGTAGAGGGTCCAGCCTGTTTCGTAGGGAACAGTGAGGACCAGATCTCCGTCTGTTTCCATATGGATATTTCCTGTCAGGGAATCATCCTTTTTCTCGATGTTTACCAGCTTCTCAGAGTTATTAAGGCGCTCTGTAAAGTCTGCGAGAGCAGTGGTGTTCAAGCTGTAGAGATTGAGCTCGATGGCTTCTGACGGTTTTTCCTCGTCGGAGTACTCCATAGTGACTGTTGTACCTGCGGCGTGGAATCCCAGATCATAAATGTATTTGTATTTCTTTGCACTGTATGTCTGGTCAGGAGTACCGTCGCTGTACATGAGCTTCAGATCGCTCTTTGTCTTTGCAGGATTATATGCAAAAAGATGCTGATCCTCAGTAAATGTAACAGTTAAGGTGTTTTTATTCTGTGAAGAACCTGCGTAAGGTACAAAGATCGCTTCATCAGTTCCAAGTTCACGTGCAAGAGCATTCTGCATCTTTACGGGATCCATCTCGGAATTATGAACCTTAAGCTTACCGTCGATTATTTTCTCACTGTCTGATGCAGGTATGAAAAGGTCACGCTCTGCAGTATTTACAGTATATCCGTTAGGAACAGTGTACAGATTTTCGTAGAGGATAGCACCATTAGAAACCTGAAGCTCCTTCGTTGTATCAGAAGAACTGAGCACACCGTTTGATGGCACATAAGTATAGTGCTGTCCCATGAGAGCAGCAGTGAAAGGTGTTGTTCCGTCTGACAGATAGAATACACGGCTGTTCATGATACCGTAGCGTCCCATAAACTTAGTCACAAGACCGCTGTTCGTGGAGGAGAAGAGGGACAGTGAAGAAAAATCAACCATCATAGAGTGATTTCGGATTTTTCTGTTTGTTTCATCTGCTCTTGCAAGAGGCTCATTAAAATCAGCATTTCTCTGCTGCATGGTCTCATTTAGGATTCTGTAATCTGCAAGTGTATCGAAGTAATCCTTACGCTTGATAGTACGGTTATTTGTATAGAAAGTATTTGCAATCAGTTCAACGATGACCATTGCGATGATCGCGATCTTGAAGAACTGAATATCGCTCTTCGCCTTTTCGGGATCCTTCTTTCCGGCTGTGCGGTAGAAGAACATGAAGATCATGGTCGCAAGTCCGAATGCGATGGTGAAAGCGATACTTCCCTGATCTATTGCATCATCATGGTTAAAGAGAAGAGTCACTGCTGTTGCGGCAGCTCCGAGACCGAGGGATATATAGAACGGTTTATCACCGCAGTCACGGATATGAGTGAATCCTTCATATGCAATGGTGAGCACCAGGATGATGTAAAGGTATGCCTGACGCGCCGGAAGTGAATCCGGATAGTTAAGTCCGTGCCAGATGTAGTTCAGCATGTTCAGGTTGAAGCTTAAGAGGATGAAAGCCGCAAGAATAGACTTTGCGATCTTTTCCTTAAGAGCAACCTTGCGTGTCATGACCCAGATGAGTACGAGGAAGATTGCGATCATTCCGCAGTAGATATTCGGGAAATGGTCAAGTCCTGTCTCTGTCTGGACACCTGCCAGGTGACGACCGTAAAGTTCCAGAGGATTCATGTAGATCTCAGGCTTTTTCGGAAATTTTACGTTTGTAAATGAAGTAAATTTAAGTGCAACTACTTCCGGGAATACCAGCACAGCAGAAAATGCACCGCCGAGAGCTGAGTACCAGCCGAATTTCATGAGGTTCTTGAAATTAAAGCCTCTTGTGACTATCAGCACCAGCTCGTAGAGCACCAGATAGATGCAAAGCATGATGGAGAGATAGTAGTTTGAATAGATGGAAAGCGCGATCGTGATGGCGTAGAGAGCAGGGCTCTTGCCGTCATGAATCTCCTCAAGTCCCAGGATAACAAGGGGAGCAAGGAAGATTACGTCCATCCACATGACATTCCAGTTGTAAGCTGCCAGGAATCCGCTGAAAGCATAGGCAAAGCTGAATATCAGCATTGCATAGTCTGTTCTGCCGAAATGCTTTCTGAGGTAATGAGCCATGGTGAGACCTGAGAAGCCGATCTTCAGTACGACCATGTAGCTCATAAATTCCAGAATTAGGCTTTCGGGAAGGAGCACCGACAAAAAATTAAACGGGCTTGCAAGATAGTAAACATATATCGCAAGGAAGTTTGCACCGATTCCTGCATCCCATGAATAGAAAAGGGAATCTCCGCTGCGGAGCTTTCGTACAAACTCATAGAAGAAGGGAGTGTACTGCTGGTAAAAGTCCTTCTTTAAGAAAGTCACTCCGCCGAAAGGATAGATACCGCGAAGGATGAAAAGGAGCAGTGTCGCAAGGAAGGGCAGCAGAAAAGCTGCTATGTAAAAGGTCTTTACCGGATGCTCCCTGGTGTATGTAATTACATTTTCCGAAAGCGCCTTTATGTCAAAGGAAAAGGCGCTCCGGCTGTTCGTTTTTTTGTTATGTTTTCCCATTTTTATTCCTTATCACACGGCTGTTTATCATTCAAAGTCATCTTTGTCATCAAACAGCTCGTAGTACTGCATCTTGCGGTACTCATCAAGAGCATTGCCCGCATCAGAGATGCTTGTGTCTGTTCCGTCCTTGGAAACTGCATGAATAGCAGTTACAACAGGATATTTCTCAGAGAAATCATCGAGGAATGATCTGTATCCTGTAAGAGGGATGCCGGCAGCCTTGAGAGTCATGTTGCCAAGATAATTGGCGCTTGTTTCAACGTTGCTTGCTTCCACGATATCGTAGTTAGCCCAGATCACGAAAGGAACCTTATAGCGAAGTGTACGCTCCTCAAATGTGAGATCGGCACTCTTTTTACCATTAAGATTCAGAATCGGCTCTACTACATAGTCATTTGCCTGATGATCACCGAAGAAAACGATGACAGTGGGATCATTCTGCTTGCTGAAATAGTTCACAAGGTTTTCAAAAGCCTTATCTGTGAGCTTTTCAAGAGAGAGATAGTTTGTGATACGGGTATCTTTTCCGTTGTAACCATCTATAGTCACATCAGGATGGAAATTGTCATATTCTCCTACATACTCGGAGTGATTCTGCATAGTTACGCTAAATGAGAAGAAAGGCTTTTCAGTACCGTGTGCCTCGTATTCCTTCTCAATCTGAGTGAATAGTGATTCATCAGATACATAATCGCGGACGTATGTAGGATTTTTTGTCTCAAAGTATTCTATAAAGTGAGACTTATCAAAACCAAGCAGAGGATAAACTCTGTTTCTGTCCCAGCCCTTGGCCTTGTAAGGATGCATGCCGAGAGTGTCATATCCGAGGCTCTTCAGATAGTGCGGCATGGAATCGATCCTGTTAGTCACAAACTGCTGATATGCGATACTTCCTTCGGGAAGGAATCCCATGGTGTTTCCTGTAAGGAACTCAAACTCAGTATTCGGTGTGTTTCCGCCGAGGACAGAGGCACTCATATATCCAGTGATAGTGTTGTCAGCTCCATTCTGCAGAGAATGGATAAAAGGCATGTAGTCTTCGTTTGTCTTGAAGTCACCAAGAACAGCAGGATCAGCAAAAGCTTCGCACATGATAACGATGATATTCGGAGTTTTTTCATTTGCAACAGCTGCGGCAAGTGCGCCGGAACTGTTGGAATCAAGATCATTTACAGGTGTTTTTGAAACGTTCCACTCATTCTGTATGGATGAAGCAATATCAGATGAAGAGTATCCGGCAGGCTTTTCCACTGTAAGGAACTGCATATCATAGATAAATGCGAAAATAGTTCCGTCCTTCCAGGTCATTGTTGTAGGTGTGAAAAGCTTGTCATAGATACGGTATGTGGAAATTGTTTTTTCGCTCTGTACAAAAGGTACGTACGCTGCAAAGAAAACACCGATGATCACTGCGATAGCTGCAAGTCTTGTCACCAGGGCTTTCTTTCCGCTTTTCCACGCAGGAAGTGTGAAATTGCAGAAATAAAGGGAGGCAAAAAATGCGACAAAGAGAAGTATTGCTACTATCTGGCGTTTCTCAAGAGCATAGCTGTAATTTCCTGCGACGGATGCTGCCGTGCTGAAAGAGAAAATATCCCATGGAACAAGCGTGTTTCCGCGGAATTTTGTCACGTAGTATTCGCCGAGTCCTACTATAAAGAACATCGCGCCCTCAACAGCCAGCGCTCTTCTCAGTGTTCCGAGCAGGCTGAAAAGCAGCAGAGCAAGGAGCCAGAAAAATATCATGTTAAAGAAGGCAACGGGTGCTTTCATTCCCCATTTTGCATCGAAGGGATTTCTCTGGAACCATTCTGATAAGTAGAGGATCACAACGGGTCCTGCGATCAGATATACGAATCCTAAAAGGTCATTAAGTAGATTTTTTCGGGATTTGACGGCCTCAGAGAGGCTATCATAGCTTTTTTTGATAGTAGTAGAAGTCATATTATTAGTCTTTGGAACTTAATGCAGTTTAAGCCACTGAAAAAGTAACCATTAATTTAAGAAAAGATTAATTTTTGTTTAACACAATTAATCCGGTCAAAACGTTACAACTCGACCATTATAAGTAGTTAAATTTTAGGTGTCAAATATCTGGCTTCATATTGAAAAAGGTACCGCCTCTGAAATAGCGATACCCTTTTGTAAACATATGTTATTTTCCGGCGTCATTAATATCGAAAGGAGTTGCCTGATAAACGTAGTAATTGAGCCAGTTTGTGTAGAGGATACTTGCGGAACTCCTCCATGACAGGAGCGGAGTTTCATTAGGATCGTCGTTAGGATAGTAGTTGAGCGGAAGGTCAGTATCCAGCCCCTTGTCGCGGTCACGGCGGTATTCCTTATCGAGAGTGATACGGTCATATTCCAGATGTCCCATGACAAAAATATCTTTTCCGTCAGGTGTCATGCAGAGAAATACGCCGACTTCCTTTGATTCAGCGAGCACGACCAGATTTTTACAGTCATGGATGTCCTTCGGATCCACATTTGTGTAACGGCTGTGAGGAGCCAGAAAAACATCGTCAAAACCGCGTACCAGCGGGATCTTGCGGTTAAGGACATGCTGTTTGTAGATACCGAAGAGCTTCTTTTCCAGCAGGGTCTTTTTGAAACCGAAATGATAGTAGAGACCTGCCTGAGCACCCCAGCAGATATGGAATGTGCTGGTCACATGGCTCTTTGTCCACTCAAAAATGTTGCAGAGTTCTTCCCAGTAATCAACTTCCTCGAACTCCATTTTTTCAACGGGAGCGCCGGTTATGATCATTCCGTCATAGTGGTGTTCTTTTATCTTGTCCCAGGTGGTATAGAACTGGTTCAGATGGTTTGCGCTCACATTCTGTGAAACGTGACTTTTTACTGTAAGGAATGTGATGTCAAACTGCAGAGGAGTATTGGAAAGTGAGCGGAGAAGCTGCAGCTCAGTGTCCTCTTTTAACGGCATCAGATTCAGGATCACAATTTCCAGCGGTCGGATATCCTGATGAATGGAACGAAATTCGTCCATGACGAATATATTTTCATTTTCGAGGAGCTCCTTTGCCGGGAGATTACTTTGTACTTTAATAGGCATTGATTTTTTACCAACTTTCCTCTTTAGTGTCGAGTTCCATATTATCATTATTAGCGCGGTGATTCAATGCAGTAAGCAAGTGGATTTGACTGATGTGTGTATTTTGCCCGTGAGCAGTATTTTGCTTTAACACTTTAAACTGTTATATTTTTCAAGTTGTTTTAGTCATTTTACTGTGCTACAATCACGATTATGATTAATACAGATTTGATGCTGAATTTTACAGGCATATATGATGAAATGAGTTTCTGGAGAGGGCAGGGTTATAAAATGATCGACTGCCGTGATTTTTCAGGAACAGCAATGTACGTTGATGCAGACGGCGAAGCAGCTATCAGAAAGGCACTTTCGCCCTATGGACCCGGAGGAGTTCATTTTCTCGATAACGGTAACTACCACTATGCGTCCAGATTTTTCCTTGAGAAGCTGGATGAACCGTTCGATCTGCTGGTTTTTGACCATCATCATGATGATCAGGAGCCGATGATAGCGGGACTCCGGTCATGTGGTTCGTGGATCCGCGATGCGCGCGAGGATTTCGGTGACAAGATCAACAGTATCACTCTTTATCTCGGAAAAGATGAGGTAGAGCGGACAGGCAGACCTGATCCGTCCATACCGCTTTATATTTCTATTGATAAGGATGTACTGGCGACATCGGAAGTACGCACAAACTGGGACCAGGGAAATATGACTATCCCTGAGATGATCGAGATCCTGAAAAAGGAGATGGACGGCAGAAATATCGCCGGAGTGGATATCTGCGGAGAATGTGCAGAAAAGGACTCTCTGTTTAATCCGGAGGAAGTTCGCATGAATGAAAAGGCTGATAACGCCCTTTCAGAATTTTTTTTTTCAAAGGTTAAGAGGTAACAAGGTGGCAAAGAAAAAGAAGAAAAAGAAAAAGACCGCGATAGGAGTCTTTTTCAGCGTATTCTTGCGTCTTTTTGCAGTTATCCTGGTTGTTACGGGAATACTCGGAGGATTATTCCTGTGGCATTTTTATGATAAATACATTAAGGAATACGATAGAGAAGCAAAAGAAACAGTAATGAAGAGCACCCGTGAGGATTTTAAGCGGGTGGAACCGACCTACATCTATGATGTGGACGGAAATGTGATAATGAAGCTCCGCGGAGAGGGCGATGCAGCTTATCTTTCATACAGCGATATCCCTCAGTACGCGGTAAATGCATTTATCGCGGTCGAGGACAGATCTTTCTGGACTAATCCCGGTTATGACCTGAGCGGTATCGGACGAGTGCTTTTCTACTACATCAGGACAAAGGGTGTCGAGAAGCACGGTGCTTCAACAATCACCCAGCAGCTCGCAAAAAATATTTATTTGTCCTCAGAAGTGACAATTTCCAGAAAGCTTAAGGAAATCCTTATGTCAAAATATCTTGCTGAAAAGTATTCAAAGCAGGATATCATGGAGTTTTACGTAAATAATATTTATTTTGCAAATCAGTATTACGGACTGGAAGCTGCGTCTCAGGGATATTTCGGAAAAAGTGCATCGGCGCTGTCGCTTTCTGAGGTAGCATACCTCTGCGCGATACCGAACAGACCTGCCTACTATGATCCGGTGAAATATCCTGATCATGCGCTTTCGAGACGCGACAAGATTCTTGGAGATATGCTTGAGGAAGGACTTATTTCCCAGGCTCAGTATGATACGGCGGTCCATGAGTCGATAACTATAATGGAATCATCCGGCAGTGAGCTTAATGACTATCAGGCGACTTACGCTATGGATTGCGCTGTTAGATATTTAATGAAGCTCAGAGGTTTCTCGTTCCAGTATACATACGCGGATTCGACAGAATACGAGAATTATCAGTCGCTTTATGACGAAATGTATCAGGAGCAGAAGGATCTGCTTTATACAGGCGGTTATAAGATTTATACCACGCTGAACAGTGCTTTTCAGGATGAGCTCCAGGCATCTCTTGATGATGTGCTGTCGTTTGATACGGAGATTACGGCAGAGAGCGGATCATATGCTCTTCAGGGAGCTGTCACAGCCATAGACAATTCAAACGGTAAGGTCGTGGCGATCGTTGGAGGCCGTTCCAATCCATCAGGTTCTTCAAATAACCTGACACTTAACCGTGCATATCAGAGCTTCCGTCAGCCGGGAAGTACGATCAAACCGCTGGTAGTTTATACGCCTGCTCTTGAAAACGGGTACTGCGCAGGAAGCATTGTACAAAATATTGACGTTTCCACAGCTAAGAAGCCGGGAGTTAATGCGCTGACTCTCAGCGGAACACCGATGACACTCCGGTCTGCAGTTGAAAATTCCATTAACGGATGTGCATGGCAGGTTCTTGCAAATCTGTCGCCGAAGACAGGTCTGAAGCACATTTCGGATATGGAATACAGAAAGATCGTTCCGGCAGATTACACGCTTGCGGCATCTCTCGGAGGTCTGACAAACGGTGTCACAACTGCCGAGCAGGCATCTGGTTATGCGGCACTGGCAAATCACGGTGTTTACCGAGGTCAGACTTGTCTTACTTCTATAAAAAATGCTGATGGTGAGGAAATTTATGCTGATTCCGAACCTGTACAGGCATATGCTCCGGCGGCCGCAGATACTATGGTGGATATCATGAAGGGTGTCATCACCAACGGAACGGCAAAGAAGATGGGCTGGTACTCTGAGCAGACTACCGAAGCTGCCGGAAAGACCGGTACTACCAATAACAGTAAGGACGGCTGGTTCTGCGGTGTGACTCCGTACTATACAGTTGCAGTATGGGTTGGATACGATACGCCGAGGGCACTTGAGAGTCTTTATGGTTCCTCATATCCTGCGTCCATCTGGAAGCAGTGCATGAGCGCCCTTATCGAAGGTGAGCCCACGGCAACATTCCATCTTCCGAATAAGATGGAAGAGCTTTCTGCCAATGCAGAGAAATATCTGCCGGGCAGGGATGCATCGGAAGAATTGTATGCCGGATATACAGTTGGAGATTATAGAAACGACCACAATACCGGCGATGCCATTTCTGCGGTTCTGGCGCAGATGGGCGCTCTTTCAAGGCTTACCGATCCGAACTATGACGCAGATATCGCGGCTCTTTACAGTCAGTGTGCTGCATCGCTTACAGGGGTAAAGGATGCGGAATACGCAGCACAGCTTCAGAGTGATATGAATACAGCTTATGCTGTCGCTGCGGCAAAAATGAATTAAAGTGTGTTTATCCTGAGGGGGGATTCAGATGAGCAAACGAGGGGTGATCAGAGTAATTGCCATTTTGGTTGCATTTGCGTGCTTTGGGTATCTGGGCTACTATGTCTGGAATGCCCATATGAGCAAGGATGCGACCCAGACAGTCTCTGTGAAGAAAAAAGGTCTGCATCTGAATACTGATGTATCGGCGACGACTGAGGTTGTGACTGATTCCGGAGAAAAGCGGAAGCTTTATATCCTCCAGCAGTATCAGGAGCTTTATAATCTAAATAAGAATCTGGTGGGATGGATAAAGATCGAGGGTACAAAGATCGATTATCCTGTGATGAAATCCATAAACGGAAACGGTGAGTATTATCTTGATCACAATATGGATCAGGAAGAGGACAGGAACGGAACGCTGTTCATGGACGATGCCTGCGATGTGATCCGCCCTTCCGAAAACTGGATAGTTTACGGTCACAATATGAGTTCCGGCCTGATGTTTGGTGAGCTTGACTCATATAAATCTGAATCATTTTACAAAAATCACCCTAAGGTCCAGTTTGATACGATCTATGAAACAGGGACCTACGATGTAATGTTTGCATTTCAGTCACATGTTTTTCAGGATACTGAGATTGCTTTCAAATATTATCAGTTTATAGATCCTGCTTCTTCGCAGGAATTTTATTCAGGTATTGAGGAGATGCGTGCAGCGTCTTATTACGACACAGGAGTTACGGCAAAATACGGTGACAGACTGCTGATACTGTCCACCTGCGACTATGATGAGTCAAACGGCAGGTTTGTCGTAGTATGTGTCAGAGAAGATGATGGAGGAAGGTTTAATTGACGAAGGAAGAATTTGCGTCACTTGTTGCGGGTGAGCGTATTTATCTGGATGGCGCAACGGGTTCTAATCTGCAGAAGGCTGGTATGCCGTCGGGAGTTTGTCCTGATCTGTGGATCTCAGAGAATCCGGAAGCACTTATCAATCTGCAGCTTGAGTTTTTAAGGGCCGGAAGCCGTATTGTTTATGCACCTACATTTACGGCGAACAGGGTAAAGCTTGCGGAATATGGGCTTGAGGGCAGGCTTAAGGAGTTAAATAAGATCCTTGTAGGCGAATCAAAAGAAGCAATCCGGAGATTCCACGAGGAAAATCCTGATGCGCCTGAGTGCTTTGTCGCAGGTGATGTGACAATGACAGGTCTCCAGCTGAAGCCCATAGGACAGCTGGAATTTGAAGAGCTTATTGATATTTATAAAGAGCAGATCACTGCACTTAATGAAGCCGGAGCTGACCTTATCGTAGTTGAGACTATGATGAGCCTTCAGGAGACCCGTGCGGCTGTTATCGCAGCAAAGGAAGTGTGTGATCTTCCCGTCATCGCTACCATGACTTTTGAAGGAAACGGCAGGAGTCTCTATGGAACAGATCCTGTAACTGCACTCATTACGCTGCAGTCTCTTGGTGTTTCTGCTTTTGGAGCGAATTGTTCTACCGGACCTGAGCACATGGTTCCCATGATCAAAAAAATGTGCGCAGTTGCGGAAATCCCCATTATTTGTAAACCCAATGCAGGTCTTCCTGAACTCGATGAAAACGGAAATACTGTTTACCGCCTGAATCCTGAGGAATTTGGACGCGACATGGAAGAAATCGTACGGAGCGGAGCACGTATCCTCGGAGGATGCTGCGGCACGACACCGGATCACATCCGTGCTCTCCATGAACATACGGTTGATATGGATGTATCAGAGCCAGAATCTGATGAGAACGCTGATGAGCCTGTGTATTATCTTACATCTGAGCGCAAGACTCTGGAATTTGGTCTGAACGGCAGATTTATGATCGTAGGTGAGCGTATCAATCCTACTGGAAAGAAGGCTCTGCAGGCAGAACTTCGTGAAGGCTGTTTTGATATAGTGGCTGATTTTGCGGAAGAGCAGGATGCAAAGGGGGCATCTGTTCTTGATGTAAACGTCGGCATGAGCGGTGTTGATGAAAAGGCGCTGATGATCAGGGCAATCGATGAAGTGACACAGATTGTTAAGCTTCCCCTTGCCATCGATACGAGCCATGTTGACATTATGGAAGCTGCGCTCCGCCGTTATCCGGGCCGTGCTCTCATGAACTCCATTTCACTGGAGACTGCGAAGTGTGAGCCGATGCTTCATCTCGCAAAGAAATATGGCGCAGCGTTTATCCTGCTTCCTTTATCAGATGCAGGTCTTCCGAAGAGTCTGGAAGAAAAGAAAAATGCCATCAGAACAGTGATGGAGAAGGCTCTTGAGATAGGATTAAGAAAAACAGATATCATCGTTGACGGTCTTGTGGGTACGGTTGGTGCTTCGCCGACAGCAGCCCTTGAAACGCTTGAAACTATCCGTTTCTGTCACGATGAGCTGGGACTTGCTACTATCTGCGGACTTTCAAATATTTCATTCGGACTTCCGGAGAGAATAAATGTAAATACTGCATTCCTTACACTTGCGATCCAGGCAGGACTGACGATGGCTATAGCTAATCCGAATCAGGAAGCCCTTGTCACTGCCGCAAAGAGCGCGGATATGCTCCTGGCAAAGCCTGAATCTGATGTGGTCTATATCGAGCACGTGAATGAGGTGAAGGCTCTTCACGAAGATGAGATCGTTGTAAAGAAGTCTGAGTATGAGCGATTACAGGCACTTTCAGCAGGTGTGCCTGCGGATGCAGGAATTGCTCATCAGGCTGGTGAAAAGCCGGGAAAAACTGATGCCGGACCGGATGCGTCCCATGATAGTGATGCGGTCTGGCAGGCGGTCATGAAGGGACGCAGAAAGACGATCGCCGATACTGTTCAGGAAGCACTCGATGCGGGAAGAACTCCTCAGGATATCCTGAATGAGTCCCTGCTCCCTGCTATTGATGAAGTGGGAAAGCTTTTTGACCAGAAAAAGTATTTCCTGCCTCAGCTCATCGCCAGCGGTGAGGCAATGAAGAATGGTATCGCCGTGATCGAGCCTCTTTTACAGGAAGGCAAGGATGATTCGGTTGTAATGCCTACGATCGTTATCGCTACGGTTGAAGGTGATATTCACGATATCGGAAAAAATCTGGTGGTTCTCATGCTGAAGAATTTTGGCTTCAATGTGATAGATCTCGGAAAAGATGTTCCTAAAGAGGAAATTGTCCGTACTGCGATAGACAATAAAGCTGATATCATAGCGCTTTCAGCCCTTATGACCACTACAATGCGTGAAATGAAGAATGTCATTGATCACGCGAGAAATTGTGGACTTGATTGTCACTTCATGATAGGTGGAGCAGTCATTACTCCCGAATATGCAGAGGAGATCAATGCTAATTACTCGTCTGATGCCGCAGATGCAGTGAGAGTCGCAAAAAAGCTTACAGGGATGGCGTAAATATTTATCAATAAATATATATGGAAAGGACAGTATTTTAAGATGAATGGTGCAGATGCAATGGTGCAGAGCCTTTTACATGAAGGCGTAGACACGATTTTCGGTTACTCAGGTGTAGCGATCGACCCGTTCTGGAACAGCGTAGGACAGACGGATATCCGTTCCGTACTTGTGAGAACAGAACAGAATGCAGGTCATGCTGCGAGCGGTTATGCAAGGACCAGCGGAAAGCCCGGAGTCTGTGCCGTCACAAGCGGTCCGGGTGCTGTGAATCTGCTTACAGGTATAGCAACAGCATTTGCGGATTCCATTCCTCTTATCTGCATCACAGGACAGGTTGTGTCCGATCAGATAGGTTCTGACGTATTCCAGGAAGCTGATGTCACAGGTGCGGCTGAGTCATTTGTAAAGTACAGCTATCTTGTACGAAATGCCAAGGATATCCCGCGTATTATCCATGAGGCTTTTTATATTGCTAATACAGGCCGCCGCGGACCTGTGCTCATTGATGTGCCTTTTGACGTGCAGGAACAGCAGGTGCCCCGGTTCGAGCTTTTTGAGGGTGATCCGAAGCTCCGTACCTATAAGCCTACCGTTCAGGGAAATAAGGCGCAGATAAAGAAGGTTGCAAAAGTTCTCCAGAAAGCGAAGAGACCTCTTATCTGCTGCGGAGGCGGTATTCACCTGAGCCGTGCGGAAAAGGCTCTCAGGGATTTTGTTGAAAAGGAAAAAATCCCGGTTGTTTCTACAATGATGGGACTTGGCGTACTTCCGACCGATCACCCCATGTATTTTGGAATGGTTGGAAACAACGGTCATATTACGGCTAACCGTGCCATGAATGAGAGTGATACTCTGCTCATGGTCGGTGCGCGTGTTGCAGACAGAGCAGTGGCTTCTCCGGACCTTACGCTTGAGGGAAAAGTGCTCATCCATATGGACGTTGACCCTGCCGAGATCGGAAAGAACGTCGGACCGACTATCCCTATAGTTGGCGACGCAAAGCATATTTTTGAAGACTTTTTAGAGGAAGAGTGCCACGGCGAGCATGAGGCGTGGGAGCGCACTCTTGAGGCTTATCGTGAAAATTTCCGAGAAGAGAGAAAGTCATCTCCTGACTATGTGAATCCTCAGGCTTTTGTACGCATGCTTTCAAAAGCCATGCCGGATAACGGTATCTATGTAGCTGATGTGGGACAGAATCAGCTTTTCTCCTGCCGTAATGCGATAATTCGTGAGGGCGGACTCTTTATGACCAGCGGAGGTATGGGAACCATGGGTTACTCTATGCCTGCGGCTATGGGCGCTGTTTCTGCTGATCCTGACAGGCTTGCGGTCGCAGTCTGCGGTGACGGCTCTTTCCAGATGTCTATGATGGAACTTGCGACCATGAATCAGTATGACCTTCCGGTCAAAATTGTAGTGTTCAGAAACAATTTCCTTGGACTCGTGCGTGAGCACCAGCATTTTGCGTATGAAGATGACTACAATATGGTCAAGCTCGGAGGAGAGCCGGATCTGAAGCTCCTTTCTGACGCATATCATCTGAAATATTTCCGTGCAGAAAATATGGACGGAATTGAAGATACACTGAACGATTTCCTTCATTCGGACGGAACTGCCATTATGGAAGTCTTTATCAATCCGATGGAAAATGTTGTGATGAAGTAAGGGGGAGAGGATCATGAAAAAAATTTATTCCGTTCTTGTTGAGAACCGTGCCGGTGTGCTTTCAAAGGTTGCCGGTCTCTTTTCGAGACGTTGTTTTAATATCGATTCTCTCGCTGTTGGAGAGACTGATCACAGCGATGTTTCATGTATGACCATCGTTTCCAGCGGAGATGAGAGAACCCTTGAGCAGATAGAGAAGCAGCTTAATAAAAAGCTTGATGTTATCAAGATCAAGACATTTGATGAGGAAGTGTCCGTAAGCCGCGAACTCATGATGATCAAGGTTAAATATAATAAATCAAACCGCAGGGATATTATGGAAACCTGCGACGCTATGAAAGCGGATATCGTAGATATGTCAAAAAATATGATGATCATTCAGATCTGCGATACTCCGGACAGGACTAATCTTATGATCCAGCTTCTTTCAGGGATCAGTATCGTGGAAATTGCAAGAACAGGAACCCTTGCTCTGCCTAAATGTATAGAATCTTGAGTGCCTTTGGCGGCATGATCTTTTATGTGGGAACAGATCCCATTGGATCAACAGTTTCGGATAAAAATGTTGATCTATCTTAAGTATCTCTTTTTGATGAAATGTTAATATCGTACAGACAGTTGTGCGCATAACACGGAATTTTGGTGTTGACAAACCGTTTTTTGCGGAATATATTAATACACAAGCATCCACTTTATGACAGTAAAGTTTTGAAGTACAGTGCAATAAATTATTTTAAGGAGCTTTTAACATGCAGAAGAGAGTTTTTCAGCTGCTTGTAGATAATACATCCGGTGTTTTGAGCCGTATCGCGGGCCTTTTCTCGAGACGAGGCTACAATATCGATAGTATAACAGCCGGAGTTACAGCAGATCCGCGTTTTACGCGTATCACTATCGTGACAGACGGAGATGATGAGATACTCGAGCAGATTGAAAAACAGCTTGCGAAACTTATTGATGTCAGAGATATCCGGACTCTTGAACCGGAAAACTCAGTATACCGTGAGCTCTGCATGATAAAAGTTGAGGTTGATTCTCATGCCAGACCGGGAATCATAGCTATGGCAGATGTCTTCAGAGCAAATGTTGTTGATGTTGCTCCGGATGCACTTATCATCGAGGTTACGGGTAATCAGAGCAAGGTTGATGCGTTTATCAATTTGCTGGCGGATTACAGAATCCTGGAAATCGCCCGTACCGGTATCGCAGGACTGCAGAGAGGAACCGAAGGCGTTATCTGGTTTGACTGATGCTGCACCCATTCCACTGATATAGCGGAGACGGGAATTACCCCGGATCATGTTATATAAAAACTAATTCTAAAAGGAGAAAAGCTATGGAATTCAATGACAAGAACCCGATTTTTTATGAGTCCGATTGTAACCTTTCGTTACTGGATGGGAAGACCATTGCCATTATTGGTTACGGTTCTCAGGGCCACGCACATGCACTTAATCTGAAAGATTCGGGATGCGATGTCATTATCGGTCTTTACGAAGGCTCTAAGTCCTGGAAAAAAGCAGAGGAGCAGGGCCTCAAGGTATATACAGCTGCAGAGGCTGCAAAGAAAGCTGATATCATCATGATCCTCATAAACGATGAGAAGCAGGCTCAGATGTACAAAGAGTCTATCGAGCCTAACCTTGAAGCAGGAAACATGCTGATGTTCGCTCACGGCTTTAACATCCGCTACAAGCTCATCGTACCGCCGAAGGATGTTGATGTATGTATGATCGCTCCTAAGGGACCGGGTCATACTGTAAGATCCGAGTATCAGGCAGGTAAGGGTGTTCCGTGTCTGATCGCTGTTGAGCAGGATTACACAGGTAAGGCAAAGGATGTTGCACTTGCATATGCACTTGGTATCGGTGGAGCAAGAGCAGGTGTTCTCTGGACAACATTCAAGACAGAAACTGAGACAGACCTTTTCGGTGAGCAGGCTGTTCTTTGCGGCGGCGTTTGCAAGCTGATGCAGACTGGTTTTGAAGTTCTTGTTGAGGCTGGTTACGATCCGAGAAATGCTTATTTTGAGTGCATCCACGAGATGAAGCTCATCGTTGACCTGATCTATCAGTCAGGCTTCTCAGGAATGAGATATTCTATCTCCAACACTGCTGAGTACGGTGACTACATCACAGGACCGAAGATCATCACAG
The DNA here is from genome assembly GCA_900168235.1 of Lachnospiraceae bacterium. GTDB lineage: Bacteria > Bacillota > Clostridia > Lachnospirales > Lachnospiraceae > NK4A144. The sequence goes on along the minus strand of FUZG01000004.1, from coordinate 225,801 downwards.
ATGAGACAAAGCAGGCTATGAAGAAGGTTCTCGCTGACATCCAGGATGGTACATTCGCTAAGGATTTCCTTCTCGATATGTCCAGCGCAGGCGGAAGAGTTCACTTCCAGGCACTTCGTGATAAGGCTGCTGAGCACATCTCTGAGAAGTTTGGTGAGGATATCAGAAAGCTGTACAGCTGGTCTGATGAGGATAAGCTTATCAACAACTAAGAATACGATTGCAAACATTTGTTTGTAAAAGAGGATCACATGTGGTAGACTATACTGCATGTGATTCTTTTTCTGTTCTGCCTGTCCGAATCATGCTATTTCTGTTATACTGTATCGTACGGTGTTTTTGCATTTCCTTGCGCACTGTGAAGTACAAGTTTTTGGAGGTTTTTTTCTGTGAGTATCATCGAGGCAGTCCTTTTGGGGCTCCTGCAGGGACTGACGGAGTTCCTGCCTGTATCATCATCCGGCCATCTGGCTATTTTTCAAAATCTTTTCCATGTTGCTGAAGGGACGGGAGATCTCTTTTTATTTGATATAATGCTTCATATAGGAACACTGATCTCTATATTTGTTGCATTTCATCATGATATTTACAAGATGTTTATAGAAGGCATCGGCATTGTAGTTGATTTTTTCATGAATATCGTCCGGCTTATTAAAAAGGAGCCGTTGAAGCGTGTGATAAGATCATCTTATCGAAAGTTTGTAATGCTGGTCATTGTTTCGACTATACCCACCGGTATCATCGGTGTTTTGTTAAAGGATATTGTTAAGGAAGCGAGCGCGACGCTCATTATGCCGGGAATCTTTCTTATAATGACAGCGGCGCTTCTGTTTATCGCAGACAGGGCGAATGAGGGCGAAAAGGTTCCTCGTACCGCAAAGTACACAGACGCAGCTCTTATAGGTGTTGGTCAGGGTCTTGCCACACTTCCCGGTATTTCACGTTCGGGAACCACTATCACAGCGTGTCTGCTCTGCGGATTTGAGAAAAAATTTGCAGTAAGGTATTCATTTATTATGTCAGTTCCTGCTGTTCTCGGAGCAGCAGTTCTGGAAATATCAGATGCAGCAGGTCAAAAATTTGACCCGATGTATCTTGTGGGAATGATCGTTGCAGCTGTTTCAGGCTTTGCTGCGATCAAGACAATGCTCGTCGTTGTCAGAAAAAAGAAGTATATCTATTTTTCAATCTATTGCCTTGTTGCCGGAATACTGGCGATCGCAGGGTACTTTATCAAAAAATAAACAGGACGTAGGGGTTTAATGGCAGCAAATAAACGTACATCATCAAAAAGAAGCAGTTCTTCAAGAGGAAAGAGAACTTCGGGTCGAAGGGGATTCCAGAACCGCCATCCGGAAAATGAGATACCGGACGGAATGTGGGAAGAAGTCGGTCTTCTTCTGCTCCTTGGAGCAAGTGTTGTGCTTGTTCTCGGAAACTTCGGACTCACATCTGTTTTTGGTGATACTGTAAATTCATTTTTCTTTGGATTGTTCGGCTTTATGGAATATTTCTGGCCGTTCGTTCTCTTCTTTGGAACCGTATTTTATCTTGGAAATCGTGAAAATGTCAGGGCACTTTTGCGGCTGGGCGCATCAGTGGTCTTGTTTGTGCTGTGCGGAATGTTTGCCCAGCTCTTCGCCAGTGAAGAGTTTGGTGAGGGCGGATATTCCAGCATCTATGATTTTGCCGTTTCAACACGTAAGGGCGGCGGTGTGATCTTTGGTTCTCTGTATGAATGGCTGTCTAAAGCCATCGGTGTGGTGGGTGCAGTAGCGGTAATGCTCATAATCGCCATCATCTGCATAGTCATTCTTACAGGAAAATCATTCATCGAGCTCATGAAATCCGGCGGACGCAGGATGGCAGACAGAGCAGAGCGGTCCACAGAGGAATGGCGTAAGGACCGAGAAGCAGCCAGAGAAGAGCGTGAGATCATACGTGCAGAGCGTTCAAGGGAACGGTCAGAGCGACGCCAGAGAGAACGTGAAGAACACTTAAGAGAGGTTGAGGAACGCGCTGCGCGAAGAGAACGTGTGCCTGATCTCACGGTAGGAGAAGGCAGAAAGAAGAGCAACAAGCTCACTCCTATAGCAGGTGAGACGGAAGAAGTATCATTCTTAAAGGATTTGGAAGAGACCGATACAAATGCAGAGCCGGAAGAAACAGCTAAGGGTTATTCTCCCTTTGCGATGAATCCTTCCAACAGGGTAAAGCCTGAGATCCATGAGAAGGAAGAAGTTGCGGTTCCGGTTGAGCAGGATAACGTTTCCGAAATGGCTGAAACCGTACCTGAAGATAACGATGTCAAAGAAGAATCCGACGAGGACTTCTTCGATAACGGTCTCAATACCTTCAAGGTGATCATGCCGAGAAAGCATGATGAAATGTTTGAGGAGCCGGAAACTGAGCCTGAAGATGAATACGATAATGATATTCATGAAAGGGCATATGACGTTCATTCAGACTATGAAGATGATGAATATGATGAGGAAGACAGGTTTGAAGCTGTAGAAGAGGATGAAGCGGAGGAAGAAGAGCCTGCAAATGTTTATCATATTCCGCGCCGTGAACTGCGTCATGACATGCATGAGATCATGCCTGATGATGACGATGATTATTATTCTGACACGTATCATGATGAACCCGAGGATGAAGTTGGGGAACCGGATGATACGGATGACATCGGATATGGAGAGAATGTTGTCCGTTATACAGATGAGGTTATCAAAAAGTCTGCTAAGAGATCGGTTGCGCCTATCGAAAGTAATGATCCAAGAGACGGCATAATCGAGATTCCTGCATATGATCATCCGAAGGCTGTATATGATGAAGAGATAATAAGACCGGATCTCACTGATGAAGAGCGTGAGATGGCGGGATTCAGCAAGTCGGAAGACAAAAAATTGCAGGGTGGACCGGAGTCACTGAACGCTGATGACAAAAAAATGTCACCGGACACTGCTCCTGCGCCTGAGAAAAAGAAGCTTCCGCCGAAGCCTTATGTTTTCCCGGGAATCGAACTTCTGAAGAAGGGAAAGCCTGCACAGACGGAGTCAAGACAGGATCTGGAAGACACTGCCCATAAGCTCGTAAGTACTCTTGCAAGTTTCAATGTCCGCGTAAAGATGCTTAATGCAGTACAGGGACCTTCTGTAACGAGATATGAGATGCAGCCTGAGCAGGGCGTTAAGGTCAATAGGATCCTCAGTCTGTCGGATGATATCCAGCTTAATCTCGCAGCTACGGATATAAGGATAGAAGCACCTATCCCGGGAAAGGCTGCTATTGGTATCGAGATACCTAATAAGACTAACGAAACAGTAATGTTCCGTGATCTTATCGAAAAGGATGTTTTCAAGACAGCAAAATCAAGACTTTCCTTTGCTGTCGGAAAGAATATCGGAGGCGAAGTTGTGGTCTTTGATATCGCAAAAATGCCTCACTTACTTATCGCCGGAGCGACCGGTTCAGGTAAGTCAGTCTGTATCAATACGATCATCATGAGTATCCTTTATAAGGCAAAGCCTGATGAGGTTAAGCTCATTATGATCGATCCTAAGGTTGTAGAGCTTTCTGTTTATAATGGCCTGCCTCACCTTTTAACTCCTGTTGTGACTGATCCGCAGAAAGCTGCGGGAGCGCTCAAATGGGGTGTTGCGGAAATGACCCGGCGTTACCAGCTCTTTGCAAGAGTTCATGTCCGTAATATGCAGGGCTATAATGAAATGGTTCCGGAGCTTAACCGAAAGGGTGAGACAAGAGCAGACGGCTCACCTTATGAGATAATGCCTCAGATCGTTATCATCGTAGACGAGCTTGCAGATCTCATGATGGTCGCAAAGTCAGACGTAGAAAATGCGATCTGCCGTTTGGCGCAGCTTGCGCGTGCTGCGGGAATCCACCTCATCATAGCGACACAGAGACCGTCGGTAGACGTTATCACAGGACTTATCAAGGCGAATATGCCGAGCAGAATCGCATTTGCGGTTTCATCAGGTGTGGATTCCAGAACCATCCTTGATATGGTCGGTGCAGAAAAACTGCTTGGAAAGGGCGATATGCTCTTTTATCCTCAGGGCTATTCCAAGCCTGAAAGAATACAGGGAGCCTTTATCACGGATGATGAGGTTCAGAATGTTGTAAACTTTATCACGGAAGAAAACAGCAATGATCCGGAGGAGCAGGAGAAGATAACTGCTGCCATTGAGGCAGAGTCTGCCCGTTCCGAGGACAATTCTCAGAAGTCATCCGCAGATGATGATACGGAGGATGACAGAGATCAGTATTTCGCAGATGCCGGAAGATTTATCATAGAAAAGAACAAGGCATCGATAGGTATGCTTCAGCGTAAGCTAAAGATCGGCTTCAACCGTGCGGCCAGGATAATGGACCAGCTAGCTGATGCGAATGTGGTAACAGGGGAAGATGGCACAAAAGCCCGTCAGATCCTTATGACTGCTATGCAATTTGAAAATTATCTAAATGGAGGTTCGCCCTCCGTACCGATAGACGATACTTCCGACTCGGAGGATCAGGGGTAAGTCAGGGATAGGTCACTTGTAGTCAGTTGTGCAGCGCGGATATGAGCGCAAAAGGAGTTATGATGAAATCTGATATTGAAATTGCTGAAGAGGCGGTACTGGAGCCCATTAAGAATGTGGCAGCATCACTCGGGATCGAAGAGGATGATCTGGAGCTCTACGGTAAGTACAAGGCTAAGCTTTCCGAAGAGTTTATACAGAAGATCAGCGACCGCCCCAACGGAAAGCTGATACTTGTAACAGCGATCAATCCCACGCCCGCAGGTGAAGGAAAAACAACTATCACAGTTGGTCTCGGTGAGGCTTTTGGAAAGCTGAATAAAAAGGCTGCTATTGCATTAAGAGAGCCTTCTCTCGGACCTTGCTTTGGTATTAAGGGAGGAGCCGCAGGCGGCGGAATGGCTCAGGTTGTTCCCATGGATGAGCTGAATCTCCATTTCACAGGTGATTTCCACGCTATCACTGCTGCAAATAACCTCTGCTGTGCAATGCTTGATAATCATATCCAGCAGGGAAATGAGCTCAGGATCGATACCAGACAGATCGCTATCAAGAGGTGTGTGGATCTGAATGACCGTGTTCTCCGTAATGTTGTTGTGGGTCTCGGTTCAAAGGCTGATGGCTTCGTACGTGAGGATCATTTCACCATTACTGTTGCAAGTGAGGTAATGGCTGTATTCTGCCTTTCAAGAAATCTGAAGGAGCTGAAAGAACGTCTTTCCAAGATGGTAATTGCATATGACATCGATGGAAAGCCTGTAACAGCAGGAGATATCAAGGCAGTAGGCTCTATGGCTGCTCTTCTTAAGGACGCACTGAAGCCGAATATGATCCAGACTCTTGAGCATACTCCTGCATTTGTTCATGGCGGACCTTTTGCAAATATCGCTCATGGATGCAACTCTGTACGTGCAACAGAAACTGCTCTTAAGATGGCAGATTATGTTATCACTGAGGCTGGTTTCGGAGCAGATCTCGGTGCTGAGAAGTTCTTTGATATCAAGTGCCGAAAGGCAGGACTCGTTCCTGATGCAGTAGTACTCGTTGCTACAGTCCGCGCATTAAAATACAACGGCGGCGTTCCGAAGGCTGAGCTTAATAAGGAAAACATGGATGCGCTCAGGAAGGGTATCGTGAACCTTGAGAAGCACATTGAAAACCTTCAGCAGTTCGGTGTTCCGGTTGTCGTAACACTTAATGCTTTTGTAAGTGATACAGAAGCTGAGACAAAGTTCATTGAAGATTTCGTAAGAGCAAAGGGATGCGCTTACGCTTATGCCCAGGTTTGGGAGAAGGGCGGAGAAGGCGGAATCGCTCTTGCTAACGAGATCCTTGATACACTTGAAAATAAAAAGTCAGAATTTCATCCTCTGTACGAGCTTGATCTTCCACTTAAGGAAAAGATCGAGACAGTGGCAACAAAGATCTACGGCGCAAAGGATGTAGACTTTACAAAGAATGCTGAGACTATGCTTCAGAAGCTCACAGATATGGGATTCGGTGATCTGCCGGTATGTATGGCAAAGACTCAGTACTCACTGTCTGATGATGCGACTCTGCTCGGACGTCCGCAGGACTTCACACTGCATGTTCGTGACGTTTATGTATCCGCAGGTGCAGGTTTCGTAGTCGTTCTCACAGGTAATGTACTTACTATGCCCGGACTTTCAAAGCATCCGGCTGCATATGATATTGATGTAGATGATAATGGAAAGATCACAGGTCTTTTCTGATTAAGGAAGGTATAGATTCATGGCAAAGTTAATCGATGGCAAGGCAATTTCACAGGCTATCCGGGATGAAGTACGAGATGAGATCGCAGCATCCGGTATCAAGGCAACACTGGCTGTAGTGTTGGTCGGAGATGATCCTGCAAGTGCGGTTTACGTAAGGAATAAAAAGCTTGCATGCGAGTACTGCGGTATCCGTTCCGTGAGCTATGAGCTTCCTGCTGATACTACAGAGGAGAAGCTTCTTTCTCTTATTGATGAGCTGAATAACGATCCCGAGATAAACGGTATCCTTGTACAGCTCCCGGTTCCTGACGGCATTGATGAGGACAAGGTTATCGAGACAATCTCTCCTATGAAGGATGTAGACGGCTTTTCAAGAGCTTCTGTCGGTGCGCTTTCTATTGGTGCAGAGGGATTTGTTTCATGTACTCCGGCAGGCATCATCGAGCTCTTAAAGAGATCTGATATCGAGATTGATGGAAAGAACTGCGTAGTGATCGGCAGAAGTAATATCGTCGGCAAGCCTGCAGCAATGCTCCTTTTAAGAGAGAATGGAACTGTTACTATCGCACATTCTCACACAAAGGATCTTGCTGAGGTTGCAAAGAAAGCAGATATCCTTGTAGTTGCCATCGGAAAGCCTGAATTTATCACGGCTGACTACGTAAAAGAGGGTGCTGCGGTCATCGACGTAGGAATCCACAGACTCGATCCTGAAAAAAATGGTGGAAAAAAACTTTGCGGAGATGTAAAGTTTGATGAAGTAGAACCTGTTGCCGGAGCGATCACTCCGGTTCCGGGTGGTGTTGGACCAATGACTATCGCTATGCTTATGAAAAATACGGTAGCTGCTTACAAAATGCAGCACTGAGCAGGTGGTGTAAATAATGAATTGTCCCAGGTGCGGGACAGAAATTCCGAAAGAGCGGATGTTCTGTCCGAAATGCGGCTATGCCATTCAGATGGTGCCGGATTATGAATTGGATATAGAGGAGAGCATTGCACAAACCCGTAATGAGATGGCGGGAGCATTAGATTCTCTGATCGGACCTGATGGACAAAGAAAGGTGTCGCAGGAGACGGTCAGACTTCCTGTGCTGCAAAAAAAGGTCAGTATCCTACGCAAGGCAGGAGTTTTTGTATTTGGAATCGTAATTATTCTCCTGGTCATCTTATTTGGCGCATCGATGTACTATTTTTCGTCATCGGGCAAAAATGTGCAGTATCTTCAAAATGCGGATGAGGCATATGCGCAGGGAAATTATGCTGAGGCTGTAGAATTATACGAAAAAGCTTTTGGTTCGGAAAACGGTTCTGATGCACCGTTCCTCTTCAATGAGCAGATACAGTATGCAAGGGCTCTTCATGAGTTAAAGCTTGATGACAGAGCGGTTTCTGTACTTCATTCGGTAATAGAAGAGGATCCGGAAAACGCTGAAGCATACGGATTCCTGATAGAGATCCATAAGCTTAATGATGATTACGAAGAAATAAACCGTCTGCTTGCCGGATGTTCGGATGACGGTGTATTTGAGATGTATAAGGACTATATGACCATGCCTCCCGATTTTTCAAGGGCAGGCGGTATATATAAGGACGAGATAGTTGTGGAGCTGTCTGCATCCATGACAGGCGACATCTACTATACGAGAGATGGTTCTGCTCCTTCGACTTCATCGGAGCTTTATATGGGTCCTATAGATATCACAGAAGGAAAGACCACCATTACGGCGATCTTCGTAAATCCTCATGATATGATATCAAAGCCTGTGCGCATCACTTATGAAGTGAAGTTTGACGTGCCGGATGAACCTGAGATATTTCCGGTCAGCGGAAATTATGCGGAGCCGGAATACATCACGGTATCATCACCGAATGCAGGAAATGTGTACTACACAACTGATGGCACAGATCCTACAGTATCATCGAACCAGTACACGGATCCGATACCGATGCCTCTTGGAAAGACCACGATGAAATTTGCAGCTATTTCCGAGAAGGGTGTATCCAGCCCGGTTGTTGAGAAGAACTACAACCTGAATATCATCGGAACCTGCTCCTCAGAAGACGCAACGGCATATGTCGCTGCATCTCTGGTGGCTACAGGTGCACTTCTGGATATTTACGGCAATGTGCCGGGAGTTGACGGTCATTATAAATATCTGTGTACCAAGGCTGCGAAAGAGGGCAGCCGGATATACTACATCATTGATGAGTATTTCGAGCACCCTAACGGCACACTGGATGAAACCGGAACTATCTACGCGGTTGATGCCATCAGCTGTATGATGTACCGCGCAAAGCCCGGACGGGACGGAAGATACGGTTTCTCCCTGTTCTATTAAATTTATAATATGTCTGCAAGATTTCTGTCTTTTTCAATCTTGCGTGATTTTTCAAGCAGTCGCCGGATCCGTTCGGTGACTGCTTTTGAACTTATTCCGAGAATTTTTGAAATTTCGGCAGGAGAAAGATCCATGCCGTAACGCATGGCTATAAGCTCACGTTCTTCCTCACGTATGTGAGACAGTATAAATCGGACTTCCTGATTTATAGGATCCTTCAGAACGCTGTATTCATCCTCAACAGGCAGCTCCGGGAGCGTTTCTGTGGGGGTGTCAGGTCTGATGGCGTTTCTTCTGAAATAATCTATCATTAGATTGCGGGCTATGGTGCAGAGCCAGGTCCTTGCGGATGCCCGTGATGAATTAAACTCGTTAAAATGACTGTAAGCATTTAGAAATGTCTGGCTTGTCAGATCTTCGGCTGTCTCTCTGTGGAGCAGCTTCATATAGAACATGTTGTAAACGTACGAAAAGTTATCTGCATAAATCCCTTCAAAAGTGGTCTCAATCCTTGTCATGATTACTCCTTTCAGCATCCGTGCCAATCGGATTTGGAACTAAAGAATAAGAATACTGTATACTCGAACCTCATGAATAATATCGTGCATTTCGTCGAAAAACTTGAGTTAGAATCCAAAATTGAAATCATCAGTTTATATGAGGTTTTTGCGGGATTGGTGATATTTATTGAAAAGAGCCCTATATTGTGATAATATAATTCCTACGTAGTTACTAGGTTATTTTAAATACGATGCCGGAAGGTTCATGAGAATCTTTCGGTTTTTCTATGTGTAAAGGACGGAGTTATAATGTTGAACCAGTTTTCAAGAACACAGCTGCTTTATGGTGAAGAGGCAATGAAAAAATTTGCTTCTGCAAGAGTCGCAGTTTTCGGAATCGGAGGTGTCGGTGGTTATGTAGTAGAGGCACTGGCACGTTCGGGTATCGGTGCATTGGACCTCATCGATGATGATAAGGTATGTCTCACGAATCTCAATCGTCAGATCATAGCCACCAGAAAGACAGTTGGAAAGTATAAAGTTGATGTCGCAGAGGAGCGCGTAAAGGACATCAATCCTGATTGTGAAGTGAGAACCTACAAGACCTTTTTCCTGCCGGAAACAGAGGATCAGTTTGATTTCAACGACTATGATTATGTAGTTGATGCGATCGATACAGTGACAGGAAAACTGGCTATCGTGGAAAAGGCTTATAAAGCGGGAACTCCCGTCATCTCATCTATGGGTGCCGGAAATAAGGTAAATCCTGCGGCTTTTGAAGTGGCAGATATTTATGATACTTCAATATGCCCTCTTGCAAAAGTAATGAGAAGAGAGCTCAGAAAGAGAAATATTCCGTCATTAAAAGTGGTTTATTCAAAGGAAGAACCGAGAAAACCTCAGGAAGATATGTCTATAAGCTGTAAGCAGAACTGTATCTGTCCTCCGGGGGCAGAGCATAAATGCACCGAGCGCAGAGCTATTCCCGGTTCAACAGCGTTTGTACCTTCAGTTGTAGGACTTATCATCGCAGGTGAGATCATAAACGACCTTGCTAAATAAATTATAAATTTTCTGAAAACCTCTTGACTTGGAGTTCACTTCAAGGAGTATTGTGATAAAAATTAAAAGAAAGAGGTAATAAAGAATGTACAATTTATTGAATACTATTAATGGTCCTCAGGATATAAAGAAATTAGATATCGATCAGCTGAAAACACTTGCAGATGAGACAAGACAGGCTCTTATAAATAAAATCTCCAATGCAGGCGGTCACAGCGGTCCGAATCTCGGAATCGTGGAGACAACGGTTGCTCTTCACTATGTATTTGAGTCACCGAAGGACAAAATGGTTTTTGATGTATCTCACCAGTGCTATCCGCACAAGATCCTTACAGGCAGAAAAGAGGCATACATTGATCCTGAGCATTTTTCAGATGTAACAGGATTTACAAACCCTCTTGAAAGCGAGCACGACCTCTTTACTGTCGGTCATACATCCACATCAGTTTCACTGGCGCTTGGTCTTGCAAAGGCAAGAGATTTAAAGAAAACCGATGAAAACATTATTGCTATTATCGGTGACGGATCTCTTTCAGGCGGGGAAGCTCTCGAAGCACTGGATTACGCCGGAGAATATGACAAAAATCTGATCATCATCGTAAATGATAATGACCAGAGTATCGCAGAGAACCATGGTGGTATTTATAAGTCACTTAAGGACTTAAGAGATTCAAATGGTACATCAGACAACAATGTGTTCAGGACATTTGGACTGGATTACCGTTATCTCGAGGATGGAAACGATACAGCTAAGTTAGTGGATGCGCTTAATGGTGTAAAAAATATTGATCATCCTGTGGTTCTTCATATCCATACCATTAAGGGTAAGGGACTTGACTATGCCGAGAAGAACAGAGAAGCATGGCATGCAGGCGGTCCTTTCAATGTTGAAGATGGTTCTCCGAAATTCAGCGGAGGAAGTGAAGATACCACAATATTTGACAGCCTGAAGGAGCTTCTCGATACAAACGATAAGGCTATCGTCCTCAATGCCGGAACACCGATGGGACTTGGCTTCACAAAGGATATCCGTGAAGAGTATGTTGCAAGAGGTCAGTTTGCTGATGTTGGTATCGCAGAAGAAAATGCGGTGGCAATGATCTCCGGTATCGCAAAGAATGGCGGAACAGCAGTATTTGGAACCTTTGCTCCATTCCTTCAGAGGACCTACGATCAGGTGTCTCATGACCTCGCATTAAATAATAGTCCTGCGACCATGCTGGTTCTCCTTCCCGGTGTTTATGGTATGAACTCCAATACGCACATTGCACTTTGTGATATCCAGATGTTTGCGCATATTCCGAATCTTGTTTACTTCGCACCTACATCACGTGAAGAATATGAGCAGATGTTCAAGTATGCTACGACACAGAGGAATCATCCCACAGGAATCAGAGCATTACCTGCGTTTCCGTCTACAGGCGTAAAGGATGATACAGATTACTCTGTTCTGAAAAATAAGGTTGAGCGCAAGGGTTCAGAGGTTGCGATCTTTGCAGTCGGACCTATGCTTTCTAAAGCTCTTGAAACCGCAGAGAATATCGAAAAAGAGACCGGAAAGAAGATAACTGTTGTTAATCCCAGATTTGTAAGCGGACTTGATGAAGAACTCCTTACAGAGCTCATGGCAGATCATAAAGCTGTCATCACCATCGAAGACGGCGAGCTGATGGGCGGATATGGACAGACTATCGCATCATTCTACGGCGATAAGAGCATGATCGTTAAGAACCATGGTATATCCAGAAAGTTCCATACAGACTTTGATCCGGAACAGCTTCTCGCAGAACACGGCATGTCCGTAGAAAAGCTGACAGCCGAGGTAAAGGAACTCCTTGCATAACCGGTATCATTTTGTCTGTCCATAGTTTTAAACTATGAATAACTGCGGATAGGAAGTATTATATTAATTAGCCTTTTGCTGGTAGAATTGCCTCATTGGAAAACAGGAGGACAAAAAAATGAACAGCATAAAGGCACCGCAGAGATTTGATTTCGTTGGAAGCTTCCTTAGACCACAGGCACTTAAGGATGCAAAGCTTGCAAGACAGGAAGGCAGGATCGGTCAGGATGAGTATGACCGCATCGTGAACGAAGAGATAGATAAGATCGTTGCAAAGCAGAAAGAGCTTGGTTTCCATGTAATAACGGATGGGGAGTTCCGCAGGACATTCTGGCATCTGGACTTCATGTGGGGATTAGAAGGCGTAGGACACGAAGCCACCGGAAACGGTGTTCAGTTCAATGGCGAACTGGCGGTGCTTGATGACACATATCTCACAGGAAAGATAAGGGCAAAGGATCATCCTTTTGTAGAGTACTTCAAGTATCTTAAAAAGCATGAGGACGAGAATACTGTCGCAAAATATACCATTCCTGCTCCGGCTCAGACTTTTCAGCAGATGATAGTTCCGGCAAATTTTGAAAATACCAGAAAGTATTATCCTACAAACGAGGAACTTATCGAGGATATCGCTGCGGCATATCGTGATGTGATAAAGCAGTTTTATGATGCAGGATGCAGAAATCTCCAGCTTGATGACTGCACATGGGGCGCGATAGTTGGAGATGCTGCTAAGCAGAGATATGAGTCTCTCGGAATTGACCTTGAGGAAGTAAAGAATCAGCTTCTCAGAGTAAACAACCTCGCACTTGAGGGAAAGCCTGATGATATGACTATCACTTCCCACATTTGCAGAGGAAATTATCACTCTACATTTTTTGCCAGCGGTGCGTATGATTCAGTTGCTGATCACGTATTTGCAAGAGAAAACGTGGATGCGCTCTACCTTGAGTATGATGACGGCCGTTCCGGCGGATTCCGTCCTCTTGAGAAGGTATCTGAGGATAAAAAGGTCGTTCTCGGACTCATCACGACAAAATCACCTGTTCTCGAAGATAAAGAAAAAGTTATCGAAAGAATACGCGAAGCAGAAAAGTATATCCCGTTAGACAGGCTCTGCCTCAGCCCCCAGTGCGGTTTTGCATCCTGTGAGATCGGAAATAAGCTTACGGAAGAAGAGCAGTGGGCAAAGCTTAAGCTTGTAAAGGAAATAGCTGACGAGGTTTGGAAGTAAAAATATGACATTACAGCAGCTCTCTTATTTGGTAACGGTAGCGGAATGTGGAAATATAACTGATGCCGCCGAAAAATTGTACATAACACAGCCCAGTCTCAGTGCTGCGATACGTAACCTTGAGACAGAAATGGGTGTAAAAGCATTTACAAGGTCAAATAAGGGAGTTGTAGTTACAAGAGAGGGCGAAGAACTGCTTTCTTTTGCAAGGATGCTCTTAGAGCAGGCGGATAATATGAAAGAACACTTCGGGTCTGAGGTAAACCGGACACCGAAGTTTTCTGTGTCTTGTCAGCATTATTCCTTTGCTGTAAACGCTTTCGTGGATCTGATAAAGAAATATGATGCGGACAGTTACAGCTTTATCATAAGAGAGACCCAGACCGGAGAGATCATAGATGATGTGGCAGGCGGAAAAAGTGAGATCGGAGTGATCTACCTATCCGAGCACAATGCTGACATTCTGGGAAAACTTATAAAAAAGAACGGTCTTATATTTGAGGAGCTTTATGTTGCAAAGCCTCATGTTTTTATCAGTAAAAAGCATCCGCTGGCGTCAAAGGAGTCTATTTCTGTTGAGGATCTGCAGGGTTATCCATATCTGGTCTTTGAGCAGGGAGAACGAAACTCTTTTTACTATGCGGAAGAGTTTATAAGCGTTCTTGATTTTCCTAAAAATATTCAGGTCCGTGACAGAGCGACTCTTTTTAATCTGGTGATCGGTCTTAACGGCTTCACAGTGAGCAGTGGCGTAATTGACCAGACTCTTAACGGTAAAAATATAATCGCCCGTCCACTGGATGTTGATAAGGAAATGCGTATCGGCATCATCAGGCGCAAAAATTTGATCCTAAGCCGATATGCAGTGGCTTATGCGGAAGCTCTTAAAAAGCATTTAGGTCATAACTGTATCTGACCTGTCTCCGCCATTTCTTTTATATCCATTTTGGAGCGGCGTTCTTTGTCCAATGCGATCCATTCATCCAGAGTCAGTGGTGTGTAATCCGAATACATGCAGAAGCAGTTTATCATGTTGCAGGGAATCTCACGGTAATTTCCATCTATGCCAAGACGAGTATAGCTTTTGGTCCTGCTCACGAAATCATTTATCAGGTATTCGTCAAAAGTATTGTGAACATGTCCGTAGAGCATGTATGTCTTTGGGTCGCCTTTTTCGTTTAACCGGTACTGTCCGTTGTAACAGAATACAGGGTAATGGGATAAAATGACCTTTCTCTTATTATCCTTGATCTCCTTATAGTGTTCTGTCCAGAGAAAGTGTTTTGTATCGAAGTTCTTGTCACGGATAAATCTGTCATGATTACCGATGATGAGATATTTTTTGCCTTTGAGACGGGACAGTATATCATTAGTCTGTTCGGCTGTTCCCCAGCTGAAATCTCCGAGGATCACAACCTCGTCACCGCGCCGTACCTTGGCGTTCCATTTGTTTATCATATACTCATTCATGGCTTCTGTGCTCTCAAAACCGCGCTTATCCATGAGCTCATTCAGACTGCCATGATAAAAATGGAGATCAGAAATATAGTAACGCACAAAAAATTCCTCTTTCCGTTAAAATCTTTATCTATTGTAATAGATAAATCGGCTATTGTCATTCGACGTGTAGTTGATATCATAGTACATAAAAATGTATGGAATGGAGGAAATCATGAAGATCGAACTTAAGAAACCGACCATGGAAGATAAGGATTCCATAAAGGCAGTCTGTAACGCTGTTGACCGGACATATCTGTCAGAGCGCATGCCGGATCCTTATACAGACGAATCTGCCGAATGGTGGATAAATATGATAGCTGAAAATGATGGGAAGACCGGGCTCTGGCGATTGATAATGGCAGACGGAAAGCATGTGGGAAATATTTCCGTCGAACTCGGTCAGGATGTTTACAGAAAAGACGGTGAGATAGGATACCTGCTTCTCACAGAGTACTGGTCAAAAGGCATAATGACAGACGCTGCGAGACAGATGGTAAAGCTTGCTTTTGAAAAACTGGATATCATCCGTATCACAGGTCTTTATTATGAACCGAATCTTGCATCGGGACGTGTCCTTGAGAAGATCGGTTTTCAGAATGAAGGTAAAAAGATAAACGGCGTAGTAAAGGGCGGCAAGGTATATAACCTGTGCATCACAGGGCTCCTTAAAGAAAACTTTATCGGAAAGTAAGTCTTAAAAGAGAGCTGTGAAGAGTTTTGTGCTGCCCATACGTCTGCATATAGCAGATTTATTGATCGAACTGCCGATAAATACGCACTGGTCAGCGTCCAGAGGCGAATCTGAGATAGAGTACATTCCGTCAGCCAGATCAAAACGCAGAGTTTCTTCGCCTACGGGGACAGTGCCCTTTGCGCGGACTATATGACCGAGACTGCCTCTTAAACAGTCTTCCAAAAGCATGATGAGCTGTCCCGGATTTTTTAACCCTGTACGGTCAAGGGTGAGCTGGGAAAATTCGGTCTCCTCGTCACTTGAGACTACGTTTTCTGCACTTTTTGACGCAGGGATTTCCATGAGTGAGTTCCACCAGTCATCGCTCTGAGCGGAATAGTGGCAGCTTATGATATCTGCATCGGGATTTATGGATTTTATGGCGGTGCGGGTCATTTCCAGACTTTCAGGATCGTTATTTTCGCATTTTGAAAAGACAACAGTTCCTGCGTTTTTTATCTGGTCGCTGTACAGCTCTTTCCATTCAGCCATATTCTGTGAGTAACTCCGCGGTGCGGTCACTACGATTGGTTTCAGCAGATTGATGTCGCCGTGGAGCAGAGGCTTCAGGTTGTTGATGATGTTACTGAGTTTTCCGACACCCGTGGGCTCGATAATGAGGTACTTGGGTGAAAGACCGGAATAAACCGTAAAAACTGAATTTACAAAGCTGTCCTTCATGGTACAGCAGACGCATCCTTCCATAAATTCCAGGATTTCAAGCTTTTTCTCGGAAGGGGCCTGACTTCTCAGTTCTTCGGCATCGATGCTGTTGTCGCCGTATTCATTTTCGAGTATTACCGGATTCGTTCCGGTACGGCGGATCAGTTCTTTTATAAAAGTTGTTTTTCCGGCGCCTAAAAAGCCGGACACGATAAGTATATCCATATTTCCTCGATATCAAGAGAGCGGCTTAAAAAGCAAAGCCGCTCTCCCTTTTTTTACATTAGATTCACGGAGTATTATCAAGTATAACAACAGGCTTGATAAGGTCAGCCGGCTTGTCCTTCATGAGCTGAAGTGCTTCCGGAATGTGCTCCCAGCCATGGAATACATGTGTAGAGAGCTTGCTTACATCAAGCTTTCCTGATGATACGAGAGAACCAAGTTTCTCCATTCGGAGACGTCCGCCCGGCATCAGACCGCCGTTTATCTGCTTATGACCCATACCAACACCCCATTCAACACGTGGGATAGTGATGAAGTCGCCGCTTCCGAGATAGTTTACATTACCGATCTTTCCGCCCGGTTTAAGTGACTTTACAGCGGATTCGAATGTCTTTACGCTTCCTCCTGCTACAACAACGCGGTCAACGCCCTGACCGTTTGTGAGCTTCATGACCTGCTCCTCGATGGAACCGTTTTTATAGCTTATGAATTCGTCAGCACCGTATTCCTTTGCGATTTCAATACACTTAGGGCGTGTTCCAACTGCGAGGATACGTGATGCACCGCGCATATGAGCACCTGCAACGGACATGAGTCCGACAGGTCCGATACCGATAACGAGAACAGTGTCACCGAACTGGATATCTGCAAGCTCAACACCGTGGAAACCTGTAGGAACCATGTCGGATAGCATACATGCATCTTCGAGAGTCATTCCCTCAGGCATGTGTGCAAGGTTACCGTCTGCATCGTTTACGTGGAAAAATTCGGAATCAAGACCATCCTTGAAGTTTGAGAATTTCCAGCCTGCGAGCATACCGCCGGAATGCATGGAGTAACCGCTCTGAGCTTCGAGAGAATTCCAGTCGGGAGTGATAGCCGGTACGAGTACCTTGTCGCCGGGCTTGAAGTCTTTAACCATAGAACCGACTTCTACAACTTCTGCACAACCCTCATGTCCGAGGATCATGTTGTGGCGATCACCGACAGCACCTTCCCAAACGGTGTGAACGTCGGAAGTACAGATAGCGATAGCCAACGGCTTACAGATGGCGTCCATGGGCCCGCATGCGGGGCGTTCCTTTTCGATCCAGCCAACTTCGCCGATCTTGAGCATTGCAAAACCTTTCATTTCTTGTTCTCCTTAGTATATTATTTACATCCCCCGTGAGGGTTTGTAGACGGTTGTATAGTAAAAAATTACAACTACGTTACTCTTAAATGATATAAAAGAAGTCAATACATCGTCAAGAAAAACAAGAATCTGTCTGATTATTCGCTCTTTTGTACAGTTTTAGTCTGAAAATACTGTTTGAATTTACATGCAAAAACAGGTTGACTAATGCTTATCTGTCCTCTGCGATCTGCGGATGCTTTCTGTATTCGCTGGGGGATGTCCCTTTATGATTTTTAAATGCTTTTGAAAACGTAAATGAATCGGAGTAACCGACAAGTAAAGCGATAGAGTTTATGCTTTCCGAGGTTTCGAGAAGAAGCTCTGTCGCTTTTTTCATGCGGTAACTGCATAGATACGACTGCGGTGTATATCCTGTCGCATGCTTAAAAAGCCGGGTGAGATAGCTTCGGTTCAGCCCGCTCGCAGCAGCAATTTCTTGTACACCGATAGGTTCGGAATATTTTAGACGGATAAAATTAATGGCACTTTTAACGTAGGATAAGCGCGGGTCAACATCGTGCCGCACACGGTTTTTTGATGTGGATACGATGCAGTCAAATATTTCATAAACTTTTGCATAACAGTAACACTCTCTGTCGCTGTTTAAATAAATGTCATTGATTAGATCAACGATTTTTGATGGATCGGAAATGGGCGTGAAGACAGGATTATCAAGATTAATGCCCGCATTATTGAAAAGCTCTGCAGTCCTCGGACCATCCACATGTATCCAGGTATATTCCCATGGATCTTCCTCATCTGCTTCATAGTAAGCCTTGCATCCTGCGGGAATCAGAAATCCCTGCTTTGCGTGAATGTCATAACGCATATCTTCCAGTATCAGATAGCCTTTTCCTGAAGTCACATAATGGAAGATGGTCCTTGTCCTGACAATGGGGCCATAGCTGTATCCCGGAGGACACTTATAGCTTCCAACTTCAAATAAATAAAAGTCATTTGACTTTGTATAATCTACAAATTTGCATTTATCAACACCTGTAACGATCATTTTTATACCCCAAATACTTCAATAAAGAAAAACACTTATAAAAAATCAAAAATTTGTACCCTGTTTCAAGTCACATTTTAACATAAACATAATAGATTTTGACATAAACATTAAAGAACCCAGCACATATACTTATGTAAGTGTAAAAAACAAAATTTTTAATTTGATGAAGCCGTAGAAAACAGCGTAACAGGAGGCACGATGGGTATAAAATTTCATGAAAAAGAAAAGCAGTTTCATCTTTATAATTCAAAGATAAGCTACTGCATAGGGGTTTGTCCTGATGGTGAAGTGGGACAGCTCTACTTTGGAAAGAGGATAAATGAAAATCAGACAGTAACATATCGACAGACGAGGGGTATCAGACCTGTTTGCTGCAACCGTCAGGAGGATGAGAATTATACAAAGGAACTCTCACTTCTTGAATATCCGGCGTTTGGAAATGGTGATTTCAGAAATCCTGCCTATGAGATCCGCCAGAAAAACGGTTCGAGAGTTACAAATCTTGTTTACAGGAGTCATGAAATTTATTCAGGAAAGAAGCCTATACCGGGACTTCCGGCAGCCTATACAAATTCTGACGATGAAGCAATGACTCTTGAAATAGAGTGTTTTGATGAGATTGCTGATATCGAAGTCACACTTTTCTATACGATTTTTGAAAACTATCCCATACTTTGCAGACATGCACGTATAAAAAATGCCGGAAGTGAGGAGATCACGCTTACAAGGGCACTTAGCTGCTGCATAGACCTTCCTGATAATGAATATAACTGGATCCAGTTCGAAGGCGCGTGGGGACGTGAGAGATATCCTGCTGAGCGGAGTCTTTCAAACGGAATCACTTCTATTGAGAGCATGAGAGGTCATTCCAGCGCAAACTACAATCCTTTTGTAGTGATAAAGAGACCTAATACGGATGAGAACGCCGGAGACGCATTCGGGCTCAATTTTGTGTACAGCGGAAACTTTATTACACAGGCAGATGCTGATACTTATGGAAAGCTCCGTATTCTCATGGGTATAAATCCCAGATGGTTCGAGTGGGGACTGAAATCAGGTGAAGTATTTGATACTCCCGAGGTCATCATAAGTTATACAAGCGATGGTCTGAACAGCCTGAGTCAGGGCATCCATCATTTCATGAATAACAACCTCATCAGAAGTGCTTATAAAAATAAGCCCCGCCCGATCCTTCTCAACAACTGGGAAGCGACTGAGATGGACTTTACAGAAGAAAAGATCCTGAAGATCGCAAAGAAGGGTAAAGAAGCCGGTGTTGAACTTTTTGTACTTGATGACGGCTGGTTCGGAAAGAGAAATGATGATTATGCAGGTCTCGGCGACTGGTTCGTAAATACAGAAAAGCTTCCCCAGGGCGTGAAGGGTCTTTCTGAAAAGATAAATGATCTGGGACTCAAATTCGGTATATGGATCGAGCCGGAAATGGTAAATGAGGATTCTGATCTTTTCAGAGCTCATCCTGAGTGGGTTCTTGGCGCACCTGACAGACCGAGGACACTTGGACGCCACCAGATGGTCCTTGATTTTTCAAAGAAAGAAGTCGTTGATAATATTTACTCCCAGCTTTACGAGGTATTTTCAAATGCAAGCATAAGCTATGTGAAGTGGGATATGAACCGTTCCATAACTGAGTGCTACAGCCAGGGAGAAAATGCATCTGTTCAGGGAACCATCTACCATAAATATATCCTTGGCGTTTATGACCTGTACGAGAGGCTTAAAAAGGCTTTTCCTGATATCCTCTTTGAATCCTGCGCGAGCGGCGGATCAAGATTTGATGCAGGCATCATGTATTATGCGCCTCAGGCATGGTGCTCGGATGATACAGACGGACATGAGAGAGTAAAGATACAGTACGGAACGAGCTACGGATATCCGGTATCAACTGTCGGAGCACATGTTTCAGCATCTCCGAATCTCCAGACAGGACGAAGCATGAGCATCACGGACAGAGCAAATATCGCCTGCTTCGGTACTTTTGGATATGAGCTCGATCTGAATGAGATTTCTGATGAGGAATTTGAAACAGTAAAAGAGCAGATAGTATTCATGAAGGAATACAGGAGTCTCTTCCAGTACGGAGACCTTTACAGACTGAGTTCTCCTTTTGAAAAAAATCTGGCCGCATGGATGGTCGTATCTGAGGATAAAAAGACTGCGATCGCTGCGGTGTACAAAAATTTGAAGAGTCCCAACGAAGGACAGCAGAGGATAAGGCTTAAGGGATTAAAGGATGATCTTGTTTATTCTATAAACGGAAAAGAGAACGTATATGGAGATCTGCTGATGAACGGCGGGCTTTCCATTCCTTCAGGCGATGATCTCTGGTACATGGGTGACACCGATTTCACATCAAGATTGTATGTCTTAAAAGCAGAATAAACGAATGTCACAAAATGACATGATCTGTTGTCTTTAGTCCATATAAAGATGGTGCATTTAAATGTATCATGATGATGTCAGGGTTAAAAGGTACAAATCCGATCGTGCCTGCACAAAGAGGATTTGGAAAAAGGTACAAATGTACAAAAAAATGTATTAATTTATATTTAAGGGAGGTTATTTATGAAAGCTAAGAAATTTGCCGCATTGTTAATGAGCTCCATCATGGCTCTGTCGCTTGCAGCCTGTGGTTCCTCAGGCTCTGCACAGAGCACAGAGGCTCCGAAGACTGAGGGCGCATCTGCAGCAGCATCAGAGGCAGCACCTGAAGCTATGAAGGGCAGTGTTGAGGGAGAGCTCACAGTTTCCATCTGGGATGAGAACCAGAGACCTGGACTTCAGCAGATCATCGATGAGTGGTCCGCACAGTCCGGAGTAAAGGCTACTATCCAGGTAGTAAAGTGGGATGAGTACTGGACACTCCTCGAAGCAGGAGCTTCAGGCGGAGAGCTTCCTGACGTATTCTGGATGCACTCTAATCAGGCACAGAAGTATATGGAAAATGATATGCTGATGGACCTTACAGACAAGATCGCTTCAAGCGACAAGATCGACATGGGCAACTACTATCAGGGTATCGTAGATCTGTATCAGTCAAACGGAAAGCAGTACGCAGTTCCGAAGGATATCGATACTATCGCTCTCTGGTACAACAAGACAATGTTTGATGAGTGCAATGTGCCTTATCCTGATGACACATGGACATGGGATACATTCGTAGATGCAGCAGCAAAACTTACAACTGATGATCATTGGGGATATGCTATAGCTCCGTCAAATAACCAGGATTCCTTCTATAACGCAGTATATTCTATGGGCGGAAATATCATTAGTGATGACAAAAAGGCATCAGGATATGATCAGCCCGGTACTATCAAGGCTATTAAGATGTTCGTAGACATGGTAAAGGCAGGAAGCTGTCCTGATCTTAATACTATCGCTGAGTCACCTGCAGACGTACTTTTCGAGTCAGGCAAGGTTGCAATGGTAACACAGGGCTCATGGATGGTAGCTGCATTCAAGGA
The DNA here is from genome assembly GCA_900168235.1 of Lachnospiraceae bacterium. Taxonomy (GTDB): domain Bacteria; phylum Bacillota; class Clostridia; order Lachnospirales; family Lachnospiraceae; genus NK4A144. Next base: position 203,742 of record FUZG01000004.1, on the reverse strand, counting down.
TAACGAGTACACAGCAGAAAACTGTGACGTAGCTGTTCTTCCTAAGGATGCTGAGACAGGCAAGAGAGTTTCTATCTACAACGGTCTCGGATGGGCTGCATCTGCAAACACAAAGAATCCTGACGCTGCATGGAGCCTTATCGAGTGGCTTGGTTCCAAGGAAATGCAGGAGAAGCAGGCAGAACTCGGTGTAACAATGTCAGCTTACGAAGGATGCTCTGATAAGTGGGTAAACTGCACAGATAAGTTTGATCTTAACGGTCACATGAAGATGCTTGATGCTGATCTCGTATTCAGACCTTACTCAAAGTACACAACTGTTTGGGAAGATATGCAGACAGAGAAGCTTAAGGAAGCATGGACAGGAGAAAAGGATGTAGAGACTGTTTGTGCTGAGATCTGCGAGAGTATGAATGGTACTCTCAGCGAGGAATAAGTCTTAAAAACACAGGTTGAATGATAAAAGGGAGTAGGGGATCAGTTCTCCTACTCTCTGTTAAAAAGAACTGTTGAAAGCCATAATGCTTCGCGGCGGTTCTTATAAGCATGGAGGCATGGGTTTATGGCAGGTAAGCAAAAAGTTACATCACGAAAAAAGAGTGAGTTCATCTGGGGATGGCTTTTTATCCTTCCTACAATGATCGGACTTATAGTTTTGAATATCATCCCTATTTTCCAGACGATCCATCAGAGTTTTTATAAAACAGGTGACTTCGGAAAGGGAAATATTTTTGTCGGTCTCGACAATTACACAAAGGTATTTTCGGATACTGAGGTATGGCAGGCTCTTTGGAACACCATAAAGTATGCGATCGTTGAGGTTCCGATATCTGTAATCATATCACTCGTTCTGGCGGTTTTTCTGAATGGAAAGATAAAGGGAAGAAGTTTCTTCCGAACAGTATTTTTCCTTCCCATGGTTGCAGCTCCCGCAGCTATCGCTATGGTGTGGAGATGGCTTTACAATTCTGAATTTGGTCTCTTAAATAATATGCTTCATACAAAAATCAACTGGATCTCAAATCCGGACATCACGATCTATTCCATCGCGATAATCGGTATCTGGTCGATCATTGGTTACAATATGGTACTTTTCCTTGCAGGACTTCAGGAAGTACCGAAGGATTACTACGAAGCTGCTTCTATTGACGGAGCAACTGGCGTACAGCAGTTTTTTAACATTACAGTACCGCTCATTTCTCCTACGATATTCTTTGTACTCGTTACAAGGATAATCGCAGCAATGCAGGTCTTCGATGTAATCTTTATGGTTATCGACAACAACAATCCGGCACTTAGAAAGACTCAGTCTCTGGTGTGCCTGTTCTATAAGTATTCATTTTCACAAAGTAATAAGGGTTACGGTTCTACTGTAGTAGTTGTTCTGCTTGTAGTGATACTTGCGCTGACTGTCGTACAGATGATAGGTCAGAAAAAGTGGGTTCATTACAACTAAAAAGAAGGTGAGAAAATGAGTCGAAATAGAAGCAAGATTGTTATATATATAATTCTGGCAGTAATGTCACTTATTATGCTGGTTCCCTTTGCATGGATGGCACTTACTGCGTTTAAGACTGTAGGCGAGTCAACACAGGTTGATCCTTTCGTGATATTCCCGTCAAAGTTAAGAACAGAAAACTTTGTCACAGTAATGCACAACGTAAATTTCGTGAAGCTCTATTTTAATACGATAATGATGATCGTACTCAGAGTGCTCTGCGCGGTGCTGACTGCGACACTTGCGGGTTATGCCTTTGCAAGACTTGAGTTTACAGGTAAAAACCTGATGTTCGGTCTGGTACTTTTCCAGATGATGATCCCGTCTCAGATTTTCATCATCCCGCAGTACGTAATGGTAAGTAAGCTTGGATGGACAAATTCCATGATGGGTCTTTTGTTCCCGGGTCTTGTCTCCGCATTTGGAACATTCCTTCTGCGTCAGGCGTACATGGGACTTCCGAAGGAACTCGAGGAAGCGGCACGACTTGACGGTTGTAATATAGGTCAGACATTTTTATTTATCATGTCACCGCTTACAAAGTCCGCTATGGTTGCGCTCGGAATCTTTACAGCAGTTTTCGCATATAAAGACCTTATGTGGCCCATGATCGTTTGTCCTGATACAAATAAGACAACACTTGCAAGCGCACTTTCAAAGATGCAGGGTCAGTTTGCAGCAAAATATCCGGAACTCATGGCAGCAGCACTTATCGCGTGCTTACCTATGATCGTAATCTATGTATTCTTCCAGAAGCAGTTCATCGAAGGTATCGCAACCTCCGGCGGAAAGCTTTGATGATTTTGACGTTACTGTTCACTCGCTTACAGCTCGCTCCAGTAACGGATTTTGCCAATTAAATCGCCTCTGGCGATGGGCAAAATCCAATGGCTCGACTTCGTTATTGGGGCATAACTGCGCAGCGTAGTGCGCAGTTTGCCTCTGAACAGTAACATTTTGACAGCTCTTTTTACAAAAAATAACACTTCTCCGTTCATACTGTTATAATAGTTATGTACAAAAAATTGGTTTTAAAGGAGGAGTTGTATCATGGGAAACATTGCAGACATCATTAAACAGATAAGCAGCAACAAGGAACTTATGGCACAGATCGCCAAAGCAGATCCGGCTCAGGCAAAGGAACTGCTGAAAAAAGCCAATATCAACGTTGATGAAGCGGATATCAAAAAAGTGCAGGAAGCAGTAGCTGACGGAAAACTCGATCTTGGCGATGTTACAAGCATAGCAGGAGGACTTTTCGGAAAATAAATACTGATATTCCTGTGAAAAAGCTTTTGGAGGCAAGGCAATGACGACGGTTTTGTGCTACGGCGATTCAAATACATACGGTTACAGCCCTGAAAACGGGATGCGGTATCCGAGAAATATCCGATATCCGGGCAGGCTTCAGGAGCTTCTCGGTGATGAATACTCGGTTATCGAAGAGGGCTGTAACGGACGTACAACGATCCATGAGGATCCTTTGGACGGCTGGAAAAACGGGCTTGATTATCTGAAGCCCTGCCTTAATTCGCATAAGCCTGTTGACATTGTGATAATGATGCTCGGAAGCAACGATCTGAAGACAACATTTCGCCTCACGGCACGGGAAATAGCTGACGGCGCAGCGACACTGGTGGATGTGATTCGGGAATTTACCGCAGAGAAACAGGGATTCATCCCGAAGATCATTCTGGTGTCACCGCCTGAGCTTGGAGAAGATTTACAGACTTCTCCTTTTTACGGAGACTTCGATGAAAAATCGCTTGAAGAGTCCAAAAAGTTTCCAAAGTACTATAAAGCTGTTGCAGAGAAATACGACTGCATATTTTTTGATGCGGCGGAGTATATTTATCCATCGGATGAGGATTCGCTCCATCTGACGCCGGAAGGACACAGAGTTCTCGCAGAAAAACTTGCAGAAGTTGTAAAGAATATTAAATAAATATGAAGCTTTTTTCCTTCGTCTGTGATATCATGTGATTTATGTAAAAATCATACATGACGGAAGGTGCTTGTTCGTCACAAGTTAAAAGGGAAGCGGGTCAGAATCCCGCGCGATCTCGTCACCGTATTTTGAGAGCTTTTTCTTGATAATGAAAATACCACTGGATTAAATCCGGGAAGGTGAGAAAATGCGCCGCAGTTGTGAGATACATGACTGCATTATCAATAAGTCGGGAAACCTGCCTGTCGTCGTACATGGGAAACCGGGTCACGAGGAATTGACTGTACGAAGGATGAAGGCAAATGTAATGCATTTGCTGATATTTTAGTGCGTGTTTAAGTCTTCACTTTGGTGGAGACTTTTTCTTTGTGTTCTGTTTCAAAGGAGGAATTATGAAAAAGAAGACACTTGCAGTCGTTATGGCTGCAGCAATGGTCGCAGCATCTTTTGCGGGCTGTGGTCAGAAGACAGAAAATGCTGCAACTGAGAACGCAGCAGCTTCAACGGAGGTTTCAACAGCTGCAGCTGAGGAGACAACTGAGGCAGCTTCAGAAGAGGCAGCAGATGCTTCAGCTCTTGAAGACGGCGTTTACAGCGCAAAGTTCACAACAGACAGTTCCATGTTTCATGTAAATGAAGCTTATGATGATATGGGAACTCTTACTGTAAAAGATGGTGAGATGACGATCCATATCACACTTCCTTCAAAAAATATCGTAAATCTTTTCCCGGGCACAGCAGAGGATGCGCAGAAAGACGGCGCAGAGCTTCTCCAGCCCACAACAGACACTGTTAAATATGATGACGGTACAACAGAAGAAGTAAACGGCTTTGATGTTCCGGTTCCGGCTATCGGTGAATCTTTCCAGCTGGCACTTATCGGAACAAAGGGTAAGTGGTATGACCACGAGGTTACAGTTTCTGACGTACAGGCATCTGCAGGTGACGATGATCAGGCTGCAGCAGATAATGTTGCATCACTCATTGATTCTATCTATGTTCAGGAGTGGAGCGAGGATACAGATAAGCTCTGCGCTGATGCAAAGTCTGCATGGGATGCACTTACTGATGAGCAGAAGGAAATGGTAGAGGGTGAAAATGCTGACCCTGACTACTTCGGAAGAGATACAGGCGATGCTTCCAAGGATGATCCGCTCAACGGCGATGAGATCGGCGATAACGAGCTCCTTGTGGTAAGCTTTGGTACATCCTTTAATGACAGCAGAGCAGAGGATATCGGCGGTATCGAGAAGGCACTTGCAAAGGCATATCCTGACTGGGCAGTAAGAAGAGCATTTACAGCACAGATCATCATCAATCATGTAAATGCAAGAGACGGCGAAAAGATCGACAACATGGAGCAGGCAATGCAGAGAGCTGTTGATAACGGCGTAAAGAATCTCGTTATCCAGCCTACTCACCTGATGCACGGCGCTGAGTACGATGAGCTCATGGAAACTGTTGATTCCTACAAGGATAAGTTTGAGTCTGTAGCAGTTGCAGAGCCTCTTCTCGGCGAAGTTGGAAAAGATGCAAGTGTCATCAATAAGGATAAAGAGGCAGTTGCAAAGGCTATCACAGCAGAAGCTGTAAAGACAGCAGGTTTCGACAGCCTTGATGCAGCAAAGGAAGACGGAACAGCATTTGTATTCATGGGTCACGGAACATCACACACTGCAAATATTACATATAACCAGATGCAGACTCAGATGGAAAAGCTTGGTTACGAGAATGTTTTCATCGGTACTGTTGAAGGTGAGCCGGAAGAAACAGAGCTTTCCAATGTTATCGAGAACGTAAAGAAGAACGGCTACAAGAAGGTTATCCTTCGTCCTCTCATGGTTGTTGCAGGAGATCATGCAAATAACGACATGGCAGGCGATGAAGAGGATTCCTGGAAGAGTGGTTTCGAGGCAGATGGTTCCTTTGACAGCGTAGACTGCCAGATCGCAGGTCTCGGCGGAATCGCTGATGTTCAGAAGATCTATGTTGAGCACGCAGGAGCAGTTATAAAGTAATTAATTATGGGAAATAAGCAGGGATTGATGATCAGGCTTAAGAGCATATTGCTTTTCCTGCTGATCTCGTTATTATTAGCAGGATGCGGTGGTATTTCCGATGGGGAATACACCGCATCTGTTGATTTAACGGGAGGCAGTGGAAGAGCTCATATAGAAAGTCCATGCAGGATAGAGATCAGGCAGGGCAAAGCATACGCGGATATTATCTGGAGCAGCAAAAATTATGACTACATGATCGTGGATGACAAAACCTATGAGCCTGTAAACACAGAGGGTAATTCGGAATTTGTCATTCCCGTGGTCCTTGATAAGGATATGACTGTGAAAGCTGATACCGTTGCCATGAGCACACCGCACCTTATCGAGTATACGCTTCATTTTAAGCTGATCGATGGTGATGGAACAACTGCGGACAGCGGAGATTCCGCTGGGGCTGAGGATGATGAAACGGCGGACGCTCTTAAAGGAGATAAAAAGGATCTGTCAGCACCGGAAATACCGGGAATCGAGTATATTTCCACTGATGAAAATGATCATGCGGAAAGCTTTGTGATCCACAGGTATACGGATAACTATGCTGTTATCTGCGTTGATGACGGGCGGAAATATCTGGTCATGCCTGAGGAAAGTGATTCATCGGCAAGCGTTCGGGAGGATGAGCTTTCAGATGATATCATAATCTTGAAAAAACCGCTTGAACGCATATATCTCGCGGCTTCCGGAGTCATGTGCCAGTTTGACGCAGTTTCTGCTGTACAAAATATTGCACTTTCAGGTATCGATCGCGACGGATGGTATATTGAATCAGCTAAAAAAGCTATGGATGACGGAAAACTGATCTATGGCGGAAAATACAGCGCGCCTGACTATGAACGGATGGTGGCGGATGATATCGACCTTGCCATCGAAAACACGATGATACTTCACGTGCCGAAGGTTCAGGAAAAAATCGAAAAGCTCGGAATTCCTGTTTTTATCGACAGATCCAGCTATGAACCGGAACCTCTCGGACGTTGTGAATGGATAAAAGTGTACGGTCTTTTGACAGGAAAAGAATCTGAAGCGGAGGCTGCCTTTAATACTCAGAAAGCCTATGTGGATGCATTAAATGATCTTGAATCCACAGGAAAAAAGGTCGTGATCTTTTCGCTTAATTCTAACCATCAGATAGTCACGAGAAGGGGAAGTGACTATTTTGCAAAAATGGTTAAAATGGCAGGAGGAGATTACCTGTCGCCTGTGACAGATGATGAAGAGGGTAATAATTCTCAGGTTACGATCAGTACGGAAGAATTTTACGGATATGCTGAAAATGCAGACATCGTGATCTACAATGCAACGATCGTTGGAGCGCCTGCTTCTTTGCAGGATCTTATGGATTCTGATGTAACGTTTTCTGATTTCAAGGCATTTAAAGAGGGGAATATTTTTTATACAGATAAATCGCTTTACCAGTACGCCGATAAAACAGGTAAAATAATTGATGATCTTGGTAAAGTAATTAGGAATGAGTCAGAAGATACTGATTTTTTCCATAAGCTGAAGTAAGGAAGATACTCATGCAAAAAAATGCACGAAGCCGTACAGTGATCGTTTTTGCCGCACTGCTATTTATTTTAATAATTTCATTTATCCTCAATCTGTGCGTGGGGACAGTGCAGGTTGACATGAAAAAGATACTGGAAATCTTTTTTACGGGAACAAGTGATATTAAAAGCAGGAACATAATAATGGACATTAGGCTTCCGCGGGCGCTTATGACGCTGATACTCGGCGGAGGACTGGCAGTTTCGGGCTTTTTGCTCCAGACGTATTTTGCAAATCCTATTGCAGGACCGTATATTCTTGGAATATCTTCCGGCGCAAAGATGACTGTCGCGCTGTTTTTGATCTTCATAGTTGGAAGAAGCGGAAAGTCATCGTCTGTGCTCCTGGTTCTCACGGCTTTTGCGGGTTCTATAATAGCGACCGGTTTTATAATCCTGATCTCAAACAGTGTGAAAAATATGGCGTCGCTTCTTGCTGCGGGTATCATGATAGGCTATATCTGCAGTTCGGTTACGGACTTTCTCATTGCATTTGCTGATGATTCTGACATAGTGAACCTTCACAGCTGGTCACAGGGAAGCTTTTCAGGAGCGGATATGAAGGGAGCATTATTCTGCTTTTTCCTTGTCGGAATAACGATGGTTCTTGTAATGCTCCTGTCAAAAAGTCTGGATGCGTTCCGCCTTGGGGAAAATTATGCACGAAGTGTAGGTGTGAATGTCAGGGTGTGCCGCGTTGCGATAATCCTGATGTCCAGCATTTTGTCGGCATGCGTAACGGCATACGCAGGCCCCGTTTCCTTTATCGGAATTGCAGTTCCGTTTTTAATGAGAGAGTCATTAAAATCCTCAAAGCCCATAATACTGATACCGGCGTCCTTTATGGCAGGTTCAATTTTTTGTTTGCTGAGCGATCTTCTTGCAAGACGGATATTTGCTCCGACCGAGCTGAATATTTCTGCGGTCACTTCTCTTTTTGGTGCGCCGATAGTTATTTTTATGATAATCAGGAGACATAGGAATCGTGAGAATTGAAAATCTTAAAGCAGGCTATCATAAAAATGTGATCATACAGGACTTGAGTCTGGAACTCGGAAAAGGAGAAGTGCTTTCTCTTATAGGTCCGAACGGCGGAGGAAAATCCACACTGCTGAAAAGCATATCGGGACAGATAAAACCCCTCGGGGGCACGGTTTTTATCGGAAAGGATGATATTAAGCATATTCCGGTAAAGCAGCTGTCGAAGCGTATGTCTATAGTCACGACGGAGAGAGTCAGGACACAGCATATGACCTGCAGGGATGTGGTAATGGCAGGACGGCTTCCGTACAGTGACAGCCTGGGGCTTTTCAGCAAGGATGATCAGTCCTCGGCTGGCAGAGCTATGGAACTCATGAATATCGGAGATCTTGCAGATAAATCCTATGAAGCGCTGAGCGATGGTCAGAAGCAGAGAGCGCTTATCGCGAGAGCGATATGTCAGGAGCCTGAGTACCTGATAATGGATGAGCCTACGTCATATCTTGATATCCGTCATAAACTGGATCTCATGGATGTAGTGAAAAAGCTTTCATCAGAGGGTGTGAGCATCATCATGACTCTGCATGAACCTCAGCTCGCGCTTCGGATCTCGGAGCGCGTCCTTATGGTGAGGCAGGACGGAAGCGCAGAGTGTGCATCTCCGAAGGAAGTCATCGAAAGCGGTATGATAAAGGAGCTCTATGGGCTTACTGATGAGATGTATAGTTTTATCAGTAAATCATTCGTGTAATGCACAGTAAAACGGCTGACAGAAATTCGAACATCTGTCAGCCGTTTTTTATGTTTGTGCGCTATGTCATTACTCTTCAAATTCTATATTGCCTGATGACATGGATTTTATCTTTGCAAGCGAATAAACCTCTACGCCTGCCTCGGTTATTTTCTTGCGTCCCGGCTGGAAAGTCTTTTCAATAATGATTCCTGTTCCTGCAACGGTTGCATGAGCGAGACGGAGGAGACGAATCACACCTGTTATCGCTTCGCCGTTCGCCAGGATGTCGTCGATTATCAGTACATGATCTTCGGGCTTCAGGAACTTCGGAGAAGCCGTGAGCTCAAAGGTCTTGCCTGTTGTAAAGCTGGTTACTTCTGTATGAAGGAGACTTCCGTTTAACGCCTTACTTGCATGCTTTTTGAAGATCACAAGAGGAACATTCAGATTAAGAGCGGTTATCAGAGCCGGAGAGATGCCGGAGCTTTCGATGGTAGCAACCTTGGTGATGCCTTTATTCTGGAAATGAGCGGCAAATTCCTGTCCAATGGCAGTCATTAGGACCGGATCAACCTGATGTGTTAAAAAGGAATCTACTTTTAATATGTCGCCGTTTACGACACGACCGTCTTTCAGTATTCTATCCTGCAGTGCTTTCATGTCATCGTCCTCCGTTTGGTAAAAAGTTATAAAACATGGGCTTATTATAACCTATTTTACAGAAAAATTCTACAACGATATTGGCACAAAAATGACGGGCTTTATTGTATTTATGTCTGTACAATGATAAACTTATACCATAGTCAAACGGATTTGACATAATTAATGCTTTGTTAATAATTTCGAGCGCATAAAATGTGTATAATTATTTATTGTATACATTCAAAATCGTCCGTAGAACTATTACAGAATGTGTGGAATATTCTGTTCGTGTTAATAGAAGGTAAGATTTATGAAGCAGTTTAATTATGAGATCAGAAAAACCTTAGAGGTGCTGCCGGCGTTATCTGAGGTGAAAGAATGGATCGGCCGTCATGAGGTCAGGTCAGTGCTTTTTCACCTTTTTTCCATGCGCAGTGATGAAAAAATGATCCGTGAAGTACAAGGCGCAATTTTGAAAGAACTTCCTGACGCGCATATTGTCGGAACCAGTACGAACGGAGATATCTGTGACGGTCATCTTGCAGATCCGGGTCTCGTCATGTCCGTCTCTATTTTTAAGTCAACGGATATTGAGGTCAGATTATTCCCGTGTGAACCGGGACAGGAATCTACGATCGGCGCCGAGATAAGGGAAGCGATAGATTCGGTTCCAAATATTGCGGCGGCGGAGACTTTTGTTACGCTTAAGACGATAAACTGCCATAAAATTCTTAACGAAGTTGAAAAATGCCGTGCCGGAATACCTGTTTTTGGCGGCGGAAGTGCCAACGAGCAGATTGACAGACCGGAGACGTTTGTCCTTGACCATGACAGGGTGATCCCTGATGCGATTGCACTTGTTATTTATAAGGGAGACGATCTTCATATCGATATACGTCATGCCATAGGCTGGAAGCCGCTTGGGCGTGATCTCAGAGTAACACGTATCGAGGGAAGACGTCTTTTTGAGCTTGATTTTAAGCCGGCGGGCGATGTTTACAGCAAATATCTGGATATTCAGGCGGATGATGACTTCTTTTCTAATATTCTTGAATTTCCTATCATGTCTCATCAGCATGGTTTCGAGGTTCTTAGACTTCCTTTTTCATGCCGGAGAGAGGATGGTTCTATTCTCCTCGCTGCAGATGTAGAAAAATGTTCTACGGTGAATCTCTCCTACGGTGATCCGGAAGTGATTCGGGGGGATGTTACGGCGATGCGCCGTGAGCTTGAAAAGTTCTCTCCGGAAGGCATCTTTCTTTATTCCTGCGGAGTACGCCGTCTTTACTGGAAGCATCTCATAAACAAGGAGACATTTCCTTTTGCCGGGCTTGCGCCTACAGCAGGATTTTATTCCAGCGGTGAGATCATGCGTATGGATAACTACCTGATCGAGCATCATGTGACGCTCATTGCCGTAGCCATGCGGGAAGGTCCTGCGGTGAAGCTTCATCCTGTAGATGACACAGAAAAAGTCATCGAAGCATCAGAGGTTGAAAAGATGCATGGGCAGATTTCCATGGTCCGCAGGCTGGCAACGTTTATAAATGTAACTTCTGCAGAGCTTCGCGAAGCCAACGCTGAGCTCAGAAAAATAGCTGATACGGACGAGCTTACCGGTATTTACAATCGCAGAAAGATAGAGAAGCTTGCAAGAAAAGCCATAAACCGTGCACAGCAGAATAAGAAAGTTGTGATGGTGGCTATACTTGATATTGATGATTTCAAAAAGGTTAATGATACATATGGACACGCTGCGGGTGATATGGTCCTGAGTCAGATCGCGGGTGTTATGGATACAGAAGTAAATAAGGTCGAAAAGGGACTTTTAGGACGATGGGGCGGCGAAGAATTTCTCATCCTGCTGCCTGATATCACTCTTGATGATGCAAAAAATTGCATGGAACGGATACGTTCGACAGTCGAAAAGATGGATTTCGATGAAGTGGGAAAGAAGACACTGAGTATCGGTCTCACAGAGTTCCGTGCAGGAGAGTCCTTCGATGAACTGTTTTCCAGAGCGGACGAGGCTCTTTATGACGCAAAGGAAAATGGCAAAAACAGGGTAGTGGTGCATTAATATCGGTATGCACTTTGATACTTTAAATTGATAAAAAATATTTGCGTATCTTGGGCTGGAATCATTGCACTTTTTACAGGCTTGAATTAAAATATGTACATGTGCGCCGGATTTTAAGTACCGGTTCAGGCATGTAAAATGCAGGACGCAATGAGGCGGCACAAGCATATAGAATAGGAGAAAGTGGCTATGTTCAAAATTTTGAAGGCGGAGATGCTCTGCGAAAATATCTGTCAGCAGATCGTAGAAGCGCCGCGTATCGCGCATTCATGCCTCCCCGGACAGTTCGTTATTGTTCGTGCGGATGAAACTTCTGAGAGAATACCTCTCACAATCAGTGATTATGATCGTGAAAAGGGTACTGTAACGATTACAATGCAGATTATCGGAGCTTCATCACTGAAGATTGCACAGTACAAGACCGGAGACTACTTCGCTGATATCGTAGGCCCTCTTGGTGTACCTTCAGAGCTTTGCACAGCTCCTATCGAGGAAGTTAGAAAGAAGAAGGTTCTTTTTGTCGGCGGCGGTCTCGGAACTGCACCTGTTTATCCTCAGGTTAAGTGGTGTAAAGAGCACGGCATTGAGTTTGATGTTGTTATCGGTACAAAGTGCAAGGATACTCTTATCATGGAGAAGGAGTTTGAGGAAGTCGGCGGAGAGCACTATTTCCTTACAACAGACGATGGTTCCTACAAGCACAAGGGTATGGTAACAAGTGTGATGGATGAGCTTATCGCAGAAGGCCGTCACTATGACCTCTGTGTTGCTATCGGTCCTATGATCATGATGAAGTTCGCTGCAAAGACTGCACTTGCTGCAGGTATCCATACTATCGTTTCCATGAATCCTATCATGGTCGATGGTACAGGTATGTGCGGAGCATGCCGTCTGATCGTTGGCGATGAAGTTAAGTTTGCATGTGTTGATGGTCCTGAATTTGATGCATCAAAGGTAGACTTTGATTCTGCCATGAAACGTATGGCTCTTTATAAGACTGAAGAAGGAAGAGCTTATCTTGCCGCTAAGGAAGGTGATACTCACCACGGCGGATGCGGTCACTGCTCATAATAGCGGTTTTCCGTCATAAATTATTGATATTTGGTTCGGCTGAAAATTGTTCAGTCGTTTGACAATAAGGAGAAATTCTCATGGCGATTGAAGTTGATGTAATGAAGAAGGTTCCGGTCCGTGAGCAGGAACCGAAAGTTCGTGCAACTAATTTTGACGAGGTTTGTCTGGGTTATAACCAGGAAGAAGCTCAGGCTGAGTCTACAAGATGCCTTAACTGTAAAAATGCCCGCTGTGTAGCAGGATGTCCCGTTTCTATCAATATCCCGGGCTTCATTCAGGCTGTAAAAGAGGGTGATTTCAAAAAGGCTTCTGAGATCATCGGTGAGTCCAGCGCCCTTCCGGCTGTCTGTGGACGTGTATGTCCTCAGGAGTCTCAGTGTGAGGGTCAGTGCGTACGCGGTATCAAGGGCGAAGCTGTTTCTATCGGTAAGCTCGAGAGATTCGTAGCTGACTGGGCTCGTGAAAACGGCGTAAAGCCGGTTGTTAATGCTGAGAAGAAGGGCAAGAAGGTTGCTGTTATCGGTTCAGGTCCTTCCGGTCTCACATGCGCAGGAGATCTTGCAAAGATGGGTTACGATGTAACTATCTTCGAGGCTCTTCACAAGGCAGGCGGCGTTCTTGTTTATGGTATTCCTGAGTTCCGTCTTCCGAAGGACAAGGTTGTTCAGCCGGAAGTTGATAATGTTAAGGCTCTTGGCGTAAAGATCGAGACTGACGTTGTTATCGGTAAGGGAACAACTATCGATTCTCTTCTCACAGATGAAGGTTTTGATGCAGTATATGTTGGCTCCGGTGCAGGTCTTCCCAGATTCATGGGTATCCCGGGTGAGCAGGCTCTCGGCGTTTACTCTGCAAATGAGTTCCTTACAAGAAATAACCTTATGAAGGCTTACAGAGATGATTACGATACACCGATCGCACGCGGCAAGAAGGTCGTAGTAGTCGGCGGCGGTAACGTTGCTATGGATGCTGCACGTACTGCACTTCGTCTCGGCGCTGAGGTTCATGTTGTATATCGTCGTTCTGAGGCAGAGCTTCCTGCAAGAGCAGAGGAAGTTCATCACGCTAAGGAAGAGGGCATCATTTTTGATCTTCTCCAGAACCCGACAGAAATCCTTGAGGATGAGAACGGCTGGGTAAAGGGTATCAGGATCATTAAGATGGAGCTTGGCGAGCCCGATGAATCCGGCAGAAGAAAGCCTGTAGAGGTTCCCGGTTCTGAGTACGAGATAGAGTGTGATACTGTTATCATGTCTCTTGGAACAAGCCCGAACCCGCTGATCTCCAGCACAACAAAGGGTCTTGAGATCAACAGGAGAAAGTGTATCGTAGCTGACGATACAACAGGCGCTACCAGCAAAGAAGCAGTTTATGCAGGCGGTGACGCAGTTACAGGTGCTGCAACAGTTATCCTCGCAATGGGCGCAGGAAAGGCTGCTGCAAAGGGTATTGATGAGTATCTGAGCACACACTAAAATAATAAAAAAATGATGCAAGGGTCTTAAGGGTTAAATTCTCTTTGTAAAATAACAGCGGATTTGTTTCTTTTGACCCTCGCATCATAAAAATACTGAGAAGAGATTTCTCAATGATAACTGGAGGATTGTAATGTTTTGTCCTAAATGCGGACTTGAGTATCGAGATGGTTTTACAGAATGTGCCTATTGTCACATTCCACTGGTAGATGAACTGCCGGAGGGAGTGGATGCCGATGAACTTACAGCAAAGGTGCTTGACGGAGAACAGGATGTGCTTGAGGATAGCGGCCTGAGCCGGGAAGAAATCCTGGAAAGGGCAATGGCAAAGGGTTTAAGTGAGCGCGATCTGATAAATGCGGTGGAAGACCTCAATATGACAGAGGTCAGCGAAGCAATAGAGGAGGCGTCACACAAGCCGTACAGAACTGCTGCAGACAAGGTTAATGATGTTCAGTCCTCCGGCTATACTCTGGTTGGAGTAGGTGCTATCGGTATAGGCGGCCTGCTTCTTTGTGTTCTGGGTGTTGTGCCTATTTCCATAGGCGGTCCCGGAATGTTTATCACTTATGGCACAATGGGTGTGCTTTTCCTGATCTTCCTTATCACGGGAATACGTTCCCTTATGCGTGTTACACCTCTTATGCAGGAGGCTGAGCGCGAGCAGGAGAAGATCGACGAGATCGAAAAGTTTTTTACAGACAATTACGATGCTGAATCGCTCGATGAATTGGCGTTCAGCGGTTCTGGTGCGCTCAATGCGGATGAATATTACGCAAGAACGCACGTTATGAAAGCAGTGATCTCAAAGAGATTTATGGATCTCGATCCTGCATTTCTTGAGTACATTATCGATGATCTTTATCAGGAACTTTATGAAGACGACGAAGATGAAGACGAAGTCTTCGAGGACGATGATGAAGAAGCAGAAGAAGTACTTGAATCTGTTGATGATGATTTAAAAGAGGAGTAAGGATGAATATTGATATCCTTTGCGCCGGAAAATTAAAAGAAAAGTACTGGAGAGACGCGATAGCCGAGTATTCAAAGCGGTTGTCGCGTTACTGCCGTTTAAGAATAATAGAGGTTGCAGATGGACCTGACATGGCACACGAGGCAGAGAGAATGATGCCGAAGATCGCGGATGATGCCTATGTCATAAGTCTTGAGATTAAAGGAAAAATGCTTGACAGTGTTGCGCTGTCACAAAAAATTGAACAACTCGGTATATCAGGATGCAGTCATATTCAGTTTGTTATAGGCGGTTCGGACGGCATAGATCCGTCGGTATCAAAACGTGCTGATATGCATCTCAGTTTTTCTGAAATGACATTTCCGCATCAGCTTATGCGGGTCATTCTTTTGGAGCAGATCTACAGATCATACCGTATCATACATAAAGAACCGTATCATAAATAAAAACTGGAGGGGAACCTGTTGACTGAATCAATCAAGAATATAGGACTTGACCATATCAGAAACATTTTTGGTCAGTTTGATTCTTTTGCAAAAAAGATCGAGGGACGTTATGACGTGAGTATCGTTCTTCGTGACGGAGAAGTACGTATCACAGGAGATGCGCTGAATATCAGGCGCGCAGGAACTGTTCTCATGGAGCTTGCGAAGCTTTCGGAAAGGGGAAATGTGATCGAAGAGCAGAATGTTGATTATGCAATAACTCTTGAAGAGGAGAACAGTGCGGCATCTCTTGGCGAGATCGATGACACGGTCATTTGTCATACAGTACAGGGAAAGCCTGTAAAGCCAAAGACTCTTGGTCAGAAGAAATATGTGGAAGCAATCCGTGACAAGATGATAGTTTTCGGTATCGGTCCTGCCGGTACTGGCAAGACATATCTTGCTATGGCTATGGCAATCACAGCTTTTAAAAATGAGGAAGTCAGCAGGATCATCCTCACCCGTCCGGCTATCGAGGCAGGTGAGAAACTCGGTTTCCTTCCGGGAGACCTCCAGAGCAAGGTTGACCCGTATCTCAGACCTCTGTATGATGCCCTGTACCAGATAATGGGTGCCGAGGCATTTCAGAAGAATATGGAAAAGGGACTTATCGAGGTTGCTCCCCTTGCTTACATGAGAGGACGTACTCTTGATAATGCATATATCATCCTTGATGAAGCACAGAATACTACTCCTGCTCAGATGAAGATGTTCCTTACAAGAATAGGATTCGGTTCTAAGGCAGTTATCACAGGTGATAAGACCCAGAAGGATCTTTCCGTAGATGCTGTGTCCGGTCTTGATATGGCAGAGAAGGTTCTCCACAGGATCGATGATATCGGTTTTATGTATCTAACTTCAAAGGATGTGGTGCGTCACCCTCTTGTACAGAAAATTGTAAAGGCATACGAAGAATACGAAAACAGGAATCAGGAAAAGAATAAAGACAGACGTCCGCACAGATTCCGTAAGAAAAACGGAGGATATCATGAAAAGAGATAAGAATCAGGAGATCCTCTGGAAAGTTTTTAATATATTGACACTTGTGATCTCGGCGGTGGGAATCCTTGCGACGTCTTTATATAATGGTTTTCCGTTAAGAGCTGCGATCCCGGGAGCTGTAATGTCCCTTCTTGCGACAGGTATCTTTCTTCTCGTTATAAACAATGAGGATCAGGAAGGTACGATTCCCATGAACGGAAATCTTTATCCGGGACGTATTTTTTATCCTGTGTTTGCACTGCAGATACTGTCCTTTGCATCGGGATTTCTTCCGGAGTTCATCGTTCCTTTTTCGGCGGTGTGTCTCCTTATCACTTTTCTTGACGGATTTCCGGCAGGTGCGGCTGCTGCACTGATGTCGGCTATGATTTCCATGATCGTACTGTCAGAGAGCGGACCTTATTTCTTTTTGATACTTTTTAACAGCCTGCTCTTATCCTTTATCATGAAGAACCGTCTGAAAGTGCGAAAAGAGACCGAATATACGCCGTTATTTGTATGGCTCATTCTTTCAATCGTGCTTTATTCCGCAGTGATCATCTTCTTTAATGTGAAGATTACACTGCAGATAGCAGTTCTTCCGCTTTGCGGACTATTCGTGGATCTTATTGTTGTATTGATATTTTTGCCGAAAATACGTGAAGAGCTTGTATTTAAGGCAGATGATTTTTATGATGAGATTAACGACCCGGAGTATTCTCTTTTGCTTAAGTTTAAGAAGCAGGAGAAGCACGAGTTTGAAAGAGCGATCCATACAGCATATTTGAGTGACAGGATCGCTGACAGGATCGGTGCTGACCGAAGGAAAGCGAAGGTTACAGCATATTATCACAGGATCGGAGTCCTTCGCGGAGACCAGAATCAGCTTGCGGAAAAGACACTTTCGATGGTGAGAGAGGACGAATTTCCGCAGGAGATCATTGAGTCACTGCAGGAGTACTGGAGTCTTCCGGGATGTCGTATGAGCCGTGAAACTGCCGTGGTTTTTGTGGCGGATCACGTGGTGGCGGCTATCTATGAGGAGCTTCACGCTCACCCTGATCAGAAACCCGAATACTCTGTGATAATCGCAAAAACTATCAACAGTCTCTTAAAAACCCGCGAGATCCGTGAGTCCTGGCTGACCCTCAGTGATCTTGAGAAGATGGAAAAGAGACTTCTTGGAGAAAAATTGTATTATGACTTTTTACATTGAGAAAGAAACAGAAACTGAACTTGGGATTCCTTATGAAGAGATATATCATGAGGTTGCACTTGAAGTGCTCAATCAGGAAGGCTGCCCCTATGAAGTAGAGGTGAGCCTTACGCTGGTGGATCCGCATGATATTCAGGAAACAAATCGTGAATTTCGTGGTATCGATCGCGTAACAGATGTTCTTTCATTTCCGATGATAGACTATGATGAGCCGGGGGATTTTTCACAGGTAGAAGAGCGTTTTTCTGACTGCTTCAATCCCGAAACAGGCGAGCTTATGCTGGGGGATATCGTGATCTGCCTTGACCGTGCCAAGGAGCAGGCAGAGGAGTACGGACATAGCGTGAAGCGAGAATTTGCTTTTCTTATCGCACATAGTATGTTACACTTACTAGGGTTTGACCATATGGAAGATGAAGAAGCACGTGTTATGGAAGCAAAGCAAAGACAGGCGCTCGATCATCTTGGAATAACGAGATAAGTTCTCGTTATATCAGAAAAAACGTGAGGTCCGTAAATTAATCGGGGCTCAGAAACGGAGTAAATCTGTGATCAATAAGAAACGTATCTGCTCAGCATTATTGCTGGGCATTTTAGGGTCTGCACTTCTTATGACATCATGCGGACATGTAAGTCCTTCTGCTACAGAAGAAGCCGGAACAGAATCTGTTTCCGATCCGAATGCGTATGATAAATTTGAAGCTCAGAGCGGAGGAGAAACCGGATCAGCAAGCGGTCTCCAGGCAGAATACGGGTATACTACCAGTTACGGTATGCCTAGAGAAGAGAATGGAAATCAGATAAGAAGTTATCTTACAGGTAAGTTCGTAGACAAGAAAGTCGGCGAACGCCGTCCGATAGCAGTGATGCTCAATAATATCGAAGAAGCTCAGCCTATGTCAGGCACATCCAAGGCAGATATCCTTTATGAGTGTGTTGTAGAAGGTTCCCTCACAAGAATGATGGGAATTTTTGAAAATTATGATGATCTGAAGAGAATCGGTTCCGTCAGAAGCTGCAGAAACTATTTTGTTTATTATGCGCTTGAGTTCGATTCCATCTATTGTCATTACGGTCAGTCAGCATACGCAATGCCTCTTCTTCAGCAGGATTTCGTAGATAATCTTTCAGGTCTTTCAAGCGAAGGAGATACTGTATTTTACAGAAGTACCGACCGCGTAGCTCCTCACAATGCTTACGCATCTGCAAAGGGCGTAAAGAAGGGGATCGAGCAGCTTGGCTATGATACAGCTTACTCACCTGATTACAAGGGTAAGTTCACATTTGCAAAGGATGGAGAAACAATCGTTCCTGATTCTGCTGATTCATACAAGGCAACTCATATCGAACCCGGCTATCTCATAAATAAGCCTTGGTTCGAATACAATGCTGACGATCAGAAGTACTATCGTTTCCAGTACGGCGGACCGCAGGTTGACGGCGATAATAATGAACAGCTTGCTGTAGATAATGTCATCCTTCAGTATTCTGCATGGGAAGAGGTTGATGATAAGGGTTATCTCGGATTTGACTGCCACTCCGGCGGAAAGATGACCTACATTACTCATGGTATGGCTCGTAACGGCACATGGATCCGTTTTGATGGTGACCAGGGATCAGTTCGTTACTTTGATTCTGAGGGTAAGGAAATCGTAATCAATCAGGGTAAGACATGGATCGAGATCATTCAGGATACCATGTCCGATAAAGTGGTGATCAACTAAATATGGCACCAAGAAAACGCGAAAAATCAGGTCACAATTTCATAGTTCAGGGCGGTATACTTGCGATCGCAGGTATCATCACCCGTATTATCGGTCTTTTTTACAGAATACCTGTAACAAATATTATCGGTGATGAAGGTAACGGTTACTATGCGGCTGCTTATCAGATCTATAACATCATGCTTCTGATATCTTCATACAGCCTTCCGCTTGCCATTTCAAAAATAGTATCAGCCAGATACTCAAAGCAGGAATATCGCAATTCCAATCGTGTATTTCATGGTGGTTTGATATTTGCCTTTATTTCAGGCGGAATAGTGTGCCTGCTGGTATATTTCGGCGCTGATTTCTTTGCCGGACACCTTATGAGTGAGCCTATGAGTGCCATCGCGCTCAGGATCTTTGCTCCTACACTTCTTGTAGTTGCTGTAATGGGTGTAGTAAGAGGATATTTCCAGGGTATGGGAACCATGGTTCCTACCGCGGTGTCTCAGATCATTGAGCAGATCGTTAATGCTGTAGTAAGTATCCTTGCGGCGAAAATGCTTGTGGGATATGGACGAAAAGTTGCAGCTCTTCTTAAAAATGAGCATTATGAAGCAGCTTACGGTGCAGCAGGAAGTACTCTCGGAACAAGCCTTGGCGCTCTTGCGGGTCTCATATTCCTGTTAGTGATCCTTTTACTCGTCAATGCGGCTATCCGCCGAAATATGAGAAATGAGGAACCGAATAAGGAAGAATCCATGAATGATATCATGAGACTTATCCTTATCACTGCGATTCCGGTCATCCTCAGTACTGCAATATACAATGTAAGTGATGTTCTTGATAATGGTATCTTTAACAAGATCATGACGGCAAAGGGACACGGAGTTGAAAAGACTGCTATCTGGGGAATCTACTCCGGTAAATACCGTCTCATGATGAATGTTCCGATAGCACTTGCAAATGCCATGTGTTCATCGGTTGTTCCTACGCTTACAGCTTGTATGGCTGCGGACAATATCCGTGGTGCAAAGCGAAAGATATTCAGCGCTATGCGCTTTACAATGCTCATTGCATTTCCCTGCACGGTAGGACTCGGAATCCTCGCGGAGCCGATCCTTTCCATGCTTTTCAAGGGTGATATCACAATGGGTGCACAGATGATGAGAGTTGGATGTATCACAATCATATTTACATCCATATCAACACTTTCCAATGGTATCCTTCAGGGAATCAACCATTTGGAAGTACCTGTACGTCACTCAGCCATTTCCCTGATGCTCCATCTGTTGGTGCTCTATGTGATGCTTGACAAGCTCAACATGGGAATATATGGTGTTATTTTTGCAAATCTCTTCTTTGTAGTTCTGATGTGCTTTATGAATCAGTTCTCTATCAGGAGATATCTGCATTATAAGCAGGAAGTTCCCAGAACTTTTGTGATTCCTGCGATCTCGTCATTTATCATGGGCGTTGTAGTGCTTGCTGTCTACAGACTTTTCTCTGTATTCCTTGGAAGCACGATTTCAGTTTTTGTTTCGATCCTCTTTGGATCAATTATCTATTTCACCAGCATATTAAAGCTCCGCGGTATACGTAAAGAGGAGCTTTATGAGATCCCGGGCGGCGGAATCCTTGTACGGATCGCCAAGTTGTTCCGGATCCTCTGATGATGGAGCACTATATGAAAAATATAGCGGTAATCGGTGCAGGCGCATCCGGAATGATGGCTGCCATAACGGCAGCCTCTGCGGGTGCGTCCGTTACGTTGTATGAAAGAAATGATCAGGTTGGAAAAAAGATATTGCAGACCGGAAACGGAAAGTGCAATTTTTCGAACACTGTCATGAATGAAGACTGCTTTCACGGATCAGCGCGAGATACAGGTCTCGTAAAAAAGGTCCTGGAAAGATTTGATGAAAATAAAGCGGTGGAATTTTTTGAGTCCATCGGTATCTTACCAAGAGTCCGTTATGGAGGATATTACCCCTTCTCTGAACAGGCATCTGCCATAAAGGATGCAATGTATCTGGAGCTTATAAGGAGAAAAGTAAAGCTTGTCCTTGGTCATCAGGTGCGAAACATTCAGAAAAAGAAAAACGGATTCGTTGTAGATGATCAATTTTTTGACGCTGTAATACTGTCTACCGGAGGAAAGGCTTCACCGAAATCGGGATCTACAGGAGACGGATATTATCTTGCTGAGAAGCTTGGAGTTCATTCTAATGAGGCACTTCCGGCGCTTACGTATCTTACGGGAACTGAGAAGTGGTTTAAGAATGTGGCAGGAGTACGTGTCGAAGCGTCGCTTAAGCTAATGAGTGACGGTAAAGAACTTGATTCTTCAAGAGGCGAACTTCAGCTCACTGATCAGGGTATATCAGGAATCTGCACATTTCAGTTATCTGCGCAGGCAGGTCGTATGCTGAAAGAGGGACATAAAGTTAAGGTGCTTCTCAATTTTATGCCGGATATGTCATTTGAGGAAGTTGTATCATTCCTTAATGGAAGACGAAGCGGTCTCGACAGCAGAAAGTGCAGTGAATTTCTTATCGGAGTTTTCCCGGAGAAGCTCTGCCGTGTTATTTTGCAGCAGGCGGATATAAATATTGACGCATCTGTTAAAAAACTGAAAGATGCAGACGTTCGCAGACTTGCAGGATGCATCAGTTTTCTTGCTGTAAATATCAAGGGAACAGGCGGATTTGACCGGTGTCAGGTCACTTCTGGCGGAATACTTGCGGATCAGCTCACGGATGAGCTGGAAGTAAAGGATGTTCCTGGATTTTTTGCAGTTGGTGAAGTTGTCGACTGTGACGGCATATGCGGAGGATACAACCTGCAGTGGGCGTGGAGCTCAGGATATATTGCCGGAATGACGGCGTCAGGGAAGTAATGAGAAAGGATTAATATGATCAGAATCAATCAGATCCGTTCAGATCATGAACTGGAACCGAAGGAACTGAAGAAAAAAGCAGGACGTGCACTTCATGTCAGACCGGAAGAACTTCAGAATCTGAAGATCCTTAAAAAATCTGTGGATGCCCGTCGAAAAGACCGCATCCTCTACATATATTCAGTACTTGTGACAGCTCATAACGAAAAAAAGCTGGTTCAAAAGGCTAATTCCAGGGATGTATCCATTTATCAGCTTCCTGAGTACAGACTTCCGAGAGTTTCTGCGGATTCATCTGATGCAGAAAAAGTCGCAGAGTCAAATGGACGTCCTGTGATCGTGGGCTTTGGTCCTGCGGGAATGTTCTGTGCGTTATCCCTTGCATCGGCTGGTCTTCGTCCGATCGTCCTTGAAAGAGGTTCCGATGTTGATACGAGGTCTGATAAAGTAAAGAAATTCTGGGAAGGCGGAGAGCTTGATCCTGAGAGCAATACGCAGTTCGGTGAGGGCGGCGCAGGTACATTTTCAGACGGTAAGCTGAACACACTTGTTCATGATGAATCCGGAAGGAACCGTTTTGTGCTGGATTCATTTGTGCGGTTCGGCGCTGATAAAGCAATCCTTACTGATGCAAAGCCTCATATCGGATCGGATGTGCTCCGTGTCGTTGTAAAAAATCTTCGAGAGGAAGTTATCCGTCTCGGCGGAGAGGTTCGGTTTAATTCCTGCTTCACAGGTTATGAAAAAAATGCGGACGGAAAAATCTGTAAAGTTCAGGTGAATAACAGCGAATGGCTTGAGTGCGGAAGCGTTATACTTGCTCCGGGTCATTCTGCACGTGATACTTTTGCGATGCTTTTTGAGAACGGATTAGGTCTGGAACCAAAGGCATTTGCGGTGGGAGTCCGTGTTCAGCATAGACAGGAGCTCATAAACAGAGCTCAGTACGGTGATGATTATTCTGATAAGCTTCCTGCATCTCCGTATAAAGTCACTGCAAAGGCATCTGACGGGCGTGGTGTTTATTCATTCTGCATGTGCCCGGGCGGTTATGTGGTCAATGCATCCAGTGAACCGGGTATGCTTGCCGTGAATGGAATGAGTTATTCAGCCCGTGACGGAGAAAATGCAAACAGTGCCATTGTTGTGACAGTGACTCCTGAGGACTTCGGTTCTTCAGAACCGCTTGCCGGAATTGCTTTCCAGAGAGAGCTTGAGAAAAAGGCTTTTGAAGCAGCGAATGGAAAAATTCCGTGCCAGAGATTTGAAGATTTCCGTGAGAACCGCTTAACAGAAGAATTTGGTTTGGTTAAACCTCAGTGCTGCGGACTTGTAGGAATGGGAAATCTTCGACAGGTCCTTCCTGAATTTTTGTCGCATGACATCATTGAGGGAATGGAGCAGTTTGGTCGAAAGATACGTGGTTTTGATGATCCTGACGTTATCCTCGCAGGCGTGGAAAGCCGCACATCATCTCCGGTAAGGATTCCCAGACGAAAGAGCGGTGAATCAGAGATAGATGGACTGTTCCCGGCAGGAGAAGGCGCGGGATATGCAGGCGGTATCATGTCTGCTGCTATGGATGGTCTTAAAACTGCGGAAAATGTTGTCAGATTTTATAAAGGAAATATGTGACAATGCAGAGTGATGCCGAACTGATAAAAGTACAAAAAAAGGCACTTAGAAGAAAAATTTTGTCCATAAGAAATTCGTTATCTTCTGATGAGATATGTGAAAAGTCTGAAAGTATTGAGACCAGTCTTTTTGAACTCAATATTTGGAAGAAAGCAGAAAAGATTTTCTTCTTTTATGGATATTCCACAGAGGTAAAAACGGATTTCATGATTCTTCATGCGCTTTCAATGGGGAAACGTATTTTTATCCCACGGGTTATGAGCGATACGGAAATGAAGTTTTATGAGATAAATGACCTTAACGGTCTTGTGCCTGACCGTCATGGTATTCCTGAACCTCTTGCTTCATGGAAGAGTACGTATGAAAAGCCTGATCTCATCATTATCCCCGGTGTGGCTTTCGATGGAGAAAGGCATAGAATGGGATACGGAATGGGTTATTATGACCGGTTTTTATCAGGTCTCGGCGGTGTACCAAATGCCGCACTTGCCTTTGAGCTTCAGATAGTGGAAAATGTACCTCATGGTGCGCTTGATCTTCCTGTTGATATGGTTATCACGGAAGAGAGGATCATAGGATATTAAAGATAGTTTTACGTGATTTTAGAAAGATAAGAATATGAACGCAGAAGAAACCAGAAAACAGTATGACTTTATGAGTGAAGCTTCAGAAATACTGAAGAAAAAGAGTGAAAGTCTTGGCAGACCTTTAAGATATTTCGTGCAGACTTTTGGCTGCCAGATGAATGAGAGAGACTCCGAGAAGCTTTCCGGAATCCTTGAAAACATTGGATATATCAAGGCTGAAGCAGAGGAAGAAGCTGATATTATCCTTTATAATACATGTACAGTCCGTGATAATGCGGATCAGAGAGTTTTCGGACGTCTCGGTGTGCTCAAGGGATTAAAGGATAAGAATCCTGAGCTTCTTATCTGCCTTTGCGGATGCATGATGCAGGAAGATCTTGTCATCGAAAAGATCCGTCAGAGCTACCGTTATGTTGATCTGATCTTTGGAACACACAATATCTTTAAGTTCGCGGAGCTTCTGGTTTCCAGATTTGAGTCAGGTACTCAGATAATCGATATCTGGAAGGATACACAGGAGATCATCGAGGATCTTCCTGTTAAGAGAAAGTATTCTTTCAAGAGCGGTGTAAATATCATGTTTGGCTGCAATAATTTCTGCAGTTACTGTATCGTGCCATATGTAAGAGGACGTGAGAGAAGCCGTGATCCTAAGGACATCATTCGTGAGATCGAGAGACTTGTGGCTGATGGAGTGAAGGAAGTAATGCTCCTCGGACAGAATGTAAATTCCTACGGAAAAGGACTTGAGCCTGCTATTACTTTCCCTGAACTTCTTAGAGAAGTTGAAAAGATCGAGGGACTTGAGAGAATCCGTTTCATGTCATCACACCCTAAGGATCTTTCTGATGAACTCATCGACGTAATGGCAAACTCTACAAAAATTTGTCGTCATCTGCATCTTGCAATGCAGTCAGGAAGCTCAAGGCTTCTTGAAAAAATGAACCGCCATTACACAAAGGAAGAGTTTCTTGAGATCATCCGTAAGATGAGAGAAGCTATGCCTGATCTCGCGGTCACAACAGACATTATCGTTGGATTCCCGGGTGAGACTCATGAGGATGTTGATGAGACTATCGACGTTATAAAGAAGGCACGTTTTGACGGTGCATTTACATTTATCTATTCAAAGAGAACAGGAACTCCTGCGGCATCTATGCCTGATCAGGTAGATCCCGATACTGTTCATGTTGAATTTGACAGAGTATTAAAGACAGTTCAGGATGTATCAAAGGAGCAGGTTCAGAGATTTGAAGGACAGACAATGACTGTTCTTGTTGAATCTGTAAATGAAAAGGATCCTTCAATGGTAACAGGAAGAATTTCCCAGAACCACGTGGTTCATTTCAAGGGAGATGCTTCTCTTATCGGAAATATAGTAACAGTTCACCTGGATCAGTGTCTTGGATTCTATTATCTGGGAACAATGGTCGACTAAAAACAGTTTCGACTGATGATCTGCATGAAAGGAAATGACAGAAAAGATGGACATAAATGAGATTATGGATCAGGTTTCACCCATGATGCAGCACTATCTGACCACAAAACAGCAGTATCCCGGCTGTATTCTTTTCTACAGGCTCGGAGACTTCTATGAGATGTTCTTTGATGATGCAAAGACTGTTTCAGAAGAGCTTGAGCTCACTCTTACAGGAAAGTCATGTGGTCTGCCGGAGCGCGCACCTATGTGTGGTGTTCCTTTTCATGCATTAGACAGTTACCTTAACCGCCTTGTATCCAGAGGGTACAAGGTGGCTATCTGTGAACAGATCGAGGACCCGAAGAGTGCAAAGGGCATTGTTAAGCGTGAGGTTACAAGAGTCGTAACTCCCGGAACCAATATGGACATGCAGTCCATTGATGAAGGTGAAAATAATTATCTGATGGCCATAGTCTATGTGGCGGATCATTTTGGTCTCTCGGTGGCGGATGTTACCACGGGAGATTTTTTTGTGACAGAGGTCGATTCCATAAGCCGTCTTATGGATGAGATATCAAAATTTTCACCAAAAGAGATCATCTGCAATTCTGAGCTCTTTATGAGCGGAGTCAATATCGAGGATCTGAAGACCAGATTAGAGATAGCGGTAAATCCGCTGGATGCGCGTTATTTCGAGGACAGAAATGCGGGAGAGGCTGTTCTGTCGCACTTCCGCGTGAAGAGTCTTGAGGGACTCGGTCTTATTGATTATCCTGCTGGTATCCGTGCGGCAGGTGCTGTACTCACTTACCTCATTGAGACGCAGAAAAATGATCTTTCAAATATTTTGAAGATCACTCCCTACACAACTTCAAATTTCCTTGTGATAGATTCTTCAACAAGGCGTAATCTGGAGCTCTGTGAAACTCTTCGTGAAAAGAGAAAGAGAGGTAGTCTCCTGTGGGTTCTGGATCACACAAGAACTGCAATGGGAGCAAGAAAGTTAAAGAATCTTATCGAAGAACCGCTTATCGATCCTGACGAGATAAACAGAAGACTTGATGCAGTAGAGGAATTTAATTCCCGGATCATGGATCGTGATGAATTGAGAGAGTACATGAGTGCTATCTATGATCTGGAGCGTCTTATCTGTAAGGTGACTTACGGTTCTGCGAATCCCAGGGATCTTGTAGCTCTTCATGGCTCGCTTTCCATGCTTACTCCGATCAAGAATGTGTTAGCTGACTTTAATACATCACTTTTACAGGAGCTTGCAGGAAATATTGACGGACTGGAAGATCTGACAGATCTCATCGGACGCGCAATCGTGGAGGAACCGCCGATCGCCCAGAAGGAAGGCGGAATCATCCGTGACGGATATAATGAAGAAGTTGACAGACTCCGCGGCGCCAGCAGAAACGGTAAGCAGTGGCTTATGGAGCTGGAGGAACGCGAACGCGAGAGAACGGGCATCAAAAATCTAAAGATCAAGTTCAGTAAGGTTTTTGGATACGCATTTGAAGTGACTAACTCATTTTTGTCACAGGTTCCTCAGGACTATGTACGTAAGCAGACTCTTACGGGCGGAGAGCGTTTTATAACAGATGAATTAAAGAAGCTTGAAGACACTATCCTTAATGCGGAAGACAGGCTAACTTCTTTGGAGTACGAGCTATTCGACGAGGTTCGTAAGGAAATCGGATCAAATGTAGAAAGGATTCTTACGACTGCAAAGGCTGTTGCGATGGTAGATGTTCTCCAGTCTCTTTCATATACGGCAGAGCACGGTCAGTATATCCGCCCAAAGATCAATACAAAGGGCGTGCTTAAGATAAAGAATGGCCGTCACCCTGTTGTTGAAAAGATGATCGATCAGGGTACTTTTGTACCGAATAATGTGACTCTTGATCAGAATAAAAATATGATCTCCATCATCACCGGACCGAATATGGCAGGTAAGTCCACATACATGCGTCAGTGCGCGCTTATAGTGCTGATGGCCGCACTTGGTTCTTTCGTTCCTGCAGAGGATGCGGATATCTGTATCGTTGACAGGATATTTACACGTGTCGGAGCATCTGATGATCTGGCAAGCGGTCAGTCTACTTTCATGGTAGAAATGAACGAAGTCGCAAATATTCTTCGAAATGCAACCAAAAATTCTCTGCTCATTCTTGATGAGATAGGCAGAGGAACCTCGACTTTTGACGGACTCAGCATTGCATGGGCGGTTGTTGAACATATTGCTGATAAAAAGAGGCTTGGCGCAAAGACACTTTTTGCCACACATTATCATGAGCTTACCGAGCTTGAAGGAAAAGTTGCAGGTATCAACAATTTCTGTTTTGCTGTAAAGGAAAACGGAGATGATGTGGTATTTCTCCGAAAGATCGTTCCCGGAGGCGCGGATAAATCCTATGGTATCCATGTTGCCCGTCTTGCAGGTGTTCCCGAATCTGTAATCTCCAGAGCGAATGATATCGTGACGGAGCTTTCGGATAATGATATTACTTATAATATCAAGGCTATCGCAGAGGAAAGCGCTGAGCAGGTCATTTCAAAGGCAAAGAAACAGAGAAAGCTGGATGAAGTGGATCTCGGACAGATGTCATTATTTGATACGCTGAGCGATAATGATATTCTTGACGAGCTTAAAGGGCTGGATCTTGCGCATATGACGCCCATGGATGCACTTAATACTTTGTATAAACTTCAGAATGATCTGAATAATCGCTGGAAGGTGTGAATAATCACAGGAAAGCCGGGAGGTAATTCGAGTTGAGTGAGATTAAAGTTCTGGATGACAAGACTATAGACAGGATCGCGGCAGGCGAGGTCATTGAAAGACCTGCATCTGTCGTAAAAGAACTCATGGAAAATGCGCTGGATGCAGGAGCAACTGCTATTTCTGTTGAGATCAAAAACGGCGGAATCGACCTTATCCGTGTCACTGATAATGGCAGTGGTATCCCGTTGGATCAGGTGCGTACAGCGTTTCTTCCTCATGCGACCAGTAAGCTTAGAAAAATCGAAGATCTGATGTCCATAAGCAGTCTTGGATTCCGTGGTGAAGCCCTTCCCAGTATTGCATCGATATCAGAAGTCGAGATCATGACAAAGACCGCTGATTCGGTTACTGGAGCGCGTTATCAGATAAACGGAGGAACAGAAGTCTCCCTCGATGAAGCCGGAGTACCTGATGGTACAACCTTCGTTGTGAGGAATATTTTTTATAATACTCCTGCCAGAAAAAAGTTTCTTAAGAGCCCAATGACTGAGGCAGGATACGTTACAGCACTTGTTGAAGAAATGGCGATGGTCCGTCCTGATATTTCTTTCAAATACACGGTTAATGGCAGTAATAAGCTCGTGACGCAGGGAAACGGTGATCTGAAGGAAGTAGTCTACAGGATTTATGGACGTGATATTGCAGACGCACTTCTTCCGGTAGAAGCTGAGCAGTCCGGAATGAGCCTCACGGGTTACCTTGCAAAGCCTGTGGTAGCCAGAAACAGCCGTGCCATGGAGAATTACTTCGTAAATGGACGATACGTTAAGGATAAGACCTTTGCAAAGGCTCTGGAAGACGGCTATGCGGGATTTCTGATGCAGCATAGATTCCCGTTCTGTGCATTGTCTCTTACGGTTCCGCCTGATGAACTCGACGTGAATGTTCATCCCCGGAAAATGGAGATCAAGTTTTCTGAAACATCTTCCGTGTATGATTTTATAAGGGAAAGCGTTCGTTCTGTCCTTGGCGGAAAAGAGCTTATAAATCGATTTACATTTGGAAAGGATTACGATCGTCCCGCACCGCCTCCGCAGGCACCGAAGCATGCGCCGGAACCCTTCCAGAAAAAGTCTGAGCCTGTACGTGTAGAGATCCCTTCATATTCAAAGCCGCCAATCTCACGTGTTCCTGTAGCTAAATGGCCGTCTTCATCCGTTTCTTTTAAGCAGGAAAGCCTGAAATCAGAGGTATTGCATGAAGGAGCTTCTGATGAGAATAAATATGTACAAAATTCTGCACCTTTAGAAAGAACTTTTGCATCTGAGATGGCAACATCCAGAGCAGTTCTGAAGGAAGCCGCTGCCATAAAACCTCAGGAAGTTATCGAGCCGGAGATCAAAGAGAATAAGACTGCTGATATAACAGAAGAAAAACCGAAGCAGCTGGATCTATTTGAGGAAAAGATACTGACACGTAAGGCTTCGCAGGAATTTCGCATCGTGGGACAGGTCTTTGATACTTACTGGATAATCGAGTACAGGGACACCATGATGATGATCGATCAGCATGCTGCCCACGAAAAGGTCAATTATGAGCATTTCATGAAGCAGTTTGAAGAACACGAGGTAACGACCCAGATATGCAATCCGCCAAGGATAATCACCCTTGACGGCGCTCACAGGCTTATCCTTGATAAATATATGGATAAATTCAAGGAAATGGGATTTGAGATAGAGGCTTTCGGCGGAAATGAATTTGCCATCCGTGCGATTCCGGAGGATATGTACGGTCTTCAGGAAAAGGACGTATTTATATCACTCCTTGATGAGCTTCAGGACGGTACAAAGCTTTCTGAGATAAGCCTCATTCATGACAGGATCGCTACAATGGCTTGTAAAGCCGCTGTTAAGGGAAATAACAGGCTTTCTATGATGGAAGCAGAGGAACTCATAGACAAGCTTTTGTCCTGTGAAAATCCCTATAACTGCCCTCATGGACGTCCTACAGTCATTCAGATGTCAAAGCAGGAAATGGAAAAGAAGTTCAAGAGAATTGTCTGATGAAAGGAAGATTATATGACGGAAACCGATAGAAATGATCTTGAAAAAAAGAAGCTTATCATCGTAGCAGGACCAACTGCTGTTGGAAAATCTGCCGCTGCCGTGCAGCTCGCAAAAAAGATGAGAGGACAGGTTGTTTCTGCTGATTCGATGCAGG
This sequence comes from Lachnospiraceae bacterium, assembly GCA_900168235.1. Taxonomy (GTDB): domain Bacteria; phylum Bacillota; class Clostridia; order Lachnospirales; family Lachnospiraceae; genus NK4A144. The sequence continues at coordinate 172,854 of FUZG01000004.1, read as the reverse complement.
TTTACCGTCATATGGATATCGGTTCCGCAAAGATCCGCCCTGAAGAAACTGAGGGGGTTCCGCATCACCTCATAGACTGCCTTGATCCTACGGAAGAGTTTAATGTAACGCTTTTTCAGGATATGGCATACAAGGCTATGGATGAAATCTATGAAGCCGGAGACATTCCTGTCATAGCAGGCGGAACAGGTTTTTATATCCAGTCAGTTCTCTATGATATCGATTTTAAGACTACAGAGGTTGACACGGCTTACAGAGCAGAACTGGAGAAAGAAGGAGAACTCCGCGGAAAAGAGTTCCTTCATGCAAAGCTTCGGGAAGTGGATCCTGCTTCGGCGGATGCGATCCCCGCAGGAAATATGAAGCGTGTGATACGTGCGCTTGAGTATTATCATTCCACAGGAAAGCAGATTTCTGTACATAATGAAGAGGAACGCAGGAAAGAACCTGCATATAATGCGGCATTTTTTGTCCTCACCATGCCGAGGGACATTCTTTATAAGAGAATCGATCTCCGTGTTGATCAGATGATGGAAGAGGGACTGGTTGATGAAGTCCGGAGGCTTATGGATATGGGTGTCACAGAAAATATGACATCCATGCAGGGACTCGGATACCGTCAGATCGTGCATTATCTCCAGGGAAAAACAAGTCTCGACGCGGCGGTTGACCTTATAAAAAAAGAAACTCGTCACTTTGCAAAACGTCAGCTCACCTGGTTCAGACGTGAGAAAAATGTAATATGGGTTGACAGACAGCAGTTTACGGACAATAATGCACTTTGTGCTTATTTGCAGGAAACGGCAGAAGCTGTCCTTTCCGGACAGAAAATAGACAATATGCTGCCGGAAGGAAGGAATTATTAATGCAGGAAACAAGAAAAATATATGAGGAAATGGGAATCCGTCCCGCAGTTTATGATTTTGGTGAAAAAATTGCCGAGGGACTTAAAGAGCGTTTCCGCAGTATTGATGAAGTCGCAGAATTTAACCAGTTAAAGGTTATTAATGCGATGCATAAAAATAACGTAGGCGAGGCATGCCTCACAGGAACAACAGGCTACGGCTATAACGATATCGGAAGAGATACGCTGGAGAAGGTTTATGCAGATCTTTTTGAGGCTGAGGATGCTCTTGTCCGTCCGCAGATAACATGTGGTACACATGCACTTGCACTGGCACTTTTTTCAAATCTACGTCCGGGCGATGAGCTTTTAAGTGCGGCAGGAAAGCCTTACGATACACTGGAAGAGGTTATCGGAATCCGTCCTTCACAGGGATCACTTGCTGAGTACGGAATCACTTATGCTCAGGCAGATCTTAAGCCTGAGGGCGGGTTTGATTTTGATGCGATCCGTGCAAACCTCAATGAGCGTACAAAGCTTGTAACTATCCAGAGATCAAAGGGATACCAGACAAGACCTACACTTTCTGTAGATGAGATCGGTGAGGCTGTTAAGTTTATCCGTTCCATCAAGCCGGAAGTTATCATCATGGTAGATAACTGTTACGGTGAATTTGTTGAAACAAAGGAACCGCTTTCTGTAGGTGCAGATATGATCGTCGGCTCACTTATCAAGAATCCCGGCGGCGGACTGGCACCTATCGGCGGTTATATCGCAGGAAAGAAAGAATGTATTGAAAATGCTGCTCACAGACTTACTTCACCGGGACTCGGTAAAGAAGTAGGAGCATCCCTTGGTATCCTTCCGCAGTTCTATCAGGGTCTCTTCATGGCTCCTACCGTTACTGCATCTGCGCTTAAGGGTGCGATCTTCGCAGCAAACCTTTATGAGAAGCTTGGTTTTTCAGTACTTCCCAACGGAACAGAGCCGAGACATGATATTATCCAGGCAGTGACTTTCGGAAAGCCGGAAGGTGTTATCGCATTCTGTAAGGGAATACAGGCTGCGTCACCTGTTGACAGCTTTGCAACTCCCGAGCCCTGGCCTATGCCCGGATATGACAGTGACGTTATCATGGCTGCAGGCAACTTTGTATCTGGTTCATCTATCGAGCTCAGTGCTGACGGCCCGATCAAACCGCCTTACTCAGTTTATTTCCAGGGCGGACTTACATGGCAGCATGCAAAGTACGGTATCATGAATACTGTTGAGTATCTCTTAAGGGATAATGTTATCACCGAAGATGTATTGAAATAAAAAGGTTTAATATACTTTGGCGTAATTTTATGATAAGATAAAAAATGCCGTCTGGGTGAGAGTTTGCCTCGGACGGGTTTCGGGTTATTTGAAAGAACGTTCTTTCTTCGGTAATCGGAGAAAGATGATGATTCAAAGAAAGAAGAATTTACCTGAACCTGAACGTCCCTATGAACGTTGTCTGGCGTTGGGACCGCAGGTTCTGACGGATGCTGAGCTTATAGCGGTGGTGCTTCGGACAGGTTCTAAAAATAAAGGTTCTGTCGAAATGGCACATGAGATACTGAAGCTGACGGGGGATGAACCGTCACTTGCAGATATCGACAAGTTCAGTATAGGAGAGCTTCAGGCTGTTCCCGGTGTGGGAAAGGTAAAAGCTATCCAGCTCAAGGTAATGTATGAATTTTCAAGACGGCTCTGGAAATCCCGATTAAAAGAGCGGCTTTATTTCCGGGATTCAACGGATATAGCAGCTTATTTTATGGAAGATATGCGTCATTTAGATCATGAAGAGCTGAGGATTCTTTATCTTGATCTCAAATGCCGGTTTCTTGGAGTGAAGATTTTGTCGGTGGGAACGCTTAAGTCGACATTATTTTCTACAAGGGACATTATGATAGAGGCGTTTCGTTTGGGCGCAGCCCGTATTGTTATGGTGCATAATCATCCATCAGGTGATCCCAAAGCGAGCGAAGAGGATATTGCTTCGACGCAGAGGGTTGTGATAGCAGGAACCATTATGGACGTAATGCTCCTGGATTCTATCATTATTGGAGACGGTGTTTATACAAGTCTTCGTCAAAACAAAAGGATATCCTGGTAGCAGGTGCTGCCGGGCTCCAGAATAAATATGGCAGAAATCCTGAATTAATATACCGAAAGGGGAAGAAAATGCCAAATACCAGTACTGCATTCGGTATCGATCTTGGTACCGGAAACATCAAAATTTATAACAATACAGACGGCACTGTTTTTCGTGAGAAGAACATGATCGCTGTTATCAACAAGAACACACTGTTTGCTTATGGTGATGAAGCTTTTGATATGTATGAAAAAGCTCCGGCTAATATCCGTACATCATTCCCGCTTGCAAACGGCGTTATTGCTGATATCAAAGATATGCAGACCGTTCTGAAGTGCTTCATCACAGATATGACAGAAAAGTCAAAGTTTACAGGAGCTGACTTTTACATTTCTGTACCGAAGGACATTACTGAGGTTGAGAAGCGTGCTTTTTATGACCTTGTTAAGGATGCAAATGTAAAAGCAAAGAATGTTCTCATGGTCGATAAGGCTATCGCAGACGGACTTGGTCTTGATATCGATGTAAAGACAAGCCAGGGTGTCATGATCGTCAATGTTGGTTTTGATACAACAGAGATCTCTATCCTGTCACTTGGCGGTATCGTTCTTTCCAAGCTCATTAAGGTCGGCGGAAGAAAGTTTGACGAAGCTATCCGCAATGCAGTCCGCAGAGAATATAACCTCATTATCGGAAGCAAGACTGCTGAAAAGGTAAAGATCGCTCTTTCTAATCCTGAAGCAGCTGAGGAAGACTCCATCGTTTACGGTCGTGATATCGTTACAGGACTTCCTGTAGAGAGAAAGATCCCTACAGATCTCATCGAGTCAGCTCTTAATGAGCATATCAATTCGATCATTGATAATATCAAGGTCATCCTTGAGAGAACTCCGCCTGAACTTGCCGCAGATATCTACAGACACGGTATTTTCGTAACAGGTGGTTCTGCAAAGCTCAAGAACCTCGATGTCATGATCAATAAGGGCACAAACCTTAAGGTTAATCTTACAGAAGATCCCATCAGTACAGTTGCTAATGGACTTGCCCGTGTTATCAAGGATGATAACTTCAAGTCAGTTGCGTACTCTATTCAGGGATTATCCGGTAAATAAGGAGGCCGGCTCATGGCAAGAGTTCGTCTAAAAAGAAGAAAATTTACAATGCCGGGTCGGTATGTACTGCTGATCCTGACTACTCTCTGTATTGCCATGATGCTTCTTACTTACTTCACAGATGCGGTATCGGGACCTCTTTCCTATGTGGCTGCATATACAATAGTGCCTGTTGAAAGCGGACTTGATACAGTGGGCTCCCGTTTCAGAGAGAGAATGGAGCAGTTTCAGTCACTTGAGGCGGTTCTTTCAGAGAACAAAGCGTTAAAGCAGCAGGTTGAAGAGTTGTCACAGGAAAAGAATAATCTGATCGAAGATAAGTATGAGCTTACCGAGCTTCGTAATCTGTATGACCTTGATGACAGATTCTCTGATTATGAGAAAGTCGGAGCAAGGGTCATTGGAAAGGATCCGGGAAACTGGTTCTCTGTATTTCTTATCGATAAGGGAACAGATGACGGACTTGAAGTAAACATGAATGTTATGGCAGGAAACGGTCTTGTCGGCATCATTACGGAAGTGGGTCCTAACTGGGCAACAGTCCGTTCTGTTATAGATGATGCCAGCAATGTTTCAGCCATGGTCCTTTCTACATCGGATACATGCATGGTGAGTGGTGATCTGAAGCTGATGGAGTCCGGAGATATCCGTTTTGATCAGCTTACTGATGATGCAGACGCAGTTGTTGTCGGTGATGAGATAGTAACAAGTAATATTTCAAACAAATATCTTCCGAATATTACGATCGGATACATCAGTTCAGTAGATAAAGATGCGAATAATCTTACTAAATCCGGAACATTGACTCCGGCAGTTGATTTTCGCCATATAAATACAGTGCTTGTCATTAAAGAGCTGAAAAACAGTGGATCGGAGAAGCAGTGAGAAGAAAGATCCTTGAGATAATCATTATATTTATAGCCTTTATATTGCAGTGTACGGTATTCAGGCTCATAGCGCTGGGCAATGTCGTGCCGAATATGATGATCATTTTGACAAGTGCCTTCGGATTTATGCGAGGAAAAAAAGAAGGCATGTTTGTCGGCTTTTTCTGCGGTATTTTAACAGATATTCTATTTGGAAACGGAATTATCGGACTGTATGCATTGATATATGTTTGGATAGGATGCGGAAACGGATTGTTTAACACGCTTTTCTATCCGGAAGATATAAAGTTCCCGATCGTTCTGATCGGCGTCAGTGATCTGGTCTATGGTTTTGTGTACTATGTATTTACATTTCTTCTCCGCTCAAGACTGGATCTCGGATATTACATGCTGCACATAGTCCTTCCGGAAGCAATCTATACAATTTTGGTAACGGTCGTTGTTTATCGTTTGCTTCTGTATTTCGAGGAAGTTATGGAATTACGTGAAAAGCAGGAAGACATGGAATGACATTCTCCTGTGCAAAGGAGTTGATCGCATAAATGTTTGGTGAGATTCGCGATAAACTGATCGGTTTTATCACATCAAGACTGTTTATTCTGGGCGTTGTTCTCATTGCCCTCTTTTCGGTTCTTGTATATCGTCTCTTTAATCTCCAGATTATAAAAGGTGAGTCTTATCAGGACAATTTTACCCTTCGTATCGAGAGAGAAAAAACAATAAAAAGTACACGTGGTACCATCTATGACAGAAACGGTAATATCCTTGCCAGCGACAAGCTGGCATATTCTGTCACTATCGAAGATAATTACGATTCTGATGGTACTCGTAATATGAAACTGAATAATACCATCAACCGTTTGATAGGTATTGTCGAGAAAAACGGCGATACGCTGAACAATGATTTTAATATCGTTGTAGATCAGAACGGGCATTTTGCGTTTACTCTTGAGGGAAAACAGCAGTTAAGATTCCTTGCAGATATCTACGGAAGAACATCCATCGAAAATCTGAAAAATAAGGAACGAAATGCTACCGCAGATGATGTAATCGCATATCTTTGCGGTCCCAAAGTGTATGGTATTGGAACATATACTGAAAAAACAGACGGTAGTTATGATTTTAAGCCTGAAGAAGGTTATACGAATGAAGAACTTCTGAAAGTCGTAACTGTTCGTTATAATCTGGGTCTTAACAGTTATCAGAAGTATATCGCTACAACCGTTGCTACAAATGTAAATGAAAAGACAGTTGCGGAAGTTCTTGAGAATCAGGATTCACTGCAGGGTGTGAACATTGCGGAGGATACTGTCAGAACTTATATCGATGATCCCAGTTTCTCACATATTTTGGGCTATACAGGTAAGATCTCAAATGAGGAGCTTGCTGAATATAATGGTGCAGAGAAAAAGGGAGACAGTACAGATGCGACCGACTATGAGCTGAACGATATGGTCGGAAAATCAGGTATCGAGCAGGTCATGGAGACAAAGCTCCAGGGACGCAAAGGAAAACAGACGATATTTGTTGATAACCTGGGACGTGTGACTGAGACCGGAGAAAAGACTGATCCTGTAGCGGGAAGCAATCTTTATCTCACGATCGATTCTGACCTTCAGAAAGCTATTTATCAGATACTTGAGCAGAAAATAGCCGGAATCGTATTATCAAAGCTTACAGATAGAAAAGAAGCTGATCTTAGCGGTCAGTCCTCTTCGTCAGATATCAGAATTTCGATAGATGAAGTTTATTTTGCGCTCTTTGATAATAACTATATTGATATGAGCCATCTTGCATCTCCAAATGCGGGTAATTATGAAAAACAGGTGTATTCTGTTTTTTCTGCACAAAAGCAGCAGGCTTTGTCTGACATAAAAGAAGAGCTTTTGAACGGTACAACTGCATATAATGATTCTGAGCAGGAAATGCAGGCGTATGAGGCATATACTGTTACAATGCTCCAGTCATCAGCAGTCAATATATTTGATGTTTCGGCTATTGATGCGGAAAATGAGATTTATCTGAAGTGGAAGGAAGGTACGTGTTCGCTTAAGGAGTATCTCGCTGAGGCTGTTGCCAAAGACTGGATCGATACCACAAAGATTAAAACAAAAGAGCAGTACCTCGATTCGGATGAGATCTATAAAGCTTTAGTTGATTATATCTGCGACGAGCTGGTTGATGATCAGACATTTGCCAAGGAAATTTATCGTTACATGATCAGAAAGAACGAGATTTCCGGATATCAGATATGCCATCTCCCGTATGAGCAGGGAAAGCTTGCCGATAATACAGGGGCGCTTGCAGATCTCGATGCAGGGACAGTAAGTGCGTACAGTTTTATGGCATCAAGAATACGTTCGCTTGAGATCACTCCGGCTGATCTTGCACTTGATCCGTGTTCCGGTTCATGTGTAGTTACAAACGTAAAGACCGGAGAGGTTCTGGCGGTAGTATCTTATCCGAGTTACAATAACAGCCGTCTTGCAAATTCTGTGGATTCTGCTTATTTTGCAAGTCTTCAGAAAAATAAGGCGCTTCCTTTGTATAATTATGCGACACAGCAGAAAACAGCTCCGGGTTCAACTTTCAAGCCGTTAAGCTCAACTGCGGCACTTGAGGAAGGTGCTGTTACAGCAGGAGAGACCATTGACTGTGAAGGTGAGTACGAAAAAATCTCACCGCCTCCGCACTGCTGGGTTTATCCGCGTTCAACGCACGGACCATTGAATATTGTCGGAGCGATACAAAATTCTTGTAACTTTTTCTTCTATGAAGTTGGTTACAGGCTGTCACTGGTCAACGGAAAGTACGATTCTGATACTGGTCTGAAAAAACTGGCTGAATATGTAAATTTATACGGCCTGTCTGAAAAATCAGGTATCGAAATAACAGAATCAGAACCGCAGGTATCAACTTTTGATGCTGTCCGTTCTGCTATCGGTCAGGGTAAAAATGCCTATACAACAGTAGGTCTGGCAAGATATGTAACTACGGTTGCAAATGAAGGAACGTGCTATAACCTGAGTCTTCTGGATAAGCTTACAGATTCTAACGGTAATGTACTGACAGATTATACTCCGTCAGTAAGAAACGAAGTAAATGTTGCAAGTTCAACATGGAATCTGATCCATGAAGGTATGAGAGAAGCGGTTGCTCATTATGACGCTTTTGAAGACTTCCCTATTACAGCTGCCGGTAAGACTGGTACTGCTCAGCAGACAACAAGCCGTCCGAACCACGCTCTGTTTATAGGTTTTGCTCCGTATAATGAACCTGAAATAGCCATCACGACACGAATTGCTTATGGTTATACATCTTCAAATGCGGCTGAAGTTTCAAGAGAAGTTATGAAGTATTACTTCAAGCTCGAGGATAAGGACAATATCATTACGGGAGCTGCAGTATTACCTGACAGTGCAGCAATCGGAGATTAATGCCATGCCAAAAAATTATCATCTGAAAAACTATGATTTCTTTCTGGTGCTGTTTGCGGTGGCAATATCGGTTTACGGTATCATCATCATAGGCAGCGCGAAGGAATCTGTTCAATCAAGACAGATAATCGGTCTTGTTCTGGGACTTGTCGTTATGGCGGTTCTGTCACTGATCGATTATCGGTCCATATTGAATTTCTATTGGATATATTATGTCGCAAGTATCATATTGCTTCTTTCAGTACGTTTTCTCGGAGTTACGAGAGGCGGTGCAAAGAGGTGGATCATTCTTGCAGGCATACAGTTTCAGCCTTCTGAGACGGCTAAGTTCCTGTTGATTTTATTCTTTGCAAATTTTATAATGTTACACAGAAATAGGATCAGCCGGCCGGGAAGTTTGTTGCTTACGATCGCACTTTTCCTGATCCCCTGGTACCTGGTTTATGATGAACCGGATCTTTCTACCAGTATTGTACTGATCTGTATTTTCCTTTCAATGATCTTCATTGCGGGTCTTAGCTGGAAGATCATATTCGGTACGCTTGCAGTAGCGATACCGGTTCTGGTGATCGGATTGATGCTTGTCCTTCAGCCGAATCAGGAAATCATCAAGGATTATCAGCAGACACGTATCCTTGCGTGGCTGCAGCCTGATAAGTATTCAAATGAAGAAGGATATCAGCAGCAAAATTCCATTGTTGCCATCGGATCCGGTCAGTTAGTCGGTAAAGGATATAAAAATAATGAGGTTGGTTCTGTAAAGAACGGTAACTTCATTTCTGAACCGCAGACAGACTTTATCTTTGCCATAGTTGGTGAAGAAATGGGCTTTATCGGTGGAATCGCGATACTCGCACTTGCTGCGCTTATCGTGATAGAAACGCTTCGCATTGGGCGAAATGCATCGGAGTTATCAGGAACACTGATATGTGCCGGTGTGGCGGCTCACATCGGCTTTCAGACATTCCTGAACATCGCGGTAGCAACAGGTGTTATGCCGAATACCGGTATCCCGCTTCCGTTCGTCAGCTACGGAATGACTTCGCTTATAAGTCTGTTCATGGAAATTGGTGTTGTTTTGAATGTCGGACTCCTGCGTTTAAGAGAAAGAGATAATGTCAGGTTCTGATCTTCTATAGATAATGTATAAATGATTGCTTGATTAAAGGCGGTACAGCCGTTTAGTGGTGGGGCACTGGCGGATATAAAATCAGAGTTTCCGAATTTTGTTTATAGGGTTCATAATATTATCCGGAAACGAAGGGAAGAAGGTAAAATATGAACATTGGTCTTGTTGCACATGATGCAAAAAAGAAGTTAATGCAGAATTTCTGCATTGCTTACAGAGGTATACTTGCGAAAAACGATCTCTATGCTACCGGAACAACAGGTAGACTTATAGAAGAAGTTACCAATCTGAGCGTGCATAAGTTCCTTGCAGGACATCTTGGAGGAGAACAGCAGCTTGGCGCACAGATCGAGCATAATGAGATGGATCTTGTGATCTTTCTTCGCGATCCTCTTACAGTTAAAAATCATGAGCCGGATGTAAATAACATTGTCCGTCTCTGTGATACACATAACATTCCGCTTGCTACAAATCTTGCAACTGCAGAGCTCTTGATCAAATCTCTTGACAGAGGCGATCTTGAATGGCGTGAGATGTATAAATAATATGAGTCTATATAATTTGATCAGACGTCCGGCTGCAATGGCCGGACTGTTTCTTGCCTCGGTAATGCTTTTCACTTCCTGTGGAAGCAAGTCATATTCAGTTCCCTTTGATGTAAATACGACAAAGAGTGCATTTCGTTTTGAAACCAATAATTCCAGAAGCATCGCATCTTCTTTTGCCGAAAATCTTGCAGTTGTCAGCGGAGATATGACACCCGGTGAAGAGATTTCCTTTGGTGAAAATTCATATGGTTCAGCGATACTTGTGAATGTGGATAAGCACGAAGTCATGTACTCGCGTAATGCGACGGCTCAGCTCTATCCTGCAAGTATGACAAAAGTACTTACAGCTGTTGTGGCATTGGAAAATGCCAGCCTTGATACCGTGCTTACCGCAAATGACAACTGTGTCTTTACTGCGGGTGATGTACAAAAAATTGGTTTGAAGCCGGGAGATACAATGACTCTCGATCAGGCGCTTCATCTGCTGCTCATATATTCAGCTAATGATGTTGCTGCACTTATTGCAGAGAATATCGGCGGAAGCATTGAGGGATTCAGTACGATGATGAACGCGAAGGCGCGGGAGCTTGGTGCCACAAATTCCAATTTTGTGAATCCTCACGGTCTTCATGATGAACAGCATTACACTACTGCGTATGATATGTATCTCATATTTAACGAGGCGATAAAGGACGATACGATCACGCAGATCATCGGAATGAACTCGTATACAACTTCATACAAAAATTCTGCAGGTGAGGAGGTTACTTTCAGCTGTGATACCACTAATCGCTATCTGAAAGGTCTTGTGACATCTCCTTCAAATGTAACTGTTGTTGGCGGAAAGACGGGTACCACTATCGCAGCCGGCGCGTGCCTTGTACAGCTTTCCAGAGATTCAGCAGGCAGAAATTACATCACCTGTGTTATGAAGGGCAATAATATTGACGTCACTTATTCCAAAACAAATTCGCTTTTATCAATGATTGATTCAAACTGACAGTTGTACTTTCTTCTTGTTTATTATATAATTCAATTAGGCAAACTGTAGTAAAAAAACCTTTTCAAGATAAGTTTTTTGTGAAAAATCACATTGCTATCAAGGAATAGATTTGTCACTACAGTCCAAAAAGCATAAACGAGAAGGAGGACACGACTATGATTCAGTTAATTGTAGGAGAAAAGGGTAAGGGCAAGACCAAGGTACTTCTTGAGAAATTAGGTGAAGCAGCAGCTTCCGCTAAGGGTAATGTAGTATTTATCGATAAGGATATGTCACACATTTACGAAGTTAAAAATTCCGTTAGACTCATTAACTGCTCTGAGTACGGAATCACAAATCCTGATGAATTTAATGGATTTGTAAGTGGTATCATGTCTGCCGACCATGATCTTGAAGATCTTTTCATTGATCGTTTCCTCCTTGTTTCCTATCAAAAAGATAAAGACGAAGTTGCAGATTCGCTGAGAAAGATTGAAGAACTCAGCAATAAGTCTGATGTGAAAATTACTGTGAGCCTTTCCCTGTCAAAAGAGCAGCTGCCTGCTGATCTTCAGGAAAAGGTTCTTGTTGCACTTTGAGAAGATTAAAAAATTGAATACTAAAAAGCTGGCGCGGAATAGATTCTTCGCCAGCTTTTTTATGGTATGATAGATGTCGGTAGTTTTTAATACAGGATGTAAAAATTAACGTCCGGGTACTTAGGGGTTTGAGTTTGAACAGAGGTAAAAGAAGCAGAAGAAAAAGCTCAGTACGGAAACGTCCGGTCCGTATGAGCGAGACAAAAAACAAAAGAAAGACCAGGACCTCTGTAAAAAGCAAAAGCAAACGCAGGCGCAGAGAAAAGGTAAGGAAAAAGAAGGTTGTACGCTATCACAAGCATCAGCTTCATCATATAAATCTCGGAATGTTCATCTTTGTCGGGATCTTTCTCTATATCGTTCTATATCTTTCCATGTATTTTCGGACTACGCCGATCACAGGATACGAGGTAAAACTGGGATCACTGGCGGTGGATACGACTGCACGCGGTGTGGCAGTCAGAGCGGAAGAAGTCTATTCCACAACGGCAAATGGTTATATGAATTATTATGCTCGGGAATCAGAACGGGTTGCCAATGGTGCCCTCGTTTATTCGATCGATGAGAGCGGTCAGCTGTCAGATCTCTTAAACGAAGCGAATACGGTCAGCAGCAATTTCACAGAGAATGACCTTACAGAACTCCGTTCAGAGATAGAGAATTACCAGAAAAATTTTGCAGATTCAGAATTTAGTACGGTTTACGATTTCAAATATTCTCTTGAAGGACTCGTTTCACGATTAAAAAATGCGAATGTAATGGAAGTGCTCCAGTCGCTTTCAGGAAACGCAGCAGTCGGTAAATCTGTGGCGATGGGATATTCGGGAAACAGCGGAATCGTTGTTTACGGCACAGATGGTCTGGAGAATCTGACACCGGATATGGTGACAAAAGAAACCTTTAATGAATCAGATCATCAGAGAACTGTTTATAATGAGCAGTCGGTTGTTACGACCGGAGAAAATGCATATAAGCTCATTACGGATGAAAACTGGTCCATTGTAGTTCCTTTTAACGATGCGTGGGAAAATGAGCTGGAGGACGGCGATTACGTTAATGTCAGATTCTTGAAGAACAATCTGACAAGCTGGGGTAAGATGAAATTCCTTTCAAATGAGGACGGAAAATATCTGCAGCTTTCGTTTACAAACTCTATGCTCACTTTTGCAACAGATCGTTATATAGATATTGAATTACTTACAAATTCAAAGACGGGCTTGAAAATACCAAATTCGTCTATCGTGGAAAAAGAATTTTATCTGATTCCGGAAGATTATCTTACAAAGGGCGGAGATTCCGATTCAGACGGTTTTATGCGTGAAACATACCTTGAAAACGGTTCTAAGAGCATTGAATTTGTGGAAGCGGATGTTTATGACAAGGAAGATGGCAATGTCTATATCGACACTGCGATTTTCAATGCAGGAGATGTCATTGTAAAACCGGACTCGGAAGAGACATTCACAGTCAGTGCAAAAGACAAGCTTACCGGAGTTTATAACATGAATAACGGTTATGCTGATTTTACAAAGATAATGGTCCTTTACTCAAATAAGGAGTATTCCATCGTTCAGTCCGGAACTGTGTATGGTCTTAGAGTATATGATCATATAGTTCTTGACGGTGAGAGTGTAAACGATGATGATCTGGTCTTTGAGCAGGTGAGGTAAAGATCAGATCTGTCATCTTAAGAAAATATTCATATGGCTTTTTGCAGTTTCATGTGGATTGATGAGCAAAAATGCGGTATAACTGTTTAGGAAAGTTTTTGTACATGTACAAGTAAATATGTGTACAAAAATTTTCTTTTGGAAAGAGGAACTGACATGAGTGACGAAGTAGTAAATGTAGTCGAAAACCTGAAGATCACTGAACAGAAAATTCAGGAAGCATGTGATAAGTCGGGAAGAGACAGGAAAGATGTGACGCTGATCGCTGTCAGCAAGACAAAGCCTGTTTCACTTCTCATGGAAGCTTATAATGCAGGTATCCGTGAATTTGGAGAAAATAAGGTTCAGGAGCTGGTGGATAAGTATGAGCAGATGCCAAAGGATATCCATTGGCACATGATCGGTCATCTCCAGAGAAATAAGGTTAAATATATTGTTGATAAGGCTGCTCTTATCCATGGTGTTGATTCATTTGAACTTGCCCGGGAGATAAGTAAGCAGGCAGTGAAAAAGAACTGCACGGCGAATATCCTTATTGAGATCAATATCGGAGATGAAGAGACTAAGTTCGGTGTGCCTTATGACAAGGCGACAGAATTGGTTGACAAAATAATCGGTTTACCAAATGTTGCTGTTCATGGTTTGATGTGCATCGCTCCAAATGTGGAAAATCCCGAAGATAATAGACAATTTTTTGCTAAAATGCGACAGAAAGCTGTTGACATAAATTCTCTTAACGGTCATAATATTCACATGGGCGTACTGTCAATGGGTATGACCGGGGATTTTCAGGTGGCGGTTGAAGAGGGCGCTACTATGGTTCGTGTTGGGACCGGAATTTTTGGCGTACGTAATTATAGTATCTGAGCCGGATGGAGAGACTAGCCGGTGCAGCGCATGCTGCGAGGAGGGAAAGTATGGGATTATTAGACAAGCTTGTTCATGTAATGAATATCGATGACGAAGACGAAGATTACGATTACGATGACGATGAATTTTATGATGAGGATGACGAGCCTGCTCAGCCCAGACGTTTCTTTTCCAAGAAGGAAGAGATAAAGGACGAAGAGACAAGAAGTGCAAAGTCAAATATCATGCCGATGCGTCAGGCCAGAAAGAGATCTGACGGCAGAGATCGCGAGATCTGCATGTTTAAGCCTAAGACATCAGATGAGTCATGTGACATCATCGATGCACTTCTTTCAGATAGAACAGCTGTGCTTAATCTTGAAGGTATCAATGAAGATCTTGCACAGAAGATCATCGATCAGGTTTCAGGTGCATGCTATGCATTAAAGGCACACATCCTGAAGATTTCAAACTACATCTTTATTATCGCACCGAAGAGTGTTGAGCTCTCCGGAGAAAACCAGGGCGATATGATGCAGGAGGCTTTTGATCTGCAGGCAGTAGTTGGCAGAATGTAATTCAGTTAATGTAATCTGAGAAGGCGGGGCCATTTAGCCCCGCCTTCTTTCGCGATTGAAAGGATAAACGGATGTCAGAGAGAGTCAGTGTAGCTAAAACAGTTTCAGGTGATGCATACGATATTGTGATCGAGTCTGATTTTGGAAAGCTTGCGGAAGAAATTGCAAAGCTTCCGGTTAAAGGCAGAAAGTGCCTTATTGTAACGGATTCAAATGTGGGACCTTTGTACCTGCAGGAAGTATCCGATGCCATCACTCCGATATTTGATTCTGTGTATGCTATGCAGATACCTGCCGGAGAAGAAAACAAAAATTTGGACACGGTAAGAACAGTTCTCGTTAAGCTTATCAGTGCACATTTTGACAGGAAGGACTTCATCCTGGCACTTGGAGGCGGTGTAGTCGGTGATCTTGCAGGCTTTGCATCATCGGTTTATCTTCGTGGTATTAAATTTATACAGGTTCCTACAACACTTCTCGCTCAGACAGACAGTTCTATCGGAGGAAAGACAGGCGTTGATTTTGATGCGTACAAAAATATGGTAGGCGCATTTCATCAGCCTTCACTGGTTTACATGAATACGTCTGTGCTCAAGACCCTTTCCGGGCGTGATTTTGCTTCAGGAATGGGTGAGATCTTAAAGCATGGACTCATTCGTGACGAAGGATACTACAGCTGGCTTGTAAATAACTTTAATGAGATTACAGACCGTGAACCGGAAGTGCTTGAGCATATGATTGCCGGAAGCTGTGAGATAAAGGCTGCTGTTGTTGAGGAAGATCCTACAGAGCAGGGTGTTCGTGCAATCCTGAATTTCGGACACACACTTGGTCATGCGATCGAGAGATACATGAACTTCTCATTTACACATGGAGAGTGTGTTGCGCTTGGATCTGTAGCTGCAGCGTGGATCTCATATAAGCGCGGAAACTTAAGCGACATGGAATTTTATGAAATCCGTGATATGTTTGTTCCGTTTGGACTTCCGATAACATTACCGGATGATGCAGATGCGAAAAAAATTCTTGAGATATCTAAGTCTGACAAAAAAATGGACGGAAAGAAAGTAAAGTTTATCCTGCTGAAAGAGCCGGGTAAGGCTGTGATCGATACTACGGTCACAGAGGATGAAATGCTGGATGCACTGCAGCAGCTTATCATCACAGAAAACTGAGGGGATTAAAGAAATGAAAAAACCACATAATATACTCTTTTTTATACTGGATGTCATCCTGATGGGGGCGCTCGTATGGTTTGATCAGTTCACAAAGCAGTTGGCTGTATCGAATCTTATGGGTAAAGCGCCTGTTCAGATCATACCGGGCTATCTCGTGCTGGAATATCTCGAGAACAGAGGAGCAGCTTTCGGTATGCTCCAGAACCAGAAAATATTCTTTGTCACTATCGGTACAGTATTTATCGCAGTAATGATGGTAAGCCTGTTCCTGATACCGGCATCAAAAAAGTATCATATTCTTCGGTTTTTCCTGTGTCTCATGACAGCAGGTGCGGCAGGAAATATGATCGACCGCGTAAATCTGGAATATGTTGTGGATTTTATCTACGTGATCTGCATCAATTTTCCGATATTCAATGTGGCTGATATATATGTAACTGTTTCAGCTGCAGCACTGGTGATCCTGTTTCTGTTTGTTTACAAGGATGAAGATCTGAATCTGAAGAAAGCCCGTAAGGGAAAGATACATTCTTCATTCCTTACAGATGAGAATCAGGATGATAAGGATCCTAAGAGTAAGAAATAAGATAAGAGGAAGAATTATTCATGGCTGATATTCAGGGAGAACGATTTCTATTTACAGTTGCACCTGAGCAGGATGGCGTTCGTGTAGATAAGTGTATCGCAAATGCCTATGATCGTGTTTCCAGAAGCTATATAGCAAAAATAATCGCGGATGGCGGTGTCACCATCAATTCTGAGGTTGTGCAGAAAAGCAAGACTGCCGTTCACGAAGATGATGAAGTGTGCTTCATACTTCCTCCGGCGGAAGTTCCTAAGATAGAGCCGGAAAACATCCCGATAGAGATCCTGTACGAAGATCAGGATGTACTGGTGGTGAATAAACCAAAGGGAATGGTGGTACATCCGGCGCCGGGACATTACAGTGGTACACTTGTAAACGCCATAATGTACCATTGCAGTGATCTCTCCGGTATTAATGGTGTTCTGCGCCCGGGAATCGTTCACAGGATAGACCGTGATACGACGGGTTCGCTCATTATCTGCAAAAATGATAATGCACATAGATCTCTCGCAGAACAGCTTAAAGACCACACCATCAATCGCCGTTATCGTGCCATTGTAAACGGCAGGATTGCAGAAGATGGTGTTGTAGATGCCCCTATCGGCAGAAATCCCAAGGACCGAAAGAAGATGGCTGTCGTACAGCAGGGCGGCAAAAATGCAGTGACTCATTATCATGTTCTCGAGCAGTTCCAGAATCATACTTATGTGGAATGTGTGCTTGAGACGGGAAGAACCCACCAGATCCGTGTTCACATGGCTAAGATCGGTCATCCTATAGTGGGTGATGAGGTCTACAGCAGCGGAAAGTCGCCGTGGCACACAGAAGGTCAGGCTCTTCACGCCATGACACTGGGCTTTAAGCAGCCTACAACAGGCGAGTATATAGAAGTAAATGCACCGATTCCGGAATATTTTGAAAAAATCCTGAACGGACTTAGAAATAAATGATTATTATAAAGGCATCGGAGCCGGTTGGTTCCGATGCCTTTGCTGTGCGGAGCATTTAGCGAGGTCTTATCGAGCTTAGCGCAACTTGTTAAAAATACCAAATAGCTACCAAAAAGAATATGTTTTATGGTATAATATGTACAAATCAAATGGTTTTCGCTTTTTGAAATCCGGGAAAGGCATGGTGGAGGCTTATGAATACTGTTATTACGATCGGACGAGAGTTCGGATCCGGTGGACGTGAAATAGGCGAGAAACTTGCAGAGTACTTTGGGATAAAGTGTTATGACAAGGAATTGCTTGCGAGAGCAGCAAAGGACAGCGGTCTTTGTGAAGAAGTTTTTGAGAACCACGATGAGAGACCCACAAGTTCATTTCTCTATAATCTCGTAATGGATACATATTCCTTTGGTTACAATAATTCTGCATATATGGATATGCCGGTGAGCCACAAGGTTTTTCTGGCGCAGTTTGATGCCATCAAGAATATCGCAAAAGATGGTCCGTGTGTCATCGTAGGAAGATGCGCTGACTACGCTTTGCAGGATATGCCGAATGTTCTCAATATCTTTATTTACGGCAAGATGGAGTCAAGGATCAGGCGTGTGATGAAGCGTTTTGATGATATCGAAACTCCTGAAAAAGCCAAGAATATGATCATTAAAAAGGATAAGCAGAGACGCAGTTACTACGATTACTATTCCTCAAGAAAATGGGGACACACCGGTACTTATGATCTTTCCGTTGATTCATCAGTTCTCGGTATCGATGGAACTGTTAATCTCATAATCCAGTTCATCGAGGATTTTGAAAAGGCTGGCGGAAAAAAGTCTTTTGAAGGAAAAGACTGAAAATAGCATAAAATAGACTAAGGGCAAAGGTGCTTGTTTAATGACAAGATATCTTTGCCCTTTTTTGTTTTTACAGCATGTATGCGCAGAGCTGCGCGTTGGGAAGGGGTACTATGGCTGCATTTGACAGAGTTTGTTCCGGGATACCTGAGATGGATAAGGTTTTTGATAATATCCGTCTGGGAGACAATGTGGTTTGGCGGGTAGATGATCTGGACCAGTTCAAACTATTTGTGGAGCCGTATGTGAAGCAGGCTATCGCTGATAAGAGAAATCTTATCTACGTAAGGTTCGCGGCTCATGAGTCCCTTCTGGAAGCGCAGGAAGGGCTTAAGATCATAAATGTAGAGCTTAATCACAGATTCGAAAATTTCACTGTGGAGATTCATGAGATCATAAGCCGTGAGGGAAGAGACGCCTTTTATGTATTTGACTGCCTGTCAGAACTGCAGACTGCGTGGGCAACAGATCTGATGATGGGAAACTTCTTCCGCGTCACATGTCCGTATCTCTTCACGCTTGATACGGTAGCGTTTTTTCCGCTTATCAGGGGAAAACATTCCTTTCATGCGATCGCGAAGATCAGGGATACTACACAGCTTTTTCTGGATGTGTACTCTGATCAAAAAAATGTATATGTGCGCCCCGATAAAGTATGGAACAGGTACTCTGAAACCATGTTCCTGCCTCAGATATATAATCCTGAGACAGGTGAATTTAAGCCGATACTTGACGGGGTAATGGCGAGTCATTTTTATCAGGTTCTCGGTAAGAGCGGTTCTTTATCTGACAGCGAAAATATGGACAGCTGGGACCGATTTTTTGACCTTACCCGTGCGCTTCATCAGGCAGGGCAGGATGTGTCGGAAAACTGCAGCCGGATGTGTAATATCATGATGACTCGTGATGAACGTCTGCGTGAGATGATCAAAAAATTGTTCACGCCAGAGGACTATCTATCTGTAAAAGACAGGATGATCGGAACAGGCATGATAGGCGGTAAAGCATGCGGTATGCTGCTCGCCCGAAAGATCATAGAGCGCAGGTGTCCGGAAGTATATGAGTCGATGGAACCCCATGATTCATTTTATATTGGTTCGGATGTATTCTATTCGTTTATCGTCGAAAATCATTTTTGGGATCTGAGGCTCAGACAGCGCACAAAAGAGGAGTTCTTCTCGGTTGCTGAGGAATTTGCGGAAAATCTCAGAAAAGGCTCTTTTTCAAGAAATATGGAAGAGCAGTTTGAGAAACTGCTGGAGTACTACGGACAAGATCCGATAATCGTGCGGTCCAGCTCTATTCTCGAGGATGGCTTTGGAAATGCATTTGCCGGAAAGTATGAATCTGTTTTCTGCTCAAATACGGGAAGTATGGAGCAGAGAGTAGAGGAACTGGAAAATGCGATACGGACAGTCTATGCAAGTACCATGAGTAAGTCAGCCCTTGATTACAGGAGCAGAAGGGGACTGCAGGCGCGTGATGAGCAGATGGCGCTTCTTGTGCAGAGGGTATCGGGTTCTTATTACGGAGAGTTTTACATGCCATGTGCGGCAGGTGTCGGTTATTCATACAGCCCGTACAAATTTATGGAGTCCATTGATCAGTCGGCCGGGATGCTCCGTTTAGTAATGGGACTCGGAACATCGGCGGTAGACAGGACAGAGGGCTCGTACCCGAGGCTTGTGAGCTTGGATAAGCCTCTTGCGACTATTTCCAGAAATTCAGTGGAAAAACATCAGTATTCCCAGCGAAAACTGGAACTCATGAACCGTGGGACAAGGAGCCTTGAGCGAGTAGCTCTCGAGGATATAAAGCCGGATATGCCGTATTTCCTGAAAAGGCTTCTGCTGGAGCATGATACTGATGCAGAGCAGACATTTAGAGACAGGGGCATCGACAGAGAGATCGAGTTTATTTCCTGTCAGGGTATCGTTAAAAAAGAAAGGCTTATGGCAGAGATGAAGGATATCCTCAGTGCACTGCAAAAGGAATATGAGTATCCTGTGGACATCGAATTTACCATAAACTTCTCTGAAAACGGAGATTATGTCATAAACATGCTTCAGTGCAGACCACTACAGGTTTATCAGGACGTAGAAGACTTGAAAATGCCTGAGCACGTTGATGATGACAACATTTTATTTGAATGTGAAAAATCAGCCATGGGGCTTTCTATGTCCGAAAAACTGGATCTCATAGTGTACGTGGATCCCGTAAAATACTACAGCATGCCTTATCAGGATAAAAATCAGGTGGCAAGAGCTGTGGGCAAGATAAACTGGGAGATGCGCGGAAAAGGAAAGCACATGCTCCTAATGGTCCCGGGGAGGATAGGAACTTCTTCACCTGAACTCGGTGTACCGACGGCATTTTCTGACATCAGTGAATTTGATGCAGTGTGCGAGATCGCAGATTCAAAGGTTGGTTACAACCCTGAATTATCCTATGGAAGTCATTTCTTCCAGGATCTCGTGGAATCCGGGATTCTTTATAATGCTATTTTTGAAAATGACAAGACACTTAGATTTGATACGAGTATATTTACTGAATTTAAGAATATATTCGATGATCAGTTGTCAGCAAATCAGGCAATAAAAGACATCGTCGCAGTATATGATGTTTCGGAGGACAATATCTGCATATATCACGACATGAAAAAAGAGCGGATATTATGCGCGAGAGTCTGAGGCACGGTTGCGGTAAATGCCAGCCTCTTTTATAATTTATGATGTCAGGGTTCAAAGGATTCGCAACCCGGAACCCTGACAAAATTATGATCAGGAGGCACAAATGAAAAATTTAGTAAAAGGGATGCTGTTTGCAATTTTTTGTGCATGCAGTGTTATTTTGATCAAGGCGGACGCATATGCTATGGTAACTGACATCAGCGGTTATCCCGCAGGAACTGTCTTAAATGCATCAGAAATAGACATGGCAAATCTGCGGCAGTATTTCACATCATCACCGATAAACGCAGGGGACAGCGTTTATAACAGAATCTATGGCAAATCCTATGTAGATAATTCAAATATCGCTCTTTCAGATCTTAGATATCTGAAGATGCTTCACTATAATTTTGACGGTAATGTACAGGTCGGTGAGATGATCGTAAATAAGTCGATCTCCGCCAGCACTTTAGCAGTTTTCACTTCTCTTTTTACCCAGAAATACGGTATAAGGCAGATGCATCTCGTTGATGATTTCTGGAACGTAAACAGTTCTGTAACAGACGATGTCTGCATGCTGGTAGACAACACATCCTGCTTTAATTACAGAGTAGTTCAGGGGTCATCCAAGATTTCCAAGCATGCACTTGGTCTCGCGATAGATATCAACCCTCATGAGAATCCATATGCAAAAGTAATGCCGAACGGAACGCTCTCAATGTTCCATCCTGAGCTCTATGCAGAAGGTTATCTCACTGACAGGAGCGGAAAAGCACATGCGATCACAAGCACTGACACAGCTTATCAGGTATTTACAGCCAATGGTTTTGCATGGGGTGGAAGCTGGAAAACAGTAAAGGATTTCCAGCATTTCGAGAGATAAAAGTTAGCAGGTTTGATAAAAACCCAGCAGTTGCTGAGATAGGACCAGTGTGATGGAGATATATGAATACGGAAATAAATCAGCGGATATTGTCCTGATACAACCGGTTGAAGAGCATTATCTTGAAAAGATCGAAGGTGAGATCGAAGAAATAAAGGCGAGAACAGATAGAGATTTTATGCTGGCGGCTTTCAAGGTAAATGACTGGAATAAGGATCTCTCTCCATGGAAAGCTCCTGCCGTCTTTGGAAAAGATGATTTTGGTGACGGCGCGCAGGGAACGCTGGATGAGATAGTAAAGTACTGTCAGGATAAGAGCAAAACATATTTTATCGGCGGGTATTCGCTGGCGGGACTGTTTTCGCTTTGGGCAGTTCATCAGACAGACCTGTTTACCGGAGCAGCCGCGGTATCACCTTCAGTATGGTTTCCGAACTTTTATGATTATTTGAAAGAAAATGAGATCAAGTGCGGAAACGTGTATCTAAGCCTGGGTGACAGAGAAGAAAATGCAAAAAATCCTGTTCTGGCATCTGTCGGAGATAAAATACGATCGACTGAAATGCTGCTCAGGGAGCAGAAAGTCAACAGTATTCTTGAATGGAACGAGGGTAATCATTTCAGAGATGCGGATATAAGGACAGCAAAGGGTTTTTCGTGGATTATTGGCACAAATAATTGAACATAGAACAAGGGAACAGCCATGACAGGTTGTTCCCTTGTTTTTTAATATCTCATGAGATCTGTTACATATAGCCGTAGTCATCGAGACCTTCGTGATAGTATTCTGCCCAGCTGTACTGGTTCATGAACTCACCTGTATATCTGTATTTTGAGGCATCTTTTTTTTCGAGCCAGTCGTACAGGTCACATTCGATGCTGTCCTTTGAAATCGCCATACTTCCGCGCTGTTTCAGGATGATTCCGTTTAGTTTTAACTTTGAAAATGTGTTTTGCAGATCCTGTCTTAAGTTACAGAGATAGGACAATTTTTTGTCGGGATCTCCATCATCTTCCCATAGAGAGGCAATGATCTCACCATTAGTGGTCTGAGCGCCTTTATTGCTGATTAGGAGAGCGACGATCTCTTTTGTACGTTTATATTTAAATTCCACAGGAGAACCGTCTACGAATAACTCAAAGTTGCCGAAAGTCTGGGCAAAAACACGCTTATATTTTTTCTGGATCTCAGGGTATCTGAGTGAATCCAGTTCTTTTTTCAGATCCTTATCTGTAAAGGGCTTCTTCAGATAACCGCTTGAATGGATCCTGAGTGCGTCATATGCGTGATCTGTGGAATTTGAGATATAAATAAGATTGATGTTGGGATTGAGTTCTTTTAAATAAATCCCGAGATCGATACCGTTAAGCTCAGGCATATCTGTTTCGAGAATCGCGATGTCTACTTCAGATTCACGGGCTTTGGCCAGAGCGGAGAGTGAACTGTCGAAAAAGAATCGTTCTGCATCCGGCACGGTTTTATGAAGACTTTTTTCAAGTTTTTTTAATGTTGAGCTGTCTGTATCGACAGCGAGTATGTTCATGGCTGACCTCCTGAAGGTAAGGAAACAGCCTTCAGATTCTGGTTTTTCCGCTGCTGGGCAGTCATGTGAAGAGGATCAGCCTCGCCGATCACAAGTGTCTCGCCGTCATTAAGAGCAGCATCATGGAGCGGACCTGCATTCATATCAGACAGGATAAGTGCTGCAAATCTGTCATAATTATCGTCGTCTATCACCGGAAAATGGTACTTCATACGATACCAATGCTCAGGATCGTAGCTGGCAGAATTAATGTATAATCTGTCTGCTGTGTCGGCAACATGATCCACATTTGCTTTTTCTCCCATGTCAAGATCTGCATCTTCACAGAAAAGGACAGCATACGCCTTTAATATCCTGTCGCGGACAGTTTCATCCGTTCCATCCGTATTTTTCTTTCCTGTAGGCAGGTCCATGGTTTTGTAATAGTACTCCTGTGCTTCTTCGCTTTCTTCAAAGCGGATTATCGCTTCGTATAGTTCTTTCCCGCTTACATTTTTTGCAATAGCCATTATTACCCTCCCGAAATACATCTTCTGCATATTGATTTTACTATATTTTTGCCGAATAAAAAAATAGAGATTTTATTGTGATATGGTGTGACAGAACTGTGATAAAAGCTGTGATATTATTTCACCATAAGGAACAGCGCAGCCAAAGAGGGTTTATAAAGAGGGCAGATATATGGAGAAGTTATTTATAAGACAATTAATCGCCACTGCGGCAGCAGTTATTATCATGGTGTCGATATCTGCTTGCGGAAGTTCGGTTGATGCTGCAGTTTATAATACTGCCGGTCAGGTAATGTCGGAAGTTGTTTCCGAAGTGGAAGAAAAGGTTGCTACATCCGGAGAGGATGAAGTAATAGAGGGGGAGTTTAGTAATTATAATTCGCAGATTCAGGCCGTTCAGGATACACTGGTATTTGTTGGCGGTCTGAAGACTGGGAAAGACGCTGAAAAAGATATCCGTCTTTCAATCTTTCGAAATGAGGATGCTGAGTTTGTTGGCATCGTAGTTGAAGATGGGGTCATCAACTATGGCATCATTTCCACACAAACAGGAACGCTCGAGGATGGCAGATCATACGCAAGAATGATCATTGATGGCTATGAATATGGCTATCTTTTTAATGAGGATATTGTGAGCGGCATTATCATCGATACTGAAGGAACAATGTTTGATGCTGTTGAGCTCACTGAAGAAGAAGCGAGAGATTACGTAAGTCAGACCCTTGGCGGTTGACCACACAAAAATAAGTGGAGGGGCTATATCAGCCTCTCCACTTAAAGCACATCATAGTCATATCATCAAACTGGGGTGCATCTCCATAAAAGAACCTTACATCATTTTCAACTCGTTGGATCACTTTCTTTGGTTCATTGTCACTGTCACTGTTCAGTGCTGTGATCATCCGGTCTGTTCCATATAATTCATCTGAACTGTCAGTTGCTTCGGGAACACCGTCGCTGTATATAAAGAATCCGCCGTTACGTTCCAGATTAAATTCATATTCGCCGTAAACATTGTCCTCAACTGCAGCGAGAGGCAGTCCATGTCTGTCCTTCAGGAGACTGAAGACTCCGTTTGAATCCATGATCACAGGATATTCGTGTCCTGCATTTGATGCGATCACATGACCTGTAGAAAGTGTTACTATACCGAGCCAGACTGTTACAAACAGGTTCATATCATTGCCTTCGCACAGAAGGTTATTTACATCATAGAGTATTTCCGAAGGACTTTTACTGCCGTGCAGTATCCGGTTTTTCAAGTGTGTTTTTGTGGTCATCATAAAGAGTGATGCCGGGACACCTTTTCCGGAAACATCAGCAACAGTAAGAGCCAGGTGGTCATCGTCTATAAGGAAAAAGTCATAGAGATCACCGCCAACTTCCTTTGCGGGATGCATCTGGGCATAGATATCAAAGTCTTTCCTGTCAGGGAAAGGCGGGAAAACATTAGGAAGCATTGCTGCCTGAATATCCCGCGCGACGTTGAGCTCGGCAGTTATACGCTCTTTTTCGGCAGTCATAAGTGCATTATCTATGATGTACTGCTTCAAACGGCGTGTCATTGATCCAAAAGTGAGGGCAAGAGCTTCGGTTTCATCGTTTGATTCTAATTCCCAGGTGAAATCAAGGTTGTCACCGCCGATTCTTTCGACCTTATTTGTGAGTATACGTATAGGACCTGTAATATTATCAACCAGTTTATTTGCCAGAAATCCTGCGAATAAAGTCACTGTTATGAGGATGAAAAATGTAACAAAAATTGAACGTTTGATGATGTAATCAACGGTGATCGTTTCCTTCTCACGGTTTAGATCGAGAGAAGAAAGAAGTTCTGTCGTAGGTTCTGTCACCAGTTTTTCAGGAATTATAGAGATAAATGTCCAGTTCACTATGGAAACAGGCGAAAAGGCGGCATAACATTTTTCATCGTCGATAGTCAGCGATTCAACATCTGTTTCACCGGAATTACATTTCGCAACGATTTCTTTTAATGCTGTGTTCTCATTTTCATAAGACAGGATATTTTTTTGTAGTTCAAGTTCGCCTGTTTCATTGGTTGAAAAAATGACAGAACCCTCGTTATCGATAATACATGCAGCACCGGTATCAACGATCTTCGCATTTCGCATGAACCGTTTGATATCTTCGAGATAAATTCCGGCTCCTGCGACGGCTACGATATCTCCGTCTTTATAGATGGGGTAGGAACACATGATGGTTGATTCTCCGGTGTCATAATCTGTAGTTACGCCGGAAAAATAAGTACCATTATTTTTGACGGCACCCTTATACCATGGACGTTCTCTTGGGTCGAGATAGTTGTAATTGCCGTCTTTATCCCATCTTTCAGAAAGAATAGGACCGGAAAGGAGCATTATACCGCTCTTTGTTCCGATGTAGTCGGCGGCAAGCTCGGGAAACTGGGTGTATAGAGCAGCAAGATTTCCCTTAAGGTTGCCAATCATGGAAAGTTCTTCCTGTACTTTGGGTGAGTCGGGATCGATACCCTCGGCATAAACAAACTGTGCACCACGCTTGCCGATCATGTTTGGGGTAAGCTTTCCGACATGAGTCCTGCCATATTCTTTGGGATTGTTATAGATATCGGTTGCAGAATCAGCTACAACTCTGACAGAGCCGGCAAGACTTTCAAGCTTAGCATTTGCTGTATATGCGCAGCCCAGAGCTGTTGCGTACAGTCTGGAAGTTATTTCTTCCTTCATGGCGGTCTCTGAGAAGTTTTCGACTTCTTCGCCGGCTTTCAGAGAATTGGAGATAATGATCTTCCGCATGCTGCTGAACTCATATAATGCAGTCGTTCCAAGGGTTATGATCACTATAACTATTATAAAAAAAGTAAACTTGAGGATTTTTTTCTTCATACGTAAAATATTAATCCTTTTTAAGGAATTTTAGATTTTTTTAAGAAAGATTATACCATGTTTTAGAAAAATAATGTTTTTGAAACTAATAATCAGAAACACGCATTTACTGCGTGTTTCGTATGAAAGTTTTTACTGCGCAGAAATGGGCAATTTTTAAATGCGAAGCATTGCCCATTTCATGGCTTTTGGAATGACTGCATTTCAAAAGTCATGATTTTTAACATTAAAATGAATACAGGATACATGATTTGCTTTGGACGTTTTTTGTTCATTAAATAAATGGACATGACGATATAGTTATGGGGAATTTTTTGTTGCAATTCAGAGGGAGAGGAGAGAAACTATGAGTATCGACATTCAGTATCTTTTATGGCTTCAGGAGCTTAGGAATGCGACGGGGGGCATGTTCGACGAATTTTTCAACGCGTTGTCGAAATTTGCGGTAGATATCCTTCCGTTTCTTCCGTACATTATTTATTGGGGAGCAAGTAAAAAATGGGGTTATAGGTTCATGACCAGCATATGGTGTGCTGAAATGATGAATGGAATCATTAAACTCACAGTATGTGCTTATCGACCGTGGATCAGATCGGAACTCATCGAACCTGCAGGAGATTCGAAAGTTGCTGCTACGGGATATTCTTTCCCGAGCGGACATTCAACAGTTGCGACCACGTTGTATGGTTCGGTAGTCGTCTGGCAGAGAGAAAGGCGAGGGTGGCTTGCAGCTGTTTGCGCCGGACTTTTGGTGCTTACCTGTTTTTCACGAAATTTCCTCGGCGTGCATACACCGCAGGATGTAGTCGTTGGTTTTTCCAGCTCGGTACTTCTCATATTTATTATAGGAATTGCCGAAAAGAAGGTAGGAGATAATGAAAAGCTGAAAGACATGCTTACACTTCTCGGAATCGTTTCTATAATTCTCACGATCATCTATATTAAGGTGAAGCCGTATCCGATGGATTATGTGGATGGTGCATTACTGGTTGATCCGAATAAAATGATGAATGATACATTCAAGGCATGCGGAGGATTTTTAGGATTCCTGATAGGAAGCTACGTTGATCGTCATTATCTGAATTACGAGATACCTGAGGGTAAAGCTGCATCAAATCTTCCGATGCTGACAGCCATCGGTGCCGGGATCCTGTTTGCGTGGAAAGAATGGTTTGCGCCAGCAACGATCGTTCCAATGCTCGGCGGACACTGGGGAAATTTTATCGGAAGAGCTCTCATGACATTATTTGCTCTTGTTATATGGCCTGTAGTCATATTAAATGAGACTAGTAAAAGGAAAGCATAGTGTATGAAAGAACTATCTATAGAAGCAAAAAAGGATAAACTAAATGATGTTCTTGCATTTATAGACACCGAGCTTGAGATTATGGGGTGTTCCATGAAGTCACAGATGCAGATCGATGTGGCAGTCGAAGAGCTCTTTGTCAATATCGCAAGCTATGCCTATGAAGGTGATGACGGAAACGCTTTCATAAAAATTGACACGGATCCTGACAATTCAAAGGCGACTATTACTTTTATAGATGAGGGTGTTCCGTATGATCCTCTGAAGAAAGAGGATCCGGATGTTACTTTGTCTGCCGAGGAGCGTCCAATAGGCGGACTGGGTATATTTATAGTAAAAAAGACTATGGACGATGTTATTTATACGCATGAAGACGGGAAAAATATTTTAACCATAATTGCGTCTACCAATAAATGAGAATATCACGGATGGAGGGAACAAGATTATGACTATTAACAAAGAACTTAACGGAAGTGAGCTTACTATTGGGCTTGTTGGAAGACTTGATACAGCAACATCACCTCAGCTTGAGGAAGAGATAAAGGCAATAGGCTCTGACGTGAATAAACTTGTTTTTGATATGAAAGAACTGGAGTACATTTCATCTGCCGGACTCAGAGTGCTTCTTTCTGCGCAGAAAATGATGAAAAACCAGGGCTCCATGGTTTTACGGAATGTGGCGGAATCGATCAATGAGATTCTGGAAGTTACAGGATTTATTGACATTTTAACTATCGAGTAATGGTGAAGTGATGTTGATAGAAGATATTAGGACAAAGCTTTTCGAACTGCAGGATTCGGGATACCGTGATATGCAGGTAAAGATATTGCCTACGGTTGAAGCGGATTCGATCATAGGTGTAAGGACGCCTGAGCTTAGAAAGCTCGCAAAGAGTGTCGCAAGGGAAAAGGCTGTTTCTGAGTTTCTGAACGATCTTCCTCATAAGTATTTTGATGAGGACCAGCTTCATGCATTTATCATTTCGGAAATGAAGGATCTTGATAAATGTACAGCTGAACTTCAGAAGTTCCTGCCGTATGTAAATAACTGGGCGACCTGCGACCAGATGTCTCCAAAGATATTTAAGAAGCATCGGGCAGAACTGCTGGAACTCATACCAGACTGGATCGATTCTGATAAGCCTTATACCATAAGGTTTGGTATAGGGATGCTTATGGAGCATTTTCTGGATGAAGATTTTGATCTGAAATATCCTGAGAAGGTCGCATCAGTCCGCTCGGAAGAGTATTACGTAAATATGATGATCGCGTGGTATTTTGCTACGGCTCTTGCAAAACAGTATGATGACATCATTCCTTTCATTGAGGAGCGGAGGCTCGACACCTGGACTCACAATAAGACGATCCAAAAGTCAGTAGAAAGCTATCGCATCACACTTGAACAAAAAACATACCTTAAAACATTAAAGATAAAGAAGCAGTGAAATAAAATGGCAAATGATTATAAATTCTGGGGAAATGAAAATGCGGATATGAAGCCTGTTTCTGATGAATTTCAGAAGATAAAGGATCCGAAAGACATGTACGATATTTTGTCGGAGATATGGTGCGCGGAAACATGTGCTCCGCGTATGAGGACGGACTGGACTCCTGAGAACAAGACTCTCGGGCAGTGCTCCATAACTGCATTTCTCGCACAGGATGTTTTTGGCGGAAAAGTATACGGAATCAAACGTCCGGGAGGAAACTTCCACTGTTACAACGTCATTGGAGACTGCGCTTTTGACCTTACAAGTGAGCAGTTTGGCGATGAAAAACTGGACTATACCGATAATCCGGAACAGTTCCGCGAGGTTCATTTTGCCAAAGAGGAAAAGAAGGCCCGTTATGAATTTCTTAAGCGCAGTCTTTTAGAACGTTTAGATGAGCGCTGAGTTATTTGAATAAGCCGAATAATCCTTTTTTCTCATAAGGCGCTGAATCTGCTGATACAAAGGTGTAACCTGTATCGGTTATGGCAGTTTTTAATAGTGCTTCATCAACCTTTTCTGATACGAAGCTCGCTTCACCCTTAGCGTGTGAGGCAGAGACCTTTTTCGCATCAGGAAAGGTTTTTCTTATAACGTCTTTAATGTGCGCTTCACACATTCCGCACATCATCCCATCTATTTTGACTGTGGTTTTTAGCATGTATTCCTCCAATTTGGTTGTTAGAATTGCACTTAGCAAACAGAGCCGCAGAAAGAACAAATAAAAAATCTTTTATTTCCGGGTCGGAATATCTTTTAGAAACAGGTTCCTCACCGTTAATAAAAGTATTTAATTCAGTCTGGTCTGCAAAAGAAGAATAGTCCATGTCCAGAATAAAAGCAAGGTTCTTTTTCACATCAGTCCAGTCGCGTTCGATGCGGTCGAGATAGTCATAATTTTGTACACTGTACCGCATCCAGTCATTAATAAGGTCTGCAGGCAGCAGATCCCTGCAGTTTCCTCTGACAAGCCACCGAGGCTCACCCATGTATGCAAAATATTTATACGGAAGGGCATAGCAGAAGCGGAGCATGCGGACATCCTTTGTAGGATCCCGGAGAACGATTCCATAATAAAGCCCCAGCTTCGTTTCCATTGCGCCCATGTACGTCCAAAGGGCTTTTTTCTGCAGAAAAGTTCTGTAAAGCTCATGGGTGGTAGGAATCGACTCAAGGTATGGAATCTCACCCTTCTTAAATCTGTCACGAATCGGATAGTCCTTAAAATAGTCCTTTTTCACAAATTTGTTAGAAGGAGTATATTCGGATATTGATCCCGCTTTGCCGGAGAGGACACTTTCTGCAAACCGGAAATAACGTATACAGTTCTTTAATGCCATTTTACGGCTTTCACGGACAGTTTTGCTGTAGCGGTTAAGATAGCGCAGAAATGTGAAGTACTTTTTCTTGAGAAACAGGTCACACAGGACATCATCAATGTAACCATGAGAAACCGTGCTGTTTCCGCACTGTCCGCTGAGTACTATACGACAGCCCTGATCCGATGCTTTTTTGTAAATCTCGCAGAGATTAGGGAAATTTGCAATAGCTTTAACAGGCATCTCCAGTATAGAAATGATCTGCTCAAGGTCCTGCAGGCAATTCTTGCCGTCATTATTTGTAAAATGTGTTTTGATCGCAGGGTGCATAGATGCAATATTTTGTACATCTGCCCTTTCATCAAAAACAAAGTTTTTTTCGCGTTCTTTTCTTTCCAGAGGGCAATAAGTATATGAGTAAAGCGTACGGTCCTGTTTATAAAGATGGTCTGCCGCAATAGAACCGACTGTCGCGGAATCGAAGCCGCTGCTCATGGCAATTCCGATCTCGCCGCTTGTACGGGTCGCATCCTTCACACACTCGTCGTATAAAGCCCGAAAAGCTTGGCCTGCCTTATCTGCGCTTGAAAAATCATAAGATTCGCTGCAGAAGCTGATATCAAACCATGCTTTCTGTTCAAGCTTATCCGCGGAGAGTGTAATCATTTTACCCGGATCCATGATATAGACATCGCTGTAAGGTGTTTCATATGACACCAGATTTGGCATAAGTCCCGGAGCTGCCAGAAAATCCTGCATATAAGTCTCATTTATGCCGATCTCGGGACAGACGGCGCGTATCGGAGCTGCAAGAGTAGAGAAAAATATTGAGCCCGCAGGATTTTTATAGTAATAGAGACAGCGGGAAGCTACAGGGTCGGTAAATAAACGCACTGTGCCCGACTTTTCATCGATCACAGCAAAACTGAAAAGTCCGGTGAAATGCTCGGGGGTGCTGTTTCCCCACTTTAGAAATGCGTGATATGCTATGGTTCCGTCAGCGATCATCTCATTTGGCTCGCAGGAAAGACCGAGATCACGGATCAGCGCTTCCCTGTTATCAAGGATACCGTCAAAAGAGAAGAGAAAACCGCGCTCTTCATTATAAAATGGGAGCTTCTCATAAGCAGATTCGGCGGTTATATTTTGAAGTCCGCAAGCTAGATAAGCACTGTCTTTAACAATTTTTTGTACAGAATCCAACCGTGCGTTTTTTTGAAGTGTCCTTTCCATAGTGGACGGAAAGCCGGAAGCATCGCGTGTATCGTTCTTACTTAACAGATATCCAATAATAGCTGACATTATTTTTCCCTCGAATCGATAGTTTCGTTGATTATTTGATACATTTTTTCAGCTGTATCCTGCCCGTCAGGGCGAAAGACTGCGTACAGACGCAGTGATGATGCAAGCTTTGCCGCCATTGATACTGCGAGAGGATTATTTTTATCAAGAAGTATCTCGCGTCGCGGGAACATGTTGTCAAGGATCAGCATGATCTTATCCGGACCGGTCACTTCTGTAATACGCAGTTCTGTATCGGGAGGCGCAACAATAATTATATACATGGAATCGACCACAGCGCTGTCTGTACGAAATTCGCCTTCCCAGGGAACGAGAAATTTGTCCTTATCCTCGTCAATATATATGAGATTTGCCAGATTCGGGAAGCGCTTTTCAGCAATAGAACGCTGGAGCTTTGTCCATGGAAAAGCAGGGTAGCCGTAAACTGTATTATCACGGACTGCTGTGACCAAAACGTCATCAGCCATAAGGTCATAGCCGTTATCAAGAAAAAGAGAAGCCATGGTAGATTTACCTGAACCGCTCTTTCCGGAAATTAGAATGGCGTGATCTCCCTTTCTGAGTCCACTGCAGTGAATGGCGGGCATCTTTCGCTGATAAAAGAGCATGGACAGGGCATAACCCAATATATAGGTTTTCAGATACTCTTCATTGGCATTTTCCTGCGGTGAATAGAAAATACGGGTCCCGTCCTCGATCCAACAGAAAAGTGTGGTGTTATGGAACCAGCAGAATTTCGGGTCCATGTCAAAAAAAGAATCTTTTGAAAGATCCAGAAGGGCAGGAGACGGTTCGCTTTTTCTTAAAATTATATCAGGAGCAGTGTCTGATGAATCTTCTATAAGCTGTCTGAACGGGATATCAGAATCCAGTTTCAGACCATATATCCGATATTGAAACATACTTATCCTTCCGTTTGTTCAGCATTTTATCAATACGAAAAAATACCTTTGTATCAATATGGATGATACAAAGGTATCTAAATCTGATTATCTTAACAGAACTCAGCTCTTCGGCTCAGTCGGATTGCTGCGGTTGGGCTCTTCAGGCTTATTGAAGCAAGGGCTTTCGTTCGGATCAAAAGTGCCGTGACCGGAGATTATTCCATCTCCGATGTATCCGCCATCCCAAAAACAACCCAACCATCTGTGGGCTGTCTCATTGATGTTAAGTTCCATTAATTCGGGTGTTCCCCACTGCTTTTTCATGTTTGTCTCCTGCGTCGGATATCTTACGATATTGTGACGACTTTCTTAATATTTTTTTAATTCTATCGTGTATACCATTATACAACATAAATTTAGAGATAACTCTAACAAAAGTGTTACATTTGTATGACTTTTGAAATGCAAGCATTCCAAAAGCCATGAAATGGGCAATGCTTCGCATTTAAAAATTGCCCATTTCTGTTCAGTGAAAACTTTCATACGAAACCCGCAGTAAATGCGTGTTTCTGATTGTTAGTTTCAAAACTATGCATTTTTATTGTCTGTGATAACTAAAATTTATTACAGGCAATAAAACATCAATAATACCCGCTCTTATTGATCAGGTTTATAGTATAACCATCGAATGGAATTGATGGTTACAGGTTGTGTGAGGGCAGGCGTATGAAGCAGATAATGGCATTTGGAGATTCAAATACATGGGGACTTGTTCCCGGTTCATATCCTTTTGAGAGGTATCCCTGGGGAACCCGCTGGACAAGCATCCTTCAGGAAAAATATTCAGACATCAGAATACTGGAAGACGGTCTCTGCGGAAGGACAACTGTTTTTGAAGACAGCATACGTAAGGGCAGGAGGGGGCTCAGCACGCTGTCACCGCTTCTTGAGAGCCATTATCCGATAGACGGTGCCATCGTCATGCTCGGAACAAATGACTGCAAGACCTGCTACAATGCGTCACCATACGTGATCGGAAAGGGTATAGAACTGTGTCTTGACCTTGTACAAAAATATGTAAAACCAAGTAAGATCCTTTTAATCTCACCAATGCATCTCGGTGATGAAGTGTGGAGACCGGAAAAAGATCCTGAATTTAATGAAAACTCCGTACTCGTGAGCAAGGGGCTGAAGGAGGTTTATAAGGAGATAGCAGATAAACGAGGTGTACATTTTCTTGCAGCATCTGATTACGTTACTCCCAGTGAGATCGATGATGAGCACATGGACGAAACCGGCCACAGAAAGTTTGCAGAGGTAGTTTCTAAATATTTAAGAAAAATTATCTGATGAGAGTTTTAAATGGGGTGTTACGTGATATTATGTTCGTACAGAGCAAATGCAAAAATATGATCATAATTTTGCTTAACTGCAATGTTATTTCAAAAAAGGAGATGCAGAATGGAAGAAGTATATAAGTTTTTAAAAGAAGCAGAGACATATTATCTTGCAACAGTTGACGGTGATCAGCCGAGAGTTCGTCCTTTTGGAACTATCGAGATCTTTGAAGGAAAGCTCTATATCCAGACAGGAAAATCAAAGGACGTTTCAAAGCAGATCCAGGCAAATCCGAAGGTTGAGCTCTGCGCATTTAAGGCAGGTACATGGCTCAGAGTTGCAGGAACACTGGTACGCGATGACCGTGTAGAGGCAAAGGCTCACATGCTCGATGCATATCCGTCCTTAAAGAATATGTACTCCGCAGAGGATGAGAATACAGAAGTTCTTTACTTCAAGGATGCAAAGGCTACATTCTCATCATTCACAGCAGCTCCGAAAACAGTGGAGTTCTAAGGGAGTATATCTGACCTGAGAAAAAAAGACACATGAACCCATGTGAATATCACGGTTCATGTGTCTTTTTTTATTCTTTTTCGTCTATTTCGTCAGTGTCTTCAAACTGACTGGAATATTTCAATTCATTAGGACTCGCATACTGTTTGGTATCGATCGGAAGTCCCTTTTCTCTGAGTCTGCTGTTGATATTCTTTTTGATTGCCATGTAGATCAGAGATAGTACCGGTGTTCCAAGATACATTCCGGGAACTCCAAAAAGGCCGCCGCCTACAAGGATGGCAACAATGACCCAAAATCCCGGAAGACCCGTTGACTCACCAAAAAGCCTGGGTTTTATGATATTTCCGTCACACTGCTGGAGTATCAGCACCATTATCAGGAATGTAATGGCTGACAGCGGTTTTACCATCAGGATGATGATCGCGCATGGCACAGCACCGAGGAACGGGCCAAAAAACGGGATGATGTTCGTTACGCCTACTACAACCGCAATAAGTGTAGGATACGGTATACGAAGGATAACACACGCTGCGAAACAGATAACTCCGATAATAAGAGAATCCACGATGGAACTCACGATATATTTATTAAAGGTATTGTTTACCTGGCTAAGTTCATCAAGTATTTCAAAGGGTGAGCCATTTTTTGTCATAGCAAAAATAACTTTTCTGGCCTGGGCAGTAAAGTGTTCCTTTTTTGCAAGTATATACAGCGCAAGGATGAGTCCTATCACCAGATTCCATATGAAGGACACTGATCTGATGATGCCTATTGAAATAGATGAGATCAGTTGATTCAAGTGCGGCATAACATTTGTAATGAAATTATTTGACCAGTCTGTCAGTGTGTCAGAATAGCTGTTAATATACGCCGCGATCTCCGGGTTGTCATCGAACTTCTTATTTGTAAACTCGATCACATGATTAACGTATGTCGGTATGTTGTTCACGATGCTTGTGACACTGCTTATAAGTGAAGGAATGATGAGACTTATGAAAAAGCTCAGCATGCAGAACAGCATGAGTATCGTAAGTAAAATTGAAAGATAGCGCAGGCGCCGTTTTCCTCTGGGCCCCGGTGATAAGTTCAATTTTTTGCAGACAGGCGGGAATATAACGTTATCAAACCAGTTGATAACAGGTGACAATACATAAGCGATCAGAAGACCGTATATTATCGGAGTAAGAACTTTTAAGATGGCTCCGATCCATCCAAAAAAGATAGGATAGTTAAAAAGAGCAAACGTAAAGAGAATGCTTGCAACTATTACATAAAAGGCGGTAACGCCCCATTTTACATTGTTATCATCTAAAAAAGGTAATTTCATTCTGAACTCTCCCGAAAATATTTTTTCTATAATAAAGTATAGCACAACAAATGAGCGGGAAACGGTCTTAAGGTATAATTAAGATTGTACAATTTTCGGTACCGGGCGATTAAAAAATATGTACATGGTAAAATGAGCCGTAAAGAGAAAGATGAAATAAATAACGGAGGAGATTTATGTTAAAAAGGTTCTATAGATTATCCGAGCTTGTGCTTATTTCAGGTTTATGCGTAAGCCTGATCACAGGATGCAGTTTTCTGCCTTTCGGGAAGGGTGATTCGGAGAGTGTGATTTCATCAGAGGAAGATGATGCTTCGGAGGAGTCTGAGGATCCGGCTTCAGAAAGCGAGGCTGCATCAGATGTTGATTCTTCAACGGATTCAAAAGAAGAGTCGGCTTCTGAAGAAGATTCGGCTGAAGTGAAAGAGCTTTCTTCAGCAGAGCTGTCTTCTATTGAGGAAGACCTGAACTCAACTCGTTATAACGGCTTTACAACAGCGGAGTTTGATTCACCGGAAAATATCTGGTGGGATGAGGTTTTTTATAACGGTGCAGAGATCGAAGCGACGGAAATTGATCATAGTACGGTTGTCGACGAATATTTGAAGGAATCAGCTAATGAAGAGGAAGAGCTTTACGGTGATCTGACCTATATCAGCAAAGCCGATGTAGAAAAATTTGTACAGGAAACAACAGGTGCTTCCTATTCATCCGCATCGCATCCGCTTAACTGGAGATACATTAAAAAGCTGGATCTGTACGCTTTTGAACATGGTGACACAAATTACGCTCCTGTGAAATGTATCTCAGGTACGGCAGAGGGCGACAAGCTCACGGTCGAATTTGTCTCAGCCTGGTATGATGAAGGAGCGTCAGATTTCGGAGACGCGACGAAGTTTAAGCTTATTATGTATAAAACTGACAGCGGATACAGATTTGTTTCAAATGAATGGGATCCGGGCAGGGATAAGGCAGAAGCTGTCTCTGAAATGTATGACGACATTATAAAAAGATATGCAAAGGCAGTTTCTGAATATCAGGATGCCGACACTTTGAGAAGCAATAACTGCAGTACGCTTTGCGCTGATGTTTATACTGCAAAAGGATTCCATGATGATCCTGCGGATGTTCTCGGATATTATCTCACTGATATTGACCATGACGGAATAGATGAGCTTTTTATCGGCGCAAATAAGCGGGGCTATGTGGATGCGGTCTACGATGCGTTTACGATCCACAAGGGTACATGGACACGTATCTGTATGTCGGATTTTAACAATAAGTATTATCTCATGCCTGACGGAAGCTTTTACGAGGAGCAGTTATCAAATGGCGGCAGGGACTCTGTAACTCATTTAGAAATGCAGGGATCGTACAAATTTTTGACTCCCATTGATGGCGTTGCTCATTACGTTGAGAACGACACAGACTACTGGATATACTCTGATGACGGTTATTCCTGGGACTATAACTCAAAACAGATCACCGAAGAGGAGTATTCCTTCTACTATCGGAAAGCCAAGCTGGCTTATATGAAGATTCGGTTTACGCCGTTTTCTTCCCGACAGTAAAGTATTTTGACGGAAGCGGAGATACACCGGTTGAAATCAGTTTAATGAGTTTTAAGAATTAATGGTTAGGACTCTTCGGTAACTGGATCAAGTGGTTTCTTCTCAGTATTATCACTTGCGGAATCTACGGCTTGTGGACAGGCATAAAGCTTATTCAGTGGAAAGTCAGCCATACTTCATTTATTTAAAAACATCGAGCAGGAGTGTATATGAGAATTATCGAAAGCTGTGCAAAGTGCTTGTATGACAAGCAAAGCCATCTGACAGATGACAAGGAATATTTGGATGAAGTGAAAAGCATCATTGATAACAGAACAGAGGATGATACCTCTCCATATTTAGTCTACCTATTCGCTAAAACCTATGAGAAACGTTTTGGCAAGCGGGCATCTTATAAAGAAGTTAAGAAAAAGTATAATGACATGGTTCTTTCCATGGAGGATGATCTCCGAAATAAGATTGAACAGTCAGAGAAACCTCTTGAAACTGCATTGGTATATGCACGTATCGGAAACTATATTGATTTTGGTGCCATGAACAGCGTGGATGACGATACGTTCCTTTCTCTGTTTGAAAATAATGAGGTTCATGATAGAGACAGGGAAGCGTTAGATTCCTTTTTTGATCAGTTATCTGCGGCAAAAAGCTTTTTACTGATAGCCGATAACTGCGGTGAGATCGTACTGGATAAGCTGTTTGTCGAACAGCTTCTAAAAATATATCCGAATATCAAAGTAAAAGTAATGGTCCGCGGTAATGAAGTTCTGAATGACGCGACTGCGGAAGATGCCCATTATGTGGGTATAGACAAATATGCAGAAATAATATCGAACGGAAAATCTATAGCAGGAACGGTCTATGGCATGCTGCCTGATGATGCAAAGCATGCACTGGATACCGCTGACGTTATTCTGGCAAAGGGTCAGGGCAATTACGAGTCGTTATGCAAACAGGGTCATCACATTTTCTATTCTTTCCTGTGCAAATGCGAGTTGTTTACGGGCAGATTCAGCGTACCGAAGCTTACAGGTATCTTTGTGGAAGAAAAGTAAGCGATCAGGCTTATGAGAGGGACGAATGAAAGAAAAGATCAAACTGATAGTGATAACTGTATTGGCTACACTTGGAGTTTTGTTCATCGTGATAATGCTCCTTCCCGATGATGAACAGGAGTATTCCGAAGCCGAGAGTGTCCGTGAAGAATCAGTGCAGGAAACTGTTGTAAAGCAGGAAGATCATGAAGGCATAAATGCAGGCGGAGCGCCTGAGGCAGTTCCGTCGGTGGAAACGATTTCTGTCGGAACAGATGCAAAGTCTGCAACTGTCATGGTCTATATGAATGGTTCTGATCTTGAATCTGAGGTGAGTGAAGCATCTCAGGATATTTCAGAGATGCTTTCATCGGGGATTGGAGACAACGCAAATGTCATCATCCAGACCATGGGTACAAAAAAATGGCATGACTATGGTATTTCGTCCAAGACCGCACAGACTTACAAAGTGGAAGATGGAGAGTTATCGCTTATTCGGGATGATCTTGGACAGCTTGACTGCACATCCTATGATACGTTGTCTGAGTTTATCGAATTCTGCAAAACTGATTATCCTGCGGATAGGTACATTTTTTTGTTCTGGAATCATGGCGGCGGTCCTGTCTACGGCTTTGGATATGATGAGTGGCAGGATGAAAGAGCAAGTCTCACTATTGCCGAGATGTCCCGGGCTTTTTCGGAAAACTCGGATATTCAGTTTGACATTATCGGCATGGACTGCTGTATCATGGCGAATCTGGAAACATGCTATGCGCTGGCGCCATATTGCAGCTACACCCTTCTCTCAGAAGATTTTGAATCCGGACTCGGCTGGGATTATACGAACTGGATGAAACAGTTAGAAGAGGACCCCGGCATTTCCACGCCTTTTCTCGGTAAATGCATTGTTGACGATATCATTAGTTCTAATGAAGAAGATTACGGCGGCGATTCAGCATGTGTAGGGCTCTATAATTCCTCAACCATGAAGAGCCTTTATTCTGCATGGAAGGAATATGCCTAC
Source organism: Lachnospiraceae bacterium (assembly GCA_900168235.1). Taxonomy (GTDB): domain Bacteria; phylum Bacillota; class Clostridia; order Lachnospirales; family Lachnospiraceae; genus NK4A144. The sequence goes on along the minus strand of FUZG01000004.1, from coordinate 132,934 downwards.
CAAAATGAGGATGCACTCTTAAATAAAAACTACAGCCGTTATCACAGAGCAAAGGGCAGATATTCCAAGAGCTTTTGGGACAGCTGGGATAACGACATGAGTAACGTCACACTGTCGGACTTCTATATCAGTGACATGCTGGCTCTTATAGAAAGCGTTGATACGGAAAGCGAAGCTGCGAAGAACCTTATGAGTGCGCTGAAAGCCAGTGTTACTTACTACGGTCATACTTCGGATAAAAATGAGCTTACGGGGCTTGCGGTATCGCTCCCTTACGGTGATCCTGAGTTCTATGAGCAGTTAAGAGACGTTTATTCCGGGCTTGATTTCGATGACGATTATATTGAGTGGCTTGGAAACTTTGCTGACAGCAGAAGTTCGGACGATTACTACGACTATGATGATTTTGAGGACAACTGGGACGGCTGGGGCTCTTACGAAAATGAGTACGGATGCAACATAAGCGGAGGCGGTTCCTGCGAGTATGGCTATGACTACGGCGACAGCGAGGAAAATGACTGGATATACGACTACGACGAGGATATCTGGTATCTGTACGAGTATGATACGCTTTATCTTTACGATGAAGAGAGCGGCACTATGTGCTACTACGACGAAGATAATGACGAGATCTACTATTACGACGAAGAAGATGGCGGCTGGGTTTTGATGGAGGATTAATGTAAAAATTTCTCATTACGAGCTTGGTCAGGGAAATGATAAGATCGGCGGAGCAGATACTTCTGCCGATGCATTTGTCGAAAAACTGAATGGCACAGTTCAGGATATGGCATCTGTTATCGAGGATGTAAAAGCAATCATAAAAATGATTGTGGCTGTTTTTGTGCTATAGCACAGAGTTTCCTGAAAAAGGACAATATTCATCTATTTGTATGATTTTTTCGCGCCGATAAAGTTTTGTAGGGGATTTTTGACGGGTTTTATGCATGCGGGAGAAATCAGATGAATAACCCTGGCAGACAAGTGGAAATCGATATCGCAAAAGGATTTGCGATACTCTGCATGGTTCTCGTACATGCTGAAGAATATTTTTATAATGAGAGTATACCCTGGGCAGTGCAGGTGATCGAGTTTTTGGGAAGTCCGCCGGCTGCTCCTGTTTTCATGCTCGCGCTTGGCATCGGAATTGTCTATTCCCGTAACAATACTCCAAAACAGCTTGCTCTTCGCGGACTCAAGCTATTTGCACTGAGTTATGTGTATAACTTTTTTGTTTATGCGCTTCCGCATCTCATAGTCTATTTCAGAGACGGGGATTCTGAAAAAATTCCTGTTGCCATCGAAGAATTTGCAAATGTCGACATCCTGCAGTTCGCTTCACTTTCGTTCCTGACATTTGCACTTGTCAAAAAATTGCACATGAAGCATGTCCATTTAGTCGAATGTACGCTGCTTATAGTAGTAGTCGGTGAATGGATAACAGATCACGTAACGTTTCCTGAGGGCTTTCCGCGGTATTTCTTCGGGCTGTTCTTTGGAATAAACGAAGCTGCATTTTTTCCGTATTGTTCATGGATAATCTTTCCGATCGCAGGATATATATTTGGAAAGATGCTGAGTATGTGCTATTCAAAGCGCGTATTTTACAAAAATATATTAAAAGCCTGTGCGCCGGTCTATTTTGTCCTGCTCTTAAATTCGCTTGAAAGATTTATAGATTTCGGACAGATAAAGGGCGATTATCAGATGAGCTACTATCACATGGGTTTATATGGCGGTATCTGCCTCGTAAGCTTCGCTTTATCGTGGATAGCAGCCTGCTACTTTATAGAAAAAAAGCTACCCAAAGCGGTAATTGATAATTTTAAGAATCTTAGTACCAATATCACGAAAATATATGTGATCCAGTACGCGATAATTGTTTACGCATATGTGTTTATAGCAAAAGAAGAGAGCGTCCTCGGACTCCTTGATGCAATGTTTGCCAGCATAGCGATATTTGTCGTATCGGTTAAACTTGCTAATAAAATTTCAGCAATACAGAAAGCAAAGAAACAAAAAGCCTTGAAAAATTAGTTGAATGGAGGACTGCCTGTCTATGCAGGAGAGATCGGAGCAGTGGTTGCTGCTCAGACGGAGACAAAAGCCGTAGTTTATGCAGTTTATAACGGAAACGGCGTTAAAGATAAGTTTGGATCTAAGAGAAAGTATAAGATCAAGGTAAGGGTAGTTAATTAATTTTTAAGAAAAACCACCGCATTTGATACGGATATTTCAGTATGAAAAACGCTATACTTTATAGTGTTTGAGCGAATTTTATTTCCGATGAAAGGATGCGGGGCTGTAAATGGTAAAGAAAAAAATAATTGCAGCACCGGCGGTTATCTTATTGATAGCCGCTGTTGTGTTTTTCGGTGTTTTCTGTCTTTTAAAGGTTTTTTATTTTTACGGTAAAGACAATATTCATGCAAAAAATTCAGTTGATTACAGATTATCAATATTATATGACGATGATTTTAAGGTCGTAAAAAAGGATTGTAATGTCGAAAAGCAGGGGAATAGATACAAGTATACGGTGCATTTCCTTATGGCTGATGATTCGGGTCTGTTGTTTGATGCATACGATTACACCTATGGCATGAATCGCCATGACGGTGATACCCATGAATATGATTATTACAATGTCCGTGATAACTACGGTGCAAAGCTTATCGAACAGGAATTAAAAGGAAAGTTTGACCTGAGTAAATATTGTTCGTGGGAAGACCTTTCAAAGGATGAAGCCGCTAATGAGTTTACAGTTGTCTATGATGGAGGAAACGCTGAAGAAGTAGCTGATGTAGTTGCGAATATCTGTCTCGCAAATCAGAAGATCCGTCCCTGTCACATTGCATTTTGTGCAGTTGTAGATACCGAGGGGAAGGAAATATTCAGATATGGTTATACTACTTTTATGGACGACCTGGAGAGCTCAGGTGCGGACAGCACAGATCTGAATGAGGTCCGTGATTTTGTTAAAAAGCAACTTGCATGATATATTGTTATTTGGTGCGCGCAGGCTAATGCTTGCGTGCACTTTTTTTTCGGAGCACTTAGCGAGGTATTTTCGAGCTTAGTGCGTGTTATGCAAGTTCGCTTGGCGAGGTTTTGTCGAGCCTAGCGTAACTTGTTTATTGAATTTAAATTGTTAATAAAGTTTACATTTTCTTTAGAAATCCCGTATTGCCTAAAAAAATAACGATATTAGGGAGATGTAATTATTTGTATCCGCAAAGATACATTTTGAGGTGTTGACTGATTGTATACAAAAATGGTACCCTTGCTGAGGTTTTTTTGAGAACAGGACCGAAACACGTTTGGTCCGTCAGTATTTCAAAATTTAAATTTTCTATACAAACGTGAGAAACACGACCGGTCAAATTTTTGAACCTGGAAACAACCAACAGAAAGGAACCCCCAAATGAAACTCGTTCAAAACATGAAGGTTAGCGTAAAGATATTGATCCTGGTAGTGATCGGTGCTCTTGGAATGGCAATCCTCGGTGTAATGGGAATATCTTCCGTAAACAAGGCAAGTGCTGATATGAATAATATGTATGATCGAAAGCTTCAGGCAGTTAAACTGCTCGGTAATGAGATCAACTACATGAGAATGATCCAGGTTAGAATTGTAAAGCATATCCTTGATCCGGATGATAAAGATATAGAAAATTCAATTCAGTCTGCTATTGATAGTTATGAAGAAACATGGCCGGAGTATGCAAGGCTCGGAAACATGCTTCCTTCCGTAGCAGCGATCATTCCCGGTGCAGAAAGTGCATGGGAAACATATAAGTCCGGTATTGAAGAAACAAAAAAGATTGTAAAGACAGGTGATACTGATAAAGCGTGGAAGTATTACAAGGATGTAGAAGCAGGTCCTACACAGGAACTTCTTCATGAACTTCAGAACCTCCAGCAGATCGCAAATGACAATGCAGATATCTTAAAGAAGGAAACAGATGAAAGAAGTCATAGTCAGCTTGCTTTAACTATCATTCTGATCGTTGTCTGCATTGGTGTTCTTGCTCTTCTCAGTACAGTTATCATTCTTGATATTATGAAGACTCTGAATACATTCATGGCAGAGATTGAAAAAATGAAGAATGGTGACTTCAGATTTTCTGAAAAGCAGATGATCCGTAAGGATGAATTTGGAACAATGGCTCTGTCCTTAAGAGATATGAAGGCATCTCTTGGTGAGCTCATGAAGCAGGTAAGTATCTCTTCCGAGCAGATCGCGGCTTCTTCCGAGGAACTCGCAGCAAGTGCCGACCAGTCAGCTCAGGCTTCCAATCAGGTAGCAGGTTCAGCGCAGGTTGTAGTTGACCTTATCGACGGTCAGATAATCGCAGTTAAAGAGAGTAATCAGTCTCTCGATAAAGTTAATGCTGCGGTTGAGCAGGTTAAGCATGAATCTGTTAAGGTTGCGGAAGGCTCCAAGATCGCAGCGGATAAATCTGCTGAAGGAAAGAATGCCGTTGATACTTCTGTAAGAACTATCAAGAACGTAGAATCTCTCGTTACAGAATCATCAGAGCTTGTAAATCAGCTTGGCGTACGTTCTCAGGAAATCGGTGAGATAGTAGACGCTATCTCAAGCATTGCTGATCAGACAAACCTTCTTGCTCTCAATGCGACTATCGAAGCTGCCAGAGCCGGCGAGCACGGAAAGGGATTTGCGGTAGTAGCTGAGGAAGTTAGTAAGCTCGCAAGTGAGTCACAGCTTTCTACAGAAAAGATAGCATCTCTTATAAAGGGCATCCAGATTGATACTCAGAAAGCAGTTAATGCTATGAACTCCGGAAAGGATGCAGTTATCGAAGGTGCGAGAACTATAGAGGATCTGAAGGATGTATTCGATCAGATCAATGACCTTGTAGCAAACGTATCCGGACAGATGGATAATGTATCTGATTCTGTAGGAACTCTTGTAAGTGAGGCAACCCTTATCGCAACAGGTGTACAGGCTATCAATAAGCATAGCGATAAGATTTCTGAAAACATGGAAACTGTAAGTGCTGCAACAGAAGAGCAGTCCGCTACAAATCAGGAGATCGCGGCTGCATCAGAGTCTCTTGCATCCCTTGCACAGGATCAGCAGGAATCTATTGCCAAGTTTCAGTTTTAACAATATTTTGTTATAATATGTGTCAGGACTGGTTTATATATCGGTCCTGGCATATTTTTTGTTTATTTGAAATTCGGGCTTGATTAATCTTTGATCACCATGTAAACTAGTAAAGTTTGATATCAATAGAAATGAGGTATTATCATGAAAACAGTTGAAGATTATATCAGAACCATTCCTGATTATCCGCAGCCGGGTATCATGTTCCGTGATATTACAACAGTTGTAGAGGATCCGGATGGACTTAAGCTTGCTATAGATGAGATGCAGAGACAGCTTGAAGGTATCGACTTTGATGTTGTTGTCGGTGCTGAGTCCAGAGGCTTTGTATTCGGAATGCCTATCGCATATAATCTGCATAAGGGATTCGTTATGGTCCGCAAGAAGGGTAAGCTTCCCTGTGAGACTATCGAGCAGAGCTATGACCTTGAGTATGGTCAGGCTACAGTGGAGATGCATAAGGATTCTATCAAGCCGGGTCAGAAGGTTGTTATCGTTGATGACCTTATCGCTACAGGCGGAACTATCGAAGCTATCGTAAAGATGGTTGAGTCTCTCGGCGGCGAAGTAGTTCATATCAGCTTCCTTCTGGAGCTTGCAGGACTTAACGGTCGTGAGAAGCTTAAGAAGTACGATGTGAGCAGCGTAGTTTCTTATCCGGGTAAATAATCCGTACAAAAAATTGGTCAATCACAAAAATTTGATTGACTGGTCAAAAAAAGAATAGTACTATTAGTTCATAGAGATAATTAGCATTTTTTGAGCAAAGTTTTTTGGTCGTTGGGTGCTCATATTGAAGTGACAGGCAAAGGAGCTGTAAGTGTATAGATTGCATTTACAGCTCCTTTTTCAAAATAATGGCTGGTGTTGGACTGAAGAGTATCGACAGTAAGGGAGGAATCATATGAAAGATATCGGTACGCCTGTTGAGAAAAAAGATCACCGGATGAAGATGTCCGGCCGTGCGGAATACACAGCGGATATGAAGCTTAAAGGAATGTTGTATTCTTCATTTGTGCGGTCAGAAGTTCCGCATGCTCTTATTAAAAGTATTGAGCTGCCGACGCTTCCGGATGGCTATTTTAGTGTGTCCGGAGAAGATGTGCCCTATAATCATTGCAGCTGTATCACTGATGAACAGCCTGTCTTTGCTGACAAAGAAGTAATGTTTATAGGTGAAGCGATACTGCTCATCTGCGGTCCTGATAAGGATATGGTAAAGAAGCTCTGTGAAGAGACCAGGGTCATCTATGAGGAGCTTCCTGCGGTGACATGTCTTGATGATGCAACGGAAGCTGCGATCCACTATGATTACAAAAAAGGCGATGTTGATGCTGCTTTTTCTTCTGCTGCAAGTACCTATTCTGAGACCTTCAGGACAGGGTATCAGGAGCAGGCTTATCTGGAGCCCCAGAGTGTAGTCGGTGTATGGGATGATAAGGAAGGAAAAGCTGTTTTATACGGCTCCATGCAGTGTCCTTACTATGTTCATTCTGCACTTATGCATGCTTTTAAGGTAGACGAATCTCACGCGCGGGTAGTTCAGGAGGTTACAGGCGGAGGCTTCGGCGGAAAGGAAGATTTCCCGTCACTTCTCGGCTGTCAGGCAGTTGCTGCTGCAAAAAAATCCGGCCATCCGGTACGTATAGTGCTGAACCGGAGAGAAGACATGTCTGTAACGACGAAGCGTCATCCTGCTATTCTTAAATACAATGTGGCTCTTGATGACAAAGGACACATCACAGCTCTTAAAGCCGATATCCGGCTGGATTCCGGTGCTTATCCGGGTCTTACAAGCGTTGTTATGCAGCGCACACTTCTGGCGGCAAGCGGTGTTTACAAGATTGATAATCTGTATGTCACCGGTAATGCCATGACAACAAATCTCGTTAATAATGGTGCCTACAGAGGCTTCGGTGCGCCTCAGGCATTTTTCGCAATGGAAACCCTTATGAATCATTTGGCGGATAAATATGATATGGATCCGCTGTCATACAGAAATATGCACTTTGTAAAACAGGGTGATGAGACCGGAACAGGTGGAAAGTTCTGGCATCACGTTCCGATACCTGAAATGATCGCAAAGGCAGAAGAAATCTCAGATTACAGCAGAAAATATAAAGAATACGCAAAGCCTCAGAGCGGACGGTACAGAAAAGGTATCGGAATGTCCATATTTTTCCATGGATGCGGATTTACGGGCTCAGCGGAAAAGGATTTTATTAAGTCACAGATAAAGCTTCGTAAATATGCGGATGACAGGGTTGAGATCCTTGCAAGCAATACGGATATGGGTCAGGGACTAAAGACTACTTTCAGCAAGATCGCGTCACACGTGCTTGAGATTCCGTATTCTCAGATAATAATCGAAAATCCTGACACAGATAGGGTTCCAAATTCCGGTCCTACGGTAGCTTCCAGATCGCTCATGATCGACGGAAAGCTGATCGAGCGGGCGGCTAAAAAGCTAAAGGATGAATGGATTCCCGGTAAAGAGCAGGAAATCATCGAAAACTATACAGAAAACCGCGAATCGGTCCCCTGGGATCTGTCGAAATTCCACGGCGATGCTTACCCCACTTTTTCATGGGGATTAAATGTGGTGGAGCTTCAGGAGGATACCCTTACGGGATCAACGGATCTTCTCGGTGTCTGGGGAATTTTTGATGTAGGTAAAGCTATCGATACGCTGATAATGGACGGTCAGGCTCAGGGCGGTATGTTACAGGGAATCGGCTATGGTTCGATGGAAAACATGGAGTCCTTTAAGGGCAGGATACGTCAGAACAGCTTTACAGATTACATGATCCCGACTGCTATGGACACAGTGAGAAATGAGATCGTATTTATAGATAATCCGTATAATGACGGACCTTTCGGTGCAAAGGGCGCGGGTGAGCTCACTCTCGTTGGAGGAGCTCCTGCGTATGAGGCAGCGGTGGAACAGGCTTCAGGAAAGCATTTTTCCGTGATACCGCTCACGCCTGAAAAGATACTGTGCGCAGATTAAAAATAAGGAGAAATCAGACTATGGTTGAGTTTACGTTAAATGGCAAGAAAAGAAGCAGTCAGATGTCTCCTGATACGAGACTGCTGGATGTGCTCCGTGAGGAATTTGAGCTCACAGGTCCAAAGGAAGGCTGCGGAGAAGGTGAATGTGGTGCCTGTTCCGTGCTTGTGGACGGAAAATTATGGAACTCCTGCATAACTCCTCTTGGAAATGTTAGGGGCAAAAATGTGATCACTCTTGAAGGCTTTCGTGACAGCGAAGAGTACAAGCTTTTGGAAAAGTGTTTTGCTGATGCAGGGGCTGTACAGTGCGGTTTCTGCATACCGGGAATGATAATGGCTTCAGAAGCACTGCTTCTCCGAAAACCGCATCCCACGGAGGATGAGATAAGGGAAGGCTTGTCGGGAAATCTTTGCAGATGCACAGGCTATAACATGATAATCGATGCCGTCAGCATGGCAGCGGAGAAAGGAGCAGGATTATGGTAAATGCATATTATCCTGAGAGCCTTGCAGAAGCGCTGTCAGTAAAAAAGGAAAAGCAGAATGACGCAGTTCTTGTGATGGGCGGCAGTGATGTAATGGTCATACATAAAACTGCTGAAAATATCATTTATCTGAGTTCTTTGGCTGAATTAAAGACTGTCGAAGAAGACGGAGATTTTTTGAGTATAGGAGCAGGATGCACTTACGCAGAGCTTATCGAGGATGAGCGCGTACCGAAAGTTCTTCGTGACACCATGCGCGAGATAGCTTCTCCTGCTATACGGAATGTAGGTACTGTTGCGGGAAATGTCTGCAATGCCTCACCGGCAGGAGATACGCTTCCTGTCCTCTATGCGATGGATGCGGTGGTCGTTGTTTCGTCTGCAGGCGAAAACGGTGAAGTTATTGAGCGGCGTATTCCTATAGAAGATTTTATACTCGGAATCCGAAAGATCGACCTTCATCCTGATGAGATCGTGACAAGAATAGAGATTCCGCAGGCTTCATATAAAGGCATGACAAAGCTCAGTCACACAAAGGTCGGTGCCAGAAAAGCAGAGGCTATCGCAAAGCTTTCTTTTGCTGGTATATGCAAGGTTCAGGACGACAAAATTTTGGACATCCGTATAGCTTTCGGCTCTGTTGGAATAACAGTTTTACGCCGAAAGGATATAGAGGAAAAAATCGTTGGTCTGTCGGTTTCAGAGCTTTCGGATAAAAAGAGCGAGATCATTTCAGAATATGATGCAGTGCTCCATCCGATAAGTGATCAGCGTTCTTCTGAAATATACCGGAGAAAAGTCTGTCTGAATCTTCTCGATGAGTTTTTAGGATAAAGGATTTGGGGAAATATGGGATATTCATTTAAGGTAAACGGAAAAGATATATCGACCGAGGAAAACTGCACGATGCTGCATTTTTTAAGAGAAGTACTGGACCTGACCTCGGTCAAGGACGGATGCGGTGAAGGTGCCTGCGGCGCGTGTACTATTCTCGTAGACGGCAAAAAACAGCGTGCATGTCTCGTTTCTACTGAGAAAGCAGATGGACACGAGATCATTACTGTAGAAGGATTAACGGAGAAAGAAAAGGAAGTCTATGACTATGCATTTGGAACTGCCGGAGCTGTGCAGTGCGGATTCTGCACGCCGGGAATGGTCATCAGTGCAAAGTCTCTTTTGGACACTAATCTCAATCCTACAGAAGACGACATCCGTCAGGCTATCAAGGGAAATCTGTGCAGATGTACTGGTTATAAGAAGATAGTAGAGGCAATTTCCCTTGCGGCTAAGTGCTTTAGAGGTGAGGTAAAGCCGGAAAAAGCTGTGGCAAAGGGATTTGTAGGTGAAAGAGCAATAAGACAGGATGCTTCGACAAAGATTCTCGGCACAGCAAAATTTGCACGAGATATCAAAGTTCCGGGGATGGTATACGGCGGTGCGCTCCACAGTAAGTATCCGAGAGCGCTTGTCCGCTCCATAAATATCGACAAAGCTCTGGCACATCCTGACTGCGTAAAGATCGTCCTTGCGGAGGATGTCCCGGGAGACCGCGTTATAGGTCATCTGACTCAGGACTGGCCTGCACTTATAGCAGTCGGCGAGGAAACGAGATATCTTGGTGACGCCATTGCTCTGATAGCGGCTCGTTCGGAGAAAGCGCTGAATGAGATACGTGAACTTATCGAAGTTGATTACGAAGAAAGAACACCGATCCTCGATCCTGAGGATGCGTTAAAGGACGGCGCTCCGAAGATTCATGAAAGCGGAAATGTGTACCGCGTCGAGAAGATTCATCGTGGTGATGCTGATAAAGCGCTGGCTGAGTCTGCCTATACCGTAACTCATGTTTATCAGACAGAGGCGCAGGAACACGCATTTTTGGAGCCTGAAAGTGCTCTTGCCGTTCCGGAAGGCGACGTACTCACAGTTTATACAGGCGGACAGTCTGTTTATGATGAACACCGTGAGATAAGCAAACTTCTCGGAATAACCGATCCTGATAAGCTACGCATAATCAGTGCGTATGTGGGAGGAGGTTTTGGCGGAAAAGAGGATATGAGTGTGCAGCATCATGCGGCACTCCTTGCATATCTCGCAAAAGTTCCTGTCAGAGTCACTTTCACCCGCGAAGAAAGCCTCTGGTATCATCCGAAGCGTCATCCCATGAAGATGGAAATGACCACAGGATGCGATAAAAACGGAAGACTCACAGGAATGAAGCTCCGTCTGGTATCCGATACAGGCGCATACGCTTCACTCGGCGGCCCGGTTCTCCAGAGAGCATGCACACATGCGGCAGGTCCTTATAATTATCAGGATATTGATATTGTTGGGACTGCAGTTTATACAAATAACATTCCCTGCGGTGCATTCCGCGGATTTGGTGTTGTTCAGACCATGTTTGCTACTGAGTGCCAGCTGAATGAGCTGGCAGAAAAGGTTGGCATCGATCCTTTTGAGATACGTTATCTCAACGCACTCCGTCCCGGGCAGGTACTTCCAAACGGACAGATCGCTGACGAGGGTACAGGAATCGTAGAAACACTGGATGCAGTTAAGGACGTTTACTATGCAAATGAGAGTCATGCAGGTATCGCATGCGCTATCAAAAATTCCGGCGTTGGTGTAGGTGTTCCTGATATCGGACGTGTCAGACTCAAGATCGTTGACGGAAAGGTAAGCCTCAGAACAAGTGCTGCATGCATGGGACAGGGAATTGTTTCCACTATGAGGGCAATATGCTGTGAAACCACAGGTCTTTCTGCATCAGATGTTATCTGCATGATGCCAGACACCAAGTATACGCCTGATTCCGGCACAAGTACGGCTTCCAGACAGACTGTTTTAACAGGAGAAGCAACCAGAAAAGTTTCGCTGAAGCTTCGTGATGCATTGAAGGAAAAGTCCCTGTCAGAGATGGAGGGAGAAGAGTTCTATGCAGAATTTGAAGGCATCACTGATCCTATGGGCTCTGATAAGCCGAATCCTGTGAGTCATCTGGCATACGGCTATGCAACTCAGGTTGTGATACTTGATGATGACGGTAAGGTGAAAAAAATTGTCGCAGCCCACGATGTAGGAAAAGCAGTCAATCCTGTAAATGTAGAGGGTCAGATCGAAGGAGGTATCGTAACCGGACTGGGCTATGGTCTTACTGAGAGCCTTAAGATGAAGGATGGACATCCCACGGTGCGTTTTGGCGGTATAGGTCTGTGGCGTGCAACGGATGTGCCTGAGATCGAGACGATACTTGTTGAAAAAAACCATGCAGAACTCGCATACGGTGCAAAGGGCGTGGGAGAGATCCCGCTCATCCCTACATCACCTGCGGTTCAGCTCGCTTACTACAAGAGAGACGGCATCTTCCGTACGAAACTTCCGCTTGATAACACGGCATATCGGAAATGATGTTTTGATATGTTCATATTTGAATAAGTAGAAAATAAAGTGCTATGTACATTGTGTCGGGGACATTTTTGTACATAGCACTTTAAATTTACTGAGAAAGATTTCTGACGGACGCTTTTTCTGCTTCCGTACTATCAACGTAGTGAGTGGTTGAGGTAATGGAAGAGTGGCCGAGAAGCTTTTGAACCTTCTCCAGATCGCCGCCTGTAGCTTTCAGCATAGTTTCCGCATAGGTCGACCTCAATTTATGCGGGGTGATGCGGTCGGCTTCCGAAGGCATCGAAGCGTTTATGTATTTTTTGACCATTAGCTGTACAGATCTGACACTGAGCCGTTTTCCGTTTCTATTGAGGAATACCGCCATTTCCTTTTCTTCAGGTTCGTAAAGATCTTTTCGTACTTCAAGGTACTGTTTAAGGTAGTATTCTGCCTTATCACTGAAAAAAACACGGTCGAAATTTCCGCCCTTACGGTACACATTTATGCTGTGTTTCTGAAAATCAATGTCATTTATGTCCATTCCCACAAGCTCTGAAACTCGTATGCCTGTGGACAAAAAAATGTTCATGATCGCAAGATCACGCACCCCGTTTTTTTCGTGAAACTTTGCCTGTCTGTCATTGAGCCCGTCTCCGGTTTCCACCGCGTCAAGGAACTGGTCCCGGCTGTCTCTGTCCAGATAGATAACTTCCTGTTTTGGGAGCTTTGCTCGGGTTATGAGCTCTATGGGGTTTGAATCCACCATATGACGCGCGACCAGATATTTCCAGAAAGTATTGAGAGTCACTGTGTAGTGCTCTATGGTGATGGGACTGCACTCTATATAATGAATAGAACCGTTAGCGCGTTTTTCGGGATAATTTCGAAGATGATGCATAAATTCAACGAGATCACGGTCATTCAAACGATTCAGATCATCCAGACTGATCTCTGAAATATCCTTGTCGGACAGGGCAGGATTGTGATCTTTTAGAAAATTAAAAAAAGTCTGAAGCTGGTTTGCATATGAATATATGGACATAGCGCTGAGACGTATCTCACGCTCGAGAAAATAGTCGTGAATGTAGTCCGGAAGTCTGGCAATGATCTTATTCGCCTTTTGACGCACCTCGTAGTTTGTTTCTTTTTTGTAATCTGACATAGTACCTCTGTGATCGTACATAGCCTGCACGAATGTATGTTTGCATATATTATAGCATATTTGTCCTGCGAATGGGCATAATTATATACAATTTACGTCCCAAAACAATTTTGATGACTGTTTTGCCGATATTTTCGGGGTTTCTTGTGTGTCTGACTATTATGTCTACAAAAGCGAGTTGTGTTGACATTTCTTGGGTTAAACCGCATTATTAACATATGTGTTAGGGATATTTTGTAAGCGCATAAAGGAGTTACTATATACGGTTTTACTTTAAGAGGGGATTAATATGAAAAACAAATTTTTATCACTTTTAATCGCAGGTGTATTGTGCGCATCTTTACTAATGGGATGCGGCGGTGGTGACACCAATGACAAGGCGCCTGCAGAAGCACCTGCTCAGGAAGAGACACAGGCAGAAGAAGCAGAAGAGGCAGAAGCTCCGGCAAAGGCTGTTGGAGAAAAGGCTGATCTAAAGGAAGAGTCCTCTGAACTCACATTTGAGGATCTTCAGGATAATTACAAAACCCTGACAGAAATTTATGATACCGTAAATGATCTGTACATGAATGATAAGATCGCGCAGTCTGACTCTGTTGAGAAAAATATGTCTGATGCAAAGGATCTTATCGAAGAGATGGGAGAATTATCAGAGGATGATTTCAACGGTCAGGAAGATTATAAGACACTGAATGATGCAATGATCACTACAGCCGAAGCGCTTCAGATGATTATTGACCAGATGGAAACGGTTGATGACGCAGAGCCTGCGGTATCAAACACAGATGTCAGAAATATGTACCAGAAACTTGTTAATACATATAATGAACTCATTGATACCTATGCGGATGACGCAGTCGCTCAGAATGATGATCTCGAGGAATTATTGCAGTCATCGCGTCAGGCAATCGATATTTATGGTGATATCGACCTTTCAGATCTTTCGGCTGAGAAGAAATTGGAGACCTATAATAATCTTTCCCAGTTGGTAGATGCGCTTGAGGAAGTTATCAGAGTATTAAAGTAAAAAACTTGCTAAGTGTTCAATAAATGAACCCGATACTTCGTAATTGGAGGTATCGGGTTCTTTGTGTTTCATGTAACAGGTTTAACGTGATGCGCGGTCTTGTTTTATCATATTTAACTGCATAAAAAATGCATCTGATTTTCTGTGCTGGACTGATTTATCTTTATATAGCTCCGTATCTGCGTTTACGAGTGCCTGTTCGTATGTGATGTTTGGCGAAGTACATTTATAGACACCAATGCTGAACAGAGGCAGAAATTCTGAATAGGGATCTTTTTTCAATTCTTCTACAATTTTTTCACGTAAATTAATTTCAAGATTCTTTTCTTTTCCTGCAACGACAAATTCATCGCCTCCCCATCTGGCTGCGATGGCGTATTTTGGAGCAAGAACGTTTCTAAGAGCATTTGAAAATGAAATAAGCGCTTTATCGCCGTCATCATGTCCGAGAATATCATTGATACTCTTAAAGAAATCAAGATCCAGCATGATGATGGTCAGCGGATTTTCTTTATTACAGGTAGCAAGCTCGTCGGTGATATATTCCGTGATCCGACGACGATTATTAAGTTTAGTCAGCGCGTCTGTATAAATCCGCGATTCCTGAAGATCCACAAATAATTTAAGTACAACAGGAATATAAAGCAGTTCAGTCACAGGAAGGTTAAGCAGGACAACCACAACAGCACCGCATAGGGTAAAGAAAAGGATAAATATGAGCTGACCGCTGTATTGCTTTTTTTCAAAACGGCTCTTGGCTGTATTCCTTTTATATATTGAAATACCGGAAGCAACGATCAGATAAACATAGTCCATAAAAATGATCATGGAAAGCATGGGCTTGAAAGTTGGTTCCGTATCAAAATCGTAGACAAATATATGCAGGGGTGTGAACAGCATACATATAACGAATAAAAGCGGAATAGCTGTCAGAATATTCCATATTTTTGTGGATTTAACGAGTGGGCGAACGCTGGAAGAAACGTACATAAACCAGCAGTAACATGCAAATGACATGGACGAAAATCCAACAGCCATTACAAACAGAACGAACAGTCTGGGAAATGAAGTATAAAAATGATCAAATAAAAGCCTCAGATCAACGAGTGCATAAGCCATGAATGAATACAACATTCCCTTAAAAGCACGAACTTCCTGACGGCTGCCAATATTTTCATTTGTTTTTGACGCGATAATACTCAGTGTCATAAGACAAATTATTATGATAAACAGAATAAATGGTTTTTCTGGATGTGGCAGCATATGATCTCTCCCTCAATTTTAAGTGTATGCTGATTTTAGCCGTATCTATAAAAGGTATTGAATTATTTCAAAAAAGATACGTGCTGCTCATGATTATACACCAGGCGGGCATAAAAATAAATCGAACCGGTCTTGATGCTCGTATTTTTTTACGCGGATGATTCTGCGTGCTTTAAGCGTAATTTATCGGCGAGGCGAGATAAAAATGGCTGGGAAAGAATGATAGAAAATGGTTAAAGCAAAAGCAATCTGCAGAAATTAATAACGGAAAAAATATGCATTAAGCTATGTATATTTAAATGTATAAAATGTTTGCTTTCTAAAACCTCGACAGTAAATATGATCAATTAATTGTAATTATTTTAAGTGAGAGGTTATGCTGGTACTTTTAAGAGCAAAATCAGAAGAGCTTGACAAGCTCAAGGGTAAAATTATGAAAATCGTAAAAATATGGGTTTGGGACGTTAAAACCGATAATGGTTTACATAATGGATTTATGTTAACCAAAGACACGAATCTTGACAGTTTTTGATTCATGCGGCAATATATTCGTATAATTTATATTATGCGAATATATTTAGAACTATTCTCCCGAAGCACCGTCTATTCGATTTTCAGTTGTGCATTGCGCGGGAAATTATGAAATAAAGAAAAATCTTGCAACAGAGACAATCTGCTTTTCATTATCTATTAGAATACTCTCTGTGTGCAATTAAATGTAAGAAAATAGATTACTAAGATTCAATCTGTGTTAGAAGTCAGATTCAGAATCACTGACGATACTTTTACTATTTTATTTCCGCCAGTTGATTCTGTCAATCAATACGTTATATTTCCATTTCATTCCAAATAGCTCCTTTGAATGTCATCTTTTAAATAATTATTCATAGCCATGTTTGCGGCTTCCAAACGTTTTCGAGAATTTCCAATCCCATAACTATAATAAAATTTCATATAAATTGCTTAATTACTTTACTATATGAAGCAAGCGTATTTTCATCAAAGCAGACCCATTCAACGAGATCAAAGGAATCAGGATTTTCTGATGTAAAATCATAAACCGCTTTCACTGCTATTTCCGAAGCCTGATCTAATGGATAGCTGTAGATTCCGGTTGAAATTGACGGAAATGCAATAGTCCGTATGCCTTTTTCTTTTGCGATAGTCAGCGAATTTATGTAGCAGTTTCTGAGACTTTCAGGCTCGGAATATTTTCCGCCGTTCCAGACTGGTCCTACAGTATGAATGACATACTTGCACGGCAGGCGATATGCTCCGGTAATCTTAGCATTTCCGGTCTTGCATCCATGTAGATTCCTACATTCTTCTAAAAGTTCAGGTCCTGCAGCTCGGTGAATCGCACCATCAACCCCGCCTCCACCAAGAAGTGATGAATTGGCTGCGTTCACGATTGCTTCTACATCAGTTTGTTTTGTAATATCGCCAAGTATTGCTTTTATAATCATTACGTCTCTCCTTTTTATGAGTAGCTTATGCTCAAGCTGAAAGATTTTAACTTTTCGTAATATGATGATAGCCGCACAAATTGAGCATAAGCAGGCAAAGTGTATGAAGCTTTATTCTACATAGGCAATTTATGTACTTATTATACGCTGTAGTTTTTTCTGCGTCATTAAACGTGTAGTTTAAAAAACCGGTCGATGTCAATTTTTTGAACATCGACCGGTTTCAATGCTTTATCAGCCATGATACTCCCCGCTGTACTGAATAAGTGTTATATCAGCAACACCGGGCATATTTCGTATTTTTTCTTCAAAAAAGAAATCATTATTTTTTACGTATACTTCAACTGCGAGTTCGGTTTTTGATCCTCTGAAGGTTCTGGATTTCACGTGATATCTTGCCTTATTTAATTCACGCAGTATCTCGTCACCGGTATCATCGCCTGTATAGTGGATCACTGCCATGTAAACCTGATTTGTACTCTGCTGTGCATAGAAAAACCAGATCAGTGCCATCATGACAGCGGCAACGATAAGTGCCAGCAGATTCATGCCTGCGCCTACTGTTATACCGCTGGATATCGCCCAAAACAGGTATAGCAGATCCAGCGGATCCTTCACTGCTGTCCTAAATCTCACGATCGAAAGCGCACCGACCATACCAAGTGAGATAACGACGTTTGTGCTGATAGCCACAGTGATCATTGCGGTCATCACCGTCATACCGATGAGCGTTACGGCAAAGTTCCTTGAATAGATGACTCCGGAATAGAACTTTTTATATATCAGAAAGATGATAACGCCCAGCAGTACGGCTATCAAAATCTTGAGGGCGATACTGCCTATGTCGTAGGTTGTGAACGCCTCCGAATTAAGGATTGATTTTTTTACAACATCTCTTACGCTCATAACGCACTCCTCTCATCAATATAATAGTCGCTACCGTTCAGATATTTCGTCTGATCACAGCAGATCACGTATTTTGATGCTGCTGTGAACTCCGTGGCTCTGACAGGTATCATATCTTTTACGATCTTTGGCAGAAACTCCGTATATTTCACTTCCATGATCAGCTTGTCGTAGGTCATTGCAGGAAGGGTCGGAAGCTCTTTATCAAAAATATCGAAGCCAAACGATGATGCACGCACTCTTTTATCAAAGGTGATGCGGACAGTGCCTTCGTCCAAAAAATACGGTTCTCTTTCGTAATCAACAATGACTCTTGGCCTCATGAATTTCGATATACACTCGATATAAAACTCCCGGCAGAGATTATTCTCGTGGTGTAAAAGAAAATCGAAATCACCGTCAATTATCTTGCAGACTTCATCCTTTGTGAGAGCTGCGGATTCCTTATAAATATAGCTTCCCTGCTTTATTTTCCGCTCCAGCTTTATACTGGAGTCTGAGCAGTTGTAGATCCGTATCCGGTATTTAGTACGATAGAAAATACCGCTCTCTTTGTCATCGTAAGCGCTGTTGTAGATATCATCAAAATACAGGCTCCGGATCATATACTCACCGTTTACGGCATGCGGATCTATCTTGAAATAAGGTTTCATACGAAGCCGTAGTTCTTCAAGATTGCCGTAATTTATGAGATATTTCAGTTCATGACGAAAACGCTTCATAGTCATTCCTCTGTCTCGTAATTACCGATGGTTCCGTTGCTGTTAATATAGAAGCAGATAACACCGTAGTACTTTCCGTATCCTTCTACTTCGTAACGATCAAAGGCATCCTGAGTATTGCCGCTTTCATCCGATGCATAAACTTTAAGGAAATACTCGCCGCTTGAAGGCATATCAAATGTAGCTTCAGTCCATTTTCCTGTGTATTCACCGACAACGTCTGTTCCATCAGGATTTCTTGACAGACACGCGGTGTATGACAGCTCTT
Organism: Lachnospiraceae bacterium; assembly: GCA_900168235.1. Taxonomy (GTDB): domain Bacteria; phylum Bacillota; class Clostridia; order Lachnospirales; family Lachnospiraceae; genus NK4A144. The sequence continues at coordinate 114,105 of FUZG01000004.1, read as the reverse complement.
CTTCCTGGAAGTCATATGAGGCTTCCCATCCAACCTTTAACTTTCCGTCCTGTACTTCCGGCTCATAAATAAAGAATGGCATCGGTTTCTGCAGGGAGTCGCTGTAGAATCCATAATATGTGTCGACCAGATCAGGAAGTTTTGCTGCTATTTCATCATATGTCTCTTCTGTCAGCTTCATATATGTGAGATCAGGTTCAGAGTATGCAAAATGCTTGGCAACCTTGCGGTACTCAGCTATCATTCCTGAAAGTCTTTCTTTGGAAAGATAATCCTTCAGATCATGTATTGCAGAATCTAACTGATCTCTGAATTTCGAGGATTTCAGGCATCTCTGGAACAGAACATTTCCCCAGTAATTGCTGACTCCTCGCTCCCAGCTTTCAAAATCGTTGATATCTGTAAGTCTGTTCTCATCATAACGGAACATTCCATCCAGATCCCAGGAATAGAGATACCAGGTCTTTTCATTCTGAGCACTGTACAGGTAGAAATTTCTGCTCTGAGTATCTGCGTTTCCTGTCAAAATATTGAATGCAAGCCAGTAAGTCAGATTTTCCATATCAAAATGCTTTTCGATTACATCATCAATAGGGATGGTGTAATCATTCACATCCTTAAGCATTTCTATGAGTTTGGTATGGTCAGAAGCCCCCTTTATTTCAAGGTAGGTTTCGAATTTTTTTTCATCATAATCAGGATCTGTCGCGAGTTTTATGACATCCTCATATCTGTAAAACTCAAAAAAGTTTACCTTGTATAAATGACCTGTTTTATCCAGACCGTGGTTCTTTAATGCAGTTTTATTTAACTGTTCGACCTGAGTATAAAGACCATAGTCTCGGAAACCGTCGCTTTCCTCATCGGTAAGATCATTAACGTACAAGTGTACAAAAGTTGTTCTGAGGCTCATCAGTTCATCAATCCCTGAAAGCAGATCAAAACCCATCTTATTTCTGAATCGTAGACCGTCATTTACGTGTTTATTCAGTGCGATAGTTGTCTGCCCGTTCCACGATCCCTGATTTGGCTTCAGCTCGATTTTGTAGTTTTTCTGTGTATTCGTACTGGATGACTGACCTCTGATCTGAACAATGGCATTGGGCACTTTTTTGCCATATCCTAAAAGTCCGGGGAGAGGTCCGTTCTCGTCTCCTACCTGCAGGAGTCCCTCTATTTTATAACGGTCAATATCTTTTTCTTCGTAGTAATAAACGGAATGAGCGTTTACTTCTTTCCAGGTGTGATCTGTTCCCTCTGTTTTATTCCCTTTTCGTACTGTGAGATACATGGTCACATATGAATCACCATTATCTTCATAGAGATAAGAAAAGTCAGAAAGGTGCTTAGAATTTGAAGTATCAAACTTAATTTCATCTGATGCCATAGGAGTTTTAGCTTCAGATGCTGCATCGGACGCATCTGCTTCCTTAACTTCTTCGGGAGGTGTATTTTTCGGTGAATCGTTAGAAATACGTCCATATTGCCATGAGATCACCATTACTATGCATAATGCCAATACAACGCTCAAAAACTTTTGTGTTTCCTTCTTCATCCGTGTCCCTCTTTTCCGTTACCGTTCACTCGCATGAAGTAGTTTACTTCAATCTATGGTTTAAAAATTATCTTCCATATGGGTCATTTTTTTGCTTACCTTTACGCCCAGTCCGTCTTTTCTCACGTAGACCATTGGCTGTTTACTCAAAATATGATACGGAAGTCTCTGGGTAAAGTATCTGAGTCTCTTGAAGCACGCGAGAAAATAGACCATGCTTCCGAGGCAGAACGCAAAACCGTAGTATTTAACGTTTATGAAAAGCGATAATATGCTGAGTGTCGTGCTTAACGCTGCAAAAATCACAGCAGTTTTTTTGGCTCCCTCATAATCGGAAAAGTACATGAGGATCATCATCATGACATTAGCAATGGCATATACACCGTAACCCACACATAAAATCCTGAAATAGCCTTCCATCAGGGAATCAAAGCCTAGAGGAAGTCTGTTTAATATGAGAAGTCCGAGGGAAAGCATCAGCGCAGTTCCGTAAAATTGCTTTCTCGCAGTATACGTGATCTCGTGATCAAGGACTGTGAGCATCTCCTCTTCGGCTTTTGTGATCTCTGTGATAGAGCCCTTTCCGTTGAAAAGGTCATAGTAACGCCTGTATTTTGGATAAAAATTGACCTCAACAGATGCCACAAAATTTATAGTGGTAATGAGTATCGTAATGAATGCGTACAGAGCCGGCACATCGTACTGTGGCGCGCTGTAAAACAGCCCTCGTATCTGATAGCCAACGTGTGAAAACCAGCCGATCACCAAGTGTGAGAACAGACCCAGGTTCATGCAGAATCCGATTACGGACAGCTCACCGTATTCGTCAAACCATTTCAAAAATTCAAAGCTCATCTTCTTTGGATTATCAAAATACCTGTAAAGAAGATAGTAATGAAAGACCACCATGACGCCATATCCTGATGTAACAGCGATCATCAGGCTTATCAGGGATACCTCTATCAATAAACAGAGTACTATCGCTATAGATACGGAAAAAATGATAGCGATAACGTAACCGAACATGATGCCCTTATAGTCCTTTATCGCAGATAAATAGTTCATCTGCATCCATACAACGACCAGTTCCGTAAAAAACAGGAAATTCAGGATGCCGAGACCTAGCGGGATTCCTGAAAAGATCAGGAAGGTCCCGTATATTAATCCGCCCAGAGGAACGGTTATGCAGATGACGCCGTCAAGCGAAGGAAGAATCCTGTCTTCCATCTCCTGATAGAGCATATCCGCCACATATCGCGTAGTTCCCATGGAAAACAGGCTTGTGAGCAATAGGGACGCAAGAAGAGCATATGTTATCATAGCGACCAGCAGATCCTGATCAGCTTTCGCAAGCCCGAAAAATCTCCCGAGATACGAGACGCTGAGAAGAAAGATCACGCCAAGGAGCATGGGTCCTGCAGTGACCATTCCCGTATATCCATATGCTTTTAATATCGCAAAAACACCTGTTGAGCGAAATAATTTTTTCAGTTCAAATCCTATTCCTGCCATATTTCATACCCGATATCTTTGTATATATTTTCGCGTGTATTTACTGATTTTCCATGACACGGTCATAAAAGTGCCTGTATTTTTCCATCATCATTTCAGTCTTGTAAAAGCTCTTAACCCTGAGTTTTCCGAGTTCTCCCATCTCAAGGCGCTTTTGCCTGCTTTCGCACATTTTATTCATAGCGAGAGCGATAGCTTTTCTGTGCATCGGCGGTGCAAGATAGCCTGTTACACCAAAATTGTCATTATCCATTCCCTCTAGAAGCTCTCTGCAGCATCCAACCTCGGTAGTTACACATGGGCGTCCTGCAGCCAGAGACTCCAAAACTGATAACGGCTGACCTTCCGAAAGGCTTGTAAGGATGGTGAAATCCAGCTTTTCCATGTATTTCACCACATCAACACGCCCCACGAAGAACAGATTTTGGATGTTGAGCTGCTTTACAATGTCGTAACACTCGTTTGCATATTCGTCGTCATCTACTCCGCCGAGGATGTGAAGACGCACATTATCCCGCATGCTCTGCAATTCATAAAATGCATAGATCAGGGTTTTTACGTCTTTTATCTGTGCCATTCTGATGACTGCGCCGATGTCTACGAAGCCGTCATCGGGTTTTTCCGGAATTGACGAGAATCTATCGTAGTCGATACCGTTTGGTATAACGTAACTCACGTTACCAGGAACTCCCAGTTCTTTTTGTGTGAGGGATGCCCGTACGAAAAGGCAGCTTACGGCAGCGGCTCTTTTGTATATCGCATCTGAAAGCATGTAAAAGAACTTTATCCACTGCTTCTTGAATGACGGAACAACCCATTTTGCGCGGATTATCTCCTCTTCGCGTTCTCGGCTGTATATTCCGTGCTCCGACAGAGCGATGGGCTTTTTATACTTGTACGCTCCGAGAACAGCCAGCAGTCCGCCGTATCCGGTACAGATCGCGTGATACATGTCTGCTTTCGGGACCTTTGTTCCGAGCAGATATAGCACAGGCAGGAGCATGGACCTTATCGTATGGAAGGTTTCCGCAAACGGAACATAGGGATATTCTTCAAGACAAAGTGTTGAAATTACTTCGAGAAAGTCCTCTCCCATCAGGAAATTCTGCGGATTTATACCTTTATCCTGAAACATTCGTATGATAACGTCCCAATCCGGCCTCTCACATTTCATCAATTCTCTGCAAGCCTGCTTTTCCTCTTTATTCAATGAGGGAATCTGTTTTTTGTCCGGCTTTACAGAAAGCGCATCATCAAGGAAAACTTCTTGAACCTCAACCACGTTTTCAGGAAGCTCATAGGCAAAGTGTCCCCTGTCTGCGGATTTTGCGCCGATCACCCAGAGAACAAACTCATGCTCTTTCATATTCTGTATGTAGCTGTGCATCCAAGTGGAAACTCCACCATGAACGTACGGGTAACTTCCTTCCAATACGAGGCAGATTCTCATCTTGATAACCTTTCTATCAGTGATCAATAACAATCGTCACTTTATCATCGTCAATCTTCAGAAGGTACAGATCTCCTACAAGATTCTTTATGGAACCTCCGGTAACTTCGCCTGCTTTTCCTCTGTTTAAGCGTATAAAACAATATGCTTCGTCACTTACACCTTTGAAATCCAAAATGATCTCGTTCTCTTTTTCTTCTTTATCACATGAGAGCATACTGTATCGCTGAACAGCGCCAGCCATGCTGTTTCCGGTGACATGACGTATATCAGGTGCACTTTTATCCAGCCACTCCATGTAATTTGACAGATTGCCCTTAAGCGTCTCCCATCCCAGAGCTGCTCCGCGGTCAGCATCAAGGAGATCGTCAGGATGGATGAAATGTGAATTTACAAAATGAAAATTCAGCTCCGAAAAGGCTGAAAACCTCATATAGTCATCAAGAATACCTCCGGATATGATACGCGGAGTTTCTACGATACCGTCTTCAGCTACTTCAAATTCCTGTGTATATGCATCATTTCCTTCAAAATACGTACTGGCTATGCACTTAATGTCGTCATAATCGTGCCCCAGCATATACCTTCCTTCGTCAGATAAAATGTTTGAAGGCGGGACATAAACTGCAAATTCCGCGCCTGTGAAGATGGATTTTGAAAATCTTTCAAGCTCATCCATGGCATTGTGCATTGCATCAAAGCTTTCCCATACTTTGTAGCCGTGATCCTCTTCGTATGTATAATTCGGTCCACATAAGGGCTGATGGTTATAGCCGTGATAACCAAGCGTTCCGCCGCGGTTTAACAGCATATTTCCGTAGTAATAAAAATCTGCGGTACTCAGGTTTGAGTTTAGTTTTTCGCTCGTATTACCTTCGTAGGTTTCGATAATGAGACCTGTGTACTGAATGTCATGCTCTTCTGCAAGAGTCAGCATATCCGGCCACCATACAGACGAATAGAAATCTGCGGTCTGCATGTGATAGTCACGCTCAATATATGTTCCGTCCCCCTGAGGTACAGGCGACGGGAAATCGTCCAGATAATATGTGGAGGCATTGATCACAGGATAAACGCAGGAATCTCCCAAAAGTGAATATGCGGCGGCGTAAACGCCTCTGTAGGCTTTCTGACAGTACGCAAAATTGCAGACAACAAATCTGCCGTTTTTATAATCTTTTTCCCAAATGATGGGAACACTGCCGTCTGCTGTCGTCGCATAAACATTACATTTGTCGCTTAGTCCGACGGTGAGGGCAGACTCGTATCCGTCCTGAATCTTATAAACCTGACCTCCGCCCAGCATGAAATCTTCTGTCGGAAGGAATGTATCTACCATGGAGTATTCATATCCGCTTTCTTCTATGCCGACATTCGGACCGATGACATTCAGTTCGTTTGTTTTTTGAAGCGGAAGTGCAAAGAGCATAGAACCGCCGTCTGCAACCCATTCGACCATATCCAGAAGCGTATTTCCCATAGCAGAAACGTCTGTGGTCGCATATACTATAGTCTTATATTTGTTAAGTTCTTCCAGGTGTCCCTTTTTATCCGCGAGGTCTTCCAGATCATATGCGATCCTCATATCCTTTAAGATCTGTTCGAACTCGTTCCTGTCAGCAAGGCTCGTTTCGTTATTGCTGTCAACGATGAGCAGGCACGTTGTGTCGCCGACAGCCTTTTTATTTGCAGATTTTTCATCTGCTGAGACCAGATTGATAACAGGATGAGGATATTTATATATGATTCCCACCCTCTCTAAAAGGAGCAGCAGAAAGAAAGCGCAGAATCCCGCAAAAACCCTGAGCGTTATGTAAAATCTATGATCTTTTGTTTTTGATTTTTTCTCAAAAATGCTCATTGTTTCTTTTCCCAAAATGCAGCTATTTTTCTGATATCCTTAGAGAAGAATCTGCCTTCTTCTTTAGTTTCATTGATAAGACTGCACATTTCATCCGTGTCACTGGTTTCAAACGCCAGTCTGAACTTGAATAACCAGACGTTTTCATCATCCCGCCATTTTTCTTCTATTTTGGACAGATACGATCTGACCTGCGCAAGCTCACCGCTTTCAAATAAGCAGTTTATAAGTGAAAAATAGTCTTCTTTATTATCAAATCTCTGGATGCAGTCCAGCAAAAGCTGCTTATACGTATTCATGTGCAGTTCCAGCATCTGTCCTTCGACCATGCCGGAATACACATACTGCTCGATATAGTTCCTGTATTCTGTCAGAAGCTCATCATTATCAGGTTCGTCTGCGTACATTGCCGCAAATTTTTGTATCCTGAACTCATACTCTTTTGACAGCTCCATCATGGCAGTTGTGGCATAATGAACAACTTCCACGTCTTCATTCATTCGGGCTTCATTAAGGACCTTTACATAGCTGTTTGCGTCCTGCATCAGAACATTCAGGATAACCGAACGCTTCATCTGCGAATTATCGATCAAAAGTGCATCCTGCAGAGGAACAGAACCACCTTCTTCATCCTCCGGCGTCGGCATTTCGTCCATGTTGACGAGACTCGCTTTCATGACTTCAAGGTTTTCAGCTGCTGTCCCAATCCTGTGTGTCTTTCTGAGATAGTACTCCAGCAAAACAGAGATACTTCCCCAAACAGGGACGAACAAGACAAGCGGAATCGTCGTCAGAGTGAGTCTCAGCCTGCTTATCATCCGCAGATACACTATTGCTAACAGTAATAACACATGTATCAGTAAAAATAACTTAACCATTTCTACCTCCGGGCTTTATCTGAATCAGCTCTCATACTGAGGCAGGGTCAACAATCTCACAATTTAGTCCAAGGTCTAAAAATCTCTTTAATACGATCTGTTCACTGCTCGCATCCACCTGGGATGCCATGACAAATACAAACCCGTCCGGACTCTGACCTATGAGGTCGTTATTTCGTATCTTTGACTGCAGAAGTGAATCCATTTCAACAATGCTGTTTCCGGCGGGATCGAGTTTAAACAATCTAAAGGATACAAGCTGGTTTGACGCCGCCTGTTTTTCAATTTCAAGCTGTTCCTTGAAATAATCCCAATTTGAAATATTCGTTCCTGAAATGTATATCCTCTCTTCTATAGCTTTCCTGTAATCCCATGCCTTTACGATAAAGTTCTCCATGAGACCGCTGAGAATACGTATCAGGTTTGAATAGTAGTTATTGGTCTGTCCGAATCCTGCATGATAGATCATTATGAGCACTGTAAGCTCACCTTCCGCGAGGATACCTGAGGCATACATTGGAAGAGATTCCGCCAGATCCTTATTAAACCAGACTTCACCCTTTTTAACGGTTTCTATTATGTTTTCGTATCCTTCAAGCTGGAAGGATTTTTTCAGGTCAGCCGCAATATTCGTGGAACATACTTCGAGTCGAGCAAATCTTGCAGTAGGATCATTTATGGAATAAATGGCGATGGAGTCATTTTCGAGAACATCCTCCATTACCGGGATGGACTCAGTAAATATTTTTTCAGGGATAGTATTGTTCAGTCTCTGAACAACTTCAAAAATACGTCCGAAACCGTCTCTGCTGCCGATAAGGTCCTTTCGATACTGATTTTTGTAATCCAGAACCTGCTCATACAGCTGAGTTATGAAATTGTTCTGTTCTCTGATAGATTTATTTTCTTCATAAACAAAATGAATGTCTTCATCCTTCTTTTGCTTGATATAACCGCATACAGCAGCTACTGCAAACAGCAAAATGAACGGCATCCAGTTACCCGGATCATAGAAGAGCATGAGCCAGTTACTGCCCCTTTGATAATATGCGGCAACAAGTGATATTGATTCTATAACAGCAGCGATAAAACCAATATTTGTGCCATAAATTGTAGAAATTATCACAACAAAAAGAAGCCTGTAATCGATCATCCGGAATTGAACTGAATTTCCGGAAATCTTATTCAGGTATTCTACAAAGAGTGCACCGACGATTATTTCTATAACCATCATCGTCCAGCTCTTGAGATGCAGTTTTCTCTTGATCCGCTCACGTAAGCTTGGCTTCTGCTCGTTTAGAGTCAGATATTCTTCGTAATACTCATCCAGGATCTCCAGCGGATCATACATTGGCGTCCAGCCAAATCTCTCTCGAACGGTATTCTCTTCTTTACTGAATTTTGGACGTACTGCTGAATTATCTGCATATACAACCAATAGATTCGTGTTTTTCTTTTTTAGGAAATCTCCTAATGTCTTAAATGAACATTTTGCTCTTGGGAAAAGCCTCAAAATCTTGTCTCCGACCTCCCAGTTATCCTGAAGCCTGTAGAAGAAGTTTGCCACATCTCTCATATCTATGAAGTGATTTATTTCTTCCATTGGAGCATCCAGTTCGATCTCGTCCTTTCCGCTGTATGCATTATGGAATAACTGATAAATATAGTCAGTTTTCAATGTAGGAGAGATTAAAAACGGGCATCTGACGATCCGGAAGTCAACTCTGAACTGATTTGCGTAATACGCAAAAAGATTCTCTCCGGCTTCGAGGATCATTTTCTTTGAATTTTCCTCGGTACTGCAAACAACATCAGAAGTGAAATATATCAGCTGGGAAATATTTGAATTTCTGCATAGTCTCAGAAGTCTTCGCACTCTTTCAAGCTCGTCTTCTGCTACAGTGTGGTACGTGAGATATTCGGACATATAAACAACGCGTTCGAAATTAAATGTTTCGAACACGTATCTGGCTTTTCTCCCCTCCAGCCCTATCTTAAACCACTTGATATTTCCTGATTTTTTATCTTCACAGTTTGTTCCGCATAGGATGATGGAATCATCTGGAAATGCTATTTTCAGAGTTTCCTCAGTCCAATATCCAACATTACCGATTATCAATGTGTTCATATCTACATCCTTTATCCAGACGCACGTTTAACCAGAGCAGTCAAAACTACATACTGTATCGATTCCTCTGAAATGAATATCGAAATAATAGATATAAATATCAATAGCAAAATTGGTCATTGTATCGGACATGTTTTATGTGCACATAAAAAGGGCTTGGAACTTGTTGTTCCCAGCCCTTTTAGATACATGTGTTATATTGAAAGCCTTATCTGGAAGCTCCTCCTCCGCCGAAGGAACCGCCTCCACCGCTGTAGCCCCCTCCGCCGCTGGAGCCGCCGGATAAACTACCACCAAAGAATCCGCCTCGCCCTGATGAGGAACCATTACCTCTGTCGAATATGGTATATAAAATAAGCATAAAGATCATTATTACTAAAAATGCATGATATCCGAACATTATAATAGCATCGATCAGCTGTTCAAAAAATGGATCATCGTTCGCGATCAGCACAGGACCCGGAAAATCGCTGTCAGCAAAGGTTCCCTTCGTGGGAGCATTGTCGTCTTCCCATTCCTGAGAAGTTACCGAATCAGGAACTTCCTTCCCATATTCTTTATAAACTTCTTTAATTACTGCCGTAAATGTGTCACCAGCAGCAGTGTTCCAAAGACCGTCGTCCTTAGGCTCAACGGCATATTTATCAAGTATACGTCCTGCTTTTCCGTCAGAAATCGCGCCCTCAAGACCCTTGCCTATCTCAAGTCTCACATGGGGATCATCATAGGCTGTGGTGAATAATAACAATACACCGTTATCAAGGGCTCTGTCGCCGATTCCCCATTCGTTTGCAAGTTCGATAGAGAAATCTTCCAGCGACTGGTGCTGGGTATTTGGAACTGTTACAACGACTACCTGAGCACTTGTAGCTTTATTAAGCTTGACTGCTTCATCCAGGATATACTTTTCTGTTTTTTGGTTCAGTACACCACTGTAATCCTCCACATAGAAGTACTCTGTGTGTTCCGGAATATTTATGGAATACTTGTATTTACCTTCATCGTAGAAATGCTTTACTCCTACTATCGTGATAAACACACACACCAAAAATACGAGTACTTTGGCAGCAGGGTGTTCTATAAATTTCGGTTTTCTATATGAATAATATGGTGAATTGGGCGCATAAACATGCTTTTTTCTTCTAGAAGACATTTTCAACCTTAAACCGTGCGTTATATTAAAATTCTACAGACGGAACAACGTCTGAGCCTTCGCTGGCTTCAAAGAGTTCGGCTTTCTCAAATCCGAATATATTAGCATACATTACACCGGGAAATGCACGGATAGACTTGTTGTAAGAAGCAACAGAAGCATTGTACTCCTGTCTTGCATAAGAAATACGGTTTTCTGTACCTGCAAGTTCATCCATAAGGCTGACGTAAACAGTGTCAGACTTGAGTTCAGGATAGTTTTCGGCAACTGCGATCAGCTTATTAAGAGCACTTGTTACCTCTGCATCTGCCTCTGATTTCTCTGCAACGGAATTTGCAGCCATCATCTTTTCACGGGCTTCTGTGACCTGCTGAAAGACTTCGCTTTCATGATCGGTATACCCCTTTACAGTATTAACCAGATTCGGTATCAGGTCATTGCGGCGCTGTAACTGAGTATCTATATTTGCATACTGCTCCTCTACAGCGGTCTGCTTGCTTATCAGTGAATTATATCCACCGATCACTCCCAGCACGAATACAAAAATAATTCCAAGAATCACAAATAAAGTTACATTACTGTTTTTCATAAGTTTCCCCTGTCTTAAAAGATCAATGATAAATAATGGCACATTTTTATGCACATTATCTACATTATACTGAACAAAAGATATGGCGTAAATAAAGGATTTACATATCTTTCAGGCTTCCGGTCACAAGCTCTGCGGTTGGATTAACGTGGATCATTACATGCTTTATCTCTTCAAAATTTTGTTCAATGCGGTCATGAACATTTTCAGCGATATCATGACCTTCACCCACGGTTATATTTCTATCAACCTCTATTTCCAGATCAACGTAGACACGGCTTCCAAACATACGGCTGTGAAGTACGTCAACCGCCCGGACACCTTCCTGTTCTGAAACAAAATCCCTGATTTTTTGTTCATACTCTTCGCCACAGGAAGTATCCATCATTTTATTAATGGCATCTTTTAGGATATCGTATGCAACTTTTAGAATAAAGAAACAGATAATGACACTGGCGGCGGAATCCATTACATGAAAACCAAGCATAGAACCACCGATACCGATAAGTGATCCTACGGATGAAAGTGCATCTGAACGATGGTGCCATGCATCGGCAAGAAATACCTCTGAATGAAGTATCTTTGCATAGTGCCTTGTGTACCAGAACATCGCTTCCTTGGTGACTATGGAAACTATCGCAGCGATAAGAGCGATCTTTCCCGGAACAGGCATAGCCTCATATTTTCCGGACAAGATAGTCTGAATACCAACTTTACCGATCTCTAATCCGGTCACAAAGAGGATCATTCCGAGGATAAGTGAAGCAACACATTCTACCCGTTCATGTCCATAGGGATGCTCTGTATCAGCCGGACGTTTGGATACAATAGTTCCCCAGAACGCAATGAACGTAGCGAACACATCAGAAAGTGAATGTACCGCATCAGATACCATAGCTCCGGATCTGCCAATAATACCGGCAAACAGCTTAAATGCCGTAAGCATGACATTACCGAGGATACCTACCAGGGTCATTTTTTTGACAATGATTTTTTCTTCCATACCCAATAAATCCAGTTCCATCGTAAGCATCAAAAATTTCAACACTTATCATAAATGCTCCGCGAGGATGAGCATATCTATAATGTATCTCTCACCCTATATTATCACCTGTAGTAAGGTATGAGAAGATATTCGCCCGAATGTATACTGTAGTCAAAATCCAGATGATTCATCTGGCGGACTTCCTCCATGTATTCCTCTGCTGAAGAATACTCCGGAGACAGATTGATCTCTGCTATTTCTGCAAGTGTATCGCCGGGCATCACTACAATGCTCTTATAATATTTTGTTCCTGTCGTGATCGTTGTCGCAGGATCCGCATAGGAACGTATTGCACCCAGAGCAATGCCTATCGGCAGGAGAACTGCGGATATTACGAGAAAACGCGCTCCTCTTCTTTTCATACGGCGTCTTCTGCGGATAACAGCTCCGGAAAGCTTATTATTATGGTTTGTATGAGATTTTACAAAACTTACTGATCTGAACATTATGATCTGACCTCCGACAGGAACTGTACAAACGTTCAAAAACATAGTTTCGGAACGCCTGTTTGCAAGCAGATTATAACGAACGACCGTTCGCGTGTCAATACTTTTGAGAGAAAAATACGAACAAAAATTCGGAATATACGTTTGTATTTTGGGAACAAGTGTAGTATAATTGTGATAACTTGAAAGAGAGGTTTTAAATATGGCAACTGGAAAAATTAGTCCTAAGCAGCAGGAAATTCTTGAATACATCAAAAATCAGATTCTTGACCGCGGTTTTCCGCCTTCAGTAAGAGAAATCTGTGCGGCAGTCAATCTCAAGTCTACATCTTCTGTTCATTCTCATCTCGAAACTCTTGAAAAGAACGGATATATCCGCAGAGATCCTACCAAGCCCCGTACTATAGAGATTCTTGATGAAAGCTTTGAAATGGTCCGTAAGGAAATGACCAGCATTCCGATCATCGGACAGGTTGCTGCAGGTCAGCCTATTCTTGCAGAGCAGAATGTTGACGGATATTTCCCTCTTCCTACAGATTTCCTGCCGGCAGGCTCAGGCGCATCAGATTCATTTGTTCTCCGTGTAAAGGGAACCAGCATGATCAATATCGGTATCATGGATGGTGACTTTGTATTCGTACGTGAGTGCTCTACAGCAAAGAATGGTGATGTCATTGTTGCCATGGTTGATGACAGTGCAACAGTAAAGACTTTCTACAAAGAGAAAGATAAGATCCGACTCCAGCCGGAAAATGATACTATGGAACCCATAATCGTTAAGGATTGCAAGATTCTTGGTAAAGTATTTGCTGTGTTCCGTTCTCTCGAAAATAAATAATATTTAAACATTAAAACACCATTGTGACTTTAATAATCACAATGGTGTTGTTTTTATGCTTTAGATTTCTTCAGCCTTTATGAACTTTCCGTCTTTCCAGATTCTTTCCAGATCATAGAAGGAACGGCTTTCCTTATCAAAAATATGTACAATAACATCACCGTAATCCATGAGGATCCAGTTTGCTGACTGATATCCTTCCACGCTCTTTACTTCGACTTCGTTCTTAGCCATTGCATCGCCTGCAGCATCGCTCATAGCCTGTACCTGAGGAACGTTATTTCCTGTTGCGATTACAAAGTAGTCAGTAAATACAGTGATTTCTCTGAGATCGATTACGATCACATCCTCACCCTTCTTGTCTTCAAGGGCACGAACAACTTCTGCTGCAAGTTCTCTGCTGTCTTTCATTAATTCTGATCCGCCTTTTCTAAATTAAAATCTTAACTTCTGTGTGTCATATAGTAATCATAGGTTTCTTTTGTCATCGGATCCACCGGACGATCTTTGGAATTAAGAAATACCAGTGTATCGCTTAAGATCTTTAGTACCGCATCGTCGAGATCTGTAAACGCCATATGCCTTATCTCCGGCAGATTTGGTGCCTGATCGCGATGAAGCTCTATATAATCAGCCGTAAAGATTATCTTTTCGATAATGCTCATTCCGGGTCTTCCGGTGGTATGATTACGTACTGCCCTGATTATCTCCGGATCTTTTATGCCATATGTATGCTCTGCAAGGTATGCACCAAGCTTTGCGTGAACCAGAGACGGAGCTTTTTTCTCTGTTTCATTAAGTTCTATCCTGTACTTTTTACATAAAGCATATTTCTCGCCATTTGGAATGTTTTTTGCACAGTCATGAAGTAAACCTGCGAGAAAAAGCCTGTCCGGATCCAGACCGTAGCGCATAGCCATGCATGATGCTGTATAAGCCACACCAAGTGTATGCTGGTATCTGTCTTTATCCAGAACTTTCTTCATCTTATGCTTGATATCAATTATTTTTTCGTTCATTTGAAGATCCTTCTTCCTAAAAGCTTATTACTCCGATCATTCCCGATAGAGATCATGCTCATTTATATATCGCAGAACCTCATCTGTAACATAATATCGGATAGAACGACCCTCAGCCACCATATGTCTGAGCATTTTTGATGAAATTTCCAGATCGGTGGTATGAAGAAATTCGATATCTGCATTAAATCGATCGATATATTCAGCCTTTTTGGATTCCAGTTCCTCAGATGTGATCTTATCCCTGACGGCACAAAGAATAGTACATGAACTAAATAATATTTCAGGTTTATACCAGGTATCCATCTGCAGAAGCGTATCTGCACCAATGATGAAATAATAGTGGATATCAGGGTTCTCTATTGTAAGATCCCGAAGTGTCTCTGATGTATAAGTGTTTCCAGCTCTTTTTATCTCAAAGTCAGAAGCCTTAAAACAGGGGTTATCCTTGCAGGCTGCCTTAACCATCTCATATCTGGTCTCTGCCGGAAGTACGTTTATATCGCTCTTAAAATAAGATATTCCGCTAGGCATTATCAGCACCTGATCCAAATTGAACTCAGAACGAGCCTGCTCTGCAAGAATCAGATGACCTATATGGATCGGATTAAAGGTTCCGCCCAGGATACCGACCTTCAGTGGATGTTCTGTTTTTTTGTCAGACATCTGGTCCTCCCGTTATATGTGAAATACGTAAGCCGTTAAAACAGCTTACGTATTTGTGATTTTATTCTGTGATCACTTATTTGGAAGCTCAATCTTCGGCTCTTTTGCCTGACGATAAAGTGTGATCTTTCTTCCGACTACCTGAACAAGAATAGACTGTGTTCTGCCTGCGAGAGCCTCAGCAATGGCTTTCGGATCATCTTCGCAATTCTTGAGAACAGAAATCTTTACAAGTTCTCTTTTTTCGAGTGCCTCGCCTACTGAAGTGCAGACTTCAGGAGTAAGGCTGGATTTACCGATCTGGAAGATCGGATCCAGAGTCATTGCAAGACTTCTTAAATATGCACGCTGTTTGCTTGTTATAGTCATTTATCTTCTCCTTCCGAAGCAGCCGGTGATTCTGTATCTCTGTAATAATCGAAGTGGAAACCGTACATCTTAACTGTATCGCCGTCCTGAATACCAAGTGCTTCCATCTGGTCAGTTGCACCGATCTCCTTAATGAACTTCTGGAAGAAACGGAAGCCCTTCTCAGAATCAAGGTTGGTATAACCGAGCATTTTTTCGATACGAGGTCCTTCAAGGAGATACATTTGCTCCTTCTCGTCATAGGAAACAGTGTAAGGAAGCTTCTCTCCGATATGCTCTTCAGGGAAATATTCCTGCTCAAATACGACCGGAGTATTATCCATCTTCTTCAGCACGTCATTTACATAGTAGATAAGCTCTCTGAGGCCTGTCTTGGTAGCTGCAGATATAGGGAATATCTTGATACCTTTAGGTCCAAATTCTTTCTCTATGCGTGTGATAGGATCCTCCTCGCCTTCCGGTGTCTGGATAACATCGGTTTTGTTTGCTGCGATGATCTGAGGCTTCTTAGCGAGATCAACATTATATGCAGCAAGCTCTTTATTAATTGCGTAGATATCATCAACAGGATCTCTTCCTTCCACTCCTGCTGCATCTACGATATGGATAAGGACACGACATCGCTCGATATGACGAAGGAACTCATGACCAAGTCCGACACCTTCTGAAGCACCCTCGATAAGTCCCGGGATATCTGCGATAACGAAACCGCCGTCACCTTCGGGAAGGTCTACAACTCCGAGGTGAGGTGTAAGTGTTGTAAAGTGGTAGTTGGCGATCTCCGGCTTTGCGTTTGTTACCATGGAGATCAGTGTTGATTTACCAACGTTGGGGAAGCCAACAAGTCCCACGTCAGCGATGGTCTTGAGCTCGAGCTGTACTGTAACTTCCTGAGCATCCTGACCGGGCTGAGCGTATTTCGGCGCCTGCATTGTGCTGGTTGCGAAATGCTGGTTTCCTCTTCCGCCTTTTCCACCCTTTAATACAACTACTTCTGTATTGTCACCTGACATATCAACGATGACTTTTCCTGTCTCAAACTCGCGTACGACAGTTCCTGCCGGTACCTTAAGAATGAGATCCTGTCCGTCTTTTCCATGACAACGCTTTTTTCCGCCCTGCTCTCCATCTTCTGCAGAGAATTTTCTGCGGAATCTGTAGTCAGTAAGTGTTGTCATACCTGTATCGACTTTGAATATTACAGAGCCGCCGTTTCCGCCATCTCCGCCGTCAGGTCCTCCGTTGGGAACGTACTTTTCACGACGGAAACTTACGTGACCATCTCCGCCTTTTCCTGATCTTATAATAATTTTAGCTCTATCTGTGAACATATGCCCCTTTCTGCTGTGAATGCTGACAGCGGAACCGGTGAACGGGATTATATATAATAAACGCCTTTACGACAATTTTTGCAACAATAAACAATAGCTGTAACGCTAAATTCCGTTTAGACATGTAAAATGCATGTAAAAAGGCTTCAGATGTAGACATCTGAAGCCCCGAAATTACAGAATAAAACTGAATTATTCAGCCTTTTCCTCAACCTCGTAAACGCTAGCCTGCTTGCGATACTTACCAACTCTCTCGAATCTGAGTACGCCGCTAACCTTAGCGAAAAGTGTATCATCTCCGCCAATACCAACGTTCTTACCAGGGTGGATATGGGTTCCACGCTGTCTGTAGAGAATATTGCCGGCCTTAACGAACTGTCCGTCGGCTCTCTTCGCGCCTAATCTCTTGGACTCGGAATCACGACCGTTCTTGGTTGATCCTACTCCCTTTTTATGAGCGAAGAACTGAAGGTTCAGATTTAACATGACCTTTTCCTCCTTTTCAATCATCATTTAGAAACTAACTTCAGGTATTTACCATGATAGTTTTCTTCAACACTTTTGAGACCCAAAAGCATTGAATCCAGAAGAAGTCCCGCTTTTTCAGACGGTTTTTTATCGAATACGCACTCGATAAGACCGCTCTCTTCATCAGTAGTTACTGTAAATGAATCATCCGGAAGAAATTTCTCCAGAGAATTTATAGTATTGATAACGAGCATCGAAACAGCGGCACAAACTATATCTTCACCTGATTCTGCAAAACCTGCATGACCAAGGCATTGAAATCCGTTTATTTTGCCATCTTCTGTCTTATAAATCTTTACACTGATCATACAAAAAGATTAAGCGTTGATCTTTTCAATCTGTACTTTTGTGTATGCTTGTCTGTGACCATTCTTCTTGTGATAGCCGGTCTTTCTCTTGTAGTGGTAAACGATAACCTTGTTACCCTTAACCTGATCCAGAACTTTTCCGGATACAGTAGCCTTGGCAACTTCATCACCTACTGCAAGCTTGTCACCGCCGATTGCAAGAACCTGGTCGAACGTAACAGCGCTATCCTTTTCAGCGGCGAGCTTCTCAACGTAGATTACATCGCCCTCCGAAACCTTGTACTGTTTTCCGCCTGTTGCAATAATTGCGTACATAGGACACCTCCTAATTCATTACTCGCTGCCTGCGGTGCTGCAAAGATATTCTGCAGACTTTCTAACCTGGGCATGCGGCATACTCATATAAGTTAGCACATGACTAATTTACCGTCAACCCTTTTTTCTAATAATTTCATGAAGAGGACGGCTTGTCTTTTCACGGGTTATCTCAGCAAGTCCTAGTTTCGTAAAATCCATGAACCTGCATGTGATCCTGTCACGGGAAAGATCCTTTGTCAGTTCTTTTTCAAGCTCTTTGAGATTCGACTTTTCTCTCATATTGATGAAGTCGATAAGGATCATTCCTGAGTAGTTTCTTAAACGTATCTGTCTTGCTGCTTCTCTTGCAGCTTCTATATTGGTCTGAAGGAAATTTTCTTCTTTAGTCCGTTTTTTATCGGTTTTTCCTGTATTAACATCGATGACTGTAAGCGCTTCCGTGACTTCCAGTACGATAGAACCGCCTGACGGAAGCCAGACAGTCTTCTTAAACACTTCGTCAAGCAGTGAATCAAGCCTGTAAAGCTTTCTCAATGCAAGTGATTCATCTTCGTATAAAGAAAGCACAGATGTGATCTTTTCCGTATCCGCAAAAAATCCGCGGATCTTTTCTGCCTCTTCCGGGATATCAGTCACTATCTTTTCGATGGGAGCATGCATGTCACGGATGAGACTGATCTCAGGATCGGGCGCATGATAGAGCCTTGAATAAACGGTCCTGTGCTTCGAAGCAAGAAGGATACGATCCATTTCTTCCTTTGTATTAAGAAGATCTCGGAGAAACGCATCGTCATCAGCTTCAACAGCATTTGTACGTATCACGGTGCCCACATAAGGTTCATCAGCCGAAGGTGAAAGGATGTTACGCGCGCGCTCAAGGAGTTTTTCCCGGAGTTCAGTATCATTTATCTTTTTCGAGATACCGACTCCTCTTTTTCCTATTGTCATCGCACAAAAACGACCGCTTATGGAAAAATCGGCGGTCAGCATCATATCCTTGGATTTTACGGCTTCTTTAACTATCTGGACCGGGATATCCTGCTCAGCCTTGATGTCATCATGACCGTTAAGGGGCAGATATCCAGTGACTCCGGGCATGATATCGACAAAAGCTGCGTGGATATTCGGCAGGACACGTTTTACATGTCCGATCCAGATATCACCTATCACAGGAGCATTTTCCGCTGAATTAACAGATAATAGCAGATCATCGCATCTGTCACCGTCAAACAGAGCTGTCATGATGTAGCCCTGTTCCTCGGTGATCACAAATTTATAACCCATATCAGAATCTCTCTCCTGCCTCTATCAGAGACTTTCCTGATTCATCAAAGAGATCTTCGCGGATGATCATAAGGTCAGTGTCGCCGATCTCTCCGCCGTTATTCCTGTCTGAAAGAGCCTGCATCAAAAGTCCGGGCTTTACATTGTCTCCGCTTGATGCCATGACGCGCATTTTGATCACAGGAAATGCTGCAGCACCAAAATCAACTGTCGTATCGCGGTCTTCTGATGAGCCGCAGTCAGTTTTGATGCCGTTTTTCTCATTATATGCATTGAGCTCGTCTTCGTTATTGAGAACGACAAGATCAAAAACAAGTGATCTGATATCTATTTCACGTGTTGATTTCTTTGTCTTCTTTGTAACGGTAACTGTCTCTGCATTTAAGAAATCTTCAGCAGCATGTTTTATATCAAATGAAGGCATATGTCCTTCACGGAATCTTACTGTGTAGGACGCCTGATTTACGCTTGCCATAGCATTTGGTGACTTCTCGGGAAGCTGAACTGCATCGAGGATACGGATACCCTCGGGGCACTGTTCATTAAGAGCAGCCATCATTTTTTCTGTAGTATCAGCAGACTGTACTTCCAGATCAAAATATTCACCGTTACTCTCAAGACCTACGCCGAGAGGCTGAGCGAAACTCATAATCTGATGCGGTGAATAACCGTCGGAATACGCTACATCAATTCCTGAACGCCGGACAACCTTCTGAAAAGAACGCATGACATCAAGGTGTCCGATGTACTTCATAAGGCCATGCTTGCTGAATTTCAGCCGGATAACTTTATTTCCTGCTTTCAAAGCAAACACCTCCTCCAAAGACTGCAGCTCCGCAGCCTGAACATTTCTGACGACAGTTAGGCGTTACTACGCCAGCCTGTGCCTGATGCCATTCGTCAAGCAGGAACTTCTTTGTAACTCCGGCATCTATGAAATCCCAAGGGAAAAGCTCGTCTTCCGGGCGTTCCCTGAGTGTATAGAAGTCTATATCAATACCATTTTCTGCAAATGCGTCTGTCCATCTCTTCTTCTCGAACATTTCGCCCCAGGAGTCGTAGATAGCGCCATTCTCGTATGCAGAACGGATAACCTTGGAAAGTTTTCTGTCGCCGCGGGCAAGTACACCCTCAAGCTCAGAAAGCTCGTTCTCGTGGTACATGAAGCGCAGAGACTTGTGATTCAGCATCTGCCTGAACTCATCACTGCAAAGGTGCGCTTTGCGCAGAAATTCATCTGCTGAGTTCATGGGTGACCACTGGAACGCTGTAAAGGGCTTCGGAATGAAGAATGATGCAGAACTTGTAACCTGCACGCGGACGCCCTTACGGTTCTCCTTCGGTATGGTATCAAAATAATTCATGGCAACCGCATCTGAAAGATGAGCGATAGCCTTTACGTCTTCATCAGTCTCAGTGGGAAGACCAAGCATGAAGTAAAGCTTAACCTTGTTCCAGCCGCCCTTAAATGCTTCGGCTGAACCCTTCATAATGTCTTCCTCAGTGATTCCCTTATTGATAACGTTTCTGAGACGCTGTGAACCAGCCTCTGAAGCAAATGTAAGACTGCTCTTTTTGATATCCTGCACACGGCTCATGATATCAAGCGAAAAAGCGTCGATTCTAAGAGACGGCAGGGAAATATTTACGTACTTATCTCTGTAATTATCGATAAGCCAGTGTACCAGTTCTCCAAGCTGTGAGTAATCGGAAGTACTGAGGGAACTCAGTGTGATCTCATCCTGTCCTGTGGAATCAAGCATGGACTGAGCCTTTTTCTTAAGGAACTCAAGAGAACGCTCTCTTACCGGGCGGTAGATCTCTCCAGCCTGACAGAAACGGCATCCGCGGATACATCCGCGCATAACCTCGAGCACAACTCTGTCCTGTGTTACACGGATAAAGGGCACGATAGGCTTGTCAGGATATGAAACATCATTCATATCCATAACGATCTGCTTCCTGACACGTACAGGCGCTTCCGGCACATTAGGTTTGAAGGACGCAAGTGTGCCGTCTTCGTGATATTCCGCATCATAAAGAGACGGTACGTAGATTCCCGGGATACTTGCAGCAGCCTTGAGGAAATCCTTACGGGAAGCACCGTTTTTCTTCATTTCTTTATAAAGGTCAAAGAGAGGATCATAGCTTATCTCTCCTTCACCTATATAGAACATATCAAAAAATTCGGCGATAGGTTCAGGATTATAAGTGCACGGACCGCCGCCGATGACGATAGGATGCTCCTCTGTACGATCTGTTGCAGTGAGCGGGATCTGTGCCAGATCGAGCACCTGAAGGATATTTGTGTAGCACATCTCATACTGGATAGTTATGCCGAGGAAATCAAAATCCTTGATATTATCCTGACTTTCCAGCGCAAAAAGCGGGATGTTTTTCTCGCGCATAACACGGTCCAGATCCACCCATGGTGAATAGACGCGTTCGCACCAGACATCCTCCCGCTTATTGAACATATCATAGAGAATCTGAATACCAAGATGTGACATTCCGATCTCATAGACATCCGGGAAGCACATGGCATACCGGATGTCCACCTTTTCTTTGTCCTTGAAAACAGCGTTGATCTCGTTGCCGATATAGCGTTCCGGCTTCTCGATCTTTAATAAAATCTCATCGCTTAAGGCAGTTTTTTTCATAAATTATCGGTGTGAAATCTCCTTTATAATTTCGTTCCAGGTCACACCCTTTTCAACCATCAGCACCATGGCATGATACAGAAAGTCTGCCATTTCATATTTCAGCTCTTCCGGATTCGGATTTTTCGCTGCAATAATGAGCTCGGTACATTCCTCTCCTACTTTCTTCAGGATCTTATCGAGTCCGCTTTCAAAGAGGTATGTGGTATATGAGCCATCTGTAGGGTGTTCCTTGCGATCAAGAATTACATTATACTCTTTTTCAAAAACTTTCAAAGGATTTGTATCATCATATTCCTTTTTCATCATTGTGTTGAAAAAGCAGCTTCTGCTTCCTGTATGGCATGCAGCCCCGATCTGGAGCACCTTTGCAAGGATCGTATCCTTGTCACAGTCACAGGTCAGACTTTTTACATACTGGAAGTGTCCGCTCGTGTCACCCTTTTCCCAGAGCTCGTTGCGGCTGCGGCTCCAATAGGTCATGAGACCTGTTTTTAACGTATGCCGGAATGACTCTTCATTCATATAAGCAAGCATCAGGACTTCGTCAGTCTTGTAGTCCTGAACGATGACCGGAACCATGCCGTCGCCGTTGAGCTTCAGCTCACTCCAGTCTATAGAGCTCTCAAACGTATTGATCGGGATATTAAGGCTCTTGCATTGGCGCTTAAAATCCATAAATGACTTATATGAATTGTTCAGTTCGCCGCCGGAAATACCGTTCAATGCAGAAAAAGTCCTGAGAGATGCCGCGGCATCATGCAGTGTAATCTCCCTGTAAACACAATCCAGAGACAGGCTTATAGGGTTCGCATTGCGGTTGCAGGAGGACATGATCCAGTCTGCACAGGCAGGAAGCGACACATTATTTACGAGGATTATCTCGCTTACATGATTCTTGATCAGATTCTGATTATCTTCGAGCTGGGACACATTGTCAACACAGATTGCAAGCTGGTCACGTCCAAAACGTGCTCCAACCCCTGTTGCAAGCTCGATATTATCTTCTCTGGCAAAATTTAAGCATGCCTTGTGACATCCGGCATAAATGAGCTTTTTTACGTCATCGAGACGGCGTATGCGTCCTGCTCCGTAAACCGGTATATCCACTGCCTGACAGATTTTTCTGATCGTGAGCATATTTACATCATGTTCATCATCTTCCTCTGAAAGATCAAAAACAATGATGCCGTCAGCGCCGTAATTATTATAATTTTCTGCTGCAGCTATCGGATCTGAATAAGCCAGGGGAGTTCCGTCAAACCATGCAACTCCTTCGCCGTTTTTTAAAAAGATCGAAGGCAGTAACCTTTTGTAATTTGTACTCATCAGAGTGATCCTTTCGTTGAAAGAACGCCGTTTATGCGGTCATCCCGCCTGGTTGCCATGTCGAGTGCCTTACCAAATGCCTTAAAAGCACCTTCCATTATGTGATGATCATTTATACCGCTTATCTGTTTCAGATGCAGGTTCATTGCCGCTGAGTATGAGATTGCATAGAAAAATTCCCTGCACATCTGTGTTTCCATACCGCCGCAGCGCTCACCTGTGAAATTGAGATCATATGAAAAATATGGTCTTCCGGAAAGATCAATGGCAGAAAGGATCAGCGCATCGTCCATCGGGAGTATAAAGTGTCCGAATCTTGAGATTCCTACCTTATCCCCGATCGCTTCACGGATAGCTGTGCCGAGCACGATACCACAGTCCTCGATAGTGTGGTGATCATCAACCTCCAGATCTCCCTTGCAGGTCAGAGTAAGGTCGAACAGTCCGTGGCGGGTAAATCCGTCAAGCATATGGTCAAAAAATCCGACACCGGAATTAATATCCGACTTTCCTGTTCCGTCAAGGTTCAGTGTAATGTTGATGCTGGTCTCCTTTGTTT
The DNA here is from genome assembly GCA_900168235.1 of Lachnospiraceae bacterium. Lineage (GTDB taxonomy): Bacteria > Bacillota > Clostridia > Lachnospirales > Lachnospiraceae > NK4A144. The sequence goes on along the minus strand of FUZG01000004.1, from coordinate 90,279 downwards.
CTCTGGAGCAGGTCACGATACGTGCTTCTGCCATTTGAAAAAACCTCCGATCATAAGTTTTTATTCGTTTTCAAATCTAACAGCGATAGAATTTGCGTGTGCTGTAAGTTTTTCAGCTTTTGCGAAAGCTTCGATATCTTCGTGAACTTTTTTCAGAGCTTCTTTTGAATATGAGATCACGGAAGATTTCTTTATAAAGTCATCAACAGAAAGCGGTGAAAAGAACTTTGCGGTACCGTTTGTAGGAAGAACATGGTCAGGTCCTGCAAAGTAGTCTCCCAGCGGTTCTGAAGAATAAGGTCCGATAAAGATCGCACCTGCATTTTTTACCTTTGTCATAACTGTCCAGGGATCGGCTGTCACGAGCTCAAGGTGCTCGGATGCGATATCATTCACTGCATCAATAGCGTCATCCATATTGTCCGCAACAAGTGCATATCCGTAATTATCAAGGGACTTCTGCATGATCTCTCGTCTTGACAGTACAGAAAGGAATCCGTCGATCTCCTCAGATACTTTTTCGGCTAATTCACGTGAAGTTGTTACAAGTATCGCAGATGCCATTTCATCGTGTTCTGCCTGGCTTAAAAGATCTGCCGCAACAAATCTTGGATTTGCGGTTTCATCAGCAAGAACCATTATCTCGGAAGGACCTGCGATGGAGTCGATGCTCACATGTCCGTAAACCGCACGTTTTGCAAGGGCAACAAAAATGTTTCCTGGTCCTACGATCTTGTCAACTTTCGGAATAGTCTCTGTTCCATAAGCCATCGCGCCGATAGCCTGGGCACCGCCTGTCTTAAAGATCTCGGTAATACCCAAAAGCTTTGCAGCGGCGAGAACCTGAGGATTAACCTTTCCGTCTGCCTTGCAGGGAGTACACATGATGATCCTGGGAACTCCTGCAACGATGGCAGGTACTACGTTCATGAGCACGGAACTGGGATAAACAGCTTTTCCGCCGGGCACATACACACCTACAGTCTCGATAGGAGTGATGCGCTGTCCAAGAATGACGCCGTCAGGCCTTGTAGTGAAAAAGCTCTGTCTCTTCTGACATTCATGATAAGACTTTATGTTCTCCATCGATCTCTGCATGATGCCGAGAAGCTCTGATCCTACTTCGCTGCAGGCTTCTTCGATCTCACTCTCCGTAACCTTAAGTGTATCGGGAGTCAGCTCACAATGATCAAATTTTTGAGCATATTCAAAAACAGCCTTATCGCCGTTATTTCGCACATTTTCAAGGATCTCAGCAACAGTCTTTTCAAATTCCGGATAACTTGAAGGACTTCTTTTGAGCAGGCTGCCGAGGAGATCGTTTTTTGTTTCCTCTGTGAGATTTACGATTCTCATGAATGTCTTTTCCTTCTTTCTGCTTTTATCTAAAACTTCGTGCACTACTGCAAATTTTTCTTAAGCTCATTTATGATCCAACGGATCCTCTCAGCTTCCATTCTCATGGAAACCTGATTTACTACCATTCTTGCAGAAAGCGGACAAACGTCTTCGAGAACCTGCAGTCCGTTTTCTTTAAGAGTAGTTCCTGTTTCTACGATATCAACGATCACATCTGTGAGTCCTACGATGGGAGCAAGCTCGATGGAACCGTTGAGCTTGATGATATCCACGGTCTGGTGCTTTTTATTGTGAAAATAATCTCTGGCGATCCGGGGATACTTGGTCGCAACCTTGATCATTTCCTGATGCTGGAGAAGTTTTCCTGCCTCTGCCGGACCGCATACGCACATACGGCACTTGCCGAATCCGAGGTCCAGAACCTCATAGATCTGACGGTTTTCCTCCATGATGATGTCTTTTCCTGTAACACCGATATCAGCAGCTCCATGCTCGACATAGGTCGGAACGTCAGGTCCTTTTGCCAGGAAAAATTTAAGCTTCTTTTCTTCATTAACAAAGATCAGCTTTCTTGAGCTTTTGTCATGCATCTCTTCACATCCGATGCCGATCTTTTCCAATGCTTCAAGGGTCTTGTCAGCAAGACGACCCTTGGTAAGCGCAAATGTCAGATATCTCATATTTTCTGTACCTCCGTCTTGCCGCCTCGTATCCTGTAGATCTTTGCTGCGTGAATCTCTTTTGCATATGCATTTATGGATTCATTCGTCATGTCCGGAGAGTAAAGGATCATCTCAGTGTGAACACCGTCAAGTCTCAGAGAACCTGATTCGCGGACAGCAGCTTCAAAGGAATCCTTGTCATAAACCACGAGTGCATTGTTGCAGTCACGCTCGATAAGGATGTGCTGCTGGTTTAATGTATTTAAGAGCTGATCCACGACTACCGTAAATCCGACCGCAGCGCCTGGCTTTCCGAATCTTCCGAGAAGATTGTCGTAACGGCCGCCTCTGACAATAGGCTCTCCTGTGCCAAAGGTGTACGCCTGAAAAAGGAGACCCGTGTAATAGTCGTGCTGTGATATGAGTCCGAGATCAAATGTCAGATAATTCTGAACACCGTAGATCTTCAGCTTCTCATAGAGCGCACGGAGACGTTCGATGGCAGCCAGTGAGCGGGGAACTTTCTTTACCCTCTCTGCTGCTTCATCAAGGATATCTACGCTTCCAAAGTAGTCTGAGAATGATGACAGGGTCTTCTTTATATCAGCAGACATTTTTACATCATTCAAAATATCCTGGATACCGAAATAGTTTTTATTACGGATGTGGTCTGACAGCGCTTCCTCGGTCTCGCGATCAAGCCCTGCTGCTTCACAAAGTCCGCGGAAATACTCAACTGTTCCGATACAGATCTGGAACTCATCAAGACCTGCGGTTTTCAGAAGCTCCACTGTCATGTCGATCATCTCTGCGTCTGCATCAACAGAGGGCTCACGCATATACTCAACGCCAAGCTCTGTCACTTCCTTGAGCTTACCCTGCAGATCAGAACGGTTTGAGAAGGTATTTCCCATATAACACAGACGAATCGGGTGGATATCTTCCATGAAGTACTTTATAGTCGCTCTGGCAACGCCCGGAGTAAAGTCAGGACGAAGTGCCAGAGTATTATTTTCGCTGTCGAAAAACTTATAGATCTCGCGGGACGGTGTCGTACCGATCTCACGGGAAAATATATCGAAATACTCAAAAGAAGGTGTCTCGATATCATGATAACCAAAGGATGCCACCTTTTTATGCAGTATCCTTTCGAGCTTCAGCTTTTTCTGCAGCTCGTCACCATAAATATCCCGAACACCTTCAGGAGTATGCAGAAGTCTGTTATCCATAGTTTTCCTTTCTGTGCAGAAATTTGTTCACACTTGCTTTTACTTTATCGCTGTGAAGTGTTATCATAGTAGCACGTTAAAAGAATTATACTAGGCAGATCTGTGATATGTCAAGAGAGTAAATTAGCGCATTTCACTGCGTTCGTCTAAATCTGTCTGCAATGCATTGAGATACGGTATAGGTATCCCCGCCTGCGGACGGATTATGTATTTTTCGTCTATCTCATCGAAGCGGAATGAGCGTCTTCCGCCGTTTTCCCATCTTTTCCAAAATTCGTGCAGTTTTTTGAACGTCAGATAATAAAAAAGATCCTTCTTTGTGTACTGGATAAGAAAGAAGGCGATACCGCCCTGCCTTTCAAATTCTTCCATAAAGCGGACCTGATGTTCATGTATATTTCTCAGAGTGAACGTGTCGACCGCGCACTCTTTTGCATCAAAGCACACAGGGATCCCCTGCACAGCACCGATATAGTCAACGGTACTTTTTTGATCAAAATAAGCCAACTTAATAGTTCTGCTGGACTTATCGAACTGGACGGGTGTTATCGGCGTAGGTATCTTTTGTATCAGCGCAAGATGTCCGTCCAGATATTTTTCATTTGTATAATTTATGAGGTCTTCAAGTCCTGAACCGCGAAGACCTCTTGTTTTCCAGGCTGTCATATATTCCTTTCACCCGCATCATGTTCCTGCGTCTTAAGCATTTAGCGCTTAAGACTGCATGGAACAATCACGAATTATTTGATTCTGTGTTTCAGAAGCTTTTCCATGTCATCCGGCACAGGTGCTTCAAATTCCTTTCCGGATAACATTGAAAGCTCACCTGTGATCTTTGGCATCTGAACTCTTGCTGAATGAAGGAGCTGACGCTTTACCTTCTGCTTATCGGAAAAAGCTCTGCTCTCCGGTGTGAAGTACTTTGGATCACCTATGATCGGATGACCGATGGAAGTAAGGTGAGCTCTTATCTGATGGGACCTTCCTGTTACGAGCAGTATCTCAAGCTCTGTAAGGATCGTATCATCGATCTTTATGTACGCTATGGGTTTTAAGTCTGTTTCTATCGGAACAGAATCCGCAGATACTTTTTCCTTTGTGACCTTTACTTCATTTGTCTTATGGTCTTTTGTGAGGAAACCATGCAATTCCATGGCTTCTGTGATCCGTCCGTAAACGATGGTCTTGTAATACTTGTGAATAGAACGGTCTTTCAAAACCGCGTTCATCTGCTGGAGACCCTTTGTGGTCAGTCCGCAGAGAACCAGCCCGCTTGTATTTCGGTCAAGACGGTTGCAGATAGACGGCTTAAAAGTCTGCATCTTTGTGAGATCGCTGTAATGAGCTCTAAGCTCGTCATTTAAGGACACTTCACCGGAATCATCAGACTGTGACAGCAGGTTTGCAGGCTTATTTACGATGGCGATATTCCTGTCTTCGTAAATGATCGACCGCTTAAAACGATTCAGGGCTTCCTTCGAAATCTTTACTGCAGTAGTACTGTTTTTCCCCTGAGGCGCCATGAATTTCTCAAAGGTTTCGTCAGAAAACCAGATTTTTACGCTGTCTCCGCTTTTTAATGCCTCTGATCCCGTTGCCTTCTTACCGTTCAGATCGATATTCTTCTTTCTGAGCGCCTTTCTTATAACGCTGGATGGTGCTTTCTGTAATATCTTTGATACATATCGAAGAAGAGTCTGACCTTCATCGGTTGTATTAACCTTAAATTCCTTCATTAAATCAAATTTCCTTTAGAGCGACAGATTTCCCACGAGCTCGATCATTTCCCGATCCTTATTAAGCGGCTTCACTTTCTTTTCCTTAAGATAGCCGAGCCTTTCCTGATATGCGGAAAAATCGGTAAATACCTTTATTGTCCAGTCTTTATAGCCGTTTTTACGGGCCATGTTCTGTAAATACTTTTCGAGCTTGCTGACCTCGATCTTTTCATGATCCGAGAACGCGAGAAGATTTTTATTTAATGCCACAAAACAGTTCACGCCGTAGGATTTATCGGGAGTCGTGATAACTGAATCATAAAAAACGGGCGCATTATTCCGGAGTGATTCGACAGAATCAAATATCTCCCGGCTTCCTGTCCTGAATCTGGCATACATTATGAATGAAACAGCCGACATTGCCGCAGGTACCGAGGATATGATCGCGAGCAGTGTAAAAAGCCCTGCATAACGTGTAAATATCAATCTTCCACATATCACCAGAAGCAGAGAAAAGCCGCAGCAGAGCGCTGCTCTTATGGCTGCAAAACGCTTCATGGTGTGAATATAACCATATGTACCTTTTTTTGCACGCAGCGTGAGTATGTCAAATATTGTTGTCGTCGGCTTTTCTGTCTGTGTCATTTTGCAGATACTCCTGTTGCTGTTTTTTACCAAATTGTCTTAAATGCCTGCATAACATTCAATAAAAAGCTATGCGGCAATATTTTCATGAGTACGGCTCCTGCCTTCATTGAAGGTGAGTAGACCGAGAGCTCACGTCTGTTATATGCATCTTTCATTGCAAGATGAACTACCGCACGAGGATCCGCCATAAAGCGTTCCTTCCATGCGGGACTCTTACGATGCTTTTCTGCTGTGTTGAAAAATGCGGTTTTTACCGGCCCCGGACATACTGATGTCACGGAGATGCCTCTGGGCCTGAGCTCCATTCCAAGTGCCCTTGAAAAGCTCAGTACATAGGACTTTGACGCAGCATACACCCCGAAACCTGTCTGAGGCATAAAAGCTGCGCTGGAAGCGAGATTTACTATCCTTCCACCTCGTTTCATAAACGGAAGGACCGAAACTGTAACTTCTGTAAGCGCACGAATATTAAGATCGATCATGCTCAAGGTGTCTTCTATCGGAACTTCTGCTATATTTCCGATGATACCTAAACCCGCAGAGTTGACCAGCAGGCTTACAGAGGGATTTTCAGCAGCAAGGGTCTGCTTTAGGAAATTAATATCCTTTTCATCTGTCAGATCTACAGGCATAGGACGCACCTTTATGCCGTACTTTTTTACAAGCTCCAGGAGCTTATCACGGTGCCTTGCAAGAGCCCAGACTTCGTCTATCTCTCTGTGAACCTTTACTATCTCACGGACAAATTCAGAGCCCATTCCTGAACTGGCTCCTGTTACGATCGCGATTCTCACTGATGTACTCCTTTCCGGACTTAATCCATTAGAAGTTCCCTGTAATCCGATATAAATCCGTCAGCGGCTTCTCTTTTTTCGTTTTCAACATCCTTTGAATAATCATCCTGTACTGCGATGACCTTCATTCCGGCATTTTTACCTGCCATGATACCCGGAATAACGTCCTCAAAAACAAGACATTTTGCAGGATCAACATTCAGATCCTCCGCAACCTTTAGATAAATATCAGGAAACGGCTTGCTTTTCTGAACTTCGTCAGCTGTACGGATAGAACGGATCCATTTTCTGAGGTTCAGATTGCGGTTGCATGCCTCTACAAGTTCTTTTGAATTGCTCGTAGCGATACCGCAGGGAATGTTGTGCTCGGCACAGCACTTAAGGAAATCAAGCGCGCCGGGCTTCCACTTTACCTCAAATTCGTACTTATCGGACGCCATATGATTAAGGATAGCTGCAAGTTCCTCTTCGGATTCCTCAGGCTTGAACTTCTTTTTGAAGTAACTTACGGTCTCGGCATAGGACATGCCTTCGATTTCCTGATGGAAGTCCGGAGAATAATCAAGCCCCCTCTCTTCCAGAAAATCAATATCAATCTGCTTCCACATCCACATGGAATCAACGAGAGAACCGTCCATATCAAAAAGTACGGCTTCGGGCTTTTCAATCTTAAAATTCATTTATAAAAACAATTCCTTTATATAAAAACACGATCACTGCTCTAAAGCAGCGATTTTTCCAAGCACCGCCAGAAGGAATTTCCATGTACGAAGTGTAGATGAAATGCTCAATTTCTCTGACGGAGTATGGATATTACTGATGTCAGGACCGATGGACACAACGTCCAGATCCTTTATGTTGTGAGAAAAAATACCGCCTTCTCTTCCGGCATGTACACCTGTTATAAAAGGCGCACGTCCAAATTCCTCACGATAAACTTCTTTCATCATGGAAAGAAGCTTTGAGTCCTCATTGTATTCCCATGCAGGATAATCACCTGTCACTTCATATCTTCCGCCGATCATTTCTGTGAGATAACGAAGCTTCTCAGACAACGCATACTTCGCAGAAGTTATGGAACTGCGGATAGACCCCTGCAGGAAAAATTCTGTTTCACCGCATCTCATGAGTGCGACATTGATGGAAGTTTCCGGGATTCCCTTTGTATCCTCTTCCTGACTGGTCTTCTGGACTCCGTCTGGAATGGTATTCAGCAGGAAGATAACTCTTTCCTGCGTCTTTTTGAAAAGAACCGGCTCATCCTCGGCTTCCTCAAGGAAATCACTGTAGATCATGAGGTTATGCTCATTTGCACGGTACTCATGCTGAATAGTCTTTTCAAATTCGGATATTAGATTCTCGAATTTATCAGCATCTTCCTTAGCTATGACTACTCTGCAGTCAGCTTCTCTGGGGATGGTATTCTGCGCAAGACCGCCTGACAGAAATGCCATGCTGTAATTCACCCGGTCTCCGAGGAAATGAAGGAGTCTGCCCATGATGATATTTGCATTTGCCTGATACGAGTCGATGGCAGTTCCTGCATGACCGCCGTGGAGTCCTCCAACGATGATCTTGTATTTAAGACCACTCTTTGTAGTGTATTTTACAGGAACATACATGCTTCCTACGAGAACGCCCGCAGAGCTCGCAAGTATAGTTCCATCGTCGTTACCGTCAAAACCGATCATATAGCTGGCTTTAAGATCAGACATATCAAGGATACGGGCACCCTTCATGCCTTCCCTCTCATCTACGGTAAATACGACCTCAAGAGGCGGATGCACTATTTCAGAACTATCCAGGATTGCAAGACAGGATGCTATGCCAAAGCCGTTTCTCGCGCCAAGAGTTGTACCCCTTGCGAAGACTTCATCATCCATAAAGCGGAGTTCCAGCGGATCCTTGCGGAAATTGTGTCTGCTGTCATCAACTTTTTCACACTGCATATCAAGGTGAGTCTGGAGAAGAACTGTCGGAGCATTTTCAGCTCCTTTTGATGCAGGAGCATGTATGACTATATTTCCCGAGTCATCCATGCGAAACTCTAATCCATGCGCCTCTGCAAATTTTACGATGTAATCCGCAAGTTCACTTGTATATCCGGAACAATGCGGAATATTGCAGATCTCCTCGAAATAACCAAAAACCGCTGACGGTTCAAGACCTGAAAGTACCTTACTCATTTTTACCCCCATAAAACAAATTCCCATACAGTAATAGCCGCCATATTACTATGACGGCTATCATTAAGCGTACCGATACAAACATCTGTAACGGGATAATATCATCTGATCACATTCAGAGTTTCGTCGCCGACAATACCTTCTACATTGTCTGTTTCAGAAACATCCTGCGCTTCTTCAACTTCTGCCCTTGCTGTTCTCTCTGCCTCAGCACGATCTGCAATAGCCTCGTTCTGCGCCAGATCCTCTTCGGGATGAAGCTCTGCTCTGTTTGAATTAACAACCATCAGGATCTGATTCAGCGAATTGATAAATGCTGCATCGTGTTCCTGAGTCTCAGTAATAGAATGTGAAAGAAGATTCTGAATAGTTGCAAGTGTGTCATCAGCATACTGCATTATAGAAACCTGAATCTGCTCAGCCTGAGCATTTGCACTTGCTACGATTTCCTGAGCCTGCTGTCTTGCCTGATTTACAACTTCGCTTGCCTGCTCATAAGCCTGCTGCATGATGGTATGTTCATTTACCATCTGATCAGAATAGGACTGTGCCTGCTTTATCAGCGCATCTGCCTTCTGCTTGGCATCATCCATGATCGCTTCTTTATTGCTGATGATCTTCTGGTAACGCTTGATCTCATCCGGAGTACGTGACTTAAGCTCATGAAGAAGCTCGTCTATCTCCTCTTTATTTACCAGAATCTTTGTGCTGGAAAAGGTGGAATACTTACATTCGTCGATGTAATCCTGAATTTCTTCGATAATCTGTTCGATCCTACTGGCCATGCTTTTTTGTCTCCAATTTCGCATAAACTTTTTGTGCAACGTAAGCAGGTACAAATTCCTGTATGTCGCCGCCGTATGCAGCAACTTCTCTTACGATGGATGAGGAAAGATATGCATATTCGAGGCTGGTTGTTAAGAATACAGTATCAACCGAAGGAAGAATCTTCCTGTTTGTCTGAGCCATCTGGAGTTCGTACTCGAAATCTGTGATAGCACGAAGTCCTCTGATGATCACAGCCCCCTGCTGCTGAGCATAATCAACAGTCAGACCGGAAAAAGAATCCACTTTTACGTTAGGAATTTCTTCACATACCTCACGTAACATATTAACACGTTCATCTACAGAAAACAACGGAGTTTTCTCGGAATTATTGAGGACTGCGACCGTCAGCTCATCAAACATTTTTGCTGCTCTGCGGATGATATCAAGGTGTCCTCTTGTGACCGGATCAAATGATCCAGGGTATATTGCACAAGCCATTTTTATTACACTGTGCCTTTCTGTTTATTTAGATTTGTTTGTCACTGCGCCTTTTTAAGGAAAAGATGGCGGTTATGACGATAGATCTTATCTTTCACTACAGTATATCCGAGTTCTTCAATATAGCTGAAATCAGTTTCCTGTGACGCTTCGATTATGATCAGTGTGTCTTCATCACAAAGTCTGGAATTTCGAAGGTACATAAGGATGTTCTTCTCCAGATCTTTGTTGTAGGGCGGATCCATATGGATGATGTTAAAAACGCCCTTCTTCTCGATCTGCTGCATACCGATCATCACATCTCCTGTGATGACCTCAGCACGGTCTGCAAGATGGGTAGTTGCAAGGTTTTCATTGATGACGGCTACAGCCTTGCGGTTATTTTCGATAAATACCGCTTCGTCCGCTCCGCGTGAAAGTGCCTCGATACCGATTGATCCGCTTCCTGCAAAGAGGTCAAGAAAACGGCTCCCGGGCACATCCACCTGAATCACGTTAAATAATGTTTCTTTTACCATGTCCAGGGTCGGACGTGTTTCGAGACCGCTGAGGGTCTTCAGTCTGAGCCTTCTGGCAGTGCCTGCGATTACTCTCATAATTTATCTCTCGTTTCAAATTTTTCTAAATTGTCGTACCTGTGAACAATTTAACGAAAACATTATACTCTGATTTTCGTTCCTTTGGTATCCCTATGAGCGGTTTTTACATAAGTCATGGGCATTTCCTGTCCTTTATACTCAATAGTACGCTCATCTGCATAGTTCATAAGGTATGCTTCTTCAAGGCTGTCATCTTTTTCAAGCTTCATACAGCGGACACCTACAGCGATCTTCTTCTTTTCAGGGATCTCATCCAGATTGAATCTGAGGAAGAATCCATGCTCTGACTGTAGAAGGATCTGTCGTGTCTCATCGGTGATATGCTTAAGGAGAAGCAGTTCATCACCGTCTGCAAGCTTTGTAGCCGCAACTGTACGCTTTAATACATCAAATTCTGATCCATCGACCATCTTTGCCATTGCATTCTTTGTCATAAACAAAAGCTTTGAATGAATGATGTGATCCAGTGAATCCACAAGGATGTAGTTTTCCTTGGAACTGTCAAAATTACTGATATTGTCGATAGGTGTTCCCTTATCACGAAGTCTTCCGAAGGGCAGATCCAGACACTTAACTACGTGGAATGTACCGTCGGTTGTGAAAAGACCGATCTTTCCAGTGTTCTTTACAGGTATCACGAATCTGTTCTCAGAAAGCACTGTTTCTTTATTTCTCTCGTATGTATTGGTATCAATGAGCTTTGCATATCCAAAGCGGTCCATCAGGAACCATACATCCATCTCCTCAACAGGCTTTTCCTCAAAGGAAGATGCACTTGCATTTTCGATGGAAGTTCTGCGCTCACGTCCAAATTCCTTCTTGTAGCGGTCAAGGTCCTTCATGATAGCCTTGCCCATTGCCTTTGAGTCAGAAAGAAGTGTCTGGTAATCAGCAATCTTCTTTAATGTCTCGTCATGCTCTTTTTTCAGCTGATCGATCTCGAGACCAATGAGCTTGTAGAGACGCATATCAAGAATAGCTGTTGCCTGACGCTCAGTAAACTTAAGAGCGGCTGCATCAGCTATATCCTGCTCATTCTTGAAAGTGATGCCGTCTGTAATACCCTTAACAAGACAATCAACTGCCTGTGCTCTGTTCTTAGAACCGCGAAGGATGGCGATGATAAGGTCGATACAGTCACATGCTCTGATGAGACCTTCCTGTACCTCGCTTCTCTCCTTTTCCTTTGCAAGAAGTGTGGTGTACTTTCTGGTATTTACTTCAAAAAGGAATCCTACGTGATTTGCGAGGATCTGGCGAAGTCCAAGTGTCTCAGGTCTGCGGTTTACTACCGCCAGCATATTTACACCAAAGGTATCTTCAAGCTTTGTCTTTGTGTAGAGAAGGTTCTTGATATTCTCTACATCTGCATCCTTTTTAAGCTCGATCACGATACGGATGCCGTCTTTACTGGACTGGTTGGAGATATCGGTGATATCTGTTGTCTTCTTGGACTCTACGAGACCTGCAACATCAGACATGAATTTTCCGATACCTGCTCCGATCATTGTGTAAGGGATTTCCGTGATAACAAGATTCTTCTTACCGCCCTTGAGAGGCTCAACCTCGACACGACCGCGGATACGGATCTTTCCCTCGCCCTTTTCGTAGATCTTCGGGAGATCGTCCTTATTTACAACGATACCGCCTGTGGGGAAATCCGGTCCTGGCATAAACTGCATCAGCTCTTCTGTAGTGATATCACGGTTTTTCATGTAGGCTTTTTCTGCCTCGATAACCTCTGCGAGATTATGAGGAGGTGTGGATGTAGCCATACCAACTGCGATACCTTCTGAACCGTTGATAAGGAAATTCGGGATACGTACAGGAAGAACGGACGGCTCTTTCTCTGTCTCGTCGAAGTTCGGAACAAAGTCTACAGTATCTTTATCAAGGTCGGACAGAAAGGCATCTTCTGTGATCTTCTGAAGTCTTGCCTCTGTGTATCGCATAGCAGCGGCTCCGTCGCCCTCGATAGAGCCGAAATTACCATGACCGTCTACAAGCGCACAGCCCTTCTTAAAATCCTGAGCCATAACTACAAGAGAATCATAGATGGAACTGTCACCGTGGGGATGATATTTACCCATGGTATCACCTACGATACGTGCGCATTTACGATAAGGGCGGTCATGGCGGATACCGAGCTCACTCATATCGAAAAGTGTTCGTCTCTGTACAGGCTTCAGTCCGTCACGGACATCAGGCAGTGCTCTTGAAACAATGACTGACATAGCGTAGTCAATGTAGTTCTGCTGCATAATGTCGCTATATTCAGTACTTATAATATATTCTTCTGTATTTGATGGCATTTTTATGCACTCCGTTTGTTATTTTTCTAAAATTAAATATCGAGCTCCGCATCTCTTGCGTGCTGATAGATGAACTCTTTTCTGGGCGGTACATCGTTGCCCATGAGAAGCGCCGTTGTGCTGGAAGCCATACGGGCATCATCAATACTAACCTGCTTCAGTCTTCTGTGAGCGGGATCAAGCGTGGTCTCCCAGAGCTGTTCTGCATCCATCTCACCAAGACCCTTATATCTCTGAAGGGTGAAATTACCCTTGTGAGTCTTTCTGTATTCTGCGAGAGCATGATCATCGTAAAGATACTCTTCCTCTCCGCGTGAAGGCTGTGCCTTGTAAAGAGGCGGCATAGCTACATAAACATGACCTTCGAAGATAAGCTGAGGCATGAAACGGTAGAAAAGAGTCAGGAGCAGTGTCGCGATATGGGCACCGTCCACGTCGGCATCCGCCATGATGATAATTTTGTCATAACGGAGCTTTGTGATATCAAAGTCCTGGCCGTATCCTTCTGAAAATCCGCATCCAAAAGCATTGATCATAGCCTTTATCTCAGCGTTTGCAAGCACTTTATCGATGGACGCTTTTTCAACGTTAAGGATCTTACCACGGATAGGAAGGATCGCCTGATACATTCTGTCACGGGCAGTCTTTGCAGAGCCTCCCGCAGAATCTCCCTCTACGATAAAGATCTCGCACTTGGAAGCATCCTTGCTCACGCAGTTAGCGAGCTTTCCGTTGGAATCAAAGGAATACTTCTGCTTTGTGAGAAGATTTGTCTTTGCCTTTTCCTCTGATTTACGTATCTTTGCAGCTTTTTCAGCACATCCGATGACAGTTTTAAGTACATCGAGGTTTCGGTCAAAATAAAGCTGGATCTCTTCGTTTGTAACCTTACCGACTGCACGTGATGCGTCCTGATTGTCGAGCTTTGTCTTTGTCTGACCCTCAAAACGCGGATCCGGATGCTTTACGGAAATGATACCTGTCATTCCGTTACGGATATCAGCACCGTTAAAATTAGAATCCTTTTCCTTAAGAACGCCTATCTCGCGGGCGTAACTGTTCATTATAGTCGTGAAAGTAGACTTAAATCCTGTGATATGAGTACCGCCCTCGGAATTGTAGATATTGTTACAGAAGCCGAGCACATCCTCATGAAATTCATTAACGTACTGGAAAGCGCACTCAACCTGAATACCCTCAGATTCGCCCTTGAAATAGATGACCGGAGTCAGCACTTCCTTATTCTGATTCATGTCACGGACAAAACCGTTGATACCGTCCGGCTCATGAAAATCCTCTGCTTCTTCTGTTCCCGGACGCTTATCCTCGAAATGGATCTGCAGGCTGGGATTCAGGTAAGCGGTCTCATGCAGACGGCTCTTGATGTCATCGGATTTGAAACGGGTAACATCAAAAATCTCAGGATCGGGCAGGAAGCTGATGCTTGTTCCTGTCTTCCTTGTTCTGCCTGTTGTAGGCAGAAGTCCGTTGATAAGCTCAACTACCGGATGCCCCTTTTCATATCTGTCGTGATGAACGAGACCTTCTCTGCTGATATTGATGTCAAGCCATGAAGAAAGAGCGTTTACAACAGATGAACCAACACCGTGAAGACCACCGCTAGTCTTGTAAACGGTATCATCAAACTTACCTCCGGCATGGAGCGTTGACAGAACAACTCGCTCTGCGGAAACACCCTTTTCATGCATGCCGACAGGAATACCACGACCGTCATCAGTGATGGTTGCAGAACCGTCTTCATTCAGTGTTACCCAGATATTCTTACAATAACCTGCAAGGTGCTCATCCACTGAGTTGTCAACTATCTCATATATAAGGTGGTTCAGTCCTCTTACTCCGGTACTTCCGATATACATACCGGGGCGAAGTCTTACGGGTTCCAGTCCTTCAAGAACCTGTATCGAACTGGCGCCATAATTTTCTTTTTCATCCATAGATCTATTCTCTCCGAATTACGTAGTAGTTTATTCAAAGGTTTACCATAACATAAGAACGACAAAAAAACAAGAAAAATGCGAACGTATATTCGCAAAAAATTTTAATGTACGATTTTTTGCCGAAAATAATGTTGAAAAGCTGTAATCCAGCCGCCTCAATGGTCGATAATCTATAGGGGGGGAACAGTCATGAAGATCGTATTATTCAAAAACACAGTTGAAAGTCAGGAATTTTTTTCTTTTGTTCTTGCGGAAGCCTTTCGTGAAATGGGCCATGAGGTCTTTATCTATGACTGCGGAGATCCGCTGGTAAGCTTCCGGTATCTCGTGGAATTTATAGAAATGGGCAATACTGTGATCTTTGCCTTTAATTTTAATGGAATGATAAATGATCCGTGCCTTTGCGAAGACCGTGATCCTGTATTTTTGAAAAAAACAGGTCTGCCCTACTTCAACATGGTCGTGGATCACCCTTTTTATTATCATGAAGAATTTGCACATGTTCCGCCGAACTATGTACAGCTCTGTATCGATAAAAACCATATCCGCTATATGAAGAGATTTTTCCCGCATATTGACGCGGATCACTATATGGAGCTTGCGGGAACCCAGCTTCGGGGCAGCAGCGAAAAAAAGCAGTGGGAACTCACTGCTGATGACCTTATCCCATACGAAAAAAGGCGGGATGACATTATTTTTACGGGAAATTATATACTTCCTGAAAGTTACGAAAAATATCTGGAGCCTCTGGAACAGCCTGTAGCCGATTTTTATCACAGGATATTCCGCGAGCTTCGTGAAAATCCATCCAAAACGCTGGAAGATCATCTGGAGCTCCGGATCCGAGAGGAATTTGGAGATAAAGTTACTGATGATTATCTGCGCCAGTGCTTTGCAAATATGATAATGCTGGACCTGCAGATACGCCATTACTTCAGGGGACAGGCGGTTTCGGCCATTGCTGACGCAGGATACAGGATCACGGTATACGGCGCCGGATATGAAGATCTACCCTGCCGGCACAAGGAAAACATCATTAATAAAGGCAACGTAAATTCCAGAAAATGTCTGGAAGCCATTGCCCAGTCACGAGTTTCACTAAATGTGATGCCGTGGTTCAAGGACGGCCCTCACGACCGCGTATTTAATACGATGCTGAACGGCGCGATATCCCTTTCCGACCATTCGAGAGCCTTAGACGAATATTTTACGGACCGAGACGACATTGTTTTCTATGATCTGCAAAAAATTGACCATATCGTTGAAGACTACGCGTGGATCATGGATCACCCTGCCGAGGCACGTGACCTCGCTCTTAAAGGCTACGAAGAAGCTAAAAAAGCCCATACATGGAAGCACAGAGCCCTTGAACTGGAAAAAATGTTCAAAACGGCTCTGGCTAAATGAGTATTATTGATTTTATGCAGTCATTTCGTTTGAAAGACGAACGTACTTTTCAAGAACGTCGGTTGCGCTGCCATTATCGATGAGATCACCTGCGAGCTTGATTCCGTCTGCGATAGAATCAGCTTTTCCTGCTACAAAAAGTGCCGCTCCGGCATTCATGAGAACTGCTGTCCTCTTCGGTCCGTGAATCTTTCCTGCAAGAATATCTCTTGTGATCTGTGCATTTTCCTGAGGGTCTCCGCCAACGAGATCCTCTTTTGTTCCGCGCTCAAGTCCGAAATCTTCAGGCTTGATAACAGAAGTTCTGTAGTAGCCGTCCTTAAGCTCGCAAACAGTCGTAGGCGCGCTTGCGGAAATCTCATCCATCTTGTCCTGACCGTATACTACAAGTGCTCTCTTTACGCCGAGAGACGCGAGAACCTTTGCAACGGGCTCTACGAGATATTCGTCATAAACACCCAGCAGGAAAAGCTCCGGCTTTGCAGGATTTGTGATGGGTCCCAGGATATTGAAAACTGTACGGAATCCAAGCTCTTTACGGATAGGTCCTACATATTTCATAGCTGTGTGGTACTTCTGTGCAAAAAGGAAGCAGAATCCGGCATCTTTTAAGAGCTCAAGTGCCTTGTCGGGATCTACGCTGATATTTGCGCCAAGTGCTTCCAGACAGTCAGCTGTTCCTGAAAGAGATGAAGCCGCGCGGTTACCGTGCTTTGCAACCTTTACGCCTGCTGCGGCAACAACCATTGCGGATGTTGTTGAAATGTTAAAAGTATGTGCGCCGTCTCCGCCTGTTCCAACGATCTCCATGACTTCCATTCCGGGGTGCGGAACCGGAGTTGCAAGATTTCTCATAGCTTCTGCGCATCCTGAAATCTCTTCGATGGTCTCAGCCTTTGTGCTCTTAGCGGAAAGTGCTGCAAGGAAAGCTGCGTTCTGAGTCGGTGAAGTTTCTCCGCTCATGATCTCGTTCATAACTGTCTTTGCTTCTTCGTAAGTCAGATCTCCCTTATTTACGATCTTTGTGATAGCTTCTTTAATCATATGTACTCCTTTTCCCGAACAAATTGTCCGTATAAATAACTCAGATTGCTTCTTTATATTCCGTCTGTTTCTTAAACTCTTTTGTGACTGCAACAAAATTTTCAAGCATCTGCTGACCGTCAGGGGTCATGATGGATTCAGGATGGAACTGAACGCCGTAGATCGGATAATCCTTGTGCTGCACTGCCATTATCTCGCCGTCATCAGCAACCGCCGTTACTTTCAGACATTCAGGCATTGTCCCTGCATCTGCTGCAAGTGAATGGTATCTGGCAACCGGTACACGCTCCTTTAAGTTCCTGAATAGAGGAGAATCTCCGATAATCTCTGCAACAGACTGCTTTCCGTGCATCATTTCCTTTGCATAAGTTACGGTTGCGCCAAAGGCTTCACAAATACCCTGATGTCCGAGGCAGACACCGAGAATCGGTATCCTGTCGCCGAGGCATCTCACCACCTCTTCGGAAATGCCCGCATCTATCGGTCTTCCGGGGCCGGGGGATATTATTATCCCGTCCGGCGACATCTGTTCAATTTCTTGTACAGTCTTTTCGTTATTTCTGATAACTTTCAGATCAGGTTCGACTGTTCCAACGAGCTGGAACAGGTTATAGGAAAAGCTGTCATAGTTATCTATCAGTAAGATCATATTTATTCTCCCTCCATTTCCCGGAGAGCATCCGCTTCCTTCAGTGCTTTTACAACGGCAGCGGCTTTGTTTATACATTCTCTGTATTCTTTTGCAGGAACGGAATCTGCAACTATTCCTGCACCGCTTCGGATAAATACCTTGTTATTTTTAACCCATGCGATGCGGATCGCGATACAGGTGTCGAGATTTCCTGTGAAATCGATGTATCCGATGGCTCCGCCGTAAATACCACGTTTATTCTGCTCCAGATCATTTATGAGCTGGCATGCACGAAGCTTCGGTGCTCCTGAAAGTGTTCCCGCAGGAAGGATGGAATTTACCGCATCCAGCGCATCCAGATCTTTTCTGATCTCACCTCTTACGGTCGATCCGATATGCATTACGTGTGAGAAACGCTCGATCTCATGGTATTTTTCAACCTTGACTGTTCCAAATTCGCTTATCTTTCCGATGTCGTTACGACCAAGGTCTACAAGCATGTTGTGTTCTGCAAGTTCCTTTGGATCAGCTAAAAGGTCCTCTTCCAGCGCCTTATCTTCTTCCGGCGTCTTGCCTCTCGGTCTTGTTCCTGCTAACGGGAATGTGTGGAGTACGCCATCCTCAAGTTTTACAAGTGTTTCCGGCGATGCTCCTGCTACTTCCACATCCGTTCCCGAAAAATAAAACATATACGGTGACGGGTTCACGGTTCTTAAAACCCTGTAGCAGTTCAGGAGACTTCCTTCATATTCTGCTTCAAGCCTGTTTGACAGGACTATCTGGAAAATGTCGCCTTCGGTGATATGGTATTTTGCCTTATTTACCATATCTGTGTACTCTTTTTCGTTAAAAAGAGGTTTTATCTCGGATTTGAGAGTTCCCGGTGCATCCTTAACTTCTGCACCCTCACGGATAAGCTTCTCCATCTCGGCAATTCTCAGCTCTGCGTGATGATATCCTGCATCTCCCTCTGAGGTATCTGCATTTGCGATGAGATACATTTTTTGTCTGTAATGATCAAAAGCGATCACTCGGTCAAAAAGCATCAGATCCACGTCGTTAAAGTGCTCTGTGTCATCAGCGTCTAGCTTCAGCACAGGTTCTGCGTATTTTAACCAATCGTAGGAAAAATATCCCATGAGACCGCCGGTAAATGGCGGAAGGGACGGGATCCTCGGTGCTTTATACTCTGAAAGGACATCCCTGATCACTTTGTCAGGACGATCCGTGTCAATCTTTGCCGCACCGACTGACATATGTCCGTTCGTGCATGAGATCTGGAGGATAGGATCGAAACCAAGAAATGTATATCTGCCCCAGCTGTCCTTCTGTTCTGCGGATTCCAGAAGGAAAACATGCTGTGATACATTTTTGAGCTTGCGTAATACGGTGATAGGCGTTGCGCAGTCTGACATGATCTCCTTCGCAACAGGTACTCTTTTGTATGCAGGATCAGCTGCATAATTGTGAAATTCTTCTAGTGTCGGTATCATTTGTGTCCTTTCCGTACATGACTTCGTCAAGCAGATACTTCTTTTCACTAAACTCGAAAATACCTCGTTAAGTGTAAAGAAGTTGTTCGCACTAAGCTCGACAGGACCTCGCTAAGTAGATACTTCTTTTCACTAAACTCGAAAATACCTCGTTAAGTGCAAAGAAGTTGTTCGCACTAAGCTCGACAGGACCTCGCTAAGTGCTCTACAAAAAAAGTCCCTGACCGGAAATTTATTAAAATCCGGTCAGGGACGAATGTACTTATTCGCGGTGCCACCCTGCTTTACAGAAAATCTGTACTCTTAGCGGAATACCATCATATTCCCGGCAACTTACGTATGCCTGCACGTCGCATTATACTGAGACTGTAAACAGTCCTTTCCCCTGCGCCCTCAGCGGTCCATTTGAATGACAGTACCTGCTCTGTCTCAGCAAATCAGAGCTCTCTGTGAAGCCTTTTTCATCCGTTATCTCCGCTTCAATGGTTTAAAGCGTTATTAAATTGTAAACATAATAATGCAAACTGTCCAAAACTTCAATAGACAATATTTATCTTTTGAACAATTATTTGAACAAAATCAGACCATAAAATAGATCAATGCAAAACCTGTAACGACCTGTCCAGAATACCGTTCATCTTGGCAATGCATGTACCATAATTTGTTATAGGTACGCCCTCTGCGACTGCCCTGTCTATACGAGAATGAATCTCGCGCTCATTCAGCATGCATCCTCCGCAGTGGATCACGAGCGTGTATGCTGACAGGTCAGAAGGGAACTCTGTTCCGCTGGACCATGCAAACTCAAGCTCCTTACCCGTATATTTACGTATCCATGCAGGGAGCTTTACCGTGCCGATATCGTTGCACTGACGATGATGGGTACATCCTTCTGAAAGGAGCACTTTATCCCCATCCTGAAGCTTATCAAGAGCATCTGCGCCATTTACAAATGCTGACAGCTCTCCCTTATATCTGGCAAAAAGTATCGAGAACGACGTGAGCGGTATATCTTCCGGTACTATCCTGCTCACTTCCTTAAATGCCTGCGAATCCGTGATGACCATTCTGGGTTTAACAGCGCAGTTTTTAAGGGCGCTCTCAAGCTGATCCACCTGAACAACGATATTTATCCCGCCATGGTCAAGGATATCCCGTATCATCTGCTGCTGAGGGAGGATAAGGCGTCCTTTTGGTGCAGATTCATCAATGGGAGTAACAAGTATCACTGTATCTCCCTGATCTATAAGGTCACCTACCAACTTCTTTTCGTTATGAACAGTTTTTCCGAGGTGAGCGATCTTTTCCTTTAGTTCATGGATATTCTGACCATTCTCAGCGCTTACGTATATTGACTGTTCATGAGAATCAGCGCCTTCAGTCTGTTCTGTGTCACTTTTCTCCAGAAGATCCGATTTATTAAAAACTACGATATACGGTATTTTTCTGGATTTAAATTCAGTTATAAGAGTTTCGTCCGGAGTACGGAGACCCACGGCTCCGTCAACTACCAGAAGCGCAATGTCTACCTTTGCGAGAGCATTTTTTGCGCGCTCGACTCTCATGGCTCCGAGCTCACCCTCATCATCAATACCCGGTGTATCAATGATAACGACAGGTCCGAGCGGCAGAAGCTCCATTGCCTTTTGTACAGGATCAGTGGTAGTTCCCTTTACGTCAGACACAAGTGCAAGTTTTTGTCCCGTAACAGCGTTCACAACGCTTGATTTACCGGCATTTCTCATTCCGAAGAAGCCAATATGTATCCTCTCGGAAGAAGGTGTTTCATTTAAGCTCATATTTACTCCTGTCAGAATCGGAAATCTCTGCGGTCAGAGCTTCTTATCGCTTCAATATTTTCTGTGGCGATACGGCGGACATTATCATGCGGGATCTTTTTAAGTTCCTGCTCTATCAGCTCATAACCAATCTTCTTTGTTTCCTCTGATGCGTAATCCTCCAGATATTCTGAAAGAGTCATAAGTGCATTCGGATGACAGCAGTTCAGGATCTGACCATTCTTGCAGAGCGCCATAAAGCGGTCGCCCGTTCTGCCTTCTCTATAGCATGCCGTACAGAAGGACGGAATATGGTCATTTTCCATGAGCCAGCGCACAACCTCATCGAGTGACCTGTTATCGGATACATCAAACTGCTCAGTATCGTGCGGACGCTCTGCCTCTGTGTAACCGCCTACAGAAGTTCTGGAAGCTCCGCTTATCTGTGAAATTCCGTAATCGAGAACGCGTCCGCGAACAGCCTCGCTTTCTCGTGTAGAGATGATCATTCCGGTATAAGGCACTGCGATACGGATACATGCGATTATCTTTGCAAACTTGTCATCAGAAAGACCGTTGTCGAATACTCCGGGATCGATGTCGTCTGCTTTTTTAACTCTGGGAACGCTTATGGTGTGCGGACCTACTCCGTGAACAGCTTCCAGATGCTCAGCATGCATCAAAAGTCCGGCAAATTCGTACTGGTAGCCCTCAAGACCAAACAGCACACCAAGTCCTACATCATCAATACCACCTTCCATGGCGCGGTCCATAGCCTCTGTATGATAATTGTAATCATGCTTTGGTCCTGTGGGATGGAGTTCCAGATAGCTCTTTTTGTTATATGTTTCCTGGAAAAGAATGTATGTGCCTATTCCGGCATCCTTGAGCTTCTTATAGTTTTCTACCGTTGTAGCTGCAATATTGACATTTACACGGCGGATGTCACCATTCTTATGGTGCACGGAATAGATCGTTTTGATACATTCCAGTATATATTCGATAGGATTATTTACCGGATCCTCGCCCGCCTCGATAGCGAGACGCTTGTGTCCCATGTCCTGAAGCGCGATGACTTCATTTCTCACTTCTTCCTGAGTAAGTTTTTTTCTCGGAATACTCTTATTTACAGTATGATACGGGCAGTAAACACAGCCATTTATGCAATAATTGGATAGATAAAGAGGTGCAAACATAACGATACGGTTGCCGTAATAAGCCTGTTTTATCTCATTTGCAAGGCGGAACATCTCTTCCGTCTTCTCAGGAATATCGCATGCAAGGAGCACGGATGCTTCCCTATGAGTCAGACCTGCACATACCACACCGTTTCCCTTTTTCTTCGGGCGGGCTTTTTCCAGTAAAGAGTCGATAAGCTCTACATTATGCTTGTTTTCATTTGCGAATTGGATCGTCTGAAGAATTTCATCATCATTGATAAATTCATCAGCGATCATAGATTCCGGTCGATACGGATACATTTGATTTCTCCCTTTCTTTCGAGGTCAGAGGTTCATTGACCTCTTTCCGTCAGATTGTGAATATACATTTTTTTGCCCTATGAACGTCCTGATGACGTCACGGGTTGTACCTATATTATACTCCTATGAGACAACACATCGGTATCAAGACTATTCCCTATACATCCCGATTTTGTCAGACATTCGAGTATGCAGTCTTGACGCTGATGCCTTCAATATTGCCGAGTTTTCCTGCCAGAGCCGATATAGTATCCTGCGGAGCATCCAGAGCCACTGAAATGATGCTTATATTCCGCTGTCTGTAGGGAATCCCCATTCTTCCTATAATATGATCCGCATAAACATGCAGGATTTCATTTAATTTTGCCGTGGCATCGGCATTTTCAACGATTATCGCCATGACTGCAACTCTTGTTTCCAAAACCGATACGCCTCCTATTAATTATTTATCGCAGAGAATCGTCATTTCAAAAGTATTTCCCTTAACACCTACCAGAACATCCTTTGCGATACTTGCAACAATGGATCTTTCCAGCTCGTCCCATGCTTCCTTGACTCCGCCTTCTGCTTCCATCTCTTCAGAAAGTGAATCTTTATAGGAACTCAGAGACCACATGACACCGCTCTGCAGAAGCGCATCACTGCTGCCATAAATGCCTAATGCCCCATAGTTTACGGGAACACCTGCATATTCCTGGGATAAATTCATGACATAATCGTAGTTCAGGATACCATTCTGTATGATGTCGCCGATCTTATCCATGAATCCCTTAACCTTCGTATTCTTCTTATCACTTGCCACGGAAAGAAGATCGTTCTTCTTATCAAGATCCATTCTTGTTTTTGCCTTGAGTTTTAAGCTGAAGTTGTGATTATTTTCCTCAAACCACACATCTGCAGTAAATTCTCCTGCTATGTTTGAAAGCATACCTGCTGTTTCTTCAAATATAAGTCTCGCATGAAGAGCTTTTTTATGATCAAGCTCAAATTCGGCTATCATCTCGTCAGCGCGTTCAAAAATATCCTTTGTTATGCAGGGAGCGCCCTTTTTCAGCCCGATGTTACTGATAGTGATGTGATCTGATTCTTTTCTCATTATACTTTCCCTCCTAAATATTTACTCCTCCCCCACAATAGCACAATTTACAACGGATTACTGTACTTTTTACCACTCAACTTTGAAATTATTGTTGACAAAAAAATGATGTTAGTGTAAATATTAAGTGTGCTTTAGTTAAATATGATTTAGATAAATCGTATTTAGTTATCATTAAACTGTGATGCAGTTATGAGAACTACATGACGCATCTCAAAAAATGAAACAGCCGGTGATGAAAATCCCGGTCATTATGCGGGTGAACTTTTAGATAAAGTTCAAATTCATTCCCGGAAACGAAAGGAAAAAATCATGGATTTCGAACAGGTAAAGCAGATCATTGTTGACACTCTTGGATGCGACGAGGACAAGGTAACTCCCGAAGCAAGCGTTATGGAAGACCTTGAGGCTGATTCTCTGGATCTTGTAGAACTTCACATGGCTTTTGAAGAAGCAGCAAACATCAAGATTCCTGATGAGCAGCTCGCTAAGCTCGCTACAGTAGGCGATATCGTTGAGTATCTCAAGGGCGCAACTGCCTGAAGCTTAAGAACAGACGGAAAAAGGATGCGGACCTTGTGGTTTGCATCCTTTCTTAAATCCGTGACACGGTCAGGATATTAAAGCACGACCGGTCCTGACAATATTTGGAGAAAACATGGAAAAAGAAGTAAGTAAATTCAAATCGGTGTTTGAACGTATAACGGGAAAACCCTCTCCTGAATATATCACATGTAAAGCCTGCAGCCGCCGCGCTCTCAAGGAGGTATGGGACAAAAATCTGAACATCTGTCCCACTTGCGGAAAATACCGCCCCATGACTGCTGCGAACCGGCTCAATGCAATTTTTGACGAAGGAACAATGAAAGAATTTAACCAGGATATGATCACTACAGACAAGATCGATTTTCCCGGTTATGAAGCAAAGGTCAAGCAGCTGGAGAAAAAGACCGGGATCAACGAATCTGCGGTCACTGCGGAAGGCCGTGTGAACGGTATCCATATCGTGGCAGTTGTACTTGATACAAGATTCTTTATGGGTTCTATGAGCTCAGTCGTTGGCGAAAAGGTTACCCGCGCGGTGGAATTTGCGGATATCCATCGTCTTCCCCTTGTTATCTTCTCTGCAAGCGGCGGTGCCAGAATGCAGGAAGGTATCTACTCTCTCATGCAGATGGCAAAGACAAGCGCAGCTGTTGAAGAATTTTCAGAGCATGGCGGTCTTTACATAAGCTATCTCACACATCCCACAACAGGCGGTGTAACAGCAAGTTTCGCTACTCTCGGCGATATCACTCTTGCAGAGCCTAACGCACTCATCGGTTTTGCAGGCCCCCGTGTTATCGAGCAGACCATCGGTCAGAAGCTCCCGAAGGGCTTCCAGAGAAGTGAGTATCTCTTAAAGCACGGCTTCATCGACAAGATCGTGCCCAGAGAAGAAATGAAGCAGACACTTTATGATGTGCTGAAGCTTCATGTGGATTCAAGATTTACAAGGAGGATGGACGCAATATGATCAGAGATTCTCTTTTAGAAGCAGAAAAGATCGAGAGCAGGATCAGAGAACTGCGCGCAGCAGGAAAAACTGAAAATGATCAGGATGTACTGCTCCTTTCTATTGAAAAGGCAAAGGCTCTCCGCCCCTGCACAAGCCTGACTCCTGAGGACAAGGTTTACCTTGCGCGAAAGATCGAGCGTCCGCATATCGACGATTTCATCGAAAATCTCTTCACAGATTTCTTTGAACAGCGCGGTGACCATCTTTATGACGATGATCCTGCAATGTACGGCGGAATCGCGCGCTTCCACGGTATCCCTGTGACTGTTCTCGGTCATAGAAAGGGTCATACTGCGGAAACAAGCGCTAAATACAATTTTGGTATGGCAAAGCCTGAGGGATACCGCAAAGCTCTCCGTCTCATGAAGCAGGCAGAGAAATTCGGACGTCCCATCATCACATTTGTTGATACTCCGGGCGCATTTCCGGGAATCGATGCAGAGGAACACGGTCAGGGTGAAGCGATCGCAAAAAATCTCGCTGCCATGTCCAGACTCCGCGTACCCGTAATTTCAGTCGTAACAGGCGAAGGCAGCTCCGGCGGCGCGCTTGGAATCTGTGTTGCAAACAAGATCCTCATGCTTGAGTATGCGATCTATTCTGTCTTAAGCCCTGAGGGATTTGCAAGTATCCTCTGGAAGGATTCCTCCCGTCACGGCGAAGCATGCGCCATCATGAAGCTCACAGCAGATGACCTGAAAGAAGCAGGCGTTGCAGACGAGATTATCCAGGAACCCCTCGGCGGAGCCCAGGAAAACCCCAAGCGCCTCTACGGAAGTCTTGATATGGCGCTCGAAAAGAATCTCTCCGCTCTCATGCAGCTCACACCGGAGCAGATCCTTATCGACAGAAAAGAAAAATTCAGAAAGATTGGAGCAGTCAGCGCATGACAGGACTCAAGATAATCGCGACCGGAGGTGCACTCCCCTCCCGTGTCGTTACAAACGATGATCTTTCAAAGATCGTCGATACAAGCGATGAATGGATCTATCCGCGAACCGGAATCCATTCCAGATATTTCTGCGGTGAAAACGAAAGCACAACAGATCTCGCGATAAAGGCAGCTTCACAGGCACTTGAGCGCGCCAATATCGATAAAGAACAGATCGGATGCGTAGTCGTAGCCACACTTTCAGCAGAATTTGCCTGTCCCAGCACAGCCTGCCTCATACAGGAAGCTCTGGGACTTCCCACAGATATAGCAGCACTTGATATAAATGCAGCATGCACAGGATTTATCTACGGAACAGAAGTTGCCCGCGGTTTCCTGTCAGCCAATGGTAAAAAATATGCACTTGTTATCGGTGTTGAAAAGCTTTCAAAGATCCTTGATATGACAGACCGCACCACATGCGTACTCTTCGGCGATGGAGCAGGCGCTGCGGTTTACGAAGCAGATGACACCATGTATTACAGCATTCAGGGTGCCTGCGGTGCAAAGGATATCCTTGTTCCCGGCATAAACGAAGCAGATGGCAAGTCCTATGTTTCCATGAACGGAAAAAATGTGTTTAAGTTCGCTGTTTCTGCTATCCCGAGAGTCATCAACGGTATTTTTGAAAAATCAGAAAAGACCATGGACGATGTTGACTGGGTGGTATGCCATCAGGCAAATTCCCGCATAATCGACCATGTAGTAAAGAAGTACAAAGCTCCGACAGAAAAGTTTTACAAAAATATGGACAGATTCGGAAATACAAGTGCTGCTTCCGTACCGCTGGCACTTAACGAACTCTGTGAATCAGGTAAGGTAAAGTCCGGTGACTCTGTAATGCTCGTAGGTTTTGGCGGCGGTCTCACCGAAGCAGGCGTTCTCTTAAGCTATGCGCCTAAAGCCTGATCAATCTGATCAAAAGCGGTAGTTCCTATACTAAAAAACAAAGGTGAAAGATCATGAAATATCTTAACGAAATTCTTGGTACACGCTATCCCATCATTCAGGGCGGTATGGCTAACATCGCAAACGGAACATTTGCTGCGGCATGTTCAAATGCAGGCGGACTCGGACTCATCGGAACAGGCGGAATGAATCCCGATATGCTCCGCGAAGAGATCGACAAGTGCAGAAGCCTCACTGATAAGCCTTTCGGTGTAAATATCATGCTCATGCATCCGGCAGCAGACGAATTTGCAGAGATCGTTGTCGAGAAAAAAGTTCCCGTTGTAACAACCGGTGCAGGCAATCCTGCAAAATACATGGAGAGCTTCAAAAATGCAGGAATTGTTGTAATTCCGGTAGTCGCAGCAGCTATCCTCGCAAAGCACCTTGAAGACCTCGGAGCTGATGCAGTTATTGCAGAAGGCTGCGAAAGCGGCGGTCACATCGGCGAAATGACCACCATGACTCTCGTACCCCAGGTATGCGACGCAGTAAATATCCCTGTCATCGCAGCAGGCGGTATCGCAGATAACAGACAGTTCAAGGCTGCTCTCGCTCTCGGCGCATGCGGTGTACAGGTAGGAACCGTCCTCCTCGCATCCCCTGAGTGTCCGATCCACGAGAATTATAAAAACGCTGTCATCAAGGCAAAGGGAAATGACGCAGTTGTTACAGGCCGTATCGGCGGTACTCCTGTACGTGTCCTTAAAAATCAGATGACACGCGAATATATCAAGCAGGAAAAAGCCGGCGCAGATAAGATGGAGCTCGAAAAGTTCACTCTCGGCTCTCTCCGCCGCGCCGTATTTGACGGTGATACAAAGACCGGAAGCCTCATGGCAGGTCAGACCTGCGGTCAGGTAAAAGAGATCCGTTCTATTGCAGATATCTTCGCAGACATCACAGGCGGAGAATTTTGATCGAAAGGAAGCAAAACACATGAAAACAGCAATTCTTTACGCAGGACAGGGAAGTCAGCATGCAGGAATGGGTAAAGACTTCTACGAAGCATCTGAAACATTCCGAAAGGCATTTGACGCAGCCGAGCTCTCTTTCGATCTGCACGAAATGTGCTTTGAAGATCCCAACGGACTTTTAAGCCAGACTGAATATACACAGCCCTGTATGACAGCATTTGCCATGGGTGTCACAGCGATGCTCAAGGAAAAAAATGTACAGATCGACTACGCTGCTGGTCTTTCCCTCGGTGAGTACTCTGCTCTTTCCGCTGCAGGTGTTCTTGATCCTAAGGAAACAGTTGAGACAGTCGCTTTCCGCGGAAAAGCAATGAAGGATGCAGCAGAAGGTATCGACTGCGGTATGACAGCAGTTATGAACCTCGAGGAAGACAAGCTTCAGGAGTGCTGTGACAAGGCATCTTCCGAAGGTGTTGTTTCTATCTGCAATTTCAACTGCCCGGGCCAGCTCGTTATCAGCGGTGAGAAAAAGGCTGTAGATGCAGCATCCGCTCTCGCTTCCGAGGCAGGTGCACGCAGATGCATCCCGCTCAAGGTCAGCGGACCTTTCCATACAAGCCTCATGTCTCCCGCAGGCGATAAGCTTAAGAAGCGTTTTGAGAGCCTCACTTTCAACCCTATGCAGATTCCTGTAATGTTCAACTATCTCGGACGTGAGATCACAAGCGAAGATCTCGGCGGACAGGATGTAACTCCTGAAAGCACATCCAAGGCTGTTCCTGAGCTTCTGGTACAGCAGGTTCAGAAAAGCGTCCGTATGGAAATGATCATCCGCAGGATGATCGAGCTCGGTGTAGATACCTTTATCGAAGTAGGTCCCGGAAAGACTCTTTCAGGCTTTGTAAAGAAAACCGCAAAGGCTGTCGGAACCGATGCTTACAGAACATTCTCCATCGACACACTTGATGATTTCAATGCGATGATCGCTGAACTCTGATCCTGAGGAGGAGTATATAAATGAGTATAAATGAAACAACGATCCGTAATGCAGTTGTTACAGGCGCAAGCAGAGGTATCGGACGCGCTATATCCGTAGCTCTTGCTTCTGCCGGCTGCAGCGTGATCATAAATTATGCAGGAAATGCACAGGCAGCTGAGGAAACAGCTTCTCTCTGCCGCGAAGCCGCAGGTGATAAGGATGTAAAGATCCTTGTTTTCCAGGCTGATGTATCAGACGAAGCTCAGGCTAACGCCCTTATCGACTATGCTGAGGAGCAGCTGGGACAAGTAGACATCCTCGTAAACAACGCAGGCCGTACAAAGGACGGACTTGCCATCGGTATGACTGCCGAAGACTTTGACAATGTTATCGGTCTTAACCTCCGCGGTACATTTTTCTGCTGCAGAGCAGCTGCTAAGAAGATGATCCGCAAGCGCTGGGGCCGTATCATCAACATCACAAGTGTTGTAGGTATCCACGGCAACGCAGGTCAGGTAAATTACTCCGCAAGTAAAGCAGGAGTCATCGGTCTCACAAAGAGCCTTGCAAAAGAGCTTGCAGGCAGAAATGTGACTGTAAATGCTGTTGCACCCGGATTTATCGATACAGACATGACAGCAGTACTTCCTGAAAAAGCACAGGAAGCTATCCTCTCCGGAATCCCCATGAAAAAATGCGGACGTCCCGAGGATGTTGCAAACGCTGTTCGTTTCTTTGCATCAGAAGAAGCATCCTATATCACAGGTCAGATCATCGGCGTAGACGGCGGCATGGGTATGTGACCCGCGCCCGGAAAGGAAAAACATGAGACGTAGAGTTGTAATCACCGGAATCGGAACCGTTAATCCGACCGGAAACAATGTAGAAGAAAGCTGGAAGTCCATCAGAGAGGGACGCCACGGCATCGCTCCTATCACAGCTTTCGATACAACAGAATCTTCTGTAAAGGTTGCCGGAGAAGTAAAAAACTTCGATCCTTTCACAGTTATCACTAAGAAAGAAAGCCGCAGCATGGCCCGTTTTGCACAGCTCGCAGTTGTAGCTGCACAGGAAGCTATCGAGATGAGCGGTATCCATGCAGATAAAGAGCAGCCTGACGACAAGACAGGTGTCATCATCTCCAGCGGTATCGGTGGTATCGATGTGACTGAGCAGGAGCACAGTCGCGGAATGGAAAAGGGATTTGAGCGTGTAAATCCTCATTACATTCCTATGACCATCTCCAACATCGCTGCAGCACATATCGCTATCAGAAACGGTTTCCGCGGAATGTGCACATGTCCCGTTACTGCATGCGCAGGCGGAAGCAACGCTATCGGTGATGCTTTCCACCGTGTACGCGACGGATATGAGGACGTTATGATCGCAGGCGGTACAGAGTCTTCCATCACTCCTCTCGCTATCGGCGGTTTTGCAAGCATGAGAGCACTCTGCCGTGCTGAAGATCCCGACCGCGCAAGCATCCCTTTTGATGCAGAGCGAAGCGGATTTGTAATGGGCGAAGGTACAGGTATTGTCGTTCTCGAGGAGTATGAGCACGCTAAAAAGCGCGGTGCCAAGATCCTCGCTGAGATCGTAGGATACGGTGCAAACTGTGATGCTTACCACGTAACTGCTCCTTCACCTAACGGAGAAGGCGGTGCAGCATGCATGAAGCTCGCTATCGAGGATGCAGGTCTGAAGCCTGAAGATATCGATTATATAAACGCACACGGCACATCAACTCACCTTAACGACTCAGGCGAGACTGCTGCTATCAAGGCTGTATTCGGCGATCACGCTAAGGAACTTGCCGTATCCAGCACAAAGTCCATGACAGGTCATCTCCTTGGCGGCGCAGGCGGAGTCGAGGCAGTATTCTGCGTAAAGGCTCTTGAGGAAGGCTTTATCCCGCCTACAGTTGGTTACAAGGTTCCCGATCCTGAGTGCGATCTGGACTACGTACCTAATACAGGAAGAGATGCAGATCTCAAGTATGCACTGAGCAACAGCCTTGGATTTGGCGGACACAACGCATGCCTTATCTTTGCAAGGGCAGAATAAGGAGGGCTCACTATAATGAGTGAATCAACAGAAACAACAGTCGAGCGCACACCAAATACACTTACTGCTGCTGAGATCGCTGAGATCCTGCCCCACCGCTATCCTTTTGCACTGGTAGACAGGATCACGGATTACGAGTCCGGCAAATGGGCTAAGGGCATCAAGTGCGTTACCATGAACGAGCCCTTTTTCCAGGGACATTTCCCGGGACAGCCTGTTATGCCCGGTGTACTGATCCTTGAGGCACTGGCGCAGACCGGAGCAGTCGCTCTTCTCTCCCTTCCTGAATACAAGGGAAAGATCGCACTTTTCGGCGGTGTAAAAAATGCACGCTTTAAGCAGCAGGTAACTCCGGGAGATGTTCTGGAGCTTTCCTGTGAAGTTGTAGAAATGAAAGGCCCTGTAGGCATCGGAAAGGCAAAGGCTACCGTAAACGGAAAGCTCGCCTGCCGTGCAGAGCTCGTATTTGCAGTCGCTGAGTAATACAGCAAAACTCTTATCCATACACAACACACATAACACTTAAGCCGCCTGCCGCAGATATAGTGATGAGCTTACCTCGGCAGGCGTTCTAAATAATATTTCAAATATACCGATACATTAAAAAGAAAACTTAAATTTTTTTAACAAAAATTTTGAAAATATTGTATACTTGTAAAGTTGCTTTTTAATTAACTCAGTCGCCACATTTTTATTTTGGAGGTTCTCATGCTGGCAGATTCGTTGAATGAAGTTTATAGTGCGATGCGCATTTATTTTTATATGCAGATTTTCTCAAGATTTGAAAAAAGAGAGGCTACTCTTACTACCGTAGAATCCTTCTGCATGGAATGTATCATGGCACTTCACGACCCTACAGTATCGGAATTTGCCGATCTCATGGGTATTTCCAGTCCGAATGCAGCTTACAAGGTAAATAATCTAATTAAAAAGGGTTATATCACAAAAATACAGTCCCCTGAGGACAAGCGTGAATATCATCTTCACCCTACCGAAAAATACATGGAATACTACCGTATCAGCCAGGAATATCTGGATATGGTGGCAGAACGATGTAAAAAGAGATTTACAAAGCAGGAACTCGATAATCTGGACGATATGCTCCACATCATAAAGACCGAGCTCATGCCCGAAATAGACTTTGACCAGATCCGTAAATCCGGTCAGAATATCATTGAAAAGAAATAAGACCACAAAGAAAGCCGGTACACAACGTCTGTACCGGCTTTCTTTATGCTAAAAATATTTATTTATTGAACTGATGATTGATCTTCAGCGTGATGACTTCCCTCATTTCGCTGAAAAGATAATAGTTATTAACTGCATTTTTAACCCCTGAAAATACGAACATATTAAGCAGTACTCCCATCAGAGTTCCAAAGATATATGCATTTAGTACGCGACCTGTAAAGTGGTTCGCATAATAGTCATAGACCAGCAGTGCAGCCATCACTAAAGTTAAAGCAGCCCCGGCTAATGAACTGACATAATATGCAAGATCTATCTTCGGAGAAGTTAAAAGCTCATTAATCTCACTGGTCGTGACAGCTTCGGCTTTCGGCATTTTGAGTTCTGCGAACATCCGCCTTCTTGCCTTTAAGCGGATCAGCTCCAGCGGTCTGTTCTTCACTCTTTTTCTAAACTTACCAACTAACAGGAGCATGAGGCTTGTTGGGAGCATCGCAAGTGTTCCGATAAAAAGCCCCTGCATCTTGTTTTCCAGCATGTCATTCTCAAAAAAGGCTTTATAGCCTCTCATAACCATTATTACAAAAAACACATCTACCGCCAGCCTTAAGAACATAGCCGCAGGCGGTACTACAAAACATTTCGTCCTGCCATCCTTTTGAAACGTAAAGCAGGACGGATTAAACAAAAATTTGAACATCAAAAATCTCCAAAATTATTTTTCATATTCTATCAGATTTCCTCCTGATATTTAAGTCCCCATTCCTTTCGGAGTGCGGTCATTATGTCCATTACATCCTTTGAGTTGCTGAGCTGAAGCGAAGTGGTATCGCCGCTCTTCACTGCCTGCTCCATGTCGCAGAGCTCGTAGTAAAGGGCATCTTCTGTCGTTCCCTCAGTGATCTCGCGCTTTTCACCTGTTTCGGCATCAACGATAACTGCCTTATCTGCACGGGGATAATCCATCACTTCGATATAGCCCTTTTCGCAGCTGATGATAGCACGCTTCGGCTGTTTTGAGTGCAGAGAAAGTGCGACCGAAGCCATCTGATCCTGCTTATTCATGAGAATGATCGATGCCTGCTCGTCAGATCCCGCAGGTGAAGGTCTCCACTGGCTCAATACCCTGTCAGGCGCCTCTGACATAAAGTTTCTGACCATACTGAGGGCATAAACACCGATATCAAGGAGCACACCACCTGCAAGCTCCATATTGAAAAAGCGGTTCGACATATCATAGGGCTTATAGCTTCCGAAGTTCACTGTCATGATCTGGACTTTTCCAAGCTCTCCGCTTTCAAGGATACCTCTGATCTTCTTGTATATAGGCATGTGCCAGATAGTCATAGCTTCGGCAATGACCAGATTTTTGCTCTCCGCAAGCTTTATCATTGCATCCAGCTCATCACTGTTAAGCGTGATAGCCTTTTCGACCAGAATGTGTTTTCCGCTCTCCAGCGCTTTTTTCATATATGGATAGTGCTTATTATGCGGAGTTGAGATATAAATGATATCCACGTTTTCATCCGCAAAGAGATCATCCACATTTTCATAAACGGTCTTTACGCCGTATTTTTCAGCGAATGACACCGCCTTTTCATAGGTGCGGTTTGCAACGGCGTAAGGGACCTTTCCCATTTTCTTAAGTCCCTCTGCCATTTCATGCGCAATAGCTCCGGTTCCGAGTATCGCCCAGTTAAGCTCTCGATTTATTTCAGACATAGTACCTCACAAAGATAACAACAAAATAAATTTTTCAAAATCAAATTTTATTCTATCATTATTGGGTTATCATGTCACTTCGCCTTTGCAAATTTTTCGACTGAAACCATATCCTCCGAAAGAGATGCATTGTGCAGTATCCTGATGCCGCCGCGCTGAGTCTGCTTCACCTGATAAAGCGCACTATCCGCGGTGTACATGTAGTCCCAGAGCTTATTTCCCTCACGGGGCACCGAATTTCTGATTCCCTGGGAAATAGAAACTATAGGCGCATCAGACGCATTCGGGTTTGCCATATTCAGATCTGAAATGCGGTTTCGCAGGTCTTCTGCCAGATCCTGAACTTCCATATCATTCCGTCCGAGATACATCAGGATAAACTCATCACCGCCGTAACGGGCAGCATAAATATGATCATGCTTCCGGCAGAACTGCATAACGACTTCAGAGACTTTTTTAAGGCATCTGTCTCCTGCCTGATGTCCGAAAGTATCGTTGAACTGCTTAAAGCAGTCAATATCAAAAATTTCCACTGCCAAAGAGCGGTGTTCGCGGCACGCCTTTTCAAAGAGATCATCCGAGATGCGGTTCAGGCTGTAGCGGTTCGGGAGCCCTGTGAGCTCATCAACCTCTGCCTGCCGTATCAGACGGTCATTTTCCTTCTTCATGGAATCCTGCTTTTTCTTCAGTTCCTCGATGCTTCTGCGGACATTGACCGCAAAAAGATACTCAATGGTGTCGGATTTTTGCTTTTCTCTGGAAATATCAAAGTAGCATCCGCAGAATTTATCCGCCAGCTGATGATCACCTTTTTTACGTAAAAATTCAATCTGAAGCTCTACAAAACGAAGGCGGACACTTGAGATCGGGATATCCTGCATGACTCTGTAAACTATCGCACCGATCTCGCTCAGCGCATCAAGTTCATCAAATTCCAGAAGCATCTTGCAGATCTCGTATATATCCTCGAGCTCATCGATAATGACCGTATTTTCTCTTATCTGATCAAGGAGAAGTCCGATTTTTTCCTGATATTTCTCCTCTCTGCCCTCCATATGGAGCATACGAATTTCAAGCGCGATAAAACAGATATCTTTTTCAAAATCCCGAAATCCGTTCTCCGGCTCTATCACGTCGATCATGTGCCTTATGCACTTATGAGCTTCATGAAGGTCACCATTTATAGCGAGGTGCAGGTTCGCAAGAAGGATATAGCATGTACGGATATTCCGCTCGTACATGGCATCTTCACGGTAATCCTCAATATAGGGGATCGCACGTTTCAGATATTCCATTGCCGTAGTTTTGTCATTTAGTTTTATATAAACTCTGGAAATATTTGAAAGGATAATACCGTAGATATTGGTAGAATGATCGTTTTCATCGCAGTAACTGAGTGCTGTCATGTAATTATCCATTGCCAGCATCATGTTATCTCCGAGGCAGACTATCGTTGCCAAAAGATTATAGGAACGTGCTACCAGTGTACGGTTTCCTGAAAGTTCCTGGTACTGTATGCCTTCCAGCAAATAGCGTCTGGTCTTATCTGTACCAAGATCATGGAAAAAATACGCCTCGGCAAGATGATAATATGCATAACCGCACATTTCATCGTCATTCTGCTCAGATGCTATCTCCAGAAGCTTCTCCAGGTCTTCTGTGACCGTGGCATCAAGATCGGTACGTTTTTCTGTAATGATCCTTACCAGCTCTGCCGCACGTTCCTCATAGCTTTTTTTGTCCATATACCTAACCCCATAAATACTCTCGTGCAAGCGCAGCATCCCCTCAGGCTTTAACCGCCTGTACTGCGTTTCATAACAGATTCAGCCTGCCTTGCCCAGCATAAACTGTTCCATTGCATCGTGGAGCTCTGACAACCCCTCAGCCGTCACAGGATCTCCGCTCTCAAAGGACATCATCTGTTTTAAGAATCCCTGTTCTTTTGTGATACGAAAGCTTTCCGGATAAACCATTCCGAATGTAAGTGAGATGTGTGTAAACAAATGATCTATAGGCCGTTTCACATGACCTCTGTCAACATTTTTGCAGCTCAATGCATCTGTCAGGACTTCCGGTGTGACCCGGTCGATCTTCAGATGCTCGATCGGACAGTCATAGATCTCATTCATCGGGATCTCGCAGTTTACTCTGAGAATGTCAATCTTGTCAGCATCTCTGAGAATATTGGTAAACATCAATTCCCGTTCTTCCATCTGCTCAGGAAGCCTGAAAACATTGTGCAGTCGTATTGCTTTTTCTATCACTGCATCCTCTGACGCGTCTTCAATGTAATCACGAATCCGCATCTGTTTTGGCTGTCCTTCGGCTGTCCCGCCGTCTTTATCAAAAAGTATATCAGCGCTTAATGCTGCATGATTTACAGATTTTCCATCAAAAAATGTGTGATAACGTCGTAACTGCTCAAAACGGCCGACGTCGTGAAGCATACCCAGTAACCATGCAAGATTCTCGTCATCTTCTGAGAGATGGAGTGATCTTGCGATACGCGCTGCGATTTCTGCGACCTTAAAGGTGTGCTCGATCTTCAGTGCGACTTTTATATCCGAAGAATCATACTGATCCGTATATTCTGTAAAAACCCTGCGGACGTGTTCTCTATCAAGTTTCATATATATTTCTGTCCTTTGAACTATTACTTATGTCCTCCTCGTGCAAGCACGAACGACCTTTGAGCTTGAAACCCTTACTGATGTCACGAATTGCTGACGCAATTCTGCAAAAACTCGCAATACGCGTTTCACGCTTCTTGCTCGTGTTTGGCGGCTTTCAAATTCAAAGCTCTTTTCGTGCAAGCACGAACGACCTTTGAGCTTGAAACCCTTACATCATGTTATCAAAAATCGAGGCGCAAGTTGGCAATTTTTTAATTGTTCTGACAAAAGTACAATACAGGACAATTTTATGCCGCTCACGCCTCAAATGATTCGTTAAATTACGAAGTTTTTATTTAGATTTTTAAGCCAAATTCTTCAGGAAGGAATCTGGGACATACGTTTTCCTTGTTTGAGATAACAGAGGAAGCGAGTCTTGCACCGATTCTGCAGGAATCAGCGATGGACTTTCCGTAGGTCATACCGATAGTTACACCTGAGAAGAATGCATCTCCTGCGCCTGTTGTATCGATAACTGCAACGGGAACCGGAGGACATACGCCGTAGTTTCCATTCTCTTCTGCGTAAACTGCGCCCTTACCGCCCATTGTCACTACCATACGCTTGATCTTTGCAGCCTTGATCTTGCAGCTTATGATCTCAGCAAGCTCTTCCGGTGTCTTGTCAGAGTAATCATCAGAGAAGAAAAGACCGGCTTCGTCATCATTACATACAAAGCAGTCAACCTTCTGCACAAGGTCACGGCGCTCGATAGCGATAGACATATTGGAAACAACGGCGAATACCTTCTTACCGTGCTTTTCTGCAAGTTTAGTGATCTTTTTTACGATCGTAGAATCCATATCGATCTCAACTGTCACGCTGTCCGCATTTTTGATGATCTCATCGCCCTTTTCATCGAGAAGATCACCGATACCTGACAGATCCGGGCGGCTTGAAATAGATGCTGTTACATCTCCTTCATTATCGAAAACGGCAAGCCATGTTCCGAGACCATTTTCGCAGATAACTGTATAATCAGTATTTACATGATGGCGCTTCAGCTTATTAAGTACATCAGCACTGAGCGGGCCGTCATCAAGAGCTGTGACAAATGTAGGCTTCAGCTCAACATTTGCAATATCCTCCGCGATATTTCTGGAAACGCCTCCGTGAACCTGAACGATCTTACCTGCGTTTCTTCCTCCGGGGATATACTGACAATCAGGATAACCCTTGATATCAACCATTGTTGCTCCGATTACGACAATACCCATGTAAATATAAATCCTTTCTGATATCTAAGCCTTTTGGCTCAAATTTTTTAGACAGGATATTAGCATACAATCAATACGTAAGAATGTCAAAAATGTTTTTATTCAACACGCTCCAGTATCGCGCCGCTCATTCCTGCCTCTATCATCAGATCACGCATAGCCTTTGCATACATTTCGCCATGGAAGCCCTGATACCAGTCGATGTAGAAATGATCACCAATTTCCGTTACCTGGAGCATGACGCCCTTTTCCTGCATCGCATGGAAAGCTGTCATACGGATCCTGTTTCCGTATTCAGCCGTTTTTAAGGTTCCGAGATAGCTGACACCTATAGAAGGCTTTATTCCGGATCTCGTCTCTATGATCACATTATCAAGAGCTCCTGCTGCAAATGCCTTTGCGTAGCCTTCGCAGATACCGCGGTACACACCGCATAAGGTCTTTATATTCTGCTCTGAGGAAAATCCCTTGAGGAAACCTCTGTACATGCCGTTTAATGTCGCATCGTCTTTTTCCAGGTCCTCCGGCTTAAATTCATAAGGCGCATGAACTACCTGGTGAAGAAGGGAATTTGCATTTCCCATGACTTTACGTACGCTGACAGGAGACATCGTGCTTATAGGAAGTTTATTCTCAGGATGCACTCTTTCAACCGCCCTTGCCAAAAATACAGAAAGGAGCGACATCGGACTTCCCTTCACAGATTTTGCATAATTCATGAACTCATCGCTCGGTACGCTTATGCAGTATCCGCGGCAGTCTTCCTTTGTAAGAAACAGCTCATCACGGATACATTCCTTTAATACGAATGTGTCTCCCTTGCCCATGCCTGCCATCATGACCTTCGGATCGATGGCATCTACCATCTGATATGCATCGATTTCCGTCCCATCCACTGCGCCGTCCTTTTCTGTATAGACACCTTCAGGAACCGAATATTCTTTGCCGTCTGTTATGCAGTAATAGTGGTAGAAGAAAGTCTCAAGAACGCGCTCGTATCCAGTTCCGTCAAAAGGCACATGATCTGCATAGATCCAAAGCGTATTTGTGAGATAACAGAAAGTCACCGTATGGAAATTACCCGCTCTTTCAAAGGGTTCTATCACTTCACTGGTCTCTTCTATGACGAATGGACGGTCATTTTCCAGCAATACCAGTTTTCCCGCTCTGGTCGCCACCGCATATGACATATAAGGATAAACCTTCAATGTTTTATCCCAGGCTTTTCTTACAGCATCGGGATCAACCTTCTCATTGAGATCAAACCGGCTCGTCATAAAGAACGCTTTACTTGTAGGATAAACGCCTCTTGCAAACATTCCTGCGGTTACAGGACGGATTTCCTTCCATTTCTCTATCTCGGGATCACCCTCGAGGACTACCATGAGCTTTCTCTCCCGCTCAAATTTTCCGCCGTTTAATGACCGTACAGTATCCCAGCCGTTGCACTGTCCTGAGCAGAGGAATGCATCACATTTTGACAGGATATAAAGAGCATAGAAATAATTGACCGTGGTGTCTTCAAGGGCATCGTTATACTCCTGACCCTGATTACTTTTCTGCTCAAACTCATAAATAAGTGTTGTTCCCTTTTTCTTCATATCAGCAACACTCATTCTCTCCTGAGAAATAGCAATGATCTTTCCGGGGAAAGCCTTTCTCATTTGATCAAAGTTATCCTGATCCTCTGTTGCTAGGAAAATCTTCTCATATCCGCCTTCTTCCATCCACTCACGGATCACCGGAATCATCTGTTCAACCCGCGCATGCGTCCTGTCTGCGCCGAGATTTGATGTAATATAATCTGTACCTCTCGCAAGCACGCCAAGCGCTTTTCTTCCGCCTAAAACTGCCTCTGCATATTCACGCATCTCTGCCGCAAAATTGTCATCAAGGATGCTTTCATCAAAACTTGCCGGATACTGACAGCAGAACCATGTTGTCGTAAATACGGCGAGATCAACGATCGTGATAGTATTTTCTTCTGTGGCATCATCAGGTTTCGGATTAACCCTGAAATATTTGCAGAGCAATTTCTCCGGATATCTGGTGCATCCGGGTCTTAAAAATGCCTTGAGTCCTCTTGTAGAGGCAGCATTGGATACCATTGACATGTAAGACAGTATTCCGCCGATTCCTGCGATCTGAGTTAAAACTACTTCAACATATTTGAACGGTCCCTTCTGACCTTCAGTAAAGGACTGCCAAAAAAACAGATTCTGGAATGCTGCCAGCGAAAATACTGTTGACCAGTCACGCTTGGTGTAACCCATCTCAAATGGACTCGGCGTTACTCTGAGCACATTCTTATCACGTTCATTAGAAAAACTCTCCACCTTATGCAGTTTATCTGAATTTTCAACAAACCATTCAAGCCTGTCATCAATATAATAAATATCTATATCTGTATATTTAAGGGCAGCACGAGCCACTGCGATACTGTATTCATCGATCACTTCAAACTCGATCTTCTTAAATGCTTTCAGAAAATCCAGACAAATATTATCTTTATCGTTTTCATCATATGAATGGAACGGCGCATAAACAGAGCCGCCCTGAGTCATTTTCGTAATGATCGCCCGAACATTTTCCGGGAAAAGAAGCATATTGTAGGTATACGCAAGGTCATAATCAGGAACCCGCCCGCTCTTATCTGTTACATGAAAACGAACTTCACCTTCCTTAACTTTTTCCAAAGCCTCATGAAATACATTATCGCCATGCTGCAGGGTTGTTAGTTCCTCATCAATTCGTTCGCAAATGTTCAGCATCTTTGACCCCTTTCACATACTCACCAATGAATTTTTAAAATAAAAAACTCCGCATTGTATATCGGAGTTTTTTTATCAAGTCTTTAATCATTTTTTGCAAAAGTGTCGTTTAATTGTTTCATGTGAAACTTGTTGTCAGACAAGTCGATCCACCACATCATATTGTGGTACATTTTTTTGCAGCCACTCTTTGCCCTGGGCGATACCCTGTTTATGGGAATATACCGTCTTAATCTCACTTACGTCCGTTCCCGGAAGTACTAGCAGATTCTGGTTAATGG
Organism: Lachnospiraceae bacterium; assembly: GCA_900168235.1. Classification (GTDB taxonomy): domain Bacteria; phylum Bacillota; class Clostridia; order Lachnospirales; family Lachnospiraceae; genus NK4A144. The sequence goes on along the minus strand of FUZG01000004.1, from coordinate 49,367 downwards.
GCAGTTCCACTTCACCTGTCACATACACACTTGTCTCCCCTATGAGCGTATCCACATAGTCGATAACAGCCCCGCCGATGGTATTTTCCTGCGGAATCACCGCATAATCCGTATCACCGTTCACGAGTGCCTTCACAGCATCGCCCACAGTCTCATATGGCAGATATTTTCCTTCCTCTGCAAAAAATTGTTCACATGCTTCCTGCGTATACGTTCCCTCCGGTCCAAGAAAGCTCACCTTCGCATCGGAAAAGCTCATCTCTTCCGTCTGAGCCGTCGGCGCAGGCGCGCTCCCCTTCCCTTCGCATCCCGCAAAGGAAACACATACCGTCACACATAAAACAAGTGCTAAAAATCTCTTCATTTTTACCCCCTCAGATAAATAATTATTTAAAATAGAAATCTCTTTATCAATCTTTATCATTTTTTGTCATTTTTATCAATCTATATCATTTCCAAATAAGTTATGCCGGAATGTATAACCTCTATACATACGATACATGACCGTGTCAATCCAGTTATCTGATAAAATTAGATTTCTTAACATTTTGCACATAAGTCCTTAAGCATTTCTTAAATTAGCTGTTGAAAAAAAAAAAAAAAAACGCTAAACTACATATGTTTAATTATTAAATATATCCAAGGAGGAATTAGAGGGATGAAGAAATTATTCAAACTACTCATTGTTGGTGTGTTTGTACTTGCAATGAACACCGTATGCTATGCAAGCGCTCTGACTGACTTTCAGGCTGCTCAGGCTCAGGTCGCTGCATTAACTGCTCAGGTTCAGCAGGCGGCTGTTCTCGCTCAGGCTGATCCGACACAGGCTCAGAACTACCAGCTTTTAACTGTTCAGCTTGCACAGGCTCAGCAGACAATGCAGGCACTTCAGCCCGCAGCAGCTCAGGAACTTCAGCAGCAACAGGCACTCGCACTTGCTCAACAGCAGCAGGCACAGCAGGCAGCTGCTCTTCAGGCTCAGCAGGCACAGCAGGCAGCTGCTCTCCAGGCTCAGCAGGCGGCTGCATTACAGGCTCAGCAGGCGGCTGCATTACAGGCTCAGCAGAAAGCATCTGCAAATGATCCTATCGTTTACATTCCTGCAACAGGTGACGGAAACAGATATCATACTGCAAATTGCAGAACAATTAAGCACGGTGTAGTTGCTGTACCGCTTTCTCAGGCACAGGCAATGGGAAGAACACCTTGCGGCGTTTGCTACAGATAATCACTACAATACAAAATAATGCTGCATCTTTTAAGAGGTCAAATAGAAGTCTATTCTTATTTGACCTCTTTTACATATTCATAGGGGGATGTTTATGAAATTCGGACTTAGAAAACCAAGCCTAAAAAAGAGTTTGAAAGCAAGAACTACAGGAAGGGCTAAACGTGCCATCAAAAAGGCTCTGATTCCGGGATATGGTAAAAAAGGTATGGGATTTATTAAAAATCCAAAAAAAGCTGTCTACAACAAAATTTATAGAAAAACCACATTTTCTATATTTGATTTATTCAAATGATAAAGACCGTGCGGTGTATATCGATAAAACTTGATATACAACCTCACGGTCTTTAATCATTTTGTTTTAATTATCAGATCTTTCCTTCGCGGATCGCTTCCTTTGCTTCGATGAGATCCTTGCAGACCATAACAGTCTTTTTGATGGTCTCTTCATCGGGTTCGAGCATATCCGGGATCATTACGGTCTTGCATCCGGCTGCATGTCCGGCGGTTACGCCGTTAATCGCATCCTCGAATACATAGCAGTCTTCCGGTCTGCACTTGATCTGCTCTGCAGCCTTCAGGAAGATATCAGGTGCCGGCTTGCCGCGGCTAAGCTCAACACCGCTCACGATAGCATCGAAATAATTCTGGATACCTGCAGACTGAATATTGTGCAGGATCTGCTTTCTTGAGGAACTGCTTGCTACTGCAATGAGGAAGCCGTTGTCTTTCAGATAATCGAGGATCTCAACAACACCCTTCTTCATATCTACATGTGCCTGTGCTTCCGTATGCACACGTTCATAAACGTCTTTAATGATCTCAGCTCCGTCCTCCACATGATAGTACTTACATACTACCTTGTTCATAAAAGGTCCGCTGGAACCAGTGATCTCGTTCTTAAACTCATCAGGCAATGTAACGCCCATTTCATCAGCGACATCATGCCACTTTCTCTGCCAGATCTTCTCAGTATCAAAGAGAAGACCATCCATGTCAAAAATTGCTCCGTCCATTAATTACTCCAGTTCGAAGGCACCTGTGTATAACTGATAGTAGGTACCCTTCTGTGCCAACAGGTCTTCATGTGTTCCACGTTCGATAATGTTTCCGTGGTCGAGGACCATAATAGCATTACTATTACGAACTGTCGATAGTCTATGTGCAATTACAAATACAGTTCTGCCCTTCATGAGGTTATCCATACCTCTCTGAACAAGCTCCTCAGTACGTGTATCAATAGAACTTGTAGCCTCATCGAGAATCATTACCGGCGGATCCGCAACAGCAGCTCTGGCAATAGAAATGAGCTGTCTCTGACCCTGAGAAAGCTGTGAGCCGTTACCCGTGAGCATCGTATCATATCCATCAGGAAGTCTCGTAATAAAATCATCTGCATTTGCAAGCTTGGCTGCTTCGATACACTCTTCATCAGTTGCATCCAGGCGTCCATAACGGATATTGTCCATTACCGTACCGGTAAACAGATTAACTTCCTGAAGAACTATTCCGAGTGATCTTCTGAGATCAGGTTTCTTGATCTTATTTATATTAATACCATCATAACGGATCTTTCCGTCAGGAATATCATAAAAGCGGTTGATAAGGTTAGTAATAGTGGTCTTTCCTGCACCTGTCGCACCTACAAAGGCGATCTTCTGACCCGGCTTTGCATAGAGGCTCACATTGTGAAGGACGAGCTTCTCAGGAACGTATCCGAAATCAACATCAACCATCTCGATGTTACCCTTAAGCTCCTGATATGTTGTGGTATCACTGTCCTTGTGATAATGCTTCCATGCCCAGAAATCCGTCTTCTTTTCAGTTTCGTGGATCTTGCCGTTTTCATCCTTGTAAGCATTGACCAGCATTACATATCCATCATCAGACTCGGGTTCCTCGTCGATAAGCTCAAATACACGGCTTGCTCCCGCGATACCCATGGCGATCATGGAAACCTGCATAGAAACCTGTCCGATAGTCTGTGAGAGCTGACGGGACATGCTGAGGAATGACACGATGATACCGATGGAAATAGGTGAAACACCTCTGAGGCTTAAGTTCGGAAGCCCCATGATAACAAGGGTTCCTCCTACCGCCGCCAGAACAACGTACATGAGATTTCCCACGTTTCCGAGAATCGGCATCAGCACGTTACCTGCTTTATGAGCTTTTTCACCATTTATAAAAAGTTTTTCATTGTATTCGTCAAATTTCTTTTCACTCTCTTCCTCATGAGTGAACACCTTAATGACCTTCTGTCCACCCATCATTTCCTCGATAAAGCCTTCTTCGGCAGCGAGAGATTCCTGCTGGCGGATCATGTACTTGGTGCTGGCACCTGTGTACTTTTTAGAAATAGTCATCATGAGGAAACATACACCGGCAACAACTATCGTAAGCCAGACACTGTAAAAGAGCATCATAAGGAAGATAGATACAATAGTCAGTGTAGACTGAAATATCATCGGCAGACTCTGTCCGATAAGCTGACGGATCGCATCCGCATCATTAGTATAAGTACTCATGATGTCGCCGTGGGCGTGAGTATCAAAATACTTGATGGGAAGAGTTTCCATCTTGAAAAACATGTCATCACGAAGACTCTTCAGCGTTCCCTGTGTTACAACAGCCATGAGCTGTGTATAGATCAGGTTGCCCAGAACTCCGAGCACATAGATAAATCCCATTGTAAGGATCAGCGATACCATTTTTTTGTACACGCTGTCCATTCCGGTCGTCATTCCGGGAATGATACATTCATCAATAAGTCTCTGCATGAAAACTGTTGCGACCGTAGCTGACAGTGCTGAGAAAATGATGCAGATCATAACAATGATGATAGTTCCCGTATATTTACTCAGGATATATTTCAGGAGACGTGAAAAAGTTCCCGGTTTTACTGCAAGTTTTTTATTCATTTTTACGCCTCCTTTCCTGTCTGAGAGGTATAAAGCTCACTATAGATACCCTTTTCCTTAAGGAGTTCATCATGTGTACCCTTTTCAACGATCCGTCCTCCGTCAAGAACGATGATCTGATCAGCATCCTGTACGGAAGACACTCTCTGGGCAATGATGATCTTTGTAGTATCAGGTATCTCCTCTGCAAATGCACGGCGAATGAGTGCATCAGTCTTTGTATCAACCGCAGAGGTCGAATCATCGAGGATCAGCACCTTCGGCTTTTTCAAAAGTGCTCTTGCAATACAGAGTCTCTGCTTCTGACCGCCTGATACGTTTGTACCGCCCTGCTCGATCCATGTGTCATATTTATCAGGGAAAAGCTGTACAAATTCGTCAGCCTGCGCAAGCCTGCACACGTGAAGTATCTCTTCATCAGTTGCATCCTTCTTTCCCCAGCGGAGATTATCCTTAATGGTTCCTGAGAAAAGTACATTTTTCTGCAGAACAACTGCAACCTGGTCACGGAGAGCCTTCAGATCATATTCCTTAACGTCCTTTCCGCCGACTTTGACCGTACCTTCGGTAACGTCATAAAGTCTTGAGATCAGCTGGATAAGGGTTGTCTTTGAAGAACCTGTTCCGCCGATGATACCAATGGTCTCACCGGAACCGATATGAAGATCGATATCGGAAAGCGCCTTTTTCTTGCTGTTTCCGGCATAACGGAACGAAACATGCTCAAAGTCAATGCTTCCGTCAGCCACCGTCATCTCACCATTTTCAGGACTTACGAGAGTCGGCTCATACTGCATCACTTCAACGATACGCTCTGTAGACTCAGATGCGATGGTGATCATAACAACAACCATAGAGAACATCATGAGCGAGATCATGATCTGAACGCCGTATGTGATAAGTGATGTAAGCTCACCTGTTGAGAGCGCAGAACCATGCGATGAAATAATGACATTTGCACCAAACCAGTTTAAGAGAAGGAGTGATGTATAAATACCAAATGTAAGGAACGGATTATTAAGAGATACAACTCTCTCAGCCAGGGTAAATTCCTGTCTTACATCCTCTGATGCTTTTCCGAACTTTTCCTGCTCGTAACCTTCTCTTACAAATGCCTTGACTACTCGTACAGCAGATACATTTTCCTGTACAGAAGTATTAAGTGCATCATACTTGTGGAAGATCCTGCGGAAGATAGGAAACGCCGTACGGATCACCATTCCAAGCGCAAAACCCACTACCGGTATCATCACTGCAAAAATTAGTGCAAGCTTCGCATTGATGGAAAAAGCCATGATCAGTGAAAAGATCATCATAAGAGGCGTTCTGACTGCGATTCGGATGACCATCATAAATGCATTCTGAACATTTGTTACATCTGTAGTCATTCTTGTTACGAGAGATGAAGAAGAAAACTTATCTACATCCGCAAATGAAAATGACTGGATCCTGTAAAACATGTCATGACGGAGATTTTTTGCGAAACCGCAGGATGCAGTAGCTGCTTCTCTTCCGGACATTACTCCAAAGAAAAGTGACGCAAATGCCATAACAAGAAGAATAGCCCCGTATTTCACTACAGGCTCCATTGAAGTACCATTCATATGGTCAATAAGGTCAGCCATTACAAAAGGAAGTATGCACTCAAGCAGCACTTCCAGAGCCACATAGACCGGCGTAAGGATCGTCGATCTCATGTATTCCCGAATACTTTTTGTCAAAACTTTTATCATTCAGGTTCCTCCTTAAAAAATATATTTAAATGATTTCGTAAACTAAAGTGCTCTGCACCAAGCAGAAATCATATTGTCAATTTGAAAGTCCAAGGTTTGACCGCAGTTTCATCAACATGCGGATAAATTCCTCGGATTCTGCATCTGTGAAGCCCTTGAACACTTTTCGTAAAAACAATCTGTGTCCGTCTTCAAAATGTTTCAGCGCATCCCGGCTCTTGTCAGTGAGTCCGACTATCTTATTCCGGCGGTTTTCAGGATCGATACTGCATGTTACAAATCCATTCTTTTCTAACCGTGCCACCAGTCCCACTACAGTTGGATGCGATACATCCAGAGCTTTCTCGATCGTTCTCTGATTCGCAGTCCCGCCCAGTCTGTTCAATATGATAAGGACCAGCATCTGCGACATGGTGAGTCCAAGTGAACCTGTTGCCACATCTACCGAGCATTTGAATTTTTCTGAAATGGTTTTTATGAGAAAGCCCACATCCGGTTCGCACAGCTTCTCAACCACAGCTTCTGAAAGCTCTACATTATCAAAATTCATAAAAGTACCCCATAAAAAATTGCACTAAGCTCGAAAATACCTCGTTAAGTGCTTCGAAAAAAATATGTAGCACGCTACAAGTAGCATGCTACATATTACCACCATAAAAATTTTTTCGTAAGCAAAAATTTTTGAATTTGTAACATTTTGTCAGTTTGACGAAACAAATTACGATTTCAGATTTAATTCAAAGGCTTTTTGAACTCGAATCCTATCATTGTGATGTCATCGAATTGTTCAGCTTCACCCTTGAACCACTTTATGCTCTCTGACATCACAGGTAATGTTTCCGTAACAGACTTATCAAGATTCTCATTTAATGTGACAACCATATTTATCTTTTTTCTCGATTCCTGTTCAAAAATCTCATCTTCGCAGGCTCTCTCCTAAAATTCAGATCGCCAATGGCATATTGTCTGATATTTTCTTTCGTAATGGTCACAGCGTCACCTGCACGCCCCTCTGCCTCAGCCAGTTCCTGAGTGAGATCGCTTATCTGACGCTGCATCTTCAACATGGTATTTGCCATGTTTTTCATTATCTGAAGGATAGATTCCTTATTATCCTCAATAAAGTCGCCCATCATTCCTTCCGTAACACGCAGGATCTCACACTTGGAATATGTGACGATAGTGTATATAGCAGGTTTTCCGGTAAGAAGCCCAAACTCCCCAAAGCATGCTCCGGGTCCAAGCATGCCGATCAATACCTCATTATCCGTACCATAGCCCGTATACATTTCCACGTGACCTGTCACGAGCTTGTACATATCAAGGTTTATTTCACCCTCTTTAAGGATCAAGGTCTCTGCCGGTATTTCATATATCTTTTTCCTGTTTAATATGCTTCTATCATTAAATCCATCAGCCATAATCCGATCCCCCTAAAAAAAAGTCAAAATCCTGCCTATTTGTATTTCGGCTGACGAAGCGACTTTCTTATAGTCCTACATATCAAAAAACTGCACAAAAATAAGGGCGGTAATAAACCCGCCCTTAAAAAATGCATAATTACTGAATATTGAAAATATCTGCGAACCCCGTAACCTCAAATACTTCCATTACTTCCTCAGAAACATTTTTCAGAACCATAGCGCCCTGCTTATTCATTATTTTCTGGGAAGAAAGCAGAACTCTTAAGCCCGCACTGGAAATATACTCTAAATTCTTAAGGTCATAAACCAGTTCCTTCGTATTTCCAACTTCTTTCTTGATAAACTCCTCAAGCTGCGGAGAGGATGTAGTATCCAACCTACCCTCTAAAGAAATTACAAGTTTCATGCTGGACTTATCTGAATTGATGTTTAACATTTATACGCCCTCCTTTAAATAAATTATACCCCACATACAGTCCATTTAAAGGTATTTTTTTGGCTACAAAACGCATTTTTTTGTATTTTTTTCAGCGTCAAACGCGTTTTGACATAACATCTTTTTCGTATTTTCTGCAATCAGCAAACCAGTCATGCTCTTTCAGGACTTTATGCTGCTCGCAGTAGTAATCCCATACATCACCGAAGGGAAGTGTGCGAACTTCTTCACGAAGGGACATAACTCCTGTGAAATCGCGCTTTTCCTGAAGTTTTGCGAGCTCTTCATTAGGCTCAAGCTCTGCGTAGAGAAGCGCTTTTTCCATATTTCTGATACCGTTTGTCCATGCAGATACACGGTTTATGGATGCATCGAAATAATCGAGACCGATAAAGAAATTTTCAGGACCGTTCTTTACGATTTCTTCTGCCAGCTCACGGAGCTCATCATTAAAGAGAATTACATGGTCGGAATCCCAGCGGATAGGACGTGATACATGGAGCGCCATCTTTTCATTGAAGAGAAGCATGGAGCTGAGCTTATCCGCAACTATTTCTGTGGGATGGAAATGTCCTGTATCAATGAGGCAGAGCAGGTTATTCTTTGCCGCATAATTCATATAGAACTCATGAGAACCTACAGTATAGGACTCCATACCAATACCAAATACTTTTGACTCTACAGAGATATAAACTTTTGACTTGTCATAAGGCTGTGAAATGATCTTGTCCAGTGAATCCTTAAGTCTTGCTCTCGGTCCTCTCCTGTCTGCAGGCAGATCTTTCAGACCATCAGGAATCCAGATATTCATGAGACACGGCTCACCTGTCTCGGTTGCGAGATATTCAGAGATCTTAAGTGATGCGATGCAGTGCTCGATCCAGAACTTACGGATTTCTTCATTTTCAGATGAGAGTGTTGCATCAGCAGCGAGGGGATGAGAAAACAGGGTCGGGTTAAAATCGAGACCTACATGGTTCTTCTTAGCAAACTCAACCCACTTTGCAAAGTGCTTAGGCTCAAGCTTATTTCTGTCTACCCATTCGCCTTCGTCAAAAATCGCATAGCATGCATGGAGATTGATCTTATGATGTTTTCCGGGTGTATATGAAAGCACCTGCTCGATATCTGAAAACACTTCTTCTACATTTCGAGCGCGATAAGGGTAATTTCCTGTTGTCTGGATTCCTCCGCTAAGAGCCCCTTTCTGATCAAAACCGACTACATCATCACCCTGCCAGCAATGCAGAGATATCGGAATCTCAGATGTCCTCTTAATCGCAGCATCTACATCCACCCCAACTGCCGCATAACGTGCCTTAGCGTCCTGATAACGTTCTTCCACTGTCATTATACTCTTCTCCATTCTGAGAGCCGTTCTACACACCACGGTCCCTGCACAGCTCTCAAATGCAGTCTTTGACCGTCTTTTTGCTGATTTCAGTATATCCGTCAGATCATCTTCTTTTAAGGTCCGCAATTTGTTAAAAAAGAGTCCGTTTTTGCATTTCTCAAAGTTGTGCTAAAATGTGGGTATATTCTAATTCATCGGACTTTTTATAATTTTTCAGATCGCGTTCCCAACGTACAAATACGTCCAAATATACTGTACTATTTTGGCACAGAATTGACGGAAGTGGAGAGCGTTGTTTCCAACACATCCCGGGGAACCGACACTACGGCGAGCTAACTGCTAACTTCGACTTTTGCACGCAGGACATTCGCTGTCGGAATAGCTCATGCCCCGCGTGCATAGTCTTCGTAAACAGTGGATCTCACCTGTGCGGTTCTTTACGGGATGCTTATGGAAAGCAACGTTCTCCTCTTCCTGATATTTGCAAAACAGATGGAAGCAGACGCAAAAGTACTTTCATACACAAGTGCATTTCTTCGTAATCAGCGGTACAGGACAGCATCATGTCCGAGAACCATTGGAAGCGGAGGCAGGAAGCGCGAGCATAGCTCAGGCGTGTGGAGAACTGTTTGAGGGCACTTTGAGCTCTGCCCGTGGCATAAGACCAAAGTGCCCGAGTTGCGGAACACGCCTGATGATAGGCGTCGGAGCGCTGACAACGGAGCGACGGTGAGTGGACATGATGCTGTCCTGTACCGTGTCCCCGCGCAAGAATCACTTCCGTCACTACGCCACAAAACCAAGGAAGGAGCCCCACACCCATGAATCACGAACTGCTGAGCCGGCTTGATGTTATAACTGAAGAGGAAAAGGCGATCCTGAGCGGCCATAAAGAAGTCGACCGGACGCTGTATTACAGCCCGGAGAAGGTCAAAAATTCCGAAGTGATCGACTCGTCGATGGTGCTTCGGAATGGGAAACTGATAGATATACGCCCGCATGTGAGGTTTGTTCACTTTCCACTGCATACACATAATTTTGTCGAGCTCGTTTATATGTGTCAGGGAAAGACCACCCACCTCATAGACGGCAACAAGATCGAATTAAAAGAAGGAGACTTTCTCTTTCTGAATCAGCATGCAAAGCAGGAAATCCTGCCTGCAGGACGTGACGATATCGCTGTGAATTTCATGATCCTGCCTGCTTTCTTTGATACAGCCTTCCGCATGCTGGGTCAGGAAGACAGCGCTCTCCGCTCCTTTCTCGTGTCCTGCCTCACAGAAACAGACCGCGGCGGAAACTATCTCTATTTCAATGTATCAGGTATCCTGCCTGTACAAAATCTTGCTGAAAACCTTATATGGGTCATGATGAGCGACGATCCAAATAAGCGGACCCTTGCAGAAAACACTCTGGGGCTGCTCTTTCTGCACCTGACCCAGTATGCTGACAGGATCAGTCTGTCCGGCACATCCTTTGAAGAAAAGCTCATGATACGTCTCCTGTCCTATATAGAGTCAGAGTACCGGACCGCCGTACTTAGGGAATTTGCCGAAGAAAACGGACTCGATATCTATTCCCTGTCCCGTATAATAAAAAAAGCCACAGGAAAAACCTTCCGTGACCTTCTTGCACAAAAAAGAATTTCTCAGGCATGTTTCTACCTGAGAAATTCCGATCTGTCTGTTGATGATATCGCTGCCGCCGTGGGTTATGAAAATACCAGCTTCTTCCATCGGCTATTCCGACGTGAAACAGGTTTGACCCCGCGTGAATACAGGCTTTGTAAAAACCCTGTCATTTAAGGGCTTTTTCACTCCACTTTAAGCCGAGCGAATCAGATACATAATACTTAAATCCATTTTCGGCGCAGTACTTGCGGATCCTTTCAACGAGTCGGCGGCTCTTTGTGTATTCCAGCAGATAAACATCGAGCCCTGCGCCCTTGCACTCAGCCAGATATTCCTGAAAGTACTCTCTGTCCGACTTCTTCTGCTTTCCGAAGCGGTCCTTCTTGTAATTCTTGATCCGTGTAAATACACTTTCCTGATTTACTCCTGTGATGATACCGCTTTTTTCCTCTCGGATAAGCCTTGATACAAAATTGTCTCCGCCGTTTATGATGACAGGTTTTCCATAGCCTTTCAGACCTGTCATGATATTCACGAGACCATAATAAATGTCATCTGACGGGTACTTGTAATAAACATCCGCATTGTCGACGAAAAATCCGTCAGCGCCATTGTCGGAAATTGTCTTTGCAAGCTCATTCACTACGAAATCCTGCCATGACTTATCCGACACATTGACCCACTCTTCATCTTCCCAGTGTTCGTATTTTCCGATGGCGAGATGCTTATATCTCTCGTAATAACTGCGCCAGTTCTCGATGGAACCCACATTAATATACGAATAAACCGCGCATCCCTTGCTGTGAAGGAGCGCCACATCCTCCGCACTGTTTTCGAATGCATCGATCACAACGGTAGAGAAACCGTGCATCTCCTTGATATCATCCGAATCTGCATTAAGAAAAACACCATAGTCCCCCGTGTTTTTCGGTGCTCTTGCAAAAATATCGACCTTTAGAACACTTACTGTAAAAAGCTCCGTACATATAAGTATCGCAGCGATCAACAGCCATTTTGATCTGTTTCGGTTTTTATCCATTCTATTCTCCATTTATTAGATTCTCCCCTAGAACCCCTTATGGACCGCGTTTTTACCGAACCTTTCCTGAATCATATGCGTCATTTTATCCAATTTTTCAAGCTTTTCCTTCTTCTTGAGGTCTTCCTTCTGTTCCTCTAACTGATCCGCAAGGTCAAAGATCGTCATCTGACGAAACTCTCCGTGATCCAGATTAGAAGCACTGACACAGAGAAGCCTGACCTTCGCTCCCTTAGAAAAAAGCCCGTTTCTGCCAAGCAGAAGTTCATCCATGAGAGCCCTTGATATACTGTAGATAGTTTCCTCATCATTCACAGAATTATCAAGCTTACGCTGGATGGAGCGCCGCTTAAAATCATCTGTCTTTACACCAAAACCTATCGTACCTGCGTAGAAATTCTGCTTTTGCAGTCTCTTACTCACTTTTTCAGAAAGAAATCTCAGAATCTGCTCTCCGTCAGGGACCAGATTCGACTCATTGATGTCGTATGATGTCGTGAGCTCGTTACTGACGCTCTTCGCTTCCTCACGTTCATCGCTGACTTCTGATGTAGAGATGCCGTTAGCCGCCCTGTGAATATAGGAACCGCCCGACTGCCCGAGTAGCGGTATCAGGAGATCCTGCGACATTTTTGCCGCATCTCCGATAGTAAAAATACCGATGTGCTTTAACCGCTCCGCAGTTTTCTTTCCGCATCCGAAAAGCTCACCGATGGGAAGCGGCCACATTTTTTCCGGGACTTCATCAGGATACAGTGTGTGTACCTTGTCCGGCTTCTCAAAGTCTGACGCCATCTTGGCTAAAAGCTTATTTTCAGAGATACCGATATTTACCGTAAAACCAAGGGTATCACGTATCTCATCCTTTATAAGGTGCGCTGCATTCAACGGAAAAGGTTCTTTATATTTATCGGCAGAAACCTTCGCTATCGCCTGCTCACATCCGGTCATATCCACGTACGCTTCATCGATAGACGCCTGCTCCACGACTTTGCCGTACTTTTTCAGGATTTCTATAAAGGCTCTTGAAAACTTGCGGTAGGTATCAAAGTCCGCCCGGACAAGTACCAGTTCCGGACAGAGTTCCAATGCCTTCGTTACAGGCATCGCAGTAGTGATGCCGTATTTTTTCGCAGGTATCGATTTTGCGGTAATGATACCGTGCCTCGTAGTCACATCCCCTCCGACTGCTGAGGGAATAGTGCGGAGGTCTACGCTTCCGGGCTCTTCACGAAGCTTCTTTACGGCAGACCAGCTTAAAAATGCGGAATTAACATCCACATGAAAAATTGTGCGCCGCATGATGACCTCCTTCCGAATCGTTGCAAACATTTGTTCCTAGATTATTATAACACGATTTGAAGGAATTTCATCGAAAAAACGCTTAATCGCCATTTATTGTAACCGAAATGATCGTTTTAAAAAAGAAATGATCGATTAAAAATTTTTAAGATTTCTTTAAATCCTAATGTTAATTTTTTAGAACAAATTAATTGTAGGCTTTTTACTACATAAAAACACGAAGGCGGTACTTATCATGTACAGAAAATTTCTTATCCTTTCAATTTCTGCAGTCCTGACAGCAGGTTCATTTACAGGCTGCGGTCTCTACTCTACAGAGCTGGGGCATATCGTAGAGGAAACCGAGGCTCCCGCTGAGGAAGAAATCGCAGAGGAAACAGAACCCTCTCTCGAGGACGAGGAGATCGAGGATAAAGCCATAGAGATCGAAGAAGACGAAGAATCCCCGGAAGAAAGCGCTGAAGAAGAGACTGAAAAGCCCAAGAAAAAAGATAAAGTTTCCAAGAACTCAGTCTCAAAAAACAAGACCAAAAAGACAGTAAGCAAAAACAAGGTAAAGCGCAATAAAGTATCTGAAAACGAAGCAGACAGCGATGATGAAAAGGAAACCACTGTGGCAGATCCTTTCCATACGACAGAAACAAAATTCTACACAAGGGATAATATCGATACATGTCTCGCAATGGTAAACAGCTATACCTACGGCGATGAAAAGACTGCTTCAAACCTTTCATCAGCAGGAACACCTGTAACATACGAGTTTTATAATAAAAACGAAACTCTGCTCTTCAGCATCCTTGACTTCCAGAGCAGTAACCATGTTCAGATCGTAACAGCTGACGGCGAGACCCATAATTATATCTACACCGCAGGCGAAAACACAGGTAAATACACTGTTTCCAGGCTTACGATCTCTCAGGACAATAAAGCCGAGAAGCTCGCACACCTGATGCTCAAGGGAAATGACAGCTACACTTATACCATCGCTAAAAAGTACGATATAAATAAAGATCTGGACACCGACATCGATGCTCTGGAAAGGATCACTGTGGATGCCCCTGATCCCTACGGCTACGCCCAGATCTACTACTTAGAGGATGAAGACGATGCATCTTCGCTTGTAAAAGATGCAATTAGCGAGTATAAAAAGGATGAAGATGACATCCGCCTTTACAAAAAAGGACGCGTTGTCGTTGTGCTCTTCCATCCTACAGGTGCAATGATCGACGCTCTCGACGACTATGACTACGATAAGCAGTCAATGTCAGGCGGATCATCTGAAACAACACCTGATGACAACACCAACCCGGAGTCAAATTAACAGGACTCCGCAGAAAGAACAGGAATTATTTATTTTATGATCAAAACTGTATTTTTTGATATCGATAACACCCTTTACTGCTTTAATGAGGGCGACAGGCACGGTAAAGAAGCTCTGTATGACTACATACAAGACAACTTCGGGTTTGACCGTGATAAAGCACGTACTGAGATCGCTGATGCCCAGAGCCGTCTCTTTGATGCGCTGCCTGACAGAGCAGCCATGCATAACCGACTGATACGCTATCAGTACTTTCTTGAAAAGTTCGATCTGCCGGTCTTCCCTCACGCCCTCAATATGGCGACTATCTACTGGAAGACCCTTTTAGACAGTGCAGTGCCCGAACCGGGAATAAAGGAGCTCATGAGTGCCATAAAAAATGCAGGTTACAGGATCGGTCTCGGCACAAACATGACTTCCTACGTACAGTACCTTAAAATCGATAAACTCGGTCTCACAGAGTACATTGACTACATGGTAACAAGCGAGGAAGCTGATTCCGAAAAACCTTCCGCACAATTTTTTGAGCTTGTGAGCAAAAAAGCGTCCTGCTCTCCTGATGAGATCATTTTCATCGGCGACAATCTCGAGTGCGACGTAAAAGGCTCTCAGAGCGCCGGTATGCACAGTGTTTTGTATCTGCCACAGTTTCTTAAGGACACAGCAGATATCCCGTCAGACGGCGTTATACGAAGCTATAAGGACTGCCTCACACCGGACGGCATAAAGCTTGGAAATATCCTGCTTAAAAACGCGCAGTAAACACGAACAAAAGCAGAGGTCTCCGAACAAAATCGGAGCCTCTGCTTTTCTTTTTTTATATTGATTTAATCATCACATCTTTATAAATCCAAGTACGCTCGCTACTGAGCTGAAAAGAATGATCGCTACAAAGAACGGGCACAGATAGCGGATCATGAAGTTAAATACAGGCTTTCTGTTGAACTTTGCGCCGTTGTACTCGATTTCTTCACAGATCTTCTCAACAGTGATGACACGGATGATAAGAAGGCAGATAGCCATTGCCGCAAGAGGCATCATCACAGAGTTTGTAAGGAAATCAAAGAGATCAAGGAACTGCATTCCAAAGATCTTTACGTTTGCAAGCGGTCCATATCCAAGTGCAGACAGAGAACCGAGAACTATCATGATGCTGAATACCAGTGAAGAACATCTCTTTCTGTCCCAGTGAAGCTCGTCCTCAAAAGTAGAAACTGCACTTTCTGCAAGAGCGATAGCAGAAGTCAGTGCTGCAAAGAGCACCAGCAGGAAGAACAGCAGACCGAAGAATGAACCAAACTTCATGCTTGCAAAGATCTTCGGCATTGTAATGAACATCAGTGAAGGGCCTGCCTGAAGTGTGTTCGCAGCCTCATCACCGGAAAAAGCAAATACAGCAGGAATGATCATGAGACCAGCCATGATAGCGATAGCTGTATCAAAAATCTCTACCTGATTTGTTGTTCCCTCGATGGAAACATCCTTCTTCATGTAGGAACCAAATGTTACAAGGATACCCATTGCGATAGACAGTGAGTAGAACATCTGACCCATAGCAGAAACTACTGTCATCCATGAGAAGTTCTTCGGATTCGGGATCAGGAAGTAACGGATTCCCGCAACTGCTCCGGGTCTTGTCATTGAGTAACCTGCGATGATGACTGCCAGAACGACCAGAATAGGCATCATGATCCTGGATACTCTCTCGATACCGTTCTGCACTCCCATGAAGATAACAGCCATTGTGATGGCTGCAAATACCAGGAACCAGAACTCAGGCTGAATATTGTCTGAGATAAAGGATGTAAAGTAATCATCAGATGCGAGCACCTGTGCAGAACCTGAGATGTATCCTACAAGGTACTTCACTACCCATCCACCGATAACGGAGTAATACGGCACAATAAGGATCGGTATTATCGCATTGATCCATCCGCCGTAGCTTGACTGCCATGTTTTACCAAAAAAGCGGAACGCACCAACAGGGCTCTTCTGAGTCATACGTCCAAGTGCAGTCTCTGCCATGATCATCGTATATCCGAAAGTAAGTGCCAGGATAATATACACGAGAAGGAAGATTCCGCCGCCGTATTTAGCTGCAAGATAAGGGAATCTCCAGATATTACCCAGACCTACTGATGCACCTGCCGCAGAAAGCACAAATCCCAGTTTTCCTGAGAAACTGCTTCGCTTTTGTTTCTTTTCCATATTTAATTAGCTCTCCATTGACTTTTTTTATTCAACGCTTTAACGCGCTACCTTATTTTACATCAATATGAAAATTAATCAAGCGACAAATTTCTGTACATAAGCTAAAAAGGCACAAAAACAGCCGACCATTTCTGATCGGCTGTCCGTAAATATAGCTTATTCACTTATAGAAAATTCAGATTGATGGCATCTCCGCCTCTGTTCTTACCCTGATAAAGCGCGTGGTCAGCACGGGTTGCCCAGCTCTCGATGTGGTCCGATGCCTCGGGAACCGCACCAAAGACTCCCTGAGAAATAGTGAAATCCGGGAGATCCGGCTGTTTGCATCTCTCGCGGATATCTGCGCGGATAGAATGACATATCCTGTCCAGCTCATCCTGGCTGTGTCCGCTGTAGAGGATCATAAACTCATCTCCGCCGTAACGGATAGGGAAGCATCTCTCACCTGAAATATCCTTCAAAACCTCAGCGACTGCTGTGAGGCACTTATCTCCTGCCACATGTCCGTAGGTATCGTTAATCTCCTTAAAGTGGTCGATATCCATCATCTCCACTGCAAAGAGCAGTTCATCACTCTCCGCTTCCTTAAACATGGAAAGAAGCTTCTCACGAAGTCTCCAGCGATTTGCAATACCTGTGAGCTCATCAGTACCAACCTTTTTCTGAAGCTCACCGTTTACCTTTCTGGAGCTCTCAAGGGAGCTCTGCAGATCGAGCAGTAACCTCACAGTGGAAGTATTCTGCTCCTGCTGTCTCCTGAAATATGTGCGGTACTTCATGAGTTCCTGGAGAAGTTCCTTTTCTTTTCCCTGTGCTTCGAGGATCTCAACCTTGAACTCAGAAATTTTCAGCTGTATCGCAGGGAAATTTTCATTTCCGAGGGTCGCTTCCATCTCTGAAACAATGTGCTCGAGAAGCTTGTAACGTCCGCTGTCACGAAGATAATTCATGAAGAGCAGGATGTACATAAAATAGTCGGATCGGCAGGTATTTACATCAAACTCCGAAACAACCCGTTTTACAGCTTCATCCTCAAGCTCACTGCATCCCTTCTCATGCAGGCAGAGGAGCTCGATTATGAGGAGATCCAGAGATTCCCTTTCTCCCGGGTTCTCTTTGATGAATTTCTTAAGCTCCTTAATGATCCGCTCAGCGTGATCCAGCTTTCCTGCCTTGATATCCAGCTTTGCCACCGTAGTCTGGATGATGGCGTAGATACGCTTAAATCTCGGGTTATCACGGCATCTCAGTATGCACTTTCTTGCGTGAAGCGCGTACTGGAGCGCTTTCTCCGCATTTTCTGTCAGGTCACAGATCTCACTGTAGTTTTCGTAGATCAGTGCCATGTCAAAAATATCGTCGTTTTCTTTCGCAAGGATCAAAGCCTCACGATAACTTGCAAAAGCGTTGCCGGAATCACCCTGATTAGAAAATACGATTCCGAGAAGGATGTAGCATCCGATCTCCTTGTACCAGTTTCCGACACGCTCAAATTCACGTATTCCACGATTTAAATGGTACAAACAATGCTCAACATTTCCAATGCTGTACCAGGCATCTCCTGCAAAGAAGTCTGCATATCCCATGAGACCATCATCTCCGAGATCCTTTGCATCCTCGTATAACTGCTCTGCAATAGGAATGACCTTCTCAGGATCTGTAAACCTGAGTTCATCGATCTCCCTAAGCCTTAACTGAATGTTTTCTGCATAAATTGAATAGTTGTCCATCTAAAAAGCCCCTTCTTTCAACTACAGAAAGCTCCCCTCCGGGTTATATGTGTACAAAAAACTTACATGACCGCCTCAGCTCTCCTTAGTACAACTAGCATTATTCAAATTATTGATGTAAACGATAACATCATCATGGGATTTTGTAAAGTTTTCACATTCATCAGCAAATGGGGATTGTGTTGGTCTGTTTTTAACTTCTTTTTGCACAATTTCTGTTAAAACTTCACAATACGTATTTTAAATAATACATACAACTTTCTATTTGTCCGTACATAAATGATCAAATTTTTGCAACATGTATTCTACTTAACCGTTTACGTACTTAAATACAATGCAAATTCGGAAATTCGCATAAAAAAGCCCCCAAACTGACCATAAAATTCTATTAGTCAATTTGGGAGCTCTGTGTTCCAGCCCGTTAAGTTACGTTTTCGTAAAGATTTTCGCTCAGTGATCAGTTCCGAAATATTCATTTAATCTCGCAATGATCTGTTTCTCGTCAGTTTTCAGGAGATATCCCTCGGGTTTCAGCTTCATGGCTTCCATAACGTCATTCTTCGTATTTTTGCCCGTAAGGAAAAATACAGGAATATCCTGACTCTGGAGATTTGAGCGTATCTTCTTAAATACCTCCGGTCCCTTCATGATAGGCATTTCAAAATCAAGCAATATGAAGTCCGGACGGTGATCCTCCAGGTATTTCAGCGCACTGACCCCCGAATTCATGATGGTAACATCATAAAAACCTGTTTTCTTAAGCCAGCCTGATGCAGCCTTAAGGAAAGTCGAGTCATCATCAATGAGCAGAATTTTGTACTTCTTCTTTCTTCCCGATGCATTAAGTACCGTGTGGAGTTCATGGATAAAGTTCCTGATGTTGACAGGACGTATAAGCATGATATCAACAAGGTTCTTCGGGAACAGATCAAAAAACTTTCTGGACTCAGGCTCTGATCCGATGGTCACCACAACCTTCTGATTTTCCTCGAAGAGATCTACCATATAGTCAAGGAGATCCCTCTTCCTCGTCACATTCATGTCCAGATAAAGAAGTATAACATCAGCATCACTTGTTCCCTCAAGTATCGCCTGCCTGTCATACGGGCAGTCAGTAACGGCAAAACCCTCCTCAAGCAAAGCATTTTTCAGTGCGTCTGTTGTAAATGTAAATTTTCCGCTGACAAAAAGTATTCTGTCCTGGTGCTTCATTATCAAATCCCCCTGTCGTTCATGCCTCTATATCTTTCAACAGATCGGACAATTTCTGCCAGTCCGGTCCAACTGCCGCTTCCTTGATATTTTCATACAATTCCCTGTTTTCTTTCGGGATCTTGTATTTTTTCAGCATATCAAGTATCATCCCGAGGTTTTCGTGATCAAAATCTTCTGTAAAGCCCTGCAATGCCATAAGTGCTTCAATCCATTCATCAGGATCAATCTCAGGTCTGTCATCATCAGGACCGTTCTTTTCACCAAGACAATAATCAAGCTCTTTATATACCACATTTGCGAGCTGCATGAGTTCCGGCGTATCTTTCTTTATGATATCGACCCTTTTATCATCTCCCGCTTTTTCAAGCGCCGCTGCCAAAGTTGACAGTTTTCCGATACCGATTATCCTTGCAGAACTCTTAAGAGCATGAACCTTGATCGTATAGTTCTCTATATCCCCTGCATCAAGAAAGCCCTGGATCGCGCCTACCTGTTTCTTAAAACCGCTGTAAAAAACATTAACGGTATCAAGAAACGCCTCTGCAGATCCGCAGTTTTCGATTCCGTCTTCTATCGACATAAAAGGAATATTCTTTAATCCTTCAGGGATTTCGACTTCCGGCTCATCATCGTTAGATTCAATGCCGAGTGCCGCATCCATGTTTATCTTTATCATATCCTGCGGGATATAGAAAAGGAGCTTGTCCTGCAAAAGTGCCGGATCAACCGGTTTTGTGATGACATCATCAAAACCTGCTTTCCTATATTCCTCCATGGCACCGGTCACTGCATTAGCCGTTAGACAGATAAAAGGCGAATCCTTGCACATATTTTGCTCAAGTTTTCTGATCGCATGCAGTGTTTCTATACCGGTCATGTTTGGCATACGAAAATCGAGAAATACTATATCGTAATGGTTCTCCTTTACTTTTTCGATAGCTTCTGCTCCGCTCTCCGCAGAATCAACTTCGATCTTGTTCTGTTTAAGCAGCGCCTTTATGACCGTGATGTTCATTGGCGTATCATCAACTACCAGAACCCTTACGTCAGGAGCTGTAAACTGGGCTGCTTTCTTCATGGAACTTCCCTTCTGATGATCAAATGACGGCTTACCCATGGGAGCTCCGGACCTGATCTGCTGCCTCAGTACAAAGGAGAAAGTAGATCCCTTTCCGTATTCGCTCTCAACCATGATATCCGTATCCATGAGCTTTAAGAGCTGTCTCGTAATACCCATTCCGAGACCTGTTCCCTCGATATTCCTGTTGCGCTTTTCATCAAGACGCTGGAAGGAATCAAAAAGCTTCTTGATATCCTCTTTCTTGATACCGATGCCCTCATCCTTAATAGAAAACTCCAGTATTACTTCCGTCGCATGCAGCTCCAGTACGCTTATCTTGAACGTAACAGTTCCCTTTTCAGAGTACTTCACTGCATTTGTCAAAATATTTGTGATAGCCTGCTTAACCCGGACCTCGTCTCCAAAAAGCACTTCCGGTATATCCGGATCTGCATCGATAACAAGTTTTAAGCCCTTATCATCCGCACGCTTCTTTATCATCTGATAGAGGTCCCGTATCATCTCGGCAGGCTTGTAGTCAACCGGAATGATGGTGAGTCTGCCGGACTCGATCTTTGAGAAATCCAGTATGTCATTTATCAGACCCAAAAGCTCCACACCCGCGTTTCTGATGTCCTGCGCATAACCCAAAACATCGTCATTAATGCTTTCACGCAGGATCATTTCATCCATTCCGAGTATCGCGTTGATAGGAGTCCTGATCTCATGAGACATATTAGACAGGAAATCCGACTTTGCCTTACTCGCGTGCTCTGCCTTTTCAAGCGCCTCATTTAGATCATCCGTGATTGCAAGCAGAAATGATGTGTTCCTGTCTGCCAGAGGATGGATCAGATTCTTTCTCATAAAAGTGCGTACATTATAGGCACGCGTTCCTTCTGCAGCAACGTCAGTTCCCTCACGAAGCCCGATCGCCACCGCGCAGGTATTGTGGATACCGCCTGCCCCGTCATTGTAAAGTATCTGACCTCTTGCCCTCAGATACTGCGTGTTCGGCAATATATTCTGGAAGCAGAGAAGCTCCCTCTCTTCATCCCCGATAAAGCTCTTTCGCATACCGCTGCCAAAGAAGAATATCGCCTCAGGCCCGAAATCCGCCAATCTCCGGCTAGCTTCCACCGACTCCTCAAACATAGTATCAGGATCCGCAGAAGAAAAGCTCAGCTGGTCATCATCCTGTATATCACCGATAAAATAAAGCTCGCCCGCTGCATCACAATAATACGGGAGTCTGCTGAAATACAGATTCTTTCTCTTTACCGCAAAAGGAAACTGCCTGATATTTTCTATAAAGGCTTCATTCGGTTCCACATGGAGATACCGTCTGTAGATATCAGACGCCGGTCTTCCATCGATAAATTTCAGTACCGTTTCCCCAAGAGAACCTCTCGTCATCCTCTTTCTGGTCTCGATAGAAAAAGACTTTCCGAGCGGTTTCCATCCGCTTAAAAGCTCCATATGCAGTGACAGCGTCTTTCCGGAAAAGACAAGCGCTACCATTCCGCGGCTCAGTTCACCGTTATGCCATATAAAATGGCACTCCGGGTCATTCGCCACAAAATCCGCAGTCCATGAGCCAAAAACCGGGATATTATATTTTGCTTCAAACTCAGACAGAGGATTTGAAAGCTTCGCGCTGCCACCCGCTGCCAGGAGCAGAACCGCCGCAGAATCCTTTGAATCCTCTACCAATGCACCAAGCTCTTCTATTGCTTCGGTCTCGCTCGTATCAGCGAACGACCTTGAAAACATAGATACGATCGTCTTATCAAATAAAATAAAAGACAGCCTGATAAAGCGTTCACCATTAACTGAATGTTTCTTGCACAGACCGGTAAACGCAAGCCCCGGAAATTCCCGAAGGATCTCCTCCTGCTTGTCCTTTAATTTTTCAACACTTATTCCGACGGAGTAGATAAGGAGAAACATCCGGCGGACGCTTTTTCCCTTTGTTATCTGATGCCACTTACTAAGAGCGTTTGCAACATCAGATTCTCTCGAAAGGGTAAATGTCACCTGAACCATAGCTTACCCTTCTTTCTTATCTGTGCTCCCTTTAGATGTCCCTGCCTCATCAATACGGATAATGGCTATGAGCATCATATCATTGTCATCCGTGTGGATACGGGACAAAACATAATTCTTATTGATCACCTGTCCGTCATCCATTATCGTATGGAAATTTTCCGTCAAAAATTTGTAGCCATCCTCACCAATACGCTCCTCAAACGTGTCGATGTTTATAAATTCAAGGAATTTCTCTCTGTCACGCTTCACGATATACTGATCCGCAAATTCCATAACAGCTTCCCTGAAATCCATTCCGGGATGGATACCGCCGTATTTATAAGTATTCAGGTACGTGTTCTCAATAATACCTGACGGAAGACTCACGAGATCCAGACGGTCAAACATGAGATACACGCCTTCCATCGCCTTATGGAAATCTGCCGCACGGCTCCTGCTGTCATCCGTTGCCGGAGGGTTGGTCAGTGCAAAGGCAATAGCGCCTGTCTTTGCATTTCTTGCAATAAAATCTCCCTTTAGATCCACGATCTTATCCCCGAGGAGGAAAAACAGACGGACTCCTCTGGCTCCATGAGAAAGCTGACGTATAAAAGCATGCAGATTTTCCTGAAGCATACCGGACCGCTGGTTAAAAAGCTTTTCCGCAGAATCCTTGGTAAGTCCCAGATTCTTAAGGTACATCCTGCTCGCTTCATTCATATACAAAAAATTGTACGCGTGGTCCATATACTCAACGACAGCCATGGCTTCCGATGTAACCATCCTGAATCCGCCGGACTTTATGAGAGTATTCTCTATCTCGATCTGCCCTATAGCCCTGTAATACGGCTCCTCTTCCAGAGATTCCATTTCCATATCAAGGTGATACATTTCAGAAAGCGGTACAGGATCAGAGAAATAACTGCCCTGCGCCATCTCGCATCCAAGCCTCTTAAAGAAAGCATACTGCTCCTCTGTATCAACGCCCTTTATCAGAGTCCCGACTTTCATGCACTTCGCCATATTGAGGGTATAGGAAAGAATGATGCGTGCACGGTCTTCGCCGTCGGCGCCATACACATCATCAAAAAATCTCATATCAAACTTTATGGCGCTGTAAGGATACTTTTTCAGACCTTCAAGAGAAGCTCCGTTACGCCCAAAATCATCCAGCCATACATTGCAGCCATTAGCACGGAAATCACGGATAAACTCAACCTTTTGTTTATCCTGACACTTAGTCGAAAAGTCTGTGATCTCGATAGTTAAAAGTCTCTTCGGGATATTGTACTCACGGATCATCCCTATGATACCTTCAACCACATCCGAATCCTCAAAATCAATATACGAAAGATTTATTGACGTGGGGACGCAGGTAACCCCCATATCAAAAGCCCGCTGCAGATCATCCAGTATGATCCTGCAGATATAGAGGTCCAGCCTTTCCACCAGATGGTGTTTCTCAAGTATGGGCAGAAAATCAGACGGCGGGTAAACTCCGTTATACGGATCTATCCACTGCGCCAGCGCCTCTGCACCGCATATCCTCTTTGTGATAGTGCGGACAATAGGCTGGTAATAAACCTGTATCCACGTATCCGTCAGAGCACGTTCAAAATTATCGACAAAATACTTCTCTTTATCCATCCCCCACCTCATACTCCTGCTGTCAGCTGTGCATATATCCCATAAACAGCATTACTTTCAACTCAGTCTGGAAGATATAAATCCTTCGATCTCCTGCAGCATCTCCATAAAGAGATCCGCTTTTTCCTCAGAGATGTTCTGGATACCGAGATACCCCTTTTCATCTCCGATCTCCATTGGTACGAGTATGATATTCCTGCATGTAAATTTCGTCAGAAATTCCTTTGCCTCAGGTCTGATCTCCATACGTGAACCGATCTCATCAAGGAATATTCCCGAACCGATAAGACCTGTCATACCTATCTTCTTCATATCGATATTCTGGGCACTTAAAATCCTTGACTTAACACCCTCTGCATGCCATTCATACTTTTCATCAAAGTACTGTCCCCGTGTCTCCAGTACAAAGCAGTACTCTGCCTTCGTAAACATACCGATCTCAGAGAGTATCCTGTTGACTGCGTTCTGGTCGTCTTCCTCGTCTCCTGCTATATGTGCAGCACGGAGAAGTACCTCGATCATCTTTATGCGGTCTTCATCTTTCTTCCGTCTCGTATCAACATCAAGCAGCATAACGATACAATAACCCGGTATCACAGCCGGAGCCATAACTGCCTCTGCCCAGCGTTTACCGGCAACACTGTACCGGAGACTCCTTATAGTCTTTCCGCGTACAACTACCTGATACGCATCGACAATCCACTGAGGATCAGCATCGTGAAATGCCTCAGAGCAATATTTTAACCCGACTAATTCTTCAGATTTCCTGCCAGCAAATGTACAATATGCATCATTTGCAAATACATATTCGATATCCTCCGCACTATATCCGTCAGGAGACATGTGTACCCTGAAATATGCGCACGGGATAGGAATTTCTTTGTAAACATCCTGAACCGACCTGTCATAATTATCTCCAACAGGTACCAATGCCTTATTTTCAGCGTTCAGTATCCGGACTTTCTCTAATTCAAATTTTGTAGTAAGACACTTGATCACAAGTCCATAACCAATAAAGTTCGCAGCGATCTCAAGTACTTTTTTTGCCTCATCTGTATAATTCAGGTTGAAATTATCCATTCCGAGAAATCCGGCGAGTCGGCCATTTCTATAGAAAGGTGCTTCTATAAGACTTTCAACTCCGTTCTTTTTCAAAAAATTGTACCTGAGATTATTCTGCTCCTTATATATACTTATATCATCCGTAAAGAATAAATTCCTGTCTCCTGACTCGGCATAAAACATGGCCATGTTCTTACTGTTGTCATGATTCTGCCACTTCATGTGTGCAGACTTTATTCCGTTATTGCACCACTCAAGAGCACAGCTTGATTTATTATTCTTTATCTCGATAAAGAAGGTACGATCCGCATGGAATATCTTTCCGAGCCTTGCCAGAACTTCATTTGCAGCTTCATTGATATCTTCATTTCTTCCAAGTATCCGCGTTATGTCATAAACAAGCTCGCTTGACCGCGACATTCTGTAAGAATCCTTATTTACTGCGATAGAGCTTATCGTATCCTCGACTTTTTCGCGGTAACGGAGTCTCGAGAAGATAAAATACGCTGACGTATGCATAAACTTCATGATGTTAAAATCAGGATTCTGGCTATAATTATCAGCTATCAGATAACCTATACGCTTACCCGAATCAAAGAACGGCATTACCACAGACCAACGGACATTTCTTCTCTTAAGGACTTCATACAGATGAGGATGATCGACCCTTATCATCTCGATGCTCTTTAAGTTCACACCATTCTCATTCTTTACAATCTGATCCATTATGGAAGAAATGCTGACATCACGCCTTATTCCATCATCCTTCGGTGTTTCTTTAACTCCTTCATCACACCATTCATAGATGCTGTCAACGATCTTTCCTCTATCCTCCAAAACAACAACTCTGTCGCTTCCCGTGATATTTCCTATGACACCCAGAGTCTCTCTTATCAGTTCATCGAGATCCAGTTCACGGTCAAGAGACTTTGCAACTTCCAGAACCGCATCGCTTGTTGCCTTTCCTTCAGATACTTCTTTCTGCTGCTTTCTCTCTTCATCGATCACATCACAGATCACGGTACATGCATCGGTATTTCCAATAGGAGCCGCTGTAAAGCTCAGCCAGTGATTTGTTGCACCATCATAAAGCCTGCCGCGTATATATTCTCCTCTTGCAGCACGGGCTGTTAATTCTATCCATCTCTTATCTGTTTTAGGAAAGATCTCCAAATATCCTTTTCCCAAAAGCGAATACCGCTTTGATCCCGTCATCTCATTGTAGACACGATTTGTGAAGACAAATTCCATATCCTCTACTTCACCGGTCTCTTTATTCTTTCTGGGCTTAACTACCACATACGGCAGCGGGTAATCATTATACTGATCGAGCTCAAGATTATTTACAGCGTCAGATGCTTCAGATATGTTTTCAGCCATGCCAAGCATCCTTTTCTGCCGGTCACGGGCTATCTCTACAACCTTCTGTGCAGTATCACCTTCCATTCCGTTCGCTATTCCGTAGAAAACAGAAAGCCGGCACAGGAAACCATCGATTTCTTTTATTCTTCCGATCTTTTTCTCTATATTAATAAGGATTTCCGACAATTCCTCGTAACGTATATCTCTGACAGCGACCATAAAATCGCATCCTGCTGTGCGTGCAATGACCGCTCCCATATCAAACATGCTCCGGATCTCGTCTGCAATCCTGCGGATAAGCTTTAAACCGATCTCATTACCATAATCCTGCAAAAAATTGTCATAACCTTTTACTGATATGACAGAACACATATATTCTTCACCGTTTGTATGGTAATTATCATCGAGGGCTAATATTGAGTGCAGGAATCCTCCCGCATTCATGAGACCCGTAGTAGTATCGACAAGTCTCAGATCCATTCCGTAAGGCGTACTATCATTAATATCCTGCTTTATGTCGATAAAATAACCTACCAGTCCTGAGATATGATTATCATGGTAGACCGGAAACTTTGATGCGATGATATTATGCACGACTCCGTCCACAACATTGACATTTGGCGACCCTATATTCACTTCACCGGTTGCCAGTATCTTTTGCTCTATTTCCCTAAATGTCGAATCATTTAGATGCCATCCCATATCTTCATCTGTTTTTCCGACAAAATCAGAATCCGACGTAAAGCCATAATAATCACGGAACGATTTGCTGGCGCCTACAAAACGCCTTTTCATGTCCTTCCAGAAGAAATTAATATTTCCAAAATCATTGAGCGACATCCAGATATCGTGAGACAAAGTATCCGTATCACTAATAGACAGATAATTATAATCAATGATCTTTTTAACAAGTTCTGTCTTGTTCTCGTAGCTCTCTAAAGCAGCGGGTTTCATGCATACCAGCACTGTTTCTTCCCCGGCTTCCGCAAAGGAGAGTACGAGTACTTCATTCCACACATAGTCTCCGTTTTCTTTTTTCATACAGAACATTTCTGAAAAAAATCCCCGACCGGAGCTATCTATCCTGCTTAACAGGTAATTTCTATTCGCAAACCTCTTCCAGCGTTCAGTATCTCCTTCAAAGACTTCTCTTCCGCTGTAGTCCCATATATCACCATTTATATCGTACCGAAGTTCTCCCTCTGCTTCACCCGATATGCTTGATACTATTATCTTTCTAACCTGTTTAATGAAATCTATCTGATAGATGGCCTCAAACACACCTATAAGATTGCGGCTCAGTCTGTCACGCGAAGCAAATTGCTTCTGCTCTTCATAAAACGTTCCATCAAGTCCCGCCCACATCATGTAACCACTCTTCGAGTGCGCAACAGTTTCAAACGAAAAATGGAAGTAACGATTTCGGCTCACAAATGTCATTACCTCTTCTTTTCCGTTTTTTATCACTTTATCCGCGAAATTCCTAAATTGATAGCTAAGAGGACTCTTTTCGGAATTCATGTTAAAGTCGATCCCGGCATCCGGATTCTCTTCGGTTTCAAACATTTCATTTATAAAAGCATCGTTTCTGTAAATGAGCTCAAATCTTTTTCCTGTATAGAAAAACAGCGCTCTGGGCTTCGAAGTCACGAGATCCAAAAGTCCCGTCTTTTGATACAGAGAAAACGCCTCACGGGTTTCAAAGGTTATACCGGAACTGTTTATATGCTCGAGCATCGCTACAACCGGCTGCGGCTTTCCATAGTAATATCCCTGGATACGCTCACAACCTATACTCTTTAAAAACTGCACATGTTCCTCGGTCTCAACACCTTCTGCAAGCGTATGGATTCCAAGAGATTTAGCCATACGGACTGCCATGGTCATGATCTTTTTTGACCGCTCATTAAAATTCCGAAGGAATACCATGTCGAGCTTTATCTCATCAAAATAGTAATCCTTCAGCATGTTCAGGGATGAATAACCGCTGCCAAAGTCATCCATCCATACTTCAAAACCTGCCTCATGCAGCCTGTTTATAGCTTCACGTATCTGTCCCTGATCTGATGTAAGGGCTGTCTCTGTGATCTCAACACATATAAGATCACGCCTTACGCCGTGTGAATCACATTCTGCCACAAGAATTTCTGCCGGATCGTAATGTTCAAAGTCTGAACGTGAAATATTGATAGATACAGTAATAAGTGGTTCTCCGGACCTTAATCTTTGCTGCTGCAGACTGATAACACGCTTTATCACATACAGATCGAGCTTGTATGATAAACCGTGTTCTTCAAGAATCGGTATAAAGTCTCCCGGTGAAATCATTCCGTGTACAGGATCTATCCAACGCGCCAGAGCCTCAGCACCGCACAGTTTCCTTGTAAGCGTGCGGACAACAGGCTGGTAGAATACTTCGATCCAGCCTTCTGAAATAGCCGTGTCTATGTTTTTTATGATATATTCCCTGCGGGAGATCTTTTTTTCTATCTCTTCGCTGTACCATACCAAAGCAGATTCTGTCACATTTCCTATAGTATCCGCCGCTGCCTTGGCACAGTCGCTTGTAACTTCTACAGAAACTTTTTCCTTAAAATCAGCAATACCTATTCGTACCGGAAGCGTTTTTCCGCCATTAAATGACCTGAGTTCCTCGATCAGATTACGACTTCGTTCCTCTGCCTCTTCTTTTACGGATATTGCATAAAAATGATCTTCTCCAAATCGTGATACACAATTCCTGTCAAAATTATTTGCAAGGATATTGGCAAAACCAAGGAGCAGATTATCTCCCTCATTTATGCCATACTTACCGTTATATCCCTTCATTCCGACAAGATTAAATGCAAGAATAACAGTTTCCTTTTCTTCCTTACTTAATTCTTCGCTTTTTGCAGTCGCAAGATGCCAAAAATACCGTCTTCTCGGCAGATGGGTAAGTTCATCGACTTTTATCTCTGCAACAGTAACGAAAAGATAGAGTAACGGTCCTTCCTTTGGATTATCGTAGTATTTTCCGTAACTTTCTATATACTTGATCTTACCTGATTTTGAGATGATACGGTAGTGGAGATGCTCTGATGCATCACATGTTCTATCTATCTGATGCTTCATGCTGAGTCTCAGTGCCTGATAATCATCCGGATAGACCACGTTTTTTATGACTCCTCCGGTAAGCTCCAGGAACTCTTTCTCATTACTGCATTCGAATATATCCAAGATCTCCTGGTTTGCAAATAAAATCTTATCGTCATTCCAGTCAGCGCGACAGATAACAAAGCCTCCCGGCATGACAGACAAAATATTGTCTATGAATTTTTCACTAAAATCAGCACAGGTAAATCCCCTTTTGCCCATACTAATACCCCTCAAAATTCCTTTAAGATACAGAAAATCATCGTCCATGACTTCTTATGTTATTTCGGCATTTCAGTGCAAAATCCTTAGTCAAATGCTTATTTAGCGTTGTTTAAGCTAATTTTATCGATCTTTTTAAGTTCATCCATAGAAAATCAGTCCAATAAAATATTCCTGTTGACACGTTTTTTTGTGGCGTATAGGATGTATTGTGTAAAAATTAATGCACGTTCTTACGTGCCGATGCCAGGGGAGCTTTTGCTGAGACCCGAATCAGACCTGATTCCGGGACCCTCAACACCTGAACCGGATAATGCCGGCGTAGGGAGGCAATATTTTGTGATATTTCACACTCCCCTCCTATGTTCAAAGGAGGTTTTTTCATGTCACTTTTTTTTAACTGGTCTGATGCAGACTATTCCTACATCCCGACCTTTGCAGGCTACGCTGTTATGGTCATCCTTCTCATTGCAGTATTTGCAATGATCCTCACACTCCGTAAGGACAATCACCAGAAACTGTCTGCAAAAGAGATGTCTTTCTGCGCTATGGCGATGGCGCTTGCAATGGTAACTTCATTTATCAAATTTGCATCCCTGCCTTTCGGCGGTTCCATCACTCTTTTCTCCATGTTTTTTATCGCTCTCATCGGATATATCTACGGTTTCCGTATAGGAATCGTTACAGGTATGGCTTATGGACTGCTCGGACTTGTTACAGGTCCGTATATCTATCATCCTGTACAGGTTCTCCTTGATTACCCTCTTGCATTCGGTATGCTGGGTCTTGCAGGTCTATTCACCGCAAAGCGTCACGGACTCATAGCAGGCTATGCACTTGGTGTTTTCGGACGTTTCATCATGCATGTGATCTCAGGATATATTTTCTTTGCATCAAGCGCACCCGAGGGCATGCACCCGCTCATTTACTCACTGGGCTACAATGCTACATATATCCTTCCTGAGGCTATCGCAACAGTTGCCCTCCTCATGATCCCGGCTGTTTCAAACGCCATAAATCAGATCCGCAAGCTTGCTGAGCCTGATGAGAGCGCACCCGCAGCAGTGCACTAAAATTCACCCTTTTGGTATACGGTATACACTTTTTGATATTTAAAGACGATATTATACGCAGAACGTTTATCCTACGGGGGATTTATTACTATGACCAAAGAAAAGTTCCTTAGACGTTCTCGTATCTATCGAAAGATCGAGACTGATCTTCTCTCGGAAGCTGCCCGGGAGATATACAACACGGATGTTTTTAGAAAGGCGCTTAAGCAGGAGCACCACGGACACACCTCGGTTGCTGTCCATACCATATGCGTTGCAGTGATATGTCTGCGCATATATTATTTCCTGCTGGAGCACCATATCAGGTTAAATAAAGATAACCTACTGAAATGCGCACTCATGCACGACCTTGGGATAATCGGCAGATATTCCAAGTATGCAAATGATGTGGTCTGCTGCTATCGGCATCCTATTGATTCCATAACTACCGCAAGAACAGTTTTTCCGGAACTGAAAGAAGCCGTGATAGACGCGATCCTTCATCATATGTTTCCTATGACACCGATCCCGCCCCATCATCTGGAGGGATATATACTGATAATCGCTGACAAGTACTGTGCCTCAGTTGAGACAGCCTACGGCAAGGACAAGAGCCCAGCTGCCGTATTTCTCCGCCACAGAAGGCACGAATACGAAAGACGGCTCCGTGAATCGGGTATCAGCACCAGTAAGATCGAGGAAGATATCGCTGAGAAGGTATTGTTTATATAAAAAATCACTGGGTGAGGTTTTATCCTGCCCAGTGATTTTTGGTGTCAGTTATGTTCTTCCAGCATGGAGTGCATTTCAGGCAGCTCCTTCTGGAGAGAGATTATCTTATTTTCTTTCAGGAAACCATGGCTTGTTTCGCCGATGGTGGTAACTTCTCCTGTCTCAACGTTTTTCATTTCGTATCCGAGTGACAGCTTTACACCGTTATACTTCTTAACCGTAACTGCGATATCAACTGTTTCTCCGTAAAGAACAGGCTTCTTGTACTTTACATCAACGGAGATTACGGGAGAAATGACGCCGAGGCGCTCCATCTCTGCATAGTCAACACCGAGAGACGCCATCCATGCCATTCTCGCTTCTTCCATCCATCTCACGTAATTTGAATGATGGATTATGGACATCTGATCTGTTTCGTAGTAATTTGCTGATCTTCTATAAATAAATGTCTGCTTCTCTTCCATTTTTTACCTCTAATCTGTGTTCTAAATCCGCAGCAACAGTTACTGTTCACTCGCTTACAGCTCGCACCAGTAACCAGCAACACACATACGCTACCCATGATACCGCAAAACTAAATGGCTTTTCAATATTTATATGCTACAATGAAGCTATCAATTTTTTACGTTTTTTTAAACAAAACTATACTGAGCATGACGGAGGTATTTTAGATATGGATTATACAAAAAAGTACGAAGAATGGCTTGATAAGCTTGCTGACGGCGATCCGCTGAAGGATGAGCTTGTTGCCATAAAGGATAACGAAACCGAAAAAGAGGACCGCTTCTATCAGGAGCTTTCCTTTGGAACAGCAGGACTCCGCGGTAAGGTTGGTGCGGGTACGAACCGCATGAATTTTTACACCGTCGGAAAAGCTAGTCAGGGAATCGCTGACTACATCGTGTCCTACGGTCAGGAAGCTATGGATAAGGGTGTCATCATCGCTCACGATCCGAGACATTTTTCACGTGAGTTTTCCGAGCTGGCAGCGGGCATCTTTGCAGCAAACGGCATAAAAGTGTACACTTTCCCGTCACTCCGCCCTACACCTGAGCTCGCATACCTTATCAGGAAGCTCGGCACCATCTCCGGCATAAATATCACCGCCTCCCATAACCCACGCGAATACAACGGATACAAGGCATACTGGGATGACGGATGTCAGGTTTCATCTGCTATCGCAGACGGCATGACAGAAAAGATCAATGCAGTTGATATCTGGAGCGGTATAAAGAAGTCCGATTACAGCGAGGGCATTTCAAGCGGAATGATCACTGTCCTCGGCGAAGAATATGACCGCGCTTATCTGGATCACATCGAATCCCTTGCGATCCACGAAGGTGATGAGCTCGATCTCTCCATCCCCTTTGTTTACACACCTCTCAACGGATGCGGTTCCATTCCCTTCCGTGAAATGCTGAAAGACAGAGGCTTTAATAACTGGAAGATTGTTCCCGAGCAGGAAAACCCTGATCCTGACTTCACAACCGTAGGCTATCCAAACCCTGAGGATCCGAAGGCATTTAAGCTCAGCGAGCAGTACGGACGCGAATTTAACGCAGAGCTCCTCATGGCGACCGATCCCGATGCAGACCGTTTTGCTATCGAGATCCGGGATAATGACGGAAATTACATCCCGCTGAACGGTAACCAGACAGGCTATATCCTCGTAAACTACATACTCGAGGGTCACAAGACCGCAGGCACTCTTCCTGAAAAAGGCGCTATCGTGAAGTCTATCGTGACTTCCTCACTTTCAGATATAATCGCAAAGGCTTACGGCGTAGAAATGTTTGAATCCCTTACAGGCTTCAAGAATATCTGCGGACGCATCCCGTTCCTTCACGAAAACGGCTATACCTATCTTTTTGGTTACGAAGAATCAGTGGGCTATGCCGCAAGTGAGAATATCCGTGATAAGGACGGTATCTCAGCAGGTATGCTGGTTGCCGAAGCCGCTGCCTACTACCGTAAGCAGGGTAAGACTCTCTGGGATGTGCTTCAGGATATCTATGCAAAATACGGCTTCTTTGCAGAGGACGAGCCCAATATCATACTTGAGGGAATCCCGGGCGCTGAGCGTATCCAGCGTATGATGAAGTGGTTCAGATCCAACCTGCCTGAAACCGTCGCAGGCTCAAAGGTCACAAAGGTCATCGACTACATCAACGGTTACGAGGATATTCCCGCACAGAACGCACTCCGTCTCTTCCTCGAAAACGGTTCCTGGTTCGCTATCCGTCCCAGCGGTACAGAGCCCAAGATCAAGTTCTATTTCTACTCAGATCAGGACTCCAGAGAAAAGGCTCTCGCCGTGAATAAGGCTATAAAGGATGAGATTCTGGGGCTTATCAATTCAGTAGAGTAAAAATTCTGTACTTAGACTAACAAGGCCGTCCGGTTTATCTTCCGGGCGGTCTTTTGTTTTCGGAGCGCTTAACTTTTCCTCTGTTCATATCAGCAAAAATTCTGTATAGTATCACAGGTGAATAAGTTTTAGTTTATGAACAGTTACATTTTTTGTTCTATTTGAGGTTTTTATAATGAGTATTCTTAATGTTAGTAACGTAAGCCTTGGCTTTGGCGACCGCCAGATTTTCGATGATGTGTCCTTCCGTCTGCTTAAGGGTGAACACATCGGTCTCGTAGGCGCAAACGGCGAAGGAAAATCAACCTTCATGAGCCTTATCACAGGAAAGATCAATCCTGAAGAAGGTAAGGTCGAGTGGTCAAAAAATGTAAAGGTCGGATATCTCGACCAGCATGCTGTCCTCGAGAAGGGCATGACCATCGAATCCGTACTGAAAAGTGCCTTCGATGATCTCTTCGTTATGGAAGAAAAAATGAACGAGATCTGTGAAAAGCTCGGAACAGCCGATGAAGATGAACAGGCTGCGCTTCTCGAAGAGCTGGGAACTATCCAGGATCTTCTCACAATGCACGATTTTTACATGATCGATGCAAAGGTAGAGGAAGTAGCCCGCGCACTTGGTCTCCTTGATCTCGGACTTGATAAGGACGTAACCGAGCTCTCCGGCGGCCAGCGTACAAAGATCCTTCTCGGAAAGCTGCTCCTTGCAAAGCCTGATATCCTGCTCCTTGATGAGCCTACAAACTATCTGGACGTGGATCATATCTCATGGCTCCAGAGATATCTGCAGGACTATGAGAATGCGTTTATCCTTATTTCTCATGATATTCCGTTCCTGAACAGCGTGATCAATATCATCTATCACATGGACCAGTGCCATCTGAACCGCTATCCCGGCGACTATGACCACTTCCAGGAAGTTTATGCCGTGCATAAAGCCCAGCAGGACGCAGCATATGAGAGACAGCAGAAGGAGATCGCTGACCTCAAGGACTTCGTTGCCAGAAACAAGGCACGTGTTGCCACCAGAAATATGGCAATGTCCCGTCAGAAAAAGCTGGATAACATGGAACTTCTCCAGAAGAGCACAGAAAAGCCGAAGCCTGAGTTCAATTTCCGCGTAGCAAGAACTCCGGGACGTGTCCTCTTCGAAACAAAGGACCTCGTTATCGGTTATGACGAGCCTCTTTCATCTCCTCTGAATCTCATAATGGAGAGAAATCAGAAGATCGTCATCACAGGTGCCAACGGTATCGGTAAGACTACACTTCTTAAGAGTCTCCTCGGTATCATAGATCCCATCTCAGGAAGCGTAGAACGTGATCAGTTCCTTGAGATCGGCTACTTTGAGCAGGAAATGTCTCCTGATATCAATACCACATGTCTCGAAGAGATATGGCAGGAATTTCCGTCCTTTAACCAGTATGAGGTCAGAAGCTCTCTTGCAAAGTGCGGTCTCACAACAAACCACATCGAGAGTAAGGTTAAGGTTCTCTCCGGTGGTGAGCAGGCGAAGGTACGTCTCTGCAAGCTGATAAACCGTGAGTCAAATATCCTCGTACTCGATGAGCCTACAAACCATCTCGATGTAGACGCAAAGGATGAGCTGAAACGTGCTCTTAAAGAGTATAAAGGCAGTATCCTGATGGTTTGTCATGAGCCTGAGTTTTATGAAGGTCTCGCTCAGGATGTATGGGATGCATCCAAATGGACAACAAAGCTCGTATAAAATCTGATATAAACATGAAATGCCCCCTTGATCTTTATATTTCAAGATCAAGAGGGCTTTGTTTTTCTATAAAAGCGTTCCGTGTATTTCAAAAACCGTACCCGGTACGTCTTTTTTTAATCCTATATGCCATCCGTGGGCTTCGACAATTTTTTGTGCAATGGAAAGTCCGAGCCCCGAGCCTCTTCCGCTGACTCTCGCCGCTTCTCCGACTACGAAGGGATCAAAGATCTTGTCACGGAGTTCCTCAGGTATCCCGCTGCCGTTATCACCGATGGTCAGCGTAAATCCTTTATTGCAGACCTGAAGTGAAGCGATTATGGTGCATCCGCTCTTATTGTGCTTAAGAGCGTTGCTTATGATATTCTCAAAAACCCGTTTCAGCTGGAATGAATCAAACTCAGCCGTCACAACATTTTCCGGGATATCTATATCTACATCAAATCCGCTGAGTTCCAGCTCCTCATACTTTTCCGCAAGATAAGCACGTAAAAACTCTGCAAGATCAGCCTTGCTCTTATCAAGGCTAAATCCCGGATGGTCGAGCCTGCTGAACTCATAGAACGAATTAACAAGTTCCGACAGTATCTCCGACTTTTTCTGAATCTCTCTTAAGTATCTCGGAACCTCACTTTCCGGCACAAGTCCCGACTCAAGAGCCTGTGCATAGCCCTCGATGACTGTTACCGGAGTTTTTATATCATGTGAAATATCCGCGAGCATCTTCTGACGGTCCTGCTCCAGCTTCTTTCTCCTGTCCTCACTGCTCCGCAGGTCATCCGCCATATCATTAAACGAATCACAGATAGCTGTAAGCTCTCTCGGTCCGTTATAGTTTATCTTCTCGATACTTCCGTATTTTTCCCTCTCATGTGCCAGATTTTCCATGGCGCTTTTCATGAGGTTCAGAGGACGGAGCACCGTATGGCTTATACTCGCAACCGCGATAAGGATCGAGATAAAAAGCCCCGCCATGAATACCACCAGAAACAGCAGTGCAGTCTTGCTGAGTATATTGTTGTACTCCAGCGTATGGTCAACTGTATGTATCAGGAGATACCGTGTCTGTCCCTTTTTTGTCTCAAACTGATATTTTTGTACGGTGGTCCTGTCTCCGGCCTCACCTGAGATATAATTCAGTTCCTGCTCGGTCACAGTCTCCTCTGATGAATCATTCGTATTGAACAGGACATTACCATCCGGATCCAGAATCATGATCTCTTCCAGATAGAAATTATTGTCACCAACAGTCGTTCTCTCTACGACTGTGTTGTATACTCCATCCTCATCCTTGAGATAATTGATCGAATAAAATGTATTTGACTCGATATCAGGGATATATTCCAGAACATTTTTTGAATAAGACGCTACAGGTCCCTTTTTCCCTGAATAAAGGACATGCGCGTTTTCATCAAGGACCTCAATGTATCCGTTTTTCCCAAGATATTTCATGACAGGAATATCATCATATCTCTCGTTCTTAAGGAGATTTTTCTGCTCAGTTATCTTTTCCGGCGTATCCCACCAGACATTTACCTCCAGATATTGAAAAGTAAATATCAGCACAAACGCCAGCAACAGCACCAGCATAAAGAAAACCGTATAGTTTTTAAGGATCAGGAATGACAGGCTCACGCCATGATTCTTTTTTTCAGATTTTCGCAATTTTATAACCAAGCCCCCTGACTGTTAAGAGATATTCCGGCTTTCTGCTGTCGTCCTCTATCTTCTCACGAATCTTTGAGATGTGGACCATTATCGTATTGTCATCGCTTTCGTAGTACTCACCCATGACGTTTTCGTAGATCTGCGTTCTGGTGAATACGCGACCGGGGTGCTGCATGAGGAATGACAATATCTTAAACTCTGTGGGCGTGAGCTGGAGCTCCTCGCCATTCTTTTCCGCCGACATCGCCATCACATTCAGAGTGATATCTCCGAC
This sequence comes from Lachnospiraceae bacterium, assembly GCA_900168235.1. Lineage (GTDB taxonomy): Bacteria > Bacillota > Clostridia > Lachnospirales > Lachnospiraceae > NK4A144. The sequence goes on along the minus strand of FUZG01000004.1, from coordinate 11,480 downwards.
TCTGAGGATACTGTTCTGCTGCTCCTGCACTGCGTCATTAAGCTGATAGAAGCGCCGGAGAGCCGACTTTACCCGTGCCACGATCTCAAGAGGATTAAAGGGTTTTGTAAGGTAATCATCTGCCCCGAGGTCAAGTCCCAGGATCTTGTCAGAATCCTGATTTTTTGCGGAAAGCACCATTATCGGCAGATTATGCGTCTCTCTAACCTTGCGGATGAGCTGATATCCGTCCATTTTCGGCATCATGATATCAAAAATCGCAAGGTCCACATGCTCTGACTCGATGACTTTCAGTGCTTCTAACCCGTCAGGGACTCCTATCACCACAAATCCTGCATTTTCCAGATAAAGTCTCAGCAGTTCGATAATATCCGACTCGTCTTCAGCTATCAAAATTTTGTATGTCTTATCACTCATATCGCAACGCCTCTATGGGGTTCATTTTCGCCGCCCTGTCTGCGGGATAGAACCCGAAAAACACTCCAAATGCAACAGAAAACAATACGCAGATGATCATTCCCGATATTGAAGGAGTTCCCTTAAAGTTCATGGCATTAGAAATACCTAATCCTAAAAGGAGCCCTGCAATGATACCGATAATTCCGCCTATCATACATACTATAATCGATTCCGTTATAAACTGGAACCTTATATCGCCATTTGTTGCACCGAGCGCCTTTCTCGTACCTATCTCACGGGTCCGCTCCGTAATGGAGACGATCATGATATTCATGACACCCACACCTCCGACTAAGAGCGAAAGAGCTCCTATTCCGACAAAAGCCATCTTCTGAGTGTTCATCATGTCGTTCATGCTCTCAAGCTCTGCCTTCATGCTGTACCCGTCTATCTCGAAGGAGTCGTTATTAGTGTAATACCTTCTGTTTATGTAGTCTTTTATCTCATAGATCAGCATCTCCGGATCTTCATCCTTTGCTGCCAGAATAGAAAAATTAGTGTACTGCCCGAGAAGCTTGCACTGCGCCGCTATTGTGCGTAAAGGGATATATACGTCTGTCGTGACATCCTTCGGATTTCCCGTATTCTGACTGCCTCCGCTCTGCTGATACTCATATACTCCGACTATCGTGTACTGATAATATTTATTGTCTAACTCCACCTCGATAGTTTTTCCCAGAGCAGATTCTGTATCGCCGTCAAACATATTGTTCACATACCTGTCCGATACGATTGCAGTTTTTCCTGCATTTTGATATTCAGATTTCTCAAATGAACGTCCTGATAAGAGCTTTAGATGTTTCTTTGTAATAGCCGTGCTGTTCATGCCGACGAGCGAAATATTCGCATATTTCTTTTGATCAGTGACCTTCAGGTTTCCTGCCTCATTCGTGAGTGAGATTCCCTCTATCTTTCCCTGAAACTGTTTCAAAATCTCAGCCAGTCCCTCATCCGTTACATAGTCAGAGTTTTTAAGCTTACGCACCTCGCTGCGGTACTCTCCGGTAATGGGATCAGGCTTTTCAGACAGATAAAACTCCATGACATTCGCTCCCATGTCACCCATGGAGCTTTTCAGCGAATTGTTCATGGCATCGCTTACCGTCATGATAGCGATTATGGACGCTATACCTATGATTATTCCGATCATGGTGAGAAAGGATCGAAGCTTATTTGCACAGAGCGCAGAAAGGGCAAGCTTTACATTTTCACGCAGCATACGAACGTCCCTTCCTCTCTCCGATTATCATACCGTCAGAGATAGTGACGATCCGGGGTGTTTCCTCTGCCAGCTCATTTGAATGGGTAATGAGGACGATAGTGATGCCATGCTTTTCATGAAGCTCATGAAAAAGGTCCATTATCACACGTCCCGTATTGCTGTCCAGAGCTCCTGTGGGCTCGTCCGCAAGCAGTATAGACGGATGATTTGCAAGGGATCTCGCAATGGCGACTCTCTGCTTCTGTCCGCCTGACAGCTCATCCGGTGTGTGCAGCATCCTTTCTTTCATTCCTACCATTTCTAAAAGCATTTCTGCTCGTTCTCTTCGCTCTCTTTCAGGCACTTTTGCGTACATCATAGGGAGCTCCACATTTGATCTGGCGCTGGTCCTGGGTATCAGATTGTATGTCTGAAAGACAAATCCTATCTTTTTATTTCTGATACCGGAAAGCTCATCATCCTTAAGACCGCTCACATCCTTTCCGTCCAGAAGATAAGTTCCCTCAGTCGCATGATCCAGAAGACCTATGATATTCATGAGCGTAGACTTTCCCGATCCCGACTGTCCTACGATAGACACAAATTCACCCTTTCTCACAACGAGATCAAGCCCATGAAGTATCTCAAGCTCATTTTCCGAGCCTTCGTTATATCTTTTTACGATGCCGTGAGCATCTATTATTTTCGGTACATCAATAAAACTCAACCGATCCGCCTCCTTCGTAGCCTGCCATTGTCGCTTCGGCACCTTCGGAACCATCTGATACGATTATCTCTGTTCCGTCAGCGATACCGTTTCCGCTGATCTCAGTGTAATAATCTGTCTGGAGTCCCTTTGTAACAGGCACATTTTTGCTCTCTTCACCATCCCGGATAACTACATAGCTGTTACCATTCTCATCTGTCCTGATGCTTGTTCCCGCTACACAGAGCGCACCCTTTTTCTCATTCTCTATGAGTGTGACCTTAGCAGTCATGCCCATACGGAGACGCTCACTTGGCTTCCGGATCGTGATCTCTATAGGGTAGTCACCATCTGTTGATGCAGTGCTCGACGCAGATGATGAATTGTTATCTGTCTTCACAGTTTCTGCGGATGTTGTAGGTGAAACAAATGTAAGTACGCCTTCCATCTGCTCATCACCTGTAGTCGTAGTTGTGATAAGTGCTTTCATTCCAACCGCTATATCACTGATATCATACTGATCTACAGATGCACTTACCTTAAAACCGCTGTCATCCTGTATCACAGCGATCTCGCCTCCTGTGTAGTTGTCACCTTCTTTCACTCCAACAGCAGTGATAATACCCGCAGAAGGTGCAGAAACCGTGAGATACGACATCTGTTTTTTATATTTCTCCACATCCTGTTCAGCAGAGATCAGAGAAGTTTTTCCGTTCAGCTTCGCTGTCGTGAGACCGTCTCTGGAATCCTCTACAGCCTTCTTATTTGTGCGGTTTGTGTCTTCCTCAGACTGTACGGCTTTAAGCGCGCTTTCCTTTGTGCTCTGAACCGTGTCCTTCGTGCTCTTTACACTGCTTTCAGCCTCTGACTGCTTTGATTTCACATCATTAAGCTTTGACTCAGTATCCGAAAGGTCTGACTGCTTATCTTCCAGTCTGTACTTTGCCTTGCTGTTTTTCTCTGTGGCTTCTTCGAGCTCCGTCTCCGCGCTTGAAACCGCAGCCTTTGCACTGTTGTAATCCCGCTCAGCCTGCTCTCTCGCAGCCCGCTTTGAAGCAAGCTCCGCTTCTGCCCGCTTTTTCTCATCTCCATCCTTTGCTTCTTTGACTGCATCTTCGGCAGTTTTTTCTGCATCTTTTGCATTATTTAATGCATTTTCCTTTTCAGCGAGAGTATTTTTTGCATTATCTAATTCATTTTGTGCTTCACTCACAGCTTTTTCAGTCTTTCTGGATTTCTTCGTCGCATCCTCAACACTGTTTTTTGCACTGTTATATGCTGCATTTTGATCATTTACCACAGAATTTGAGCCTGCAAGCGAGCTCTGCCAGGCACCGTTTTCACTAAGTGCATCATTGTACTGCTTCATGGCATTAGCAGTTTCAGATGCCGCCCGGGCCGCCTGTATCTGTGCAGTCTGCTGTGCTTCCTCATATGCTCTCTGCGCCTGCATGAGCTCTATCTGCTGTTTTTCCTTTTCAACAGAAAGTGTCTCCTCCGCACCCTTTAGAGAGGCCTCGATAGTAGAACCATCAAGAACCGCGATGATGTCTCCCTTATTGACCCTGTCTCCAACCTTCACATTCATCTTTTTTACGATCACATCAGATAATGGTGCTGTGACCGAATATGACGCATTGCTGATGAGCTTACCCGATAAACTGATGCTCTTTGTGAGATCCTGAGTTGTCACTGTTTCTGTCTGTATTTCAGGAACATCCCCCGTCTTTGCGCTTGCACTTTTTTGTACTACGACCGCGCATGCCGCCACCGCCAAAACCGCGATGATCATCACCTTCCCGGCCTTTTTTTTATTAATCTTGAAATTAAAACGACGCATACCAAAACTCCTTGCTTCTTGAAATTCGATCAAGAAGGAGTTTAGTACGCGTCGTTAAAGATACGCTTTATGTAAGCTGAAGATTCGTTAAGGAAGGGAATAATGATTTATTTCTTTCCAACAAGGACCTTTTTTCCTTCAAATACAAATCCATATTTTAAGATATTGTCTTCCGGGATTCCCTTAGATATCAGATTCTGTGCATATTTCTTTTCTTCTATCTGAGAAAGCGCCTCATCAAGCGTTTCGTCAAGAGACTTTTCTTTTTCCTCATCAAAAACCTTAAATTCAATGATCACTGCTTTCCCTGATTTATCTCTGGGCTCCATCATCACATCATAGCGTCCGTAACCGCTTTCTCTATTAGAAGTCAAAATATAATTTGCAGTAGTCTCCGCCATAAGCCCCAGAACAAATCCATGATAAAACCGCTCGGGAGCACGTTCTGACGGTCTCATACCCACATCAAATGAACTGAACGTCATGATCGCAACTTCATTCATGTAGATATTCAGCATTTTCGTATCACCGTTCAAAAGTGCAGTCACAAACTGCCCCTCTCTTACGGCTGTATTAGAAAACCAGTCACACATAAGAGATCTCAGCATGACCTTAACTTCCATATCATGACCGTCCCACCACTCGCTGATAAAATCAGTCTTATCTACATAAAACAGATCATTCTCTATGAGATCAGAAAAATTCTGTATTCCGATAGCAACAGTACGCGACATACCACATTCCTCAGCAGCCTCTCTTACCGTCAATTTCCTAGATATCCACTTCTCACATACTTCCCTGAAATTTTCCGGCAGCGGTCGTGTTGGACGCCCGAATTTTACCCCTCTCAGCTTTGCAGCTTCGATGCCTTCTTTCTGTCTCTGCCTGATATTCTCCCGTTCCTTCTGTGCCACAAACGAAAGTATCTGCAGGACAAGATCTGCAATAAACATACCCATAAATCTCACTACTCATAAATCCTCCTAAAAAATAGCCAAAACAGCAGTATCAAACCGCTATCTCGGCTATTTCTAAATTTGGCATATTATGAATAAAATAATTATATCTGACTATTTTGTTCCGCTGAAAAGTCTGTCCTGCGGCGATGTCTCGGCGGTTCTCCGTGAACGTTGGATTTATCCGATCTTCTCGGAATAAAACGCGGATCTATACCAAGCCTCTCTGCAAGACTAATCTTTAAATCTGTCTCTTTAGAAAAATCTGCCATTTCAAAAAGTTTTTCAATATCCATAATTTTTCTCCTGTCGATTTTTTATACGAAAAAAAATACATAAATCCACGTAAACTGCGCGATCTAGTCCTCTAAAATGATTACTTTATCACTTCATCAATTCAATGTAATAAAAATTCTTCTTGACGTATTTTATTTTAGCGATTATATTTTTACACATAAAAGCAATAGAGGTAGCGATGTAAATGAGTAATTCGCGGAGCCGGCGGGCTTTGAAACGAATGAAAGGTAACCATCGCCGAACGGGACGATCCGGCGGGATCGTGTCGTGGGGATGCAGAAAATATCTGTATCACTCCTTCTTACGAAGTGGCGCTATTATTATATGGATGTACAAAGCCGTATGTGATAGTCCGCATACGGCTTTTCTTTGTGCAATTAAGCTCCCACTTCTGCTGCAAAAATTTATCAAATGGAGGAAACATTTATGAAAAAGATCTTTACCACAACAGCAGCAGTCGCACTGTCAGCAATTCTTCTCGCAGGATGCGGTTCATCCGCTTCATCTGCAGCAGGTACTAATGCTGCCGCAGCTTCAGAAACTTCATCTGCAGCCGCTCAGTCTTCTGACGTACTCCGTGTCGGAATGGAGTGCAACTATGCTCCGTTCAACTGGACAACAACTGACAAAAACGAATTCACCCAGCCTATCACCGGAACAGATTACGCAGATGGATATGATGTTGTCATCGCAACCCGTCTTGCAGAAGCAACCGGAAAGCAGGTTCAGATCGTAAAGCTTGACTGGGATAACCTTATCCTGTCTCTTCAGAACGATCAGATCGATGCCATCATCGCAGGTATGACAGATACCCCTGAGCGCGAAAAGGAAGTTGCTTTCACATCTCCTTACTACGAATCAGAGGAAGTTATGATCGTAAAGGGTAACGGCGCATACGCATCAGCTTCATCCATTCAGGATTTCTCCGGTGCGAATGTCCAGGGTCAGATGAACACCATCTATGACGAAGTGATCGATCAGATCGACGGCGTAAATCACCAGCCTGCTGCTGAAACTTTCCCTGCAGCGATCCAGGCTCTTCAGGCAGGCGCTGTGGACGGTGTTGTATCCGAGCTTCCTGTTGCAAACGGCGTAGTAGCCGCAAATCCGGATCTCGCGATCGTAAGATTCGCAGATGGTCAGGGCTTTGAAGCTGACACAACTGTTTCTGTAGCAGTTCGTAAAGAAGACACAGAGCTTAAATCCCAGCTCGAGTCCGCTCTTAGCGAGATCACAGAAGAAGAAAGAAATGAAATCATGGAGGCAGCCGTAAACCGTCAGCCGGCTAACGAATAATCATGTTTATTGCAAACTGCATTGAAATCTTATCAAAATATGGTTCCAGCCTGATGCTCGGTGTGCGCACGACACTTGTTGTTGCGCTCACCGGAACAATACTGGGACTTATCCTCGGACTTCTGGTAGGCGGTTTCCGCGCGGTAAAGCTTGACTTCACCACCGGAGCAGCTGCCAGAGCCATCAAAACCTTCTTTGACGTACTCGCAAATATCTATATCACGATTTTTCGCGGTACACCAATGATGGTACAGGCTGTATTTATATACTATGCCCTCTTAAATATCATTCACTGGAATCAGCTCACCGCCGCCATCGTCGTTATCAGCATAAATACCGGCGCATACATGGCAGAAATAGTCCGTGCAGGAATACAGGCAGTTGATCCGGGGCAGACTGAGGCGGCACGCTCTCTCGGTATGTCCAATAGTCAGACTATGTTTACGGTAATCCTTCCTCAGGCGATCAGAAATGCATTTCCTGCCATCGGAAACGAGTTTATCGTAAATATCAAGGATTCCTCTGTTCTCATGATCATCTCCATAACAGAGCTCATGTTTCAGGCAAAAAGTATTGCAGGTTCAACCTTCCACTTCACTGAGACATATTTCCTGGAAGCGCTGATATACCTTATCCTGACTTCTATCGCGAGTCTCATCCTGAACCGCATAGAGAAAAACATGAATAAGACCGTATCTCTCACTCTTCCAATGAGCGACACGGATCCCAGAACCATCGGTTATGCAGAGAAAAAGATTGGAAAGGAGTAACCCGGAAATGACTGCACCAATAGTAGAGATCAAAGATATACACAAGAGCTTCGGTGCTCTTGAAGTCCTGAAAGGTGTGGATTTTTCCGTGAACGAAGGTGAAGTTGTATGCCTCATCGGAAGCTCCGGTTCCGGCAAATCAACTCTCCTCCGATGCATCAACCTTTTAGAAAAAGCAGACAGCGGAATGATCAACGTCTTTGGCGAAGATATCCTGCATAACAAGAATATAAATGCCTACCGTGCCAAGGTCGGCATGTGCTTCCAGCAGTTTAACCTGTTTAACAATATGAACGTTCTGGATAACTGCGTGAAACCTCAGATGAAGGTTTTGAAGATTTCCCGTGAAGAAGCCGTTAAAAATGCACTGACCTTCCTTGAGAAAGTTGGTATGCGCCAATTTGCAAATGCTGATGTACGTATGATATCCGGCGGACAGAAACAGCGTGTAGCCATTGCCCGCGCACTCTGCATGAATCCGAGACTCATGCTGTTTGATGAACCCACATCTGCTCTTGACCCCGAAATGGTCGGTGAAGTTCTGAATATCATGAAGGAACTCGCAAATGACGGTCTCACAATGATCGTTGTGACACACGAAATGAATTTTGCACGCGATGTGGCTGACAGAGTTGTATTTATGGATAAAGGACGCATCGAAGAAGAAGGTACTCCCGAAGAGATTTTTATGAATCCCAAAAGTGAACGTACCGCAGAATTTCTCCGGGCATCTGCGAATAAATGATCATTTAAATTTTCTTTATGAAAAAAGTCCTCCGGCGATCACGTCGGAGGACTAACTGTTTTATGAAGCTATAGTGTTGTTTAATGCCTTAAATACGGCTTCCGTATCTCCCTGCGCATCAGGATTACTGATCATTACCTCTCTGAAACGATCAAATCCCTTCTTAAATGCTTCTACAACCGCAGGAGAAAACTGTGTACCGCTTCCATCCACGATTTCCCTGTATGAACTCTTAATATCCCACGCATCCTTGTAGCATCGTTTGCTTGTAAGAGCATCAAATACATCAGCAACGGAGACTATCTGAGCCTCAATAGAAATCTCATCTTTGGATAAGCCATAAAGATAACCTTTGCCATCCCATCTTTCATGATGTTCCTTAGCGATATTGCGGGCTGCTGTCATGATCTCACCCTTTGCACCACCGAGGATCCTGTCACCGTAATCCACATGAAGCTTCATCGCCTCACGTTCTTCATACGTGAATCGACCCTTTTTCTCCAAAATCTCATTTGGAACAAGTATCTTACCAACATCATGCATCATGGATGCGATCTTAATTATATGTACTTTTTCCTCTGAAAGCCCCATTTCTTCCGCAAGTATCTCGCTGTAAAGCGCTACTCTCTTTACATGTCCGCCGGATTCACCGGATTTATTCTCGAGAATATCCGCAAATGCAGCGATCACACTCTCCTGGGAATCCAGCATCTTCTGCTTTCCCTTGATAAGACGGGTATCCGCTTCATGTATCTCATGATTCAGACGATCATTTTCAATGGAACCGTTCAATATCCTTATCAACTGTCTTACAGAAAAGAAATATGTGCAGATACCGGCAATAGAGCAGGTTACAACTGCTGCGCTGATACCAAAATCGCTTCTCGCAAAAAATATGTTCCCGTACACAGAAAAGACAAGACTATATAGTAATGTAGTAACTGTGAGGACATACATAAGGATTGTCGCCGAAAGCCCATTCACTTTTTCTCCGTTTCGCAGATTTTCAATGAGCTTTTCAAAATCCTTATGAGTATATATGTAGCTCAGTACAGATATGGTGAACATGCAGATGTTCATAAGAATGATATTTCCATATGAAACCGTATCTGCAAAATTTCCAAGAGCAGTAAGACTTCCAAGCAGGATCATAGTCTCAACATAAGTTGAAATCCCGAAAATCTTTTGGAATAGCAGCACAAACACAGGGATCGCAACCATTCCTGCAACTACCAGCGTAAAAAATATCGCCATGGAAGAATATTGAATCCCCGCATTATTCAACAGCCCTACAATAGAATGGGAGAAAAACTTTATTAGTAACTGACCGGAAAATAATCCTGCCAAAAGAGCCATTAAATAGCGTAATGGAGTTTTTCTGTTCTTAAAATAATAATGCCACGTCGAAAGAACATAAACCAAAAAAGAAGCACCAACAGAGAAGACATTAAACATTTTAACTACCCTTACTAATGAAACCAGCCAATATTGTTGTTCCTGCGCTATTGAGAAACTGCCGTCAGGCGCACATGAACATAACCTCATTGTGAACCGCAGGCGCATAATGAGATATATTAATTAAAGGTTAATAAAGAATAAACTATTTGTCATGTTCTTTTTGGCGTACTTTGTATACATTTTGCTTTGTTTCTAAAAAAGTACGATTATGGATTCTCATACTTCAAGATGTCCAAATGCCACTAATAATGTATGTTTTAGGGGTTTAAAGCATGTCATTGCAACATATTGTATGCACGCTTTTGGCTTGAACACGCATATTGTATAGGCTATTATAATATCGAGATTCAGAACAAGACGTTAAGTCTGGAAAGGAGGCTTCCAAATGACAGATATTCCGGTATTGCTTAATGATAAGGATCAAATTGAAAAATTCGTTCAGATCAACAGCAGTTTAGAATGTCAGGTAGATGTCAGTGATGGTAGGATAAGCATTAACGGTAAATCTATCATCGGACTCCTATCCCTTAGTTTATTTGATCCGCTCCATGTTTCCCTCATTGGTGAAAACATCAATGTTTCAAAAGTAGTTTCTGCATACAAGAAGTATAATCTGATCGCATGATTGTTTAGACATCCCACCATTAAAATTGTATTTGTTTACACACTTTCTTGACAATCACGAATGTGTGTGATAATATTAACTCAACTTAAGAGAAGATAAGTGAAGGGGAGGCGGCGAGAGCTTCACCAAACAGTAGCTTATCGGATCGGTCAAAAGGATTGACGTAGAGACGGCGGCGAGAGCTTCACCCTATCGAATCAATCCTTTTTTCTATGTCCAGATTTGTCATAATATGATTATATTTTATAAAAAAGAGATCATCTAACGATGATCTCTTTTCGTGCCCAAAGTCGGAATCGAACCAACGACACGAGGATTTTCAGTCCTCTGCTCTACCAACTGAGCTATCTGGGCAAACCAACAACTATTTTAAGTTGAGTAGCGGGAACAGGATTTGAACCTGTGACCTTCGGGTTATGAGCCCGACGAGCTTCCAGACTGCTCCATCCCGCGTTATTATATATCGCTATACTATTATAGCATGAATTAATTTAAATACAATATCTAAATTTATTCATTAGTGACCCGGACGGGAATCGAACCCGTGTTACCGCCGTGAAAGGGCGATGTCTTGACCGCTTGACCACCGGGCCAGGTGAAAACGACCCACGACGGACTTGAACCGTCGACCTCCGCCGTGACAGGGCGGCGCTCTAACCAACTGAGCCAGTGGGCCATTTCTTCACTATACTCTGTACAGTGAAAACCGAACATCGAATTCAAATTTTTTCATCCCAGAATAACGTCACTGTCATTCGCTTGCAGCTCACTCCAGTAACAGATTTCGCTAATTAAATCACCTTCGGTGATGGGCGAAATCTTATGGCTAACATAGTTCATTTCAGAAAACTCCGCAGTAAATGCTCCGTTTTCATCATGACAGTAATAATCCACCGATTGTTTATCTTGGACAAGCACTCGACCTATTAGTAATGGTCAGCTGCACACCTCACGGTGCTTCCACCTCCATCCTATCTACCCTGTACTCTTCAGGGGGTCTCGCGGATCTCATGGATCCTTGGATATCTCATCTTGAGGTCGGCTTCACGCTTAGATGCCTTCAGCGTTTATCCGATCCGGATTTGGCTACCCTGTTGTGGAATTGGTTTCCAGCAGGTGCACCAGTG
>FUZG01000005.1 GCA_900168235.1 Lachnospiraceae bacterium | reverse complement strand
CCCATTTTCTTTGTTATCATGCCGATGTGGCTCAATTGGCAGAGCAGCTGATTTGTAATCAGCAGGTTAACGGTTCGAGTCCGTTCATCGGCTTCTTTTCTAAAATTTGATATGGGTGGTTTCCCGAGTGGCCAAAGGGGACAGACTGTAAATCTGCTGCGATTGCTTCGGTGGTTCGAATCCACCACCACCCACTTAGTCGTAAGCGTATAGGAATTTGCCTATACGCTTTTTTGTACTTAAAAAATAGATACCATGCTTTTTCTTGTACTAATTAGCAAAATAGAAGCTCAATCTTAATATTTTCATCATTTTTTTTACATCACTTTTGTTATAATTTAATCAAAGTTCAGAACTGAACTAAAATAATTTTAATGATGTCAGGGTCAAAAGGTCAAAATCTGATTGTGCTTGCACAAAGAGGATTACATCATTTTAATTTTTTAGAACAATATCTTAAGGAGGAGAATATCATGATTCAGCTTATCGTGATAGGAGCAATCATCATCATTGTTTTGGTGATATGCGTACTGGGCTATGTCAAAGCCCCTACAGATCAGGCACTTATTATCTCAGGAATTTCCCGTGCACCGAAGGTAATCATCGGACGTTCCTCGATTAGAATTCCTTTCTTACAGCGAGTTGACCGTCTTCATCTCGGAATGCTCTCCGTTGACGTTAAAACATCAAGAACGATCCCGACTCTTGATTATATCAATATCATGGTTGATTCCGTTGCAACTGTAAAGATCGGTACCACTCCTGAACTTCTGAAAGCAGCTCAGGAAAACTTCCTTAATAAGAACAGCGCTTACATCAACAACATGATCGTATGTGTACTCGAAGGTAATCTCCGTGAGATCATCGGTTCTATGAAGCTCACAGATATTATGAACGATCGTAAGAGTTTTGCTCAGAAAGTTTCTGAGGACGCTAAGGAAGATATGAATAAGATGGGACTTGAAATCGTTTCCTTCAATATTCAGAACATTTCTGATGGCGAACTTGGTGTGATCGATAATCTCGGTATTGCAAACACCGTTGCTATTCGTCAGAATGCAGAGATTTCCAAGGCAAATGCTGAAAAGGAAATTGCTGTTGCACAGGCTCTTGCAAAGCGCGAGGCCAACGATGCACGAGTTGCAACTGAGACTGCTATCGCAGAAAAGAATAACGAGCTCGCTATTAAGCAGGCTGGACTGAAGGCTGAAGCTGATGCTAAAAAAGCCGAAGCTGATGCGGCTTACGAGATCCACAATCAGGAACAGCAGAAAACGATCGCTGTTAAGACTACTGAAGCTGAGATTGCTAAACAGATGAAGGAAGTAGAACTTAAGCAGCAGGAAGCAGCTGTACAGGAGCAGCAGCTCAACGCAACTATCAGAAAGCAGGCTGATGCTGATAAATATCGTGTTCAGCAGGCATCTGAAGCTATGAACTATCAGACTCAGCAGCAGGCTGACGCTGAAAAGTATAAGAGGATTGCTGAAGCTGAAGCTAAACTTGCTGAACAGCAGAAAGCTGCAGAGGCTGTTAGGATCGCCGGTGAGGCTGAAGCTGCCGCTATCGCAGCAAAAGGTAAGGCTGAAGCTGAAGCAATTGCAGCTAAAGGTAAGGCTGAAGCTGAAGCTATGGATAAGAAGGCTGAAGCTCTCCAGAAGTACGGTCGTGCAGCTATGACTCAGATGGTAGTAGAGAAGCTTCCTGAGATGGCTAAGGCTATTGCAGAGCCTCTCGCAGCTATTGATAAGGTTACTATCATCGATGGTGGTGGAACTTCCGGAAGTGGTGTAAACAACATGGGAGGTTATGTTCCCGAGGTTCTTGCAAAGACTATTGAATCTGTAAGAGAGACAACCGGTTTTGATCTCACAGAAGTAATGAGAGCAAATACCTACGATGCTAAGACAGACAAGAATATCAACCTTTCAGGTAAGGCTGACTTAAGTAGCCTTTCTAATTCAGTTAATTCTGATAAGTAATTTTTATGATGTCAGGGACAAATGTATTTTTGCCCCTGACATCTTTATGTAGGATAAAAAACACCGGCATATGCTCTTACAAAAGGGCATATGTCGGTATTTTCTTACACTGCGTATTCAGGAAATAGAGAGGTGATCAGTTTTTTTACGGTGGTCATTTCTGTAAGACGTCCAACATTATCTCCGGTAAAGAAGAGTCCATCTTCGAAGTTTCCCTTAACTGCTTCGATCAGTGCGTGTGTAATGCAGTAAGGAACTTCTGCAGGATTGCACATTTTTATGCATCGTGAGCAGTGCTTGGGAGCGATACGTCCTAAAACATCCAGTCTTTTGATAAGAGGAGTTTCTACTGCACGCCCGGGCATACCTACGGGACTGTGGATTATTTTTACCTCTTCCGGGGTTGAATTAATAAGAACATCCTTGTAAGCCTGAGAAGCATCACATTCTTCTGTGGCGATAAAACGGGTTGCCATCTGAACACCGTCGGCACCGAGATTTATTGCCTTCTGAATATCTTCGTGATCCCATATTCCGCCGGCTATGAATACCGGTATTTCTCTGCCGGCTTCTTCAGCGAAAGGTGCAATAGCAGATTTTACTTCCGGGAGTATATCATAGATATCTCCACAGTTTCCGCTTAAGAGATCCTTTTCCTTAAATCCGAGATGACCGCCTGCTTTGGGACCCTCAACAACGATGAAATCAGGGTAGCGATCGTATTTCTTTTTCCATGATCTGGCGATAAGGGTTGCGGCGCGGCCGCTTGAAACTATTGGAGCGATGAGGGCTTCTCCTTCGGGAACATATTCCGGGAGATCGAGAGGGAGTCCCGCACCGCAGATAACGGCGTCAACGCCTGCTTCAACAGCGGTTTTTACGGCTTCGGAATATTGCTGGGTGGCTACCATGGCATTAATAGCGATGAGACCGTTGCCCTTTGAAAGGCGGTTCGCTTCGGCAATCTCTTTCTTAAGAGCGCGGAGATTCGCTTCTTCGGGATGAGTATTGAAATCAGGCTCGCGGTATCCGCAGTCTGCGGTGCTGATGGTTCCGATACCGCCGCATTCGGCAACTGCGCCTGCGAGATGCTCGAGGGATACACCTACACCCATCCCCCCCTGGATCAACGGAATAGTCTGTACTTTGTCTCTGATCTTTAGTAATGACATGATAGCATAACCTCGTAATGTCCCAGGAGAATATCTTAGGACAATTTATCTAAAAATAATTTAACTAAATGACATATAGATAATAATGCGCAGGCAAAACTTTGTCAAGTAGTTTTGAAAACTACGTGATGTACAATTATTTTCACAACGTTAAAAAAATGGAATTTTAAAGGATAGGGATATTGATTGAGATTTTTATGGGAATTAAAGAAAGGTTTATTTTTGACGTGAAAAAGAAGCATTTTAAGTGTACATGAAAGATCAGGAATTTTTATACTGATCACATACTGATGCCTTGAGTGAGATGAATTTATCTGTCAGAAGCGATACTTGCGAAGAGGCGGTTACTGTTGTGGCCCTGGGAGTAGACGAGGTAATAGTCGGAATCGTCTATACTGGATGCGAATTTGAGACCGGTACTGCGGTTATTGCAGACTATGTCCTGTGAATCCTGCTTTGTTACATGAAAAATATATTCGTCATTACTGAACGATGAGTAATAGCTGCGAAGTTCCTCAAGAGAAAGCTTACTGCGGATAAGGATAGCGCCGATGTAATACATGTGACTATGGTTTTCTTCTGAATATCCCACATCAGAAGTGCCTTCTATAAGAACAGTTTTGGAGGGGACAGGGATATCCTGAAGTGCGTAAAGAGTCTGACGGGCTACAGAGTTATTGAAGGATATGGCGGCGGTGGTGAAGACCAGTAAAAAAATGAGCATACCTGTCGGGATAAAAAACAACGATGACAGAAATCGGCTGAAGCGGATCGCTCGGGTTTTCTGTTTTAAATTCAGTGTTTTTAGATCCATATCTTTCTCCGTTGTGCTCGATGTCAATTCGCTCTGATACCATCATAGGACCTAAAAATATAGTTTCTTTTTAATTGATATTAAGTTTCAATGAAGTTCGGAAAAAAGTACAATATGCATTTATGTATGAACCTTTTTTCTCCGATAATCATTTAGGGAGACGCTGATCAATCAATTTTTTGCTTACAGACAGCAGGCGAGTGAGCGGTGCTTTCCGGCGCGTGTACTAAAGTATGTGGAGGTGCATATGGATTACAGAATCGACGATATACGCAGAAAGATCGCAGAGAATACGGCGGAGGAAAAGCTTCAGGAAGTAAATCACCCTCTGATGGAATTTATCCGTAGTGATATTCTGGAGAGAAATGCAGGACGGACTTATCTCGAGAATCTTGATAAGGTTCTTGAGAAAGGATTGGTTCCTGCGGGAAAGCTGAAATTCAATGTTTATCCTATTGGTAAAAAGGATGAGGAGCTTCATCCTGAGTTTCTGGCGATCTGCAGAGGAAATGAGACTCTGAATCACTATCTGAAAGCTGTTGATAAGCATTTACAGACTATGGAGATCCGTATCGAGATGCGTGCGGGCAGAGTGGGTAAAGAGAGCGTTATCTTTATGCTTACAGATAAGTGGGATCCGAAGGTATTTGATAAGTTCAGTTCACAGTTCACCTCGCACTTCCTTAAGGGAAATATGTGGATCGTGATCCTGCTCGTTACGGATTATGGCGTTGCACAGATACCGTTCCTGCCGAATGATGAGGAGACAAGAAGTGATCTGAGGAGCAGACTCAACTCCAGAAATATCATCGGAACACGTTCCTATGGCGAGCTGATGCTGAAACAGCGCGGTGAAAAGATCGAGTACTACGAAGGTATCGGATTCTCCAAGGAGCACGATAAGGAGAAGAGAGGCGGAGACTCCTATAGATTCGATGTTGATGCGCTTTACTGGAGAGCTGAAAAGGGCGGCGGAAGCCCGACAGAGGGAAAGATCCCTGTTAAGGCTCTGCAGGAACTTTTCCGAAAGATCGGATGGATCGCAGACTGCAGTGAGAAGGAACTTACACAGAAGGCAAAGTCTGAGGACAACAGAGAGTGTACTCTTGATATCTTTGGAAAGCACGTTGTGTGGAAGAAGACAGGTGATGACGGAGACCGATTTGCGGACATCATGAAGGCGATGAGAGAATTTATCGCTATCTGTGATCAGCACAGGCTTTGAATATAATTGAACATATAAAAATAACAGCCACGGGCATTTGTCCGTGGCTGTAACTATGTCCGGGACATTCCAAGGGTGGTCATAAAAATATACATATTGTATAATGGTTTGTACAATTCTAATGATGTTTGTGTAAAAACAGTACAAAACGTGCGCAATAGAATAATTACAAGACAACTTAGTGGGGTATGACGGGTATGCAAGGTATAAAGTGGACAATGCGCCAGGCGATAATCGCGCTGGTCATTGGATGTACGGTTTTTGCGATAATTGCACAGACAGTTGTATTTGAGGTGACTTCCAGACAGCAGATAAGGAGAGAGAGCCTCTTAAATAATGATGAAACCCTGCAGAGGATGGAGACAGAGCTTAATACCTATATTCATAGATTAACTGTCAAGATGCAGACGATTTATACAGAAACTGAAATGACCTATGCAATGAGGCATTACGCAGGAGATAAGGACAGGATGCTGGAGTATTACTGGGCGGCATGGAATCTTGCAGAAAGCCGTTTTGCCTCAGAAGATCAGCTTCTTGCCATGTATATCTATGATAATAAGGATATGCTCATCAGCTCATGGCGAAAACAGCCCTATAACTATCCAAATGATCTGTATGGAACAGAGCAGTACGTGAATGTCACTCATTTACAAAGCTATTTAAATACTGATGCTTATGACGTGATGATATCGGGATATCACAATGAAGAAGCAGATCAGGATGTGATACGTTTTGGAATGAAGCTGCATACTTATGACGCCAGCAGGGCGCAGTACGGATATCTGATATGTGATTTCAGCACTCAGAATATTTCGGATATCATGGATAAATATATCTCATCAAGGGATGTGTATGCGTGGCTGCAGCCTTTGGGGGACGCAACCATTACCCAGGTCGGAAATACCACGAAGGAAGAAAGCCGGATTTTTTCCGAACTTACAAGGAGTGTCGCTACAGCGGAGGGTTCCCTTCCTGAATTTGAGGACGAATATGGCTCTTTTTATCTGAATTGCTGTTCATCCGGAAAATATAATATGAACATTATGATGCTGACGCCTCAGTCCCTGATGCTCGCGACCCAGAATACGCTGACCCGTATGCTGGCGGCTATCGCATTTCTCATGGCTCTGGTGACGCTTCTCCTTGGAATACTGATATCGAGAGTGATCTACAGACCTGTAAAGGAATTTATCGATACCATTGTTCATATTAAAAATGGCGATACGGATCTTCGTGCGGAAACTGACGGATGGAGCGAAGAGCTTAAGGTGATGGGTGATGAGTTTAATGAGATGCTTGACCGCATAGAAAAGATGGTAAAGGAAGAGTATGCGGCGAAGACTCTGATGGAGAGGACTCAGTACAAGGCTCTCCAGGCTCAGATAAATCCGCATTTTCTTTATAATACCCTTGATACCATGAGCGGGATCGCAGCATCTCAGGACTGCACGCTCGTGAGTGGATTGTGCCGTTCGCTTTCTGCGATATTCCGCTACAGTCTGGATATTTCCGATACCCAGTCCACCCTACAGCAGGAGATGGCGCATGTGCGGAACTATCTCTATGTAATGGATGTTAGAAACGGAAATTCGGTGAAATATACCTATCAGATAGATTCGGATACCCTGCAGGACAGTATACCGAGGATCACGCTGCAGCCGATAGTTGAAAATGCTCTCCAGCACGGTCTTCGCCTGACGAGGAGAAAAGACAAGGAACTGCTGATAGGTGCGCGTCATGAAAATGGGGAGCTTATCATTACGATCGCGGATAACGGCACGGGAATGGATGCTGATTTGATGAATGAGCAGTTGGAAAAAGCTGATATAAGACGGATAGAAATGGGGCGTTCTATAGGGGTACTGAACGTAAACGCCAGGATTAAGAGTGTTTACGGGAAAAAGTACGGCATACATTTTGAGAGTTCTCCGGAAACGGGTACAAAAGCGGAGATCCGACTGCCGGCAGTAAAAGAGGAGGAAGAAATTGGGAGCGAAATACAGGGTATTATCGGCGGATGATGAGTTTTGGAGTCGTGAAAATATCAGACGTATGATTCCCTGGGAGGATTATTCCATTGATTTTCTGGAGCCTGCGTGTGACGGAGAAGAAGTGATGGAAAGGATCCCCAAGGAAAGACCGGACATAGTGATAACGGACATAAATATGCCGTTTCTAAGCGGTCTGGAGCTTTTGGACAGGCTTAAAACTGAATATCCTGACATAATCACCATTGCTGTCAGCGGATATGATGATTTCCGAAAAGTAAAGGGAGTCTTTATGTCGGGGGGTATAGATTATCTGCTGAAACCTGTTGGACGGGAACAGCTGGTGGATACGCTGAGTAAGGCAATAAAAATACTGGAAGAGCGTGAGGTCGAAAAAGCAGAAAAAGAGGATATAAAGCTCAGGGAAAATTACATTTCGTCATTTCTGGAAGATGATGAATTTTCCTCTCTTCTTAATGGAAAGCTTTTCAGACCGGGAAAAGAAGTGCATGTTCCGAGCACGAAGGTCTTTTCAGAAATATCTACTATCCTCGTTAAGTTCCACGATGTGGAGATACTGAAGCAGAGCTTTGAAAAGGATGTACTCCGCATGTCATATTCCCTGAAGTACAAGCTTAGGGAGCTTATCGGTGATGACAGGACCATTGTTTTTAACTATAAGGATAAGGTTAATGAGTTCATAATCGAGCTCAATGCAACTCCTGCGAGGCTTCGGTATATCGCGGACAGGATACTGGAGGCGTTTCCCATAGAGGAACAGGGACCTATCACCATAGTGATACATGATCAGGCGAGCTCTCTTGATGACATCGCATCTGTTTACAGGGAAATGATATCTGAGCTTGTGACGAGACCCTTCGGACGGGAGCACTGCATTGTCATGTGCAGTAACGGGCAAAATATGAAGGAACTTGATGACCGGTATACTGACAGGATAGAAGCGCTTCTGCTGGAATGTCTCTGTGATCACGATACAGACCAGGCAAAAAATGTGATCATGGACACAGCAGGATTACAAAAATGTGACAGTGCGGGATGGAGCCTTTTTGAAGTGACCCAGTTTACCACAGGTGTGCTGAATACTATCGCAGATACTGACAGAAAGAATGACAGCCGTTCTTATGAGGAAGTGCAGGACGCACTGAACTATGGACTAAGGTCTCTGAGCAAGGATGTGATACTGGATAATATCGAACTGGCGCTCAGTGTGGCAGCGGGTCCGAAGGCTGCTGAGAATAATTCCATAAGCCAGCAGGTCGAGAATATCCATGCTTATATTGAAAAGCACTACATGGATCACTTGTCCCTTGCAGGACTTGCGGAGCAGTTTTATGTGGAACCGAGCTATCTTTCACGTAAGTTTTCGCAGAAATATAATGAGACCATCACTGCATGCATAACAAGATGCAGGATGGATCAGGCAAAGGATCTCATGAAAGAAGAGGAGAATAAGCTCGAAGCTATATCCTTTAAGGTAGGATATGACGACTACAATTATTTCAGCCGTGTATTCCGACGTATCGAGGGAATGAGCCCCAGTGAATACAGACGGAGGAATGTGCAGACTTGAATCAGCTGGATGTTTGGAACTGCGTCATTTAATAATTGGAAGCATAATTTTGTACATCTACCCACTATCACTATTCAAAAAAGTGATAGTGGGTTTTTCTAAATTGTGCTAATTGATGTACTAAGTAAATTGCTAAAATACCAACATGGACAGGGAACGCGCGATGGTGCTGATCTGTCGGCACATCGACCTGTATGAAGGGAGTATTTTGATGTTTAGTTTTAGGAAACACGTATCTGTCATAGCGGCGCTCGGAGTTGCAGTAATGCTGACTCTTAACGGATGTGGAGCGGAGAAGCGTGCCGCGATAGACACGGAAGACGGAGTTACGGATATTTTTGATTACGTAACAGTCGATTTTAATGGTAAAAACGGAGAAGGAACTGCCTATGTAAACGTGGACTATGACGGTCTCGAAACAGAAATGGTAGGCGGAAAAGAAAAGATCAAGGAACTTGATGAAGTAGAAGATCTTTCTGCTCTTACAAAATATATCAATGCTGTTTCATCTATCTCGCTCAGTATCGACCAGAACGAGAAGTTATCGAATGGGGATAAGGTAACGGTTTCGGTTTCATACGACAGTACTGCGGCAGAGTCGGCAGGCGTAGTTTTCGGCTCTGAAGAAAGCAAGACTTTTGAGGTTAAGGGACTCAAAGGATAAGCGGTTTCAGACCGGATCCGCGGATGGCACGGAGCGGTTTAACATATTTTTTCTTATTTCTAAAGGAGGGTACCAGATTTATGAAAAAGCAAATTAAAAAGGCGGGAGCACTGTTTTTAGCAGGACTCATGGCTGCAACAACACTCGCAGGATGCGGTGCAAAGCCGGCAGGCGGATCAGGTGATGCCGGAGCAGCAGGCGGATCAGGCGATATGAAGATCGGTGTTTCTATCTGGAGTTCCACAGACGTTCTCGGAAGCCAGTGTAAGAAGATCGTAGATAAGGCAGCAAAGGCTGTTGGTGTTGAAGTTCAGTACGTTGATCAGGGACACGTATCAGAGCAGGTTACAGCATCTGTTGAGCAGCTCTGCGCAGCAGGATGTAAGGGAATCATCATCTGTAACTCAGCTGATTCTGAAATGACATCTGCTATTAATACATGTACAGAGAACGGCGTTTATATCGCACAGTTCTTCCGTATCATTTCTGAGGAAAACAGCCCTGAAGTATATAAGACAGCCTGCAACTCAAAGTACTATGTAGGTGCTGTTCACGAGGATGAGGTTACAAACGGTTACACACTTGTAAATCTCCTTCTTGAAAAGGGCGACAGAACTATCGGTCTCGAAGCTTGGACAGTTGGTGATGCTACATTCCAGCTCAGATGGCAGGGATACCAGCAGGCAGTTGAAGAGTGGAACGCAGCTCATCCTGATGATCAGGCAACGCTTACAGAGCCTGTATATGCAAATACATCTTCTGAGGAAGGTGCAGCTGCAGCTATGTCACTTTACAACTCCAATCCCGGAATGGACGCACTTATCGTAGCAGGCGGCGGCGGAGATCCGCTGGTAGGTTCAATCGGTGCATATGCAAACGAAGGTCTTACAGGCAAGATCGACGTTGTATCAACAGACTTCCTTGATGACCTTGCTGAGCAGCTGAAGTCCGGCGGAATGTTTGCTGAGTCAGGCGGACACTTCTGCGATCCTCTGTTTGCATTCTTCCTTGTTTACAACGCAGTTAAGGGCAACTACGTAAAGGATGAGGGAACATTCGGTTACGAGATCCTCTTCCCGTACCTGTATGTATCATCTCCTGATGATTATGCAAACTATGAGAAGTATTTCGTAAAGGATGATCCTTACACAGATGAAGAGCTCGCTGCAATGGCAGGATACAGCTTTGATGATCTGAATAAGGCTGCAACAAATCTTTCTATCGACGATGTTATTTCCCGTCACAGTAACTGATGAACACATAAGGGCTTACCGCCATTAGCCCGAGATTGACTTGGATATGCCGTATTTCCTGCCATCCAGGGGATACGGCATATATTTTCAAAAGATATGGGTAGTACAAAACCACAGCTCTTGCGGGAGGATCGTTATGAGTAAGTTTCAAAAATTCAGACAGAGTCACTGGTACGGCCTTTTACTCCTGGTTCTGATAGCCTTTGTTTTCTGGGCATTTTTCAAGGTTCTGGCACCACAGACCTTTGGTGATCTTGATAAATTACAGACGTATTTAAAAACAGCGCTTTACTATGCTGTAGGCGGTTGCGGTCTCTATTTCATCTGCGTTATGGGACCTTTTGATATGAGTGTAGGCGCAAACATCGTGCTTTCATCGGTGCTTGCAGTAAATATGAGTGAACGTTTCGGTTATGCAGGACTGCTGATAGCTCCCATGATAAGCGGAGCACTGGTAGGACTCTTAAACGGACTTGTATATATCAAGCTTAGGATTTCATCACTTATCGTAACTGCCGGACTTTCTCTGGTATATGAGGCGCTTTCTATCTATGCGACAAACGGAAAAGAAGCTATCCTCGCTGCAAATTACAGAGCGTTTGGAGATTATCCGGGAAATCTGATCCTTGCACTGATGGCATTTTTCCTCTGCGGATTTATCCTGAAGTACACAAAGATTGGTACATACACCTATGCCATCGGCTCAAACGAAGTCGTTGCGAAAAACATGGGTGTGGATGTAGACAAGTATAAGATCGTGGCATTCGTGCTCTGCGGATTCTTTGTAGGTGTAGAGGCAGTCCTCACTATTTCCTATGGAACATCAATGACAAGTGCATCAAATCTTGCATCCATGAGCCGAAATTTCCCGCCTCTTATGGGAACATTCTTTGGACTGGCATTTAAGAAGTACGGACATCCTGTTATCGCTATCGTGATCGGTGAATTTATAATACAGCTGTTATTCCAGGGATTTGTAGCTCTCGGAGCACCGACCACTGTACAGAATATTGTAACCGGTATCGTTCTGCTGGCGATCGTTACCATGACCATCAAACCTGTTAAGGGTGCAGTTGTAAAGTAAGGAGGGAAAGACATGAGCGAAGTATTACTTCATGCCGAGGGAATAGACAAGAACTTCGGTGTTACACATGCCATTGACCATGTCACTCTCGACTTTTACAAGGGAGAAGTACATGCACTTATAGGTGAAAATGGCTCCGGCAAGTCCACATTTACTTCCTGTCTCACAGGAATCTATCACAAGGACACCGGCACGTTTACTCTGAATGGAAAAGAGATACATGCAAAAAATCAGGTAGACGGAAATTATCAGGGTGTAGCAATAATCGTGCAGGAGATCGGAACACTTTCCGGACTTACTGTCGCAGAGAATATTTTCCTTGGTAAGGAAAATGAATTTACCAAGCTCTGTGTAAAAAATACAAATGCTATGAATAAAAAAGCCCAGGAACTACTTGATTCCTACGGGTTTAGCTATATCAAAGCTACAGACATAATCGACAAGTATAACTTTGAAGACAGAAAGCTCATAGAGATAGTTAAGGCTACACATTTTAAGCCTCAGGTTCTGGTTGTTGATGAGACGACTACAGCTCTCGGTGAAAAAGGACGTAAAGAGCTCTTTAAGGTCATGAAGCAGACAAAGGATGACGGAAGATGCGTTATCTTCATATCCCATGATCTGGATGAGGTTATAGAGCAGTCTGATAATATCAGCGTTCTCCGTGACGGCGTGCTGATCGATACGGTTAAGAGCGCAGATGTAAATACGGATGATCTGAAAAAACTCATGGTTGGCCGTGAGATGAGCAATAACTACTATCGTGCGGACTACGGCGAGAAGATCTCCGATGAAGTGGTATTGAAGGGCGAGCACCTGTCAGTTCCGGGTGAGATCGAGGACTTCAGCATCGAGCTTCATAAGGGCGAGATCATCGGTATCGGCGGACTTTCCGAGTGCGGTATGCATGAAGTTGGTAAGGCACTTTTCGGTGCTTCCTATGACAGAACAGGAACTGTGACTCTTGCAGACGGTACACAGATCAATGATATCAAGACCGCGATAGACCACAGTATTGCTTATGCATCAAAGGACAGAGATAACGAATCACTTGTTATCAATGACACTATCCAGGACAATATCGTTCTCCCGTCTATTGAGGAGCTTAAGAGAAATCACATCCTTCATGCAAAGGATGAGAAAGAATTTGCTGAGAAATTTGCCCGTCAGATGAGTACAAAGATGGAAGGTGTCCACCAGTTCATGTCAGCTCTCTCCGGCGGTAACAAGCAAAAAGTTGTACTTGCCCGCTGGATCGGAAAGGATTCTGACATCATCATCCTTGATTCACCTACCCGTGGTATCGACGTCAAGGTAAAGGCTGATATCTACCAGATGATGGACAAGATGAGAAAGAACGGTAAATCCATCATCATGATCTCCGAGGAAATCTCAGAGCTTCTTGGTATGGCTGACAGGATCATCATTATGAAGAATGGCCGTCAGAGTGGTGAATTTGGCAGATCAGAGGTTCTTAAGGACACAGATCTCATTGCAAAGATGGTATAAGGGAGGCCGATTATGGAAAACGAAAAAACACAGAAAGTTCCTTTTATGGAGCGGCCGATCGTAAGAAATATCATGCCTTTTGCTGGTTTTATATTTATAGTTGTGCTATTTGCGATCCTTACAGGTGGTCAGCTTTATACAGCAGGAAACTTAAAGCTTTTATTATCCCAGTCATATGTGCTTCTGATAGCATGTATCGGAGTTTTCATGGTAATGACTATGGGCGGACTTGATTTCTCACAGGGTTCACTCTTAGGTGTGTGCTCGGTGGTTGTCTGCTTCCTGTCAAATTACAACATGTTCCTCGCAGTTATCTGCGGTGTGATAACGGGCGGTATAATTGGACTGATAAACGGCTTCTTTAATGTAAAGCGTAAGATCACATCCTTTATCGTAACTATCTGCAACATGTATCTGTTCCGTGGTGTGGTTGCATATGCTACTACAAAAACACCGGTGTACGGTGCATCAAATATAACTGCGTACAACACTATCGGATTTAACCTGACATTTACTATCCTGATACTACTCATTTCATTTATCGTATTTCAGTATACCGGTCTCGGAAACAGGCTGAAGGCTATAGGTGCAGGTGAGACTGCAGCGAGATTTGCAGGTGTTAGAGTCGAGAGAACAAAGATGCTCGTATATATGGCAGCGGGCATGATCACAGGACTCGCAGCATTTATAAACAGTATCAAGGTGGGTTCTGTAACATCCACAGCAGGAAATCAGCTTGAGACACAGATAATGATCGCACTGGTTCTCGGAGGTATGCCGGTAAATGGTGGTGCCAAGGTAAAATTCTACAACATTATCCTCGGAGCCATGACATATAAGATCCTTACAGCAGGACTTGTAATGCTAGGCATCGAGCCGAAGACCCAGCAGCTCATAATGGGTATCGTATTCCTGATCATGGTAGCGGTATTCGCCGACAGAAAGACTGGAATGATCGTAAAGTAAATAACGCTTTATCGTTGTAATGCACAAAAAATGTGCTAGATTAAAACGAAGATCCCGGGGTGCCTGACACAGGCTGAGATTAAACCCGTTTAACCTGATCTGCATAATGGCAGCGTAGGTAGTGAGTTCGTTTCGAAAGAGAGCGTCCTGCGTAATGAGTAGGGAACGCTCATTACAATATGGATGATGTGAGTCAGAAACCTCCGGGATAAAAATATTCCGGAGGTTTTTTATGTCACAAAATAGTGAGAAGAAAGAGTACGTAACGTATGGGAGGGCACAAAACTGCGATTGCGGATGCGGTTGTGCACTTTCCGAAAATGCGGTAAAGATCACAGGCTGCCGCTTTGCTCTGAGCATCATGGATGACAGATATATATCGATCATCCTGGGTGCTCTTGAAAAGACAAAGACAGATAAGATCTGGCAGGAAACAGGCCGCCTCTCAACAGTGTATCGGGGAAAGCAGTGTCATGTAGAAGATGCAGTTAAAGCGTGTTTTGTAAACGCGTTTACCGAAGGTGTTCATATGACGATGGAGATGACATTTTCCCGCGGCTGTCCGGGTGACGTAGAGGCGGATGTGTATATGGCAGAAGATGACGTCTTACAGAATGAATCGCAGATAAAAGATATTCATTTTCCGGTGAACTGCAAGATCGCGCTTTATCCTATGGGCGTGACAAATTATATGGAACATATCGCAAAAGTAGTTAATCATGCGATCGACCTTGGTATTTACGACAAGTCTACTCATTACTGTACGCTCCTGAAGGGGGATGTGCACGAGCTGTTTTCGTATTTTGACTATGTAAATACATATTGCAGCGAGAATCTGAGCCACTATGTTTTTGAAGTTACTTTATCTGTGAACAGCCCGACAGCGGAATGATCGGAATTTTAACGAAAAGGAGAGAATATGCAGAACGTAAATGAATGGAAGCTTAAGGATGTACTGTTGATCGCAATATTAGCTGTACTTTTTGGTGTGGTATATCTCGGCTGCACGTATATGGGAGGTATTTTGTACGGTGCACTGACACCTTTGGGAATGGCATCTCTTGGATATGAGCCTTTTTACGGAATTTACTTTATCGCAGGTGCTTTTGGCGTATTTATTCTTAGGAAGCCGGGAAGCGGTATAATAGCGGAATTATTGGCAGCGATCCTTGAGTGCCTCATGGGAAATTACTTCGGACCGATCATTATTCTGTCTGGTATCGTACAGGGACTGGGAATAGAGCTTATCATCATGTTTCGCAGATACAAGGATTTCAGTTATGGAACCATGATCCTGGCGTCGGTTATCTGTTCTGTATTCACAATGATCTACAATCTGGTTATCAGCGGTTATAATCAGATCGCGGTTCCGGTGCTGGCTTTGATGATGGTGGTACGTATTGTAAGTGCGATCATTTTTGATGGTCTGCTCGTTCCGGTACTTTCTATGAAGCTGGTCAAGGCCGGACTTCTCAAAGGATATGCTGTTTCAGAGGAAATGCAGGTCGAAATTGATGATATGGGGATCGTATCATAATGAAACAAAAAACAGAGGAAATGCTTCATTTACGTGATGTCGTATTTCGTTATCATCCAAAAGGAAAGAGAAATATTCTGGATCATGTGTCGCTGGATATTGCAGATCACACGATCACGGTAATTACAGGAAGCAGCGGCTGTGGGAAAAGTACCATGGCCGCTGTTTCTGCCGGACTTTATCCGGAAAACGGCGGGTACCTTGAAAGCGGGGAGATCACACTGTATGGGAGATCGGTGAGAGAAATGAATCCGCAGGAGAGAGCGTCTGTAATGACTGTGATGTTTCAGAATCCGGATCTGCAGTTCTGCATGCAGACGCTTCGAAATGAAATGGAGTTTTGCCTTGAAAATATCTGTGTGCCGGCAGAGGAAATGGATCAGAGGATAAAGAATACAGCGGAAGAACTGGGTGTCGCTTATCTACTGGACAGGAGGCTGTCTACATTGTCGGGAGGAGAAAAGCAGAAAGCAAATCTCGCATGTCTTTTCCTGATGAAGAGCAGATGTATTCTTCTCGATGAACCTTTTGCCAATATTGACGAGGATGCTGCATGGGAAATGGTGGACATGATCAAAAAAATGCACGATACGGGAACGTCATTTTTGGTCATCGACCATCGTCTGGAGTATTGGATTCCTGTTGCGGATGAGATCATTGTTTTGGGAAAAGGCGGAAAGCTCATAAAATCAGGGATCAATAAGGATAATTTCCGGGAATATAGTTCTTTTTTGCGGGAAAATGGGCTTTTCTATCCGAATGAAGATCGTAAAGTTCATGAGAATACGGAAATGACAAGACCGATGATCACACTGAAGAATCTTACTATCACGGTCGGAGAGAAATGGAAAAAAAAGGGGCAGTCAGAGCAAATGCTTACAGACATGGCGGATGCTGTTTTTGAAAAGAAACGGATCTCAGCCGTACTGGGACCCTCGGGCAGCGGAAAAACAACTATGTTTCAGGCTATTTTAAAACAACATGCGTACACCGGTGAGATCCTTATCGGAGATACACCGCTGCACAAAATACGAAGAGGAAAACTGTATTCGGAAGTCGGCATCGTTTTTCAAAATCCTGCGGATCAGTTTGTGACACAGAATGTTTTGGAAGAAGTGGAAGCCAGTCTGAGGCAGAGGAAAGGTCTGTCGAAAGAAGAAAAAAGCAGTATTGCAAAAGAACTTTTGGAAGAATACGGCCTGTCAGGATACCGGAACTATAGTCCGTATATGCTGAGCCAGGGGCAGCAAAGACGGCTCGCTGTGCTTTCTGTTCTGGCGAGTGGGAAAAAAATCCTGCTTTTGGATGAACCGACATACGGTCAGGATTACAGTACAACAATATCGATCATGGAGCATTTGAGGCGGAAGGTTGAACACGAATGTATGACAGTGATACTGATCACCCATGATTCAAGGCTTGCGAAGCAATATGCGGATAAGGTATATCGCCTTAAAGATAAAAAACTTGTGGATATTACAGGTCTTTCAGATGAAGATGAGGTGAAGACATGAAGCTTGAAAAATGGAATCCATCTGTGAAGATGGTTACGATCCTGATATGTGTCCTGATCTTATCATTTCAATACAATACGGTGCTTAACACTACTGTTTTTGCAGTAATGCTGCTTTCGCTGTTCTTTTTTTCTGAAGTGAATCCCGGTAAAGTGGCCGCGTTGCTTGTCCCGGCAGGATTTGCGGCATTAGGACTGTTTGTGATGGGATTATATTATGCAAAGGGCAGCAGTATCCCTGTAAAGGCAATGGCGGATGTGGATATGATGCCGTATATGGTAAGAGCAGCTCTGTCAACAAATCTTCATACTGCGCTGCAGCTCGCGACGAGGCTTTTGGCATATGCCGGTATGGGAATAGTATTTGCGTTGACTACGGATGGGGAATATTTTGTACGAAGCCTTATGCATCAGTGCCATCTGCCGCCGAAATTCGCGTATGGTATCCTGGCGGCTTTTTACCTGATGCCTTTTATGGCACGGGAATTGAAGAACGTGCAGTTATCATTTCGTGTGAGAAACATGTGCGGCAATGCACTTCATCCAAATGTCCTGTTCACAATGCTCGTAAACAGTGTGCGCTGGTCAGAGAGTGAAGCAATGGCAATGGAATCAAAAGGATTTTGCGGGGCAGCAAAACGCACGTATTGTGAGATACCTGAAATACATCCGGCTGATGTCATTATTGCTGTTCTTTGCATTGGTTCTATGGTAGCGGGGATATTCATTCTGGGTTCATAAATGGAAGAGGTATTTACCGAACTTTAAGACAAAAAAATGCTGATTTAAAAACTCTTTAAGATTTTATTTGATGTTTTTGTGGTAGGATTATTAAGGGAAAATAAACAGTTTGAATGGAGAGTGTATATGGAATATGTAGATCAGCTTGAAAGCGTACAGTTATTGATCAATTTGCTCAGGATAGGATTTAATCTGATTTTTTTAGTCCTGACATATATCGGTCTCTGGAAGATGTTTACAAAGGCTGGAGAGGAAGGATGGAAATGCATAATTCCATTCTATAATACGATCATGATCGGAAAGATCGCCAAACGTGAAAAAATGGCAAATGTGATAGTGATCTTGCAGATCGTAAATATAATCGTATTAACGATATTCCTTTTCGGAATTATAATTTTTGCCGGCATAGGAATGAGTGGGATGTTTGGATATGCTGACACTGATCTGAGTTTTGGAACGGCTATATTCCTGATAATTTTTGGAATTATAACTATCATGGCATCATTGAGTCTCACGGCAATGTCATTATATCTTGATTATTATTTTATCGAAGCGTATAATGCACCGGCTCTGTTTCTGCTACTCATACTGGTAATGCCCTGGCTTGCATGGCTTATAATCGGTTTCAGCAGCAAGTACCAGTATATTTATGAAAATAATAAAATGAACGGTGGTTATTTCGGAAATTCCGCGCCGAACGGATATGGTCAGAATAGTTACGGTCAGTATGGTTATTCTCAGAATAATAACTACAGTCAAAATAACTATGATCAGTATGGCTATCCGCAGAATAATAACTACGGTCAGAGCAGCTATGATCGGTATGGCTACCCGCAGAATAGTGCAGGTCAGTACGGATATAATCCCGGTAATAACGGTGTTCAGAACGGTTATAACCAGAATAGCTATAACCAGAATAGCTATAACCAGAATAGCTATAACCAGAGCGGATACAACCAGAATGGATATGGTCAGAATACATATAACCAGAACGGATATAACGGAAATGGTTATCAGAATGATGGAAATGCTAATAATGACCGGTTTGATGGAATGAGATAAGACGCGATAACCCCCGCAGGATGTTAAGATAATGCATCCTGCGGGGGTTTTTCACTTTAGTCGTCAAGGAGGCGTTCTCTGTATATTTTCAGATTCTCGGTCTCTTCATCGGAAAGCATCGGCGGTGTTGCTCCGATATCCTTAAAAGTCCGTATAAGTATCTCAGAGAACAGGTAACGCGTGTACCATTTATTGTCCGCCGGTATCACGTACCAGGGACAGGTCTCTGTAGACGTCTTGTTTATCACATATTCATATTTTTGCAGATAAATATCAAAGACCTTTCGTTCATCAAGGTCTGCTTTTTCAAATTTCCAGTTCTTTTCTTTCAGGTCGATACGTTCCAAAAGCCGTTTCTTCTGCATTTCTTTGGAAAGATGCAGAAAGATCTTTATCACTCTGTAGCTGTTTTCGTATAAGAAATTTTCGTAGTTTTTTATCTGGTTTATTCGGGTTTTTATGAAATCTTTTTCATCAACGCCTATGACCCGTTCTGCCATGGGATAGGTCTTCATAAGGTGCTTAACTTCGGTCGTTACGATGTCTTCATAGTAGCTTCGGTTAAATATCGTGATCTCACCCCGGCGGGGCAGGGCTTTATTTACTCTCCAGAGATAATCGTGCTCAAGCTCCTCTTCGGTAGGGCGCTTGAGACAGCATACAGACACGCCCTGCGGATTCATGGCAGATGCTACGTGCCGGATAAGGGAGTCCTTTCCGGCGGCATCCATCGCCTGCAGGACGATTATCAGACCTTCTTTTCTGTAGGAATAAAATGTGTTCTGAAGCTCTCCGAGCTCCAGCATGTTATTTTCAAATTTTCGCAGGATCTCCTTTTTATCTTTTTTCACCCATGAGCTGTCAGTGGGCATCTCACTCAGCGTGCACTTTTTGGTACCATCAAAATGATAATCCTGTATTCCCATACAAAATCCTCCGGTAGACTGTATAAGAAACGCATCTCTTATTTATATCGGAAAAATAGAAGGGTAATTTACGGAATTTTTTGTGCAAAAAAAGGTGAGTTAAAAATTTAACTTTGTTTTTTAGCGGTTACGCTTTATAATAATTCTGAACCCTGTGAAAAGAGAAAACTCTCTTTTCATTAAACATTGTTCAAGTATAGGAGTGTAAGAAAATGTTAGTATCTGCAACAGAAATGCTTAAAAAAGCAAAGGAAGGCCACTATGCAGTAGGTCAGTTCAACATCAACAACCTTGAGTGGACAAAGGCTATTCTGCTGACAGCAGAGGAGCTCAAGAGCCCTGTTATCCTTGGTGTATCCGCTGGTGCTGGTAAGTATATGACAGGTTTCAGCACAGTAGCAGCAATGGTTAAGGCTATGGACGAGAGCCTCGGAATCACTGTTCCGGTTGCTCTTCACCTTGATCATGGTACATATGATAACTGTTATGACTGTGTAAAGGCTGGATTTACTTCCATCATGTTCGATGGATCTCACTACGATATCGAGGAGAACGTTGAGAAGACAACTGAGCTCGTTCACGTTGCTCACAAGCTTGGTCTTTCTATCGAGGCTGAGGTTGGCGGAATCGGCGGAGAAGAAGACGGTGTTGTAAGCACTGGTGAGTGCGCTGATCCTGAAGAGTGCAAGAGAGTAGCTGATCTTGGCGTTGATATGCTCGCTGCAGGTATCGGTAACATCCACGGTAAGTATCCTGCTGACTGGGCTGGACTTCGTTTCGACGTTCTTGACAACATCCAGGCTAAGACTGGTGCTATGCCTCTCGTTCTTCACGGTGGTACAGGTATCCCGGATGATCAGATCAAGAAGGCTATCAGCCTTGGTGTATCCAAGATCAACGTAAACACAGAGTGCCAGCTTGTATTCGCTGAGGCTACTCGTAAGTATGTTGAGGCTGGTAAGGACCTTGAGGGTAAGGGCTTCGATCCTCGTAAGCTTCTTGCACCGGGCTTTGATGCTATCAAGGCAAAGGTTAAGGAAAAGATGGAGCTTTTCGGATCTGTTGGAAAGGCTTGAATCTAAGTAGGATTTTTTGTTCAGATGATATAGAAAACCCCGGGCTGCTTAGGCAGTTCGGGGTTTTTGCGTATATCAGTTTGTTTTTGTCTTTCTGAAAACTATGATTATTCCGAGGCATACAAGGATAAGAGCGAGCATACCATATACGCTGAAGGCTTCATTTTGTTCATTTAAGAGGACTGCTGACAGGAGCACACCTACAAGCGGGTTAAAGAAGCCAAAGACCGCTATACGGCTCACATCGTTGTGAGATAAGAGGAGACCCCAGAGAGTATAGGCAGCGGCGGAGATAAATGCCATATAGACGATAAGGAGGAGAGCTGCGGGATTTGAAAATGTGAGCTTTCCGCCTGAAAGTAAGCCGAATACCGCCATTATGAGTCCGCCTCCGGTGAACTGCCATCCGCTCAGTGCAACTGCGCTTTCATTTTTTGAAAATATCTTTATGAAATTGGCGGCAGCGGATGCCATGAGAGTAGATATCAGGACAAAGCCTTCGCCTGTAAGTGAAAGAGTTCCCATCTGCTGACCGGGTATCTGGACTATAAGGACGCCTGCGAATCCAAGGACACAGCCAAGAACCTTCATGGGTGTGAGCTTTTCAAAGTGAAAGATAAATACGGCTGCAAGGATCGTAAAAAATGTAGCGGATGCTTCGATAATGGAGCTTGCTACGCCGGATGCGTGTGCGAGTCCGATATAAAAGAAAAAGTACTGTCCCACAGTCTGGGTGAGCATGAGGATCAGAACATTTTTTATGGATCCTTTGCCTAAGAGGAGCGGTTTATGCTGTTGGATACTTCCGAAGAGCAGAACCATCGCGCCTGCAAGGAAGAAGCGTATCCCGGCGAAGAGCATCTGCGAAGCGCTGTCGTTAGACGAGATATTCATGAGGGAGTAGCCGACCTTTATACAGGGAAAAGCAGAGCCCCACAGGAATGTGGCAAAAAAGGCGGCGGACAGTATCACGGGGATACGTGTCCAAAATGTATTTTTATTGTTTTCAGTAATCATTATGTAAACCTTTCTGTAACCGGGAAAAATTGTACATTGTTTGCATGAGTGCAGATAGTGCAGAGATGCGGACTATTACAGAGAATAGAACATTTGAAAATGTGCGTCAAGGTATATTAGTTGACATAAATCAGAATGTTCCCTTTCTTGATACAAGAGAACCGCACTGCTACAATGAGCTTAGATTGGGGGATTTTTTGCGGGGAGGCATGTATGTCGAAAGATATCAAAACCTTTGATGATTATGGGCTGCGGGGAAACAGAGATGCTGCCCGATATATTGTTCCGAGACCTGAAGCAGTACTTCATTTTGGAGATATGTCCTATCTGGGGGTGCTTGTTGAGAAATTACTGTCTATTATAAGGGGAAATTCGGTCTGTCTGATACAGAGTATCGACGGCGGGCTCACAGCGGTCGCGCATCATTCGGGAGGACAGTACTTTAAGGTGGGCTGGACACCTGATGAGGTGGATGATCAGGCTCATCTGGAGGCTGCTGTTCGATATGCCGTTACTTCCTCCGGTGCGGAGCACTTTATCATAATGTACGAGGTGCAGCCGGGGGATTTCCGTTTCGTGGTAAATGACGAGAGCACGGATGAAGATCCGAAGGACATTTTTACTGTGCCGCCGGATGATATTCCGATAGAGCTTGGAATCTCATCAAAAATGAAGATAAATCTTTGATATCAGGGTCTGTTTCCAAAAGGGGACAGACCTTTTTTATACGATAATATGATACAATGGCATGGCATCATGATATTTGGAGGTAAAGTTACAATGAAGAAAAAAATCATTAATGCGTTAGTTACAGCTGTTATCACAGCAGCAGTTTTGGCGCTTTCTGCCTGCGGAAATAAGGCAGAGAAGCCCGCAGAGGCAGGACAGACTGAGACTGCTGAAGCTGCAGCAGGTGCAACTGCTGTTATCGAAGTAAAGGACTACGGCACTATCAAGGTTCAGCTGGACGCTGAGGCTGCACCTATTTCTGTTGCAAATTTCGAGAAGCTTGCAAATGACGGATTTTATAACGGACTTACATTCCACAGGATCATCAGCGGTTTTATGATCCAGGGCGGAGATCCTCTTGGAAACGGTACAGGCGGATCTGACGAAACTATTAAGGGTGAATTTTCATCTAACGGAGTAGATAATAAGCTTTCTCATACCAGAGGAGCGATCTCAATGGCAAGATCCGTTGATCCTGACAGCGCAAGTTCCCAGTTCTTTATCGTTCACGAGGATAGTCCGTTCCTTGACGGCGAATATGCATGTTTTGGATATGTGACAGAAGGAATGGAAGTTGTCGACAAGATCTGTGAGAATACACCGGTCCTTGATGACAATGGAACCGTTGCGGCAGAAGATCAGCCTGTGATCGAGAGCATCACTATCGAGTAAAATTTGAGGTAATTTATGGAAGAACGTCAGGAGCATAAGAGACGCCCGCACTACAGCGGAAAATATCCTAAGAAATTTAATGAGAAATATAAGGAACATGACCCTGAAAAGTATGCGGATACCATCGAAAAGGTCATTTCAAAGGGAAGTACGCCTGCAGGTATGCATATCCCCATCATGGTGGATGAGATACTCGATGTGCTGAAAATCCAACCCGGAGAAACAGGACTTGACTGCACACTTGGATATGGCGGACATACTACAAAAATGCTGGAAAAGCTGGATGGAAAAGGTCATCTCTATGCGCTTGACGTGGATCCTATCGAGATCGTAAAGACTAAAGCAAGGGTCGCTGACAGAGGCTTTGGCGATGATATCTTTACTGCTATCCGCACAAACTTCCGAAATATCGATGAAGTAGCGTCGGAGCACGGACCCTTTGATTTTCTACTGGCAGACCTCGGTGTATCATCCATGCAGATCGATGACCCCGAGAGGGGATTTTCCTATAAGATTGACGGACCGCTGGATCTGAGACTCGATCCTGAGCACGGAGAAAGTGCGGCAGAAAGAATCATGGCACTGGATGCGGATGAACTTACCGGAATGTTTATAGAAAACTCTGATGAACCCTATGCACGTGAGATAGCAGAGAAGATATGTTTTTATCGGAAAAAGGGCAAGGCACTTGATACGACAACAGCACTCAGAGAATTAATAGAGGGTGTTATTGTTATGCAGAAGGATATTCGGAGCCTTTCCGATAAGGAAAAGAAGGACGCCGTGAAAAAGTCCTGTGCGAGAGTCTTTCAGGCACTCAGGATTGATGTAAACAGCGAATTTGAAGTGCTGTATGAGTTCCTGGAGAAGCTGCCTAATGTACTGTCAGAAAACGGCAGGGCAGCGATCCTTACTTTCCATTCAGGAGAGGATCGTCTGGTAAAGAAGGCATTTAAGGCACTTGCTTCCACAGGGGAATTTGAGACGAATAAGGATGTTATCCGTCCGACTCCTGAGGAAAACTTCAGAAATCCCAGAGCTCATTCAACAAAGCTCCGTTGGATAAAAAAGATATAAAAGGCGAAATAAAGCGGTCGTGCAAGGGGAATTCCCCATGTACGACCGCTTTTTAGCAGAGTATTTAACTTGTTCAGATTCGGAATACTTCCAGTGACTTACTGATCTCTTCTGCTGAATTCGAAACAGTAGTGGCTGAATTATCGACATCATGACTGCTTGCAGCAACCTGCTGGGCAGTGCTTGCGAGATCTTCTGTAGTATTTAGGATCTCCTGTGAGCTTGCAGACTGTTCTTCAGAGATAGCAGCCATAGAGGATGATATCTCATCGATGCTTTCGATACGGTGATTCATATCCTGCATGGAATTACCCACTTCACCAAGATCGCTTACAAGCTTTTCAAAGGTCTCTTCTGCGGTCACAACGGCTGCGCTGCTTCTCGTGATAGCATCAACATTTGCATTGGACTTATCAGAAAGAGACTGGATCTGTTCGGTAATATCTGTAATGATCGCAGCAATCTTTTCTGTTGAGCTGGAACTGTCGGATGCAAGGGTTGCGATCTCGCTTGCAACTACAGCAAATCCACGACCGGTCTCACCTGCTCTTGCAGCTTCGATGGAAGCGTTGAGGGACAGGAGATTTGTCTGCTCAGCGATGGAGTTGATAATTTCAATAATGCCTGTTATCTTCTTTGCAGATTCGCCTACAATATCAACTGCTGCGTTCATTTCATTCATGGAGGTGCTGATATTGTCCATATTGGTCTGAACAGCCTTCATATCAGCTTTTCCTGCATTCGCGCGGTCAATAAGATGTTGAGTGACTTTTCCGGTCTGATCTCCTATATCGTTGAGGTCGCTTACTGCACCTGCAAGTTCGGTTGCATTGTTTGCGATCTCGGTAACTGCATTGGAGATGCCCTCCATAGAGTCACGGATCATAAGGACGGATTCAGACTGCTGCTGAGTAGCATCGGTCATATTTCCTGCTATGTTCTTGCTGTCATTAGCCTGATCCTGAAGCTTTCCGGCAGTTTCCTGAATAGTATTGATAAGGTTACGCATCTTTCCTGCGTAGGTATTCAGCTCGTCCTGAATAAGACCGATCTCATCGCCCTTGCTCTTCGGAAGTTCAACAGTAAAATCGCCGCCTGCCATGATCTCGATCTTGTCTGCGAGTGCCTGAATAGGAGCAGATACAACCTTACGAATAGAGAAGAGGATGGCAAGGAGCATAGCTAAGATAACGATAACCATGATCGTATATGCAGCAACTTTGAAACTGTTTAGTTTCGCGAGCGCATTGGATTTATGGATAGTGGATACCAGAGACCAGGTTGTACCCGGAATAGCTGCTGCGCAGATATAAACATTCGCACCGGTACCGTCTTTTGTCTCAAGTATTTCCTCTGAACCGGAATCAATGTGAGCTATTGAATTATTCAGGAAAACATCATTGGCTTCTGAGATACTTTCTCCGTTCAGCGCAGGGTCAAAGAAGGAGATGATAAAATCATTTTCAGT
Source organism: Lachnospiraceae bacterium (assembly GCA_900168235.1). Classification (GTDB taxonomy): domain Bacteria; phylum Bacillota; class Clostridia; order Lachnospirales; family Lachnospiraceae; genus NK4A144. The sequence goes on along the minus strand of FUZG01000005.1, from coordinate 233,846 downwards.
ATCTATTACGATAGCCTGGCCTGTTTCCAGGATCCTTAGGTTATTGATCTGATCCTGAAGTACATCAAGGTAAATATCAACGCCCATTACGCCCTTGCTTCCGTCATAGAAGTCTACACGGCGCACATAGGAAAAACAGAGCTTGTTGGTAGCGAGATCCATATATGGAGGCAGACTTTTGAAGGTCTCATTCTCCATACCTATCTTGTACCAGTCTCTGGTGGTGGGATCGTAATCACCGTCAATGACAGTTCCGTTTGCAAATACATAATCACCGTCATCATATCCGATATAGATACCGCTGTTGTCCACAGGACTATAGTCTAAGGAATGTTTAATGTAATTTTTTATATCTTCCTTGCCCTTAAATTCTTGCATTTCCAGGGTGTCCGCATACTGACCGAACTTGGAAGTGAGCATTTTGAAAGATGAGCCCATATCCTGTGCCTGACCATAGGTTTCAGCCTTCAGATCGGCTTTCGTCAGGTCTACGATAACGGTCTGAGCCTTGCTTGTAAGAAATATGATGATGACAGCTATACCGATGATGGTAATGGGCATCAGGATAGTAAGCAGCAAAGTGCCTATACTTCTCTTAAGTTTAGGCTTTTTATCGATCTTTTCCTTTTTTTCATTAGCCATAACACAGTCCCCTCTCTAAAGTTATGATGGTCATAATTTTGACCAACGCACTGATCGTAGAATTTATCGGAAAAATAGGGGAATGAAACAAGCGTTACCAAAGTTTGATTTATAAGAAATACAAAAAAGATATATTTTATCATTGAACATCGGCACTTTATCGGAGTAAAGTATAATGGCAAAGAAATGTGAGCAGGACGTATGCTGTTTTAAGGAGGACATGTGTTATGAAGATCGGTTTTATCGGCTGCGGAAATATGGGCGGAGCCATGATGCAGGGAATACTGGATTCCGGAAAGTGCAGAGCTGAGGATATGATCACATCCGACAAGTCTGAGGCAGCACTTAAGGCAAAGAAAGAACAGCTCGGCATCAATATCACTACAGATAATAAAGAAGCTGCCAAATTTGCAGATATACTGTTCTTATCTGTAAAGCCTCAGTTCTATGAGTCGGTTATCGAGGATATAAAGTATGTTGTCACTGATAAAATGATCATCGTGACCATCGCTCCCGGAAAGACCCTTGCGTGGCTTTCTGAGAAATTCGGCCGTGAGCTCAAAATCATCCGTACCATGCCTAATACTCCTGCAATGGTGAAGGAAGGCATGATCGGCATGTGTCCCAATTCAAATGTAAGTAAAGAGGATACAGAGCTTGTCCGTGATATCTGCGATGGTTTTGCAAAAACAGAAGTTATTCCTGAAAATCTCATGGATGTGGTAACAGCAGTAAGCGGAAGCTCGCCTGCATACGTATTCATGTTTATAGAAGCTATGGCTGATGCTGCGGTTGCAGGAGGCATGCCCCGCGCGCAGGCTTATACATTTGCAGCACAGGCAGTTCTCGGAAGTGCAAAGATGGTACTCGAAACAGGAAAGCATCCGGGAGAGCTTAAGGACATGGTATGTTCACCCGCAGGAACTACGATACAGGCAGTTCGTGTCCTTGAAGAAAAAGGATTCAGGAGTGCGGTATTTGAGTGCATGGAAAAGTGTCTGGATGTTTCGAGAAATATGTAACATGTGATATGAATAAGAATGGTGATGAAACAAAGTTATGTTACATTTTATCGGGTTCGGGAGCAGTGAGATATGAATTGTCATGACATGATGCAGATGGCGGAATTAAGGGAAGTTCTGAACCTGAGAGCCGGAGAAAAAGGGTTGGGACGATCCATCCGATGGATATATTTTGCGGATTGCCTGCAATGCATCAGAAGCGAATTTCGAATGGATGACTATATTCACGGAGGAGAATTTGTTGTCCTTACGAACCCGTCAGTTACGGGGGATGATGAGAAACTGATGAGCCTTGTCCGGCGAATGCACAGACATGACATATCCGCTCTTGGGATAAATGAAGGGCAGATCTCAGCGAAACTCCTGAAGTATTGCGAAAAGGAAAATATCCCTCTTTTTGAGCTTCCGGAAAAATTTGCACTAATCGATCTGTCACAGATATTGTGTCAGGAACTCGTAAAAGAAGAATACAGTCAGAATAATGTAGAACAGCTTTTTTCGTCCATGCTCGATGTGGAGCATTTGAATCGCCAGGCTGTACTGGATCAGGCGTCATATCTGGGCGTAAATCTTTCGGGAAAACTGGCTGTCGTAGAATTTGCTTTCAGGTATGCAGAAAATAAGGACAGCAGTGAAAGTCCTCTGGAAATCGGTCAGAATCTGAGACGCATCATTAATAATGAGTATGCGTCATTTATCAAGGGAAAGATGCTGATACTTCCGCAGACTGGAAGTGTACTGGCGCTCATTCCTACAGAAAAGATCACGAAGGAACAGCAGACGGAGATATGCCGGCGGATAATAGACAGAGCGGAGGAACGCTTTGGAGTCAGGATCGATGCCGGGATCGGAAGCGAGTGTGAATATCTGGAAGAAGTCGTTGTGAGCCGAAGGGAAGCGGCTGAAGCACTTAAGATCACATCTGTTTTTATAGAAGACGCGCGTGTTCACTTCTATGAAGATCAGGGAATCTACACACTTATCTCGCGGATTCCTCAGGGCAGATTCCTTGATGACTTTGTAGAGCATCATATAGGAAAGCTTATCAGATATGATGAGATGCAGGATGGACATTTGTGTGAAACGCTGGAAAACTATCTTGCGCATAACTGTAATGCAATGGAGACCGCAGAGGCAATGTTCCTGCACAGGAATACCCTTCGGTACAGACTGAATAAGATACGTTCTCTTATTGATAAAGATCTGGATCAGCTGGATGTTTGTCTGGAGCTTTGGATGGCATTTATGATAAAGAGGTACAGGAACGGAAGTGTTGTGCATGGCGCACAATGATAATGGTGGATAAAACACATTGCAGTAGGTGATACAAAACTATATACTCGTTGTAACAAATCGAAAAGGCAAAGGCGTCGGGAAGCATTATTTCCGGCGCCTTAATGTTTTTAAATCATCTACAGGAGGAGAATATCATGGCAGACACATCACTTTACACAGCGCTTCCGGAGGTAGTTACAGCACAGGTACCGGGCCCGAAGTCTCAGGCTCTTCTCGATAGAAGAGATGCTGCACTTCCAAAGGCTCTTTGCGGAACGACATATCCCATCTGCATCAAGCAGGGCGCAGGAGCTATGTTTGAGGATCTCGATGGAAATAAATTCCTTGACTGGGTCGGCGGAGTAGGTGTTCTGAATATCGGATATTCACGACCTGAGGTAGTAAAAGCAGTACAGGAGCAGGCAGAAAAGTATTTCCACACGATCTTCAATGTGATTGTGCACGATGGCTATGTGACACTTGCCGAGAAATTAAATGAGATCATGCCGTGTAAGGGAGACGTAAAGAAGACTTATTTTGCAAATTCCGGTGCTGAGTGTGACGAAAATGCAATAAAAATTGCAAAAGCATACACAAAGAGAAGCGGGGTTATCTGTTTCACAGGCGCTTTCCACGGTAGAACAAACCTCACGATGGCACTTACTGCAAAGAAGACCTATGCAAGAGGGATGGGACCGTTCCCTGCAGGCATCTACCGCGCGCCTTACCCGTATCTCTACCGTGCACCGAAGGGTTACACAGAAGCGGAGGCGATTCAGTATTACCTTGATGAGTTAAACAGGATTTTTGATGAAGGAGCACTTGCAAACGAGATCGCATGTATGATCGTAGAGCCGTTCCAGGGTGAAGGTGGATTCATCCCGGCACCTATCGAGTGGGTAAAGGCGGTACGAAAGATCTGTAATGATAACGGAATAATGCTCATTGCAGATGAAGTACAGTGCGGAAACTGCAGAACAGGTAAGTATTTTGCATCTGAGTACTGGGCTGAGGCAGGATGCGCACCTGATATCATCACCACAGCAAAGTCTGTAGGAGGCGGAGCACCAATCTCTGCGATCACAGGTAGAGCAGAGGTTATGGATGCAGCACCGGCAGGAACTATCGGTGGTACTTTCTGTGGAAATCCGCTGGCATGCGCATCTGCACTGGCAGTTATGGATATCATGAAGAAAGAGGATTTTGCAGGTAAGGCACGCCACATCGGTGAAGTTGTAACTGAGCGGTATAAAGAGCTCCAGAAAGAGTATCCGGTAATTGGCGATGTGAGAGGTCTCGGAGCAATGATCGGTATCGAGCTTGTAAAGGACACAGAGAGTAAAGAACCTGCAACAGAGCTCACAGCAAAGCTTATCGCAAATGCAATACAGAAGGGACTTCTGCTTGAGAGCTGCGGAACAGCAAGCAACACTATCCGTTTCCTTGCACCGCTCGTAATGACTGATGAACAGATGGAGAGAGGACTGGAGATCTTTGAAGAGTCTTTGAAGGAAGCTATGGAGAGCGAAGGTCTGTTAAAGACAACTAAAACTGCATAAAAAGGCAGAGACGTCTGATGGACGCGTGAAAAGCGCGGGATCAGGCGTCTTTTTGCAATAAATAACGTTTTGGGAGGAGAGCGTATGGAGCAGAAATCAAAATTTGACAAGGTAATGGGCGCCTGGGACATATTGGTCATTGCGTTTGGTGCGATGATCGGATGGGGCTGGGTCATAAATTCCGGTGACTGGATAACAACAGCCGGTTTTGCAGGATCGATAATGGCAATGCTTATCGGCGGTCTCATGGTTATTTTTGTAGGACTTACTTATGCAGAGCTTACTTCAGCCATGCCGCAGTGCGGTGGTGAGCATATTTTCAGCTACCGCGCTATGGGAGCCACAGGATCATTTATTTGTACATGGATGATAATACTCGGTTATGTGGCAACTTCCGCATTTGAAGCGACAGCACTCCCGACAGTCATCACATATCTATTCCCTGATTTCAATCAGGTATACCTCTATACTGTTGCGGGCAGGGATATCTATCTCACGACTATTGTCCTTGGTGTAGCAGTGGCAATATTTATCACTGCAATAAACCTTGCAGGCGCAAAAACAGCTGCTATCCTTCAGACAGTTCTTACCGCAGCCATTGCCATTGCGGGAATACTTTTGGTTGTGGGTTCTGCGATAAACGGAGATATGTCAAATATTTCCGGTCAGGTATGGGAATCGGGAGCAGGTACAACTGTCAGCAGCGTTTTCAAAGTTGCCTGTATGACACCGTTTCTTTTTATCGGATTTGACGTAATCCCTCAGGCAGCAGAGGAGATCAATGTTCCGTATAAGAAAGTCGGAAGGATCATGCTGCTTTCTATCTTTCTCGCTGTTCTCTGGTATCTTCTCATCGTGTTTGCAGTCTGCTATATCATGCCGGACAGTGCAATAGCTGCAGAAATGGGTGCACAGAACGGACTTGTTACTGCAAAAGCTATTGAACTTGCTTTCCATACACCTGTTATGGGTAAAGTGCTTATAATTGGCGGACTTTGCGGTATCGTTACATCCTGGAATTCATTCCTCATGGGAGGCAGCCGTGCCCTTTACTCCATGGGTGAGTCAAGAATGATCCCGAAGAGATTCGGTGAACTCGGAAAGTTCAAGACTCCAAAGGACGCGATCCTTCTCTGCGGTCTTGCATGCTGTATAGCACCGTTCTTTGGCAGAAGCGTACTTGTGTGGCTTGTTGATGCGGCATCTTTTGGTTGTGTCATAGCTTATCTCTTTGTTTCCATTTCTTTCTGTATCCTTCGTAAAAAGAGACCGGATATGGCTCGTCCTTACAAAGTAAAGGCAGGAAAGTTTGTCGGAGCTATGGCTGTTATCATGGCAGGTTTTATGACACTTCTTTACATTGTACCGGCATCCTTCAGTGCAGCGCTTGTATGGCAGGAGTGGGTGGTTGTAGGTACATGGCTTGCTCTCGGAGTATTTTTCTACTGCTATTCTCGTAAAAAGTATGGTGCAGAATTTGGCAGAGATATCTTTGTGATAACAGATGATACAAAAGAAAAGGCTGATGCCGACAAGGAAGCAATCTCTATTGTCAGCGCGAAAGAGAAATATACAGGCAGAAAGCACTTTGTCATTACTGTTGGCTGTGAATATGGCAGCGGCGGCCCGGAGATCGGACGCATGATCGCAGAGCACTTTGGAATAGAGTATTACGACAGGGATCTGGTAGATAAGGTTGTAGCAGAGCTTGGGGTAGATGAGGATCTGGTACGTGAGGCGGATAATAGAAAAGATGTGCGCTACGGATTTGATACTTCCTATGGTGTCAGATACGCAAATCTTTCAAATAGAGTAATAGATGCACAGTTTAAGGTTATCAGGGAGTTTGCCGAAAAGTCGTCATGCGTCATTATCGGGCGGAGCAGCGACTATATCCTACGAGACAGAACGGATGTTATGAATGTGTTTATATATGCGCCGGAAGAAGACGAAGTGAAAAATATCATGAAGTCGGAGGGACTTTCTGAGCAGGAAGCACGCAGTAAGCGCAGCCTGATCGAAAAAGCGCAGCATGCAAGGCATCTTTATATCACAGGAACAGAGCGTGGTGACAGGAGAAGTCGTGATATCATGGTAAACAGCAGTATGATAGGATGGGAAGAAACAGCGGATTATCTTATCTCCGTCATAGAAAGGCGGTTTGATATGGAGAAGAAGGCACTGCCAAAGGAGGCATAGAATTAATGAAAGGGTTTGATATTAAAACCGAAATACAGGAATTTGATACGTTTGCTGAGTTTGCAAACGAGGCGGAACTTGGAACAGATGACCTGATCTTTACAAGTGAGCGCACTTTTAACGAGTTTGTCGCACCGTTAAATCTCGGCGTACAGAGCCTTTTCCGCGAAAAATACGGAAAAGGCGAGCCGACGGATGCAATGGTAGATGCTATCCTGGATGCATTGAGAGAGAAAGAATTTGATCGGGTAATAGCGATCGGAGGCGGAACAATACTTGATATTGCGAAGCTCGTAGTTGTTGCGGACAAAGATGACCATGTTGATGATCTTTACGATAAAGTAGATATCCTTGAAAAGCGTCATCCGCTCATTGCGGTTCCTACGACTTGTGGAACAGGAAGTGAAGTAACAGCGATCTCGGTAGTGAATCGCGTGAGTCGTGGAGTAAAGATGGGGCTTGCCTCTCCGGCAATGATCCCTGATAAAGCGGTAATGGTCACAAATATGCTGGACTCACTGCCGTATCAGGTATTTGCTACATCATCGATCGATGCAATGATCCATGCCGTTGAGTCGTTCCTGAGCCCAAACAGCTGCAGCATATCACGTGTTTTTTCAAAGACTGCGTTGGAGATCATCGTAAAAAGCTGGGATAAAGCAGTTAAAAACGGTGGCGGAGATGCATGGAAAGAATACAGTGCGGATTTCCTGAAAGCATCAAATTATGCGGGGCTGGCTTTCGGCTATGCAGGATGCGCAGCTGTCCATGCGCTAAGCTACCCTTTGGGGTCTGTGTATCACATCCCGCACGGTCAGTCCAATCAGCTGATGTTTGCAGAGGTTATGAAGGCATATAAGGAGATAAAGCCTGTCGGAGCGATAAATGATGTGGAAAAAATTGTCGCTGAGTGCCTGGGAGTTACACCGGATAGCGCGCTTGATGCGTTGTACGGATTACTGGATAAGGTTCTGTCAAGAAAACCGCTTCGTGAATTTGGCGCAAAAGAGTCGGATCTCACTACATTTGCTTTGGAAGTGCCGAAAACACAGCAGCGGTTATTAAAAAATAACTACGTGCCGCTCACGGAAGAGCAGATATTTGAGATTTATAAAAAGGTGTTTTAACTAAAAACGTAGACATTTTGGGGTAACAGTTCACACGTAAACGGAGCACTACGCTGCGGATGCTACGAACACTTAGCGAACGAATGTGAGCTTAGTGAGAGTGTATGCTTTAGCTGTTTACGACCAAGAAAGATGAAAAGCCATTGGATTTTGCCCATCGCCGGAGGCGATTTAATTGGCAAAATCCGTTACGTGAGCGAGCTGGAAGCGAGTGAACAGTAACATTCAGGGCGCTGGTGTGGAAAGCATCAGCGCTCATTTTTCAGTGTAAAAATAAGGTGAAATGAAAAGAGCTGAAGTGTAAAATGACATATGGGTACAAAAAAATGACAACAGAAGGAGAAGGACAATGGCAGATATTGCGAACGTGTATAAAGCTGGGGCAGAGCGGTATGAAAAAATGGAGTATAACCGCGTGGGAAAAAGCGGGTTGAAATTCCCGGCGATATCTCTGGGATTTTGGCATAATTTCGGCAATAACGGAAATTATGATAACATGAAAGCCATTTGCAGAACCGCGTTTGATAACGGGATCACGCAGTTTGATCTGGCTAATAACTATGGGCCTGCATATGGAAGTGCGGAGACTAATGCAGGGCGGATTCTTAAGGAAGATTTTAAGCCCTATCGTGATGAACTGGTCATCACATCAAAAGCCGGTTATGACATGTGGGATGGCCCTTACGGTAACTGGGGTTCCAGAAAGTATCTCATAGCAAGCTGTGATCAGAGTTTGAAACGGCTGGGACTTGAATATGTTGATATTTTTTATCATCACAGGATGGACCCTGAAACACCGCTGGAAGAAACCATGGAAGCGCTTCTCCAGATAGTAAGGAGCGGTAAAGCGCTTTATGCAGGCATTTCAAACTACAATAAAGAATTTACGAAGAGAGCAATGGAGATTGCAAAGGAGATACATCTGCCTCTTATCGTGAATCAGAGGCGTTATTCACTTCTCGACAGGACTATAGAAACTGATGGAGTAAAGGATTTCTGTGCTGAAAACGGACTCGGAATCATTGCTTTTAGTCCTATGGCGCAGGGACTTCTCACTGATAAATATCTGAATGGAATCCCGGCAGACAGTCGTATGGCAAAGGATGGCAGATATCTCCATGAGGGCGACCTGACACCTGAAAAGTTGGAAAAGATACGTGCTCTAAACGAGCTGGCATCTAAGCGTGGACAGTCTCTTGCAGAGATGGCGCTCGCATGGATACTTCGTGACGGAAAAGTAGCATCAGTCCTCATCGGAGCATCCAGACCGGAGCAGATCCTTCAAAATCTAAAGATAATCGGACATTGTGATTTCTCAGAGGAAGAACTAAAGAAGATAGATGAGATATGTGGGGTATAACAAGTAAAATATGATAAGGAAAGGCGTTGATGTTAAAAGCATCAGCGCCTTTTTCAAAAAAATATTATAAAATCACGGCAGGAATTTTCCGGAAGAAAGGTACAGCTGATACCATTCTTCATGAGTAAGCTCGATCTTATCTGCTTCGGCCATTTCGGTGAGGTGTACAGGATTCATAGTTCCTGCGATAACCTGCATCTTTGCGGGATGGCGAAGGATCCATGCGATAGCGATAGCGGCCTTTGTAACACCGTATTTATCGGCAAGTTCCTGAAGAACCTTGTTCATCTCAGGGAATTCTGGATTATCAATGAACATTCCCTTAAAATTACCATGCTGCAGAGGAGACCATGCCTGAATAGTGATATCGTTCAGACGGCAATAGTTAAGAGCTCCGCCATCGCGCATGACAGACATATCGGTAGATTTATTATTCATGTACAGATCCTGATCGATGAGCTGTGACTGCTCCAGAGAAAGCTACTTTTACAATTTTTTGTAAATAGAAATAATTTAAAATCAGTTAAATATACCTCGTGCTCAAAATAGACAGGTAACTTTAAAAGGTATTAAAATAATGCAGTTTTGTCATTGAAAAAGTATCAATATAATACTAATATACTTGTAAAGCAGAGCGGCAATGATGAAAAGTATCGAAATATCTTGAGGGAAATTTATGAATAGATATATTACTCCAGAGAAAACAGATAAGAACGGTATAAAGAATCTGCGCAAGAAGCTTGGGATGACGAAAGCTGAGTTTGTAAGATTTATTCATTCTTCTAAGGCTACGGTGGAACGCTGGGAAAAGTCTGATGAGATAACAGGTCCTATAACGGTACTCGTGGAAATATTAAAAAGACATCCGGAAATTGTAGATGAATTTATAATTCCCAAAAGAAAAGCTCCGCTTAGACTTTATTATATGCATAAAGACAGTATATGCACGATAATTGACGTCTTTATGCCGCAGCAGAAAATAGAGATACATAATTACACAGAGAATCCTGTATTTAGAGCTTTTGGAGTAAAAGAGAGACCAAGTTTTAGAGATTATAAAGACTTTCTGAAGTCCAGATGTTTTCCGGAAGAAAGAGATATGCAGAAGTTGACACTTCGTGAGATTGGGCTGCCATTCTATGATCCGTTTATGATAATAGAGAAAACGCAGGGACGCATGGCTGAGGACGATTTTTGGATAAAGATTGAGAGGCAGGGAGAAAATGATTGAACTGTTTGAATCGGATACCGTCAGTTTTGATAGGGTATCGTCCAAGGGAAATCAGCTCAAATGGAAATCCGGGGATTACTGGTATAAAGCAGATAGCACAGGGTATGAGGGACTGTCTGAATATGTAATTTCCTCGCTCCTTGCAAAATCAACGCTCAAATCTGATGAATATGTATTATATGAAATAGAAGATATTAAATACAGAAATAATGTGTTGTCAGGCTGTAAAAGCAAAAATTTTCTGAGAGATGGTGAGCAGTTGATCACGTTTAACAGATTATTTATGTCTCAATATACGGAAAATCTGACGGATATCGTGTTTCACATAGAAGAGCACGAGGAGCGGTTGAAATATATTGTTGAACGGATCGAACTTGTGACAGGTATACGTGATCTTGGAAAGTATATGGCAAAATGCATGACTATCGATGCACTGTTTTTGAATGAAGATAGACACATGCACAATATTGCCTTGATCTTGGGAAAAGATGGTAAATATAAAACAGCACCATTTTTTGATCATGGAGCTGGACTTCTGTCCGATACACGCATGGATTATCCTTTAAACGGTGATGTATATGAAATGATAGAGTATGCAGAACCGAAAACTTTCTCGGAATCATTTGATGACCAGCTGGATATTGCAGAAAAGTTTTACGGAACACAGATTAAATTTAACTTTAACCATCGGGATGTGGAGAAAATACTAAAAAAAGCAGAGGGGCATTACTCTGATCAAGTAATAGAGCGGGTTAGAACAATAGTATTTGAACAAATGCGGAAATATAGTTATATGTTTTAGAAAAAAGTCTCATTTTAATGCTTTTTTATCACTTAAAAGGCATCAGAATGAGACTTTTTTATGAGATTACCTGCATCATTGTTTGCTTACGATTTTCTTGAATCCAATATAGAAGCGAGGGCTTTGTGGATATCGGTATATGTGGATGGAAAGCGTTATGAAGTCAGGGATAAACGCAGCTTGCAAGGCGGCGTAGAGAAGGAAGATGATTCTGTTTTCAGTGTGAGGACCAGATATATGAATAATAAGGATGTCAGCATCCAAAAAATTTATCGCCTACGTATCCCAAAAAGGATAAGTATGAAGCTGCGAGGTCAAAATATATTAAGAGAAATATTGTGATACAGGGGGGAATATCAAGAAAATACAGCTTGTATGACCTAGATTAGATGGATCGGGCAGCAAAGCGAAGCTTATTTCAAAGAAGTTAAGATGGGATAAAAAATATACGGAAGGAAATATTGATCCCAAGGCAGATTTTCGAGCAGAGAATTTTGGTAATTACATAGTCATTACCGGGGAAAATAATTATACAGGAACGGTAATAGTGAATAATCCGTTTGTTAAAGAAGATGAGTTTTTCTATAACTATAATAATAGAGATTCATATGCTAGTTACCCTGGGACTATGTATTTTTATCGAAATCCTAAACAATAAGAAGATAAGTATATGAAAATGGAGGTTTCATGAGAGCTGTACAGCATCATGAAACCGCTATTTTAGTCTTTAATGTGGATTTACCTCACACCTCAGGTATAGCAGGAATTTCTGCTGTGCAGTGAGGGCATCTGGTTGCATCGATATGAATCTCGGACTTGCAGAAAGGACAGGTCTTGACTGTCGGTGCTGCTTCTTCCTCAGCGTCTTTTTTGGCTGAGAATTTGTCGCGGACAGAATTCATTCCCTTTACAAGGAAGAAGATCACGAGAGCCATGAGCAGGAAATTGATCACTACAGTAATAAATGTACCGTAGTTCAGTGTTGCTGCGCCTGCTTCCTGAGCAGCGGCAAGGGTTGCATAATGGGAACCGTCAAGTGAGATGAACCAGTTCTCGAAATTTATTCCGCCTGTAAGCACACTGATCACCGGCATGATGATGTCATTAACAAGAGAATTGATGATGCTCTGGAACGCACCGCCGATGATAACACCGACTGCCATGTCCATTACATTTCCGCGCATTATAAATTCCTGAAATTCTGCTATAAAGCTTTTTTTCTTATCAGACATTTTTTTATTCGCCTCCTTAGGGATTTTTGTACACATAATGTCAATTTTTATACAATAATTTTAACATTATGGGATTGTACGGGCAATCTGTATTGTACATAAATTTGTGCTGTTTTGTGGCGGGGGGACGGAAGCGGCGAACGTTGTTTCCTGTTTTTCGCAAAACTGAACGGTGCGGCGGAGGTATCGGATTAGAGAATCGATTCCTGCGTGTACGATAATGACACTGTTCGTGCCGTCAGGTGTTGGATACGTGAGTACATATAATTCTTTAAGATTTTCTTATATCTGTAACAATTTGGTCTGTTGAATCGTATTATATATAAAGGATATTTATGAAGAAGGATTGCAGATATGAAGATACGTTTTATCGAACCGGGGAACAGACCGTATAAAAAGAGCATACTGAATTTTTTTGTGTATGACAGATATATAAGGACGCCATCTGTGGGGCTCAATACGCTTGCTACCATCGTAAAAAAAGAGATAGATGATACATATATGTACAGTGAGTCTATCGCAAAGATCGATTTTGATGATGTTCTGGACGCGGATATCATTTTCATAGGTATATTTACTTTTGCAGCGGTAAGAGGCTATGAGCTTGCAGATCATTTCAGGAAAAACAGCCGTGCAAAGGTCGTTATGGGAGGACTTCATGCTTCCATGAACTTTCCTGAGGCGGTTCAGCACTGCGATTATGTGATGCTGGGTGAGGGTGACGATACCATCATGCCCCTTATCAGAGCCATCGAAAGAGGTGAGGAGCCCGCAGGAAAGGGCTACGCATGGCTTAAGGGGGATGAGCTCGTAAATACGGGGATGCCTGAGCCGCCGGTCGATCTTGATCTGATACCGGATAGAGACCTTGTACATAATTACAAAAAAATGGTGGGGCACTGCACTATATGGCCTCAGGTCCATGCGTCCAGAGGATGCCCTCATAACTGCGATTACTGCGCGCTGGTACGTCATTTTGGAAGATGCGTCCGCACCAGATCGCCTGAGAATGTGGTTGAGGATATTAAGTATTCCATTGATTACTTCCACAAGGGGAAGTTCAGGCTGATAAAGGATCTGTGGATCACGGATGACAACTTTTTTGCGAATAGGGATTGGGCGATCGCCGTTCTTAACAAGATTATCGACAGCGGGATTAAGTACAGGTTTAACATACAGGCGCGTTACGAGGTAGGCTTTGATGACGAGATGCTGGATCTCTTAAAGAAAGCAGGATTTTTTGAGCTTGATATGGGAATTGAGTTTATCGATGATGATTCATTCAAGACCTATCACAAGAAATCAACTAAGACAGAGATCGAAGAAGCCATAAAGAACGTGCAGAAGCATGGTCTGAGCGTCAGAGGTCTTTTTATACTTGGTTCGGATAATCAGAAGCCGGGATGCGGAAAAGAACTTGCCGATTTTGTCATAAAGAATCATATTCAGGGCGTGCTTATCCAGTGCATGTACTTTGTGCCGGGAACTCCTGTCTATGAAACTCATAAGGATAAACTCCTACACACCAGATGGGATAAGTACAACGGAAACGCGGTTCATTATCCAAAGAATATGACGCCATACCAGCTCCAGCTTGAAAACATAGACGCGAGCCGAAGGATTTATTCCGTAGGCAGACTCATAAAGGCACTTCTTTTTGAAGACATGATCCATAAGGTCCTCTTTGCCGGTGAATTTTTCTGGCACTGGAGTATAAGAAGCGATATGAAAAAGGAGCTGGAATACCTTAAGAGTGTATCTGAAAACAGAGAACCTATCGAAACCACTTGTTTTGAAAAAGCTGCTGTACTAAAATAACGATTGGATTGATATTTGTACAAAAAATAACGCGGATTACATAAAAATATTACGTAAACAACACGAGTTACATAAAAATGTTACGTAAACAAACATGAGTTACATAACATAATTACGTGAACAATTTAAAGTAAACCTTTAAAATGTCAGACGAATATACAAAAACAGGAGATATCAACGTCTCCTGTTTTTTTTGTGTACATAAAAATGTGGATTGAAGTTTACATAAATCAGAGCCGCCGTTATGGAGCGTGCGTGAGTGAATAAAAATTATAATTATGTAAATAATTCTTTTCAGATTAAAAAAATCCGATTGCGTTACGACTGTATCAGTGGTATTATTTTAAAAACTTTAACAGTTTAATGCTGTAAAGTGAAAAGTGTATAGGATTGGTATCGACGCAGGTATGCTTCCTCATTTCAGGAATACCTGCGTTTTTTGCTACCAGCCTGCGTTTCAAGTATTTGGGAGGAGGAGAAGATTATGATCGAAATTATCTCAAACGTAAATTCATCGGTGAATGGATTTGTGTGGGGTGTACCTATGCTTATCCTGCTGATCGGAACCGGTATCATGATGACGATCCGGAGCCGGTTTTTCCAGGTGGCCCATTTCGCCCATTGGATAGGTCATACGATCGGCGCGGTCTTTACGGACAAGAAAGTAACGGCGCATACCGAGAAGCATGATAAGTCAATCAGCCAGTTCCAGAGCCTTTGTACAGCGCTTGCGGCGACTATCGGTACAGGTAATATCGCGGGTGTGGCAGCGGCCATAGTATCCGGCGGTCCGGGCGCGATTTTCTGGATGTGGGTCGTATCCTTCTTCGGAATGATGACAAACTATTCTGAAAATGTTCTGGGTATTTTTTACCGCAGAAAGAACAGTAAAGGTGAGTGGTGCGGCGGCGCCATGTACTACCTGAGAGAAGGACTTGGTTCAAAGAAGGGATGCAGTGCGATCGGAAAAGGTCTGGCAGGTCTCTTTGCATCATTCTGTGTACTGGCGTCCTTTGGTATCGGAAATATGACCCAGGTAAATACCATAGCTGCAAACATGAATGCTGTATTTAATATCCCGACAGTTATCGTGGGTGCGATCCTCATGTTCCTCGCTGCCATCGTTATCGTAGGCGGCATCAAGAGGATCGGTTCTGTTACTGAAAAACTTGTTCCGTTCATGGCAGTGGCTTACGTTATAGGCGCGATCGTGATCATTGCCGTAAATGTTGGTCGTCTGCCGGCAGCATTTATTGCGATCATCAGAGGTGCATTTGCACTTAAGGCTGTTGGAGGCGGTATCGTAGGTTACGGTGTCATGCTGGCTGTTACTTGGGGTATGAAGCGAGGCGTATTCTCAAATGAGGCAGGTCTTGGTTCATCAGTTATGGTTCACTCCGCATCAAACGTAAAAGAGCCTGTAGTACAGGGTATGTGGGGCATATTTGAAGTATTTGCAGATACCATCGTTGTCTGTTCACTTACAGCATTTGCAGTTCTGTGTTCCGGCGTGGTAAATCTTGATGACGGAACGATGATCTCAGAAGCAGCATCAACAGCACTGGTATCAGAAGCATTTTCAACAGTATTCGGAAAATTCGGCGCAGGCTTCATTGCCTTCGCGATTCTGCTTTTTGCTTACTCAACAGTACTTGGATGGAGCCAGTACGGCCTTAGGGCATTTGAATATCTCTTTGGTGAGAAATCTACTATTATATATAGAGTAGTTTTCGTAATATTCATCATGTTCGGTGCAACAATGAACCTCCAGCTCGCATGGGATCTTTCCGATACATTCAACGGTCTGATGGCGATCCCCAACCTTATAGGTGTAGTAACATGCAGCGGAACAGTGCTTGCTATCACAAAAAACTATGTTGATAGAAAGATCCACGGAAACACTGAACTCAAGCCCATGTTCTCAGCATATGATGATATCCAGAAGATGCAGGAAGAGGCAGGCGATGACGAGGTTTCCGATATAGAAGGCGTGGAAGCAGGTTTTGACTCTGCGAATGCACAGCTTTGATAAAAATACATATATTAATGAAAGAATCCGGCTCGTCCGGATTCTTTTTTCGCGTTCAGACTCCGATAAATTTAAATGGGTGTGCATATTTATTACAATAAAAGTTGTTACTGTTCACAGGCAATCGGAGCACTTTGCTGCGGAGATTGCAGTCAATAACCAAGGAAAGCCAATATGATTTTGCCCATCGCCGAAGGCGATTTAATTGGCAAAATCTGTTACTGGAGCGAGCTGTAAGCGAGTGAACAGTAACTAAAAGTTGAGTAAGCGAGTGATCGCAGCAACAAATGTCTTGCGTAATAGGTACAGACAAGTCATAATATAAACCGACAATTTTTCGTGCATGCCTGTAATAAAAGGAGCCTTATTGTGGATTCTCATGGCATCAGAGAAGGAGGATATTTGAAACATGATTAATTGGAAGAATCTTGATACACTGAAGTCTTTTGAAGAACTCAGCAAAGTAGACCGCGTTGATCTCGTAAAGGTTATGAGCGGCGAAAGCGGAGCAGAGCGTGTAAAGAAGTACTCCGTACCGATGGCGTGTGGAATGGCATATAACTTCGCTGCAAAGGAAGTTGATGATACCGTTCTTTCATCCCTTGCTAAGCTTGCTGAAGAGGCTCAGCTTGTTGAGAAGTACGAGGATCTTTACAACGGTGATGTTATCAATACCGGTGAGAAGAGAATGGTACTCCACCAGCTTACACGTGGACAGCTTGGAAATAAGGTTGAGGCTGACGGTGTAGATAAGAGAGAATTTTACTTAAATGAGCAGAAGAGGATCGCTGAGTTCGCAGAGAAGGTTCACTCAGGCGCTATCGCAAATGCTGCAGGTGAGAAGTTCACAACTGTAGTACAGATCGGTATCGGCGGAAGCGACCTTGGCCCGCGCGCTATGTATCTCGCTCTTGAGAACTGGGCAAAGAAGAACAATAAGTTCAAGATGGAAGCAAAGTTCATCAGCAACGTAGATCCTGATGATGCTTCTGCAGTTCTGAACTCCATCGATGTTGCTCACTCCATCTTTATCCTTGTTTCAAAGTCCGGTACAACACTTGAGACTCTGACAAACCAGTCATTCGTAATGGATGCTCTGAAGAAGGCAGGTCTTGAGCCGGCTAAGCATATGATCGCTGTTACATCCGAGACATCACCTCTCGCACACAGCGATGACTTCATCGAAGCATTCTACATGGATGACTATATCGGCGGACGTTACTCTTCAACATCAGGCGTAGGCGGAGCAGTTCTGTCTCTTGCATTTGGTCCTGACGTATTCGCAGAGTTCCTTGACGGTGCAGCAGCAGAGGATAAGCTTGCTACAGAAAAGGATCTTCTGAAGAACCCGGCAATGCTCGATGCACTTATCGGTGTTTATGAGAGAAACGTACTCGGCTATCCGAGCACAGCTATCCTTCCTTACTCACAGGGCTTAAGCCGCTTCCCGGCACACCTGCAGCAGCTTGATATGGAGTCCAACGGTAAGTCTGTAAACCGTTTCGGCGAGCCTATCAACTATGTAACAGGTCCGGTTATCTTCGGTGAGCCCGGAACAAACGGACAGCACTCCTTCTATCAGCTTCTTCATCAGGGAACAGACATCGTTCCGATGCAGTTCATCGGCTTTAAGAACAGCCAGATCTCAAACGATGTTGATATCCAGGGAAGCACAAGCCAGCAGAAGCTCTGCGCAAACGTTGCAGCTCAGATCGTAGCATTTGCCTGCGGTAAGGCTGACGAGAACAGAAATAAGAACTTCGAGGGCGGCCGTCCGTCCAGCATCATCATCGGTGATCAGCTTACACCGGCAACACTTGGTGCACTCCTTGCACACTTCGAGAACAAGGTTATGTTCCAGGGATTCGTATGGAATGTAAACAGCTTCGATCAGGAAGGTGTTCAGCTCGGAAAGGTTCTTGCAAAGAAGGTTCTTGCACACGAGACAGACGGTGCACTTGCAGAGTTCAGCAAGCTTCTTAACATCTGAATAAATAAGTCGTACAGGATATCCTGAAGCGAATTTTTGGGGCTGCTTCGGCAGCCCCTTTTTTATATCTTATGGGTGAAAAAATTGGGTACTACACTGGATTTGAAAAATCGGATAAAAAAGGACTGGAAAAATTTCAGTGAATTTATAAGGCAGGGGGCTTTCCTGATAGGAAACTGCTGGAAACAGGTCCTTTTATTTATCTTTATATATGCTTTTATAGGTGCACTTGCAAGAAATCTCGTTGGCGACACGATGAAGTGGTGCCTTGAAAAGATACTCGGCACAAAATATATAGGACCGGAGCACCTGATACATGCGGCGACATCCTTCAGGGCGATACTTTTGGTCCCGGTATTTGTGATCATAATGTCCTTCATTTCCATAATGGAGATAGAAGGCCTGATATATGGTTTCAGTTCAGCGAAAAGAGGCATGAAGCCGTCACTTACGGGAATGATGGCAGCTTCGCTCTATGTCTGTAAAAAAAGCGCGAAGCCCAGAAACTGGATCATAATTTTGTACGTAGTGGTACTTCTTCCTTTTACAAAAGTCCTTTCTCTCTCCAATGCATCGGCTCTGATGGAGATACCTGGATTTGTGGAGCAGTACATAAGTGATGACACACTCTACAACTTTTTATACACGGCACTTTATATCCTGCTGGTATTCGTCGAGTTCACATTCATTTTTTCCCTTAATTACTACGTTTGTGAAGACATTGATTTCATAACTGCCTGCAAAAAGAGCAGGACGCTCATAAAGAACAATATTTTTAAAACCATGTTCAGTCTGGCAGTGCTGTACGTGGTGGTTCATATCATCATCGTATCGATCTCGTCAGTAGTCAGCGCGAATTTCCAGGATCTGATGAAGGTCATCCGCGGAAGTGAGGGCACCCTTTCTGAAGTATACCGCCTCGCAAATACCATTTATCTGGTAAAGAGATTTTTCGCGGCGATCGCATATCCGATGACGAATATAGCGGCGCTGGTGACGCTTTACTATCGGTATATGGATGAAAAAAAGCTTAAGAACACACATCCGATGGTATTCAGTCAGTCCTCACCCTCTGTAAGACAGAAGCTCATAGCGGCAGTCATCGTTCTTACTACCATTATTTATGGCCTGATGGAAGTACGTCCGTATATAGGATCAATGACCCGTGAGCCAAAGGAACCGGGGATCGTGGCTCACAGAGGTGACTCTGTGATGGCACCGGAAAACACTATGCCCGCCTTTGAACTGGCACTCGCAGAAGAGCCCGAGTGGGTTGAGTTTGATGTCCATGAAACAAAGGACGGAGTCATCATCGTGAGCCATGATGACAACCTGAAAAGGGTTACGGGGAAGAAACTTTATGTACATAATCTGACCTATGACCAGCTCATGAAGCTGGACTGCGGTTCGTGGTTCTCTGATGAGTATGCGGGACTTAAGTTTTCGACCTTTGATGAAGTGCTGAAGCTTTTTAAGGACAGTAATATAAATCTGCAGGTGGAGATAAAGCCGACGAGATATGATAAAGAGCTGGAAGAAAAGGTCCTGCAGGTTATAAATGAAAATGACATGCATGACCGCTGTATAATAACGAGCCTTAAATCAGCACCGTTAAAAAGGATCAAGGAACTTGACCCTACGATGATCACGGCTTACAGCATGTATATTGCGTGGGACCATGTAGAAGATGTCCCATGGTCGGACTATTTCACTATAGAGGAAAGTCATGTGACACCGGAAATGGTGGCAGATATCCATGCGGCAGGAAAGAAGTGTTTTGCATGGACGGTAAATTCAGAAGAAACAGTGCAGAGGCTTATTGACTGCAATGTTGACGGCATCCTTACAGACGATCCGAAGATGATGTGGAATGCTCTTGATAAAGCAGACTACACCGGAGGTATCAGGAAATTTATAAATATTCTTGCGGATCGTCTGGCGGCCGGGTATTGATGCTTTTTTATGATTTAGTTCTGATCGGTCATGATCTTTAAGATCTCGCGGTCAGTCGCGCGCATGCCTTCGGAGCCGATATCGGACACGTTGCAGATGGTGTTTTCGATATCGGAATCGAGGATGCCGTCGCCGCCGCAGAACTTCTGACCGAACTGGCACATTTCAAATCCTATGATGCCTGCATTTACAGAAAGCGCGATCTTTGCGGCGCAGGAAGGCTTTGCACCGTCGCAGATGATTCCTGATGCGATGGCAAGGGAATTGGACAGAGTCTGGGAGATAGTCTCGTAACCTGCTCCGTAAAGGAAAGCGATACCGCATCCTGCCGCGCATCCGGCGCTTACAGCACCGCAGAAAGCAGAGAGCGCACCGATTCCGTACTTAATGTGAACGGATATGAGGTTTGATACGAGAAGCGCACGGAGCATGGTATCCTCGGAAACGCCAAGTTCTTTTGCATAAATGAGGACAGGCATGGTAACGGTGATACCCTGATTTCCGCTTCCTGAATTGATAACGACAGGGAGCTCGCATCCGCTCATCCTCGCGTCTGAACCTGCAGCGGCAAATGCCTGAGCACGGTTACGTAAGGTATTTCCGCCTGTTGAGAGCATTGTGCTTCCGATATTTGCGCCCCAGTTATTCTGGATGCCTTCGTTTGCGATGGCGCTGTTGCACTTTATCTGGCGGACTAAAATATCACGGACAGCGGACAGATCCGTATTCTGCGCATATTTTAATATATTTGACACAGTGAGCATTGCTTTTTTGGAAGCGATGATATTTCCGTTCTTTTCGGTTTCGGCTTCACCCGGAACGAAGCCGGTATCAAGGAGCACTGTGTCATTTTTCTTTTTAAAAATAATGTTGGTGTGGTGACGGGCGATGCGGACCTCGCTTGTTTCGTTTTCGGAAGAAAGCACGATCCTTATAAAAAGCTTCTCGGTGTTTTCGGAAGGTGAAACACTGACAGGAGTACTGCTGAGAAACTTTCGGATATTCTCGCGGTCTTTGTCTGTCATGCCTGATATCACTTCGAGACGCTTGTCGGGATCTCCGGCAATGATACCGGCAGCAGCGGCAGCGGGGATTCCTTTCATGCCGTCTGTTCCCGGAACTACTACGCTTTTGGCATTTTTTATGATATTTCCGCTTACCTCGATATCGCATTTAAGAGGAGTGACACCAAGGATACGACGAGCCTCTGCGGCGCAGTATGCAAGAGCGATAGGCTCGGTACAGCCAAGGGCGGTATTCAGTTCATCGTGAATGATATCCGCGAAATCAGCCTCGGTCAGTCTTTCGTATGAAACAGGGTTGTTTGAAACTGAATCAGTATTTTCTGTGGTTAAATAGGTGATCTTCATAATGACTGCACTCCTGAGATTGAGATTTTTGTTGAAGGAATCTTACCATGAAGATTTATATTTGAAAAATTGAAATAAACGAATTGTGTTATTGAAAAAAACGATATAATCTGATGTCAGGAAAAGGTGAAAATCGAAAAAGTGACAGCCGGAGGGATATTCGATGGAATTTAGGAATCTGGAAACCTTTATAAGGGTCGCGGAACTTGAAAATTTTTCTGCGGCTGCGGAAGAATTGGGGTTCTCACAGTCTACGGTCACGACACAGATACAGCAGATCGAGGAGCAGCTCCATGCAAAGCTCTTTGACAGGAACGGAAAGAGAGTGAGCCTCTCGGCAGCGGGGCAGAAATTTCTGGAATACAGCTACAGGATACGTCAGGCTGAGGAAGAGGCCGCGGATTATTTCTTAAAACCGCAGGAACCTGAGGGGATGCTGAGGATAGGCGTAATGGAATCGGTCTGCGCATCAGGATATGACAGCCGCATCATAGATTTTATGCTGAAATATCCCGGGATATCGGTAAAACTCGATGTATGCACCACATTTATGGCGCTTGAACGGCTGGAAAAAGGTGAGCTGGATGTGATAATCACTCTGGATCACAGGATCGTAAGAGAAGGCTGGATCAATGCCTATGATAAAGAGGAAGATATTGTCTTTTTCTGCAGTCCGACGCATCCTCTTGCAAAAAAACGCAAGGTCAGCGTGGAAGATCTGCTTATGGAAGATTTTTTGATGGTAGAGGAGCGGTGCAATTATAGAGAAGCCTTCGAGCAGGATATGCAGGAAAAGGGCAAAAGCGTCAGATGTCGGATGGAAATAGGGCACTGCGGAGTGATAATAGATGCAGTTGCAGGCGGAGTCGGTATATCGCTGCTCCCGAGATTTACGGTGGAGAGAGCTCTGAAAGAGAAAAAGGTGAAGGAACTTAAGATCACGGATTATGACCTGCACATGAATCTACAGATAATTTATGACAGTAAGCGGTGGAAAAGCCCGGCGCTCAATGCTTTTCTGGAATTTTGACACATATCTTACCTTCATAAAACATTAAGGAATGAAAATGTGTATCTATAAACAGTCGGCAGGAATACTATGCTATAATGACATGACTGTATTTTTTTAAGTACAAGGAGATTAGTCTAGGGAGGAAAATTTATGTTTTGCATAGGTTGTGGAGCAAAGCTCGATGACGGTGTGAGATTCTGCCCATCATGCGGCCGTAAGCAGGAAACTTTTACAGAAGCAGATGTAAATATCGCAAGCAGCGAGCCTGTTTCTGAAAGCGTTGAGCCTGTTGCGGCAGTGCCGGTAGTTGAGGAGATTCCGCCGGTCGTTGAAGAGCCGAAGGAAGCCGTTAAGCTGGATAAAGAGGAAGTGACAGCTGTTCCGGCTGAGGAAGAAGTGGAATCTGCAGAGACATCTGATGAGTCAGCTGAGGCTCAGGACGAGAGCGCAGAGCAGGAAGAGAACGGGGAGCAGACAGAAGAGTCTCAGGAAAATGAGGTTTATGACGTTTACTGCGGTAAGTGCGGTGCGAAGAACTCCTCTGACAATGCATTCTGCCTGTCATGCGGTGCAGATCTTCATCCGAAGGAATATAACAGTGCCGAGAAGTCAACTCTTACATCAAAGAAGGTTCTCATGATCATGCTGCCTATCATCGCAGCCATCATACTTGTGATCCTTCTCGCAGTATTTGTTGTCTGTCCTATCCTTAACAGCTCAGGAAAGGGCGCAATAGCTAATGGTATCGTTTACGTAAAGGATAATGATATCGTTGTTTCAAAGCTTAATAAGATCAAGCCGTACACTATCGCATCTCATTATGCTGAAGATAATGCTGAGGATACATACGGAACAGTACAGTTCTCTGATGACGGAAAGTATATGTTTTATCCTGAGAGAATCGATTACTCAGGTCTTTACGAGCTTTACTGGCGTAAGTCATCCAGCAAGAAGGATAATGGCGAAAAGCTGGACAACGATGTATCAACATACAGAGTCCTGAAGAACAATAAGGTTGTTTATCAGAAAGAGGGCAATCTCTATATCACCGATCTCAAGGGTAATAAAGAGAAGATCGGCAATGATATTTATGAATTTCATATTTCTGATGATGATTCAAAAGTTCTCTGGAAGACAAATGAAAACGACCTGTATGTGACAACGCTTAAGAAGCTTGATAAAGAAAAGCTCGCGAGCGATGCTTATATTGTCTACGATTACTCAGATGATTTTGAGAGAATTGTTTATACCGAATACAATTCCGGTGATGATGTATCTGTCCTTCACTACATCAATAAGGGTGATGATATAAAGGTTTCATCTGATGTTAAGGAGATCGAGGCTGCATCTCTCGACAAGGATCCTGTTATCTACTACTACAAGGAGGGTGATGCTGCGGAGCGTACACTCTATGATATGGTCGATGACGATCTGCTGGAATCTGACAGCAAGATGAAAGAACCTGACATGGATGACTATACAAAGATGGAGAGAGTTGAGAGCTTCTTTGGTACAAGATTCCGGTCAACTATCGATGATGAGTACTACGAAAAGCTGGAAGAGTATTCCGAGAAGGAGTCCCGCGACAGGATGCGTGAGACACTTAAGGAGACAAAATTCAGCGAGCCGGTAAATGATCTTTACTACTATGATGCTGATAAGGATTCAAGCGAGAAGATCGCTGAGAATGCAATATCTGAGTCATCAATGAGTATTTATCTGTATAACACAGACACAGTATTTTATTCAAAGATCGATGAGGATAATACACCGAAGATAAAGTTTTCTGATCTCACTGACAGCAGCAGATACTATGAGGCAATAAACGAGCTCGAAGAAAAGTATGGCAAGGCCGGAGAGCTTTATCTCGCTAAAAAGGCTAATTCAGTGAAGGTTGATATCGATCTTTCTGAATCAGCGGTTTATGAGACACGTGTTGATACTGACAACAGCCAGATCTACATGCTGATCAATGATAAGCCCGGCGAAGAATTTAAAGAGGGCGATCTCTTAACTGTTAAGACTAACGATAAGATGCTTGGACAGGTTGATAAGTATGATTCTTCTGTAGGCAGTATCGCGTCCGTAGCAGACGGAAATGTATATTACCTTAAAGATATTGACACCAAGGAATACTGCGGTGATCTTTATATGAATAAAAATGCCGTTGATCATGATGTTTATTCATCAGCAGTCATGACAAATGGTAAAGATCATGAAATCTACTACTACAAGGATTACAAAGCTTCCGATAGTGAGGGAACACTCTGTGCTCTTAAGAAGGATAAGCCTGTAAAGATCGCAGATGATGTATTCAGCTATCAGTACTACGACGGAAAGCATATCGCTCTTCTCGTTGATCACAGTGCAAAGCACAATACAAGTGATCTGAAGCTTTATACAGGCGGAAGTAAGCTTAAGGATATCGATACAGATGTTTCTATGATCCTTTACTGATAAGTAAATCAGGTTATGTGGGGCAGGACCGAAAGGTCCTGCCTTTTTGGCAGCTTTTTAAGTGCTTGATGATATTTGTTGTTGCATACTGTATTAGGGTGATAGAATTAGCACATGAATACAGATAGAGAAACAATGTCAAAACTTGTCTATGCTCTGCTCAGCATGGGTGAAGCACTCATAAGCTGCGGAGCTGAGATCTCACGTGTTGAAGATACCTTGAACCGCGTGGGGTACGCTTATGGTGCCATAAATATGAATGTCTTTGTTATTACATCAAGTATCGTAATAACTATGGAAATCCCCGGCGGAGAGCTTATCACACATACGCGAAGGATAAGAAATGCGAACGGTTCCGACTTTACAAAGCTTGAAAAGTTAAATGAACTGAGCCGGAGCGTAAGCATGGACAGGATACCTGTTGAGGATCTTCAGAAACGCATAGAAGAGATCTCTGCAGTGAAGGTCAGAAAATACGGAATGTTTGTGGGATATGTGATCGCGTCGGCATTTTTTGCCGTATTTTTCGGAGGTTCGGTGCCGGACGGAATCGCAGCGGGATTTGTAGGAGCGTTTATATGGCTTCTTTGGATGTATCTCACACCCCTCTGTATGAATAACGTAGTTTATCAGTTTTCGGCTTCGTTATTGTCAGGTCTTCTGATCTGCGTTGCGTCAAAGCTCATCCCGGGGCTCAGCATGGAGCACATTATGATAGGCGATATCATGCTCCTGATACCGGGCATCATGTTTACAAATTCCCTAAGGGATATTTTGCTGGGGGATACTATTTCCGGTGCCATGAGGCTTATCGAAGCGGTGCTTTTGACCTTTGCACTTGCACTTGGGATCGTGACTGCGATATGGGTTGTTGGGAGGATTTTATGAGAGAAGTGATCGTACAGCTCGTAACAGGAGCTGTTGGCTCCCTGGGTTTTGCTATTATTTTTCATGTGCAGAAAAAATATGCGGTTCATGTGTTGTCGGGAAGCATCATCTGCTGGTTTGTGTACCTAGCCGCAACAGCATGGCTTGGGGGAAATGAGATTTTTCTCCCGACTCTGATATCGGGATTTGTAACGGCTATTTATGCAGAGATCCTTGCAAGGGTCTGCAAAGCGCCCTCTACGGTGTTTTTTATGACATCCATAATACCGCTGATCCCGGGACGTCTGCTTTTTTACTTTATGCAGGCGATAGTGCAGGAGCAGTACAGCAAGGCATCAGAGTATGGCTCGTCGACGTTTCTCACAGCGCTTGGCATAGCGCTCGGGATGAGCGCTGCATGGACGATCTGTGACTTTTCCAGAAAGATCGGATTAAAGAAACTTCGCTGAGTATGTGAAATCCATTATGAGATTAAAAAATAGTACATAAATATGCACATAAACTTAATGAATCATTAAGGTTTCACGGGAAAGTATTATGCTAAAATTAGCCATGTATCAATGAAATCAAGCTCTGCGAGAGCGGAGCGAAAGGGGAAATGAAATGGCAGCTTTTTTTGTTCTTTTCGCGCTGATATATGGCATTATGGCCCTAATGGCTATAGGGATGATCGTTATTAATTGCATCGGCGCATGGAAAATGTTTGTGAAAGCCGGTGAGGAAGGCTGGAAGTGTCTTATTCCTTTTTACAACATAGTGGTATGGGGAAAAATCTTAAAGCGTGAGGATATCGCAAAGACAAGGCTTATAGTGACAGTGATCGGAGTTGCTATCATCTCGGTATCATTGGGCATTCTTGCATTGATGACTCTGAGCGGTGTTGATGAGAATTCTGTTATTCTCTTTATAGGATGGTATATTCCGTATATCACCGGATTATTGGCCCTGATTTTGGGAAAGGTTTTCCTTTATCTCATGCGATGCTATATTTTTGAAGCATATAATGTCCCGAAATTATTCATTCTTATGTTTATGTTCCTGCCGGGAATCGCTTATTTTGTGATCGGTATTAAAAAGGAATACAGCTATCAGTATGCGGTTCAGACATTTGATCAGCCGTCTGAAATGAACTGATATTAAAATTTGATCAACTGTATTAACAGACCTGTTGTGGATCTCTGATAATAGTCCGGATAGAAGACCGGATGATCGCTGCGGAGATGCACAGCAGGTTTTTTAGTGTGGCTTTACGGAGTATAAATCTGTTAAACTGATATGTATTGGTGTGCATATTATTGGACACCGGTTTTGAAAATGTGGTTTTGGGAAGAGAAAGGTATTTTGGTAATGAGAAAGATCAGAACAAGGTCCTATTCAGGAACGAGGAGCAACGAAGTTACAGACAGAGAACTGAAAGGAATGGCTGTCGCAAGGAAGGCAGCGGCAGACGGAATTGTTCTATTAAAGAACGATAAGGACATCCTTCCGCTTGAGAAGGGCAGCAGGATCGCACTTTTTGGTTCGGGCGCTTCTAATACCATTAAGGGTGGAACAGGATCCGGTGATGTGAATGAGAGACACAGCGTCACTATTGCTGAGGGCCTCAGGGATGCGGGATATGTGATCACTACGGAAGAGTGGATCGCAGATTACGCGAAGAGATATGAGAAAGCCCGTAATGAGTGGAGAGACGATATCAATGAGAGAGCCGTAGGTAAGGATTTCTTCAATGTCTATACGACAACACCTTTTATCCGACCTGTTGGCATGGAGATAGAGAAGACAGATGCGGATACAGCGTTTTATATCATAAGCCGTGTAGCAGGAGAAGGCGCTGACCGTTTTGATAAAAAGGGCGATTACAGCCTCACTGATGATGAAGAGCGCGAGATCGGGACAGTATGCCGTCTTTATGAAAAGGTGATCGTTGTCCTGAATGTGGGCGGTGTTATCGATCTTTCATTTGTAGATAAATATGACAATATCCTTGGTCTTATTTATTACTCACAGGCAGGAATGGAGGGAGGACATGCCCTTGGGGACGTGGTGTCAGGTGATGTGACTCCTTCTGCAAAACTCACTGCTTCATGGGCATTTAACTACAGTGATTACCCGAATGCTGCAGAGTTTTCTCATAATAACGGAAACGTGGAGCAGGAAATCTACAATGAGGGAATCTACGTAGGCTACAGATACTTCGACAGTTTTGACATTCCGGTGCGTTACGGCTTTGGATACGGACTTTCCTACACTGATTTTGAGATAGAGACAGAGAGCATTTCTGAGGTTAAGGGTGAGGGATTTGACGTTACCGTAAACGTTAAGAACACAGGTCATACAGACGGAAAAGAAGTCGTACAGATTTATGTATCATGCCCTGACGGAAAGATCGAAAAGGAAGACCGCAGGCTTGCTGCGTTTGCAAAGACATCCCTTCTGAAACCGGGTGATGTACAGAAAATTGTTCTGAGAGTTACGTTCAGCGCCCTTACTTCATACAGCGAGGAGATTCCCGGATGGGTACTTGAAAAGGGAATCTACGGCGTATTTGTAGGAAATTCTCTCGAGGATTCTGCGCTGGAAGGAGCTATAGAGCTTACTGAGGATGTAGTGACTATCCGTACAGAGCATATCTGCACACCGGAAAAGCCCGTTGAAGAGTATCACAGGACTGCTGAGAAGAGAGGCGAACTGGCAGCGGTCATCGCTGAAGCTGCGAAGATCGAGGGCTTTAAGCTGATCACCGTATCAGCATCCGACATACCTGTTAAGACTATCGAGTACAAGACAAATGCAGAGCTTGCAGATCCTGAGTGCATGAAGATAGTTGATACACTTTCTGAGGACCAGATAAAGAAGCTCGCAACAGGTGATCCGGGAATGGGACAGGGAGAGTCTCTCGGTTCTGCAGGAAATGATGTTCCGGGTTCTGCGGCACAGACCAGCAGATGCGCTTTTGAGCAGGGGATCGCAAGCATCGTACTGGCAGACGGTCCTGCGGGACTGAGACTCATGCAGTACTATTTTGTGCAGGATGGAAAGATCGTAAATATGCCGTTCCAGTTCAGCGTTGAAGGCGGTATTTTCTGTCCTGACGCGGATAAGACTGAGGGAGACCGCTACTATCAGTACTGCACAGCCGTGCCTGTAGGTACTATGCTGGCTCAGACCTGGGACACAGAGCTTGTTTCAGAAGTCGGAACAATGGTGGCAGGAGAAATGCAGGAGTTTGGCGTGACTCTCTGGCTCGCACCGGGTATGAATATCCAGAGAAATCCGCTCTGCGGAAGAAACTTTGAGTACTATTCAGAGGATCCTGTGATTTCAGGAAAGATCGCGGCGGCAATGACAAAGGGCGTGCAGAAGATAAAGGGATGCGGTACTACCATAAAGCATTTCGCATGCAACAATAACGAAGATAACCGCATGAACTGCGACAGCATCATGTCTGAGAGGACTATGCGCGAGATCTACTTAAAGGGATTTGAGATCGCTATCGCTGAATCACAGCCGATGTCCATGATGACAAGCTATCCTGTGGTAAATGGCATCCACGCAGCAAATAACTATGATCTCTGCACGAAAGCTGCGAGAAATGAGTTTGGATTCAAGGGTCTCATAATGACAGACTGGACTACAACTCATTACGGTCCTTCCTGCACAGCCTCAGGCTGTATGAGAGCCGGAAATGATATCGTAATGCCGGGATGCCGGGGAGATCAGGAAAATCTCACAGAGGAGCTGGCATCAGGAAAGCTCAGTATGGAAGACCTGAAAGCCTGCGTATCAAGATTTATCAGAACAGTTCTCATGTCGGACTGCTATGAAGATTAAGTCGAATCGGTAGATTTATAGAACAAAAAAGTGTGCGTCAGCCGATCATTTATCGGTGACGCACATTTTTTTATCTTATAGAAAATTCTTATAAGAGTTATTTAGTTCCGTTTCCGCTTACGCTTCCTACTGTGAAGGAGCCTGTGAAGTGATCGCCCTTGAAGTTGACCGTCTTCTTTTCGGCATCCCAGTCATAATCTGACTTTGCACACTTATATTTTTTGTTCTTAAGCATGATAGTAACCTTCTTTAAGGAATTATCCTTGCCAAGCTTAACTGTTACAGGTGAGTTGCTGCTTACAGCGTAGGGCTTAACTGTGTAAGGAAGGCCTGATTCCTTCTTTGTGCCCTTTTTCAGAGCCTTCAGGAGCTTCGGGTTCTTAGTATCGATCTTTGTGATCTGGAACTTATTGAGCTTCTTATTAGCCTTGATCTTGATTGCTTTATAAATTGAACCGTTGCAGCTTATTGTGATATCGCCAAAGTCTGAAGCATCCACTTTCTTTCCGCCGAAAGTGATAACAGAATTGTAGCTGATCGTGTAATTTAAGCTTTCTTCTGTGCCGGAGGCATTATAATGGATGGTTGCCTTATAAAGAGGTTCGTTATTTACTTTATCCTTATCGATCTTATTCCATTTTTTCTTGCTGCCTGCGAAGTATACGTCAGTGAGCGCGGTAGCTCCGCCGAAAACGCTGGACTGGATCTTTTTTACGCTTGCGGGAATATGTACGCTCTTTAATGATTTGCAGTCTTCAAACATGCAAACATCGATTTCTGTGATCTTTGATGTGATATCAGCTGTTTCAAGCGCTTCACAGTGTGCGAAGGAACCATAACCTAAAGTAGTTACGCTTGTAGGAATTTTAATGGATTTCAGGGACTTGCACTGTGCAAAAGACTGTCCGCCGAGCTCAGTGAGCTTATCGTTGCTCGCAAAAGTTACCTTTTCAAGATTTCCGCAAATGCTAAAGCAATAATCGCCGATTCTTGTGACATTGGCAGGAATGGTTACCTCTTTGAGATTTTCGCAGTTGTGAAAAGCGCTGTTTTCAAGAGTGGTTACGCTGTCAGGGATAGTGATGGATGTGAGAGCGCTTCCCATGAAAGTACTTTTGCCAATGGTCTCCAGACCGTTTGAAAGGTTTGCTGTGGTGAGCTGCTGGCAGTCAAAGAAGCAGTAGCCGCCGATCTCTTTATAACTGTCAGGGATAGTTATCTTTGTAAGATAATGATTGTATTTGAAGAGATCATCACCGACTTTAGTGATCTTGTTTCCGTTGTAATTATCCGGAAGAGTGACCTCTTTAGCCTTTGGGTCACCGAGGTATTCCACGACAGACCAGACTCCGTCCTCTTCTTTGATCTTGAAATCACCGCTGGTGTACTCTGAGCTGATCGATGTTTCCTGTGCCATAGCCGGAGAAACTGCAGTTACTGCAGTTGAAAGCACTGTCATGGCAGAGATCGCGATCGCCAAAAATTTCTTTTTCATTTTGATAAACTCCTTTTAAGTTTTTAATTTGTACTGACCCTTACATAATGTATGAAAATAAATACATTGGTAGAATACCATGCAGGATTATATTCAATCAATTAATTATGTAAACTAGGATTACAGGGAGAACCGTGCAGATATGATGGAATGTGAGTCGGTAGAAATTCTTAATTTTGGTTTAATTTTCAGAGTATTTAGCGAGGTTTTGAAATCCGTTTATGTCCGTACAAAGAGTATTCATGATATCATGTAATCAAATTTAGGATCATGGAGGAATTTGCATGAATATAGAGGAATTTTTTGATCAGGTGCTGACAGTGCGCATGACACCTGAAAGGGATGCGCTTGATATAATCGATCAGACACTTTTGCCGGGCACCATCCGCAGGATCGAGCTCCGCACAAAGGAAGAGATATGGGAAGCGATAAAGAAGCTCAGAGTAAGAGGGGCTCCGGCTATCGGTGTATCCGCAGCTTACGGTCTTGCGCTTCTGGCTTCAGGAGTTAAGAGCGATGACTACGACGGGTTTTATAAGGAAGTTAAGGAATACAAGGATTATCTTGCAAGTTCCAGACCTACCGCTGTAAATCTTTTCTGGGCGCTTAACCGTATGGAGCGCACCCTCATAGATTCAAAGGATAAGCCGGTAGCTGAAATTAAGGAAATTCTTTTTGCCGAGGCTGATAAGATCCGTGAGGAAGATGTACAGATAAGCCGAAATATCGGTGAGATAGGTTTCAAGATCCTTAAGGACCTGAAAAAGGAAGGCGAGCCTGTCGGTATCGAAACACACTGCAATGCAGGAACTCTCGCGACCGCGAAGTACGGCACAGCGACAGCTCCTATGTATATCGCACTTGAGAAGGGCTGGAAAGGTTCAGACATGCATGTGTACTGCGATGAGACCAGACCTCTCCTTCAGGGCGCGCGCCTCACAGCTTTTGAGCTTCATCAGTCAGGCATCACGACAACAGTTCAGTGCGACAACATGGCATCACTTCTCCAGAGCCAGGGCAAGGTACAGGTTATCTTTGTCGGATGTGACCGTGTAGCAAAAAATGGTGATGCTGCAAATAAGATCGGAACAAGTCTGCTTGCAATCTGCGCAAAGCACTACGGAATCCCGTTTTATGTATGCGCACCGAGCTCGACCATCGATCTCGAGACTCCTACGGGAAAGGAAATCCCCATCGAGATGCGCGATGCAGAGGAAGTTACCGAGATGTGGTACAAGGAGCGCATGTCACCTGAGGGTGTTGATGTTTTCAACCCTGCATTTGACGTAGTGGACCACGACCTCATCACAGGTATCATCACCGAAAAAGGTCTCTGCACAGCTCCGTTTGATGAGGCATTCGAGAGACTGGGGATTGGAAAATAATCCCTGGATCATTCGGTTATCGTGCTGTCTTCCACTTCTTTTCTGGTGGGGATGGACGGTCCGGCGCCTTCACGGGTTACGGAGATGGCAGAGGCTTTGGATGCGAGAGCCATTGATTCCTTTATGGATCTTCCTTCAAGGAAAGATGCGATGAAAAAGCCGGTGTAGGTGTCTCCGGCAGCGGTGGTGTCTACAGGCTTAACTTTATAGATATTCTGGCGGCAGGTTTCGTCTGCGGTTTGACAGACTGAACCTTCGCTTCCGAGAGTCAGCAGGACAGAGGAGTTCGGATAGAGATTTTTTAGCTCAGCTAATATCTCATCCGGCTCCTTTTTTCCAGTTATCTGATATCCCTCAACTTCATTTATGAAAAACATGTCGACGCGGCTAAGATCACATTCGGAGATCAGGTTATCGTACGGAGATGGATTAAAGAAAATGCGCATGCCGATCTCGGAAGCTTTTTCGATTATATACGGAAGCTCATTTATCTCATTCTGGAGCAGGAGAACATCGCCTTTTTCAAAGTGTGACAGCACATCGTCAACAAAATCTCTTGTGATAGAGCGGTTAGCTCCGCCAAACAGTATGATGGAATTTTGTCCGTTTTTATCCACCTGGATAATGGTGTGTCCTGAGTGACCATCAACTTTTCGGATAAAATCAGTATGTACACCGTTCTCTGTGAGGATATCCAGCAGAGCCTTGCCGTCCTCGCCGATCTGCCCTGCATGCCAGACAGGAGCTCCGGCTTTTGCGAGAGCAATGGACTGATTGAGTCCCTTGCCGCCGCAGTGATGAGCGATACTATAAGAGTTCTCGGTCTCTCCCGGTGCGATTATGTGGTCAACGTTATAAACATTGTCGATGTTCATTGATCCGAAATTCAGTATCTTCATATCGTCCCTTCCCCTTTTGTTTATTAGTCTGATTCCCTTAAATCGCTGTTCAGATAATCGTTGTATTTTGAGTTATAGTATTCAGATTCTTTTTTCTCGATCCACCGTTCGCGGTCGCTCATTATCGCGAGCATCTCGTCTGCGATTTCTTCAGCTTTTTTAGGTTTCACATTTATCAGGTATGAGATCATGCGGTTCATGGTCTTAGGTGTCCTGAGATTCGCGGCAACAGCTTCGCCCAGGGCAGCGGGATGCCCGAGGGAAGTGATTACCTGTATGAGTTCAGCTTTTGATCGTTCGTATTCGTTCATAAAAATCTCCGATAGAAAAGGTTAAGTATATCTTAAAGCCCTTGTTTTAAGCATTTTTAAAAATTATCATACCTTTAGTATAAACAAATTTTTGTAGGAGTTCATTCAAAATGATACTTGAGTTTATTTTAACAATCATTGCTTTCATATGTGCGCTTTATGGTGTGATGGTCCTGCTGGCGGGTTCGGGAACCTCTTTTTATATGGTGTGGCTGTTTCTCGCTATTATATGCTTCTGCTTAGCGGTCATGCATCATTTTGACATCTGGAGCCACATTCCAAAGTGGATACATGTTGCTCTGCACATCGTGGCAGGAGTGAGTATCGCAGTGGTACTGGTTCTGAACATGATGATAATGACGACATTTCATGCAGAAGGTCAGGAAAAGCTGGATTATATCGTGGTCCTTGGTGCACAGGTCAGAGACTTCGGACCGAGCATAGTACTGAAGCTCAGGCTCAAAAAAGCGACACAGTACCTTATTGAAAATCCCGACACGATCTGCATAGTGTCCGGCGGTCAGGGTGCAAATGAACCCGAGGCAGAAGGCACAGCCATGAAAAAATACCTCGTGGAACAGGGCATAGAGGAATCAAGAATACTGGTAGAAGACAGATCCAAAAACACCGCCGAAAACCTGGAATACAGCGCATCACTGCTCGATAAAGAGAACGACGCCGTAGGCATCGTCACAAACAATTTTCACGTCCGCCGTGCAGTTGGTCTCGCAAAGAAGCAGGGCTACAAAAATGTCTGCGGTATAGCAGCCGATTCCAGCAGGAGGTTCCTGCCTAATAATATGCTGAGGGAGTGCTTTGGGCTTATTAAGGATTTTGTTTTGAAATGATAATAACAAAAAACGGAGGATGGCTGGTGTAATTGACTCGATATCATAATTTTGATAAAGTAATGATAAGAAATGTTTTTTAAGGAGGTCGCCATGATAACAATAAGACCTGTTTCTGATCTTAGAAATAAATTTACGGATATAGAGACCGCTGTAAATGGCGGAGAACCTGTGTTTTTGACAAAAAATGGTTATGGTTCGATGGTAGTGATGAGCATAGATGCATATTCAAGAATGACGCGAAATGTTGAGCAGGCATTGGACGAAGCAGATGAGTATGCGTCTAAACATTCGGAGAGAATGACACATGATGAGGTTTTCTCTAAATTAAGGAGTCAGATAAATGAGTAATATCAAGTACTCCTTGAGATATCTTCCGATGTTCTATGATGATCTCGAAGAGTGCGTCATGTATCTTGCAAAGGTACTTCAGAACCAGACAGCGGCAAATGAGCTTACGGATTCAGTTGAGGCTGCTATATTAGAAAGACTGCCTTATGCTGAGTCGTTTGAGCCATATCACTCGATGAAGGAACGAAAATACCCTTATTATCGAATTTATGTGAAGAATTACATAATATATTACGTCGTTATTCCGGAAGACAAAGACAGGAAGATTATGGAAGTGCGGAGAATTTTACATAATCTTCAGGATAGGGAAAAGAATCTTTGAATTTTTAAATGCGAAGCATTGCCCATTTCAAAAGTCATAGATTATGCACGTGAGTGGTGTCCTGCGTATGTTACAGTTCAGACGTAAACGGAGCATTTACTGCGGAGTTTACGACCAAGAAAGTGGGATAGCCATTGGATTTTGCCCATCGACGAAGTCGATTTTGTAGCAAAATCTGTTACGTGAGCGAGCTGTAAGCGAGTGAACAGTATCCTGCGTATATATTTCAGTAATAAACAGCAAATCTAAAGGTTTTCACACATCCGTTTCGGGACTATAATTGAGATACAAAATGAAACGGGGAGTAAGGTTTGAGAAAAATATTTATAGACCTGGAAATGCATCCTCTTGATAGGGAATATCGGGAAGAAAGCAAAATATGCAAGTATGAGACTATCGAGATCGGTGCTGTCGTGCTGGGAGAAAACGGTGAAGTCACAGACAGGTTCAAAGAATACGTAAAACCTGCCTACAGCAAAGCAGTCAGGAAAAAATACGAAGATCTGACAGGCATCACGACCGCAACCCTTGCCGGTGCAGAAAAATTTGAAGAAGTTTATGGCAGATTCGTTGCATGGTGCGGTGAAAAAGATTACGAAATATACTCATGGAGTAAAAACGACCTAAATCAGATAAAAAAAGAAATGGATCTGAAATCTATTCAGCCTACAGAAGAAATCACGTATATGATAGAACACTGGCTGGATTTTCAGAACGAATTTCAGAAAATGCTGAATTTAGAAATGTCACCGTCACTGGATAAAGCCCTGACTGCCATAGGAATCCAGTTTCAGGGACGCGCCCATGACGGTCTCACAGACGCAGAAAACACTGCAAAGCTCTATCATGAAGTACATGACAGCGAAAGCGTCCATGAGACCATGGAAGCGATACGAAGGATAATGACACCGCAGACAGGTACGACCCTCGGAGAGCTCTTTAATCTCGAAGGAATCACACTGTCATAAAATGTAATACAGAGGAGTTATTCCCGATACTTTCCGGGGGTAACTCCCTTATATTTTTTAAAAATACGGATAAAATATGACAGATCATTAAAACCACATCGGTAAGCAACCTCTGTCACTGACTGTCCTGTGTGGGAAAGGTCATAGCAGGCGCGCTCCACCCGCTGGTAATTCAGATAATCCATAGGGGTGCGGTTAGTGATCTTTCGGAAAAATCGGCAGAAATACTTTGGATTCATTGAGGCAACAGCAGATAACTGCTCAAGTGTGATCTCAGAAGAAAAATTGCTGTCGATGTAGTCCAGAACCTTCTTGATCCTGTGGATATTTCGGTTCTCGCGAACGGGTTTATTCGGTCCTGCTTCGTAAAGCTTTGTGGAAATGATCCTGCCGAAAAGCATGGAAATACTCCCTGCAACAGTCAATTCATAACCGCTTTCTGCTCCCGCCATAGCATCAAAAACCAGCCCCGCAGCCTTAACAATGTCCTTTTTATCAGAACCATAAAAAATGTCAGGTCGAAGTGAGCGCGAAACGATACGTCTAAACCATCCCGCGATAATCCCGTTCTCATAAATAAAAATATTCGGATCAAAAACAAGACACTCATAAACGCAGTTATCCGGCTCACCCGAATGAAGAGCACCACCCGGAACCAGCATCAGCTCACCCGGACGAAGAGAAAAAGACTGCTCATTAACCTTCATTTCAAGGCATCCGCGCAGAACCCGTATAAGCTCATATTCCTCATGCCAGTGATAATCCATCACGTATCTCGCGTGCTTTCTGTCTATGTGATGATACTCAAAAGGAAAATCCGTAGTTCCGTGTTTTTTATTCTCATGTAATTCAAGATACTGCATTTTTTCTCCTTGTGACGGAAGTGACGCGTGCTGTTTCCAACACATCCCGGGGAACCGACACGACGATGAGCTAACTGCTTACTTCGACCTAGGCACGCAGGACATTCGCTTTCAGTATCACTCTTGCCCTGCGTGCCAAGTCTCCGTATGCAGTGGATCTCATCTGTGCGGTTCTTTACGGGATGTTTATTGAAAGCAGCACGTGTCACTTCCTGATAATGATAAGCAGGCGACAGGCAGCGGTTCTGTTATGCTAAGCGAACACATTGGCAGCCGAGGACAGAAGCGCGAGCATAGCTCAGGCGCGGTGGAGCACTGTCTGAGGGGACTTTGAGCGCCGCCCGTGGCATGAGAGCAAAGTGCCCGAGTTGCGGAACGCGCCTGACGATAGGCGGCGGAGCGCTGACGACGAGGCAACGTGTTCGTGTGCATAACAGAACCTCTGCCTGTGCCGTCAGTAACGCCACACAAAAGCGCAAAATGTTTCGCACAACCTCCATAGCCCCTGCAAAAAAACGAACATGAACAACCCTGAAAATTCCAGTAAATATCAATGTATTTGCAATAATACACAGTTTTGACAGTCGAATTTTGTAATAATCTGACAAAATGATGTAAAAAGTGAATATCGTCCTACTTTTTGCCATTATATCCCTATTAATTACCTGAAATCAATGCTAAAGTATCCTGTAGATGAAACGTTACGCGCAAAAGCGCGAAAAATTAATAACATAAAGCTTTTTGGAGGTACAAAAATGGCAGACAGCAGAAAACTTGTCGGAGGACATCCCGTTATCGGAATCCGTCCTATCATCGATGGCAGAAAAGGACCTCTTGATGTAAGAGGATCGCTGGAAGAGCAGACAATGAGCATGGCAAAGAGAGCAAAGAAACTCTATGAAGAAAACCTTCGCTATGCTGACGGAACACCTGTAAAAGTAGTGATCTCAGATACAACCATCGGACGCGTACGAGAGAGTGCACTTTGTGCAGAGCAGTTCAAAAAAGAAGGCGTAGAGATCACTCTTTCCGTAACACCCTGCTGGTGCTACGGTTCAGAGACAATGGATATGGATCCTACAACCATTAAGGGCGTATGGGGTCTGAACGCAACTGAGAGACCCGG
Organism: Lachnospiraceae bacterium; assembly: GCA_900168235.1. GTDB lineage: Bacteria > Bacillota > Clostridia > Lachnospirales > Lachnospiraceae > NK4A144. The sequence continues at coordinate 195,478 of FUZG01000005.1, read as the reverse complement.
TGCAGTTTATCTCGCATCAGTTCTCGCAACACATGCCCAGAAGGGACTCCCGGCATTTGGAATGTACGGAAAGGACGTTCAGGATGCAGACGATGAGACAATTCCTGACGATGTAAAAGAAATGCTCCTTCGTTTTGGCCGTGCAGCGGTTGCTGCAGCATCCATCAGAGGGCTTTCCTATCTGCAGATCGGTTCCGTAACAATGGGTATTGGCGGTTCCATCATGGATCAGGATTTCCTGGAGTCCTACCTCGGCATGAGGGTAGAATCCGTTGACGAAGTAGAAATTATCCGCCGAATGGAAGAAGGAATCTACGACGAAGAAGAGTTCAAGAAAGCTCTTGAGTGGACAAAGAAGTACTGCGCAGAAGGCTTCGATAAGAACCCTGACTGGATCCAGAAAGACAGAAAGACTAAGGATGAGCAGTGGGAGTTCACTGTAAAAATGTATCTCATTATCAAGGATCTGATGCGCGGTAATGAGAAACTTGCTGATAAAAATGCAACAGCAGGAAAGCAGGCATTTGAGGAAGAAGCGCTCGGACACAACGCTATCGCAGGTGGCTTCCAGGGTCAGAGACAGTGGACAGACCACTGGCCGAACTGTGACTATCCGGAGGCACTCCTTTCAACATCATTTGACTATGACGGAGCAAGAGAGCCGTATGTTCTCGCAACTGAGAATGACGTTCTGAACGGTATCTGCATGCTCTTTGAAAAGCAGCTTACAGGCAGAGCTTCGATGTTCTCTGATGTGCGTACTTACTGGAGCGGTGACTCTGTAAAGAGAGTTACAGGATATGAGATAGAGGGTCATGCAAAAGAAGCTGACGGCTTCCTGCATCTCATCAACTCCGGTGCATCTGCACTTGATTACTCAGGTGCCATCACTGACGAAAACGGCAACAACGTAGTAAAGCAGTTCTGGGATCTCACAGAAGAAGATCAGGAAAAACTGCTCAAGGCTACTACATGGAATCCGGCTGATAATGGATACTTCAGAGGCGGCGGATATTCCTCAAGATTTGTGACAGACGCTGAAATGCCTATCACAATGGTACGTCTGAATCTCGTAAAGGGTCTTGGTCCCTTCCTGCAGATCGCAGAAGGCTGGACAGTAAAGCTTCCTGAGGAAGTAACAGATACTCTCTGGAAGAGAACAGACTACACATGGCCCTGCACATGGTTCACACCCAGATGCGACGGCAAGGAAGGCTCAGTATTTAAGAGCGCATACGAAGTAATGCGTGCATGGGGCGCAAACCACGGCGCATCCGTATACGGACATGTTGGTGCAGACCTCATCACAATGGCTTCCATGCTCAGAATCCCTGTAGCAATGCACAATGTACCGGAAGAAAAAATCTATCGTCCGGCAGCATGGAGCGCATTCGGCACAGTTGACAAGGAAGGCGCAGACTACAGAGCATGTCAGAACTTCGGACCTCTGTATAAGCCTTACAAGTAATAGGTGAAACCTAAATAAAACGAAACGTATCAATCTGGTTTTCTAAAAAGTGTATATAGTCCAAATCCAATGGGACCGCCGAAAAGCGGTCCCATATTTTTGTTTTAAATCAGTATTGTAATTTGAGATTGTGCAAATTATAATACGTTTAGGCAAAACGTTTCGCGCTAGAGAAACCGACAAATGGGGGCGGTGCCAGAAATGGCGCGGACTAAACGTTGAAAATAAGGAGGATAGTAAAAATGCTTAATGGTATTCCGAAAATTCTTTCACCGGAGCTCTTGAAGGTTCTCTGCGAAATGGGTCACAGCGATCGTATCGTGATCGGTGACGGAAACTTTCCGGCAATGACAATGGGGAAAAATGCGATCGTTCTGAGAGCGGATGGGCACGGTGTTCCTGAACTGCTTGACGCGATCCTTTCAGTTATTCCTCTTGATGAATATGTAGAGCATCCCGTAAACCTCATGGAGCTCATGCCCCAGGATGTAGGCAAGATCGCAACTCCTATCTGGGATGAATATGCAAAGATCGTTGCAAAGCACGACAAGAGAGGCGCTTCTGCAATCGGACATATCGAGAGATTCAAGTTTTATGAAGAAGCAAAGACATGCTACTGCATCGTAGAAAGCGGTGAGTCAGCAGTTTATGCAAATGTAATGATCCAGAAGGGTGTTGTAAAGAACGCTGAATAATGGACATTTAACGGCTTGGCAGGGAAGGAAGAGAAGGGAAAAATATGTATACGACATCAAAAGAAATGCTTCTTAAAGCACAGCAGGGCGGATACGCAGTAGGCGCTTTCAACGCAGAAAACATGGAAATGATCCGTGCCATCATCGCAGCAGCAGAGGAACTCAAGGCTCCTGTAATGATCCAGACAACTCCGGGAACAGTAAGATACGCATCTCTCGAGACATACGCAGCTATCGTTAAGGCTGAGGCAGAGAAAGTAAGTGTTCCTGTCTGTCTCCACCTTGATCACGGCGAGAGCTACGAGATGGCTGTAAAGGCTATACAGGTTGGCTACAGCTCAGTAATGATCGATGGTTCAAAGCTTCCGCTGGAAGAGAACATCGCTCTTTCAAAGAGAGTTGCTGATGTAGGCCGTGCCTGCGGAGTTCCGGTAGAGGCTGAGCTTGGACGTGTAGGCGGAAAGGAAGATGATACAGAGTCAAAGGATTCCGCATATACAGATCCCGAAGAAGCAAAACGTTTCGTAGAAGAGACAGGTGTTGATTCACTTGCTATCGGAATCGGAACAGCTCATGGCGTATACAAGGTTAAGCCGGTTCTTAATACACAGAGAATTTCAGAAGTAAAAGAAGTTGTAAGCATCCCGCTGGTACTTCACGGTTCATCAGGTCTTTCCGATGAGGACGTTCGTGACTGCGTAAGGCGCGGTATGTGCAAGGTTAATTTCGCAACAGAGCTTCGTCAGGAATATCTGAAAGCTACAAGAAAGCTTTTAAGCGAAGACGAATCCATCATCGATCCGAAGAAGATCGGCAAGGCAGCAATGGAAGCAGTTAAAAAGCAGGTTGAGTACCGCATGAAGGTTTGCGGATGTGACGGAAAGGCCTGAAAATGGGAACTTACTTACTCGGTATAGATATAGGAACCAGCTCCTGCAAGATAGTTCTTTTTGAAAAAAGCGGAGAAGTAAAGGCATCTGAGACAGGAGCATATAAAGTTTATTATCCCTATGAAGGCTGGGCAGAACAGGACCCGGAAGAATGGTGGAGAGCAGTCTGCGAAAGCACTGCAAAGGTCATTGAAAAGAGCGGTATCGACCCCGCGGATATAGCAGGCATCGGTATCGACGGACAGAGCTGGTCAGCCATTGCAATGGACGAGAGCGGAAAGTGCCTCATGAACACGCCCATTTGGATGGATACCCGTTCTGATGACATCGCAAAAAGGATCCGATCCGAAATAGGGGAGAGGATCTTTAATCTGTCAGGAAATACGCTCCAGCCGTCCTACACCACGGCAAAGATAATCTGGTACAGAGAGAATCATCCTGATCTCTACAAAAATATCAGATTGATACTCCAGTCAAACAGCTTTATAGCTTACAGACTGACGGGGGCTGTGACTCAGGATATTTCTCAGGGCTACGGACTTTCCTGCTTCGATATGCATAAGGGTACATGGGACAAGGATATGGCTCGTGAACTCGGCATACCGGAAAGCTTTTTACCGGATATCTTCCCTTGTCATGAGGTTATAGGAAAAGTAACCGCAGAGGCAGCACGTCTCACAGGGCTTAAAGAGGGAACTCCGGTAGTCGCTGGCGGTCTGGATGCAGCCTGCGGAACCCTTGGAACAGGAGTCCTGAATAACGGTGAGACTCAGGAACAGGGCGGACAGGCAGGAGGAATGAGTATCTGTCTTGATCACTTCGCCGCAGACCCCGCGCTCATCACGAGTTTTCACGTAGTTCCTGATAAATGGCTCCTTCAGGGCGGAACCACAGGCGGAGCAGGAGTGATGCGCTGGATAGTAGGAAACTTCGGTGACTACGAGCGAACTCTTGAAAAAGAACGGAACATGACAGACACCGCACAGTTCAACGAACTTGCGGAGACCATAAAGCCCGGATCTGAGGGACTTATCTTCCTGCCGTACATGGCGGGCGAGAGATCTCCTATATGGGACCCGAAAGCAAAGGGCGTATGGTACGGTATCGACTTTACTAAGACGAAGGCACATTTCATCAGATCTGCAATGGAGGGAGGAGCTTTTGCTCTCCGTCATAACCTTGAGATCGCAGAAAGGTGCGGCGGCGAAGTGAAGGAACTCCGAGCTATGGGCGGTGCATCAATGGCTCATATCTGGACTCAGATAAAGTCGGATGTCACAGGAAAGCCTATAACGGTCTGCCATTCGGGAACAGAGACATCCCTTGGTGCAGCGATCCTTGCGGGTGTGGGAACAGGAGTCTATAAGGATTTTGATGAAGCGGTGGCGCTTACGGTCCATCCTACGAGACACCACGATCCTAACCCTGCAAATAAGGATATATATGACAAAAATTATGGTATCTACAAGGAACTTTATGAAGATCTGAAGGACCTTATGGACCGCCAGTGAAAAGTGAAAGAAGGTAAATAAATGAAAGCTGGAGTAATATATGCGCCCAATGATATCCGTTATGAGGATATGGCTGATCCTGAACCCAAGGCAGGAGAGGTACGTGTAAAGGTTAAATATACAGGTATCTGCGGATCCGATGTTCCGAGAGTAAATGCAGATGCATGTCATTTTTATCCGAATGTCATCGGTCATGAATTTTCAGGAACCATCGATAAGGTTGGCGAAGGCGTGACCGGTTTTAAGCCGGGTGACAGGGTTGCGGGAGTTCCTCTCGTACCGTGCATGAAGTGTCCTGACTGCCAGAGAGGAGATTTTTCTCTCTGCAAAAAATACAGCTTTATCGGATCGCGTCAGCAGGGTTCATTTGCTGAATATGTATGTGTTCCGGCTGCAAATGCAGTACACATTTCGGATGATGTATCCTTCGAGCAGGGTGCGCTTTTTGAGCCTACTACAGTAGCGCTTCACGGACTTGAGAGAGTGGATTATAAGCCCGGAAAATATGTGGCAGTCCTCGGCGGCGGAACAATCGGAGTTCTCCTTGTCGAGTGGCTTCACGCATTTGGAGCAAGAAAGATCGTCGTATTCGACATCGTTCCCGAGAAGCTTGATTTTGCAAAAGAGATGGGGGCTGATGAGGGCGTAAATACTCTGGAAGAGGGCTTTAAGGAAAAGGCAATGGCACTTACAGATGGTCATGGTTTTGACTACATCTATGAGACAGCCGGAAATACCATCACCATGAAGATGGCATTTGAGCTGGCAGCAAATAAGGCTCAGATGTGCTACATCGGAACACCGAAGAAGGAGCTCACATTTACAGTAAGTGAATGGGAGAACATGAACCGTAAGGAGTTTAATCTCACAGGTTCATGGATGAGCTACAGCGCACCTTTCCCGGGACATGAGTGGACGCTCACCAGCGAATACTACGGAAGCGGAAAGCTTAAGTATGATGACCGTCTGATATTTAAGAAATATCCTTTGAGCAAGATCGGTGAGGCTTTTGAACTCTTTAAGCAGCCCGGTGCTGTTAAGGGAAAGATCCTGATCGACAGTGAAGCATGATTAATTTCTGAGGACAAAAAAATGTTGCTTACAGTTACGTTAAATGCATCGATCGATAAGCGGTACGTGGTGGATTCCTTTGAAGTCGGACATGTGAACCGCGTGAAGGAGTGCAGTTTTTATCCCGGAGGAAAGGGATTAAATGTATCAAAGCCTGCGGCTATCATCGGTGCTGAGGTTCTTGCTACCGGATTTACCGGAGGCCACGCAGGAGCATATATCGAAGAAGCGCTGGAGCCCTTTAATGTAAAGGCTGACTTCTATCATGTGCGCGACGAGAGCCGTTCCTGCATCAATATCTATGATGAGAGCACCGGACGTGAAACGGAGTTTCTGGAGCCGGGATTTACCGTAAAACCTGAAGAGTTTGAAGAGTTCAAGGCTCATTTTACAGGACTCGTGGACAAAGCTGATGTGGTCGCCATGTCGGGAAGTGTTCCGAGAGGCCTTGATTATCACGCATATCAGGACCTTGTGGAGATAGTAAAAAAAGCAGGAAAACCTGTAATCCTCGATACAAGCGGAGATCTCTTAAAGCACGGCGTGGAATCCTGTCCGACTCTGGTAAAGCCGAATAAGGATGAGATAAGGATGCTCACAGGACTTCCCTGTGACGACATTGATCAGGTGATCGGAGCCGCAAAAAAGCTCCACGAAAAAGGAATAGAGTACGTAGCAGTATCCCTCGGAATAGACGGATCGCTCATCGTCTGTGATGAAGGAGTATATCGTGCAAAAGTACCTCAAAATAAACCCGTAAACACAGTTGGATGCGGAGACACAATGATCGCAGGCTTCGCAACGAGCCTCGCAGAAGGCTTGAGCGTCCCCGACATGATGGCAAGAGCCAGCGCAATGTCCAACGCCGCCGCCATGCGAGAAGAAACAGGTTTCTTCGTAATGGAGGATTATAAGCGGATATTACCGCAGATATCGGTAGAGAAAATAGAATAGAGATGTACAAATTCTTGTCTGGTTTATTTCAAAGTGTATGTCTCCGATTCTCAGAAATTATGAAAATCAGATGTAAATGTTAAATGCGAACAACGTCACGTTAAAACAAAGGAGAGAAAAATGGCAGAATTTGTAGATCCGGCACTGGTGCCGAAGGTAAAACTTTACACAGGTGAGGAAGTTCCCTGTATCGGACTCGGAACCTTTGGTTCTGACAGAGTAGGTGCAGAGGAAGTCGCAGAGGCAGTTGAGGGTGCTATCCGCGCAGGTTACAGAAACGTGGACTGTGCTGCCTGCTACGGAAATGAGGACATGATCGGTGACGTGCTGAAAAAGGTCATGGACGACGGCGTTGTAAAGCGTGACGAGCTCTTTATCATGACAAAGGTTTGGAACGACATGCACAGAAAGGTTGGAGAAGCCCTGAAAAAGAGCCTGACAGACCTTAAACTCGACTACGTGGATATGTACTACATCCACTGGCCGTTCCCGAACTACCATGCACCGCACTGTGATGTTGATTCCAGAAATCCTGATTCCAAGCCTTTCTCGGTTGAGGAATTTGTTGATACATACGGACAGATCGAGGAGTTAAAAAAGCAGGGACTTGTAAGAAACATCGGTATTTCAAATCTTACCATCCCGAAGCTCGAGGCTGTGCTTCCGAAGCTCGGAACAAAGCCCGCAGCATGTGAGCTTGAGATCCATCCCTGCTTCCAGCAGAACGAGCTCATGCAGTACCTTGTAGACCATCAGATACAGCCTGTAGGCTACATGCCTCTCGGAAGCCCGAGAAGACCGGAAAGAGACATCGAGCCCGATGATATCAATGACATGAAGGAGCCGACGATCGTCGAGATCGCAAAGAATCACGGCGTTCATCCTGCTCTTATCTGCCTCAAGTGGGCTCATCAGAGAGGCGAAATGGCTATTCCGTTCTCTGTACATAATTATGTCGCTAACCTTAAGTGCGTAACAGAGGATCCGCTTTCCGATGAAGAGATGAAGGCGATCGGAACAATGGAAAAGAATAACCGTCTCGTTAAGGGACAGGTTTTCCTGTGGCCGGGTGCAAACAGCTGGCATGATCTCTGGGACGAGGATGGAGTTATAGTTCAGTAATTTTTTGAAATACCGGTAACTGCTGATATACAGATCCGACATCTCGTTGGATTGTATATCAGCGGTTACGTCACTATTAACAAAGGGGAGGGGAGTGCAGGATGCCTGCAACGATCAAGGACATAAAAGAAGAAACGGGTCTTTCGCTCGCGACGATCTCTAAGTACCTGAACGGCGGAAACGTGCTCCCGAAAAACAGGGAGATGATCGAAGCAGCCGTAAAAAAGCTGCACTATGAGGTAAACGAAATAGCGAGGGGGCTGGTCACAAATAGTACCAGGACAATAGGGGTAAGTGTTTTTGACGTAACAGATATGTTTTGCAGTTTGATACTGCACCAGATAGGGATAGAGCTGGGAGAACTGGGATACGGGCTCCTCATAGTGGATGCGAGCAATGATCCCGAGAGAGAGAGGAGCAATATCCGTTTCCTTGTGAATAAAAAAGTAGACGGAATACTCTGTCTTCCTGCTTCGACAAATTCCTCCGTTCTGGAATCAGCATTTAACGCAGAAATTCCTGTAGTGCTGGTGGACAGACAGTTCCGGGACAGATCCCTTGACGGTGTGACTATCAACAACAGAGAAGCCGCTGCAAAAGCAGTAAATTATCTCATAAAAAAAGGGCATAAAAAAATAGCGGTCATCTGCGGTAATGAAGAATCAACAAGCCGTGAAAGATTCCGCGGGTACAGAGATGCCATGGAAGACGCAGATCTGGAGATTCCGAAGGAATACATCCTGAACGATGGAACGGCGACCACAGCATACGGCTATGAAGCAATGCAAAAACTGCTGAAGATAAAGGATCGTCCTACAGCGGTGCTCTGCACAAATTACGGTATAAACTTAGGTGTAATCATGGCTCTGAATGAAGCACAGGTGAACTATCCTGAGGATATATCCGTTGTGGGATTCGATAATCTGCTCCTTTCAAACGTCCTGAAGACCAGACTGACTGTTGTAGAACAGCCGATGGAACGTTTCGGTCAGAAGGGTGTAGAGATACTTATGCAGCGTATTCGGGAGAAAAAAGAAAACAAGGGCGTCAATGACGATGGACATATCAATGTAATTCTTTCTACGCACATGTTTGAAGGCGAATCCGTGCGTGATCTCACAGTTTAAAACAACAAAAATATGCACTTGAGGGTGCGCTAAATGATCGTTCTTTGTGAAAAGTGTCATGAAAAAGGACATATATGAGCGAAACAATGTATTTATATGCGAAACGGTTTGTAATAATCGTCGAATGTTTTGCAAAATGACTAAAAACTATTGACACTTCAGGGTTATTATAGGATAATTACACAAGAGCGAAACGTTTCACTTGGAAGGTATGGAGGGTAAAGAAGTGGAAAATTTCAAACAAAATCCAATCGTAAAAAAACTTGGATTTAATCGTATCATCCTCTGTTGTGTGCTTGTAGTGATGTACATAATGTTCTCAATACTTGTTCCCGGCTTTGCGGGAATGTCACACATCATGGGAGCGTTGAATTACGCGTACTTCCTGGGGTTCTTGTCACTCGGAGTTACATTCGTTATCGCTACGGGCGGTATCGATTTCTCAATAGGACCTGTAATGTTCTGCTGCGGTCTGATCTCAGGTTACTGCATGATGAGCTACGGAGTTCCGACAGGAATATCTCTGGTAGTGAGCATGCTCATCGGACTTGCGTTTGGACTTTGGAACGGATATCTGGTTGCTTACTGGACAGTTCCTCCGTTCATCGTATCCATGGCATCCATGAACATTGCTAAGGGACTTGCTTCTGTATTTACAAAAACCCAGTCCGTGAGCTGGCCGAGATCTCAGGATCCGGCAGGATGGTTCAGAAATCTTGTAAAGGCAGGCAGCTTCCCCACAGGTCTGTTTCTGTTCCTTTTAGTCGCAGTTATCTGTGCGGTTATCTTGAACAAGACAAAGTTTGGACGCTTCATCCTCTGCCTCGGTGATAACCGTGAAGCGGTTCGTCTTTCCGGCGTAAACACAAAGAAGTGGGAGATGCTCGCATATGCATTATGCGGACTTCTGGTCGGTATCGCCGCTATCTTCTTTGTAGGTGCATATACAACTGTTCAGCCGGGTTACGGCGATCAGTACAATAACGAGGCTATCGCAGGATGCGTAATGGGCGGTACATCCATGGCAGGCGGTTCTGCTTCCATCGCAGGTACTGTGATCGGTGTTCTCATCATCTCTCTCCTGCAGGAAGGAATCCTGGCGTTGAAGATGACAAAGGACGTACAGCTCGTTATCACAGGTCTAATCGTTATCGTAGCCGTATATGCTGACGTATCTGCAAGACGCAGAAAGAACTAAAGGGAAGGAGAAGAAAATGGGTGAAGTAATCTTACAGATGAAAGACATCGACAAATCTTTCCCCGGCGTTCATGCACTTGATCATGTAAGCCTCGATGTCAGGGCAGGTGAGGTTCATGCTCTGATGGGAGAGAACGGTGCAGGAAAATCAACACTTATGAAGGTGCTTACGGGAATCTACAAGAAAGATTCCGGTTCCATCACATATCAGGGAAAAGAAGTTGAGTTCCACAATACAAGGGATGCACAGGCAGCAGGTATAGTCATCGTTCATCAGGAACTTAATATGGTCGGCGATCTGACTGTTGCGCAGAATATATTCATCGGTCGTGAGCCCAGAAAGGGATTCAGGATCGACGACAAAAAAATGATCGAGGATTCCAAGGCACTTTTCGATAAGCTCCATATCGATATCAATCCGAGAGAAAAAATGAGCCATCTGACTGTAGGTAAACAGCAGATGTGCGAGATCGCAAAAGCTATTTCACACAACGCAAAGATCATCGTATTTGATGAGCCTTCCGCAGCTCTTACAGAGAAGGAGATCGAGGATCTCTTCACGATCATCAGAGACTTGCGCAGCCAGAACATAGGTATCATCTATATCTCTCACAGAATGGATGAGATCAAGGTCATCACAGACAGAGTTACGGTAATGAGAGACGGAGGTTACGTAGGAACACTCATTACAAAGGACTGTACAAAAGAAGACATCATCAACATGATGGTTGGCCGTGTCATTTATGAGAAACCGAAGGAACACAGCATGGTTCCTGATGATGCACCGGTAGTTCTGAAGGTCGAGCATCTGACAGCAGGAAAGATGGTACAGGACGTATCATTTGAACTTAGAAAAGGTGAGATCCTCGGATTCTCGGGACTTATGGGCGCGGGCCGTACAGAGACTGCAAGAGCGATCTTTGGAGCTGATCCTAAGCAGAGCGGTGATATATATGTAAACGGCAAAAAGGTCGAGATCAACTCTCCCGAGGACGCTGTTAAGCATGGTATCGGTTATCTCTCAGAGGACCGCAGAAGATACGGTGTAGTAGTCGGAAAGACTATTACGGAAAATTCCACCATGGCATCGCTTGATGAGTATATGAAGGGACCTTTTATCGATAAGAAAAAGGAACTTGAGATCACTCAGAAGTACATTAAAGAACTTGCGACAAAGACGCCTTCCGCAGATCAGCTGGTAGTAAACCTGTCAGGCGGTAATCAGCAGAAAGTCGTAATCGCAAAGTGGTTAGTTAAAAACAGTGACATATTGATATTTGATGAGCCTACCAGAGGTATTGATGTCGGCGCGAAGAATGAGATCTACAAGCTGATGAATAAACTGGCGCAGCAGGGCAAATCCATTATCATGATCTCCTCAGAAATGACTGAGATCTTCCGTATGAGTGATCGTATCGTGATCATGTGTGAAGGAAGAAAGACCGGAGAACTCCGGATCGAAGAAGCTACTCAGGAGATTATCATGGATAAGGCTACGCGTCAGATGAACTAAAACTGGGAGGCTGAGATGAATAACAAAAAGAAGTTCGTACTCGAACAGAAATGGATCGTACTGATCATTGTAATCCTTCTCTATGGATTCTTTTCCATTGTGAGTAAGGAGTTTCATAAAACGTCAACAATGGTCATGATGCTGGACTCAACATATTACGTCCTGCTCATGGCAATAGGTGTTACTTTCCCGCTGATCACAGGAGGTGTTGATCTTTCCATCGGTACAGGAATGGTCTGCTACGCCCTTACAGGAGGATATCTGGTAAAGTTCCTTGGACTTCCTTCATGGGTAGGAATGCTGGTAGCGGTATCCTTTGGACTTATAGTTGGTATCTGGAACGGATGTCTCGTATCAATCCTCGGACTTCCGCCGTTCCTCGCAACTCTCTGTTCCTGCATGATCACAAGAGGTCTTGGTTCCATGATGGCACACAACTTCGCAGTGCCGTGGCCGGGCGTAAAAGAGCCGGGCGGATGGTTCCACAGGATCTTTAAGTACACTGTAGGATCCGGAAGAAGAGCCAGCAACTATCCTGTAGGTGTCATCGTTCTGGCAGTGATCATCCTGATAATGGTATTCGTACTGAACCATACGAGGATCGGACGTTACACCATCGCTATCGGATCCAATAAAGAAGCAACAAGACTTTCAGGTGTAAATGTAAAGATCTACCACATCGCAGCATATACTATCTCAGGTCTTTTCGCAGGACTTGCATCTGTTGCATATGCAGCAGCAGTTCCGACGATCCAGCCCGGTACAGGTGCAGGACTTGAGCTCGACGCTATCGGCGGCGCTATCGTAGGCGGTGTATCGGCAGCCGGAGGATACGGAACAGTTGAGGGAACACTCCTCGGTGTACTGGTTATCCAGCTCCTTAAAACAGGACTTCCTTTCATCGGACTGGAAGCTAACTGGCAGCAGATCATCACAGGTCTCGTGCTCATCGGTGCGGTTATCGTAGACGTTATCAAGCAGCGAAAGGCTGCACTCGTAGGCGATTAAAGGTTTTTGGACAAGGGATATGAAAAGGCAGTAAAAGCCATTCATATAAATATTTTTCAAGAGGGTTAACTCAAAAAAGGAGGAAGACAAATGAAAAAGAAGGTAGTTTCCGTATTACTTTCAGCAGCAATGGTAGCTTCTCTGCTCGCAGGATGCGGTGGTGCATCAGGCTCAAGCGCAGCTAGTTCAGCAGCTCCCGCAGCAAGTGAGGCAGCTCCGGCATCTGAAGCAGCTCCCGCAGCAAGCGAAGCAGCTCCGGCATCTGAGGCAGCTTCTACAGAAGCAGCTGCAGCAGGCGCTCACGCAGGTGATGATGACAAGCTCACGGGAACAGAGTTTGAGGGTGTTACAGCTAACGAAGCATATAATTTCTCAGTAGTAGTTAAGTCCTTCCAGTCAACATACTGGCAGGCAGCTATCAAGGGTATGGATATGGCTAAGGACGAGCTCGGCGTCACTTATGATGCACAGGGCCCGAACTCCGAGTCTGATATCGCCGATCAGGTAAACATGCTGAACTCCGCTATCACAGGTAAGCCGGCTGGAATCGGTCTCGCTGCATGTGATACTACATCAGTTCTTGATTCACTTCAGGATGCTAAGGATGCAGGTGTTCCGGTTGTATGTTTCGATACAGGTGTTGCTGATGCTCCTGATGGATCTGTAGTAGCAACTGTAGCTACAGACAATACTCAGGCCGGCGAAGTTGCTGCTGAGCACATGTATGAGGCAGTTAAGGACGTTATCGCAAACGCTTCCGGTCAGGTTCGTATCGGTGAAGTAAACCAGGATGCAACAGCTCTTAACATCCAGCAGCGTGGTCTCGGATTCATCAACAAGATGATCGAGCTCGTAAAGGCTGACGGCAAGACTGTAGCAGTTACAGGTAATGAGTTCTATGTAAACGCAGCTGAAGGCGCTGACGGCGATGAAGCTTCTGCAGATGTTGTTATCGAAGTAGCAGTTCCGGCTCAGACAACTGTTGAGCTTTGCACAACTGAGGCTTCCTCAATCCTTTCTAAGGAAGACTGCATCGCTATCTTTGGTTCCAACCAGACATCAGCTGAGGGTCTTCTCGCAGCAAACAGCAACCTGAACCTTCTTGGATCAGACGCAGCTGCAGGCGATGTAATCGGTGTTGGTTTCGACGCCGGTTCTGTAATCAAGGGTGCTATCTCTGACGGAACAATGTATGGCGCAGTTACTCAGTCTCCTCTTATGATGGGTTACTACATGATCTACGCTCTGACAAAGGCAGCAAACGGTGACTCTGTAACAGATCTTCCTACAGATGGTTACTGGTATGATTCTTCAAACATGAACGATGCTGAGATCGCTCCTAACCTTTACGACTAAGCTCTGAGGATTTTGTAAAAACCTTAATATAGCCAGAAAGCCCTTCCGGTCTGCATGTGATGCACCGGAGGGGTTTTTTGTATGCTATGTATTTTTTATGATGCGAATTACTTACGGAAATGAAAAATAAAAATCGGAGATACCATATTTAGCGTACTTAAAACGTATAAGTACAAGTATACAAAGTAAAAAGGAAGGATTTTGGGAATAAATACCATAAAGTGTATACAATGCTTGCCCGAAATAGCAGGTATCAATCAGGGATCGGATGATCTCCGGTTGTGAGAGGGAAAAGAAATTCTAAAAACGTAGCTCAGCATGACATGTCTGTAAGAAAGGGATTTGGCGTATGGATGTTTTTAGATACGAAGCAGACTATGGAGAAAGAGCAAGGATCGCTTTTTCGGAAATCGCATTGAGCGATACACTTAGTGAAAAACAGTGGGAAGCTGATACAGCCGCTTTTCATTGCATTCTGGGAGCTGCTCTTTTTATTCCGGCAGTCCTTTATATGATAGGGTTCATAATACTTCTTCCGTTGTCGGTATACTGGGGGATCAAGGCTATCCAGAAAAACACCCGTTTTGTAGTGGCAGCATATACAGGAATGTGCGTCGCAATGTGGTTTATGGTAATCATATGTTGTCATTTGTGCAGCGTTTGTTAAAATGCGAAGAATTTAAGAAAATATGACATGTAAAAACAGCCGACGATTTCGCCGGCTGTTTTTAAGTGGTGCTGAGATCCTAAGTTTAAGAGATCTTGGAGGTATATCTTAACCCGGATCCTGACGGGGGGCTGCAGCATCTTTTCAGATGGAGGTCTGACGGGAGAGAATGCTGCAACGATCAGGATCCGGTAGGATCACCGAAGTGTCTTTTCAACTAAATATACGAACTGAAATATCCTGTTCCACGTCATCTTGTGCATAACGTCAGGAACAAAATGAATACAAAATACCGGAAGGCCATGACAGGACCTTCCGGTGTGATGATCTAAGTTTTTGGTTAATTAAGTACCGGTGCGCCTTCAGCTTCTCTTGCTGTTACGAAGTTCAGGAAAGCATTGTTTGGATCCAGAACCTGGCATCCATAGGAAAACATCTCGCTGTTCACTTTGGACTTACGAACGATGAGTCCCGGTACATCAAAGTACTCATTGAGCTTCAGCCATGCGCCTATAGGATAGTCGTTTTTAAGAACGACCCTGAAACCGCCGGAGCTGATATCCGCGAGGATCGCTGAGTTATTTCCGATAGAGCATTTCATATTTACCGTGAAACGAACGAATTTACGGTGTTCTGTATAAATACTGCCCTCGGAATGTCCGGAAACCAGATAAATATCCTTGCCGTTCAGGTGAGATAGTGTAACGTGGAGATTCTGGTAAACTGTCTCTTCACCAACCGGGATAAGCTCTGTAACACCGCGGTCAAAGGGCACGATCCCGAGTTTATCGTATATGGGCTCAAGTGCAACGATGTTGCCTTCTACCTTTAATACCACAGTTCTATACAGTCTCGTGAACCGGCTTGTCTTCCACCGGATGATGATGATATCGCCTTCGTGCAGTGTCTCGGCTGCTTTCATTCGCATGCTCCCCCTTTTATTACAGATACTAAGAGTATGGCTAAGCGCGCATAATGATCCTCTAGATTTTCATACTCTATATCGGCAGTGTCACAAGATTAATAAAGGACAAAAAAATCGACAAAAATTCGTGCATGGTTGCGTATTGATAGCAATGACTGTTAATGATATTGTTGTCGGAGCACCTTATTTGTGTGAATTTTATGGGATAAAGGTATAACTATATGAAAGCGATCCTGGAGATTTTCAGAGACAGGAAGTTTATTACAAAATTAAATACATTAATGTTTCCTATAGCCGTGCAGAACCTGCTGCTGGCATCTGTCGCTGCTGCGGATGCTGTTATGCTGGGGCGGCTGGATCAGAACTCCATGGCAGCAGTTTCTCTTGCGACGCAGGTTCAGTTTGTCTTGAACATGTTCATTGCATCTGCAACGTCAACAGGTGTTATCCTTGGCGCCCAGTACTGGGGAAAGCGGGATAAAGAGACCCTGAATGATATCTACAGCCTGATGCTGAATCTGGTGGGGATCGTGGATATTGCTTTTGCTGCAGCGTGCATAGTTATCCCATGGGTACTCATGCTGTTTTTCACGAATGATCCTGTGCTTTCTGAGATAGGATGTAAGTATCTCCGGATCGCCGGATGGTCGTATCTCATAACCGGATTTTCACAGGTATACCTTGCGATGATGAAGGTTTCTGAGCGCGCGGGACGGACAGCTCTCATATCGGGAACTGCGGTGGTCATAAATATCATACTCAATGCCGTTTTTATCTTTGGATTATTTGGAAGTCCCGCCATGGGAGCGGAAGGGGCGGCACTTGCTACACTGATATCGCGTGTTATAGAACTTGTCTGGTGCGTAATCTCGTCGTATCAGAAAGGCTTTATACATCCGGATTTTAAGCGGATATTTAAGAGGAACAGGCTCCTTGAGAAAGACTTCTTTAAGATCGCAGCGCCGATACTCGGTGCGTGTCTGCTGTGGGGTGTGGGCTTTACCTCATATACAGCCATAATGGGGCATCTCGGAGCAGATGCGGCAGCGGCAAATTCAGTGGCGGCGGTGGTCCGTGACTTGACATGCTGTTTCTGTAACGGTATTGCAAGTGCAGGCGGTATCATGCTTGGATATGAGCTTGGTGCGGGAAAAATGGAGCAGGCGCGAAAATATGGGCATTACCTTCGTGACCTGTCATGGCTCACAGGCATCCTGACTATGTTGATCATTCTTGCTGTGACTCCTGCGGTTGCGGAGTTCATGATCCTTACGCCCGAAGCAAAGAAGCTTTTGTACGGCATGCTTGCCATTACTTCATTTTATATGATAGGCAGATGTGTAAATACAGTTGTTATCAATGGCATTTTTGATGGAGGAGGAGATACACAGTTTGATGTATATTCACTTGTGGTCTCCATGTGGATAGTAGCGATCCCGGTGGCATGTCTCGGCGCATTCATCCTGCACTGGCATGTTCTCGCAGTATACGCCTGCACCTGTCTTGATGAAGTCGGAAAGATACCGTGGGTCATGCATCACTTCAAAAAATACAAGTGGATAAAAAATTTAACGAGATGATTGTTTGACATAGGCTGATTCTAAGAGTATAATCCCTTGCGAATCGCATAACGACAGTTCATTTGTACCCTCCTGTCGAAAAATAAAACCGGGACTGATGATTGTTTTATATTTTTGACCACCAGTCCCTGCGTGTAAAAGCGCAGGGATTTTTATGTTTAATTATAGATAAACAGGAGAAATTATGTACTTTCTTAAGACAGAATCAGCTTTTGATGCAGCTCATTTCCTTAAAGGCTACGAGGGAAAATGCAGTAATATCCACGGTCACCGCTGGAGAGTGATCGCTGAGATACAGGGAGAAAAGTTAAGCGAAGACCGTCAGGAACGCGGTATGCTGGTAGATTTTTCCGAGTTAAAAAAGGCGCTTAAAGGTGCCTGCGACGCTCTGGATCACAGCTTTATCTATGAAAAGGATTCTCTTAAGGAAAAGACCCTTGAAGCGCTCCGTGAAGAAGGCTTCGCTCTTAACGAAGTTCCTTTCCGTCCGACTGCTGAGAACTTCTCAGAATATTTTTATAAAAAACTTACTGAAAAAGGTTTTGATGTGCACAGGATAGAGGTTTATGAGACTCCTAATAACTGCGCGGCTTATGAGGAATAAAGTAAGAGCATGAGAGTTGTAGAAAAATTTGTAAGCATAAACGGAGAGGGCGTTAAAGCCGGAGAACCTGCGGTTTTTATAAGATTTCAGGGATGTAATCTTGCCTGCACATACTGTGACACAAAATGGGCGAATGAGAAGAACTGTCCGTACACAGATGAGACACCTGCGGAGATCGCAGAATATGTGGCTTCTACAGGGATAACAAATGTTACCTTGACGGGCGGAGAGCCCCTTCTTCAGAAGGATATCAGAGAACTGATAACAGTCCTTATCAATAACGGAAATGAGGTTGAGATAGAGACAAATGGTGCTGTTGATATCGAGCCTTTCACAGGTGATCCCAGACCTTCATTTACCATGGATTACAAGCTTCCGGGAAGCGGATGCGAAAAGGGCATGATATTTACGAACTTTTCCCATCTTACAAGCCGTGACACTGTGAAATTCGTTGCGGGAAGCCATGAGGATCTTGTCCGTGCGAAGGAAGTTATCGATATGTACGACCTGACCCACAGGTGTCACGTTTACATCAGTCCTATATTTGGAAGTATTGAGCCTGTTGAGATCGTAGAGTTTATTACAGGAAACCGGATGAACGGAGTGAGACTCCAGCTTCAGATACATAAGGTGATCTGGGATCCGGAAAAAAGAGGAGTCTGAAAATGATAGATACAAAAGCAATAGAAGAGCATATAAGAGGTATCCTCGTGGCTCTTGGAGATGATCCGGACCGTGAGGGACTTAAGGATACTCCGGCACGTGTTGCTGCTATGTATGAAGAAGTCTTTGCCGGAATGAACTATACAAACCATGAGATCGCGCAGATGTTTGATAAGTGCTTTGAAGAAGGCTTTGAGAGTAATGATTCCGGCCGTGTCGTGGTCGTGAAAGATATCGATATCTTTTCATACTGCGAGCACCATATGGCACTCATGTATGATATGAAGGCAAGTGTCGCATATATCCCGAAGGGAAAGGTGATCGGTTTGTCAAAGATCGCGCGGGTGTGCGATATGGTGGCAAAGCGACTCCAGCTTCAGGAGAAGATCGGCAGTGATATAGCAGATGTTATCTCTGAGATAACCGGTACGGAAGACATCGCAGTGACCATCGAAGGATGCCACAGCTGCGTATCCGCAAGAGGTATAAAGAAAGAGAACGCAAAGACCTTTACAGCAGAGCTCAGAGGACGTTTCAGAACAGATCCTGCGCTCCAGCTCTATCTGAAATAAGTTTTAGTGTACAAAAAACTGTATCTTTGATGGGAGAGAAAAGTCAATGAAAGCAATGGTTTTATCAAGCGGAGGTGTTGATTCCACAACAGCACTCGGACTCGCAGTAAAAAAGTTCGGTGCTGAGAATGTAATAACACTTTCTGTATCTTATGGTCAGAAGCACGATAAAGAGATCGAGGCCGCAAAGGCGGTTGCAGAGTACTATGGCGTCGAGCAGCTTTTCATGGATCTTAGTAAGATTTTTGAGTACAGCAACTGTTCCCTCTTAAAGCAGTCAACTGAGGCGATTCCTGAAAAAGCTTATTCCGAGCAGATAAAGGACACTGAGGGTGAGGTACCTGTGAGCACTTATGTGCCTTTTAGAAACGGCCTGTTTCTCTCAACTGCGGCGAGTATCGCTCTCAGCAAGGGATGCAGCGTGATCTACTACGGCGCTCATGCGGACGATTCAGCAGGATTTGCATACCCTGACTGCTCCCCTGCATTTAATGAAGCCATGAATACAGCGATCTATGAGGGTTCAGGTCATCAGCTCCGAATCGAAGCACCTTTTGTAAATATAAATAAGGCTGAAGTTGTAAAGCTGGGACTTGAGCTTAAGGTTCCCTATGAGCTCACATGGTCCTGCTATGAAGGTCATGACAAGCCCTGCGGAAAGTGCGGAACCTGCATTGACAGGGCAGCAGCATTTGAAGCAAACGGCGTAAAGGACCCGGCACTTGCATAACACGCGATATAATACCTGAAAGGACAGACAAAATGAGAGAAAAAGAAGATCTGACACTCCTTGGAAATCAGGAGACAAAGTATAAATATGAATATGACCCGAGCGTACTCGAGTCATTCAGCAACCGTCATCCGGAAAATGATTATTTTGTAAAGTTTAACTGCCCTGAGTTTACAAGCCTCTGCCCCATCACAGGACAGCCCGACTTTGCAACTATCTATATTTCCTACGTACCGGATAAGAAGCTGGTCGAGAGCAAGAGCCTGAAGCTCTATCTCTTCTCCTTCAGAAATCACGGTGACTTCCATGAAGATGTTGTAAATGAGATCATGAACGACCTCATAAAGCTCCTTGATCCGAAGTACATCGAAGTATGGGGCAAGTTCCTGCCGAGAGGCGGTCTATCCATCGATCCTTACTGCAACCACGGCAAGGAAGGCACAAAGTGGGAAAAGGCAGCCTGGGACAGACTGGCACAGCACGACATGTACCCTGAAACAATTAATAACAGGTGAATGTCAAAGCCTGCTCAGCCTGCGATAATACTCAGTCTGCGGCAATAATAGAAACAATACCGTCGATCTCCGGGTCATAGATCGTGCACAGACCTGAACCGTTCCTTATGGAGCGGTACATGGCACGCTCTGCCTGCATGGCGAGGATCGGGAGATTGCGGTTATTGCGTGCGTTAGTGATTCCGATACTTACCTGTATCGGAATTTTTTTGTCTCTTTCGCTCAGGCGCAGGTTCAGGCGGAGCAGGAGTTTATAGGCGTTGTCAGGACTCATATCGAGCCAGCCTATGTACTCGCGCCGTTCCCAACGTCCTATGATACCGTGCTGATCCGTGATCTTCATGAGTTCGTCAGACACGATATTAAGAATCGCATTCTGGTACGCGATACCGAGATCCTCTGAAATAGAATCCAGATCATCCACGGTAAGAGTGAAGAAACTGCATGGATTCAAAAATTCAGAGGCGTTGAGGGCCTTAAACTGGTCAGAGAATAACAGTTGGTTTGGAATACCTGTCTGAGAATCGATATTCTCCAGCTGGTGGAGCTTGCGGTTTATACGCCTCATACCGAGGACAGACATCAGCACCAGAAGTACGCTGAGCATTACCACATATACGGAATTGGTGCGGAAACTTGCCAGCAGTGTATCTATGAGGCTTACGTCGGGCTGGGTAACGATGATATTCCAGCCAAATCTTTCAATTCTTTTTATAAAGATACGCTGATTTCCTATAGTAGAAAAAGTTCCGCCGGTGGTGGAATTTTCAAGCAGATCTTCGTCTATATCGAGCTTTTCCATAAGGTCTTCATGGAGTACATAGTGTCCTATACTGGTATTGAGTGAAGTTCTTATCTCTCCTACCGGCGTGATATAGATCTTTTGACCAAGAACTTTCTCTTTTTCATCAAATATTTCCCAAAGAGGGGCGAGGTTCTTACCTATACCAATGATGCCGAGGAGTTTTCCCTGTTTATCCTCTACACGGCAGTCAGTAAATATAGATAAGGCATAGTCATTAGATTCGTCGAGATTAATGAGAACGTGGCTTGTTATGCCGGATCTGGTGAAAAGGTCGTACCAGCGGTCTCTTGGATCATTTGGATTCATTCTGCGTAAGAATCCTCTGTCATAATAGAAGTCACGGGACTCTTCGGAAATAATGAAGGCTCTGTCATAGCCGAAAGCTTTGCTTTTTTCAGCTAAATAGTGAATGATTGCTGCGGTGCTGGCATAACGCTCGTTTTCAAGCCAGTGGCGCACAGTATCATCCTTAGCCATATAGGAAGCAACAGCAAGCTGGACACTTGCCGAATTTTCAAGATCGGATTCTATTGTAAGTGCAGTCTGGTAAAGATCGCTCTCGATCTTCTGGTCGACGATAGTGTTGTATTGCTGGACGCTGCTGAGCTCTATAAGCGTAAAGCCTATGAGCAGCAGGATTATGAGCATGATGTTGCTTATGATGATATAGCGGTTATGAACCATGTCCGACCTCACAGTAATCAGAAAAAACACCGTATCTGACTACTGTATCGGCATAAATCGGACTGGTAAGAGATATGAACAAAATTCTGTACAAAATACTCCCCAATTTTACGTTAGCTGTTAATTAACCTCCGGAAAGCAGGTACTATCTGGGCTGCAACGATGGCTTTCAGAATATCAAGCGGAAGAAACGGCAGGAAACCGATTGTAAGACCTGTTGTGAGGTCATAATGATTCATTGCCATGAGGTAAAACATGCCGGAAAGATCGATGACCAGCATACCTATAAGGGCTGCGATGGTGAATCTTATCCTATTATAAAGTTTACCTCGTATAAGAGGGAGCAGAGCCGCTGTAAAGAGAAAAGCTACAGTATAAAAGCCCCAGGGCTGGATGAGGTATCCGAGTCCTGCACCGCCTCCGATGAAAACCGGAAGTCCGATGGCACCGAGAAGCATCCATACGAGTACGATAAGGACTGAATCAGGTACGGAAAAGAGCAGAGCTATCAAAAATACGAAGAAGTTCTGCATGGTCACATGAGGTGCACCCGGAAGAGGAAGAGAAAAACTGAAATAGGCTGAGATCGCAAGAAGGGCGGCAAAAAGAGCGTTTGTCACGAGTCTTCGGGTCTTTGCCATAGGATTAGTGATAGTGTTTGTTGAAGTCTGATCTGCCATGATCTGTGTTCTCCTTGTGAGTATATAGTGATGTCGAGGTCTACTATACGAGGGCTTTTGAGTAATGTCAACTATAAATGTAAACACTGGGTGACATTCGTGGTGACAATAAATTTTCTTAAGAAATTCTGAAGATGAAAAAATATTTAAATCCAACTGAAATATGTGCGGTACTTTATAACAGTTGTGAATTTTCGGAATGTTCAGAAAAAAGAACATAACAGAAATTTGCATCGTGTATACAATCGCAACATGCATCAAATCGGCATTTCTTAATGAATACTGTATACAAATTAAGATTTTATTAAGGAATCCTTGGAAAAAACTGTATGAAACCGATTGACATGTTTAAGACGGGTTACTATAATCCGTATGTACAGTATGAGTTTTACCTGCGGGGACATGAAGTTTCTTTCAGATAAATCTCTCTTTATATGAATGATAAATTTTAATGTGCACATGTCTCCGCATTAAAACTTAAAGATTTACATTCATCGAGAGATTATAAAACATCACGTTCTATGTATTCGCTTGTGGTATGCGGGCACACACAGATCACGGCGGGTTTTACATAGATAAATCAATTCATCTACACTATAAAGAGAGAGGAAGGAAAAGGAAATGAGAAAGAATTGGAAAAAGGTAGTTTCCCTTCTGCTCGCTGCATCTATGGCTCTGTCCATGAACGTAGCTGCATACGCAGAGGAAATCGCTGAGGTTGCTGAGGAAGCTGTAGTTGAGGAAGTTGCTGCTGAGAACGAAGCATCTGCTCCGACAGTATCTGAGGGTTCAGTTTCTGACTCCAAGGTTACTGTTTCTAACTCCAAGGTAGCTTCTAAGAACTATCAGGTAGTTGTAACTTACACAGAGAAGGTTTCCTTCAACGGCAGAAAGCATGTTTCAAAGGCTGAGAAGGAGTCTAAGTCTAAGGCTAACGATGTTGAGGTTACAGTAAGCGTTTGCAAGATCTCTGAGAACGGTGCTCTTGGTGAGGACGTAACAAAGGATGCCCTTAACACAGCTAAGACAAAGGTTGCTTTCAAGAACAACAAGGATGCTGGTGATGCTACATTCACTCTTAAGCTCAACTTCAACAAGGAATGGAAGAAGAACAACAAGGATGATGTAAAGACTCTTACAAAGGCTGCTAAGAAAAAGGAGAACGCTTTCACATTCACAATCGAGAAGCTTAACCTTTCCACAGTTTCTGAGTCTGGCATGAAGGTTTCTGCTAAGAAGTTCGCAACAAAGAACGACAAGCTTTCTGGCGCTACACTTGTTTACAGCGTAGGCGGCAAGGATAAGAAGATCACTCTTAAGCAGAACGCTAAGAACGATGCAAACGCTAAGAAGGCTAAGGACTTCTTCGTAGTAAAGCTTAGCGACAATAAGATCGTTATCTCTACAAACGAGCTCAACAAGAACTACACAGGTTCTGTTGAAGTTAAGCCTGCAAAGGTTAAGTAATTAAAACCTGAAAAGGATTTAAGAACTTGAATAAGAGCCCCCGACGGTTTAGCCGTCGGGGGCTTTTGGCTGTCCGGAAGCTCAGATAATAGCAAACGCTTCCGCTTGTCTGAGTGAGTTGATTACTTCCACTGAATGTCTAATTCTCGATGATTCTGAACGCAATCCAGGAGATACATATTTATAAGTGTCTGATACGGTATCCCGGATGTTTTGGACTGGTCTTTGAAATAATCATAGACACTATTATCGATATTAATAGTAATTGTCCTTTTAACCCTGTTTGCGTAAGGGTTTTTTATAGCTTTGCTAAAATCAAATTCCTTTTCTAAAAATTCTTCATCAGTCATATCTTTTTTCATAACAATAGACTCCTTTCGTATCCACGTTGCTCGGTTGGCGTTGCTTTTCTTGATGAAATGATTCTGATTCTGTTTTCTTCGCGGATACAGTGCACGACTATTAAAAGATTATCGCTTGCGCTACGTCCCAAAATACGAAAACGGTCTTCATAATCCGAATGATCTTCATCAAATTCTAAAAGTGAGTGCTCATCATTAAATACTGTTGTTGCTTCCTCAAAAGATACATGATGCTTAAACTGATTGATTTGGTTTTTGTGTTCATCCCATTCAAAATATAAATCGTCCATATTTATATTATATTTAAGACATAAATATAATTCTAGTAGAATTATAAATAAAAAAGAACCAGGAAAAGTTACAGTTCATACGTAAACGGAGCATTTACTGCGGATGCTACGAACACTTAGCGAACGCATGTGAGCTTAGTGAGAGTGTATGCTTTAGCTGTTTACGAACAAGAAATATGAATAGCCATTGGATTTTGCCCATCGCCACAGGCGATTTAATTGGCAAAATCCGTTACGTGAGCGAGCTGCAAGCGAGTGAACAGTAACCAGGAAAAAGTAATAGTAACGTCTTGTTTCTGTTGAAGTGCACCTCTTACGATGATTTTCGGATATAATTGTCGAAGGGGAGGGGTGACCGTTGTACAATTAATTGCGGTCAGCTTGCAAAATAATGTTTGGATTTGCAGATGTGATGAAGCGCCTTCAACGTTTCTGTGTGGACCGATGCAAAGGTCTGGTAGAATCTGTTGGAGCGACAATGCCGGATAATGGTTTCACGTATTCTGCGACAGTCCTTAGGTGTGTTCGGACTGCCGTCATTTTTGGCGTGTTTACGTATATATGGCATCAGCCGTTTATCACCCCTCCGGAAACATCTGTCTCCGAAAATACAGTATCAGAGGGCGATTCTGCCCAATTACTCGCAAAAATAAGTGAAAATTCATCAAAGAACGCCTCTCATGGAACAAATACACTTGTTATGACAGAGATCCGAAATGTTTCAGAAGAAAACAACATGGATCCTCAGCAGGTGGGAATGATCTATGAGCTTTTCGTGTCGTCCGATGATGAAAGATCGGATAAGACACTTCAGACAATCGCGTCAGAAATAAAAGAGCTGGCGCTTACTCGTCATACCTTCAATAAAAAAAGTGACAACGTCTACTACAATTCATTAAATGCAGATACCCAGGGAACCATCGATTTTTATGAGGCGATCCTACTGCATATAGGTGAATCAGAAAAAAAGATAAACTCATTTAAGAATATCTACGAAAAAATCCTCACCGATAAAGAGGCAAACGAAAATGTAATTGAATTAAAAGAAAACGAGCCTGTTATTCGAAAGAAATTTCAGAAAATTTTGCGTGAAGCAAAGATCACGAGCCACCGTGCACTGAAAACTCTTGCGGTTCTATTTTCCCACGATCAGGTGCTGTTCAAAAACGACAATATTGATAAGCTCACGGATGCCTATGTTTATCCCTATGAGATAGGGCTCACCACCCGCGAAAATATGATGACAGCGGCAATGTCCCTTGTGGGAGATGTGCGCTATGTGTGGGGCGGAGGTCACAGCGGGGCTTCATACATAAAGGGTATAAATCCCGTTTGGAATCAGTTTGAAAATCTGTACCCGAGTGAACCCTATGAGAATGGAACAGAATCGCATAACGGTATAAAGACAGAAGGTTTTGGCACATGCATAAAGCCTTCCGGTTCGTGGTGTCCGATACACGGGTATGTATCCACCTCGTTCCATGGAGAGACTATATATTCACTGCAGCAGTATATAGACCTGCGCTCGGAGCTTTTTGATAAGATTGATCTCACGGACGAGAAGTATCGGGATATGCTGTCGACAGTAGATTATTCAAACGGCGTAAATGCGCATATTCTGGATGGACTTGACTGCAGTGGATATGCTTCATGGCTCTACAATCAGATCCAGGACGATTATAAGGTAAATACTGCCGCCAGATATTTTACGAAGCAGAGCTGTTTTAAGCCCTTGTATATGGGAGAAAATCTTCTGCCCGGGGATCTTTTTGCATGGAAAACACACATAGTAGTCATAGTCGGCCGCGTGAGGGAAGGAAGCAAAGCGTACGTGACACTGGAGGAAACACCCAATGTACTGCGTTTTGGCGTGGCGTATTACACAGGAGCGTCAGTTGAGGATGTGACATACGGTAAACAGATAGCCTCTGAGGCAAATTCGCTGATAGGCGGGCTGAACCCTGAATATGAAAGACCTCACGTGTACTGCATAAATACCATAGGTACGTCAGCAAGCAGTGTGACCACAGCAACCCCTGCAAATGTTCATGCGCGCCCAAATCTGAGGCTCAGAGCGGAGCTGGTACTTGCTGAGGAAACCGCGGAAGATATCGCTGCAAAGGCGTATTCATCATCCTACGATACGCTGGTGGATGATGTTCCTTACAGGGTATACCGCGTATTTATGCCAAGGGGTTACCCCGGAACGGCGCAGGACATCGGTGCCCCTGCCGAGGGAACATACGAATACAAGACTATTGATGAACAGGAAGAGGGATTTTACGGAACCTATTACGTGAAGATAGATACAGCCGCTGAGGAAGGGACAGGGGATCCCTCAGAAGGTGAGGCAACAGAGGGCGCAGCCGCGCAAAGCGGGAAAAAGACAGGACAGGCAGCCCACAGCAGTGACGAGATGGTTGACGGGCTGTTCGTGCGTCATGTATTTATGCCCTATGGCTATGAGGGAACGCTCGCTGATCTCGGCGTGCCGGATGATTCTATAGTGGATCATAAGGAAGTGACCGAGACGAAGGATGGTTTTTACGGAACATACTATATCCGACCGGAAAAAGTTCCGGGAGGATGGGAGATCGAGTCTCAGGATGAAGAGGAAAAAGCGAAGGGCTCGTCTGAGGATAACAGCAAAGGGGAGGACAGCGTACTGAGGCTTGCGAGATATAAGCATGGATTCCAGGATGAAGGCGTGGCATTAGCTGATACCGGGCTTCCTATCGAGGAAATGGATGCGGTGGATATCATCCGTCATACGCTCAAAAAATTGCCCATATCCATGATCGATGGCTATAATACTTACGATGGAGAGTTGTTTTCGACATTTTCACTTAATGATTAATTGAGGATATAAAGAGTTAAAAATGCAAAATTAAATTGACAACAATCTAATTTAGAATTATACTGTCGAAAAATGAAAAACAGTAAGTAATGCTTTTGTGGTTTTGCAGGGCAGAAAGGAAATACATTATGACAGATATCATTATCGTAGGTGCAGGTACAGCGGGTCTTTCAGCAGCGATATACGGTGTTCGCGCGGGAAAGTCTGTTTTGATATTTGAAGCAAATCAGGTGGGCGGCCAGATCGTAAATACACCCGATATCGAGAACTATCCGGGTATCGCTCATATCTCCGGCTTTGAGTTTGCTAATGGTCTCTATGAGCAGGCTACAGCTCTCGGTGCAGAGTTGAAGTATGAGAAGGTTATCGGTGTAGAGGATACAGGCGACTTCAGACTGGTACATACAGAAGAGGGAGACTATGAAGCTCGTGCAGTCATCCTCGCAACCGGTGCAAAGAACCGTTCTCTCGGACTTCCGAAGGAGCAGGAGCTCACAGGACGCGGAGTGTCCTACTGTGCAACCTGCGACGGTGCATTTTTCCGCGGAAAAGAAGTTGCAGTAGCAGGAGGCGGAAATACAGCAGTAGAAGACGCAGCGTTCCTGTCCAACTATTGCAGTAAGGTTTACATAATTCACAGACGTGACCAGTTCCGTGCGGACGAGAAGGATGTAGAGGAGCTCAGAAAGAAAGAAAACGTGGAATTTGTCCTTAATTCAAATGTGGTAGAGATCCTTGGTGATGCAAAGGTAGAGGGTGTCCGTGTAAAGGATAAGAATACAGGCGAGACAAGAGATATCGCAGTTGCCGGATTCTTTGTAGCAGTAGGTCAGGCTCCTGAAAATAAAGATTTTGAGAATCTCGTAAAGCTTGATGAAAAGGGCTATATCGAAGCAGACGAGAGCTGCAGGACAGGCGTGAACGGAGTGTTCACAGCAGGAGACTGCCGTACTAAAACAGTCCGCCAGCTCACAACAGCCGCAGCAGACGGCGCAGTAGCCGCTCTCGCAGCTGCAGAGGTTTAATAGCTTACAACTCATTTCGCTGGATCAATAAAACAGCATATATACAAAAAAGAGAAGCGTGTACGGAATGTACACAGCTTCTCTTTTTTCGTGATCTATTGGTTATTAAACCTCGAGCTCATGTCCTGTAAGCAGGGAATAAGCCTCTTTATACTTAGCGATAGTCTTGTCGATAACGTCCTGAGGCAGATCATAGTCGCTGTCCGGATTAGCTTTCAGCCAGTCACGAACGAACTGCTTGTCGAAGGACGGCTGTGAATGACCGGGCTCGTAACCCTCAACAGGCCAGAAACGGCTGGAATCCGGTGTGAGCATCTCGTCACCGAGAACAACCTCGCCATCCTCATTCAGACCAAACTCAAACTTTGTATCAGCGATGATAATACCCTTTGTGCGGGCGTAATCAGCACACTTCTTGTAAAGAGCGATAGTATAGTCGCGGATCTTTTCAGCATATTCGCGTCCGTGTCCCGGGAAATCTCTCTCAAGAACCTCTACAGAACGCTCAAAATCGATGTTCTCGTCGTGATCACCGATCTCAGCCTTAGTAGAAGGTGTGTAGATAGGCTCAGGAAGCTTATCACACTCCTGAAGACCCTCAGGAAGCTTGATACCGCATACAGTACCATTCTCCTTGTAGCTGTTCCAGCCACTGCCTGTAATGTAACCGCGAACGATACACTCCACAGGGATCATAGTAAGCTTCTTAACCATCATGCTGTTGCCGGTATAATCAGGCTGCTGGAAAAATTCCGGCATATCCTTAACATCCACACTCAGCATGTGATTCGGTACGATATCCTTAGTAAGATCGAACCAGAATTTTGACATCTGAGTCAGAACAGCTCCCTTTTTCAGAACCTTGTTCTTAAGGATCACATCAAAAGCGGAGATACGGTCGGTCGCAACCATGATGAGGCTGTCACCAGCGTCGTAAATCTCTCTGACTTTGCCTTCTTTGATCGGCTTAAATTCCTGCATGCTTCTTTCTCCATTCCGGGGCATGTTGCTCCAAACTAAATCTAAAGGTTACCGTACGTGCGTATAGCCCGCACCGGTAACGGATTAAAAAGTGCTTTTACTATGAGGAAAAAGGCTGGATAAAATTTATTCTGCAGCCCTTTATCACGCCACAGCAAGTCCTATTATATTATAAAAAAGGTGTATGTGTATAAAAAATTTTCAAAGAGTAAAGTTTTAATAGAATGAAGTAAATTTACGCTAACCGCTTGACAAGTATTTGGATGTGGTTTTATAATTCGTACCAACAAAGGGCAAAGGTGCTTGATGGTGAGCAACCTTCTGCCCTTTTTTTATTTAAAGATTCGCCAAAGACTTGTAACAAAAAATCGAAGGGAGATTTTGACATGAGTAACACAAAAGAAGATATCCTCCGTATGGCTGCTGATGATGATGTAGAATTTATCCGCATGCAGTTCACTGACATTTTCGGTCAGCTGAAAAATGTTGCTATCACTCGTTCTCAGCTGGAGAAGGCTGTAAACAATGAAGTTATGATTGATGGCAGCTCCATCGAGGGATTTGCTCGTATCCATGAATCTGATATGTATCTGCGTCCTGATTTCGACAGCTACACAGTATTCCCCTGGAGACCGCAGCACGGCAAGGTTGCACGTTTCATCTGTGACGTTTATAAGCCGGATGGGACTCCCTTCGTAGGAGATCCCAGATATGTACTTAAGAAGACACTGAAGAAGGCAGCTGATATGGGCTACTCCTTCAATGTAGGACCTGAGTGTGAGTTCTTCCTCTTTGAGACAGACGAGAACGGAAGACCTACAACAAACACAGGTGATGAGGCTGGCTACTTCGATCTGGCTCCTCTTGATCACGGCTCAAACAC
Organism: Lachnospiraceae bacterium; assembly: GCA_900168235.1. Taxonomy (GTDB): domain Bacteria; phylum Bacillota; class Clostridia; order Lachnospirales; family Lachnospiraceae; genus NK4A144. Next base: position 165,275 of record FUZG01000005.1, on the reverse strand, counting down.
ACGTCGTGAGATCTGTATCGACCTTGAGAAGATGGGCTTCGAGATCGAGGCATCACACCACGAAGTAGCTATCGGACAGCACGAGATCGACTTTAAGTATGATGAAGCTCTTCGCGCAGCAGACAAGATCATGACATTCAAGCTTGCAGTTAAGGTTCTTGCTCAGAAGAACGGTCTGCACGCAACATTCATGCCGAAGCCTCTCTTCGGAGTAAACGGTTCCGGTATGCACACAAATATGTCTCTCTTCAAGGATGGAAAGAATATCTTCTTTGATCCTAATGATCCTCGCCAGCTTTCCAAGGAAGCATACAGCTTCATCGCAGGTATCCTGGCACACATGAAGGGAATGGCTGCTATCACAAATCCGCTCGTAAACTCCTACAAGAGACTTGTACCCGGTTACGAAGCACCCTGCTACCTTGCATGGAGCTCATCTAACCGTTCTGCTCTTATCCGTATCCCGGCTTCAAGAGGCGCAGGCACAAGAGTAGAGCTCAGATGCCCGGATCCGTCCTGCAACCCTTACCTGAACCTCGCTGTATGTCTTGCAGCAGGTCTTGACGGTATCGAGAAGGGCATGACACCTCCGGAAGAGGTTACTGACAACATCTTTGCTATGGACAAGGCTACAAGAAAGGCAAATGGAATCGATTCTCTTCCGGGAAGCCTTGAGGAAGCTCTTGATGAGCTTGAGAAGGATGATGTTATCAAGGAGACACTTGGTGAGCATCTGCTTTCACAGTATCTCGAGGGTAAGAGAGCTGAGTGGGATGAGTACCGTACTCAGGTCAGCAAGTGGGAGCTTGATAAGTACATGGTTAATTTCTAAGTCGTGTCAGTACAGGCGTGCTTTATAGGCTGCCGTTGAAACATGTACAACTTTTTGCGGAGAGGTGACGGAATTGCTGCGGACTGTAGTTGCATTTTCAAATGATAAATTAAGGAATACAATCACAGATACGCTTGAGCGAAACGGAATACAGGTTCATGTAGCCTGTAAGACCGGACTGGAAGTGCTGCGATATATTAAGCGCATGGGCGGCGGAGTCGTGATCTGTTCTCCGAGACTTTCTGACATGACTGCGGATGAACTTGCAGATGAGCTTAGTGATATGGCTTTCTTTCTGGTGGCGGGCCGTCCCGGAGATTTGGACATTTGCGAAAATGAAAATCTTTTCAGACTCAGCCTGCCGGCTTCCAGCGGAGAAATCTGTGGTAGTGCGAGAATACTTGTAGAACTTGATGAACGTCGTAACCACGACACTCGTCCTGAACGCAGTAAAGAGGAAAAGGATATCATCCAGAGCGCAAAACAGCTCATTATGGACAGAAACCAGATGAGCGAAGATCAGGCTTACCGCTTCCTTCAGAAGCGAAGCATGGAGAGCTCGACACCTATGGTGGAAGTTGCGAAGATGTTCTTAAATGCGCTTGATTCTACGGATATCTGAGGATTTTATAATTGCATAGATAGTTTCGACTCAACGTTTGAAAGCCGTTCGGCAGTGATGCCGGGCGGCTTTTTTCAGATAGTTTTATTCTTTTTCATGACTCCAACAGTAGCACCATGCCTGAGATCTGGCGGCGAATGGCTCGGTTTTTACGAGCTCTCGGATCTCTGCGCGGGTGTACCAGCGCGCCTCTATCTCTTCGTAGGTAGAGGTGCTTTTTGTAAATTCGCCTGTGGCGGTGCCGATGACGCAGACATTCTTCTCGTTTGAAAATCCGATGGCGCTGTAGCTGGGACCCATTATATCCCGTATCTCAGAAAGCGTGAGCCCTGTTTCTTCACGGAGCTCGCGGGCAGCGGCGATCTCAGGGGATTCTCCCGGATCAATAAGTCCCGCCGGGAAGTTATAAACCCAGCACCCCGTAGCCATGCGGAACTCACGATTCAAAAGAATCCTGTCACCGCTCTCATCCGTCAGTATCAAAACAACCGCCTCGACCGGGTTATTCTGCAGATCTTCCAGGGACTTCAGGTCATGACTTCTGCTTATCATTTCATAAACCTTAGGCTTCCCGTCAACGGTTTCATAATTCAGATCATAACGCGTGATAAACGCCCCTTCATGGAGCTTTTTCAGCGACTTAAATTTCATGGAGATTCCTCCTTTTGTTTTGCCTCATACCTATAAGTATATCAGACCTGTGTGATATTTTTGGCAAAAACTGCGTGCTGTTTACATAGTAACGGACGGCACAGGCAGGGTCTGCCACAATCAGGAAGCAACCCTCTACGCCTCCGTCAATGTGTCCGATATATACACATAAGCCTGTTTATGATATCCTACGCATGGATGTACCGAAAGGAGGGGCGGTATGGATAATAACGGAGAAGTCAGCATGACACATTCCGGTGTTCTGCATGACAAAGAGGGGAAAGCATTTGTCTGTGTCAGATTTGAGCGTAAAAACGAAAAAAACGGTATAGACGAGGCGGAGATGCGTGTGCCCGGTGGGAGAGTGCTGAAAAGTGCGGGGTTCACGGATGACGAAGTGCACCAGATGGTGGACTATTTAAAAGAAAACGAAGAAGAAATAAAAAAGAAAGCAAAGGAGATAAGCAGTATACTGCATATTTTCTCCTAAAAGATAGGAAAAACAATGAGAATCTGGTTTAGAGAGTGGAAAAACAGTCATATGATTCAGGATACGGTGATAGAAGACTATTCAGAAGAAACCCGTACCCATAAGATCATGAACGCATTAACATCAGCGTGTAACGAACTGGATCTCAGCGTTCCGATATGGCTTCAGAGCAATATATCCGAATTTCAGCGGTCTGCAAAAACAAGATTCCGTGCAGACAGCTTTATAGACGAAGTCCCCTTCGATTATCTGGAACTCCAGGTTATCGAAGAGGACTGGTAAGTCGTATTTGAAAATGTATCAGCCGATGATCTCGATCTCTTTCTCCTCACCGATCTCACGGAGTTCGCGGATCAGTTCATCGTCATCGGCATTTCTTCCAATGTAGATCTTTCTCGGGCGGATTCCCGCCATGATCTTTCCGATATCAGTAGAATGAAAATCAATCTTCCAGAGGCGCCACTCGTATTCGTCCGAGTCAACCTTTGGCTTGCTCATCATGGACATAACAGAGCTCACCTTGTCAGTGATCTCAAGCTCCTTGTCGGTGTAGCGGACAGGTGCGAAGAAAAGGTTGTTGTCCTGCGCAAAAGTCGAAATATCGTCATAAGAATACTCCATGCAGATGCCCTTTGCGGTGTCTGCATAGTCATTCCACATCGTCAGTGAATTTTTTCTGTCAGTAAAACACGTTACATAGCTTTTGAAGCGGATCATACCGTCGCCGTGATTGTCAAAACGGATGGCGCGGCAAAAATACAACTGATCATACCGGAGGCTTGTGAGCTCGGCGAGATCAAGAGGACGATAACGATAGAAGAGCCCGCCGCTCTTTTTTCCGATAAGGTCCCACATCAACGCGGACGCCATGTTCTTGTTGTTCGCAAGAAACGCCGAGAAGATGTCGCTTCTAAGTTCATACTCCCACTCTTTCATAATTCCCCATAACTCTCTGAAAACATACCGCACCAGGCAGTGCGGATAAAACAACTTGCATTTCTATCATAAAAGAACATCTGTCAAAATTCAAGAATTGTAATGTCTGAGTTCAGTGTGCAAATTTTTGATATACATGCTGATAAACGACATTTGGCATGGTTTTGTCAGAATTAACGGTGCAAACATCGTTGAATGAGGAAAATATATTGTGAAAAGTCTACAAAAACTCTTCGTTAAAATGTACAATAGTGGTGCGGACAGACGTAAAAACTATAGTGTGTCAAAAAAATAACAGCAAATACGTGAGTTTTCTTGAAAGCTAAAATCGGGTGTGCTATAGTTTGAGAAGTCGCGGTTTTGCGATAAAGTGTGCAGTTTACACTGTATTGGGAGGTAGGGTTGTGCTGATATTATTGTTTCTTTTCTTTTTCACTCTGATGATGTCAGTGGTAACGGCAATGATCCGCGAGGAAAAGCTCCGTGGAGCTGTCGTGATCACAGGAAGTATCGTAATGATGATCGCAGATATCGTATTCTGCGTTTGGGCATTTACACACGGAGTAAGTCAAAATGGAGTCATGAGGTTCCTGCCGGAATCTGCCGTTACAGAAACTTGTACATATGTATTTATGGCGGCAGAAGTATTTCTTTTCTTACTTATCTCAGTTCTTTCTGTAAAGCATGGAAAGTGGTACTGCATCCTGCTTTCTGCATTCGGAACATTTCCGGTGCTGTGGCTTGATGTGACGCATAAAGCAGTAGAAAATCTGCCTATGCTGAAGATAGACGATCTGACGATCATGATGTTCATGGTAGTAGGTATCGTCGGCGGACTCATAAGTATATATGCAGTAGGATATTTACATGATTATCACATCCATCATAAGGATGTGGAAAACAGATCTCAGCACTTTCAGGCACTTCTGTTTTTGTTCTTAACAGCCATGTACGGTCTGATCACATCTGATGCGTTGTCTTGGATGTTTTTCTTCTGGGAGATCACGAGCACGATCTCATTCCTCCTTATCGGATATACCCGTAAGCCGGAAGCAGTCACTAATTCATTTAGGGCATTGTGGATGAACCTTCTGGGCGGATGCGGTTTTATGGTCGCTATCATGTATTGTGCACTTTGCCTGCATGTCGGCAGTATCACGGAGCTTGTGGAGCTCGGACCTAAGGCTGAAGGAATCGTGATCCCTGTGGTATTTCTGTCACTTGCGGCTATCACAAAGAGCGCACAGATGCCGTTTTCCAGATGGCTTCTCGGTGCGATGGTGGCACCTACGCCTTCATCAGCACTACTTCACTCTGCAACGATGGTAAAAGCCGGAGTTTATCTGCTTATCCGTATTTCTCCTCTTTTCGAGGGAAATCTCGGTGGTATCATGATAACGACCATCGGCGGCTTCACATTCTTTGCGGCATCACTCCTTGCAATATCACAGAGCGATGGAAAGAAAGTGCTTGCTTACTCTACAATTTCAAACCTCGGACTTATCACGGCATGCGCCGGAGTCGGCCAGCCTGCGGCTACATGGGCGGCAGTTATGCTCCTTCTCTTCCATGCGGTTTCAAAGTCTCTTATGTTCCTTGCAGTCGGCGCTGTTGAAAATGCTACAGGAAGCCGTGATGTTGAGGATATGCACGGAATGATCGTAAAGTTCCCGAAGATGGCTTACGTCATGACAGTTGGTATCTGCGGTATGTTCCTTGCGCCTTTTGGTATGCTCGTTGCAAAGTGGGCGGCGCTCAAGGCTTATATCGATTCAAATAATGTGACTCTTGTTATCTTCCTTGTATTTGGCTCGGCAACAACAATGTTTTACTGGGGCAAGTGGCTCGGAAAGCTGTATGTGGTGCTCCATCAGTCAGAAAGACACCGCGATGTGGTCCATAAGAGCGAGTGGCGCGTAATGTACTGCCTGACCGCTATGATCGTTGCGCTCTGTACGCTTTTCCCGATGATCGGTTCTGTATTTGTTCAGCCGGTGCTGTCCCAGTCTTTTGGAAAGACTGTAGGAACTATCATCAGTGAAAACGATATCCGTGTCATGCTGATGATGCTCGTAATGATCGGTCTCATGCCTGTTCTTGCGGCACTTCTTATAAAGAACAGAAAGGAAAAAATGACCATGGCGTACATGTCAGGCGTAAATGCCGGAGATGACCGTCATTTTATTGATTCCGTGGGAGGCATCCGTCCTTCTTATCTTAGTAACTGGTATATGGAAGACTGGTTTGGTGAGAAAAAGATACTGAATCCGTCGCTTTACCTTTCGGCAGCGGCAGTTACTATTATGATGATCGTTGCAGTGGGAGGTGCATTATGAATATCACAATGGCTTTGGTCAGTATCCTGATCTATCTCGTGGCGGCTCCGGTCGTGGGGCTTGCCTTTGAGGGCTATGACCGCGTGGTTTCAGCCCGCATGCAGAATAGAAAGGGACCGTCATTTTTTCAGCCGGTATATGATCTTTGTAAATTGTTCCAGAAGCAGTCGATTGTCGTAAATAATATGCAGACAGCTCTGGTGCTGGGATTTGTAATTTTCACGATTTTTACGGGATGCATTTTCTTTGCAGGAGGAGATATCCTGCTGGTATTTTTTGCACATTCCCTTGCTGACATGTTCCTGATACTTGCGGCATACAGCGCAAATTCACCCTATTCATCACTGGGCGCCCAGCGTGAATTTATGCAGACTATGGCTTACGAGCCTATGACACTTCTCACTGCCATCGGATTTTATATGGTATGCGGAAGCTTCAATGTTTCTGATGTTATCAATCAGGACGTGCCTGCGATAGTACGTGCGCCGGGAATCTTCCTTGGATTCTGTTTCTGCCTGCTGATCATTTTCAGGAAGTCACCGTTTGATCTGGCAACTTCCCACCATGCTCATCAGGAGATGGTAAAGGGACTCACACAGGATCTTGCGGGAAATATTTACGGTCTGCAGGAGCTTGGCGAGCTTTATGCATCAGTGCAGATGCTTGCGATCGCCGGACTTTTCTTTATATGTAAAAATCCTATAAGCTACGTAGTTGCAGTGGTTGCTGTCATCGTTGTGTACTTTTTTGTACTTCTCGCAGACAATATTTTCCCCAGAGTTAAGTGGGAAGTGATGCTCTCAAGTACATGGGCAGTGACATTTATACTTGGCGGAGGCAATTTCCTGATACTTACCATGCTGAAAATTGCAGGTAAGTAAAGTATAAAAATACGGAAGTTTTTTAAGAAAGGCAGTTATCATGAAAATGTCAAAATCTCCGTGGCTCCTGCACTATGATGCATCGAGCTGCAATGGATGTGATATAGAGGTGCTGGCGTCTACCACACCGCGGTATGATGTGGAACGATTCGGCGTGATAAATACAGGTAATCCGAAGCATGCAGATATTCTGGTGGTTACAGGCGGTGTAAATAACCAGACAAAGATGGTTGTGAAGCAGCTTTATTCCCAGATGCCCGATCCGAAGGTTGTGATCGCGGCGGGGATCTGTGCGTGCGACGGCGGTATTTTCAAGGAGTGCTACAATGTAAATGGCGGAGTTGATACGGTCATCCCTGTTGATATTTATGTACCGGGATGTGCTGTGAGACCGGAAGCGCTGATTGACGGCGTTGTTAAGGCTGTGAAGCTCCTTGATGAAAAGAGAGAAGCTATGAAGAACCATGCTTCCTGCGAAGTTCATTACAGCAAGAAGCCTGAAAAGGAGGATAAGTAATGGAAAGAGAATTAAAGGAAATTCCTGAAGAAAGCCTCCTTAATGAGACTCAGGCTATCCGTGCAGAGGGCTATCGCCTGATACAGATCTGCGCCACAACAGTGAAAGAGGGCGGATACGAGATCCTTTATACATTTGGAAAAGGTTACGACGAGATGAATCTCCGGTTTCACACAGACGGAAAGAAGCCGGTACAGTCGATAAGCCATATTTTTTCACCTGCATGGCTTTATGAAAATGAGATTCATGACCTCTTCGGTCTTGAGATTTGTGATATGGTGCTGGATTTCAGAGGCGGACTTTACCGCACAAATGAGAAAGCACCGTTTGCGCACAAGGAAGAGGAGGGTAAGTAACAGATATGGGAAATAGAAGCGTTGTTCCTTTCGGTCCGCAGCATCCTGTTCTTCCGGAACCTATTCATCTTGATCTGGTGCTGGAGGATGAAAAGGTCGTTGATGCGATCCCGTCCATCGGATTTATTCATAGAGGACTGGAGAAACTGGTCGATAAAAAAGATTTTAACGAGATGGTCTATGTTGCGGAGCGTATCTGCGGAATCTGTTCCTTTGGCCATGGTTTCGGATACTGCGATGCGGTAGAGCATATCATGGACATTGAAGTGCCGAAGAGAGCGGATTATCTGCGCACCATCCTTTTTGAAATGTCCCGTATGCACAGCCATATCCTGTGGCTCGGACTCATGGCGGATGCTTTCGGATTTGAGAGCCTTTTCATGGATTCATGGAGAGTCCGTGAAAAAATTCTGGATATGTTTGAAGCAGCTACCGGAGGAAGAGTTATTTTTTCTATCGTAAAGATAGGCGGCATGCGGAGAGACATTCCGAATGAGATGCTCAGTGATTTCCTGAAGACTATCGATGAGATAGAGAAGGATCTGGAGATCATAATTCGCACTTTCCTTAATGACAGGGCAGTTAAGTCCCGTCTCTGCGGTGTTGGTGTGCTGACACCGGAGCAGGTGGAAGCCCTCGGATGCTGCGGTCCTTACCTTCGCGGAAGCGGTGTCAGAAGAGACACGAGAAAGCTTGGCTACGCGGCATATGACGACATCGAATTTGATATTGTGACCAGCGATGACTGCGATACTTACGGCAGGACTTATGTCCGCGCGATGGAGATCCTTCAGTCTATCAGCATCATCCGTCAGGCTATCACAAAAATTCCCGATGGTCCTGTTGAGACACTTGTTAAGGGATTCCCCAACGGCGAATATATGACAAGGATCGAGCAGCCCCGCGGAGAGGCTTGTTTCTATGTAAAGGCGAGCGGAAAGAAATTTATCGACAGACTCAGGGTGCGGACTCCAACCTTCGCGAATATTCCGGCGCTCACCCAGACCCTTCAGGGCTGTGATCTTGCGGATGTTCCGATACTTGTGCTGGCTATAGATCCCTGCATCAGCTGTACGGAGCGTTGATTTTACAGTAACTGCGTATTGGAGGTCACGAATGAGTGCGTTAAACTATACAGGGCGGGCGCTGAAAAATCTTTTTTCCAAGCCTGCTACTACAAAATATCCTTTTGAGCCTGCGGATTTCAAGGAGAGGACCAGAGGACATGTTGAAAATGACATGGATAAATGTATCCTCTGCGGTCTCTGCCAGATGAAATGCCCGACAGGCGCGATAACGGTAGATAAAAAAGAACAGACATGGACTATCCGTCCTTTTTCCTGCATACAGTGCAGATGCTGTGTGGATGGCTGTCCGAAGAAGTCTCTTTCCATGGGCAGAAAGTATCAGGAGCCCGGAGAGGAAAAGATATCAAAGACATTTGATCTGTCGGATTCTCAGAAAGAGGCTCTTGCGGCTCAGGCAAAAGCTGCGGCAGAACGCGCAGCGGCGGCAAAGGCTGCGATGGAAGCAAAGAAAAAAGCGGAGGCTGAGGCTGCTGCAAAGGCTTCGGCAGAGTAAGAGATATTGCGGAGGACTGTCGGTATCGGCGGTCCTTTTCTGCGTATTAGATTTAGAAAGGTATTATTATGTGTGTAGCACTTCCCGGAAAAGTGATAGAGGTAAAAGGTCATACGGCGGTAGTGGATTTTAATGGAAATCGTGTGAACGCTGAAGCCGGGCTGGTTGATGCTGTGCCCGGAGACCGGGTGCTGGTGCATGCAGGATGCATCATACAGAAACTTGATGAAAATGAGGCAGATATAATGGAAGATCTCTTCCGGGAAATCGAGGAAATGAATGAATGATAGTCAGATCCTGGATTTCCTGAAAAATTATGACGGTCCGGAAGTCAGGATAATGGAAATATGCGGTTCTCACACAGCTGCGATAGCAAAAAGCGGCATTCGTTCGGTGCTGAGCCCGCAGATCCACATGATATCGGGGCCGGGATGTCCGGTCTGTGTGACGGTAACAGCATATATCGATAAGCTGATAGAGCTTGCCATGGAACCTGAAAATGTGGTGGTCACATTTGGGGATCTCATACGGGTTCCGGGCTCTGTTCGCTCAATGGGAGAGGCAAAAGCTCTCGGTGCAAGGATAGAAATGGCGTATTCTCCTCTTGATATGCTGGATATGGCAGAAAAAGATGCAGAGCACACATATATTTTTGCAGCGGTAGGCTTTGAGACCACGACACCTGTTTATGCAATGCTTTTATCAAATGCAGAAGAGCGGGGAATCAGTAATATAAAGATTCTGACCTCGCTTAAAACCATGCCTGCGGTAGTTGACTGGGTGAGTTCCGGAACCGTTTTGGCAGAGGATGGCTCTGAAAGACCTGCGGTTGACGGCTATATAGCGCCGGGACATGTGTGCGCAGTTTCGGGATATCAAATTTTTGAACATATAGCGGAGAAGCATGCAGTGCCGTTTGTTGCGTCTAATTTCGAGGCAAAGCAGATTTTGGCGGCGATTTTTGCTCTTGTAAAGCTTAAGGGCAGAGGCGTGGTAAAAAATCTGTATGGTGATGTGGTGACCCGCGAAGGAAATCTGTCTGCCAGGGCGCAGGTAAGCAAGTACTTTGAAGCCGGAGACGGAATCTGGAGAGGAATGGGAACCATCGCAGGCTCTGCAATGTATCTCAGACCTGAATATGAGCGGTTCGACGCAGGGAGCCGCGGACTTGATACAGATCACGAAAGCAATGGATGCCACTGCTCAAAGATAATAACCGGAGAAGAGGACAGCACGCAGTGCCCGCTTTTTAGAAGGGTATGTACACCGGAGCATCCGAAGGGTGCCTGCATGGTGAGTCAGGAGGGCGCCTGCTTTAATAGATTTATCTCAGGGGCACAGCCGCGAAGCAGGGCGTGAATTTTTAGCAATAGAGAGGGACTTAAATGAAGATAACAATGGCACATGGATCAGGCGGAGATTCTACATCTAAGCTGATCTCAGGTGTTTTTTCAAAACATTTTTCAAATAAATATTTAGATAAGCTCGGTGACTCTGCGGTGGTTCCGGGGGCATCGAGACTTGCCATGACAACAGATTCGTTTGTGGTAAATCCTATATTTTTCCCGGGAGGAGATATCGGACGTCTCTCTGTATGCGGGACGGTAAATGATCTGCTCATGAGTGGTGCAGTTCCGAAGTATCTGACAGCAGGCTTTGTGCTGGAAGAAGGACTGGACACAGAAGATCTGGAAAAAATCGTTGAATCACTTCAGAAAACTGCGGAAGAAGCAGGAGTACAGGTGGTCACAGGAGACACAAAGGTCGTAGAAAAGGGCGCTATCGGCGGACTTATCATTAATACAGCAGGTGTGGGCTTTGTTCCCGAAGGGATTGACCTTGGACCTGAAAAAATAAAGACGGGTGACCGGATAATCGTGTCCGGTTATCTCGGAGATCACCATGTGGCAATCCTCGGAAGCCGTCTCGGGATCGAAAATGATATTGTAAGTGACGCCGCTCCCCTTGGCGAAATGACCCGTGCTCTTATGGAGGCAGGACTTGGTATACGTGCCATGCGTGATGTGACGCGCGGAGGACTGGGCACTGTACTGAATGAATTTGCAGAAAGCTCGGGAAAAGAAATCCGTGTGGAAGAGAGCTTTATTCCTGTGAGCCCGACTGTGAAGGATTTCTGCGGGATACTGGGACTTGATGTTCTTTATATGGGAAATGAAGGAAAAATGATCGTGGTTGTAAGTCCTGAGGATGCGGATTCTGCGCTTGAGATCATGAGAAGCAGTAAATACGGCGAAAATGCCGTGGGCATCGGCGAAGTCATGGAAGATTCCGATTCGCCTGCACTGGTTCTTCGGACAGAAATAGGCGGACTTCGGACTGTAGGACCTTTATACGGAGAAGGTTTGCCGAGAATATGCTGATATAAAAACTCCTGCGGATGCATCGTGTGATGTGCTCGCAGGAGTTTCTTCTATAATAAAATATTAGATTTTGAAAATTATTTATGCCAGCGTCCGCTTGCACCGCAGGGGAGAACCAGTCCGTTATCCTTAACAGGGAGACCGATCTCGTCTGCATCCACATGTCCGCCGTGCTTTGACTTAATGGCTGTAGAGAGCATATAAGTCAGGACTGCAGGCTGAAGACCTGTAGTATATGAATTAACAAGGACAAAGAGCGGATCGTCGGACAGAAGCTGTTCAACGAGCTGGATAAGCGGATAGATCTGCTCTTCGATCTTCCAGATCTCGCCCTTCGGACCTCTTCCATAGGAAGGCGGATCCATTACGATTCCGTCATAGTGATGGCCGCGGCGAATCTCACGCTCGACGAGCTTTGTGCAGTCATCCACAAGCCAGCGGAATGATGTTTCGGGGATGTTGGAGAGTCTGGAGTTTTCCTTACCCCACTGAACCATGCCCTTGGATGCATCAACGTGAGTCACGTGAGCGCCGGCTGCTGCACATGCGAGAGTAGCACCACCGGTATATCCGAAGAGGTTCAGGATTTCGGGCGTCCTGCCGGGGTCTGCCTTTTTAGCGTTCTGGATCTGCTCAGTCATCCAGTCCCAGTTCACGGCCTGCTCAGGGAACAGACCCGTATGCTTAAATGAGAACGGCTTCAGGTTAAACTTAAGGGTTTTGTAATTAATGGACCATTCCTGAGGAAGATCGAAAAACTCCCAGTTTCCGCCGCCCTTTGAGCTTCGGTGATAGTGTGCATTAGGCTTTTTCCATCCGCGGTTTGTCTTTGGGGTATCCCAGATAACCTGCGGATCAGGACGGATCAAGAGAAAATCGCCCCAACGCTCAAGCTTTTCGCCTGAGGATGTATCCAGTACTTCATAATCTTTCCAGTTTTCTGCTTTCCACATAATATTCCTTCTATTATAAATGTGTTTATGGTTCGATAGTAAATATTGCTTTTACTGCTGCCGGGTTCACGGTTTTAAATCCTCTTTGTGCAGGCACAACGGACAAGGACCTTTTGACCCTGACTTCATATATTATATAAGGAAGATATTTTTGTAAAGCGTGTCTTATCACAGATTCATAAATCTGTTCCATTCCTCTGTGTCACTATCGGCTTCCACAGAGATTCTCCAGGTGTGATCAAATGTATCAATAGAAACAAGATATCCCTGATCCGTTCTTTCTATAGAATGGATAGTGCAGTCTGTGAGCTCCTTAAAAGCTTCCTCGTACTGATCCGGCTCGATCATGCGGTCAGGGACGGATTTGTAAGGCTTCATATTTATATCGTAAAGCTGGTAGCCTTCATCAACCAGCTCGGAGATCTTTCCATTTAAAAGAGTAAGGGTCAGCTGGTTCGTGCGCATTGTGCGGATATCCCTGTTACATGAGTTTTCAGGAAGGATCTTTACATTATCTAAAACGATAGAAAGAGAATCGAGGCTCTGGCGGATCTCAAAGATCACAGCCTCGTTGAAATCAAAGTGTTCCAGTTCGTTTGTTGTTTTGAATGACATAAAATGCTCCTTTATATAATGAAGATACTCGTATGATGCCCGTAAAAATAACAAAGAGCCTCAAAAAAGTATAAATTTAAATGCAGTCAAAATAAGGTATTCCCATACCGGAGATCATGACGTATAATCCTTAATCGTTGTAGGGTTCACATGAATCCGTAAAGAACTGCTTCAATATTATATAAAGGAAGCAATGAATTTGAAATGCCTTTATCCATGCGGGATGCAGAAAAAATTTTTTTGAAAAAATTCTTGCAAAATGCCCCGTATGTGTTATAATGGCAAGTGCTGTGGCATGATAGCTATGAAGCGTGAAGTTGCTGCTTATGCAGGTATCTCCGTGGAGCGAATGTCAAGTCGAGAAACTGGCGACAAGTCACTGTAACGTAACAAGTTCTGCAATTTCATGTAGAGAACACCGTGTGTATTACTATGTCATAGAATGAATGACACACACGGGAACGTGTACAGTCACCGCTTGTCGTGCTGAAAAAGTGCGAAAAGGAGGCGACTTTTTTTATGGCAAATCAGGTAATGAGAATCATCCTGAAGGCGTATGATCATCAGCTTATTGATGCATCCGCAAAGAAAATCATCGAAACAGTCAAGAAGAACGGATCTGAGGTCAGCGGACCGGTACCCCTTCCTACTAAAAAGGAAGTAGTTACTATCCTTCGTGCAGTCCACAAGTATAAGGACTCCAGAGAGCAGTTCGAGCAGAGAACTCATAAGAGACTCATCGACATCATCGCTCCGACTCAGAAGACAGTTGATGTTCTTTCAAGACTTGAGATGCCCGCAGGTGTCTACATCGACATCAAAATGAAGAACAAATAATTAATATTTGAGAGTGTTGTATGAATCCGTTTAGCTGAGCGGGCTGTTCCGAAAGGAAATCGATACAGCAAAAACGTATTCCAATGCAGAAAGGTGAAGAAATGACAAAGGCTATCTTAGCGAAGAAGATCGGCATGACACAGATCTTCAATGAGAACGGCGAAGTTACTCCGGTCACAGTTCTGGAAGCAGGTCCCTGCACAGTAACCCAGATCAAGACTGTTGAGAATGACGGCTACAACGCAGTACAGGTTGGCTTCATGGAGTCAAAGGACAAGGTTGTTGTTAAGGATGCAGGCGGTGCCAAGAAGGTTGCTCATCCTCACGGAACAACTAAGGCTATGGTTGGTCACTTTAAGAAGGCTGGCGTTGAGAGCAAGAAGTTCGTTCGCGAGTTCCGCTTCGAGAACGCTGCAGATTATCAGATCGCACAGGAGATCAAGGCAGACATCTTTGCTGCTGGTGATTTCGTAGATGCAACTGCTACTTCTAAGGGTAAGGGATTCCAGGGTGCTATCAAGAGACATGGTCAGCACAGAGGACCTATGAAGCACGGTTCTAAGTTCCACAGACATCAGGGTTCAAACGGTGCTTGTTCTTCCCCGAGCCGCGTATTTAAGGGCAAGGGAATGCCTGGTCACATGGGTTCCAAGAAGATCACAGTTCAGAATTTGCAGGTTGTCCGCGTTGATGCCGACAAGAACCTCATCCTTGTTAAGGGAGCTATCCCGGGTGCAAAGAAGGCTCTCGTTACCATCAGAGAGACAGTCAAGAATCATAAATAATAAGGAAGAAAGGAGGATTCAGATATAATGGCTAGCGTATCAGTATTTAACATGGCAGGAAGCGAAGTTGGAAAGATCGACCTTAACGACGCTTTATTCGGAGTTGAAGTAAACGAGAACCTGGTTCATCAGGCAGTTCTTCAGCAGCTCGCTGACAACCGTCAGGGAACACAGAAGGCTAAGACTCGCTCAGAAGTATCCGGCGGCGGCAGAAAGCCTTGGAAGCAGAAGGGCACAGGTCATGCTCGTCAGGGTTCAACAAGATCTCCGCAGTGGACACACGGTGGCGTAGTATTCGCTCCGGTTCCGAGAGATTACTCCTTCAAGATGAACAAGAAGGAAAAGAGATTCGCTCTGAAGAGCGCACTTACCTCCCGTGTTCAGGATAATAAATTCATCGTTCTCGATGAGCTTAAGCTTGATGAGATCAAGACAAAGAAATTCCAGGAGGTTCTGGATGCACTCAAGGTTAGCAAGGCTATTGTAATCCTTGACAGCATGGATCAGAACGCAATCCTCTCTGCTAGAAACATCCCGAATGTCATCACTGCTCAGATCAATACGATCAACACATATGACATCATGAAGTACAGCACAGTTATCACAACTAAGGCTGCAGTTCAGAAACTTGAGGAGGTATACGCATAATGGCAGACATCAAGTACTATGACGTAATCCAGAAGCCGGTTGTAACTGAGAAGTCTATGAACGGCATGGCTGAGAAGAAATATACATTCCTCGTAAATCCTGAAGCAAACAAGAGCCAGATCAAAGAGGCTGTTGAGAAGATGTTCGATGGAGTTAAGGTTAAGAAGGTTAACACAATGAACATCCAGGGTAAGGATAAGAGAAGAGGAATGATCATTGGCAAGACTGCTAAGCAGAAGAAGGCCATTGTAACACTCACTGAGGATTCCAAGGATATCGAAGTATTCGCTGGACTTTAATTTCCTCGAGTGAGCGAGCGGCAGAAAACAATATTGCCGCGGGGCTCACGAGACAAAATAGAAAATTATTCGTGTGCTTTGAATAGAAAAGGAGAAACAAATGGGAATCAAAACTTATAACCCATATACACCTTCCAGAAGGAATATGACGGGTTCTGATTTCGCTGAGGTTACAAAGAAGACCCCTGAGAAGTCTCTCGTTGTAAAGATCAAGAAGAACTCTGGACGTAACAACCAGGGTAAGATCACTGTTCGTCACAAGGGTGGCGGAGCTACAAAGAAGTACAGAATTATCGATTTCAAGAGAAACGATAAGGATGGAATTCCTGCAACTGTTGTAGGTATCGAGTACGATCCTAACAGAACAGCAAATATCGCACTGCTTGCATATGCAGACGGTGAGAAGAGATATATCCTTGCTCCTTCAGGACTTAAGGATGGCATGAAGATCATGAACGGCGCTGAAGCAGAAATCCGTGTTGGTAACTGCCTGCCGCTTTCTAAGATCCCGGTTGGTACAAACGTACACAACATCGAGCTCATGCCTGGTAAGGGCGGACAGATGGTTCGTTCTGCTGGTACAAGTGCTCAGCTCATGGCTAAGGAAGGTCTCTATGCTACACTTCGTCTTCCTTCCGGTGAGATGAGAATGGTTCCGGTTGAGTGCAGAGCTACAATCGGTACTATCGGTAACATTGATCACAACCTTATCAATTACGGTAAAGCTGGTCGTATTCGTCACATGGGTATCAGACCTACAGTTCGCGGTTCCGTTATGAACCCGAATGATCACCCGCACGGTGGTGGTGAAGGTAGAGCACCGATCGGACGCTCTGGCCCGAGTACTCCTTGGGGTAAGCCTGCTCTTGGTCTTAAGACAAGAAAGCGCAAGAAGGCTTCCAACAAGCTGATCGTAAGAAGAAGAAACGGCAAAGCGCTTAACGTATAAGGAGGAATACAATGTCACGTTCACTTAAAAAGGGACCGTTCGCAGACGAAAGCCTGCTGAAGAAGGTTGACGCGATGAACCAGGCAGGACAGAAGGATGTCATCAAGACATGGTCTCGTCGTTCTACAATCTTCCCGTCCTTCGTAGGACATACAATCGCAGTACATGATGGCAGGAAGCACGTTCCTGTTTATATTACAGAAGATATGGTTGGTCACAAGCTTGGTGAGTTCGTTGGAACCCGTACATACAAGGGACACGCTTCCACAGGTAACACAACCAATACTAGATAAGGATAATCTGAAAGGAGGTTTTATCCATGGCAAAAGGACATCGTTCCCAGATCAAAAGAGAAAGAAATGCAAACAAGGATACCAGACCGTCAGCTAAGTTATCCTACGCTAGAGTTTCTGTACAGAAGGCTTGCTTCGTACTTGACGCTATCAGAGGTAAGAGCTACATCGAAGCAAAAGGTATTCTGATGTATAACCCGAGATACGCTTCCAGCGTTCTGCTGAAGCTTCTGGACTCCGCTGCTGCCAACGCAGAGCTCAAGGGGATGAACAAAGAAAATCTGTACGTAGCTGAGTGCTATGCTAGTCAGGGCCCGATCATGAAGAGAATCCAGCCTCGTGCTCAGGGCAGAGCTTACAGAATCCTCAAGAGAATGTGTCACATGACAGTAATACTTGACGAGAAGAACTAAGGTATCGAAAGGAGATCAGAATGGGTCAGAAAGTAAATCCCCACGGCTTAAGAGTCGGTGTTATCAAAGATTGGGATTCCAAGTGGTACGCTGAGAAAGGTGATTTCGCAGAATACCTCGTTGAAGATAACAAAATCAGAACATACCTGAAGAAGAAGCTTTACTCTGCAGGTATCTCCAAGATTGAAATTGAAAGATCTGCAGGCAAGGTAAGAGCAACTGTTCTTACTTCCAAGCCTGGTGTGATCATCGGTAAGGGCGGTAAGGATATCGAGGTTACCAAGAAGGAGCTTGCAAAGCAGACTGGTAAGTCCATCGACATTCAGATCAAGCAGATCAAGCGCCCTGATATGGATGCACAGCTTGTTGCTGAGAACATCGCTCAGCAGCTCGAGAACCGTATCTCTTTCCGTCGTGCTATGAAGTCTGCTATGCAGAGAACACTTAAGAACGGCGCTAAGGGTATCAAGGCTTCCGTTTCCGGACGTCTTGGCGGTGCTGATATCGCTCGTCGTGAGTTCTACTCTGAGGGTACTATCCCGCTTCAGACACTTCGTGCTGATATCGATTATGGTTTCGCTGAAGCTAACACTACTTACGGTAAAGTAGGTGTCAAGGTTTGGATCTACAAGGGTGAGATCCTTCCTAGTAAAAATAGGCAGTCTGCAGCTCCTGCAGCAGCTAAGGAAGGGAGAGATCAGTAATGTTAATGCCGAAGAGAGTTAAGCATCGTAAGCAGATGCGTGGTTCCTTAAGAGGTAAGGCAAACAGCGGTAATAAGATCACTTACGGTGAGTTCGGTCTTGTTGCTACAGAGCCTGTTTGGATCAGATCCAATCAGATCGAGGCAGCTCGAGTTGCTATGACAAGATACGTAAAGCGTGGTGGTCAGGTATGGATCAAGATCTTCCCTGACAAGCCTGTTACAGCTAAGCCGGCTGAAACTCGAATGGGTTCCGGTAAGGGCGCAGTTGATTACTGGGTAGCAGTAGTTAAGCCTGGCCGTGTAATGTTTGAAATCGCAGGTGTACCTGAAGATGTAGCTAGAGAGGCACTTCGTCTCGCTTCCCACAAGCTTCCTTGCAAGTGCAAGATCGCTGCAAAGGCTGACCTTGAAGAAGCTTCCGCAGCTGCAGGAAAAGGCGGTGAAAACTAATGAAGACTGATAAGTATGTTGCAGATTTAAGAGGTAAGTCGGTTTCCGAGCTCCGTGAAGAGCTGACAACAGCAAAGAAGGAACTTTTCAATCTCAGATTCCAGAACGCTACAAATCAGCTTGACAACACAAGCAGAATCAGAGAAGTTAGAAAGAATATCGCAAGAATTCAGACTATCATCACTGAGACATCAGCTAAGGCCTGAGCTTGGGAAAGGAGATAAAAGTGGAAGAAAGAAATCTCAGAAAGACACGTACCGGTAAGGTCATCAGCAACAAGATGGACAAGACAATCACGGTCGCTGTAGTAGATAACGTAAAGCATCCCCTTTACAAGAAGATCGTTAAGAAGACATATAAACTTAAGGCAGAAGATGCCAACAATGAATGCAACATTGGTGATACTGTAAGAGTTATGGAAACAAGACCTCTCAGCAAGACTAAGAGATGGAGACTCGTTCAGATCATTGAGAGAGCTAAATAATCTGATGTGAAAGGAGTTTTGCAATGGTACAGCAGGAAACCAGATTAAAAGTCGCAGATAATACCGGCGCTAAGGAAATCCTTTGCATCAGAGTTATGGGCGGCTCTACAAGAAGATATGCAAGCATCGGCGATATCATCGTTGCTTCTGTTAAAGATGCAACACCCGGCGGAGTTGTTAAGAAGGGTGACGTTGTTAAGGCAGTTGTTGTTCGTACAGTAAAGAGCACTCGTCGTAAGGATGGTTCTTACATCAGATTCGATGAGAACGCAGCTGTTATTATCAAGGATGACCTTACACCGAAGGGAACCCGTATTTTTGGACCGGTTGCACGTGAGCTTCGTGACAAGAAATTCATGAAGATCGTATCCCTTGCACCGGAAGTATTATAAGGAGGGATCGTCATGGCAACAGCAAAAATCAAGAAGGGTGATACCGTTCAGGTAATCGCCGGAAAAGATAAAGGCAGAAGCGGAAAGGTTCTTTCCGTTGACTACGATAAGCGTAAGGTTGTTGTTGAAGGCGTAAACATGATCGCAAAGCATGAGAAGCCTTCAGCAGTAAATCAGGACGGCGGTATCGTACACAGAGAGGCAGCTTTTGACCTTTCTAACGTAATGTACGAGCAGGACGGCAAGCCGACCAGAGTTGGATTCCGCATCGAGGGCGATAAGAAAGTTCGTTTCGCTAAAAAGACCGGAAAGAATATCGATTGAGCGGAAGGAGGGAATAAACGTTGAATAGACTGAAAGAGCAGTACCAGAACGAGATCGTCGAGGCAATGACGAAGAAGTTCGGTTATAAGAATGTTATGGAAGTACCGAAGCTTGTGAAGATCGTTGTCAACATGGGCGTAGGTGAAGCAAAGGAAAACGCTAAGGTTCTTGATTCCGCTGTTTCCGATATGGAGACAATTACCGGTCAGCATGCAGTAGTAACCAAGGCTAAGAAGGCTGTCGCTAACTTCAAGATCAGAGAGGGTATGCCTATCGGATGTAAGGTAACTCTTCGTGGCGATAAAATGTATGAATTCCTTGATCGTCTTGTTAACCTGGCTCTTCCTCGAGTACGTGACTTCCGTGGCGTAAGCGCAAACTCATTTGATGGCAGAGGTAACTACGCTCTGGGTATCAAAGAGCAGCTTATCTTCCCGGAAATCGAGTACGATAAGATCGACAAGGTTAGAGGTATGGATGTAATCGTTGTTACAACAGCCAAGACCGATGAGGAAGCTAGGGAACTGTTAAGACTTTTCAATATGCCTTTTGAGAAATAAGGAGGAAATACATGGCTAAGTTATCTATGAAGCTGAAGCAGCAGAGAAAGCCCAAGTTCTCAACAAGGGCATATACTCGTTGCAAAATTTGCGGCCGTCCCCATTCCGTTCTTAGGAAGTATGGTATTTGCAGAGTCTGCTTCCGTGAGCTGGCTTACAAGGGCGAGATTCCGGGTGTAAAGAAGGCATCCTGGTAAAGAATTGATTTAATTACTGACTGTCCGGTTTCCGGACAGTTACAGTCGGAAGATATAAGGAGGTCAATGTAATGACAACAAATGATCCGATTGCAGATATGCTTACCAGAATCCGTAATGCAAATACTGCAAAGCATGATACAGTTGATATCCCTGCATCAAAGATGAAGATCGCGATTGCAAACATCCTCGTTGATGAAGGATATATCAAGAAATATGATCTTGTTGACAACGGCAAGTTCAAGGATATCCGCGTAACATTAAAGTATGCTGATGACAAGAACCAGAGAATCATCTCCGGTCTTAAGAGAATCAGTAAGCCGGGGCTTCGTGTTTACGCTGGCAAGGATAAGCTTCCTAAGGTTCTTGGCGGCCTTGGTATCGCAATCCTTTCCACAAATCAGGGCGTGATCACTGATAAGAAGGCAAGAGAACTTAATGTTGGCGGCGAAGTACTCGCATTTGTTTGGTAATTAAAGGAGGTAGCGGGCATGTCACGTATCGGAAAAATGCCTATCGCAATCCCGTCTGGCGTCTCTGTCGAGATTGCAGAAAATAATAAAGTGACGGTTAAAGGACCGAAGGGCACTCTTGAGAGAGTTCTTCCGGCCGTTCTGACTATCAAACAGGAAGATGGCCAGATCAAGGTTGAGAGACCTAATGATGTAAAAGAGACCAGAGCACTGCACGGACTTACAAGAACTCTGATCAACAACATGGTTGTTGGTGTAACAGAGGGTTATAAGAAGGTTCTTGAGATCAACGGTGTTGGTTTCAGAGCTCAGAAGCAGGGAAAGACACTTACTCTGTCACTCGGATATTCTCATCCTGTAATCATGGAAGATCCCGAGGGTATTGAAACAAAGGTCGTAGACAACAAGATCGAAGTTGAGGGTATCGACAAAGAGAAGGTTGGTCAGTATGCGGCTGTTATCAGAGATAAGAAGAGACCTGAGCCTTATAAGGGTAAGGGTATTAAATATATCGACGAGACGATCAGACGTAAAGTCGGCAAGACCGGTAAGAAATAATCAGGAGGGACGTAAGAAATGATTAGCAAAAAATCAAGATCGGAAGTTCGTGAAAAGAAGCACATGAAAATCCGCAATCGTTTCAGTGGTACTCCCGAGAGACCGAGACTTGCGGTATTCAGAAGCAACAAGCACATGTATGCTCAGGTAATTGATGATGTGGCAGGAAACACACTTGTAGCTGCATCTACAGTTGAGAAGGAAGTTGCTTCCGAGCTTAAGTATACAGATAACGTTGAGGCAGCTCAGAAGCTCGGCGAAGTTATCGCTAAGAGAGCTCTTGAGAAGGGCATCAAGGAAGTTGTCTTCGACAGAGGCGGCTTTATCTATCAGGGTAAAGTAAAGGCCCTTGCAGAAGCTGCAAGAGAAGCCGGACTGGATTTCTAAGGAGGAAAGGAGAAGACAATGAGACACAACGTGATCGATGCAAACAGCCTTGAGCTGGAAGATAAAGTTGTTACCATCAAGCGTGTCACCAAGGTTGTTAAGGGCGGACGTAACATGCGTTTCTCAGCTCTGGTAGTCCTTGGAGACAGAAATGGCCACGTAGGCGTAGGCCTTGGAAAGGCTGCTGAAATTCCTGAAGCTATCCGTAAGGGTAGAGAGGACGCTGCCAAGAAGCTTATCAACGTTGCTCTTGACAACGTAGGATCTATTTCACATGATTTCATCGGAAAATTCGGAGGAGCTTCCATTCTTCTGAAGAAGGCTCCGGAAGGTACAGGTATCATCGCTGGCGGTCCGGCTCGTATCGTCTGCGAACTTGCTGGTATCCGTAATATCCGTACCAAGTCTCTGGGTTCCAATAACAAGCAGAACGTAGTTCTCGCAGCAATGGACGCACTTTCACAGCTTAAGACTCCGGAAGAAGTTGCAGCTGCTCGTGGTAAGTCTGTTGAGGAAATCCTGAACTAAGGAGGAAAACATGGCAGGAAAATTAAAGGTAACACTTGTAAAGTCACCTATCGGTGCAATCCCGAAGCACAAGAAGACTGTTGAGGCTCTGGGTCTGCACAAGACATATACATCTGTAGAGCTGCCGGACAACGATGCAGTTCGCGGAATGTGCAACGCAGTTAGACACCTCGTTAAAGTAGAGGAAATCTAACTAAAAGCCGATTTATCGGCGCATAATGATTTGATTGGCAGAGGTACGCCGAAAGGCGTACCTAATGTCATATATAAGGATATTGCAAGTTTAAAAATTTGTGGTATTCTAAAAGGGTTGGGCATAAGCTCAACTGAAACACAATCCAAGTCCTTTCATAATAGGATGAAGGGGCGTCCATAGCAGGAACAGAAATATCCTGTAAACATTAGGAGGAAAGAAATGGAATTACACAACTTAAGACCTGCAGCAGGTTCAAAGCACACTAACAGCTTCCGTAAGGGCCGTGGTCACGGTTCAGGTAACGGTAAGACTGCTGGTTACGGACACAAGGGACAGAAGGCTCGTTCCGGTGCACCTCGTATCGGTTTCGAAGGTGGACAGATGCCTCTGTACAGAAGACTTCCGAAGAGAGGTTTCAACAACATCAACTCTAAGAAGATCGTTGCTATCAACCTTAGCACTCTTGAGAAGTACTACAACGACGGTGATACAGTTGTAGCTGCAGACCTTATTGAGAGACGTATCATCAAGGATACATATGATGGACTGAAGATTCTTGGTAATGGTGAGCTTACAAAGAAGCTTACTGTTCAGGCTAATGCATTTTCTGCATCCGCAAAAGAAAAGATCGAGGCTGTAGGCGGGAAAGCTGAGGTGATCTAATGCTTCAGACGGTACGTAATGCGTTCAAGGTAAAGGATATCCGGAACAGAATCCTGTATACATTACTGGTACTGTTTCTGATCAGACTCGGATGTCAGCTCCCTATTCCGGGAGTAAACCGTGAATATTTTTCACAGTGGTTTGCAAACCTTACAGGTGATTCTTTTACCTTTTTCAATGCCTTTACAGGTGGATCTTTTGAAAACATGTCCATCTTTGCGTTGAATATCACACCATACATAACATCTTCCATCATCATTGAACTGCTGACGATCGCAATTCCGTACCTGGAAGAAAAACAGAGAGACGGGCAGGAAGGACGTAAAGTTCTGGTTGCCATCACAAGATATGTGACAATAGGTCTCGCCCTTCTGGAGTCATCAGCTATGGCTATTGGCTTCTACAATCAGGGAATCATGGACATGACAATCAACCCGTGGCTTACAGGACTCATGATCGTGACTGGCCTCACAGCAGGCTCTGCACTTCTTATGTGGTTCGGTGAGCAGGTTACTGAGAATGGTGTTGGAAATGGTATTTCTGTAGTACTTGCCATCAACATTATTTCCAGAATGCCTGGTGATCTTAACTCACTCTGGGATATGTTTATCCGCTCCAATATCGATAACGGCAAGATCCTTGTAGCTGTAGTTGCAGCACTGATCATTGTAGCTGTTATCCTTGTAACAGTAGTTCTTACTATCCTGTTAAACAATGCGGAGAGAAGAATACCTGTTCAGTATGCCAGAAAAGTAGCTGGCAGAAAGATGATCGGCGGAACAACTACAAATATCCCGCTGAAAGTCAATACAGCAGGTGTTATTCCGGTAATTTTTGCGTCATCTCTGATGTCGTTCCCTATCGTTATCTGCCAGCTTTTCGGCATACAGGCAGGAACGAGCCTTGGCGGACAGATTCTTCGTCTGCTTAATTCAGGAAATTGGTGTGATCCTGCACAGCCGTTTTATTCAATCGGACTGTTGATCTACGTTGTACTTGTAGTATTCTTTGCTTACTTCTACACATCTATCACTTTCAATCCGCTTGAAGTGTCAGATAACCTGAAGAAGCAGGGCGGATTTATCCCTGGTATCAGACCGGGACGTCCTACAAACGACTACCTTACAAATATTCTGAACTATGTCATTTTCATCGGTGCAGTAGGTCTTACGATCATCGCTGTTATCCCGATCTTCTTTAATGGCGTATTCGGTGCGGACGTATCTTTTGGTGGTACATCACTGATCATTATCGTTGGTGTTATCCTTGAGACACTGAAGCAGGTAGAGTCAAGAATGCTCGTTAGAAGCTACAAGGGCTTCCTTGCTTAAACAGCGCAGATAATATCTGATCGGAATTACCTTCGGAATATAGATCTAAAGGTAAATATTAAACGGCAAAAATCCGATAAATAAGGAAGGGTATTATGAAGATAATTATGTTGGGTGCCCCGGGAGCCGGCAAGGGTACACAGGCTTCCAGAATCGCTGAAAAATACCAGATCCCGCATGTTTCCACAGGAGACATCTTCCGTGCGAATATTAAGAACGGAACTGATCTTGGTAAGGAAGCGAAGAAGTATATGGATCAGGGACAGCTTGTCCCGGATGAGCTCACAGTCAGAATTTTACTTGACCGCGTAGCACAGGACGATTGTAAGAATGGATATGTTCTGGATGGATTTCCTCGGACAATTCCTCAGGCAGAAGTACTTGATGCAGAGCTTGCAAAGCTCGGTACAAAAGTAGATTATGCCGTTAATGTCGAAGTTCCGGATGAAAATATCATCGGCAGAATGTCCGGAAGAAGAGCATGTCTTAAGTGCGGTGCTACATATCATCTTGAGTACCTTCGTCCTAAGACAGAAGGAATCTGTGATAACTGCGGATCCGAGCTTGTATTAAGAGATGATGACAAGCCGGAGACAGTAAAGAAGAGACTTACTGTATATCATGATCAGACACAGCCGCTTATTGATTACTATACAAAGCAGGGCGTTCTGAAAACGGTAGACGGTACAGTGGCTCCGGAGCAGGTGTTTCAGGCGATTGAGAATATTCTCGGTGCATAAAGAAGGAATATAGTATATATGTCAAAAGCAGACGTCATCGAAATTGAAGGAAAAGTTATTGAGAAGCTCCCTAACGCAATGTTTCAGGTAGAGCTGGAAAACGGTCATCAGGTTCTGGCTCACATCAGTGGAAAGCTTAGAATGAATTTCATTCGTATTCTTCCTGGTGACAAGGTTACGATTGAGATGTCACCGTACGACCTTTCCAAAGGTAGAATAATCTGGAGAGACAAGTAAGGCGGAAGCATAATTTATGCTTGCGTGTGTCTGAATGTTATGATATACTATCATTCGGCTTTCTGTTAGAAAGCTGTGTTATGTTCCTCATAGTCAAGTATATCGAAGGAAATGGAGGAAATTATGAAGGTTAGATCTTCTGTTAAGCCTATGTGCGAAAAGTGCAAGGTTATTAAGAGAAAGGGTAAGATCAGAATCATCTGTGAGAACCCGAAGCATAAGCAGGTTCAGGGCTAATATTGTCCCTGGGGTACGCTGTGCATAAATTTTTCTATGCTGATTCCTTTTCAGCTCATACTGTTTCTACTATATAAATAGTTGTGGGCTGGAAAGATTCTATATTTGCGTACTATAATTGAAAAAAGGAGGTTTGTACTCACAATGGCTCGTATCGCTGGTGTTGATTTACCAAGAGAAAAACGTGTTGAGATTGGCCTTACCTACATCTATGGTATTGGTAGAGCTAGCTCCACAAGAATTCTGGCAGAGGCTGGAATTAACCCTGACACACGCGTTAGAGATCTGACGGAAGAAGAAGTAGCAAAGCTTCGTGATGTCATTGACCGTACACAGGTTATCGAAGGTGATCTTCGTAGACAGGTGGCTATGGACATCAAGAGACTTACAGAAATCGGTTGCTACAGAGGAGTTCGTCACAGAAAGTCTCTGCCGTGCAGAGGTCAGAAGACAAAGACCAATGCAAGAACTTGCAAGGGTCCGAGAAGAACAGTTGCAAATAAGAAGAAGTAATTTGTTCTCTTTTTGCGCGTATTCCCATTAACAATTGATTAGAGAAAGTAGGTTAGTTTTAAATGGCTAAACAGCAGGCTAGCGCGAAGAAAGTAACAAAAAAGCGCGTTAAGAAAAACGTTGAACACGGACAGGCACACATTCAGTCATCTTTCAACAACACTATTGTTACTCTGACAGATGCTGAAGGTAACGCTCTTTCCTGGGCAAGTGCCGGTGGTCTTGGCTTCAGAGGTTCAAGGAAATCTACTCCCTATGCAGCACAGGTAGCAGCAGAAACAGCTACTAAGGCAGCTCTCATTCACGGTCTGAAATCTGTTGACGTTATGGTCAAGGGACCGGGCTCCGGAAGAGAAGCAGCAATTCGTGCTTTATCCGCAGCAGGTCTTCAGATTACTAGTATTAAAGATGTAACTCCGGTACCGCACAATGGTTGCCGTCCGCCGAAGAGAAGGAGAGTGTAAGCATATGGCAGTTAATAGAGTACCTGTTCTTAAGAGATGCAGATCCCTTGGACTGGAGCCGTCTTATCTCGGCTACAGTAAGAAATCAAACAGACAGCTTACCAATTCCAGAAGAAAGGTAAGTGAGTACGGACTTCAGCTCCGTGAAAAGCAGAAGGCTAAGTTTATCTATGGCGTTCTGGAGAAGCCTTTCCGTAATTACTACACAAAGGCTGATAAGCAGAAGGGTATGACAGGTGAAAACCTTATGATCCTTCTTGAGCGCAGACTTGATAACGTAGTATTCCGTCTTGGTTTTGCAAGAACAAGAAGAGAAGCACGTCAGATGGTTGACCATAAGACATTCCTTGTAAATGGAAAGTGCATCAATATCCCTTCTTATTCTATCAAGGCTGGTGATGTTATCGAGATCAAAGAAAAGGCTAGATCTTCTCAGCATATCAAAGATGTATTTGAGACAACTGCTGACAGAGCAGTACCGGCTTGGCTCACTGTTGATACAGAGAACTTCAAGGGTACTGTAAATGAGCTTCCTTCCAGGGATCAGATCGACGTTCCTGTCGATGAGCTGGCAATCGTCGAGCTGTATTCCAAGTAAGTTCGCGCCGCAGTAAGTCAGCCGATAACAGTTGTATCACGGATACCGTGTTTCGGCTGGCGTATACCGCGACACCGGGACAGGACGCCGCTGTGGCGTCTGTCTGCGGTATCGCGTTTTGTGCGTTTTAAATGGAATCCCAAAGGAGGTACCTGATTGTTAGAATTTGAGAAACCGAAGATCGAAATTACAGATTTATCCGATGACGGCAAATATGGAAGATTTGTAGTAGAACCTCTTGAGCGTGGATATGGCATTACGCTTGGAAACTCCTTGAGAAGGATTATGCTTTCTTCACTTCCCGGAGCAGCGGTAAGTCAGGTAAAGATCGAGGGTGTTCTTCATGAGTTTACTTCGATTCCGGGCGTTAAAGAGGATGTAACAGAGATCATCCTTAACATCAAGAATCTTGCGATCAAGAACAACAGCGTGTCTGATGAACCCAAGACTGCATACATCGAGTTCGAGGGTGAAGGCGAAGTAACTGCAGCAGATATCCAGATCGATCAGGATATCGAGATCATCAATAAGGATCAGCACATTGCTACCCTTAATGGTGGAAAAGACTGCAGACTTTACATCGAGCTTACTATTACAAAGGGAAGAGGATATGTCGGAGTTGACAAGAATAAGTCCGATGATCTTCCGATCGGCGTAATCGCAGTTGATTCTATCTACACTCCGGTTGAGAGAGTTAACCTGAGCGTTGAGAATACTCGAGTTGGTCAGCAGACAGACTTTGATAAGCTCACACTTGATGTTTATACAAACGGAACTCTTACTCCGCAGGAGGCTGTAAGCCTTGCTGCAAAGGTTCTTTCTGAGCATCTCAGTCTCTTCATCAACCTGTCTGAAGCAGCAACAAAGACACCGGTTATGATCGAAAAGCCGAGTGATGAGACAGAGAAGGTTCTTGAGATGAACATCGATGAGCTGGAGCTTTCAGTTCGTTCCTACAACTGCCTTAAGCGTGCAGGAATCAATACTGTAGCAGAGCTTATTAATAAGACTCCTGAGGATATGATGAAGGTTCGTAACCTTGGTCGTAAGTCCCTTGAGGAAGTTCTTGCTAAGCTCGATGAGCTCGGTCTTGCATTAAGAACAGGTGAAGGCGAAGCCTGAACCAATCATAAACATAGAAACTAAGGTTATGACGGTAAGTCCAAAGAGCACGTCAACACCACTCACGCAGAGCCTGTAAGTCCGATGAGCGAGGCAATGTAGTCGCATGATCTACATGTGCAACTTAAATTGAGAAAGAAGAGGAAAAAATAATGGCAAAGTATAGAAAGCTTGGACGTACTGCATCTCAGAGAAAGGCACTCCTTCGTGGACAGGTTACATCTCTGATACTTAACGGAAAGATCCGTACAACAGCAGCTAAGGCTGAGGAAGTTCAGAAGATCGCTGAGCACCTTATCACACTTGCAATCCGTGAGAAGGACAACTTCGATACAGTAAAGGTTACTGCAAAGGTTGCTAGAAAAGATAAGGATGGCCACAGAGTAAAGCAGATCGTTGACAAGAACGATCACAGCAAGGTTCTTTCTGAGTCTCACAGAGATGAGAACGGTAAGATCAAGAGAATCGAGAACGGTGTAACTGTTACTGTTTTCGACGAAGTTGAGAAGGAGATCAAGAAGGATCAGCCGTCCAGACTTCACGCTAGAAGAGAGATGCTCAAGGTTCTTTACCCTGTAACAGAGCACGGTACTTCTGAGGCTCACCGCAAGGCTGAGACAAAGAAGGTTGACCTTTGCAAGAAGCTCTTCGAGGAGATCGCTCCGAAGTATGCTGATCGTAAGGGTGGTTACACAAGAATCGTTAAGATCGGCCTTCGTAAGGGTGACGCAGCTATGGAAGTTTTCCTTGAGCTCGTTTAATTGATTGAGATTCCATTTGAAGAATTTGGAGAGGCACTTTATGTGCCTCTCTTTTTTTCGGCGCACTTAGCGAGGCCTTGTCGAGTCTGGTGTAACTTGTTAGTGCGCATTTAAAAATATCCTTATCAAGGCTTGCAAAACTGGTCATGTAAGTTCATATAATGTGTATAGATTCGAGCATTTCAAGGTGTGATATTCTGTGTTAGAATAATTGGGTGCTGCGGAAACGATCTGCGCCGGAAACATAGGAGTATTCTGAATGGGAATTGTTGAAACAAGAAATCTTGTATTTGAATATATAAAGCGTGATGAAGAGGGGAACGCGGCAGGGATCACCCGCGCCATTGATGGGGTAACACTGGATATAAAAAAGGGCCAGTTTATCGCTATCCTTGGTGGAAATGGTTCCGGAAAATCCACTCTTGCAAAGCATATAAATGCAATACTGTATCCTACGGAAGGCGCAGTATATGTAAACGGAAAAGATACTTCAGCACCTGAAAATCTGTGGGATGTAAGGCAGGAAGCCGGAATGGTTTTCCAGAACCCTGATAATCAGATCATTGCAAATGTGGTCGAAGAAGATGTCGGTTTCGGCCCTGAAAATATGGGTGTGCCGACAGAGGAAATCTGGAATCGCGTGGATGAATCTCTGAAAGCAGTCGGTATGGAAAAGTACCGTAAACACTCTCCAAACAGGCTTTCCGGCGGACAGAAGCAGAGAGTTGCCATCGCAGGCGTTCTCGCTATGCACCCAAAGTGCATCATCATGGATGAACCAACAGCCATGCTCGATCCGGAAGGCAGATATGAGGTAATCAGAGCGGCAAGAGCGCTGAATCAGGTAGAAAACGTAACCATAATCCTAATAACACATTACATGAACGAAGTTGTATTTGCAGATCAGGTTTATGTAATGGATCATGGTAAAGTCGCTATGAGAGGAACTCCGAGAGAGATCTTTTCAAAAGTCGACGAATTAAAAAAACTTCGTCTGGATGTGCCTCAGCCGACTCTTCTTGCGCATGAACTTCAGCAGAAGGGAATGAAGCTGGAAAAGGGAATCCTCGATCGAAATGAATTTATTGCAGGATTAAAGGCTGTAATGGGCGGGGTATCCGCTGACAGTCCTGCACTTTCAGATAGTGCAGAAAAAGAGCCTGCGGCAAGGAAAAATGACCTGCAGGATGCCCTCATCCTCGATCATGTAAGCTACACATACAGCACAGGAACTTCTGATGAGATACATGCACTTAATGATGTATCACTTACTATAAATAAAGGTGAATTTATCGGACTTATCGGTCACACAGGATCCGGAAAGTCAACTTTTGTACAGCACTTAAACGGCATCATAAAAGCAACTTCCGGTCACGTATATTTCAGAGGACAGGACATATATGATAAGTCATACAACCTGAAAGAACTCCGTTCACATGTGGGACTGGTATTCCAGTATCCGGAGCACCAGCTTTTCGAGGAAACAGTATTTAAGGATGTATGCTTTGGACCGAGAAATCTGGGACTCAGCGAAAAAGAAGTAGAGCTCAGGGCTTTTGAGGCTCTTAAAGCTGTACGGCTGCCTGATGAATACTTCTACGTATCGCCCTTCGATCTATCCGGCGGACAGAAGCGAAGAGTAGCAATAGCCGGTGTTCTTGCCATGAAGCCGGATATCCTCATACTTGACGAGCCTACAGCGGGACTTGATCCTCAGGGCAGGGATGAGATCCTGGATCTGGTAAAGAGCCTTCGGGAAGAGCAGAATATCACAGTAATCCTCGTATCACACAGCATGGAAGACGTCGCTAACTATGTAGACAGGATTCTTGTTTTGGAGCGCGGCTCGATACTCATGGACGGAACGCCGAAGGAAGTTTTCAGACATGTTGATGAACTGGAGAGAATCGGACTCAGGGCGCCGGAAGTAACATATATCATGCGTGATCTGAAAAATGCAGGAATCCCTGTAAATACCGGGATCACCACAGTACCCGAGGCTGCGCAGGAAATCCTGCGGGCAGAAGGGCGGATAAAATAAATGCTTAGAGATATCACACTTGGACAGTACTACCAGACAGATTCCATAATTCATCGGATGGACCCGAGAACAAAACTTGTTGGAACACTGGTGTACATTATTTCGTTGTTCATTTTCAGAAATGCAGGAGCATTTCTCGTTGCAACAATTTTTCTTTTTTCAGTAATAAAAATGTCAAAAGTGCCGTTCCGCTTCATGATGCGCGGAATGAAGAGCATTTTTATGCTCCTGCTTCTGACTGTAGTGTTCAATTTATTCCTCACACCGGGAATACCGATCTTTAAGATCTGGAAATTAACGATCTCGCAGGAAGGCTTGCGGATCGCGGTATTTACAGCCATAAGACTGGTTTACCTTATCATTGGCGCATCCATCATGACACTTACCACGACACCGAACCATCTGACTGACGGAATGGAATCAATGATGGGACCTTTGAAGGTGTTTAAGGTTCCTGTTCATGAAGTAGCAATGATGATGTCCATCGCGCTTCGTTTTATACCGATCTTGCTGGAGGAAACAGACAAGATCATGAAAGCACAGGCGGCGAGAGGTGCTGATTTTGAAAACGGAAATATCATAAAGCGTGCGCAGAGCATGGTTCCGATCCTTGTACCGCTGTTTGTATCAGCCTTCAGAAGAGCAAATGATCTTGCGATGGCAATGGAAGCAAGGTGCTACCGCGGAGGCGAGGGCAGGACAAAAATGAAACCGCTGAAATATGAAGTACGGGACAAGGTTGCATATGCAGTCCTCATACTCTATTTCGCGCTTGTGATAGTTGCAGGAAGGTTTAGTCCTTTATGAAAAGAATATTGCTGACTGTAGCCTATGACGGAACAGCCTATCATGGGTGGCAGCTTCAGGGCGAACAGCCTACCATAGAAAGAGAGCTGAACCGCGCATTGTCTGCGATGACAGGAGAAGAGATCATTGTGAGCGGTGCCAGCAGGACAGACGCAGGAGTACATTCCCTTTGTAATCTGGCTGTTTTTGATACAGAGGCACGCATGCCCGGGGATAAGTACTCGTATGCGCTGAACGTGCGCCTTCCGAAAGACATCCGTATCCGGGATTCCAGAGAAGTGAGCATGGATTTCCATCCGAGGACAGCCCGTACGGAAAAGACATACTGCTACAAAATATATGTAGACAAATTTCCGAATCCGCTGGAGCGTATGTACAGCTATTACACCTATTTTTCGCTGGATCACGAAAAAATGGATGAAGCCATAAAGTATCTCATAGGTGAGCATGATTTTAAGAGCTTCTGCTCGGTGCATACTCAGGCGAAGACCACGATCCGCGAGATCACGGATGCAAAAGTAGTTCGTGAAGGAAACATGATAAAGATCTTCGTGAGCGGATATGGGTTTCTCTACAACATGGTGCGCATAATCGCCGGAACGCTTCTAGAGGTTGGAAGAGGCAAGTATCCGCCGGAAGAAGTGAAGAGGATGCTCGATGCGGTCGATCGTGAAAAATCGGGCCCTACAGCACCGCCGGAAGGACTTACGCTCATGAATATCCGTATCCTCGATCCTGAGGAAGCGGAAGTCTAAAAGACCATTCAAATGCAGTAAATGAGGTTCAAAAATTTGTTTGGATCAGAAACCGGGAAAAACAGTATAGAAATAAGAAAAAAGCGTATAAGAGTCTACGGTATCGTTCAGGGCGTGGGTTTTCGCCCCAATACAGTCCGGCTTGCTCGCAGAGCGGGCGTATCAGGAACTGTCTCAAACCGCGGACCTTATGTAGAAATAATTGCCCGGGGCACGACATCTGCCCTGGACAATTTTATTTTTATGCTGAAAAAAGAAAAGCCTCCGCGAGCCGTGATACTGAAGATCGATGTAAAAGATGTTGCTGATACGGAGTTGGCGTCAGGGGAAGGCTTTCACATCATAGAAAGCACTTATACAAAGGGAGAAATATACATCCCGCCCGACATCGCGATATGCGAAAAATGCGCGAAAGAGCTGTACGATCCGGAGAATCCCAGATATCTCCACCCATTTATAAACTGCACTTCCTGCGGACCCAGATACACGATTTTGGAAGGTCTTCCTTATGACAGAGAGCGCACGAGCATGAGGGATTTTACCATGTGCGAAGCGTGTGCAGGGGAATACCATGATCCAATGTCACGAAGGTATGATGCGCAGCCGGTATGCTGTAATAACTGCGGACCTGAAGTATATCTGGCGGGTGAGCACGAGATAAGGGGACGGGATGCGATCATTCGGGTCCGTGACACTATCCGATCCGGGGGAATAGCGGCTGTAAAGGGCATCGGAGGCTTCCATCTTTGCTGCGATGCAGCAGATACGGATGCAGTGAGAAAGCTCAGAGAGAGAAAAAAAAGACCCGTAAAGCCCTTTGCAGTAATGGCATCAGATTTAAAAACTGCCCTGCGTGAGTGCGTGATAAGCGAGCAGGAAAAAGAAATTCTCACGGGACATCAGAAGCCCATACTTTTACTCAGGAAAAAGAGCGGAGGAAAGCTCTCAGAGGAAATTGCGCCGGATAACACCCGGATAGGCATGATGCTTCCGTACGCTCCGATACACCATCTTTTATTTAAATATGATGACGGCAGGAAAATGCCGGATGTATTGGTGATGACCAGCGGAAATGTCAGCGGTGCTCCCATATGCAAAACAGACGAAGAGGCGATTGAAGAGCTGGCACCCATTGCGGACATCATCCTGTCAAATAACAGAGAGATACGGACCCGTGCAGACGATACGGTGATGGATTTTTTTGACGGAAAGCCATATATGGTGAGGCGTTCCAGAGGATATGCGCCACTGCCCTTCCTGCTATCAGGAGAAAGTGACCGAAGTGTCCTGGCAGTTGGAGGC
The DNA here is from genome assembly GCA_900168235.1 of Lachnospiraceae bacterium. Classification (GTDB taxonomy): domain Bacteria; phylum Bacillota; class Clostridia; order Lachnospirales; family Lachnospiraceae; genus NK4A144. Next base: position 131,074 of record FUZG01000005.1, on the reverse strand, counting down.
GAGTTAAAAAATTCCTTTTGCGTTGCAAAGGGCACAACGCTGTATCCGTCTGCATATGTAGGTGATCTGGAAGACAGGCGTAGTGTCGATGCGCTTCGGGAGTCTATTGACCGTATGGAAAAATTGCTCTGCGCAAAGCCTGAAATAGTGGTATCGGACATGCATCCTGATTATCACTCTGTCAAAGTCGCAGAGCAGATATCCGCAGAGCGCGGTATCCCTCATATCCGTGTACAGCATCATCACGCACATATTTTATCCTGCATGGCAGAAAATGACTGGAACAGCCCTGTGCTGGGCGTTGCCTTTGACGGGACAGGCTATGGAACGGACGGCACGGTTTGGGGCGGAGAGATACTTCAGGTGGACGGACTCGGAGACACTGAGGTAAAACGCTTTGATCACATACATCCTTTTTATATGGTGGGCGGAGATTCCGCAGCCAGAGAAGGATGGCGGTCAGCGGTTTCCATGATGGATGAGATCCGTTCAGGTGAAAAAGATCATAGCGGGAACATTTCGCTATTGGCGGAAAAGCTGGGTCTATGCAGTAAAAAAGAAGCCGATATTTTGCGTATGATGAGGGAAAAGGGCATAAATTCCATACTTTCTACAAGTGCGGGACGGCTTTTTGATGCTGTATGTGCAGTGCTTGGCATATGCAGAAAGTCGACTTTTGAAGGAGAAGCTGCGGTCAGGCTTGAAACCGCGGCAGAAAAATGGGACGAAAAGGTCCTGAAAAACGAAGTATCTGCCGAAGATATTGCTGTGATGGATAAAATTGCGGGAAGCGGTGAGAACCTTACAGATTCATGTAAATTGTTTACAAGGATAGTGGAGAAAGCTGTGAACGGAGACTGTGAAAAGGCTCTGACGGCATATGCATTCCATATGGGGCTTGCAAGGCAGGTCAGGAAATCGATGGAAAAAGCCCGCGAAGCGACGGGGATCAATACAGCGGCATTGTCCGGCGGGGTATTTCAGAATCGTCTTTTTCTTAAGCTCACAGAGCAGGAATTAAGAGACGCAGGATTCGAGGTTCTCCGTCACAGCATGGTTCCGCCTAATGACGGAGGGATCGCGTTGGGACAGGCTGTCGCAGCGGTCTACAGTAAGGAATCCTTTAAAAACGGGTTTTCCACCGAATTTTAAACAAAAAACAGGGCTCGATTCTGTTGACACAGAAAGTCTCGTAATGTAAAATATAACACGCTGTGAACCACAGCCCCGGTTTCATAGCAAACGGAAACTTAAAAAATATTTCGTCTTTTTTATTCGGAGGATTAAAATGGATACATATATGGCCAGTGCCTCTAACATCGACAGAAAGTGGTATGTTGTTGATGCTGAAGGTCAGACACTCGGACGCCTGGCATCCAGAATTGCAGCTGTGCTTCGCGGCAAGAACAAGCCGACCTACACACCTTTCCTGGACACAGGTGATTACGTAATCGTTATCAACGCTGAGAAGATTTCTGTAACAGGAAAGAAGCTTGATAATAAGATCTACAAGAGACATTCTGATTATGTTGGCGGTCTTAAGACAGCTACTCTTCGTGAGAAGCTCGCTAAGAAGCCTGAAGAAGTTATCGAGCTCGCTGTAAAGGGCATGCTTCCGAAGGGACCTCTTGGACGTCAGATGTATAGAAAGCTTCACGTATACGCTGGTGCAGAGCATGATCATGCAGCTCAGCAGCCTGAAGTACTTAAATTCTGATAATAAAGGAGGGAAAGCAAATTGGCTAAGACAGCAAATCAGTACTACGGTACAGGTAGAAGAAAGAGCTCCGTTGCCAGAGTTTATCTCGTTCCTGGTAAGGGTGATATCATCGTAAATAAGAAGAGCCTTGACGAGTATTTCGGTCTTGAGACACTCAAGATGATCGTTCGTCAGCCTCTCGTAGCTACACAGACCGAAGATAAGTTTGACATCAAGGTTAACGTATTCGGTGGTGGTTACACAGGTCAGGCAGGTGCTATCCGTCACGGTATCGCACGTGCACTTCTGACAGTAGATGGCGAGTACAGAGCAGCCCTCAAGAAGGAAGGCTACCTTACACGTGATCCTAGAATGAAGGAGAGAAAGAAGTACGGTCTCAAGGCTGCACGTCGCGCTCCTCAGTTCTCAAAGAGATAATCTTTCGAGATTCAAAAAGAATTTACAAACCTCAGAAACTCAGTGTTTCTGGGGTTTTTCTTTTATCTATAATTGTATTCAGTTGTGGTGAAACGCAGAAAATTTTGTACCGTAAGCAGCGAGTAAACAGCAGGTAGACAGCAAAATTATCAAGTCTTAGATTTTATTTATTGCTTCTACCAGAGACTGAATATCAAGGTGTGTGTACACTTTCTCTGTCAGAGACATTGCTCCGGAGTGTCCTACGATTTTCTTGATCATTGTAGGATCCACATGAGCTTCCGCCAGCATTGATATGCAGGTGTGCCTAGTATCATGAGGATTGTGCTCCATACCAAGGTTTTCTATTAGTGGTGTCCAGTAGCTGTCTTTATAGTTCCTGTAGGTGAATTTTTTGTTGTCATCTGTGTGAAGAAGGTATTCACAGTCAGAGGATTCATACCAGGCTTTGTAGAATGGTAGAACCTTATCTGCTATAGGAACCTTTCTGATACCATTTTCAGTCTTACTTAGTATCACATCGAAATACTGTTCTTCAAGATGAACATTTTTCTTTTCCAAATCCAGTAGTTCAGATATTCTACAGCCGTTGTAAATCAGCATCAGTACTGTCTGGTAGAACGGATCATCCTTGAGTTCCCATAACCTGTCAATCTCAGCTTTTGAAAAGATATCTCTCTCAACCTTGTTTGGATTTTTATCCTTATACTTGAGGATATCTACAAATTCGGAATAGTCCTTGTTACAGATATCGTTCTTAAGAGCGTAATCGTAAAGCTGATTGAAAAGGACTTTGATCTTACGGAGTGTAGGATAATTTTTTCCGCAGGTATCAATGACATTCTGAAGCTCTGCCAGCCTTATATCTCTAAAAGTTTTGTTGTAAAGGGTGCCACATACGTTATATGAGGCTGTATACCCATGCACATTGGATTTAGAGATGGTAGGATACTTTGCTTCAGACCAGGCATTATATACGTCTGTGAATGTCATTTTGGCTGCTTTTGTATCAAATGGATTCTGATGATAATCTGATAGCATTTGCAATCCTTCCTGCTTGGTTTCAGCATATCCTATGACATTGTACGTCTGCTTTTTGGTACCTTTTTCCGGATCAATGGTCCATCCGGTGGTTACTCTTACCATATAGGGCTTTCTGCGTTTCCCGGACATTTTCATAACACTTCCATATCCGTTTGGTAATTTCAAGTATTATCGACCTCCTTTGATGCTCAGGTAATTTATGAAAAAGGGGATAGTCCCTTAATCACCTTTCTTATCGGGCAATGCTACATTTGCGTAGTATGCAAGTTCTGTTTCAAACCAGTGATTAAATCTATCTTCATTTGATAGGCCTTGTTCAAGGCTTTCTCGTTCATCTGCGTATCTTTCCAGAAAAAGGCAGAGATCTGCGTTGTTTTCTGCTATCTCATCGTTTCCCATGAATTTAAGGCTACAGCTCCACTCTTCAGTTTTTGGTGGGCGATTTACGTCTATATTGAAGTGAAGACCTGCTTTTTTATTTAATTCGTTTAGAACATAGAGGACATCTGAGAGAGTATCTAAAGTGATGTTCTTCTTCTGATATCCAATTAGTTCTGCTGGGGAGATATTAAGAATATTTGCGATCTCATTCAGTATACCTATTGAAGGTTCTATTTCACCGCTTTCATATTTCTGTACGGTACGCATAGTTTTGCCTAGCCTGTTAGCCAGTTCAGTCTGACTGAGGTGCTGAGCTTTGCGGGCCTGCTTAATTCTATTTCCAATATCAGATCTATTATTCATCATACTGACCTCCTTGTGTGAATTGTAACATGTAGTAATACGAATTGCAAGAACGTAATACGAATTATAAATACATATTTTGTGCTGACAAATGAATTACTAAGACGTATTATCAAAATACGAACTGATAATTCGTATTTTGAAAGAAGGGAGGTGAAAAGTATGGAAGACAAAAAGTTATATGTAGAACTACCAAGATTTACCGGTAGAAATGTTCCTATAACTGAGGTTGCCGAGGCAATGCACAAGGATGCACAGTTCGTAAGAATTGGAATCCAGCAGGGGATATTCAAATTTGGATATGCCATGAAGAAAGAGAATTCCAGTGAATACAACTACTATTGTCCAGACAGAAAGGTATGGGAAGAGATTGGATACTTTAGTCCAGAAGCAGTCTAAAATGAAAAAACTCTCTTGCTGGTAACAAGAGAGTGAATGAAAAGCCGGAGCTTTTGTAAATTCGATTAAATAAAGTATAGCAAGGGTTCCGGCCAAGTTCAACAAAAAAGTAAGATTGGAGGAATCAAAATGGAAACAAGCAAACCAGAATTAAAGCTTATCCAGATGTCAGATGTAGAAGCTGAAGAAGTTTCCTGGCTATGGTATCCGTTTATACCATATGGAAAGCTTACCATCATTCAGGGAGATCCCGGAGATGGAAAAACAACTTTTGTACTAAATGCAGCAGCGAAGTTATCAAAAGGAATTTCGTTAGATACAGGTCTGCAGAGTGAGGAACCAATAAACATCATATATCAGACAGCAGAAGACGGACTGGCTGATACAGTAAAGCCAAGACTTGAAGGTGCCGGGGCTGACTGCTCCAAAATCCATGTGATAGATGAGAGTGATAAATCGCTATCAATGGTAGATGAGAGAGTTGAACAGGCAATCATAAGGACTGGAGCAAAACTCTTGATTCTGGATCCACTACAGGCATATCTCGGAGGCGGAATGGATATGAATAGAGCTAACGAAGCAAGAGATATGACTAAGAAGCTGGGAGCTCTGGCGGAGAAGTACAAATGTGCAATCATCCTAATCGGACACATGAACAAGGCTTCCGGAAACAAGGCAGCCTATAGAGGGATGGGATCAATTGACTTCTACGCAGTAGCAAGAAGTGTCCTGCTGGTAGGAAGGATAGAAGGAGAACCGGAACTAAGGGCAATAGTCCAAATAAAGAACAACTTAGCAGCATTTGGACATTCAAAGGCTTTCAGATTATCAGAAAAGGGATTCGAGTGGATTGGAGATTATGAAATAACCGCAGACGAAGTTCTCGGAGGAATTGCACCGAAAGCGAATAAGCAGGAAAAGGCGATAGCTCTTCTGAGAGAATTGGCTGAAGACCATAATATGATCCCAAGTAACGAGGCAGTAGAACTGGCTAAAGAAGAGGATATATCAAAAAGAACTCTGGAGATAGCCAAAAATGAACTTGGGATAAAAGCCAGGAGAATCAACAATACCTGGTACTGGATATTGAAAGAGAACGAATGATAATCAAGACCGCAACAATGTAAGGTATCTGAAGTTACACTCTTAAGATTGCAAGGTTGTAAAAAGATAAAGACACTGCATTGTTGCGGACTAGAAGAAAGGGACGAATGAAAAACGTACAGATATCACAAGAATTATTTATAAGGCTGGTACGATTACTGGTCTTTGAGTTTGACGAAGATACTAATCTGATCAAAAAAGAACTTGAAGACAAGATGGAAAAACTAGCAAGGCATGAAATCTATTCAAAGTTCAAGACAGCACCCACTGAAGAGGAGAAAGAAAAAGCTCGTCAGGACTACCTCGATATGGTGGGAATGCACAGGGATTTTAGATGGTGATTTCCCTTGATGGTTTGAACGGGAGCGTGACACGCTCCGGTAATAATCAGCCAAGGAATGAATGGTTTGGCAGGCGAGCGGAGCGAGCTTCCCCATAACGTGTCGTTATGGGTAACCCCCTATGGATAATGACATTACACATCATTATCCGGGGGCTCTCCGAGGGGCCTGCCGGCGGCAAAAAAATTTTACGAAAGGAGTTTGTTTATGATAACAGTAACATTTCACATCTCATGTAAGAAACATTCGCTAACCAAAACAAGAGATGTAGTATCGGTGAGCAAGCATAATCTTCGATTATTTCAAAGTGAAGAGTATAACGAAGAAATGATCGAAGTGGAAGTCGGGAGTGAAGTAAATATTCTCGATGATGTAAAAGAGATTTATGAAAGGGAATTCTCTGAGGCACTTTCGGAATACAATAAAGGTAAAAGAAGTGACAGACAGATTCATGACTATCTGGAGTATGTATCCGAAAGTAAAAAGAATGATGTGGCTACAGAGGTAATTCTCCAAGTAGGGGATAAGGAATTCTGGGCGGATAAGACGAGGGAGCAGTGGAATGAAATGAAGCCACTCTTGAGAGAACAGCTTGAATATGTAAAAGAGATAGTTCCGGAATTCAAAATCGCATCGGCGGTAACTCACTTGGATGAGGATTCACCTCATATGCACGTAGTAGGAGTTCCGGTAGCAACAGGATACAAACGAGGACTAAGCAAACAGGTGGCAAAAACAAAAGTGTTTGATCAGGAGAGACTAGAAAAAATACAAGATCTAATGCACGATTTTGTAGAGCATCAGATGAAAGACCACCCGGAGATCTTTGGAGATGAAACCTTAAAGCCAAAGGAAAAAGGAAGGAATAGCGACTTCTCAAAAGAATTCTACTTAAGGCTAAAGCAGCAAGAATATGAAAAGCTGGAAGATAAGTGCCAGGAGAAGGAGACACAGATTGAAGCTTTGGATGATACGGCTAAAGAAATGAAGCAGGATATCGAAAGTAAGGTCGACCAATATGTTGACTCAGTAGTGAATTCGGAAATGAAGAAGGAATTCATGAGATACGCAACACTTGAAAATCCCAAGACTACATTGGGGAAAATAGTCTCAAAAGCCTTCAAAACATTCAAGGAGTGGTGGGACAAGACCAAGAAGCCTGAGATAGCTGAAAAGGCTAAAACAAGCATTTTGCAAAAGCTAAGAGAAAGCCAGGCGATAGTTGATCAGAGGAAGGAGCAGCAAAGTCCAAATCTTAATAGGAATAATCTAAGACCTGAGAGATGAATAACTGATAGTGCAATAGGCAGGGGCGTGAAAACGCCCTTGTTTTATGCACATAATATTGAACAGGATGGTAGATATAGGTATAATTATAAACAATTGCTACAAAGAAAAAATTTAAGTATTTCTGAATAGATTAACTTTCAGTTTTATGAAATAAGGGGTTGTTATGGAATACTATATAAATCCATGTTCGGGAATAAGCATAGATGTAAAAAGCGGACAGATGATTTCTGTTATAGATATTGAAGGTGGACAGGTGGTTGATTTCTTCGCAGAATCAGCTGTTGATTCGGAAGAATTCCTTTCTCCGGGAGTCACAATCGATTGTAATGAGTCTCTCCGATTGCGTGTTGGAGATACGATCTACACAAACCTATATAAGCCTATGTTTAAGGTTATATCTGATGATGTAGGAGAACATGATCTGTTACACCCGTGTTGCAGACCGGAAATGTATGAGTTTTTCTATCATAATGGCGATAATCATTCCAACTGTTTGGATAATATTAATGGGGCACTCAATTCGAAAAGACCAATAATACACCCGGTAAATATCTTTATGTATTCCGAGATAGACGGTAATGGTGATCTAAAGGTTAAGAAGCCTCTGTCTAAGGCGGGAGACAAGGTTGTACTTGAGACTTTAATGGATGTGCGTCTAGGCATAGCTGCTTGCAGTGTATCAGAGAGTGAATGCAATAGTGGAAAATGCACGGCTGTTAAGATTATAGTTGAATAATTGTATTGTAGGATATATAGCTATGAATAATATAAAACTTATCCCATTACAGGATAGCGACAGAGAACAATTTATATTGGACAATCAGGAAGCTTTTAACTACGGAGCACTGGAAGAGTTCGGGCTTCGGGATAATCATTTTGAAGAAAATGATCAGATTATTTCCCGAGAGACAATAGAGAAATCGATTGATGGCGGCGAAGCATACAGGATTGTTGAGGACGGCAGGAGTGTCGGAGGAGTAATAATAAAGGTGGAAGGCAACAAGGGGGATCTTGATATTCTTTTTGTTACGCCTAAAGGTCATAGCAAGGGAATCGGATATGCCGCCTGGTGCGAGGTTGAGAAACTGCATCCTGAGGTCAAAATTTGGGAGACTGTTACACCGTACTTTGAGAAAAGGAATATTCATTTCTATGTGAATCGATGCGGATTCCATATAGTAGAGTTTTATAACAGTCATCACCCGGATCCGAATGATCTCGAGATGGCAGAGCAAATAGATGAGCAGTTCCCTGAGGGAATGTTCAGGTTTGAGAAGAGACTATAACTTTCAGTTAAATGTATCAAGGATGAGGATTACGATCACGGAAAAGTAACAAACTTCCAGGTGGGTTCATATGCAACCGAAGTGTAATTATTTTCGCCTTTTCTTAGAAGGTTTTATTACTTCTAAGAAAAGGCTTTTTGCATCAGAATTAGATAAATGATCAGTATTGAAGGATTTCTTCGCAAATACTATGGATTTCTTCTGTGAAAATAGTATCTTTAGGCCAAATGAAAGTGAAATCATGCTTTATTTTGAAATCATCAAGTGATAATACCTTCAGAGACCCTGAATTCAACTCAGATGTAACGGCTGCTTTGTATAAAAAGGTTATACCACAGTCCCTTTTTACAAGACTAATTATTGCATGCATGTTTTCAACCTGTATAAAGTGGATGAAGTTGCTTGTGGAGTAATTGTTCAAAGCTAAAGATCTTTCCAAAATATTACGTGTTCCTGACCCGGGTTCTCTTATCAATATTCGTTCAGAAAATAGATCTTTTAATTTCCTTGGCTTTTTGCCGAAAAAGTGGTTGGATGAGCAAACGGGGACAAATTCTTCCCGGCTAAATAGTAAGGTTTCATAGTCGTTTTCAGGATAATATCCTTCTATAAGCGCAAAATCTATAATACCATCTTGTAGCTTTCCGAGAAGCTCTGATGTGTTTCCGAAAAGAATCTTGATATCAAAATCGGGATGATTCTTAATGTAATTGCTGATGGGGGCTGCAATTACATATTCGCCGATGGTCATTGTAACGCCAAAAGAGATTTCTTTAATTCTATGGTCTTTTTGGGTAAGCCTTTCTTTGAGTCTTATATCATCGTTTTTAATCTGATTCATTTTTTTATAAAGAAGTTTTCCGCTGTCAGTTATCAACAGTTTTTTACCTTCTTGAGAAAACAGTTTTACTCCATATTCATTCTCGAGATAATGAATATGCTGAGAAACAGCGGGCTGAGTGATGTTGAGCACTTTTGCAGCCTTGGTAAAATTGAGGTATTTGCAAACACAAAGAAAGGTATCAATTCTAAAATCCAGCATTTTCAATCTCCACAACGATAAGAAATATTTATGATTAGATAATAATATATAATTTTAACTTTTTCAACGAAGGGCATAGAATAAGACCTGAAACAATAAGAAAAAGGAAAGAGGTATAATGATGGATTTTCTTAAAAAGAATTATCTGGGAATTTTTGTTTGCCTGGCTATAGCAGTTCCTTCCTGGATCTTAGGGAAAAGATTCCCTGTTATAGGTGGTGCGGTAATTGCAATTATTATTGGTATGATCATCACATTATTTTGGAATGATAAAGGAAAAGCATCTGCCGGAATCAGGTTTACGTCAAAGATGATATTACAGGCCGCTGTTGTGCTACTTGGATTCGGTATGAACCTTTCGGTTGTCCTTGATACAGGAAAACAGTCGCTTCCAATAATAATATGTACAATTTCAACTTCGCTAGGTATTGCATGGATCCTTCATAAAGTAATGAATATAAAGGGAAATACAGCAACGCTTATCGGCGTTGGTTCTTCGATATGTGGAGGTTCTGCAATAGCTGCAACCGCACCGGTTATAGATGCCGATGACGATGAAGTGGCGCAAGCGATTTCTGTAATTTTTTTCTTTAATGTACTTGCAGCACTTTTATTTCCATCATTAGGGAAAATAATCGGATTTGATATTACGACAGGCGACGCATTCGGAATATTTGCCGGAACTGCAGTTAATGATACATCATCTGTAACTGCAGCTGCATCAACATGGGACAGTATGTGGAATCTGGGAAGTCAGACTTTGGATAAGGCTGTTACAGTGAAACTGACCAGAACGCTGGCTATCATACCAATTACGCTTGTTCTTGCTTATCAGAGGGCGCGGGAAGCAAAAAAGACAGGAACATCTACCAGTGGATTTAGTTTCAGAAGAGCATTTCCAATGTTCATAGTGTTTTTTGTACTTGCTTCTATCATAACAACCTTCTGCCTCAGCATAGGTATCTCTTCTGATGTGTTTAATCCACTTAAAGAACTTAGCAAATTTTTTATCATTATGGCTATGGCGGCAATTGGGCTGAACAGTAATGTGATTAAACTTATAAAATCAGGAGGAAAGCCCATCATACTTGGAGGATGTTGCTGGATCGGTATAACGCTGGTTAGTCTCATATTACAGCATGTGATGGGAATTTGGTGATGTGATAAAGCAGTAAAGGTCTTTGTAGAGAATAACAGTGCGTTATCTCTGAAGATAATCTTACAACAGATAAAGATTTAATGAGCAGAAAGTAAAATCAGAGTATTATTTTTGATCGTGGTTATTAAAGTTGCCACCAGCCGCATACAGTAGCCCTGAGCTTTCTACCGTACGCAGCAGGTAAACAGCAACTCGTCCTAGAAATGCCACAAACACAGCACTTAGGACATTGAAAAAGTTCTCAAAGAGGTAAAACATCCCTTTGGATGTTTTACGGGCACGTATTCGAGCACTATGTGCGAGAGTGCCCCGGTGAATTTTCGCGAAAACAACGAGGAACAAAAAATCAAAAAATTACGTCCTGGAATGCTTGCATTCTCAGGGCGTTATTTTTTTGATTTTTCGCGACTGAGATGGAGCGAAGCGGAATCGAAGTGGCTCGTTGTTTACCTCAGAAACTCAGTGTTTCTGGGGTTTTTCTTTTATCTATAATTGTATTCAGTTGTGGTGAAACGCCCTTGTTTTACGCCTGTACCTTGGATAGAATAAAAAATAGCGGTTATAAATTCAATCACAGAGTTTATTAAGAACATATTATATCCAGTATAAACTTACTATCAGAGAAGGAGCGCGGTATGTTTGAAATAAAGGATTGCGGGGATTACGAAGAAGCGAAGAAACTTATAATAGAATACTCTGAGATAAAAGGCGCTGAGAGCTGCTTTGTATCATTGGATAAAGAATTAGCTGATCTTGAGACATATTATAAAGATGGTGCATTGTTGATTGGATTTGAAAATGAGAATCCTATAGCTACTATAGCAATTAAGCGTATTGATAAAGAAACATGTGAGGCAAAAAGACTGTATATTAAGCCAGATTATCGTGGCAAGGGTTATGCAAGAGTTCTTGTGAATGAGATGCTGGATAGAAGCAGAAAATTAGGCTTTAAGGAGGTCACATTTACTACCAAACCAGAAGTGATGGGGGTTGGATATGGATTATACAAGCGCATGGGATTTGTAGAAGTAAATTGTACTGATGGCGTGGCTTCTATGAGAATGACGTTATAAGTTATATATTGCAGTTTTATTGATGATAGGCTTGAGGAGAAAATAAGATGAGACAGTATATTGTAGATGCTTTTACAGATAAACCTTTTTCCGGTAATCCAGCAGCGGTTTGTGTTATGGATAAATGGCCTTCAAAAGAATTCATGATGAAACTTGCCATGGAGAATAATCTTTCTGAAACCGCTTTTATAGTAAAAGAGGCGGAAGGATATCGTCTTCGTTGGTTTACACCGGGTACAGAGGTTGAACTATGTGGTCATGCCACATTGGCATCGGCTTTTGTGATTCTGAATTATTTCGAGTCGGACAGTCGTATTGTAAAGTTTAATACATTGGGCGGAGTGCTGACAGTAAAACGAACGGGAAATCTGTACGAGATGGATTTTCCGACATATGAACTGAAAGAGATTCCGGTTACAGATGATATGGAGAAAGCCTTTGGCATCCGTCCGGTAAAAGCAGTTTTGGGTCTTGATCTTATTTGCATATTTGATTCAGAGGATCAGGTGCGGGAAACGAATCCTGATCAGGATGCGTTAATGAGAATAGATGGACGCATACAAAATGCCACAGCTCAGGGGAAGACTTTTGACTGTGTTTCACGAAGTTTTTGCCCGAAACTTTCTATCGCAGAAGATCCGGTATGTGGTTCGGCTCATGTACAAATTGCTGATTACTGGTCAAGGGAACTTGGAAAAAATGTGATTGAGGCATATCAGGTATCAAAACGTGGGGGGTATCTCCGCTGTGAGATGCTTGGAAACGGCAGGATTGCGATAAGTGGTGAAGCTGTACTTATAGCAGTATCAGATATTGTCATAGACTTATAGGTATTATTTGAGGGCGGATGTCATAGTGAGTTATCCCAGAATATTATCTTACAATAATACTTGTATAGACCTGTTTTAAGAAAGAAACAACAGAATTGCCACCAGTCGCATACAGTAGCCCTGAGCTTTCTGCCGTACGCAGCAGGTAAACAGCAACTCGTCCTACAAATGCCACAAACACAGCACTTAAGGCAGTGAAAAAGTTCTCAAAGAGGTAAAACATCCCTTTGGATGTTTTACGGGCACGTATTCGAGCACTATGTGCGAGAGTGCCCCGGTGAATCTTCGCGAAACAACGAGGCACACAAACTCAAAACAATACGCCCTGGAATGCTTGCATTCCAAGGGCGTTATTTTTTTGAGTTTACGCGACAACTGTCGCGACCAAGATGGAGCGAAGCGGAATCAAGGGGACTCGTTGTGCACAGTATTTCTGGGGTTTTTCTTTTATCTATAATTGTATTCAGCCTCGGTGAAACGCAGATAATTAAGTGAAAGACAGGTCTTTATCAGTGTAAGATAAGACCTGTTTTTTGTTTTTCTGATATTTTTGTTCTAGGATGTTCCAAAGAGTTAAGCGAAAAGGAGCGTTCGGTATAAGAAAATCCTGGGATGAGTAGATTACTGGGAAAATAACAATAAAGGAGATTCTAAATGAAAAAGTCTTTATCTCTGGATAGCAAAATGATAGAGGGCCAGAATATAGCCTATTGCATATTTGGCGAGGGAGATATTGATTTGGTTATTGAAATGGGGCTTGGCGCAGTTGCCGGTGAGTGGTGGCACATTGCAGAGCAACTTTCAGAACAATTTACCGTTCTTTTGTATGAGCGCGGAAGAAATATTTACAAGGCGCGCTCGCCGAAAAATATAGCCGAAGAATTACATACTTTGTTAATGGAACTACCCTGTAAAAGTAAGATTATTATTTTGGCACATTCACAGGGTGGTCTGTATGCGCAGCAATTTGCCAGATTGTATCCTAATATGATTCGTGGCATAGTGTTTGTAGATCCTTTGTCTGCAAATGACAATACATATAAATCAGTATTTACAACAGCTGATGAGCAGAAAAAGAGTGGGTTTGATAAATCAGAAAACTTTGTAATAATGCGGAAAATGGCTTCTTGGCATTTGGGATTTGTGATTAAACTCATTATGAAAAAAGCACCACCATTTTATTACTATGATCAATTTACACCGGAAGCAAAGAAATACATTTTAGATGAATTAACAAAGGTAGAACTTCATGATGCCGCCTTAGAGGAATTTCGCCTGGCACATGAGGAAAAGGAGATCTGTCAATTAAAAGAAAGAGGGAACTTTCCGCAGATTCCTATCGTACTTATAACCCATGGAAGTGAATTTGAAATAAAAGAAATAATGGAATTTGGACAAACCACAAAAGAATTTGCAGAAAAAGTTGAAGAGCTGTGGCAGTCTTTGATGCAGGAATACCTTACTTTTTCAGAAAAATCGATCTTGTTAAGAGCACACAATAGTGGACATTATATTCATTTGAGTGATTTTGAAGTATTAATGAAGGCATTACAAGAAGGAGAATCATGAAGCAGTATCTATAGACGAATTGCTGTCGGCAGAAAAGATGGTATCAATCGCCGAAAAAGAGAACAGGGACAATATCAGATATATCTGCGATATGCTTCTTGGAATTATAGATGTGCTTGCGGTGATAATGATTATCCTGCCCATATATCCCAATAGGATTGACGGTGTATATTATGCGGTGAGTTTTCCTGATTATGTTCAGGAGGGATTTAAGGCTATTACAGTACAGGCAGCTATTTGACTGATGGCAGAGGGAAGGGAGTCTTATGTTTGAAACAGGTCACGGTGAAGAATGTAGTGTTAATGGAGTCAACTATGAGATTAAGAAGCTCCTTGGCAAGGGTAAGGGAGGATATTCATACCTGGCAGTAAAGGATGGTAAGGAGTATGTCTTAAAACAGATCCACCACGAGCCATGCGCATATTATCAGTTTGGTGACAAGATCCAGTCTGAAATAAATGATTACAAAAGACTGACTTCGATTGGAATCCGAATGCCTAAAATGATTGATGTTGATATTGATAAAGAACGCATTGTGAAGGAATACATAGACGGTGAGACCATTTATGAACTTGTCGCCAGAGATCAGATGGATCCTGATTATATAAGACAGGTAAAAGCAATGTGTGAACTCCTATATCCTGCCAAGACCAATATTGATTATTTTCCGACGAATTTTGTTGTTCATGATGGAGAGTTTTTCTATATTGATTATGAGTGCAATGACTATATGGAAGAGTGGGACTTCGAGAACTGGGGAATAAAATACTGGTCTAAAACCCCGGAGTTCATGGAATACTGTTTGGAATTGAAAATGATGTTATAAGAGATGTTGGGTATGAATATAGAATATAAAGAAACTAAAGATTTTTGTCCTATGGATATTAAAAGACTTTTCCTTTCTGTAAATTGGGAATCGGGTAAATATCCAGATAAATTAGTAAGAGCTTTTAATAACTCATCTCATGTTATTTCAGCTTGGGATGAAAACCGATTAGTTGGGCTTGTAAGAGCGATAGATGATGGTGAGACAATTGCTTTTATTCATTACTTGCTTGTAGATCCTGAATATCAAGGGCAACACATTGGGGATGAACTTATGAAACGTCTATTAGCTCATTTCAAAAATCATCTTTATGTTAAGATTATGCCATCGGATTCTAAAACTATTCCATTTTATGAGCGATTTGGATTTAAACAATATGAAAATTATTCAGCCATGGTTATAAAGCACTTTTGATAAGTTCAGACCTCGTTACAGCCCTGAGCTGTTCGAATTTTTCATCAAGGAAGCCAACATAGTTATATCGAAAATTGAAAATAAGCAAGCTTTTACAATATTAAAAGAACTAAACGAATGCTGATCAATAATATTCACGTTATCTAAATCAGTGCAGAAGAGACCATTTCACGTGTGGGGAGTGGTCTCTTATTGTATTATTGGTATAGTAAAATTGATTTTTTACATATTAAATCATTGGTGGGCAATAAAAATGAAATGGATAATTATACCGGTAGTTTTAATACTTATCATAATAATTCTACTCCCTCCAAGTTTGGGCAGACTTCCTAAAGGACACAGTCTTAGCGAGAAGACAACACTGGAAATCGATGGAGCAAAGCTGGGGCTTATATTATTATCTGATAAGGAAGACAATCCTGTGCTTTTAGTCTGTGGCGGAGGACCGGGAATACCGCAATATCTCTTGGAAAGTCTCTATCCTTCCGTGCTACCCGAGTATTTTACTGTATGCTATTTTGACTACAGAGGGACAGGGCTGTCATTTGACGGCAGTACCGATCCGGACAGCATGACTAAGGACAGGTTTATAGATGATGTTTTACAGGTAACAAATTATCTAAAAGATAGGTTTAGTCAGGACAAAATTTATATAATGGGTCATTCGTTCGGAACATATATCGCGCTCAATGCCGTGAAACAGTTTCCGGAGAATTATAGTGCATATTTTGCAATGTCTCAGATTTGCAATCAGCAGCAGTCGGAGCTGATAGCATACGATTATATGCGAAAGTGTTACGAAGAACAGGGTAACAGCTCAATGGCTTCGAAGTTCGATGAATACAAAATAAAGGACTCAGAAGAGGATTACCGAAGATATACTAATTCCAGCCTCCGCGACGAGGCCATGCACTCTCTCGGAGTCGGAACAACATCCGATATGGATAATGTAATAACGGATTTATTCTTTCCGAGCCTTCGGATAAAGGCTTACACACCAGGTGAGCGAATCAACATATGGAGGGGAAAGATAGCTTCCGGAAAATATGCGGTTTCCAATGAATCGTGGCTATTCAATGCTTTTGAAGAGATTCAAAATATAGACATACCCATATATTTCTTTGCAGGTGAAAACGATATGACCTGCTGTACATCATTACAGGAGGAATACTATGAAATGGTAGAAGCACCTGAGAAAAAGTTCTTTTTCTATGAAGGATGCGCTCATAGTCCCATTTATGAGGACGGGGAAAAAACAAGGCGGATTTTTAATGATCTGTTTACGGATTTGTGCTTATAAGATCAAATAGCATCATTTACCCGATGATAATGCACAGCATGAGAGATGACACATATGTTGTAAGGCGTATAGACATTGATAAGCCCAGGTTCATGCTTGGATTTACACCTCTTGAAGAGGGTAAAGATAAGAAAAATTACGGTTTGTTGAGATAATTAGGTGTAAAGGACTATAAGAGAGATGGTAAAAGAAATAAAACCTGAGGAAACCAGCAGAGAGTCGGCATTTTATCTGTGGATGAAAGCGCCGAATCCAATGGTGACGCTGTTTAAGAAAATCAATGTTACGAATCTTGTGAAAGTCAGTAAAAAAAGACGTCTGAAGTTTAATATGCTGATGGATTATTGCATTGGTAAAGCTGCTTCAGAAATTAAAGAATTTTACATACTTCCGGTTGACGATAAGTTGATTCAATATGATGACATTGCTGTGAACACTATCGTAAAGAACAAGAATGGTGAAGTTAATTCTTGTGATCTATTGTTTTCAGAAGATATCGAAGAGTTCAATAAAGAATACCTGAAAAATACTACGGAAACAGCAGGAAAATGCATGGATAGAGATTTATCAGCAGATCATATGATAATAGGAACTTCAACAATTGTAGAGACTGAAATCGAAGGGGCTGTGAATATCTACAGTGGATTCAACAATCCGTTCATTGTATGGGGACGTTATTCCAAAACGCTATTTAGCTATCATATGATGTTGTCCTTCCAATTTCATCATACGCAGATGGATGGAGCACATGCAGGAAGATTCCTGCAGAATCTGCAGAATGAGATTGATTCTTTGAAGTGAAGATGGTGATCACCTTTGTTATGACGTGATGAAAAAAGTAATTGACTCGTCCCTTAGGGGATAGTTTAACGTTTCAGATCAAAAGTTGGAGAGGGTCGTATGGTTTTTAATGGAATCAGTAAGGTGTTTTCAACAAAAGACGATCGGCAATATGAAACGATCGGTGCTTTTTGGGATGAATTTTCCAAAAAATATGGAAGAGAAAAGCTTAGGGGGTTAGGCTATAACTGGACAACTGATACGATTGAATATGTCATCGGGCTTAAATCCGGCGACATAGATAATGCAAACTGTTCTGTGGTTTTGCCGAATTCAGGATGGATTGCCGTAAAAGGAAAAACAGCAGAATTAGATATGATCTATCAGGAAATCTACGCCGATGGGGTTCTTACATATGAGATTGAAACTTTTACCGATGAAGGCGAATGCGAGATTTTATATTATAGATAGTTTTTCGATTTTGACGAAGGTGCCGGAGGTAAAGTTTCATGTGTGAAGAGCGTATTTCAGCGATCATGAAAAGGCAACTAATATGCTTACATATGCAGTGGGACAAAAAAACGTATATGTAGCACTGGATGAAAATGAGAAATGTTTAGGATTTATTTACTACATGACAAATGGCGTTTTTGGAAGCTGCCCTTATCTTCATATTGTTGCAGTAAAGGAAGAATACAGGAGTTATGGTATCGGTAGACAGCTGATGAAGTATTTTGAAGATAATGCTTCTGATTCTCCTTCAGCAAAATACTTTTTGACTGTAGATGATTTTAACCCGAGAGCAAAGAAATTATATGAAAATCTGGGATATAAGTGTGTTGGAGAACTAACTGATTTTTATAAAAATGGGATTAACTGCTATCTGATGATGAAAAGAAGAGGGTAAAGATATGAGCCTACAATTTGTAAAAGCAAGCACTTCTGATGCTTTGACACTTAATGGAATATCTAAAAGAGCCTTTGATAGCGATGTTCAGGTTGGAGCACCTTCAGCTGGTGGGCCACCTGGATATATGTCTGTTTCTTATCACACAAAGATGGCCAGAACAAATCACTTGTATAAGCTCACGGACAATGGACTAATTGTTGGCGGTGCGATTCTATTTTTGGAAAAAGACAAGTTGAACATCGGAAGGATCTTTGTAAGCCCGGAGCATTATCGCAAAGGCTATGGAGTCTGCATGATGCAGGAAATTGAGACAATGTTTTCAGATGTAAAGAAATTTGTATTAGATACGCCCATTTGGAATGTCAGAACAAACGCCTTTTATACCAAGCTGGAATACGTGGAAGTGAGTCGGGATAATGAATTCATTTATTATATTAAGAAATGTGAGTGATGAAAGAGGAATTATCATTTGATAAAAATCGAATTATTATCAGAGACAAATTTCTGTTTAGAATCATTAGATTCATATAACAGAAAACAGAATGTAAATAAAGTATATCGAAGAATAGACGGAGAATATGTATTAGTAGAATGCAAATATACCGAAAATTGGGACTTAAGCCAAAAGCGTTCTGTGGCAAAGCAAATAAGCAGTGATGATTATATTACATACATCGCATTGGAAAATGATACAGTTGTTGGCTTTATTGGGCTATTAAAGAAACTAAATGGTCCATACATGATTCTTGATATGATGCAGGTATCTTCTGAATTCAGAGGCCAAGGTGTTGGCAGACGATTATTTGAATTGGGAAAAGCGGAAGCAATAAAAGCTGGTGCACAGGCTCTGTACATATCTGCCTGTTCTTCTGAGGAGACGATTGCATTTTACAGAGCAATGGGAAGTGGTCTGGCAAGCATTCCTATAAAAGATCTTGCTGAAAAGGAACCATATGACCTTCAGATGATCTGTCCTGTAATAGACTGCGACAGATACTCGGAGATGAAACTGACAGAGAATATGATCCGTTGGGCTGAATGCAAACTTGGCAGCACGGAATATGCAGGCTGGTGTCTTGCGTTTATCGAGGATGCACTTGAAATCAGCAATCATATCGAAATAGTTGGTGGAGATTCTGCAAAGGAATCTTGCGAGATGTACAAGGACGCGCTGCGAGGCGGAGTTCCAGAGCGAGGTGCTTTCGTATTCTATGAATGCCTGTGTCAAAGCGAAAACGGCCCAGTCAACTGGGGACATTGCGGCGTTAGTTTCGGGGACGGTCGTGTGATCCATGCGTGGGACGTGGTCCGAATTGACGACTATCTGGCAATCGAAAAGCTGACGACGCTGACCGGAGATCATCCGAAATACCTGGGCTGGGTGGCGCTTGAACGCGTACTGAATCAAAAACCAGGAGTGTAATTTCACAATTCGGATTTGTCTGGATTATCTGATAGTAAGTTATATCGCAATATAAATGAGTACGACAATTTCGGTTGTTAGCAAGTTATCTCGGAAGATAAAACGACAACGGATAGTAAAGTAAAATCTGATATTGGAGATGGAATCCAAATACAGTGGTTATGAGAGAAATCTTGTAGCCGCTATTTTTTTACAAAATAACAACTTGACACTGTGTCAGAATACTGATACAATTCATATTGACACGATGTCAGAATAAAAATATAGGGAGGAAGGATATGCCAAAAGGATCACCGGAGAGAACCGCAGCAAGGAAAGAAGAAATTATAAGCGCCTGTGAGAAGCTTTATCAGACCATGAGCTTTAAGGATATCACGCTAAAAGAAATTGGAAATGAAACAGCGTTCTCAAGACCTACAATTTATAACTACTACCAGACAAAAGAAGAAATCTTTCTTGCTCTTTATGAGAGGGAGTATGATCGCTGGAACGAGGAACTACAAACCATCCTTCATGGTAATGAGAAGCTTACTAAGCAGCAGATTGCAGAAAAGCTTGCAACATCCATTGCAAAAAGAGAACAGCTTTTAAAGCTCCTTTCCATGAACAATTATGATATGGAAGCTAACAGCAGGCCTGAGCTCCTGAAATCTTTCAAAGTAGCTTATGGGGAATCGATGAAGAATGTCTGCAGGATTCTCACAAAGTTTTGTCCAGAGAAATCGGTTCAGGAGATTCAAAATTTTATATACATATTTTTTCCTTTTATGTTTGGAATATATCCTTACACCTCAGTAACGGATAAGCAGAGGGAAGCCATGAAAGAGGCAAATGTGGATTATGTGTACCAATCCATTTTTGAAATTACAAATAACTGTCTGCTAAAGCTTTTATAAAGCATGACCTTAACTGGATGAACAAACAGAGTAGGAGCAGTGTTGAGATGAACGACCCTTCTGCGAGACCTGAGATTGCAGGGACGGTATCAGATATGGCTTCATATGACAAAGTTATTATAGGATTCCCAATCTGGTGGGGAGTGGCTCCAAGAATCATTGAGACATTCCTTGAAAGCTATGATTTCAGTGGAAAGACAATCATTCCTTTCTGTACGTCTGGAGGAAGTGGTGTAGGAAGAAGTGATGAAGATCTTCATAAGAATGTGAAGGGTGATGTTAAGTGGGAAAAGGGCACACAGATTAACCGACCTGATGAAACAGCAATAAAAAGGTGGCTTGACGGAGTACTTTAATATATGTGAGGTTTCTGAGATGAGTATTACAGTGAATTTGTATTATACAGGAGCTAACGGAAATGCACGCAGATTTGCAGAGGAGATGGAAAGAACAGGGATTGCCAAGCGTATTCGGGCAGAAGAGGGAAATTTAAAATATGAGTATTTTATCCCACTTGTAGATCCTGAAACGGTGCTTCTGATCGACAGTTGGGAAGATCAGGAGGCAATAGACAGGCATCATGCATCTCCGATGATGAAAGAGATTGCCGAATTACGAGAGAAATATGATCTTCATATGACAGCAGAACGTTATGTATCAGATACAAATGGAATACCACAAAAGGACAGTGAATTTATCAGACAATAAGGAGGCATATGAAATGAGTGAGAAGGTAGTACAGACAGCAGGAAGAGAACAGCTTGGTGAGTTTGCACCTATGTTTGCGCACTTGAATGATGACGTACTTTTTGGTGAGGTATGGAATGAGGAAGCCATTGATGTGAAGACCAAATGCATTATTACAGTGGTTTCACTTATGGCATCAGGCATCACAGACTCATCGCTTTCATATCACCTTCAGAATGCAAAGGCACATGGTGTAAGCAAAGAAGAGATAGCTGCAATCATAACCCACGCCACCATGTATGTAGGATGGCCTAAAGGATGGGCGGTATTCCGTCTTGCTAAGGAAGTCTGGAATGAAGCAGTTCCTGAACTGACCGAAAAGGACAGATATCAGAATTCTATATGCTTCCCTATTGGAGATCCTAACCCTTATGGAGAGTTCTTTGTTGGACAAAGTTATCTTGCTCCTGTTTCAACGGAACAGGTTCCTGTATTTAATGTGACTTTTGAACCGGGATGCCGAAATAACTGGCATATCCATCATGCAAAAAGCGGTGGTGGACAGGTGCTGATTTGTATCGGTGGAAGAGGTTACTATCAGGAATGGGGTAAAGAAGCAGTGGAGATGACTCCCGGTAAGGTGATTAACATCCCTGCTGAAGTTAAGCATTGGCACGGAGCAGCACCGGATTCATGGTTCTCTCACCTTGCAATCGAGGTTGCCGGGGAAGAAACAAGCAACGATTGGCTGGAAGCTGTATCGGATGAAGACTATGGCAAATTATCATAAATCATAACAGGAGGAAGCGATGGACTAAATAAATTCAAAAAGGTACTATATATTTCTTTTCGTGCATATGATAACGTCATAATAGGAACACCTATAACGAATAAATAAAGCTTAAAAGGAGTATGCTTATGAAAAAGAATATCCGTACCGTTTTATTTGGAGAGCTTGTACTTTTCATCGTTGTATTTCTTATCAGTACCCTTGGAACCAGCTTTGGTTTTTCTGCTGTCGCATGGTTTCTTGATGTGCCTTCGCTGATTCTTGTTTTACTTATTCTGATTCCCGGGCTCATTATCATGGGTGAGTGGAAAGATTTTTTGAATTCATTCTCAGTAGGGATAAAAGATTACAGACTTCTTGAACTAAAAAATATTATAGAAGCCGTAGGCGCTGCCCAGAAGCTTACTGTATTTGGAGCTCTTTTTGCCATCATAACTTCAGCAATAATTCTTATGGGACATTTATCTGAGCCGGAAACGTTTGGACCAAACCTTGCTGTCTGCTTCCTTTCAGGTTTTTATGCAGTAATAATCGAGTTTTTTCTTCTGCCGCTTAAGTTAAATGCCGAGCGTAAGATGAATGAAGAGATGGACATGGAAGATGAATGATCCCGGAATTACAAAGGAGCAGTATCTTAATATAGCTCGTAAATTCGGATTTACGAAAAGAGAGCTTGAACTCGGATACCTTAAAGTGTCGGGGTTTTCAAATCATAGAATTGCTTATATGCTCGGAATTTCTGAGCAGACGGTAAAAAATCATTTCACTCACATTTATGAAAAGGCGTGGGTTCCCGGAAGAAAGGAATTCCAAGAGCTGTTTACACAGGATGGATAGTGATTATGAAGAGATCAGTTAAAAGAGCTATCATAATATTTTTAATTGCAAACGTCATCCTGATAGTTGCTGCTATTTGCGGGAGAATACTGAGCAGATTCGTTTATGAAGATCATCATGATGAGCCTTTGATCACAGTTGATGATACCGAGATTACCTTAATTCTATTTGAATGTGATAGAATTATTTCATGAAAACAAGAGAAGAAGCATTAAAATACGGATTATCTTTTCCGGATACTTATCAGGAAGCGCCCTTCCACGATCCTAACTGGCAGCTGGTGCGATATAAATATAATAAAAAAGCATTCCTGTGGACTTATGAACGAGAGGGCTTTATAAATCTCAATGTGAAGGTTGATCCCGAGACGGCTTTTTTCTGGAGAAAGGCTTACAGCTCAGTTATTCCCGGATACCATCAGAATAAGGAGCATTGGAATACAATCATCCTCGATGGAAGTATCCCGGATAAAGACATAAAGCTCATGATTGCCGAGAGCTACGACCTGATAGCAGACTCTCCGACTAAGAGGATTTATGATGCTGTAGCCAGAATCCCAAAGGGATGTGTTGCAACTTATGCGCAGGTTGCAGAAGAAGCCGGGGATAGAAAGATGGCAAGAGCTGTAGGAAATGCTCTTCACAAAAACCCTGACCCCAGCACAATTCCCTGTCATCGTGTAGTAAACTCAAAAGGCGAACTTGCCGGCAACTATGCATTTGGCGGAGCCTGGAAGCAGGGAGAAATCCTGCTCTCTGAAGGCGTCGAAGTCAAAGATGGAGTTGTTGATTTACATAAATATCAATGGCGCAATAAATAATAAAGCCCCTGACCTTTGCGGGGCTCTTTTATAAGAGAAAGAGCTCGACAACTTCAAATTGTAGAGCTATTAAATTTCAGTTTAACAGACTTGTGCCAGGAGAAAAAGGAACTCAAATTATTTGAGTTCCTTTTTTGTTATGAGCACTTACGTGACAAGTGACATTTTTGTTACTGTTCAGAGGCAAACTGCGCACTACGCTGCGCAGTTATGCCCCAATAACGAAGGCGAGCCATTGGATTTTGCCCATCGCCAGAGGCGATTTAATTGGCAAAATCCGTTACTGGAGCGAGCTGTAAGCGAGTGAACAGTAACACATTTTTTGAAGAAATCAAAAAAGCATTGACTTGGAGTTGACTCAAAGTTGTATAGTTAGACATAAGGAGCCCAAACAAACCTTTTGATCCCGGAAGTTACGAGAACAGCCGGAGGTATCCGTGATTACACGGCGGATGATCTTGGCTGGGTAGAAAATGCTGTCTGCATGAGGGATGCAGGCGTACCTGTGGAAATGTTGATCGAGTATGTGAGACTTTTCCGGGAAGGTAACGGCACCCTTGAAGCCAGAGCTAATCTCTTAAAAGAAGTGAGAGAGCAGATTCTCGAGGCGCGTAAAAAGTACGATACAGCTTTGGAAAAACTTGATTATAAGATCGGACGTTATGAAGTTGCATTAAAAACAGGTGAACTCACCTGGGAATAAAAAGGAGGCACTTAGCATGCAAAATTTTGACTATCAGACACCTACCAGACTGATTTTCGGTAAGGGAGTAGTAGAGAAACTGCCGGAAGTTATGAGTCAGTTTGGAAAGAAGATCCTTCTCACTTACGGCGGCGGAAGTATCAAGAAGATTGGTCTTTATGACAAGGTAAAAGAGCTTCTCAAAGATTTTGAGATTTATGAATTATCAGATATTCAGCCTAATCCCAAGTATGACCCAAGTGTCCTTGACGGCGTAAAAATCTGTA
Source organism: Lachnospiraceae bacterium (assembly GCA_900168235.1). Lineage (GTDB taxonomy): Bacteria > Bacillota > Clostridia > Lachnospirales > Lachnospiraceae > NK4A144. Next base: position 106,403 of record FUZG01000005.1, on the reverse strand, counting down.
AGGAAAACGATATTGATGTGATTCTTGCTGTTGGCGGAGGAAGTGTTCTTGACTGTTCCAAAGCTATCGCTGCGGGTGCGAAGTATGACGGAGATCCATGGGATCTGATATCCTATAAAGCCTTTGCGAAAGAGTCGATCCCGATCGTAGATATACTTACACTTGCGGCTACAGGAAGCGAGTATGATGCGGGCGGAGTCATTTCAAGAACAGAGACCAATGACAAGATTGGATATATAGATTCACACAACTATCCGAGGGTTTCATTCCTTGATCCCACCTATACATTTACCGTATCAAAAAAGCAGACAGCAGCCGGATGTGCTGATGCCATGAACCACATCATGGAGCAGTATTTCTGCGAGGATTCAACGCTTCTCAATGACGGTTTCATGGAAGCCGGATTGAAGAGCCTTATGGTCAATGCAAAAAAATGTCTCGAAAATCCGGAGGATTATACTGCAAGAGCTGAGATGATGCTTACCTGCACTTACGGATGCAATGGTATTTATTCATTAGGCAACAGTCAGTCAGGATGGCCGCTTCACGGAATGGAGCATGCGCTGTCAGCCTACTATGACATCACACACGGCGAAGGTCTTGCTATCATTACTCCCAGATGGATGGAGCATGTATTGAGCGAGAAGACTGTAGATCGTTTTGTAAAATATGGTGTGAACGTATTCGGAATTGATGCTTCTCAGGATAAATTTGATATTGCAAAGAAGGCGATTCATGCAACCTATGACTTCTTCGTATCGATCGGTATCCCCATGAATCTGAGGGCGGTTGGAATCGATGACAGCAGGATAGATGAGATGGCTCATCACGTGGCTGAAACCGAAGGTCTGGATAAAGCATGGATAGCATTATCAGAAAAAGATATCGCTGAAATATTCAGAGCGTCATTGTAAGGGATGACATCAAAATGAGCAGAGTTCTATAAACTTTAACCCGTTTGGAAATGCCTTCAAAGATGGTATGGCACTTAAGTAAGATAACTTTTTTCTGCATAAAAATCGAAATATGATTCCCGGGGACAGACAGGGAGGATTAAATGTCACAAATAAGAGTAACTGATCTTACCTTTGGTTATGAAGGTGCTTTTGAAAATATCTTTGAGAACGTTTCATTTACAGTTGATACGAGCTGGAAGCTCGGCTTTATAGGACGGAACGGAAAGGGAAAGACTACGTTTCTCAATATCCTTATGGGAAAATATGATTATAAGGGAAACATATCAACCGCCGTCAGGTTTGATTACTTTCCGTATAAAGTCAGCGAAGAGGAATATGATCTCTCGGCGGATGAATTGATGGAGAAATGGAAAAGCGGTGTCGAGGGATGGAAAGTGATGTGCGAACTTCCCAAGCTGTCGATCGATGCAGAGCTTTTGTACAGACCGTTCAGGACACTTAGCTTTGGCGAGCGGACGAAGATCATGCTGGCAGTTCTATTTTCTGACGAGAATGATTTTCTCCTTATCGATGAGCCCACGAATCACCTTGATCAGGAAGCGAGAGAAATAGTAAAAAAGTATCTGTCTGAAAAGAAGGGCTTTATCCTCGTGTCCCATGACAGGGACCTTTTGGACGCATGTATAGACCATGTTTTGGTGCTGAACCGTGCGACCATAGAATTGCAGAAAGGTCATTTTTCGAGCTGGTGGGAAAATAAGCAGAGAGCGGACTCATTTTCCCGGGCAGAGAATGATAAACACTTAAAAGAAATAGACAAGTTGAAAGCTGCGGCAGACAGAACTGCAAGATGGGCGGAAAAAAGTGAGAACACAAAGATTGGTTTCGACCCGGTGAAAGAGCACGACCGATCGATCTCTGCAAGAGCCTTCATCGGTGCCAAGACAAAGAAAATGCAGTCGCGGGTAAAGTCATTCGAGAAACGGACATATAGGGAGATAGAAGAAAAAGAAGGTCTGCTCAATGATATTGAGGAAACTATCGACTTGAAAGTGATGCCACTTGAGCACTATAAAAAGCGTCTTATCGAAGCAAAAGATGTTTCCATCAGGTATAATGATGGACAAAAAAATGTTGTTGAAAATCTGACCTTTGAGCTGCTGCAGGGAGAGAGGATTTTTATCACAGGAGAGAACGGCAGCGGGAAATCGACTCTCATCAGGGCAATTTTTGATTCACTGGAGCCTGATACTGACAGCAGACTGAAGATAATCGGGACTTTGAACGTAGCTCCAAATCTGAAAATATCTTATATTAATCAGGATACTTCATTTCTGAGAGGGAAGCTTAAGGAATATGCAAAAGAAAAAGGCATCGATTACAGCCTATTCCTCGCGATACTCAGGCAGCTGGATATGGACCGTGTTCAGTTTGAAAAGAACATGAAAGACTTTTCTGAAGGGCAAAAAAAGAAGGTGCTCATTGCGTCCAGCCTTTTGACACCTGCCCATGTGTATATATGGGATGAACCGCTCAATTATATTGATGTATTTTCACGGATCCAGATAGAAAAACTGATCGAGAACTATCACCCAACTATGCTGATCGTTGAGCATGACGCCAGATTTAGGGAAAAACTCGCAGATAAAGTAGTTGAGTTATATTAAGGAGAAAAAATGCAGCACGTTGTACATCCGTTTCCGCCCCTATACGACAAGGATTCAAAAATATTGATCCTTGGAAGTTTTCCATCGGTAAAATCCCGGGAGCAGATGTTTTTCTACGGACATCCGCAGAACAGATTCTGGAAAGTGATCGCAGGTATCTTCAATGAGCAGGTACCTGCGTCCATTCCGGAAAAGAAGGCTCTTTTGAAAAAACATCACATAGCGCTCTGGGATGTGATTAATTCCTGCGATATCAAGGGTTCATCAGATTCCAGTATCACAAATGTGATCGCGAATGACCTGTCAGAGATTTTGTCGGCAGCAGATATTCATACTATAATCGTAAATGGAAAAACAGCAGAGAAATTTTACAATAAATACACCAGAGACCGGATCGGGCATGAAGCGATATGCATGCCGTCCACGAGTCCTGCAAATGCAGCATGGAATCTTGAACGTCTGAAAGAAGAATGGGGAAAGGTTTTGGAGAGAAATAATGAATATAAGAAGAGCTTGTAAAAAGGATACTGACAAGATAATAAAACTGCTTGGACAGGTTTTGGAGATCCATGCGGAGCTCCGTCCTGACATTTTCATTTCAGGTACGACAAAATATACGCCTGAGGATTTAGAGAAAATGTATCAGGATGACAAAAAGCCTATTTATGCGGCGGTGGATGATAATGATGAGCTCCTCGGATATGTAATGTGTGCTCTTAAAGAGCCTGCGCACAGCAGCAACATTATTCCTTTTAAGACTCTTTTTATCGATGACTTCTGTGTAGATGAGTCAGCAAGAGGACAGCATGTAGGTCAGGCTCTTTTTGAGCATGTAAAAAATGAAGCACTCCGTTTAGGATGCTATGATATCACGCTGAATGTATGGGAAGGAAATGACAGCGCGAAGCATTTCTACGATAAAATTGGCTTCAGACCAAGAGAAACGCAGATGGAATTTATTCTGAAATAAACAGCTGCTCAGGAGAAGAATATCTGTTAAAAAAGATCAAGCATACTGTCCAGATATATTTCTTCGCGAACATTTAGCTGATATTCGGGTTTTGTCATATAGTAGAGCAGAAATTCTAAAATAACGGCACTTCCTAAACTGCGGCCCTCGATCTTAAAGTTTGAAAATCCTGCAGGCACATAGACATTTTGAATATCGTCGATACCGATGAATCCTGGATTTTTCATCGCATCAGAAAATTTATATCCCTTATGTGCCTCGGGAGATACGCAGATATGATCCTCGACAGAGTCTCCCAGGTTTTTACGGCTTACATTTTCGTAGCAGCGTTTCCTGTCGTAACAGCCGTACCAACAGCACTCGTTGCAGAGAAATTCTACCTTCTGTTTTTGTGAGTCAGAAAGGTCTTTTAACCTGTCAAAATCTTTATTCAGCCTGAAATCCGGCACCACATAAAGGAAATCCTCACGGTCCAGTTCATCTGCAAATTTATCAAAGTCCGTCAGCACTTTAGTTGTGGATGACACAAAATAAAACTTGGGATACTTTGACTTTATATATTCCATGAGAAGATCGGAATGGATTATAACCCCGTTTTGCACCGGACCGCTGTTCTCAAACATCGCGCAGAGGGCATTGCAGTTCCTGTCTGACAGGTGTTCTTCGCGAAGCTCAGAATTACTGAATGTAAGTCGCGCGGATATGCCGTATTTCTTCATAAGAGCAGCGACCTTCTGAGGCTCAGCTTCTCCGAATCCCACGCGTCCGCCGCCCCAGAGGCAGTCCATGGGCGCGCCGTAGATAGACCCGATCTCGCACCAGTCATAGAAGTATTCCCTGTGATCACGGAAAAGAGGAAGGAACACTTCGTAAAGCTCATAAAATTCAAATAACCCCGGAAGATGATAGTATACTTTCATTTTTACAAATCCTAAAAATTCTGAATTGTCTTTGTTTAGATAGGGATGCTTGTCGTGTTCATTATATCAAAGTGGTTCCTTTTTACGGAAGAACGGACACCGTCACAGGGAATGCATATCTCAAGGGTCAACGCTTACATTCCATTTTCAGTAACGGTATCCAGCCGTCTTCAAGCATTTTTTCGCCTGACATGTCAAAGCCGTTCCGCTTATAAAAAGCGATGCCGCGGGTGTTTTTCTCCAGTACCCAGAGCCAGTCGGCAGCTTTCTCATTCATTGCATATGTCAGCAGTTTTGCACCGATCCGCTGGTTCTGAAACTGTGGTTCAACATAGAGCTTTACGATCTCATTTTTATCCAGACGTATCATTCCCTTTACGACACCGTCATCATATACGTAGGTGTTGTCAATAACATCAGGTTCTTCCATATATTCTTTTGCGACATCCAATACATTCAGTTCTCCAAAGTAAAAATCCTCATTCTGAAAAATCGGGTAGAAATTTGCTCTGTAATTAGTAACGATCATTTCAGCAATGCGGGATGCATCTGACGTTTCGGCTTTTCTTATGCTCATATTTATGTCTCCAATGGTTAAGTCACATTCTGTCGGTTACGTCAGAACATTACCATGTTCTCACAAGCTTTGCCAAGAAGCAGGATCAGGAAATATTCAAAAAACGTACATAACAGTTTGCTTTTGACGTGAAATATTATATGATAAGCGGCAGTTATGATAAAAAAGCATCAGGTGACAGGCAGAATTTACACAGCTGTATGCGTCGATACGTCCTGCACGCTTGGAGTGTGCGCAGAGCGAAATGCGATGTTCAATATGATAACAAACGGAGAAAATGCTATCCGGCGCGTGCTGGCACTCATGCCTGACGGAAAAGCAGGAGTACCCTGCGGTGCATGCAGGGAATTTATGACCCAGCTCATGGCCCGGAGAGTATAAGAACGTGGAAATAATGATGGATTACGAAGCCAGAAGAATAGTGACTCTCGGTGAGCTGACACCTGAATGGTGGATATGATGATCGTCGGAACAGGTTTATAATGCAAAAAATTGTGTGGTAGGTGCAGCGTGAAGATATTTATAATACGTCATGGAACAGTTAATTATAAATGGAATAAGTGGTGCACCTCTGCGCAGTTTGAACATGACTGCCACGGCTATGACAGTGCTGATATTTTCAAGGAGTCATACCCTGCACCCGATGAAGAGATAGCGCGGTATTATGTGAGCACGCTTCCAAGAACTCTGGCAACGGCGCGAAATATTTTCGGCGAAAAGGATTATATTGTTTCAGACCTGATTTATGAGGTTCCCATAACCCCGTTCGTTGATTCAAAGATCAAATTGCCCTTATCATTTTGGAATGTGATCGGTCGTATCCAGTGGATGCTGAACTGCTCCAGGCAGGAAGAGCGCCGATCATACACAGTAAAAAGGGCAGACAAATTCTTAGATATCTTAATAGAGCGTAACGAAAACTGTGCGGTAGTGACTCACGGATTTTTCATGCTGACATTGATAAAAGAAGCACGAAAAAAAGGATTCACGATACAAAATGCGTCTATAGATTATAAAAACGGGGCCTGCGTGACAGCGATTTATGATTCTTAAAATATATTTTTATACCCTATAAGGTATAAAAAGCAGGACTCACACAGGAAGAATTTGCCATAAGGTCAGGACTCGGTTTGCGATTTGTCAGAGAACTGGAGCAGGGAAAGGAGACTGTTCGAATGGACAAAGTAAACCAGGCACTTTCCATGTTTGGAATGATGGCAGTTCCCGGATCCATCCAAGAATGGGAGGCAGAGGATAATGAATAGGTCAGTCGTTTTTACACTTGTCGATTATCCAACGGGATATATTATGAAACCGCAGTCGCAGGCTTTATGATCGTGAAAGGCAATAACATGAAAGAAAAAAATAGAATTGAGTATATTGATATAGCAAAATTTATAGCCATGACCTGCGTTATTTTTGGGCATAAGATATCTTCTATTCCAGATTTTGGGGCATTATTGTGGCCTTTTCATTTGCCCATATTCTTTATAATAGCCGGAATATTTTTATCTGTTAAGGATGATCTGAAGACGTTTGTTTCAAAGAAATTTTTTGCTCTTATTGTTCCATACTATATTACGTGTGCATTAATTATAGTTTTATCAATTCCATTTTCTATAATTAGGGGAATCAGTATAAAAGATGAGCTTATAAAGTGGATCATTGCTGCGTTATACGGAATGGGGCATGATGTTCTTTTGCCGAATGGGGTTACTATTCCACAGATAGGTGCAATCTGGTTCCTGTGGGCAATGTTTTTTTCTGTAATTCTAGTACGTGTGATGGTCGGGTTGAATGAAGGAATAAAAGTATTTCTGTTATTTGCATGTCTGATGTTTGCGATGTACTCACCAAGGATTATTTGGCTTCCGCTAAGCATACAATCAGCGTGTTTTGCGGTTCCTTTTGTCTATATTGGGTATATGTTTAAGGAAAACAAAAAAAGTATTACAGAGTTCTATTTGGGTAATAAAGTTTTTGTATTTGGTTTTTGCGCATTTGTCGGACTGTGGGGCTGGAGAAATTTTGACGGTTTTTCAGTTAATTTATGCAATATGGGTAATAAACCTATAGACATTATCATAGCCTGTGCAGATACGGTGATCATCATTCTTGTTTCAAAATTTTTGAATCAAAAAATGAAATTTCTGGCTGGTCCGTGTGAAATGTTTGGAAAGATGACAATAGTCATGCTTAGTGTTCATATTATAGAATTGAATTTAGTTCCTTGGTGGATGATTATTGATAAATTTAATATTTCAAATCCGGTTATTTACGAGATGATCCTGGGAATTATCAGTTATTGTTGCATATTATTGATAACTTTTATTTTTATCCTGATAAAATCTTTAAGAAAGAAGATAGCGGCATAGGAAGGAATATATAATATCGTCAACTATGCTTTTTTACTTTGTTTGGGTTTGTAGCTGTATTAATTTCAAGAATAAAAAAGAGACAAAAAAATATACTTATGGATAATAGCAACGCTGGTTATAAGAAAAACTTATAATCGGCGTTTTAATTTGCGTATAGCCTGAGGGCTTATCAAAAGTACAGACAGATGATATTATGATTCCAATACCTACTACACCAATAGAAAAGGTATGGAATTGGCGAAGGGAGAAAACATTATGAAAAAGAAATTATTAGCGGTACTTTTAACATCGGTTTTAGGAATAAGCACACTCACAGCCTGCGGAAGCAGCGCATCACAGGATGTAAAGGCAGAAACTAAGGCAGCAGCGGAAGCAGATCAGAATGAGTCTGATAAAGAAGTGAGCACAGAGGCAGCACCTTCAGCAGAGGGAAAGACACTAAGGGTCGCAGCACAGTCATACCCGCTTTATTCACCTATAAATGCTGCTTATGAGCTTGGATACTTTGATGAAGAATTTGAAGCAATAGGTGCATCATACACCTGGACAGAGTTTGCATCAGGCCCTCTTGTAAATGAGGCAGTTGCAGCAGGCGAGGGTGATGTAGGTTTCATGGCAGATCTTCCTGCTATCATTGCAAGATCCTCAGGACAGGACATACAGATCGTGTCAGGAGTATCAACAGGTGAGAGATCGCTTGCGGTTCTGGTAAAGGCTGATTCGGACATTTCAGATATAAAGGATCTGAAGGGTAAAAAAATTGCATATGCATTTGGTTCATATGCGCAGCATCTTCTTTCACTGGTCCTGGATCAGGCAGAACTCACCTTTGATGATGTAGAGAGCATCAATCTCGGTGCGGCAGACAGCCCGACAGCACTTGCAGAGGGTGATGTAGACGCCATCGTTATCTGGGAGCAGTTCATTACAAAGCTCACAAATGACGGAACAGCAAAGGTGCTTATAGATGGAACAGGCATCAAAAAGAGCAACATGGTCCTCTATTCTGTAAAAGATTTCGCAGAGGAAAATCCTGAGCTTATTGAAGCATTTATCAAGGCAGCTGAGCGCGGTGCAGAGTATATCAGCGAAAATCCTGAAGAGGCAGCAAAGGTTCTGGCACCCAGATATAACGTAACTGAAGAAGAGATGTTAAAGATCTTTGATAACTTTAACTTCTCAGTGTCTCTCACAGATGATGACGTCAAAGAGATAACAAAAGTTGCTGATTATGCTTACGATGCAGGTATTATTACAAGTCCTGTAAATGGTGATGAATTTATTAACACAACATATCTCAAGGAAGCCGGCTTCTGATTCAGTCGGATCAGGTTATGATTGAAGATTCTGGAGCGAGTCTTGATCAGGTGTGTGACAAAAATATGCTGGGGTGTACAGGGAATGGATATTGGAAGAGATTTTAATGAATATGATGTAAAAGCAGAAAAAGAGACGAAGACAGGGCTATTGTCGGGAGTTGTTCTGAAGGGGATCAGATATTTTTCACTGCTGGTGATCCTGGTCATTGTCTGGGAAGTGGTATGCCGTTATGGAGCTGTAAAGTCCTACAGCATGCCGGCACCGGGGATGATAGTTCAGGATGCTGTTGAAAAACTGAGAAGCGGAGTTCTGCTGAAACACATCACGGTAAGTTTTCTCCGTGTCCTTGAAGGATTCCTTGTCGCCCTAATAAGTGCGTTGATACTTGGAGTGCTCATTGGACTTAGTAAACATGTAGAGCAGTTTACGGAACTGGTGCTTCAGATACTGAAACCTATACCGCCTATCGCATGGATTCCGCTTGCGATACTCTGGTTCGGAATAGGAGAAAGCTCAAAACTGTACATTATTTTTTACGGAGCATTTTTTCCGATACTCTTGAACACGGTTGATGGAATACACAATATCGATAAACGTTACCTGGAGCTCGGACGTGTTTATGAGATGAAAAAAGTGAGGCTTGTATCAAAGGTTATCCTTCCGGGAGCATTGCCGTCCATCCTTACGGGAATACGTGTAGGACTTGGAAATGCATGGGTATGCGTGGTTGCGGCAGAGATGATCGCAGCTACAAAGGGCATAGGTTACATGCTTTCAAATGGTAGGAGCATGTCCAGGGCAGATGATGTGATACTTGCAATGCTGCTTATCGGTATCGTGGGAAAGATCATGGATGATGTGTTAAAAATTTTGTCGGCAAGGCTGATGAAATGGAAGTAACTGTAAGCGGGTGAAGAGCAGCAAACGGAATACAGGCAGGTAGAGGGATATGAGTGGTGTGGAAAATATAAAAAGGATAGTTGAGATAAGGAATCTGAATAAATATTTCAGAGATATGCAGGTACTGGACAATATCAGTCTGAATGTAAATGAAGGTGAGTTTATCTCTGTGATAGGTGCCAGCGGATGCGGAAAGAGCACGCTTATAAGGATAATAGGCGGGCTTGAGACAGCGTCTGTAGGAACGGTCCTCGTAAAAGGAAAAACGGTAAAGAATCCTACCAGAAAGATTGGATATGTATTTCAGGATCATCGGCTGCTGCCATGGCTCACAGCGGGTGAAAATATAAAGATCACTCTTGATGAGAATGAAAAAGATGCAGACGGTATCGTAAAGAAGTATCTGGAACTTGTAGGACTGGAGAAATTTGAAAATGCCTATCCCACACAGTTGTCAGGCGGCATGGCACAACGGGTTGCTATCGCAAGAGCGCTTGCAAATAAGCCTGATATCCTGCTTCTTGATGAGCCTTTTGGAGCCCTCGATGCTATAACTAGGATCAATATGCAGCAGGAACTTCAAAAAATCTGGAAGTCTGAAAATATCACCATGATACTCATAACTCATGACATTGATGAGGCAGTATATCTGGGGCAGCGGGTTGTAGTCATGTCCAGTCGGCCGGGACGTATAAAAGACATATTTGATATAGAACCGGAATGTCACTATCAGAGGACGGGACAAGTATTTGCACATACCAAGGATAAGATTTATCAGGAATTTTTCAAGAATGAAGAACTTCCTTTTGCATACAGTATCTAAAAGTTGGAGGGGATACAGATGGCCGGAAAAGTATATTCAGCTCAGGAGAGAAGAGTCCTGAATAAAGAAAAAGCAGGAAACGGCAACCGAGCAGCTTTGCTTATCGGAAATGTCAGAGGGATAAAACCTCAGATAGATATTGAAAGAGGACTATATTTTACAGAGTCTTTTAAGGAGACAGAGGGACAGCCGCTCATCGTGAGATGGGCGAAGGCACTGAGAAAATATGCTGAGAAGTCAACGATTTCTATCGAGGATGGACAGCTCATCGTAGGAAGAGCTGGAAAAGCCGGGCGATACGGTATCCTTTATCCGGAGCTTGACGGAGATACTCTTGGTATAAATATCGAAAAGCTTCCGGGGCGCAGTACGTCACCTTTTGATATCTCAGCAGAAGATGCGGACATCGTAAAGCGTGAGATCGAGACATATTGGAAGGGGAAGACATACCATGAAGAACTTGCAAAGTCCCTTCCGGAAGACACGAGAAAGCTCACATATAATCTCGACGAAGAAAGTTCATCACGCTTTATCGTAAATGAAACCTCATCTTTCAGATCATCTATCCAGTGGGTTCATGATTATGAGATCGTTCTTCAGAAAGGCTTTAACTGGATAATAAAAGACAGCAGAGAAAAGCTGGAATCTCTTGATGAAGACAGCGCTTTCGACACTATGGAGAAAAAGCCGTTCCTTGAAGCTCTTATCATTACTTCCGAAGCTGTTATCCTGTGGGCGAATAGATATGCAGATGAGGCAGAAAGACTCGCATCGGAAGAACATGATCCTGAGAGAAAAGCAGAGCTTTTGGAGATTGCCCGTATCAGCAGAAAGGTTCCGGGGGAGCCTGCAGAAAGCTTTTATGAAGCAGTCAAGTCCCAGTGGTTTACCCAGATGTTTTCCAGGATCGAGCAGAAAACAGGAACGATCATATCTAACGGCCGAATGGACCAGTACCTGTATCCATTTTATAAAAATGATCTTGAAAAGGGACAGATAACACCGGATAGAGCGCAGGAGCTATTAGAGTGTGTATGGGTTGAAATGGCAGCATTTGTGGATCTGTATCTGTCAGAAACAGGAGGTGCATTTAACGAAGGCTATGCGCATTGGGAAGCCGTTACTATAGGCGGTCAGACACCTGATGGTCAGGATGCAGCAAATGACCTTACGTACATCATCTTAAAGTCAAAAAGAGATTTTCCTCTGAACTATCCTGATCTGGCAGCCCGTGTCCATCTCGGCAGTCCGAAACGCTATCTCTATGAAGTTGCAGAAACTGTAAAGGATGGTACAGGATTTCCGAAGATCATAAATGATGAAGAAGTGATCCCGCTTCTCCTGTCAAAGGGAGCAGAATTTGAAGAAGCCTATGACTATGCAGTTTCAGGATGCGCAGAGTGCCGTATGCCAAACCGCGACACATACACAAGCCCGGGAGCGTATATCAACTTTGCAGCAGCACTTGAAATGACCTTGTATAACGGGCGTATGCTGAAGTACGGTGATGAGCTTCTTGGTCTGGAGACTGGTGATCCTTCAGATTTTGAATCATTTGATGAATTTCTTGAAGCATATCTTAAGCAGCAGAAGAACTTTATCCGGCATGCTTTCAGACAGCAGTATCTCATAAATCAGCTTCGGGCGAGACACTTTGCGTCACCACTTGGTTCTTCCTTATCAAAGCTCTGCAGGGAGAGCTTTACCGATCTCCATCAGGAGCATATTCCGGGAGGAATAGATCTCGGATACTTTGAATTTATAGGATATGGAACAGTTATAGATTCTCTGTCAGCTATAAAAAAGCTGGTATTTGAAGAGAAACGATTCAGCATTTCTGAACTTATCGAGGCACTTAAAAACAATTTTGAAGGATACGAGATCATAAGGCATCTCCTGCTAAATGCACCGTCGTATGGAAATGATGACTCATATGCCGATGAGATCGGACTCAGGCTTGATAAAGAAGCAGGAGATTTCGCAAGAAAATACGGAAAAGAATTTGATGTCCACATAGATCTGCGATATGTGCCTTTCACATCTCATGTGCCTTTCGGAAAAGTGGTAAGTGCAACGCCAAATGGCAGAAAAGCGTACACACCTCTTTCTGATGGAAGCAGTGCTTCGCAGGGAGCGGATCTGAACGGCCCTACTGCGATACTTAATTCAAATTTCAGGACGAAGAACAGAAGCAATAACTACAGGGCTGCGAGACTGCTCAATATAAAGCTCAGCCCGGGATGTGTTGAAGGGCCTGCAGGAACGGAAAAGCTCGTGCAGTTTATCGAAGGCTTCAGGGATCTGAAGCTCTGGCATGTACAGTTTAATGTCATCAATACTGAAACTATGAGAAAAGCTCAGGAAAATCCCGAGGAGTACAGAGATCTCCTGGTACGTATCGCAGGATACAGCGCTTACTTTACTGAATTATCAAAGGATCTTCAGGATGACCTGATAGCGAGAACTGAACAGTTTGCGATCTAAGAGAGGAAATCTAAAATGGCTGATACTGATCATTTGCGGATATTTAACGTACAGAAATATTCGCTTCATGATGGGAGCGGGATAAGGACGGTGGTCTTTTTGAAGGGCTGTCCCCTTCGATGCAAATGGTGCAGTAATCCCGAGTCCCAGCAGGAAGAACCGGAACTTATCTATCGGAGGGCAAAGTGTATCGGATGCGAGAAGTGCGGACTGTGCAAAGGAAAAAGCGGTATCTCATTTGATGCAGAGGGTAAGGCACGGGTCGAATTTGATGCGGCAGAAGAGAAGCTTGAATGGACAAAAATATGCCCTACTGAGGCTCTCTCCATAGAAGGAAGATATATCAGTATTGCTGATCTTTTAGAAATCGTAGAGCGTGATTCGTTTTTTTACAGGAGCGGAAACGGAGGAGTTACAGTCAGCGGAGGGGAACCTCTTATGCAGGAAAATACTGTGAAGTTCCTGAAGATTGCTAAAGAGCATTATTTAAATACAGCGATAGAGACATGCGGAGCCGTGAATAGAGAGAGACTGCTTACGGCAGCACAGTATCTGGATCAGATTTTTTTTGATATTAAATCTGTGGATGATGGGAAGCATCGTTTGTACACGGGAGTAACGAGTAAACCCATAAGGGAAAATCTTAAGGCTCTGTATGAAGCATATCCGGGAAAAAACATAACGGTCAGAACACCGGTAATTCCAGGGTTCAATGATACGGAGCGAGAGCTTAGAGCGATAGAAAAGTTTCTGTCAGAGTTTCCTGATATCAAGTGGGAGAAGATGAAGTATCACACCTATGGCGTTGGAAAGTATGAGATGCTTGGGCGAAGTTACCCACTTGCAAATATGGAGCTTAGAGCAGCAGAGTGATATTTCAAAGATGCCGGTTATAAGCAAAACTTATAGCCGGCGTTTTGTTTTATCTATAATAAAAACTTCTTATCACCAGCTATTAAATGAATGTATTTCCCAGCAAGTTGCTGGGGATGTATCCTAATACGCAACAGCAGATTTCAGAGACAAAAAAGGAAGGATCAGTACAGGATGCGGTTTGATACAAAGTTATTACACGGTAAAACTTCAAAAGGATATGCACAGCGTGAGATCCTTCCTCCGATCTCCCAGGTCACGGCTTTCCGGTATGAAAATATGGAAGAGCTGGAGCGGGTCTTCAACCATAAGAGTATGGGATATGCTTATTCCCGCATCGGAAATCCCACAGTAAGTGCTTTTGAGCAGAGGGTAAATGAGCTGGAAGGCGGCGTCGGAGCGGTCTGCTGCAGCAGCGGGATGTCAGCTATAACAGCAGCGCTTCTGGCGGTATGTGAGAGCGGGGATGAGGTGATAACCAGTAAGGGGCTTTACGGCGGGACCATAGGACTTTTCCATAATCTTGAAAAATTCGGTATCCACACAGTTTATTCAGATGATATGTCAGGGGAAGCAGTAAAGAAACTGATAAATGACAGGACCCGGGTGATCTTCGGAGAGCTGATATCAAACCCGTCACTGAAGGTACTGAACATACCGGAAGTCGCAAAGGCCGCCCACGAGGCAGGGATTCCTTTATTCGTAGATTCAACGACGGCAACGCCTTACATCGCAAGACCTCTTGAGCTCGGCGCAGATGCAGTCATCCATTCCACATCGAAATATCTGAACGGCGGCGGAAATTCCATCGGAGGCATCATAGTAGACGGCGGAAAATTCAACTGGGATTTTTCAAAACACACCGCACTTTCCGAATTTAGTAAATATAAACAGCGTGCTTTATCCGTGCGTCTCAGGACTGATATATGGGAAAACCTCGGCGGATGTATGGCGCCCTTAAACGCGTTTTTAACCTATATCGGAACAGATACGCTGGGGCTTAGGATGGAGCGGATCTGTGAAAACGCAGACAGGATTGCACATGCACTTAATGAGATCGAGGGAGTGGAAGTGAGCTATCTCACTCTTGAGTCACATCCTTTTCACAGTGCAGTCGAGGAATTTTTCGGAGGCTACGGAGGAGGCATCTTGAGCTTCAGGGTCGGCTCAAAGGAAAAAGCCTACAAGGTGATAAACTCCCTGAAGTACGCCTGTATAGCCAGCAACATAGGAGATGCAAGGACACTTGTGATACACCCTGCATCAACACTTTATATACAGACCAGTAAAGAAGAAATGGAAGCAGCAGGGGTATTCGAGGACACGATAAGGGTGAGTGTCGGTATAGAAGATCCGGAGGATCTGGTTTCTGACTTTGTAGAAGCGGTGAGGGGAAATGTGTAAAGAACTTTTTATTGATCTAAAGGCATATCGCCAGATGGAGCGTCAGGTAAAGAGAGCATATCCGTATGAAGCATGCGGAGTGATGCTCGGGCATGAAAACAGGGTGTCAGATGTTTATATCCTGGAAAATGTTGAGGATAAGATAATCAGACACGCGTATTTTAGTGCAGATCCATTAGCGATCCTTAAAGCCGAGAAGGAAGCAAAAGAAAGAGGTCTATCTGTTACAGGATTTTATCACTCGCATCCGGACAGAGCGGCAGGACCATCGGAAAAAGACAGGGAGTATATGATACCGGGGATGCAGTACGTGATCCTCTCAGTAAATGAGAACGGTGTCGCTGGGATAAAAGGATACAGCAAACCTGATACAGAGGATGTGATCGAGACGGTCGACATCGAGATGACGGTTCACAGGTAATTAAGCGGGACTGGCAATAGATGCCGGGAGGGAGTAACAGTGAAAGTTTATATTTCGGCGACACTCAGAAATTTCTTCGAGCGTCATGAAGAACTGGATGTCACAGCAGGAAGTATCAGGGAGATACTGAATAACCTTCAGGACGAATATCCTGATTCGAAAAAGATACTGTTTGATGAAAACGGGACTTTAAGAAATTTTATACAGATATACGCAGGTGAGGACAACAGGACATCGGAAGATAAGTGGGATGAACCGTTATCAGAAGGAGATACGATCCTGCTCATACCTGCCATTGCAGGCGGTGCACCGGAAGAGAGCATCATATCGGACAGCAGACGTAAGGAAGTGTCCTTTGATGATAAGGAGATAGAGAGATTCGGAAAGCACCTGATGCTGAGAGAGATAGGCGTCAAGGGGCAGAAGAGGATCAAGGCTTCGAGAGTCGTGATAGCCGGAGCCGGAGCACTTGGATCTGCGGTGATACAGTATCTCGCGGCGGCAGGAGTCGGTACGATCAAGGTCGTGGATTTCGATGAGGTAGCGCTTGATAATCTCCAGAGTCAGGTGATACATACCACCCGTGATCTCAAGCGTCCAAAGGTCGCATCTGCAAAGGACAAGGTTAAGAACATAAATCGGAGCATTGTTTTTGAAGCGGAAAACATAAAGTTAGAAGCGGATAACATTGCGGACATCATTGACGGATATGACCTTGTCATCGACTGCACGGATAACTACAAAGCAAGGTATCTGATAAATGACGCATGCGTGCTGTGCGGGATACCTCTTGTCTTCGGAGCTATATATCAGTTCGAAGGACAGGTCGGGATATTCAATCTAAAGGACGGACCGTGCTACAGATGTCTCTTTCCGGCACCGCCTCCGGCAGGACTTGTACCTACCTGTTCAGAGGGCGGTTCGATAAGTCCTCTTGCAGGTATAGTCGGAAGTATTCAGGCGAATGAAGCGCTGAAGCTCATCATCGGTATCGGTGAGCACTTGAGCGGAAAGCTGCTTTCGATTGACAGTCTTTATCTTCATTCGAGGATACTGAACGTTGAAAAAAATCATTCTTGTCCGCTTTGCGGATCTGTTCCGACTATAAGTGGTGTACAAGATTTTGACTATGATGATTTCTGCGGACTAAAGGAAACAGAAGAGATAGTCATAGAGGGATTCACACCTGAAGAACTGGCACTCAGGATCGAAAACGGAGACCCGATCACTATCGTGGATGTGCGTGAGCCGCATGAAAGAGCGATACTCCGATTCCCGAATGCCATCATCATACCTATCGGACAGCTGGCAAGACGACAGAATGAGCTTGATCCTGAGCTGGATACCATAATCATCTGTAAAGAGGGAAAACGAAGCATTTTAGCTATAAATACCCTTAGAGAAGCAGGGTATAAGGGGCCGCTCTTTAATCTGAAAGGCGGACTCGATGCCATGAAAGACATCGTATTTTCACATGAAGGAGCATGGCTGTAAGAGTCATAGAGACTTTCAGCATAAATAATTCCAAGAGGAGGAATGGAAATGTCAAATGAAGCAGAAAAGCGCGAGGGTATCAATGCGTTAGGAGCGCGCGAAGCGTATAACCTTGCGAACGTAACCAAGACAAAGCCCCAGTACGGCGCGATCACACCTAAGTGGCTTACAAAGGTCCTTGAATTCAAGGGGCTTGAGACAGGTATCTACAGAGTAAATAAGGTAGTTGAGGGTGATACTCCCCTTGATGTTCTTTGCAGTCAGACTAAGAAATCCGACATCATTCCGGACGGATATGTAGAGTATGAGACAGAGCCCCGTGAGTACAGGCTGAACTCTATCTCAACTATCATAAACGTAAATACTGCGATCGAAGATGTTTACAGTGCTCCATACGATCAGGTCCAGGAGCAGCTCGGACTTGCTATCGAATCCCTGCGTGAGCGTCAGGAAAGCCAGCTCATCAATAACGATGATTACGGTCTCTTAAAGAATGTTCCTGATTCACAGAGGATCCAGCCCAGAAACGGCGCACCTACACCGGATGATCTTGATGAGCTCATCACAAAGGTCTGGAAGGAGCCTTCTTTCTTCCTGGCACATCCACGTGCGATCGCTGCATTTGAGAGAGAATGCACAAAGAGAGGCGTGCCGCCTATCACAGTAAATATCGCAGGCGGAACATTCCTTGCATGGAGAGGTATCCCGATCATCCCGACAGACAAGCTCTTAGTAGATGGTCTGAAGAATCCGAAGTCCCAGAGCGGAAAGACAAATATCCTTCTCATTCGTACAGGCGAGGCAAAGAGAGGCGTTATCGGTCTCTTCCAGGCAGGTCTCAAGAATGAACATTCAAGAGGACTGTCAGTTCGTTTCAGGGGAATTGATGACAAGGGGGTAGCATCTTATCTCTTATCTCTGTACTGCTCTGCAGCAATCCTTGCAGATGATGCCATTGCAGTGCTGGAAGATGTAGAAGTAGGTGAGTATTATGACTACGATTGAAGAACTGGCAGGAGTACCGAGTGCAGCGGAGCTTACAGCTCTTGCAAATGCTCTTTTTCCGGATCTCACAGGGAGTATAAACGGTGTGCCGGATGAATCTTCGGTTACATCAGCTCCGACGGTTCCTGAGATACCTTCGGTCACATCATCGTCAACGGTACCGCCCGCGTATTCTTCACCGGATTTTGTAAATCATGTGCCGGGCGGAGCAGAGCTTCCGAAATACAGCAGTACAGAAAGTGTCAGCTACTCGCCACGTGTGCTCTCACATGAAGAGGCGGCTGCTAAAGAGCGTCAGATCGATGCTCCCACATCTCTCGGAGGTGACAGCGTAGAACCCTATAACGAGATCTACAACCCGTTTTCATCAAGAGATGAGTCGATCCGTATAGGTTCAAAGACTCTTGCACAGATAAGGAGTGATTTCCCGATACTGTCTGAGAGGATAAACGGAAATCCGCTGGTATGGCTTGATAACGGAGCTACGACCCAGAGACCTAAGGTTGTGATCGACAGGCTTTCTCATTACTACGAGCATGAAAATTCCAATGTTCACAGAGGCGCGCATACTCTTGCAGCCAGATCCACTGATGCGTATGAAGGAGCGAGAGACATCGTAAGGGACTTCATAGGAGCACCTTCATCCGAGGAGATTGTTTTTGTAAGAGGAACGACGGAAGCCATCAATCTTGTGGCAAACGCGTATGTAAAGCCCACGCTTTCACCCGGAGACGAGATAATCGTTTCTATCCTTGAGCATCATGCGAACATTGTTCCGTGGCAGCTTATCGCTGAGGAGACTGGAGCGGTTATAAAGGTCATCCCGTGTGATGAATCCGGTCAGCTGAATCTTTTTGAATACGAAAAGCTCTTCACAAAGAGAACAAAGTTCGTATCAGTGACTCATGTGTCGAACGTTCTCGGAACAGTCACACCTGTTGCAGAGCTGGTTGCTATAGCGCACAGACACGGAGTAAGGATCCTTATCGACGGAGCCCAGTCTGTAGCACATATTCCGGTAAATGTATCAGTACTTGATACAGACTTCTTTGTATTCTCCGGACACAAAATATTCGCACCTACAGGTATCGGAGTTGTGTATGGAAAGAAGGAACTGCTGGATGCCGCGCGGCCTTATCACGGCGGCGGAAATATGATCGCCGATGTGACATTTGAGCGGACGATATACAATTCCATCCCGAATAAATTTGAAGCGGGTACAGGAAGTATCGCAGATGCAGTGGGTCTCGGAGCAGCGCTCACCTACCTTTCGGAGATCGGAATGCCCTGCATCTACCGCTGGGAGCATGAGCTTCTGCAGTATGCACTTAAGGAAATGAAGGCGATAAAGGGTCTCCACCTTGTCGGAACTGCTGACAACAAAGCATCTGTGCTTTCCTTCAAGCTTGACGGCTACTCTGATGAAGAAGTTGGTCAGAGACTCGACAGTTACGGAATCGCAGTACGTACCGGACACCACTGTGCGCAGCCGGTTCTCCGACACTTTGGTTATGAGAGTACAGTCCGTCCGACACTGGCTCTGTACAATTCACCGGACGACATTGATGCACTTGTAAGAGCACTCAGGTCATTCGCGTAACAAAAATACAGGGAAGGATGGGAAAAATGAGTGAAGTTATAAACGAGCGTGAGATCGATGACATTGTGCAGAGGATAATAGATAACTTTGACGGCGGAAAAAACATAGATGTCCTGAATATTTTTAATAAGCCGGATAAGGCAGAAGTGAGAGAGCTTGTAGATAACATGTTCAGGGTGGTCTATCCCGGATATTTCAGGGACAGGACATATAAGATCTATAATCCGGGCTACAGTTTTGGAGTCACCATAGAAGATCTTTTTTATCACCTGAAAAAACAGGTTTATCTGGCACTTGATTTCTGTAAGAGAAGGGGAACTTTAACTGACGAAGAACGTGAAAGGGAGAGCTACAAAATATGTAAAGCTTTCTTTGAAGCGATACCTAAGGTCAGAGAGTATGTGGAGTCCGATCTGGAAGCTGCATACGACGGAGATCCCGCCGCAGGATGCTTTGAGGAGATAATCCTTGCGTACCCCGGTCTCATGGCGACAACCGTTTACAGACTGGCTCATGAACTATATCTCTTACAAACCCCTGTCCTTCCCAGACTGATGACAGAATATGCCCATTCTGAAACGGGTATAGACATACATCCCGGTGCCCGTATCGATAAAAATTTCTTTATTGATCACGGGACCGGAATTGTAATAGGTGAAACAGCAGTTATAGGAAAGAATGTAAAGGTTTATCAGGGGGTGACGATAGGAGCGCTGTCCACAAGAGGCGGACAGAAACTGTCAGGAAAGAAAAGGCATCCGACTATCTGCGATAATGTCACGATCTATGCGGGGGCATCGATTCTGGGAGGAGATACGGTCATAGGTGAAAATACTGTGATCGGAGGCAACACATTTATAACGAGATCCATCGACGCAAATACCAGAGTGAGCATGAAGAATCTGGAGATGGAGTATCGTACCAATAAAGATGAGATAAAGACAGAAGAACTGAGTCAGGGCGATGCATGGTACTACATGATATAAAAGATCGTGGAAAATGATCATGATGTCATGCAGATGATATGACCCGACTCGCAGGTTTCATATATAGGTTTCACAGGAGAAGAGAATGAATATCACTGTAGCAGGAGAAAAAAAGAATGTAGCTGACGGTCTTACTGTATCAAAGCTTATCGAGCTTGAGAATGTAGAGACACCGCAGTATGTAACTGTATCTGTAAACGAGGAGTTTATCGAGTCCGGCGCTTTTGAGACACACGTGCTTTCAGAAGGCGATGAAGTTGAATTCCTGTATTTCATGGGAGGCGGACAGTAATGGCTTTTACCAATGAACAGCTGGAGAGATATTCCAGACATATTATTTTGAGCGAGATCGGCGTAAAGGGTCAGAAAAAGCTCCTTAATTCAAAGGTTCTGATCATCGGAGCCGGCGGACTCGGAGCACCTGCAGCGCTCTATCTTGCGGCAGCGGGGGTAGGAACCATCGGTATCGTTGATGCGGACGTGGTAGATCTTTCAAATCTTCAGAGACAGGTCATCCATACCACAAACGATATCGGGAAGAAAAAGGTTGAGTCAGCAGCAGAGACAATGCGTGCGATAAACCCTGATGTGACCGTAAATACCTATTACGATTTCGTGACCAGCGACAATATTTTGGACCTCATAAAAGACTACGATTTCGTGATCGACGGCACAGATAATTTCCCTGCAAAGTTCCTTATCAATGATGCATGCGTAATGGCAAAGAAGCCTCTGTCACATGCGGGGATCATCCGTTTTAAGGGTCAGCTCACGACCATCATTCCGGGAGAAGGACCCTGCTACAGATGCATCTTCAAGAATCCGCCGCCGAAGGACGCGGTTCCCACATGTAAGCAGGCAGGTGTCATCGGAGCCATGGGCGGTGTCATCGGATCACTGCAGGCGATGGAAGCTGTGAAGTACATCACAGGCGTCGGCGAACTGCTGAATGGCTATCTGCTCACATACGACGCATTAAAGATGGAGTTTCATAAGGTAAAGCTTCCCGCAAGAGGAAAGGGATGCGCAGTATGCTCGGATACCCCGACCATCACAGAGCTTATCGACTACGAGCAGCCTGCATGCGAACTCAAGGCTCATGCGTAAACGGAGAATCATAGTATGAAGATAACGATCAGACAGTCTGATTTTAATAAGATTTATGAACATGCTCTGTCTGAGAGACCGGATGAAGCGTGCGGGCTGATCTCCGGGATCGACAGAGAGGACGGAGTGCGGGAGATAAAGAAAGTTTATCTCCTGACAAATATCGACCATACGAACGAGCACTTTTCCATTGATCCAAAGGAGCACTTAAAGGCGATAAAGGATATGCGCGCGAATGACCTGAAACCGCTTGGAAACTGGCATTCACATCCCGAATCACCATCAAGACCTTCTGAGGAAGACAAGAGACTTGCCAATGACAGCAGTGCAAGCTATCTCATCCTGTCGCTCATGGAAGAGGGAGAACCTGTTCTCAATGCTTTTCATGTGGAAGGCAGAGAAGGGGAGAGAGAAGTTCGTAAGGAAGATCTGGAAATCATAAAGGATGGTGAAGAAAATGGCTGATGTAAATATCGCAGTTGATGAAAAAGTTGATATCACTGATGTGGTCTGCCCCGTTACATTCGTAAAAACCAAGGTGGCTCTTGAGGAACTGGATGACGGACAGATCCTGCAGGTTCATTTAAATGACGGCGAACCTGTACAAAATGTCCCGAGAAGCGTAAAGGACGAGGGACATCAGATCCTGAAGCTTCAGGACAATGAAGACGGTACATATGAGTTATACATAAAAAAGGTAGGAGATTAAAATGGCTACAGACTATGCAACCCTGAAAAAAGGCGGCTTTATGAAACAGAAGCAGAAAGACCACTTTTCACTTCGTCTTTCTGTTGTCGGAGGACAGGTCAGCACCGAGCAGTTAGTGGCTATAACTGAGGTTGCTGATAAGTACGGACATGGTTATGTTCATTTAACTTCCAGACAGGGAGTTGAGATCCCGTTCATAAAGCTTCAGGATATCGACAAGGTTAAGGAAGAACTGGCAAAGGGCGGTGCGACTCCGGGTGTCTGCGGTCCCCGCGTGCGTACCATCACAGCCTGCCAGGGTTCCTCCGTTTGCCCGAACGGATGCATCGAGACTGAGGAGCTTGCTCAGGAATTAAATGACAGATACTTTGGTCAGGAGCTTCCTCATAAGTTTAAGTTCGGTGTGACCGGATGCCAGAATAACTGCCTGAAAGCAGAGGAAAATGACCTCGGCATTAAGGGCGGAGTCCGCGTCTCATGGGTAGAGGATAAGTGCATATCCTGCGGAGTATGCGAAAAGGTCTGCCGTGAAAAAGCTGTAAGCATCAGGGACGGAAAAGTGACCATCGATACCGAAAAGTGCAACTACTGCGGAAGATGCGCACTTAGCTGCCCGACAGATGCATACGACACAACTCCCGGATATCTCCTGAGCTTCGGCGGATTATTCGGAAACAGCATAAATAAAGGTGTTGCAATAGTCCCGTTCATTGAAGATAAAGAGACTCTCTTTAAGATCTGCGACGCTGCCCTTCAGTTCTTCAAGGACAACGCCAACCCCAGCGAGAGATTCAAGTTCACCATCGACCGTGTAGGAAGAGAAAAGCTTGATGAAGTCGTGTGGAAAGCTTATAAGGGATGAAAAAAATTTAATCTAAAAAACAATAACCAGCTGGGAACGATAAAAACTCGTTTCCGGCTGGTTATTTTATTTTCGGAGCACTTAGCGAGGTATTTTCGAGCTTAGTGCGTGTTATGCAAGTTCGCTTGGCGAGGTTTTGTCGAGCCTAGCGTAACTTGTTGGAGCGAGCTGTAAGCGAGTGAACAGTAACAATACCGTTCTTAATAATTATTTAAGATTGTCAGGAAGTGTTGATTTCATGCGGAGTTCAAAATAAAATTTTCTCTGTAGGAGGGCAGAGAAAATGATCAGAAGGAAAACACTTGGAGCAGTAGTTTTGATTATTGCGGGCGTGATGATGATTGGCGGCTGCTCGTTAAACACAATAATATCAAAGGCAGGAGAGTACAAAAAAATGAACGAAGAACCGGAATTTGAATGTGTCGAGGATGAGACAAGGTCTACAGCTGAATTGGCGGAAATAATGAAGGAACTTGGCATTAAAGGTATCACAGACGATGTAGTAGCGTCCATTGATAAAACACGTTCAGAGATGGAAGAAGGGACTGTTTACAGTGTGACAGGATCTATGCTGTCCTATGCAGGTCAGGCGGATTATGACTTTGACACTTTCACAATGACTCCGAAAAACGATACCGTATACAGCTTTGACATGGAAGTTTTTGATATAGCAAGTATGTACACGGATTTCCTGAACGGCGTGAAGTCCATCGGTCACGGAGAGCTGGATTTCACGAATATTAAAGAAGATTATAATGAACTAACTGGAAAAAAGAGGGTCACATTCGACTGGGATGGCGAATCATATAAAATAAGCGCGTCCGGAGACTCTGACTGGTTCGATATGAAGGCGTGGGAGCAGTTAAACAAGATAATAGAGGAGAAGAGACCCGGAAAGCGTGTCTACGCCACAACCGATTCATATCAGGAAATTATCCTTTTCTACCGCGATGCGGAATGGGCAGAAAAGTTTGAAAAGGAAATCGGGAAAAAGCTCTACTAATAAAACGGAATAAGTAGTAAAATCAACAACGTCGGTCTTTTTGGACCGGCGTTGTTTGTTATGCGGAGCACTTAGCGAGATTTTTCGAGTCCGGCGTAACTTGCTTTAAGGAGGAATTCTCAAAATGAATGAAAATAAAGAAACAAGACCGGTCAGGAACGTGGAGTTTTCCCAGATAGAGAACCTGCATGTTGTGAGAGGTGAAGATATAAACGGAACCGGAAGACTGTACGGCGGACGCCTGCTTTCATGGATAGATGAGACTGCAGCGACCTGCGCACAGCGTCATTCAGGACTTGAGATCACTACGGCATCCATAGACAATCTCACATTTAAGCGAGGTGCGTACAGTAACGATGTCATCGTTCTTGTTGCGAGAGTGACCTATGTAGGGCGCACATCCATGGAAGTCCGTGTAGATACATATATCGAGGACAAGGAAGGCTACCGTCATCCCATAAACAGAGCCTACCTCACATATGTAGCGATAACCCGTGACGGCAAACCCCTTCCGATTCCTTACGGTCTCGAGATCACAAAGGAAAATGAGCAGATGGAGTGGGATGCAGCAGAGCTCCGCAGACAGAACCGAAAGAAGAGATCAGTTGAAGGTTTTTAAACCGGTCGGGCTTCAGGCTCTGTGAGAGAGTATTGATCACAGTAGTTACTGTTCAGAGGCAAACTGCGCACTAAGCTGCGCAGTTATGCCCCAATAACGAAGGCGAGCCATTGGATTTTGCCCATCGCCAGAGGCGATTTAATTGGCAAAATCCGTTACTGGAGCGAGCTGTAAGCGAGTGAACAGTAACTCACAGCAATCATTTTTATGTACATTTCAGCAGAATTGTGGAACGGAACACGAATTTGTGATATTCTTAACAGGCTGTGTTTTTTCTTAAATACACAGTATGTTTGTAAAAAACGCAGGTTTATGACAACTGCGAAAATTAGGAGAGAATATGAAGTACGTTAAAACACTTGTATCCGCGATTCTTGCCGGCATGTGCATCGGAATGGGCGGCGTTGTGTACCTGTCAGTCGACAGTAAGCTCACAGGTGCATTTTTCTTCACAGTAGGACTGTTCGTGATCTGTTCATTCGGTCTCAACCTGTACACCGGAAAAATCTGCTACGTGTTCCAGAATGATCTGGAGTATGCCGCACGCATCCCTGTGATCTGGCTTGGAAACCTGATCGGAACATCCGTTACTGCGGGACTGGTCCTGCTCACCCGGTACGGTGCAGAGATCTCTGAGAAAGCAGCATCACTTTGTGAAGCAAAGACTGCTGATAACCTTCTGAGCCTGTTCGTTCTCGGTATCTTCTGCGATATCTTTATCTACATCGGCGTAGAGGGATATGGAAAGATTACTCATGAAGTGGGAAAGTATCTCGCACTGTTTTTCGGTGTAATAGTATTTATCCTGAGCGGATATGAGCACTGCATCGCAGATATGTTTTATGTGTCAGCAGCGGGAATGTGGAGCGGAGATATGCTCGTGCGTGTCCTTGTGATCACACTTGGAAATGCTGTAGGCGGCGTTTTCTTCCCGGTAGTAAGAAACTGGCTTGCAAAAAATTGAACACTAATTTAAAAGTAAAAACAGCAGTCCGATGTGCCTGTAAAGGCTTCGGTACTGCTGTTTTTGTATAGGGATTATCAAAATGCTCGCTGTCTGCGGGCATTCTTTTCTTCATAAAGGGCTCCGTCAGCCATGTATATCAGATCCTGAACTTTCTTCATATATGTAGGATTCCACAGGGCGTAACCTATGCTGAGCTCTATCTGATATGGATTTTTCTCATCTGCATCAGGAATAGCCAGCTGTTCTCTTATGGAGTCGATAAGAGTCAGAATCTCATTCTCGGACTCAACGGATGCTACGATGATAAACTCATCACCGCCGTACCTCGCTACGAAATGTCTGGAAGGATCATTGCAAAGTCCCTTAAGTATCTTGGCAAGCCTGATAAGTGCCCGGTCTCCCGTCTGATGCCCATACATGTCATTAATTTCCTTGAACCTGTCGATATCGATCATCAGAACATAAAGTTTTTCGGAGCTTAGGCTGTTTTTCAGCGCCCGGTCCAGATAATGGTTCAGGTTGTTGCGGTTATTGACCTGAGTGAGCGGGTCCATATATATCTTGCTTTCAAGAGAGCTGATATAGACATAGATCATGGAGATCATTACGCCAAAGCACAGGAACGACCCTCTCCAAAAGACTGTCTGAAGTCCTCCGGCTATTAAAATGGGGAATGCGTAACCACCGACAGAAAGATATAACGACCGGTTGGCATAGCCCTCTTTTGAAAAAGCAAGGTAAAAAGCACGGCAGGAAGCTGCGATCAGATATCCAAAAGGAACGGTTATCATCGTGTAGAAAAAGACAGCATTTAAAAGTGAACCTGATTCATCAAGGTAATAACCCTTTCCTGCAAAAAATGCGATAATAACGATGGCACAGCTTATGATACCGGGAAGAGACGCAAGAAACTGCCCCTTCAGAGTACGGATATATTCACGTTTCAGCATGTACTCCGTATATGTGAACCAGAAGACGCCCATAGCAGAATAGGCGAGATAGATCAGGATATTGGTGAACTGGAGCGCAAATTCTGTCCTGGGCCACATGCCGCTGTCAACAAGCATCCATACGTTATCGATCACGCCAAAGTACACGATCTGACTAAAAAGTACCCTGCTGAACAGGATCTGACTCTGCTGTTTGTCAGCATCCCGGTAAACACGGATTAGAACCAGGATCAGGACTATCGTACACACTACATTTGATTCAATATAGAAAAAAGCATGTTCAGACAAATGCTACCTCCCGTGAAATATATATAAAATATACGCACAACAGTATAACAGATTTACTTAACGTTAAGCTGTTTTTATAAGATTACTCATAAATTATTAAGAAGGAATGTGTAAACTTTATAAAAAGCGAAGCAATTCGTGTTACCGGTAAGGGATAAAAATACGTAAAACCCTTAAATCATTAAGATAATTATGTATCGGTAAATTTACTAATGGGGTTCACAATATGATCAGTTTTATTATAAATAGATTGTCAGAAATATCATTTTATCAGGAAATACTGGAAAATCTCGGCAATAATCCGATAGCGGCCGTTCTTTTAACTGCGCTGGAATCCTTTATCCCGCCCCTGCCGCTCATAGGGATAGTGACCTTTAATATCGCGGTATACGGGCCTTTCTTAGGGTTTCTTTTGAGCTGGATCGGAACTTCTGTGGGCTGTACCCTAGTGTTTCTCCTGATACGGCATGTCATACGACGGCCGGTTGAATATATCATGAGAAATCATGAAAAGGTTCAAAAAGGAAAAGAATGGGTTCAAAGCATCAGCATATCAACGCTTTTTGTGGTGACGATATTTCCGTTTACGCCATCCGCATTTTTGAATCTTGTGTTTGGGCTTTCTGACTACAATGCAGGAAAATATCTGTGCACGATAATCGCCGCTAAGTTACTCATGATAGGCTTTCTGGCTCTATTCGGCGCGAGCTTTGTGCAGGCGTTCGAAAATCCTGTGATGATCCTATTGTCACTGGCACTGGTAGTGATCCTCTACATCCTGTCCAAAATTATCTCCAAAAACAATGGCTTGAATTGAGTGCGTGACATTGAAATAAATAATTGTTAAAATCAGCACCGGGCTATAATGCCCTGAGTTTGGAGTGTTATTTTATGAAATATTATTTTGCCCCTCTTGAGGGAATTACAGGCTTTGTATTCAGACGGCTTCACCATAAATATTTTGGCGGACCCGATAAGTATTACATGCCTTTTGTATCTGCCATGGAAAAAGGCAAGATAAAAAAGAGAGAAAAGAGGGATATTCTTCCTGAAAATAATGAAAATATCCCCGCTGTACCGCAGATCCTTACAAATTCCAGTCTGGACTTTCTGGACACGGCGGAGATGATAACAGAGCTGGGATATCCGGAGATAAGCATAAATCTTGGCTGTCCGGCGCTTTCTGTAGTTAAGCGCGGTAAGGGCTCAGGATTTCTTTCCAATCCTGACAAACTTGACCGGTTTTTAGACGAAGTTTTTAACGGAATGGAAAAGCGCGGTATCACCCTTATAAGCGAAAACTGGGAGGGTGAGGAGTTAAAGAGCCCTGATAAGCCGTCTGTACGCCTTTCTGTGAAAACAAGAATAGGACGTCGTGATTCTGAGGTGGTTCCGAAGCTCATTGAGATATACAACCGTTATCCTATGTCAGAACTTACGGTGCATCCCAGAGTGGGAAAGGATTTTTACAGAGGAACGCCGGATCTGGAGGCGTTTCGGGCTTTTTATGAGGAAAGCAGACACCCGCTTGTTTATAATGGCGACATTTATGCGGAGGATGATCTTCAGAAAATAAAGGAAATGTTTCCAAAGGTTCAAAACATCATGATAGGACGGGGACTTTTGCAGGACCCTGCCCTCATCAGGAGATTCAACGGTTTTGAAGGTGCGGATAAGGATGAACTTAAAGCCTTCACCGCGGAATTATACCAGCAGTATCGCGTGGAAATGGAAACACCCGGCGCAGGCGGTATAAATGCGGTGAACCGCATGAAGGAACTCTGGGGATTTCTCAGTGTGAACTTCAGCGAAAAAGAGCGTTGTATCAGAAAAATTCTTCGCGCAAAGAATCCGGTTGAATATGAAAGCGCAGTAAGGGAGATTTGGCAGTGATCCTGGAAGTACATGATGATTTTGACCTGAAAAAAATAGCAGAAAGCGGTCAGTGTTTCAGATGGAATGAACAG
The DNA here is from genome assembly GCA_900168235.1 of Lachnospiraceae bacterium. Lineage (GTDB taxonomy): Bacteria > Bacillota > Clostridia > Lachnospirales > Lachnospiraceae > NK4A144. The sequence continues at coordinate 77,192 of FUZG01000005.1, read as the reverse complement.
CCTGACGGAAGCTACAGAGTGATCGCAGGCGGTTATGTGTTGAATATCCGTGAGCTCTTTGATGCTGATGAAATCAAGGAATACAGCGGAAAAGACAATGATATAGTGCGTTACGGAACAGCTGATTTTAAGCACACGTTTTTTATAAACTGCGGCAAAACAGAGTTTTATGACTTCTGGGAAGAGTATCTTGATCTGAAGACAGATTACTCGAAGATACGCGCCAAAATAGATAAAGCAGAGGATGACTACTTATTCCGCGCGTCTGAAACAGGAAAAGGAATACGTATCCTGAAGCAGGAGTATTTTGAGACATTAATGACCTTCATCATATCTCAGAGAAAGAATATCCCTGCGATACGTGCATCCGTGGAAAAGCTTTGTAAAGCGGCAGGAATAGAAAAAGACGGCTGCTACCTTTTTCCCACACCGGAGCAGATGGCGTCACTCTCTGAAGATGAGATCTCTGCATGCGGAACAGGCTATCGCACAAAGTACCTTATGAAGGCGGCAAAAGACATAGCAGACGGGGAGGTATCTCTCGAAGCCTTTGCAGGACTTTCGGATGCAGAGCTTCTGACCGAGCTTGAAAAGCTTTATGGCGTAGGCGTGAAGGTTGCGAGCTGTACAGCGCTTTTTGCATACCACAGGATGGACTTCTTCCCTGAGGATGTCTGGATAAAGCGTGTCCTCGCGGATCACTATGATGGTCATTTTCCTTTGGAAAAGTACACTCCCTGGAATGGCGTCATGCAGCAGTATCTCTTTTTCGGACAGATCAGTGATAAGTAAATTGAATAACTCGTGTTTGACTGTAGTGCTATACTAAGATCGTTTGTAAAAATACAGTGCAGCACAGTTATTAAAGAGGGTTTTATCATGTCAGAAAAACGAAATGAAGAGGTCAGTTTTCTTGAGTGTGAGAAGCACGGCACTTTTTGGATGCTGATCTTTGTTGCGGGATTTTACGGAGCATACACCTATTCAGTGCGCGGCGGAGTGTTCTGTAATGCGCAGACTGCAAATGTGGTGTTGTTCGCGATGGCGCTTGGAAATCGCAATATGGAACGCGTGTTATATCTGCTCATTCCTATTTCAGCCTATTTTCTCGGGGCGATCGTGTCAGAGATACTTGCGAAAAAAGTGAAAGAGTATCATATGCTCCGCTGGGATACTATCCTTGTGGGGTTTGAGATAGTGATGGTATTGATCCTCGGAGCACTTCCTGTGAGTGCGCCTGACCAGATATGTCAGGTGGCACTGAACTTCATTTGTTCCATGCAGTTCAATACTTTCAGACAGAATGAAGGCATCCCCATGGCAACGATTTTTGTTACAAATCACATACGACAGACCGGAAGCAATCTGGTAAAAGCGGTCCGCGACGGCGATAAAAAGGCCGGCCGCGTGGCGACCGGTCATTTCATCATGTTATTTTTGTTTTTTGCAGGAGGTGTGCTGTCCACGGTGCTCTGTCACTTTTTCGGAGTCAGAGCGATATGGGGTGCGGCAGTATTCCTCGCTATCCTGTTCATCCATCTCCTGATCGCGGACAGGACTTATGAAAAAAATATGCTCTCCAGAGTTCCTAAGGGACACTGAGGATCGGTTACTGGCACTCTCTCATGAGGGTGCCATATTTTGCGGCTTTTTCACGGTCTCCAAGTATAACGTATGTTACATGAAGCCCCATGAACGGGAACAGACCGCCGTATTTCTGGTTTAAGAGCGGTTCTGTTTCAAAGGCTGCGTTGTAGTACCACATGACTGCTTCGTTGAAATCATGGCGGCTTCTGTAAAACTCTCCGAGCTCAAAGACCACTTCGGAAGGCGTTTCGTCTGCGGCAAGTGCCCTTCCTGCGGCATAAAGCATGGCATCGGAGTCGTTCCTTATGCGGGCGCATTTTACCAGTACGCATGCGTCGTGCATGATGAGGTCTTCTGACGCATCTTTATTAATACGCTTACGGAAATAGGGCTCTGCATTGAGGAAATCATCGTCAGAACCTGATATAAACAGCTCACGGGCGTACATGCGCTGTAATTTTTCGGAAAGCTTTCCGTTTTCTTTTATCTCTTTCTGGAAGATCGCAAAGTCTCTGTTCTGATGAGCAGAAGTAGGACAGTGGCGGATCTTTATATCGCTGTCAAATACAACGGGATCCAGACGCACGGTCTCGTGAAGCGGGTCTACCCATACAGGAGTCCTGAGCCTCTTATAAAGCTTCGGACGGAGCTCCTCATCATAATTATAGGTAGTGTTAAACTCGAGCTGGTTTGTATAGTACATCTGTACTATCTCTATTTCAGGCAGGAGCGCTTCCTTCAGCATGCGGAATTTCTCGTGTTCCTCTTCGTCCAAGACTTCATCTGCATCGGCACTGTAGATGTAATCCATGGTAGCTTTGGAAAAGGCGAAATTACGGGCTTCTGAAAAGTCATCGTGCCATTCAAAAGAGAAAACCTTATCTGTATACTGTTTTGCGATCTCAACGGTACGGTCATCAGAACCGGTATCAACGATTATTATCTCATCCATAAGATCATGAAGAGAATCCAGACATCGCGCCAGTATTTCTTCTTCATTCTTAACGATCATACATAAACTGAATGTCATAACCCCTCCGATCTGAGATGATATGGCATTTTTATATCATCTCCCCCTTTTTGTCCATTATACAGTATAAAAGTGCTGTTTCTAGCAAATCTTTTGTACATAATTTCATTCATATCTCCTTATTGTACGGGGGATGTGGTCAATAATGTACGGGTTTGTCACGAGAGAAGGTTTGTGCTATACTTTTAGCAATTATGGGTTCGTGTGCGCAATTTACGCGCCTCGTTTAATTTATCCCGATTTAACGGAGGTCAAAATGAAGACTTATCTTGTAACAGGAGGAGCCGGATTCATTGGTTCCAATTTTGTTCATTACATGTTTAGAAAGCATGGCGATGATATCCGTATCATCAATGTTGATGCGCTTACCTATGCAGGAAATCTCGGTAATCTCAAGGATGTTGAGAACCGTGATAATTATACATTCGTAAAGGCTGATATCCGTGACCGTGAAGCGATAACAAAGGTATTTAAGGAAAATGACGTTGATTACGTTGTAAACTTTGCCGCAGAAAGCCACGTAGACCGCAGTATCGTAAATCCTGAGATCTTTGTAGAGACAAACGTTCTCGGTACTCTTGTAATGCTTAACTGCGCAAAGGATGCATGGGAGAACGAAGACGGTTCATTTAAGGAAGGAAAGAAGTTCCTTCATGTTTCAACTGATGAGGTTTACGGATCTCTCGACAATCTCACAGATTTCTTCTATGAGACAACACCGTACTCACCGCACAGCCCGTATTCTGCAAGTAAGGCTTCTTCAGACTTTCTTGTAAAGGCTTATGTTGATACATACAAGTTTCCGGCAGTAATCACAAACTGCTCCAATAACTACGGACCTTTCCAGTTCCCTGAGAAGCTCATTCCGCTTATCATCAACAATGCGCTTCAGGGCAAGGAGCTTCCGGTTTACGGCGATGGAAAGAACATCCGTGACTGGCTCTATGTAGATGACCATTGCAAGGGTATCGATATGGTACTCGAGGGCGGACGCATCGGTGAGAAGTACAACATCGGCGGACATAATGAAAAGCAGAATATCGAGATCATCCACATCATCCTCGATACTCTGAAGGAGATCCTTCCTGATTCTGACCCGAGAAAGGCAAATGTCAGCGAGGAGCTTATCCGCTTCGTAGCAGACAGAAAGGGCCACGACCGCCGTTATGCTATCGCGCCTGACAAGATCAAGGCAGAGCTTGGCTGGGAGCCTGAGACATATTTTGCTGAGGGTATAAAGAAGACCGTTAAGTGGTACCTTGAGAACCAGGAATGGATGACAGAGGTTACCAGCGGAGATTATCAGAAATATTACGACAAGATGTATTCTGACCGCTAAAATCGGTAAAAAGGAGATGTATTTATGAAAGGTATTATTCTTGCAGGTGGATCGGGTACAAGACTTTACCCCCTGACAAAAGCCGTTTCAAAGCAGATGATGCCGGTTTATGATAAACCGATGATCTATTATCCGCTGTCAACACTCATGCTGGCAGGTATCAGGGATATCCTGATAATCTCCACACCGAGAGATCTTCCTATGTTTGAGGAGCTCTTCGGAGACGGATCACAGCTCGGACTCAACATGAACTACAAGGTTCAGGAGCATCCGAACGGACTTGCAGAGGCATTTATCATAGGCGCTGACTTTATCGGAAATGACAGCGTTGCAATGGTCCTCGGAGATAATATTTTCTACGGACATGATTTCTCAGCGGTTCTTGAGCGCGCAGCATCAAGAGACAAGGGCGCTACTATCTTCGGCTACTATGTAAAGGATCCGAGAGCTTACGGCGTTGTTGAGTTTGACGCAGCAGGAAGAGCTATCTCCATCGAGGAGAAGCCGGAGAATCCGAAGTCAAAGTACGCAGTTCCGGGACTGTACTTCTATGACAATGATGTTGTTGATATTGCGAAAAATGTTAAGCCTTCCGCAAGAGGAGAGCTTGAGATCACAACTGTGAACAACGCCTATCTTGAGCGCGGTGATCTCTATGTAGAGACTCTCGGACGCGGATTTGCATGGCTTGATACAGGAAGCCACGATTCACTTCTTGATGCTGCAGACTTTGTAGCTGCATTCCAGAAGAGACAGGGACTTTATATTTCCTGTGTCGAGGAGATCGCTTACAAGAAGGGCTTTATCAATAAAGAGGAACTCTTAAAGCTTGCAGAGCCTCTGCTGAAGACTGCATACGGCCAGTACCTGGTCGATGTGGCAAATGAGGTATAAGCAGTTTATACTTATAGCACTTTTTTCAGGGGTTCTGACGATCATGGGTGCATTTCTGATGCTGTCTTTATGGAGCAGATCCGCTCCCGCCACAGGGCAGGAGATAAAGGCAGAAGAGGGAATACACGGCGCATCAGAGGAACCTCCGGGGGAAGCTGTGCCTGAAACGGAATCGCTGTCGGCACTGGCAGATGCCGGGATCACACCTGTTGATGATCCGGTAAGAGCGCGGGATCAAAAAACTTATCAGGAGGAAAGATCCCAGCTCACGCTGCTGCTCTCATCCGTCAACCGCGATATCAGAATGATCGTGGTTGACAGGGACGGGAGGCCGGTTAGTGGTGTTGATTTTATCTGCACCGTGAACAGCGATTCATTTTCTGCGTCTTACGAAGATTCTGATCAGGACGGGATATTGTACGCGGCGGATCTTCCGAGCGGGAGATATACCGTGGAGCTCACACCCACACCGGGTTACATTGCGCCGGAGGAAGTGAGCACGGTGACTGTAAGGCAGGAGATATCCTATACCGCAGTTGCGGATATCAGCTCCATGATCTTTATGGAATCGGATATCAACGCAGAAGAGGAAGATACAGCAGACATAGACGAGGAAGACGACGGCGAGCTTTTGGAAGCAGGCGGGATCGACCTCTCTAATGGTACTCTTGGAATCGATGTTTCCAAGTACAATAAAGATATAGACTGGGAGACCGTGCGGGACAGCGGCGTTGAATTTGCCATTATCCGCTTAGGCTACCGGGGATCATCCAGCGGTTCACTCGTTGAGGATCCTTATTTTCAGAAAAATTTTGCAGGTGCAAAAGCTGCGGGAATGAAGATCGGTGTATATTTCTTTACTCAGGCATTGAATACTACAGAAGCCGTGGAAGAAGCCAGTATGGTTGCTTCCCTTGTGAAGCCGGAGGAGCTTTCAACTCCCGTATTTATCGATGTTGAGGGTTCGGGAGGCAGAGCAGACGGCCTCGATAAGGCAGTGAGAACTGCCAATATAAATGCGTTCTGTGAAACGCTCACAGGTATGGGATACCGTGCCGGTGTTTACGCCAGCAAAAACTGGTTTAATAAATATATTGATACGGAATCACTCGGAGACTGGAAGATCTGGCTTGCACAGTACAAAGTACGGACTCCCAGCTATAAAGGCCGTTATGACGCATGGCAGTATTCTTCAAAAGGTCATGTGGACGGCATCGAGGGATATGTTGATCTAAATCTGAATCTTTCTCTCGGAGATTGATCCAGCGCAGTACAGGGTAGTTACCGTTCATGCGAAAGCTGATGGACGGTAGTACAGAAATGAAAGGACATTATGGGACAGATTACAGTAGAAACATGTGAGATCGAAGGACTTAAGGTTATCACACCCCAGGTTTTCGGGGATGAGCGCGGCTATTTCATGGAGACATACCGTGCAGATCAGTTCAAAGAGGCTGGCATTGAGGATGTATTCGTACAGGACAATCAGTCTTCCTCAACACGCGGGGTTCTTCGCGGAATGCACTTCCAGAATAAGTATCCGCAGTCAAAGCTTGTTCGCGTTCTTAGCGGAGAAGTTTATGATGTTGCTGTAGATCTCCGTCCCGGTTCAAAGACTTTCGGAAAGTGGTTCGGTGTTCTTCTCACAGCTGAGAATAAGAAGATGTTTTACATCCCGAGAAACTTTGCACACGGCTTCCTTGTGCTTTCTGAAAAGGCTGAATTTGCATATAAGTGCGACGATTTCTTCCATCCGGGAGATGACGGCGGACTCCGTTTTGACGATCCGGAGATCGGTATCGAATGGCCTGATTCCATCAAGCCGGAAGAGTTAAATATCAACGACCGTGACCGTAACTGGCCGGACTTCTCTGTATTCAAGTCAGAGCGCGGGATTCAGTAAAGCTTCATCGAAGGATTTGGTTCTATGACAAAAAAGAAAAAGGTGATCATCGGAGTACTGCTCATGGTAGTACTCTGTAATGCCTATATCATTCTGCATCATAATGTTCTTGCGGATCCCGTGCAGGAGATCCTAAAAAAGCTCATATCCTGCTGTATGCTGGATGCCGCGTTCATTGGATTTATCCTTGGTTATGAGAGGATCGTCAGTCTCCCCACGGAGCTCTGGCAGAACCGTCAGCTCATATGGAAATTAGCAAAAAATGACTTCAAGTCTAAATATGCAGGCTCGTATCTGGGTATTTTCTGGGCATTTGTTCAGCCGGTCGTGACTGTACTTGTATACTGGTTCGTGTTTTCGGTGGGAGCAAGGACAGATGTGACCGGACATACTACATATCCGTTCGTTCTATGGCTGATCGCAGGTATCACCCCCTGGTTTTTCTTTTCAGATGCATGGGGACAGGGAACCAGTGCACTTCTTTCTTATCAGTTTCTTGTTAAAAAAGTTGTGTTCAAGATCAGTATCCTGCCTATCATAAAGGTTATCAGTGCTCTGTTCATTCACGTTTTCCTTACAGGAATTGCATGTGTTTTATTGATACTCTGCGGATATTATCCGACACTGTACTGGCTTCAGCTGCCATATTTCACATTCTGCGGTTTTATTCTGGTGCTTGGAATGAGTTATATCACATGTTCCATCGTGGTATTTTTCAGAGATCTGGGACAGATAATCGGTATCGCCCTTCAGGTAGGCGTGTGGATCACACCTATAATGTGGCATCTGGATTCACTTTCCAGACCGCTTCAGATCCTGTTTAAGCTGAATCCTGTCTATTATCTGGTAGATGGTTACAGAATGGCTCTTCTGGACAATATGTGGTTCTGGGAACACTTTTATTCCACCGCATATTTCTGGATCTTCTCAGCAGTAACATTCCTTTTCGGAGCAGTTGTTTTCAGAAGACTTAAGGTCCACTTTGCGGACATCATGTAATAGGTTTTACGAGACACTATTTTTGAGGTTTTTTAATGCAGTCAGCAATCAAGGTCGAGCATCTCGACAAAATGTATAAACTCTACGATCATCAGAGAGACCGTCTCAGAGATTCTCTGGGACTCACGAGAAAGAAGCTTTATCACGAGCACTTCGCTCTGAGGGATGTTTCGATGGATGTAAAACAGGGCGAAACTGTTGGTATCATCGGAACAAACGGTTCAGGTAAATCCACCATTTTGAAGATCATCACAGGCGTATTGAGCCCTACTTCCGGAAATGTTGAGATCAACGGACGTATCTCAGCCCTTCTGGAGCTCGGTGCGGGCTTCAATATGGAATTTACCGGTATAGAGAATATCTATCTTAACGGAACCATGATCGGTTTTTCAAAAGAAGAGATCGACGCAAAGCTTCAGGACATCCTGGATTTTGCGGATATAGGAGATTTTGTATATCAGAAGTGCAAGACCTACTCCAGCGGTATGTTTGTCCGTCTGGCTTTTGCGGTTGCGATCAATATAGATCCTGAAATACTTATCGTTGATGAGGCGCTTTCTGTCGGAGATATCTTCTTTCAGAACAAGTGTTATCATAAGTTCGAGGAGTTCAAGAAGGCAGGAAAGACCATCCTTTTCGTAAGCCATGACCTTTCCAGTATCAGTAAGTACTGTGACAGGGTAATACTTTTGGACAGAGGTAAAAAGATCGGTGAAGGCGCTCCTAAAGAAATCATCGATATGTACAAAAAAGTGCTCGTAAACCAGCTTGATTCAAAGCCGGGAGATCATGCAGGCTCTCTGAACCGCGGCGGTATGAACGGCGAGGAAACAGGAAAAGGACTTTGGCGTGACAAGATGGTTCTCAATCCGGCGCAGGACATTTACGGAAACGGCCTGGGAGAGATCGTTGATTTCTGCTGTATTGACAACAGTGGCCAGATAACGAATACCATCATTAAAGGAGATTCCTTTACTATCCGTGTAAGGACAAGATTTCATGCGCATATTCATCAGCCGATAATCGCGGTTTCATTCAAGAACCGTATGGGCGTCGAGATAACCGGTACTAATACCATGTTTGAAAAGGTTGATACCGGAACGGTGGAAGACGGTGACGAGCTTACAGCTACCTTTACACAGGATATGAGCCTGCAGGGCGGTGAGTACCTGATATCCCTCGGTCTTGTAGGATACAGGGAAGGGGAATTTACGGTTTATAACAGAATGTATGACATTTTCAATATAACCGTGATCTCTACAAAGGACACAGTAGGATATTACGACATGGGAATGGAAACGACAGTAGAGAGATCCCATCCATAATAGAAAGGAACCGGTAATGGATAAGAAATTCGAGGACATCGGAAAGGTACATCTGGACTACACCGATTATCCCGGAGAGGATCTGTATTCTGAGGGAGCCGAAGAGGATGCCCTTCTTCAGATCGTAAAAACACATACAAAGGATGAGTTTAACCATATCATTGCGGTTGAGAAGCGCTGGAGTGTGCTCTATCACCTGTCTCATCTCAGAGGTAATATCGTAGACTTCCTGCCTATCAGAAAGAATCACAAGATCCTTGAGATCGGAGCAGGATGCGGTGCTATCACAGGCACTCTTGCAGAAAAAGCAGGTCATGTCACATGTATCGAGCTCAGCCGTAAGAGAAGCCTTATAAATGCATGGAGAAATAAGGATGCAGATAATATCGATATTCTCGTAGGCAACTTCGAGGATATCGAAGAGCATCTTGATGAAAAGTACGACTACATCATGCTTATCGGCGTGCTTGAGTATGCAGTGTCCTACATCCATGACAAGCAGCCTTACGAGAAATTCCTTCAGATCCTTACAAGACATCTCGCCCACGGCGGACAGATCGTCATCGCTATCGAGAATAAGTACGGAATGAAGTATTTTGCCGGATGCAGAGAAGATCATACAGGCAGATATTTCGATGGTATCGAAGGCTATCATAACGGCGGAAGTGCACATACTTTCTCCAAGGAAGGTCTCGAAAAGCTCTTCAAGAAAACAGGATATAAGTCAAAATTCTTTTATCCTTACCCGGATTATAAGCTTCCGATCACCATTTACTCTGATGACCGCCTGCCGTCTCCGGGTGAATTTAACGATAACAAGAGAAACTTTGATGGTGAGAGGATCACTCTTTTTGATGAGGGAAGGGCTTTTGATGAAGCGTTAGCTGACGGTTATTTCCCTTTCTTCTCAAATTCGTTCCTTGTTGTGCTTGAGAAGAATATGCGTCTTGAGAGCGGTTCGATGCGCCATTCTATCTATTCAAAGCACAGTAATGAGAGAGATCCGCTGTACCAGATACGTACTGACATCGAGGAAGATGACAGCCACCGCAAGGTAGTTGTGAAATATCCTTTCACAAAGGAGGCAATCCCTCATCTCGAAAAGATGAACGATGCCTGTGAGAAGATACGTGAAGAGTTCAAGGGTACTGCATTTAAGCCGAATAAGTGCAAGGCAGTACGTGAAAAGGATGGCACTCTTAAGTGTCTTGATTTTGAGTTCCTTTCAGGACGTAGTATGAATGACGAGCTGGACCTCATGAGAAAGAAGGGACATGCCCGTGAGTGCATCACAGCTATCCTTAATTTTGCTGTTGCTCTGCGAAAGATAGCATCAGAGAAGTTTATCATGACAGATGAATTCCGTGAGATCTTCCAGGTGACTTCTGTTCCCGGACAGCATATGAGCATGAAGTGCACTGATCTGGACCTTATCTTCTCAAATCTGATATTCAGTAACGGCTGGAATATCATTGATTATGAGTGGACATATGATTTCCCTATACCGGTAGATTTCCTGATCTACAGAGCTATGCGTTATTACATCGCAGAGGCAGGATCTGACTGGATGGGTGATCTGGATATCTGGCAGAAGCTTTCTATCAGTGAAGCGGAGAAAGCGGTATTTGACAAGATGGAAGAAGGCTTCCAGAGACATATCGCAGGCAGAAATATTTCTCTTGTAGGAATGTATTCTATTTTCGGCGGAAATAATATCCCGTTCGAAAATACGATAAAGCAGGCACGGCTCCTCTACAGACCTGAGCATGTTGTGATCTACTATGATACAGGTCTCGGCTATCAGGAGGAAAATTCCTGCGTGATCAATGCGCTTAGGGATGAAAATGATAATATAACAGTTGATACTGTTCTTCCTGAGGGCTGTAAAGCTATACGTTTTGACCCTGCAACATACCACTGCATGGTAAAGATCGCAGGTATTTCACTGGACGGAAAGCCTGTTGAGGAGTGTCTAGTAAACGGCACGGGAATCTCCGATCACGTAGTGCTCTTTGATACAGACGATTCACAGATCATCATTGAGCATGCGGAGGAAGGCGCTCATCTTCATATGGAGTACGCGATCGCAAAAGTGGATGAACGATTCTGGAAACCTCTTGCGTTTGAGTTTGCCGTACCCCTGGATAATCAGGGCTCAAAGTGGTCACACCTGATACACGGCACCAGACCGGAATATGTTCCGGTGAGTCTCGTATGAAGCGCGCGGAATATGAAAACAAACTGAATAATCTTCAGAATCCTTATCACAGATGGATACAGGAGCATGAAGTGCAGGCGTATGTAACTGATCCGGAAGCACGGAATAATGCGGAGAAATCTGCATTTTCCGGGCTTTCGGATCAAATGGCGTGTTTTGAGGAAAATTATGAAGTCTTCCTGATGCCGGGAGCAAAGGTATCGGAGCTGGCTCATTTAATGATAAAAAAGCACCTGAAAGACCTCTCTTTTGAAGAGCTTCCTGACTTTATCTATGGTGATGAAGACGTCCTTGATGAAAGCGGTCGTCATGATCCCTGGTTTAAGCCGGACTGGTCACCGGATGCGCTTGACTATATTTACTATCCGGGAAGTCTGACCCTCGTAAAACGCACTATTTCCGAGAGAGTTCAGGAGGAACCACCCGCATTTCAAAAGGGCAGTAAAGAGTTTCTTCGCCAGTGTGCATTAAAGGCTGAAAGCCATCTGCATATCGCAGAGATCCTGTCTCATACCGGCGAAAATGCTGACTACGTTTTTGCAGGAGATAAGAACTCTGCTGACGAAGCCGGGCTTACAGGTTTTGATCCAAAGATCACAGCGGTGATACTTTCAAAGGACCATCCGGATCTCCTTGAGACCTGTGTGAGCTCCATTAGACGCTCTGCTGAGCAGGAAAAAGTAAGGCTCGACATAGTTGTCATAGACAACGGAAGTTCTGAGAGCAATAAACAGCAGTATCTGGCGCTTTCTGAAAAGTACGGATACAGCTATGAGCACTGTGAGTCGCCATTTGTGTATTCCGCTCTTTGCAACAGAGGCGCGGCAAAAGCAAAAGACGCAGAGTTTTTACTGTTCCTTAATGACGATGTGGAAGCGCCGGAAGGAACAGCTTTTCTGAGACAGATGGCATCGTATGCGGAACGAAAGCATGTGGGTGCTGTAGGGTGCAAATTATTGTACCCCGGAGGAGAGCGGATACAGCACTGCGGTATAACACTCCTCAGGACAGGAGCTTCTCATAAGCTCGCAGGCTACACTGATGACAGGGATTACTATCACGGCGTGAACAGAGGAGTTCATAACTGCTTTGCGGTCACAGGCGCCTGCCTCATGGTTACAAAGGAAAAGTTTGACAGGATACATGGCTTTGACGAAGGTCTTGCCATTGCCTATACAGACGTGGATCTCTGTGCGGGTCTGTTGTCAGAGGGACTTTACAATGTTTGCCTTTCAGATACACACCTCATTCATCATGAGAGTCTCAGCCGTAAGAGTGATGAGATAAACGAAGGCGCTTTTAAGCGTCTGGCTTCTGAAAGAGCATTTTTTGAAGAAAAATATGCGGCGATCATCAGGAACGGAGATCCGTGGTACAGCGTGAATCTCACTGATACAGGACTTGAATACAGAGTAAATGTGCCTGACCCCGAGGAAGAGTGTCAGATAATAGACGCGGATGCGCTCCGCGAAAGTGACAGATCAGAGATCACAGCGGACACCTTCATGAAACTCAGGGAAAAGCCCGGCAAAATTATGTACAGTCTGGAATCCTTCCGTTTTTGCAGGAGTGATGCCTGCGCGAGAGAAAACTATTATGAGATAAGAGGCTGGGCATTTTGTCCGGGACATCACGGATACGAATATGATCCGTGGATACTTATCCGTATGGGTGACACGGAACGGGCGTTTCCGGCGGTACGTCTTTTAAGGACGGATGTACCACAGGTTTTTTCAAAGGAAAGGGATCTGAGTCTTTCTGGATTTATCCTTATGATAGATAAGGCGTTACTGCCGAATGGTGACAGGACGGAAATACAGATAGGTCTTGTGAAAGAAGGATTCTTTGGCGGATATAAAGGATGCCGTACCGGATGGATCACGGCACAGGAAGTGAACTAAGGCGAAGAAATGGGAAATACAGAAAAAGAACAACTTAATGCCGGAGAGAATCTGGCAGAGTACTACAAAAAACTGTACGAAGACGAAAAAAAGAAAAACGAGAAGCTGACTCGTGAGCTTGTGGAATGTGAAGCTGATAACGCAGAAATGAAGGGAAAGCTTGATACACTTAAGAAAAGTAAGCTTTTTAAGATGATCAAGCCATTTCGCACAGTCTATGCAAAGAGCCTTGCGGTGATCGTACGCTTGAAGCGTTTTGGAAGCGTCAGCGAAGTGATCAGAAAGCTGAAGAGCAAGCGCATCGAGAGAAATGCGTACCGCTACCACGGAACACTCAGTTTTCCGAATGAGGAGCAGAGAAGGGCAGAAGAAAACACTGTTTTTTCAGAAAAACATGTTTTTAGTATCCTCGTACCGCTCTTCAACACACCGGAGCAGTTCCTTCGTGAAATGATAGAAAGTGTAACAAATCAGACCTATGCGGGATGGGAGCTCTGCCTTGCTGACGGCTCTGATGATGAGCACAGCTATGTAAAAAAAATTGTCGATGAGTACATCGAAAAGGATAAGCTCGTATATCCTGAAAGACAGCGTATCCAGTATAAAAAGATTGAGGAAAACCTTGGAATCTCAGGTAATACCAATGTCTGCTTTGATATAGCGCACGGTGATTACATCGGTCTCTTTGACCACGACGATCTCCTTCATCCGTCAGTGCTTTATGCTTACATGAAGGTCATCGAGAAGGAGCACCCGGATTTTCTTTACTGTGATGAGGCTACTTTCACAGGTAACTCCATTGACAATATGGTGACACTTCACTTCAAGCCGGATTTTGCTATCGATAACTTAAGGGCAAATAACTATATCTGCCACTTCTCTGTATTTACCAGAGAGCTTTCTGAAAAAGTCGGCAGATTCAGAAGTGAATTTGACGGAAGCCAGGATCACGATATGATCCTCCGCCTCACAGCATCTGCAAAGAAGATATGTCATGTACCGCGTATTCTTTACTATTGGAGAAGCCATGCAGGTTCTACTGCATCTGACATCAATACAAAGACATATGCCATAAATGCTGCAAAGGGTGCGGTTGCATCACACCTTACAGGCTGCGGATTTAAGAATTTTGAGATAGAGAGCACAAAGGCCTTTGCAACAATTTTCCGTATCCGTTACGAGCTTACTTCACACCCGAAGGTGAGTATCGTGATACCGAATAAGGATCATGCAGATGACCTGAAGCGCTGCACAGAGTCAATTATCTCCAGATCATCCTATGACAATTATGAGATCGTGATCGTGGAGAACGGCAGTACAGATCCTGCCACAAAGGAGTGTTATGACAGCCTCCGCACCTGTCCTATGGTAAAAATCGTGGAAGCACCTGCTTCAAAGGACGGATTCAATTTCTCAAAGCTTGTAAACTACGGAGTTTCACAGGCAACAGGCGATTACATCCTGCTCCTTAATAACGATACAGAGGTTATAACCCGTGACTGGATCGAAAATCTCCTCATGTATGCCCAGAGGGATGATGTAGGAGCTGTCGGATGCAAGCTGTACTACGAGGACTACCTGATACAGCATGCCGGAATCGTTATCGGTCTCGGAGCACATAGAACAGCAGGCCATACCCATTACCGTCTCTATAAGGAAAACCTCGGATATATGGGAAGACTTTGCTACGCACAGAATGTAACAGCTGTTACGGGAGCATGTCTCATGGTTTCAAAGGCTGATTACGAGGCTGTAGGCGGATTTGACGAGAGCTTTGCAGTAGCTCTGAACGACGTTGATTTCTGTCTGAGACTCAGAGAAAAGGGTCTCTTAAATGTATTTACTCCGTTCTCAGAGCTTTTCCATTATGAGTCAGTTTCAAGAGGAGACGACACAGACGGATCTGACAGCGCGAGAGCAGAGCGCTATAATGCTGAGGCAGAGCACTTCCGTACAAAGTGGAAGGATGCGCTTGAAAAGGGTGATCCATATTACAACCCGAATTTCTCACTTGATCACAGCAATTACACACTGAAAGCAAGCCCTGCACCCATGGTGCAGTGAGCTTATCAGGTGTGCTATAATGTACCTGTTTAAAACCAAGAAACACTGAAGGAGTTATTATCAGCAATGGACGATTTTAAGAAGAAATATGAGTACTGGCTGAATGATCCTTATTTTGATGAAGATACAAAAAAGGAGCTTAAGGCTATAGAAGATAACGAAACTGAGATCCAGGATCGTTTTTACAGAGATCTTGCATTTGGAACAGGCGGACTCCGCGGAGTTATCGGAGCAGGTTCCAACCGCATGAATATCTACACTGTACGTAAGGCTACACAGGGTCTTGCAAATTACATCCTTAAAGAGGGAACACAGGATAAGGGCGTTGCCATCGCATATGACTGCCGTCGTATGTCTCCTGAGTTTGCTGATGTTACAGCACTCTGCCTCGCTGCAAACGGAATCAAGGCTTATGTATTTGATTCACTCCGCCCGACACCGGAGCTTTCATATGCACTTCGTGAGCTTCACTGCACAGCAGGCGTAGTCATCACAGCAAGCCACAATCCGCCGGAATACAACGGATACAAGGTTTACTGGGAGGACGGCGCACAGATCACAGCTCCCCGCGATAAGGATATCATCACAGAAGTTGATGCTGTTAAGTCATACAGCGATGCAAAGACAATGAATCTTGCAGATGCAAAGGCTCGGGGTCTTTACAATGTGATCGGAAGCGAGATCGACGACAAGTATATCGCAGAGTTAAAGAAGCAGATCATCCATCCTGATCTTCTTGAGAAGGCTGCTAAGGACATAAAGATCGTTTACTCACCGTTCCACGGAACAGGTAACGTACCGGTACGCCGTGTACTTAAGGAGCTCGGATTTGAGAACGTATATGTAGTTCCTGAGCAGGAGCTTCCTGATCCTGATTTCACAACACTTGAGTATCCGAATCCCGAGGATCCCAAGGCATTTACACTTGCCCTCAAGCTTGCTAAGGAAAAAGATGCTGATATCGTAATGGCAACAGATCCTGATGCAGACCGCCTCGGAATCTATGCAAAGGATACAGCAACAGGCGAGTACATGCCTTTCACAGGAAATATGTCAGGTATGCTCATTGCTGAGTACCGTATCCGTGAGCTCGCACGTCTCGGAAAACTTCCGGAAAACGGAGCTCTTGTAAAGACGATCGTATCCAGCAACATGGCTGATCCTATCGCTGAAGAGTATAAGCTCAAGCTTATCGAGGTTCTTACAGGATTTAAGTATATCGGCGAGCAGATCAAGTTCTTTGAAGAGCAGAATACTTACGAGTATGTATTCGGTTATGAGGAGTCTTACGGATGTCTTGTTGGAACACATGCCCGTGATAAGGATGCTATCGTGGCAGTTATGTGCCTTGCTGAGGTTGCCGCATGGTGCAAGACTCAGAACATCACTGTATGGGACCAGATGGTAAATATCTACGAGAAGTACGGTTTCTACAGAGAAGGCATCCACACAGTAACACTTAAGGGTGTTGACGGTGCGAAAGAGATCCAGGATATGATGGAGCGCATCAGAAATAACCCGCCGAAGGAATTTGCAGGTCTTGCTGTTAAGGAGTTCCGTGATTATCAGAAGGATGAAGTTACAGTTATGGAGACAGGCGAAAAGAGAAGCACAGGTCTTCCGACTTCCAATGTTCTGTACTTTGACCTTGAAAATAATTCATGGTGCTGCGTACGTCCTTCCGGAACTGAGCCAAAGATCAAGTTCTACATGGGCGTAAAGGGTGCGAGCCTTGAGGACTCTGAAAATAAGCTTGAAGAGCTGAAAAACGAAGTCGTAAACAAGCTTGCAAAGTGATCACCGAAGGACCGTTGTCTGAACGGTTATGAGGGAATTGATTTGAATAAAAAGAAAGTTATCTGCATAGCAATATACGCGTTTCTTGCGCTTATGACGGTGCTTTCGGTTGTGCAGGGCGTGAGGAACGCCCTGCATTTCAGTCAGGACTTTCAGTGGGATGCTGCGAAAGCACTTGCTATGAAGATAGATCCGTATACAGAGAGTCTGTCACCCACAGGCGCGCTTGAGCGGGACGGTATCAGAGAATTTTATGAAGCGTTTGAAGCCATAGATGCACCGCAGAAAATGGAAGCAAACCAGTTTCCGAGCCTCTTATTTGAGCTCTTTCCGCTGACGGTACTTCCCTATGGAACAGCAAAAGTCCTGTGGCTCATAATGAACCTTTTATGGACAGTTCTCATAATCCTGCTTCTTAGGAAAACGTTTCTTAAAAATACAGATACCGACCTTTTCAGGATGCTGAGCCTTCTCATGGTGGCAGGAACGCCCTGGAGAAATCAGATAGGAGTCGGACAGCATACGCTGTTTTCCTTTGCATTTTTCCTGTTGGCAGTATGGATCTCAGAAAAAGACGGTAAAGAAAGCGGTGCGGTAAATATCATCTTGTCAGGCATATGCCTTTCAGTTTCGTATTTCAAATATACACTTACGGCACCGATCGCTCTGTATTTCATTTACAAGCGTAAGTGGAAGGAATTTATCATTTCGGTGATCCCTCATATCGTCGGAACATTTATGGCTTCGGTATGGCTTCACGAGCCTTTTATGGATATGATCATAAAACCTCTCAAGGTTTCGGCAGCCCTCACAGGCGAAGGCTCTATCGATGTGGGAGCACTGACAGGAGGAGCATCCTGGTCTGTTCTCATAACCCTTGCGCTTATGATCATCCTTCTCGGGGCGGTCTTTGCGGTACCTGAAGGAATGGATGGAGAGGTGTTCTCACTTCTGCTCCTTGTAAGCCTTGTGATGACTTATCACAGGTCCTATGATTACTTTGTCCTGAATGCAGCTGCTGCAGGGGTTCTGGCACTTAGAAAACTTGCATCTGAGGGAATTGAGAAAGCACTGTCAGACAGACTTGTGTTATTATACGGAGTAGTTCTTTTCTGGTTTGGATTCGGAATGAGAGTCCTTTCGGAAAATGATAAGGCGCTCATGATAGCGTCAGTACTTTATTACGGTTATCTGGTGATCTATCTTGCGGTATTTATTTACCGTATGGTGGAGATCCGCAGAGAGAGAAAAGCAGCATGAGTAAAGGCTGGGAGAGAGAAATGGATAAGCTTTATGCGGTGATACCCGCTTACAATGAACAGGCAACTATCAGAGAAGTGATCGAGGAATGGTATCCGATGGTTGTCATGACAGGTGAGGAAAGCCGTCTCGTTATCATCGATGACGGAAGCCGTGACAACACATGGAGCGTACTTCAGGAAGAAGCGGCAAAGCGTCCGCAGCTCGTAGCACTTCATAAGGATAATTCAGGTCACGGTCCCACGATCCTTTACGGATATCATTATGCCCTTGAAAATGGAGCAGATTATGTGTTCCAGACAGACTCTGACGGTCAGACAAGACCTGAGGAATTTCCTGCATTCTGGAGATGCCGTCGCCACTACGATATGGTGGTAGGTTACAGAAATCACAGACAGGACGGCGGTTCCCGCGTATTTGTAACAAAGGTACTGAAAACAGTGATCTTCCTCTGCTTCCATGTATGGGTAAAGGATGCAAATACCCCGTTCCGTCTTATGAAGGCAGAAACACTCAAGCGTGAGATAAAGTACGTGCCGAGGGATTACTTCTTAACAAACGTGCTCCTCACAGTTGCGTATACAAAGCACAAGAGAAACTTAAGATTTATCCCGATCACCTTCAGACCCCGTCAGGGCGGTGTAAACTCCATCAATATGAAGAGGATCATCGGTATCGGTAAAAATGCGCTTCGTGACTTTATCCGTCTGAATAAAGTGCTGTAAATTAAAGAAACGTAGCAGTAGGTTCAGTGTTTTTTAGAAAGTTTATGAGGATATTATGGAAATGACATTGAAATCAACGGAATCAGCAAAACCTTCACTTATTCAGCAGATTCTGCGTTTTGGCGTAGTTGGCGGTCTTTCATTTGTGATCGACTTTGCAGTATATTCTGCGATCATATTCGTATTCGGAGATTCAAAGCCGGTAGTTATGGTGGCTGGTTTCTTCGGATTCATGATCTCTTTGATATTCAACTATATTGTCAGCATGAAGTTTGTGTTCGTTCATGATGAGAATATGGACAGGAGAAAGGAATTCATTGTATTTGCAGTCCTTTCCGCAATCGGTCTTCTCCTTAATGAAGCAATCATTTTAGGTGTACTGATAATATATGACAATGTAAGCCTTGCAATCCTTAAGAGCGGTATTCTTTTTGATTTTAAGGAACAGGTTGGAAAAATATTCGCAACAGGTATCGTAATGGTTTACAACTTTATCTCTAGAAAGATCTTTATCGAAAAGAAGGACTGAAGGAATCATCGTGACCGGACAGAAAAGGCATAAAAAAAGAAAAAACAGAGCAGTATTATTTATAATGATTCTGTTGCTCATATGTCTTGTCTGCGCCGGCGGGATTTTTGCAAAGCGGTTTTACAGGGCATATAAGGCGAGAAGGAACGGTACTGTTCCGGGAAGTATCCTTGCAACTGCATCGGGTACGGTAACGGTGTCTGATCCTGAGATGGAACCTGTGTCTGATAATGAGGCAGAGATCGATCCTGAAATCCGTAAAAAGCTTGAAAAAGCAGAAGAAACCGAGATCAGGGACGAGGAAGAGTCAGGTCCTGTAAAAGTCGATCTCATAGTATTTGCCGGACAGAGCAATATGTCAGGCTGGGGCGGAGATGCCTCACAGGCGCCGGCGCTGACTGAGGGCGCAGGCGGAGAGTTCCGTTCAGTTTCGGATCCGTCAAAGCTCTATACCATAACAGAACCCTTTGGTTTCTATGAAAATACGCCCGTTATGAATGACGTGTTCATGAAGCGTGGAACCCTGGTCACATCATTCATAAATGCTTATTACGAAAAGACAGGAGTTCCTGTAGTCGCGGTTTCTGCGTCAAAAGGCGGAACACCCTCCACATACTGGGCGACTGACGCAGTGGGTGAGGACGTAAAGACCAGATATCTCAATGCCAAGACATGGCTCAAGGAAAACGGCTATGAAGTCCGAAACCAGTTCCTTGTATTTTTGCAGGGCGAAAATGATGTTATCGAGGGTATTTCCACAGAGCAGTATCTTGCGGATATAAATGTATTTTCGAGCAAGATGTTTTACTGCGGAATCGACAAATTTTTGATGATAAGGATCGGTGCTACAAATACTGATCCTGATGCATATTCACGGATACTTGACGTGCAGACAGAGCTCTGCAGGACAGACCCCAGATTCGTACTGGTATCGACGATGTTCTCGGCACTTAGTGATCACATGATAGACACCTATCACTACGATCAGGAAGCCCTGAACGCAGTAGGAACAGATGCCGGGATAAACTCTGCATACTTTGCGGAGACGAGGCTTGACCCCAGCATCACCGACTACCGAACTGGACAAATTTTTGAACCTGTAAATTATGAGGGTCAATGATAATAAGCACAAAGAAAGGAAGAAGGACATGGAAAAAAAGGACAAAATACTGTTATTCATCCCTGCTTATAACTGCGAAAACCAGATCGTAAGGGTACTTTCACAGTTGGATCACGAAGTCATGCAGTACATCACTGAGGTGATCGTGGTCAATAACCGCAGTACAGATAATACAGAAAAAGCAGTTCTCGATTTCAAGGCAGATCATCCTGAAATTCCGCTCCATCTTCTTAGAAATGCTGATAATTACGGACTCGGAGGCTCACACAAGGTTGCCTTCGGTTATGCGGTAAAGCATCACTTCGATGATATCATTGTCCTTCACGGAGATGATCAGGGAAATATCCGTGACTTTCTTCCGGTTCTTAAGAAAAAGCTCTACAGAGCCTATGACTGTGTTCTCGGTGCAAGATTCATGCTGGGCTCCAGACTTGAAGGATATTCACTTTTCCGCACATTTGGAAATGTAGTTTATGACTTCCTCTTTGCAGCAGCTATCCGTCAGAGAGTATTCGACCTCGGAAGCGGACTCAATATGTACCAGGTGTCCATGCTGAAAGACGGATTCTATGAGAGATTTCCTGATGACCTTACATTTAACTACTGCATGGTCATGGCTCTCAGATTTTACAATCAGACCTGCCGTTTCTTCCCTATTTCCTGGAGAGAGACAGATCAGGTTTCAAACGTAAAGATGACATCACAGGCAATCAAAGTTCTGAAAATGCTCTTTAATTATGTTGACTGTCCTACTACCATCCGCGGTGAATACAGGACAAAGGTAGTTGAGTCTTATCAGGCGGAGGAGATAACCGAATGATAACTATGGCAGAGGCGGCGCTGTTCCTTATATTTTTCGGAGCAGCCCACATTGCAAAGTTCATAAGGTTTTATCTGGTGCTCATGGAAGAGAAAAAGCTCGCCTTCGTGGATGTGCTTTTTCTCTATTTCAGAACAACATTTATAAATCTCGTCATTCCCTTTAAGCTTGGCGAGATCTACAGGGTAGGAGCGGTCTTTCACATGACGGGATCCGTAAAAACCGGCGTCCTCAGTGTGATAATGGACCGCTTTTTTGACACAACGGCGCTTCTTGCGATAATCCTGCCTTTCGAGCTCTTTTTCATGGGAAGGCTGAACGTGTTCCCTGCAATGCTGTTTCTGTGCCTGCTTATAATGCTGTTTGTATATCTGTCATTTGCGCCCTCATACCGTTTTATGAATAGGTATCTCGTGACTCATAAAAAGTCAGAGAGAGCCATGGCTGTGCTCGCAGCACTTGACGGCGCCGATGAATGGTATCATTTTGCACGCAGGCTTATAAGCGGAAGAAGCCCTATGATACTGCTCGCGTCCTTTATCGGATGGGGAGCGGAGTTTATGGCGCTTCGTAATTGTGCAGCCATTCTTGGAAGCCTGTTCAATATTCAGGATTTCAATTCCTACATAAATTCCATTTTTATGGCAGGAACCAGTTCCCTTGGAAACTTTTACCATATGGTGGCAGTTGTGCTGATCGCTGTGGCAATGATCCTTTCAATGATCGCAGCTCTCGTAAAGCACGGTACAAAATGATCGTAAAAATCACAGGAGTGTGAGAAAAAGATGAAAAACGTCTTTGTGATCTATGATGACAGAAAGAAACCGGGGTATGAGATCCGCGGTATCACCGGCGGAAACAGCTTTGGAAATACAATATATAAGAGAAAGAGCCTTCGGGAGATAGCTGAGCATCATGTGGAAGATCCTCAGCTTGAAAAAAATGGCATAAGGACTAAGTTCTGGCTTTTGGATGCAGATCATGAGCCGGAGTTATCATCCTTTTCGCCCAAAACTCCCGTTGTACATATTTTTTCCGATTGTGCAGTAGTGAACCCTGCGGAGTTCCGTCTGCTCTTGAGGAAAGCCGTGCATATAAGAGAGCGCTTCATCGTGAAGGACGACATAAAGACCGCAGCAGTCCTGTTTCCTGATATCGAAAGTTGGGAAGAAATGATGGATGAAGCGGATTCTACTGATGCTGTTCGGGCAGCAACTGAGGACGATACTGAGATCGAGGCAGATGCATTTGCGGATATTTCAGGCAGGGATGCGTTCCTGAGCTTTATTACCAGTGGATTTGAAGCGAGATTTTTTAACTCCGTTGCAGGCGATGAATATAACGTTGTAAAAACCAGCACAAACTGCAAAAAGATTCACGCGGAGTACAGTTTTTACCACCTTCTCCCTGACCACATGAAGTACTGGTTTGTGGAGCCCTATGACTATAAAGAGGAAAAAGGCGCGGCATCATATACCATGGAACGCATGCATATGACAGACCTTGCGATACGTTATGTCCATGGCGCCATATCCCTTGAGGAATTTGACCGCATACTCGGAAACCTTTTCCGTTTCATAGGATCAAGAGATGCGAGGCCCGTATCCTGGGAAGCATTTTACGGCAGGAGAAAAGAACTTTACATCGATAAGGTTCTGAGCAGGACCGCAGAATTAAAGCGTCATCCCGAATATCCGAAGCTCGATGCCATGCTCCGTTCAGGAACACGTTTCAACGGAATCGATCAGATCGTAAATGAATATATCGCGCTTTACGATCGTTTGATCGGGAAAAATAATGAAAATATAGTGGAAGTTGTTGGACACGGAGATCTTTGTTTTTCAAATATCCTGTATTCATCAGAAGTGAACCTCATGCGGTTCATCGACCCCAAGGGCGCGGAGAGTAAGGATGAACTCTTTACGGATCCTGCCTATGATATAGCGAAGCTTTCACATTCTATCTGCGGTTCATATGATTTCATGAACAGCGGTTTATATGAGATTTCAGTGGATGAAGGCATGAACCTGAACTTAAGGATCGACGGGGATAATCATGCCTATAAAGAAGCGTTCAGGAAAAAACTTGAAGAGCTCGGAATTGATTTCAGGATGATAAGGCTCTTTGAGTGTTCGCTTTTCCTGTCCATGCTCCCGCTCCATATGGACAGACCCAATAAAGTGCTTGCATTTGTGCTCAATGCGATACGCATAATGCAGGAGATAAAGCAGTAAACATCAGTGTTTGAGAAGGAGTTTTTTTGAAGTACGAAGATTATACATTTGTTTTTGACGTAGACGGAACTATCTGCCCTGTAAAAAAGCCGGATGAAAAATATGAGGATCTGATCCCCTATCCCGAAGTCGCAGACAAGATCCGTGAATATAAAAAAGAGGGCGCCCGCATCATAATCTGCTCCAGCAGAAATATGCGCACCTACGAAAATAACCTTGGACTCATCAATGCCAATACCGCACCGGTAATGATAGACTGGCTGAAAAAATGGGACATTCCTTTTGATGAGATAATCTTCGGAAAGCCCTGGGCAGGCAAAAAAGGATTTTACGTGGATGACAGAACTGTGCGTCCCAGAGAATTTGCAGAACTCAGCACAGAAGAAATGGATGAACTCTGTAAGAGAGACCGTCTCAGCTGATAAAGCGTATAAAAACACGGGAGAATGTTATGGATCTTGATTCAGTCAGGAAGCATTTAAGAAAACTTAAGTCATATGCAGAGAGAAACGGTATCGAAAAAACCGTTTTCCGTGCAGTCGAAGGTATCAGCGAAACGCTGGCAGACAGGGAATATGCGGAGGAAATGCGCTGTAACCGTGAAACCTCGGAGCTCTTAAGGGAAAATGAGATCATCGGAGGCAGCATAAAGATAAGTATCCTTGTACCTGCATGTGATCCGGACCCTGATGACTTTGCACATCTCTTGGATTCGGTCGCACGTCAGACCTATGGAAATTATGAGCTTATCATAGTCGATGCAGGAAAAGGTCAGGATACAGAAGCTGTAGTTAATACATATATGGCTGATCCCGATGCGGGACTTCCTATCGTGTACAAGCGCCTTCCGGAAAATCTCGGCATATCAGGCAACACCAACGAAGCATTGGCTCTCGCAAAGGGAAATTATATCGCGCTTCTTGATCATGATGATTTCCTTGAGCCCACAGCTCTTTCAAGGATCGCAGAGGAAGCTGTTCACGGGGCTTATGTCATTTATACGGATGAAGATAAGTATGATGCAAGAACAGACCGTTTCTTCCGTCCGAACAGGAAGCCTGACTTTAATCTGGATCTACTCTACAGCAATAACTACATCTGCCATTTCCTCGCAGTGAAGCGTGAGCTTGCTGTCAAGACAGGATTCCGCAGTGAATATGACGGAGCGCAGGACTATGACTTTATCCTGAGACTCACAGATGGAATGGATGAGGAAAAAATTGCACATATCCCGGAAGTCCTTTACCACTGGAGAGTGTCCATAAATTCTACGGCGGATAATCCGGAGAGCAAGCTCTATGCCTATGAGAACGGCAGAAAAGCGCTTCAGGATTTCTTTATCTCAAAGGGATATAAAGATGTTGTGGTCCGTGATACCGACCACAGAGGCTTTTATCACGCGGATTATTCAAATACAGTCATTGATAAGGAGAAGTATGTGCTCCTTGTGGACGACAGGCTCTGCCCCTTATCTGCTGACTTTGAGCGCGCTCTCAGCGGTTACTTTGTGAGACCGGATGTGGGGATCGTAGGAGCCCGTATCATCGGACGCACAGGCAGGACCATCTGCAACGGCTACGAAAGGGTTACAGGTGGCAGAAGAGTGTCCCTTTATGGTAAAATGGACTTCAGGTTTTCGGGAGACATGCATCGCGCATCGATGACCAGAGATACCGAGGCTGTAAGCCGTCACGCCTGCGTCATCCGTTCGGAGCTTGCTGACTGCATTACAGGCGATTCGATGGAAATGTGCGACGAGATCCGTAAACGTGGATACAGGGTCGTGATCGATCCTACAATAAATTTTAAGCTGACGCAGTAAGCATCTGCGAGGCTCTTTAAGGAATAAACATGAACCAGGTAACAGTGATCATTCCAAATTACAAAGGAGCAGACTGCATCCGACCGTGCCTTGATTCCCTTAGAAAACAGGATTTCATGGAGTACGATCTCATCGTGGTTGATAATCATTCTGATGACGGCAGCGATGACATAGTTGAAAAGGAATATCCGGAAGCAAAGCTTATCCGTTTAGCAGATAATTTTGGATTTTCAAGAGCAGTGAACGAGGGTATAAAAGCTTCAAAAACCCCGTATGTCCTGCTTCTTAATAATGATACAACAGCAGATCCGGCATTTGTCCGTAAGATGGCGGAAGCGATAAAAGAGAGCGATTCTATTTTTTCCGTATCGGCAAAGATGCTCCAGATGAAGTTCCCTGACAGGATCGACGGAGCAGGCGACCTCTACAGCGCCTGGGGATGGGCTTTCGCCAGAGGAAAAGGAAAAAAGAGCAGCCGTTACACAAAGAAATGTGATGTATTTGCATCCTGCGGAGGCGCAGCCATCTACAGCAGGAAGATCCTTGACGAGATCGGCTGGTTTGATGAATTTCACTTCGCTTATCTCGAAGACGTTGATATAGGATACAGAGCCCGCATCATGGGCTACAGGAATGTTTACGAGCCTGAGGCTGTGGTATGGCACATGGGATCCGGAACAACAGGTTCCAGATACAATGATTTCAAGGTACGTATCTCAGCAAGAAACAATATGTACGTTGTCATGAAAAACATGCCGACTATTCAGATTATATTGAATCTGCCTTTTCTGCTCTTTGGTTTTGGCGTAAAGGCACTCTTCTTTATCATAAAAGGATACGGAAGACCATATCTCTCAGGAATAAAGAGAGGATATCTCCTCTGCCGTGAGAGCAGGAAATACCCGTATTCATCGAGAAATTTCGGTAACTATGTCCGTATCCAGCTGGAACTCTGGTTCAATGCTATACGCCGGTTCACAGATATTTTCTGAAATTTCAGCAGTATAAGAATGAAAATTTCCAAATAAAACAATACTGATTCCGTGTGGACTTATGCATACGGATAATGTGTGGAAACACAGGTGAGAAACTTTGATCAAGGATAATCAGAGGATTTTCAACCGGCTTCATGTAGTTTTGGATGCTCTTGTCATTGCCGGTTCATATAATCTTGCATACGCAGCAAAGTTCCTGTCGCCATGGGAAGACCAGTCCATCCTGCATCTGCCCTATCGGATGTATATGATGGCGCTTCCCTTCCTGGTGATCGGATACCTGATCCTTTATAGTGTATTCAGTTTATACGATTCAAAAAGGGCATCGGGACGAAAGCGGGAATTTTACAATATCATAAGAGCAAACACGGTAGGAGCACTGATATTTGTTGTTTCATTGTATGTAATGCACCAGGATCATTTCTCCCGTGAAATGATCGTTTATTTCTATGGTATAAATATCCTGCTCACGACTATATTCAGAAATGTCATACGTCTGATACTGCGTTACTTCAGGAGACGCGGGTTCAATCGGAAATTTGTTCTTCTGGTAGGTTATTCAAGTGCTGCAGAGAGTTATATAAATAAACTGCGCCTTAATCCCCAGTGGGGATACGTTATCAGGGGTATCCTTGATGATAAGGTAAAAGCGGGTACGGTCTACAAGGGAATCAAGGTTCTCGGAACCATCGGAAATCTTGAGTACATCCTTCCGGAAAATCATCTGGATGAGATCGCCATAACACTTCCTCTTAGCGAGTACGGTAAGCTGGAAAAGATCGTAGCGCTCTGCGAAAAATCAGGCGTGCATACCCAGTTCGTTCCCGACTATAACCGTGTTATCCCATCAAAGCCATATATGGAGGATCTTGACGGACTGCCTATCATAAATATCCGTCATGTGCCCCTTACAAACACGTTTAATTTTGTAGCTAAGCGTATAGTAGATATTATCGGATCACTTGTTATGATAGTGATCTTTTCGCCTATCATGCTGTTTTCGGTGATAGCGATACGTATATCATCCAAAGGTCCTGTGATATTTAAGCAGGAACGTGTGGGACTGCATAACAGACCGTTTATGATGTATAAATTCCGTACCATGGAAGTACAGAAGCCTTCTCAGGAACAGAAGGGCTGGACTACTCCGAATGATCCGAGAGTCACAGGTATCGGAAAACTCCTCAGAAGAACCAGTATGGATGAACTTCCCCAGCTCTTTAATATCCTTAGGGGAGATATGTCCATCGTGGGACCGAGACCGGAGCGTCCTCAGTTTGTAGAAAAGTTTAAGGAAGAAATCCCGCGTTACATGATAAAGCACCAGGTTCGGCCGGGACTCACCGGATGGGCGCAGGTAAACGGACTCAGAGGAAACACCTCGATCCGTATGCGTGTGGAATATGACCTTTACTACATAGAAAACTGGACAATGAGCTTTGACATAAAGATCATGTTCCTTACGGTATTTAAGGGACTTATCAATAAAAATGCGTATTAAAGCGCTGAATTGTGTATACAATCGAATAAGCCATTCCTTGACATTCAGAGGATGGTGAGTTATATTTTTTGGGTTAAGTGCCCCCAAGGGGTGTTTTTTGATTTTTGATAAAGTACATTTGATTAAGAGGGATAGTCATGTCAGACAATAGTAGGAGAAGATCCGGCCGGAAAAGGGCGAGAAGGAGAAAGAGAAGGATTCTTTTTGCAGTAGAGATCTTAGTTCTTCTTATTCTCGTCGGAGCGTTGTTTGTAGTATATAAGCTGGACCTGGCAGATACCGGAAATAAGAAGGATGTCATCAGTGCAACAGTTAATGATGAAGTTCAGGCTCAGATCGATGATAAGACAAATGACAGCTGGAACATGGACGGATATACAAATATTGCCCTGTTCGGAGTTGACTCCCGCGATACAAACCTTGGAAAAGGCGCACGTACAGATACGATCATGATCGCTTCACTTAATAATAAAACAGGTGAAGTAAAGCTTTGTTCCGTATTCCGTGATACATACCTGAATATTGGTAATGACACATACAACAAGGCAAACTCAGCGTATTCTGCAGGCGGTCCCACACAGGCGATCCAGATGCTGAATACAAACATGGATCTGCATATCGACGGTTATGTAACTGTCGGATTTAAGGCTCTTGTAGATACCATCGATGATCTTGGCGGTGTAGAAATCAATATCACTGAGGAAGAGATCCACTTCCTTAATGACTACCAGATCGGAACTGCTGAGGCTATCGGCATCAAGCAGAGTGATATCGTAGATATCAAGTCGGCAGGTCTCCAGACCCTTAACGGTCTCCAGGCTACATCATACTGCCGTATCAGATACACAAAGGGTGATGACTTCAAGCGTGCAGAGAGACAGCGTACAGTACTGACACAGCTTGCTGAAAAGGCAATGGCTGCTGATGTATCCACTCTTAATGCTATCGTTGATGATGTATTCCCGCTTTGCAGCACAAGCTTTTCAAAAGACCAGATCATGGAGTATGCGATCAAAGCTGCTACATATAAGCTTGGCGACCAGAGCGGTTTCCCGTTTGAAAGAGTAACAGGTAACATGGGTAAGGCAGGAAGTTCTGTAGTTGCAGATAACTTCTCTCAGAATGTTATCGAGTTACACCAGTTCCTGTATGGTGATTCTGAGTATTCTCCGAGTCAGACAGTACAGGATATAAGTTCTAAAATTCAGTCAGACAGGACCAAGAACGGCGTCTGACCGTACGATCAAGTAAAGAGGCGCGGATGTCTTTTTCAGTAAGGACATCGGCGCCTCTTGTGAGGCAGTGGAGATAAGCTTAATGAGTGAGAAGACAGTTGACGTTGTGGTTCTAACATACCACCCTGATCAGAAGTTTCTTGATCTTATGGGTATGCTGCAGAAGCAGACGGTACAACCGAACCGCATTATCATTATGAATACCGAAGAGAAATACCTCGAGAGACTTCTTTATGGAACACGATTCGTGGATCAGAACCCTAATGCAGAGATCCACCATCTGTCCAGAAAGGAGTTCGATCATGGCGCCACCAGAAGCCATGCAGCGGATTATTCCTCTTCTGACTACCTTGTATATATGACGCAGGATGCAGTTCCTGCTGATGAATATCTGATAGAGGAACTTCTGCGCCCCATGGAAGATCCCGATGTACAGGTGAGCTACGCAAGACAGCTCCCTGACAAGGATGCAGGTCCCATGGAAGTGTACAACAGGGGCTTTAACTACCCGGATCACGACAGGGTTCAGGATAGTAAAACGTTTTCTGAGCTGGGAATAAAAACCTATTTTTGCTCGGATGTATGCGCCTGCTACAGAAGATCCTACTTTGAAAATTCCGGCAGATTTGTAACACGTGCTATTTTTAATGAGGATATGGTATTTGCGGCAGGAGTCGTAAATGACGGAAAAAAGGTCTACTACGCATCAAAGGCGCAGGTAGTACATTCCCATAACTATAAAGCTAAACAGCAGTTTAAGAGAAATTTTGATCTCGGTGTGTCTCAGGCAGACCATCCCGAAGTTTTTGCGGGAGTAAAGAGCGAAAAAGAAGGC
Organism: Lachnospiraceae bacterium; assembly: GCA_900168235.1. Lineage (GTDB taxonomy): Bacteria > Bacillota > Clostridia > Lachnospirales > Lachnospiraceae > NK4A144. Next base: position 47,059 of record FUZG01000005.1, on the reverse strand, counting down.
GTGCGCCTTGTTAAGGGTTATATCGATACCCTTGTAGGCTCGGGAAAAGTCTGGTATATACCGATAATGATAGTGCATTGTGCAGCGAGATACCTGGGATTTAAGTTAGGGTTAAGATATAAGTCCTTGAGTAAAAAGATAATCTGGAAATTTACTTCCAACCGTTCCTACTGGACACGTTATTGGGATCTGACACAGGTTCCCGATGATGTATATGCAGGATACGGAAAGAATAAAGAAGGACTTTGAGAAAGGAATACCATTATGTGTGGAATCGTAGGATATATAGGAAAGCAGCGTGCGGCTGAGATCATTCTGGAGGGACTTGAAAAGCTCGAGTACAGAGGCTATGACTCAGCAGGTATGGCAGTGTACGACGGCGAAAAGGTAAACGTTGCAAAGGCTATGGGACGTCTGCAGGTGCTAAAAGAGATAACACGCGGAGGAGAGACAGTTCCGGGTCATGCAGGTATCGGACATACAAGATGGGCAACACACGGAGAGCCGTCTAACGTAAACTCTCACCCTCATACAAATAAAGAGGGCACTATCGCTGTTGTACATAACGGTATCATCGAAAACTATATCAGCCTTAAGAAGAAGCTTAAGAATAAGGGTTATGAGTTCCGTTCAGAGACAGATACAGAGGTTATCCCGCATCTTCTTGACTATTATTACAACGGAAATCCGCTGGAGACCATTTCCAAGGTCATCCAGAGGATCGAAGGCTCATACTCACTCGGTATCATTTTTGCAGATCATCCGGATGAGATTTATGCAGCCAGAAAGTCAAGCCCCCTTATCGTTGCAAAAAACGACAACGGATGCTTTATCGCATCTGACGCGACAGCTCTCTTAAAGTACACCAGAAACGTTTACTACATCGGAGAAGAGGAGATCGCAGTCCTTACAGAAAAGGGCGCACACTTCTATGACTCTGATGCAGAAGAGATCGAGAAGGAAGAGATCGAGATTAAGTGGGATGCTGATGCTGCTGAAAAGGGCGGTTATGAGTACTTCATGCTGAAGGAGATCTACGAGGAGCCGAAGACTGTTCGTGATACCCTTAATCCCAGGATCCGTGACAATAAGGTAGTTATCGATGAGCTCAAGATGACTGATGAAGAGATCCGTTCCATCGGAAAGATCCACATCGTTGCCTGCGGTTCAGCTTATCACACAGGTGTTACTGCAAAGTACGTGATCGAAGGAATGGCAAGGATTCCGGTTAATGTAGATATCGCATCTGAGTTCCGTTATCGTGATCCGCTCCTTGATCCTTCAGACCTTGTTATCGTTATCTCCCAGTCCGGTGAGACAGCAGATACAAAGGCAGCTATAGAAGAAGCTCACAGAAAGGGCTGTCAGGTCCTCGCTATCGTAAACGTTGTTGGTTCCTCCATCGCGCGTGAAGCTGACAAGGTTATGTACACATGGGCAGGCCCTGAGATCTCTGTTGCAACAACAAAGGCTTACAGCGCACAGCTCATCGCTCTGTACCTTATCGCATTAAAGTTTGCATCAGTCCGCGGAACGATTGACGATAAGCAGCTTGCGGCATATATCCATGATCTTCGTAAGCTCCCTCAGCAGATCGATCTTCTCCTTGGCGAAAAGGAAAAGATCCAGAAGTTTGCAAACAGATATACAGCTGCAAAGGACGTATTCTTTATCGGACGCGGAATCGACTATGCGATCTCTCTTGAGGGCTCACTGAAGCTCAAGGAGATCTCCTATGTTCACTCCGAGGCATACGCAGCAGGTGAGCTGAAGCACGGTACTATCTCCCTTATCGAAGAGGGAACTCTGGTAGTTGCTGTTGTGACTCAGAAGGACCTTTATGACAAGACTATTTCAAATATCCGTGAGGTAAAGGCGCGCGGTGCTTTCGTAATGGCAGTCACAAACGTGGATAACCCGGATATTGAAAAGGCTGCGGACTACGCAGTTTATATCCCTGAAACAGACCAGTACTTCACAAACTCACTGGCAGTTATCCCGCTCCAGCTTTTTGGATACTATGTATCTCTCGGAAAGGGCTACGACGTGGATCATCCGAGAAACCTTGCAAAGTCTGTAACTGTGGAATAAAAATTCCAAGTCATAGATTTATAAGAATTGAAACACAAATTGAACACAACTGGTTGCTAAGATATGCCTGTACAAAGGATAGAAACTTTGTACAGGCATTTACTGCAGTTAGTTAGTTTGCAGTAGCCAGACTGGTTGGGATTGTATCTTCATGTAACACAGAATACTTATGAAAAGAGGGATAAAACAATGAATGAAGAGCAAAACAAAAACGAGTATGGTGAGTACACCGACAGTTCAGTAAGCACAGACAGCGGAAACGAAAGTGAGATCACGGGATCCGCGGAAAAGGTAAACACCACATCAGAGATACCAAACGCTTCCTACAGCGGTCAGAATACAGGTTTCAGCAGTACCGGTTACAATAGCCAGAGAAACGCTTATAACGGAGCATCATATAACGGAGCGTCATATAACAATCCTCAGGGTGCAGGATATAACAGACAGAATATGAACGCCGGCATGAGCGGAAGCTATGGAAATACCTACAATAACGGTTATCCGAATGTAGGCTCCACCGGAACAAACAGCGCGAACCGCTATAATGACTACAGATTTTCGGGAAACGGCAATTCGCATATTCCGAATAATCCGATAAATTCAGGTGCGGGAAGACCTCCGAAGAAAAAAGGTGCTTTTTGGAAAAAGGCACTTGGAGCAGTTGCACTGGGACTGATATTCGGTGCGTTTGCAGGAACAGGTCTCTATGTGACAAACCTCATCACAGGAATGGGAAGCTCAAAAACAGAGATTCAGCAGACTGTTCCTGAAGAAAGCGGAAAATCGGCAGCTGTTGCGGGAACAACCAGCGCAAACACAGTTGACGGAAAAGTGACTGCCACAGCTACGACCACAAGTGTAGCAACAACAGGCGCAACGGATGTTTCATCCGTAGCCGAGACCGTTATGCCGGCAGTAGTAGCTATCACAAATGAATATACTTCGGTAGTTCAGGATTTCTGGGGCCAGCAGTACAGCAAGCCTGAGCAGTCAGCAGGTTCCGGTATCATCGTAGGAGATAATGGTGAAGAGCTTCTCATCGTGACAAATGAGCACGTTGTAAGTGATGCAGATTCCCTTGGCGTACAGTTTGTGGACGGAACCACTGTAGAGGCAAATATCAAGGGCGAGGATGAGAGTAATGATATCGCTGTCATCGCAGTAGAAAAGAGCAGTCTCTCTTCCGACACCATAAGCGCCATAAAGATCGCAACACTCGGCGATTCTGATAAGCTGAAGGTTGGCCAGCAGGTAGTTGCCATCGGTAATGCTCTTGGATACGGTCAGTCGGTTACAACAGGTATCGTAAGTGCGCTGAACAGAGAGTTTACTCTTGATAACGGCACACACAAGCTCATTCAGACAGATGCGGCTATAAATCCCGGTAACTCAGGCGGTGCGCTCCTCGATATGAACGGAAACCTCATCGGCATTAACGAAGCTAAGCTCGCAAGTGCCCAGATCGAAGGCATGGGATATGCAATACCTATTTCAACAGCAAAGCCCATCATAGAGCAGCTCATGAATCAGAATACAAAGATAAAGGTATCTGATGAGGACAGAGGTTATCTCGGAATCGGCGGTTATAACGTTACAAGCGAGATCTCAGAGCAGTACAATATGCCCCGCGGCGTATATGTAGCAAAGATCTACAAGGGAACCGGTGCAGAGATCGCAGGACTCGAGGAAAAGGATATCATCACAAGCTTTGACGGTCAGACGGTTCAGACCATGGAGCAGCTGCAGAATCTCCTTGAGTATTATAAAGCTGGCGATAAAGTCGAAGTTGTTGTTCAGAAACCCAATGGCGACAGTTTTGGTTATACCGAGAAAAAGTACACTGTAACCCTTACAGATGCAAAGGGCTCAAACGGCGGTTCATCATCCTCTGAGGAACAGAAGACTGAAGAGCAGGACAATTCACAGCAGCAGGAACAGAACGGCTACGGTAATATCAAGGATTTCAATGATTTCTTCAATGGTCTCTGGTAAATAGAGCATAAAGATTATATTTTTTACCTGAAAAGTTAATAGATTCTTCACATAGGGGCTGTTGTTGCAACAGTCCCTTTAGTGTTATCATAAACATTGCGGTCAGTACCGTAAAAACAGAATCTTTTTATAGAAAGACAAGGAACATGAGCGATAACAAAGACGAAAAGAATACGAAAACTGAAGTGGAGATCTGCACAGTATGCCGGAGACCCGATACAGTAGCCGGAAAAATGCTCCATTTCCCCAATAATATGAATATATGCAATGACTGCATGCAGCGTTTTATGGATCAGATAGGAAGTCTGGATCTCGGAACCCTGTCGCAGCTTAGCGGTATGCCCATGGACTATTCTTCATTCATGGCAGGTTTAGATCAGGCAGCGGCCCAGGGAGCTGTTGAAAAGGCAGAGTCAGAGGACGTGACCATCGAGAAAAAAGAAGATGGTGAACCGGTTGAAGCAAAAGACAAGAAGGAGCCTGACACTGAGAATCCTGAAAAGAAAGAAACATCAGGTAAAAAGAGCGGCGGATTCGGTATCCCCGGATTTCCGAATATCCAGTTCTTAAATCTCGGTGATTTCGGCGGTCCTATGCAGGGACAGACCGGAAAAGTCCACAAGTCTTCAAAAGAGGACATTGAAAAAGAATTTGATTTCCACAAGATCCCGAAGCCTCATGCTCTGAAAAAGATGCTTGATGAGTATGTCATCGGACAGGATCATGCAAAGAAGGTCGTATCCGTTGCGGTATACAACCACTTTAAGCGTATAAATGCCGAGGTCAGCGGAAAGAATAAGTCAGAGATCGATAAGTCCAATATCCTTCTCCTCGGTCCTACAGGATGCGGAAAGACTTATCTTGTACAGACACTTGCGAAGCTCCTTCAGGTACCGCTTGCGATCGCTGATGCAACGAGCCTTACCGAAGCAGGCTACATCGGTGACGATATCGAATCCGTTGTATCAAAGCTTCTCGCAGCAGCAGATAATGACGTAGAGCGTGCAGAGCGCGGTATCATTTTCATCGATGAGATCGACAAGATCGCAAAGAAGAAAAATTCCACAAGCCGTGACGTAAGCGGTGAGAGCGTACAGCAGGGTATGCTGAAGCTTCTGGAAGGCGCAGAAGTCGAGGTTCCGGTAGGCGCAAATTCCAAGAACGCAATGGTACCCATGGTAAAGGTAAATACCAGAAATATCCTCTTTATCTGCGGCGGTGCATTCCCGGATCTCGATGAGCTCATAAGAGCACGTCTCCGCAAGGAAACATCTATCGGTTTCAATGCAGAGCTTAAGGATCACTGGGATAAGGAAAAAGATATCCTGAAGAAAGTTACTACTGAGGATCTTCGTTCTTTCGGTATGATCCCTGAGTTCCTGGGACGTCTTCCTATCACATGTCCTATGGAAGGTCTCACGGAAGACAGCATGGTGCGTATCCTTCGGGAACCTAAAAATGCCATCATCCGCCAGTACGAAGACCTGCTGGAAATGGATGAAGTACAGCTCCGTTTTACAGATGATGCCCTTCACGCTATCGCTGCAAAGGCAATGAAGCGCGACACAGGTGCGAGAGCACTTCGCTCTATCATTGAGGCATTTATGCTTGATATCATGTTTGAAGTTCCGAAGGATGACAATATCGGACGCGTGACAATCACAAAAGAATTTGTGGAGGGTTCAGGCGGTCCTGTCATTGACCTTCGCGGCGTAGCCGAGCTTGAAGCAGAACAGGTATCAAAAATCGAGGAAAAGAAGGAAGACGCAGTAAATGAGTGACATAAAGGAGTTCCTTAAAAAAGCAGAACCGGGTGTCATATTGAAAGTTCTGAAAGAAAACGCAGTGTGGTACAGGATAGCGGTCGCGGCAGCGGCAGTTGATCTCTGTCTAAAGCACTTTGCGGAAAAGCAGTACAAAGAAGAAAATCCGGATAATATCACAGCGGAAGCACAGGACTACTTTGATCTTGATTCAGAGTACAAAGAGCATAAAGGTTTCCGTTTCAAGGAAGTCATTCATAACAGCGGATTTGCGGGAGAACGCATGAAAAAGCATCCCGGTATCGTAGCTTTTGTGGCAGCGGTATTCACGATGTTTATAGCAGGACGTATCCCATTTCTTAAAAAGAAGAGTAAGAAGCTTGGCTGGGCGCTGATACTCGGCGGAGCACTGAGCAACACTCTCGACAGAGTACGCCATAGATATGTGGTGGATTATCTGCCCTTTAGAAAATATGTATATAACGTAGGTGATCTTGAGATCTATACAGGAGCTGCGATGATAACAGCCGCAGAAATCCTGGATAAAGACGAAGATTAACGATGATAAGAGCTGTCTCGAAAGAGGCAGCTTTTTTCTGTGCATTTTCTTTGCAAAAAATTGTTGACAATGGAAAAGGTGTCGTGTATATTCATACCTAACAGCTAGGAAAAATAGAGAAACAAAAAATAGAAAGGCAGGACAGTATCATGGCAAACATCAAAAAGTCAGCAACAGAGCTTATCGGACACACACCTTTACTTGAGGTTGTAAAGTTTGAGAAGAAAGAAAATATAGATGCACACATCATCGCAAAGCTTGAGTATTTCAATCCTGCAGGATCAGTAAAGGACCGTATCGCACTCGGAATGATCGAGGATTATGAGAAGAGAGGCGTGATCACGGAAGGCGCTACACTTATCGAGCCCACTTCAGGAAATACAGGTATCGGTATCGCGGCAGTAGCAACTGCAAAGGGTTACAAAGCAGTTCTCACAATGCCTGAGACAATGTCAGTAGAGAGAAGAAACTTCCTCAAGGCTTACGGTGCAGAGATCGTTCTCACAGATGGAGCATCCGGAATGAAGGGCGCTATCGCAAAGGCTGAGGAGATCCACAAGAACACACCTAATTCCGTTATCGTAGGTCAGTTTGAGAATCCTGCTAACCCGGCAACTCATAAGGCAACAACAGGTCCTGAGATCTGGGAAGATACCGACGGAAAGGTAGATATCTTTATCGCAGGTATCGGTACAGGCGGTACAATAACAGGTGTTGGTGAGTACCTTAAGAGCAAGAACCCGGATATAAAGGTGATCGCAGTAGAGCCTGCTGGATCACCGGTCCTTTCAAAGGGAACAGCAGGCCCTCACAAGATTCAGGGTATCGGCGCAGGATTCGTACCTGCAACACTTAATACAAAGGTTTATGACGAGATCATTCCGATCGAGAATGACGACGCATTTGCAACAGGCAGAGAAGTAGCAAGAGTAGAGGGATTCCTCGTAGGTATCTCCTCAGGTGCAGCACTTCACGCAGCAAAGATCGTAGCTTCCAGACCCGAAAACAAGGGAAAGAACATCGTAGTCCTCCTTCCTGACAGCGGAGACAGATACCTGTCAACAGCGCTTTATCAGGATTAATTCAGACATAAGCCATAAAGACCCGCAGACCGAGATATTTTATGGTCTGCGGGTCTTTATGTGTAAATAAAGCGTTGGTAGATTAGGGGTTCTGTGTTAATATGTGTACATAGTTTCGTTAGATCCTGCCGTCAGGCAGTTTTACAGGAGGAAGCAGTAATGGCAACTAAGCGTGCAGTGGTTTCTCTCGGACATAATGCTCTGGGTGAGACAACTAATGAACAGAAGCAGGCTGTAAGCCGCACAGTTAAGGCACTGGCTGATCTCGTAGACGAAGGATATGAGCTTGTTATCACTCATTCCAATGGACCGCAGGTTTCCATGATCCACAAGGCTATGACAGAGCTCCGCCGTCTGTACCCGGATTATTCTCCGGCTGCAATGTGTGTTTGTTCTGCAATGAGCCAGGGTTATGTAGGATATGATATTCAGAACTCTCTTAAGGGAGAACTTCTGTCAAGAGGTATCAGCAAGACTGTAGCAACTATCCTTACACAGGTTACGGTTGATCCTTACGATGATGCATTTTATGCACCCACAAAGGTCATCGGACGTCACATGACTGCGGAAGAAGCTGCTATGGAGGAGAGAAAGGGTAACTTTACAAAGGAAGATCCCGGAAAAGGCTATCTTCGCGTAGTTGCTACTCCGAAGCCCATGGAGATCGTTGAGATCGATGCGATCCGCGCACTCCTCGATGCAGGTCAGGTAGTCGTAGCAGCAGGCGGCGGCGGAATCCCTGTTATCGAGCAGAACTGCAACTTAAAGGGTGCCAGCGCAGTTATCGAAAAGGATGATATCGCAGCACTTCTTGCAAAGGAACTCAATGCAGATGAGCTCATCATTCTCACAGGCGTGGATGCTGTTAAGAAGAACTTCGGAACAGCAAACGAGGAATCAATCCATCACATGAGCCTTGAGGAAGCAGCGCTTTACGAGCGTGACGGAGCCTTCGGTGAAGGAACAATGAAGCCGAAGATCAAGGCAGCAGAGGATTTCCTTTCTGCAAATGCAGACGGAAAGGTTCTCATCACATCTATCGATGCTGTAGCAGACGCACTTGCCGGAAAGAACGGTACTGTCATCACTACAAAATAAAAAACAACCCGCCGAGGTCAAAATAATGACTTCGGCGGGTTATTTTGCTTTATAACTATCAGATCACATAGTCGTAAGATATGTTTTCATTATGACGATCTACCAGATCCTGGATAGTAACGTGATCAACTACGTTATTAATGGCATCTGAAAGATCCTTCCAGATCTGCAGTGTCTCGCAGGTGTCACATCTCTCGCATTGATTTGGGTCGGTATCCAGGCAGGCAACAGGTGAAAGTGAGCCTTCGGTCAGACGAAGGACCATTCCGATAGTGTATTTTTCGGGAGCATCTGCTATCTGGTAGCCTCCCTGCGCACCTCTTACAGAGTGGAGAAATCCGGCTTTATTCAGGATAGAAATGATCTGTTCCAGGTACTTTTCAGATATATCCTGTCTTTTTGCGATATCTTTAACCTTGATATATTCTCCGGTATTGTGGAGTGCAAGATCGAGCATTACCCGTACAGCGTATCTTCCGCGGGTAGAAATCTTCATACTTATATTAGTGTCCTCCTTTCTGCAAAACCGATTACTACAAATCCCCGTGGGCTTATGTTATAATCGTACTCGATTCGCAGTTTTCCTCTGTCAGTAACCCATTGGCAGAGGTATTTTGATGCATAAAGTTTATCCTATGTTTCATACTAAGTCAATAGGAAAAGGTGAAATATAACCATGCTTTTTAACTCACTTTCATTTTTATTTTTTCTGCCCATAGCGTTTCTGATCTACTGGGCATCACCGGTAAAGGTCCGCTGGATCGTACTGCTGGTGATAAGTTACTATTCATATCTGGCAACGAGTCCGAAGTACGTTCTGCTCTTATTCCTGACCACCCTTGTGATATACGGTTCGGGAGTGTTTGTGGCATCATCCCGTACAAAGGGGCAGAAAAAGCTGGTACTTGTGCTTACGATGCTTCTGGTATTCGGACTTCTGGGATTCTTTAAGTACTATAACTTTGCGATCGAGTCCGCAGTTTCGTTCCTGAATCTCCTGAATTTCCGTTTGCAGCCCCATACATTAAAGCTTCTCATGCCTGCCGGAATATCCTTCTACACATTCCAGTCGGTGAGCTATCTCGTGGATGTTTATAAGGGAAAGATCGAGCCTCAGAGAAACTTTGCAAAGCTGGCGCTCTATATCTCCTTCTTCCCGCAGATAATAATGGGACCTATCGGAAGAACAGAGCCTCTCATGCATCAGTTCTTTGATAAAAAAGAATTTGACAGCGAGAAGGCAGTATATGGACTCCGCCTCATGCTCTGGGGTTATTTCAAAAAGCTTATCATCGCGGATTCCCTGGGACTTTACGTTGACCGTATCTTTGGCGCGGTTCCGTATTATTTCGGAATGACTTTTATCATGGCAGCCTTCATGTATACCTTCCAGATCTACTGCGATTTCTCAGGTTATACAGATATAGCCATCGGTGTTGCGAAGCTCTTTAATATCGACCTTATGGACAATTTCAAGAGCCCGTATTTTGCACGTTCACTCCGTGAATTTTGGAGCCGTTGGCACATTTCTCTCTCCACATGGTTCAGGGATTACGTGTACATCCCCCTTGGCGGAAGCAGAAAGGGTTCATTCAGGAAAAATCTGAATCAGGTCATCACCATGCTGGTTTCCGGTCTCTGGCACGGAGCAAACTGGACATTTGTGATCTGGGGCGGACTTCACGGTATATATCAGGTTATCGAGGGAACTTTCCGAGATATTATAAATAAGAGTCATCCGGAGATCGCTGCCATTAAAAAAGAAAAAACAGCTGTTTCTGAAAAACTCACTGTAAAAACCGCTGCGTCAAACGTTTTCCATTGGCTCATCACATTTATACTTGTGAGCGTTGCCTGGGTATTCTTCCGTGCAGACAGCATTTCTGATGCACTTTTTGTGGTAACTCACTTCCACAACGGAGTAGTGTTCCATTTTGCAAATGCATGGACTAAGATGATGGTAGATATGAGCCTCACGACCTTTGGAATGGTGAAGCTTTTTGCGGCACTTGCGTTCCTCATGGTATATGATTTTATTTCCCTGAAGCACGATATACCTCGTGAGATCGGAAAATTTAAGGCTCCCATAAGGTGGGTGCTTTATACGGGACTCACTGTCGTGATCATTGTTTCTGAGCTTCACGGCGGTACTGCACAGCAGTTTATCTACTTTAGCTTCTGATATAAATTTGAGCGAGGCGTTTATGAAAAAGTTTCTGACAAAATGTCTGATCTTTGTGCTGATCCTGGGAGTGATATTCGTTCCCTTTGCAGTATTCCTTGATCCGTACAATATCTTTCATTGGAATAACATCCGTAATAACGGAGTAGAACCGAATAAAAGCTATGTAAAGATGAAAAATGTGCTTACCCACCCGGATAAGTACGATTCATTACTTTTTGGTTCATCAAGAGTTGGATTTTTTGATGTGTCAAAAATGGATGACGGAATCTATTATGACATGTCCTATTCAGAGGGAACTCCCGCGGAGCATCTGGACAACCTGAAAGTCCTGAAGAGCCGCGGTATCGTTCCGAAAAACGTGACTATCGGAATTGATGATATCTCATACTTTGTAGATCCGTCCTTCCATAATGAACAGCTCTACAGGAGAAACTTCCCCTGGAACGGTTCTCCCATGGAAAAGCTCGATTTTTACCTGAGCTACTTTGATCTCATCACTCTGTCGGATTCACTCTCAGTCATTATGGATCACAAAAATACCGATCCTGACTATGGAGTGCGTTTATTGGAGACAGGTACTGAAAATCTGAATATCAAACCGGATTTTCATTATGACAATACGAGGGCTACCTGGTCTGACTACTATTCTCCAAGGGAAGAATCATTTGATGAGATCCGTGAGATCGTTGATTTCTGTAAGGAAAATAAGATAAATCTCAGGATCTTTACAAATCCCATAAACGGTTATACCTACCAGAAAGATATCGCAAATGGTTATCTGGTGTTCCTAAGGGAGCTTGCAAAGGTCACACCGTATTGGAATTTCAGCGGATTTAACAGTGTGACTCTCGATATGTCAAATTACTATGAGACAAGCCACTTTTCTCCGAAGGTATCGGATATGATGATCGATACCATCTATCACGGAAAGACCGATCCGAAGCTCCTTGATGAAGGCTTCGGCGTATATGTGACAGAGGAAAACGTGGATGATCTCATGGATGTGCTGTACGCGCAGGCAGTGAACTTTGACCTTCCTACAGACACATATCCCGATACCCTTAATAAGAAAGATAAAGAAAACTAAATAAAACTTAAGATTTAGCCTGTTATCCCGCGAAAAGCCCGATAACAGGCTTTTTTTGCGCCTTTTTTACCCTGAGTTCACAGAATGTTCAGAGAACCGAATAAAACCCTCTTGTACGCAAATTGGTACTTTATAGTAGTGCAGAACGGCGAATAGTGTACGAAATACAAAAAAATGCACATAAATTGTGTACAAAATGATATACAGTGTGTCGAAATTGGATGACATAAATGTATACGTTTTTTTGACCTTAGTATTTCTTAATTATCGGCGATTTTGTGGTAAAACCTGCGCTAGTATGCTATATTTCTAAATGGTATGTATACGAAACTAGGTTACATAAGTTTTCTATCTATCAAATTTTTTATCAACAAAGGGGACAGAGAATGAAAAAACGTTTGAAGGTTTTAACGGCACTCCTTCTTTCGGCAGCTCTGGCTTTCACCAATGTGGGGGCTACGGGTTTTGCAAGTGAAATTGGATCTTCGACTTCGGAAATTCAGGAGGAGATTGGTACCGCATCATCTGAAGAAGCGGAGGAGACTGCATCTACAGAAGTAGCCGGATCAGAGGACGCTTCAAGTGAGTCTGCTGAAGAAGCTTCAACAGAAGTTTCCGGAGAAAAAGCAGAGGAAGCAGCTGACGGAGAGGTTTCCGACAAGGCAGATGACGCAGATGCATCAGTTGATGCAGATTCTGACGACGGTGCACAGGTAGACGAAACAGCAAATGCAACTATCGTTTCATTTACCTATGACGGAAAGGCACATAAGTGCTCCGATGACGCAGACGCAAAAGACGTTGCAGGAAAGTTTTATCGTTATCAGGAGGACAGCTTAAGTGCATCTATTTCTGCTGTGACTAAGGATGAGCCTGTAAGAACAACGGCTGGTGTGACATATGTCCGTGTATTTGCAACAGAGGCGTTGGCAAATGCTGACGCAAGTAACACATATTCAATTTATGCACTTGTTGTAAATCCGCTGGACATTACGATCGAGTCACAGACGCTTTATAAAGAGTTTGACGGAACTCCGCTTTCAAATAATGACGCATCTTACACAAAGACAGGAAGTTATCTCAATACAGATTCCTTCACACCTGTTTTTGATGCATCCATTACAGAACCGGGTTCAGTACCGAACAGCTTCTCAATGGTAGCTGACAACTCAACATCGGTTTCATCAAACTATAAGTTCAATAAGGTTTATGGTGATCTGATCGTTACAGCGTCAAGAAACGGAGTAAATGAGCTCGCTACACCTACTAAAGTAAGTGCGGTCATTCAGAAAAACGGAAGTGTTAAGCTTAAGTGGAAGGCAGTAAAGACCTTTAAGTCAAGCTCCGGTACAAAGAAGAAGGCTACCTATTACATTTATCGTTATAACGATAGCGGCACATGGGATCTTCTGGCTGATCGTGTGATGAAGACCACATATACTGATTCAAAGGCTGGTGATGGAGAGACATATATCTACAAGATCATCGCTTATGGAACAGATGCAAACGGTGTGGTTGGAGAGTGCGAAACTCCTGCATATATTCAGGCAGCTCCCCGTGTGATCAATGCAACAACAAAGACCAGCAAAAAGAATATTAATGTCCAGTTTATTGCAACAGGACGTAAGGATGCTACATATACACTTCAGCACTGGGATAATAAAAAGAAGAATGTTACAGATGAGATCAATCTGAGACAGAAAGATCTGACTGTTACTGACTACAAGGCAAAAAAGAGCACTAGAACGGTCAGTGTTAATAATTACATTGATGAGGGCGGTTCAAACGTAACTATAGCCGGAATGAATAACCATAAATTTGGTTTCAGAGTACGTGCAAATGAAGTTAATGTAGTTGACTATGGTAAGTCAGTAACCATCCCTGAATCAAAATGGTCAGCAAAAGTAACATGTCAGCTCATTGCAACAGCTCCGACCCTTACAGGCGCAGCAGACAGCAAGACAAAGATCCATTTTAACTGGACAAAGGTTAAGAGCGCGACAGGTTATCTTTTTGAGTATTCAACAGATAAGACATTCTCAAAGGATGTAACACAGGTTTTCTGCGATAAGGAAACAAAGAAGAGCGTTTACAACAACAGAAAAGTCACAATTAACGATGTTCTGCTGGGTGTTCCGGTTTACGCAAAGGTAACAGCATACCAGAAGACGAAGAATGATAGTTCCAAGATGGGAACTCCTCTCGATACTTCTGAAGTTGTTATGGAGTACGGACGTCAGGGAAAGGTTAAGAATCTGAAGGCATCCTTCTATGAGGACGGTATTCAGAGAAGTGACGCAAAGCTCACATGGGAATATGATGAGTCCAATATCGTTGGATACTATATTGTAAGAGATACTTACGATTACAACAGCCAGACAAAGAAGTACGATACACTCGTATCAACAGCTGTTCTTCAGGACTACAAGTCAGGCAACAATAATAAGCACTGGGCAAGCACCAGTATGAATGCTATTGAGAGCGGTAAGCTCATTAAGTACACAGTTCAGTCTGTTTACTTTACAAAAGATACTGAAAATCAGAAACTTGGTGAAAAGAAGGATGGTTACATCCTTGGTGAGCCTAATTCCTACTATTACATGAACCCGACAGAGGTTTCATTTAAGAGCAGCAAAGCGTATAAGGTTGGTGTAGGCAATACTACAGCAACAGCGCTTAAGTTCCAGCCTTCAAAGCAGCCGAAGACAATGGACAACCTGTCCAAGACTGATTTTAAGGAAGTATATCTCTTCAATAATGAAGTAGACTATGCACTTCATTGTGATGATCTTTCTGCTACACAGCTGAAGAAGTACATCACAGTTGATAAGAACGGTAAGATCAAGGGTATCAAGGCAACAGGAAACCATGACGTTTACCTTACAGTCTCAGCAAAGCATGATACAAATAACGTTTATGATGAGGTTGAGGTAAAGGTTACAAATTCCTCAACAGACGGAAACAGCAAGGATGATGACAGCGGAAAGACATCTGATCTTGTTATTTGTCTCGATGCCGGTCACGGAGGATCTGATCCGGGAACAAACGGAACTCTTAGCGGTAAAAATTATAAAGAGAAGGATATAAACCTCTCCATCACAAAGAAAGTAGGAGATATCCTTTCCAAGAAATACGGTGCACACGTTTATTACTCAAGAAAAGATGATACTTATGTATCACTCACAGGCAGAACAGACTATGCAAAGGATAAGGGCTGCAATCTCTTTGTAAGTCTTCACTGTGATTCAAGTTCAAGCAGCAGCTCGAAGGGAACTAAAGTTTATTATTCCATTAAGAAGGCATACGCTGCACCGAAGCTTGCAGCAGCTATTTCTTCCGGCGTTGCATCATCAATGGGCACAGAAAACGATGGTGCAAAGACTCGTGAAGGCGATAACGGTGATTATTATTCAGTTATCCGTACTTCTGCAGCAAAGGGTATTCCCGGACTTATTGTTGAGCACGGTTTCATGACAAATGAATCAGACTTGAAACAGCTCGTTAATAACCAGGACGCTATCGCAGAAGCTGAGGCAAAGGCTATTGCCAATTACTGGAATAAAGACTGATAAGGTAAATCTTCCGGGCAGAAACTGCCCGGGAGTGCAACACGAAAGGTATTTATGAAGAAAAAGATCCTGCTGTTTCTGCTTGCGGGATGTGTACTGTCCTTCACTGCCTGCGTTAATAATGGCAGTGGAGATAAAGGCACCACCGCAGCAGAAACTGAAATGTCAGAAACGGAATCAAGTGAAACAGAGGAAACAGAAGAGGACGTGATCCAGATAGGCCAGGGAGATGCAGATGCGATCCTTGCGGAAAAACTTGATGGAACAGGATGTCAGGCTGTTTATAATGATTTCATGGATATCGGAGAGGAAGAGTATTATACCTACACAGTAGTTGATTCAGACGATACTGAACTTGATCAGATGCTTGCGGTAAATGCAGTCTCGGGAGATGTTGTGGTTTACGATCTGGAAGCAGATGAAATTTCGGATTATTCCACTTTCAAGTACTACAATGAGAAAAAGGATGCTGATGTAAACTGGGAAGGTGATTTTTATCTTGATCCCAGAACGGTCCATTTGGAACCGGCAGACGACACATCCTTTGAATTCACCATTACAAAGGACGGTGAGGATGAGCCTGAGCTTCAGGGTATCGCCACAACAGATGCGAAAGATCGTTGGAAGGCGATATATGATGACGGCGAGTTGTCACTGACCTTTGAAAGAACGGAAAATGGGCTGGAGATCCACGATAATGGAGATATGAGCGGATTTGCAGCAATCTACGAAGACAAGAGTAACTTGTCAGAATAAGCTCTACCTAAGGAGGAGAAATATTTATGAAATTTCTGAAGAAATTTCTGGCAGTCCTCATGGCTGTGACTGTTATTGCAGGCATGACAGGTGCCGGAAGCGTATCTGCCGAGGCAGCAGCACCGGCAGGACTTAAGGGAGTATGGGTGTCATTCCTTGACTGGCAGCTCTTCCTTAAGGGAAAGGATCAGGCATCTTTTGATGCAGCGTTTGGTTCTATCTGTGATACTGCAGCAGCAAACGGACTCAATGCACTGTTTGTACATGTTCGTTCTCATAACGATGCTGTATATCCTTCAAATATCTATCCCTGGAGCACAATGATGCTCAACGGAAATCCGGGATACGATCCGCTTGCTGAGATGGTATCCATCGCTCACAGCAAGGGACTCCAGTTCCACGCATGGATCAATCCGTACGGCTATCGTAACGGCGTTATCACAGGAAATCCGGCACTCGCTACAAACAGCAATGTAGTAGCAGGTGTTCAGGAGATCGTAAATAACTACGCAGTAGACGGTATCCACTTTGATGATTACTTCCCGGCTATCGGAAAGGCATCAGTAAACTCCATGGTTTCATCCGTACATCAGGTGTGTGCGGCATCCGGAAAAGTATTCGGTATCTCACCCGCAGGAAACTTAAGCAACCTCCGTGCATCCAGTGCAGACGTTGATACATGGCTTTCCACACCGGGATATGTTGACTACCTCGCACCTCAGATCTACTGGTCTGATCAGTACGGTGCAGCAGGCAACATTGCAATGTACAGCAATCGTATCGCTCAGTTTAAGGCTATCGATACAGCAGGTATTCCTCTGTACGTAGGTCTTGCAGCATATAAGGCAGGACAGCCCATCGGATCAGATCCGGGCTGGACACTTAATTCATCAAACCTTGCAACACAGTGTGACAAGGCACGTGCTCAGGGATACACAGGATACATCCTGTATCGTTACAACACTCTTTTAAGCGGAGCAGCATCTGCAGAGCTTGCAGGTCTCCGTTCAAGAGGCTGAGAAGATCATTCATAAAGAGAGAGGCAAAGGGGACGGTCAGATATCTGACCGTCCTCTTGCTGTGTGTGCAGATTACTTTATGAAGCTTCATTGGACGAGTTTAATGTGTAAAAAATTTGTACATAGACAAATGTACGTGATGGACGGACAAAAAGGGCTCGTGTGTAATTAACAAGATTATCTAATCATGTAGTTGTTCTTCATAATCTAAAATAAATCTTAAGAATTGGATATACACTTTAAACAATAGAAGTCGAAATATGATAGTAAATGTGTATATTATGATGGAATTATGAACGAATTATGAATGAAACCACAAAAAATTCATAAACCGTCCAAAAAGTGTTTACAAAGAAATATTAAAGGGTTATACTTCCTAGTGTCGTGAGAAACACATCTGCATTTTGCATTTATAATAACAATTTTCAATTCACGACGAGGAGGAAAAAAATTATGAGAAACAAGATCGTTGTACTTATGGTATCTGCTATGGTTGCTGCTACTCTTATGATGGGTTGCGGTTCTACAAACGAGGCTGCTTCTACAGAGGCTTCTACAGTTGCATCTACAGAGGTTGCTTCTACTGAGGCTGCTTCTACAGAGGTTGCTTCTACAGAGGTTGCTTCTACAGAGGCTACAGAGGTTGCTTCTACTGAGGCTACAGAGGCTACAGAAGAGGCTTCTACAGAGGCTACAGAGGAGGCTTCTACTGAGGCTGCTTCTACAGAGGTTGCTTCTACAGAGGCTGAGTAATTCTAACGATAGTAATATCTCAGAATACTTAAGAGAGCGCTCGCAGGTGAATGCCTGCGGGCGCTTTTTTTTTCGGAGCACTTAGCGAGGTCTTATCGAGCCCGGAGTAACCTGCCCTGTTTATAGAATAAGACACGCCCGATATTTGTATTATAGGAATAAAAGTGTAAAATAAGGTCAGTACAAAAATTCGCTTGGCGGATCGGTGGAGGAGAGTTCTGATGAAGAATGTGTTAGTAACTTTCAAAGCAACTGACGAAGAAAAAGGACGGATGGAGTCCATAGAGGGGTTTTCTTTTAAGTTCAGAGAGGCACAGGACTTAACATCTGATGAACTTAGAGAGGCTGAGATCATTGCGGGAAACATCCCTGCAGACAGAGCCGTAGAGTGTGAAAAGCTTGAATGGATCCAGCTTAATATGGCAGGCGCTGCGGATTTTACAGCGCCGGGTGTACTGCCGGAAAACGTGATCATAACAAATGCTACAGGTGCATACGGTCTTGCCCTGTCGGAACATATGCTTGCTATGCTTCTTTCTCTGCAAAAGAAGCTTTATTTATATGAGAAAGACCAGATAAAGCACGAGTGGACCGATGAAGGAAATGTCACATCTATCTGGGGCTCACATACCCTTGTGGTAGGTCTTGGGGATATCGGTTCGGAATTTGCGAAAAAAATGAAGGCTCTTGGAAGTACTGTCCGGGGTATCAGACGGCATCTTACGGCAAAACCTGACTATCTGGACGGTATCTACACGATGGAAAGTCTCGATGAGCTACTTCACTGGGCAGATATCGTAGCCATCACACTTCCCGGAACGCCTGAAACGGAGCATCTTTTTGATATAGAAAGATTCCGCAAAATGAAGAGTACAGCGATTTTTTTGAATGTGGGCAGAGGTTCTGTCGCTGTAACATCTGATCTCTGCAAGGCTCTTAATGAGGGTATCATCGGCGGTGCAGGTATCGATGTAGTAGAGCCTGAGCCTCTTCCGAAGGATGATCCTCTCTGGGATGCAAAAAATATCATCATCACACCACATATTTCAGGTTATTACCACCTTGAGGAGACCAGACGCAGGATCGCGGATATCATCATTTCAAATCTGGAAGCCTATGCGGAGGGAAAGCCGTTAAAAAATATCGTTGACCGTCAGACCGGATACAGAAAGTTTGATGAAAAGGAAGCAGTGAAGGCAAGCCGGGGCAGGAAACTCATCCTTGCATCTGCATCACCCCGGAGAAAAGAGCTTCTTACAAAGGCTGATATTCCGTTTACCGTGGTTACGAGCGATAAAGACGAGGAATACACCGCAACAGAAACTCCTGCCATCGTAATGGAGATCGCAAGAGGCAAGGCAAAGGACGTCCTTGAGAAAGTTATTAGCGGTGATCCTGACGATAATTTCGTCGTTCTCGCGGCAGATACGGTTGTTTCCGTTGATGGAAAGATCCTCGGAAAGCCTGAGGATGAAGATGATGCATTTAACTGCATAAAAAATCTTCAGGGACGGAGCCACGAAGTTTATACAGGCGTAGTCATTGCTACAAAGGATATGGATAAAGAGCCTGTATTTAAGGCTTTTTATGAAAAGACCATCGTTGAGTTTTATCCTGTGAGTGATGCGGATATACGTGCATATATCGCAACAGGCGAGCCTATGGATAAGGCAGGATCCTATGCTATCCAGGGCGGATTTGCAAAATATATAAAGAGTATACGCGGAGATTACAGTAATGTAGTCGGACTTCCGATAGGCCGTGTGTGCAGGGAATTAAGCGGTGTTCTTCGGAAAAGTGAATAAAATACATTGATTAACACATGAATAAAAATCAAGAAAAATGTGTAAAGCACTTGATTATAGTGTATATTCGTAGTATATTATGCAATATCGTTATACGTTATATACACTATTTATTCACAAAATATCCATTTTGCTCCGTTACGGGGTGATGGACAGGGCAGGGGTAGACCGCCCGAAGGAGGATGATTATGAAGAAATTACTTGCAGCAGTTCTTACAGGAGTTATGTGTGCATCTCTGCTCACAGCATGCGGTGGTTCTGCACCGGCTGCATCTGCATCAACAGAAGCAGCGTCCGTTGCAGCGGCAGGTTCTGAGTCAGCACCCGCTGAGGCAGCAGCAGACTCTGTTCTCAATAAGGACACTCTTATCGTTGGTACAAACGCAGCATTCCCGCCTTTTGAGTATGCAGGTGCAGACGGAACACCGGATGGTTTTGATATCGCTCTTATCAAGGCAGTAGGAGAGAAGATCGGAAAGAATATCGAAGTAAAGGATATGGAGTTCGATTCTCTTGTTGCTTCTATCGGAAATAAGATCGATGTTGCTATCGCAGGTATGACTGTAACTGATGAGAGAAAGAACATGGTAGATTTCTCCGATCCTTACTATGAAGCAGTTCAGAATGTTATCGTTGTAAAGGGTTCTGAGATTTCCACAGCTGATGATCTCAAGGGTAAGAATATCGGTGTTCAGCTCGGAACAACAGGTGATTTTATCGCGTCTGACGTCGAGGGCGCTCAGGTTTCCCAGTACAATAAGGGCGTTGATGCTGTAAATGATCTTCTGAACGGACGTGTTGACTGCGTGATCCTTGATACAAATCCTGCAAAAGAGTTTGTAAGCCAGCATGCTGATGAGCTCACAGCACTTGAGGGAGACGGATTCGGATTTGAGACAGAGAACTATGCGATCGCTATGCCTAAGGGTGATGCAGCTCTTGTCGAGGCTGTAAACGGCGCACTTAAGGAACTCAAGGAAGACGGCACATTTGATGCACTTGTAGCTGAGTACATCAACAACGGCGAGGTTCCGGAAGCAGAAGAGGCATCTGAGGAAGCTTCAACAGAGGCTGCATCAGAGGAATCTTCAGAGGCTGCATCAACAGAAGCAGCTTCAACTGAAGCAGAATAAGAAAAAACGGAGTAACTGAAAACAATGACTATTGGCGAAAAATTTACTGCGGCCTTTATAACAGAGGATCGCTGGCAACTGTATCTTAAGGGTCTTGGGATCACGGTGGAGATCGCGCTTTTTGCAGCGATTATCGGACTGGTCCTGGGAACTGTGCTTGCCCTTATGAAGCTTTCCACAACAAGAAACGGAAAGCCGTCCCTTGTAAACTATATAGCTACTGCATATGTGGACATCATCCGTGGAACGCCCAGCGTTCTCCAGCTTCTCATCATGTGGTTCATCGTACTGAAGAGCAGCAATAACGGCGTGTTGGTCGCATCCCTCTCCTTCGGTCTCAATTCAGCGGCTTACGTGTCTGAGATCGTCAGGGGCGGTATCCTTGCGGTTGATAATGGACAGATGGAAGCCGGACGTTCTCTGGGTCTCACAAAGGCAATGACAATGCGTTATATCGTCCTTCCGCAGGCGATGAAGAATATCATCCCGCCAATGGGAAATGAGTTCATTACTCTGTTAAAAGAGACGGCTATCGTTGGATATGTAAGTCTTAATGACCTGACCCGTGCAGCAAATCTTATCCAGTCAAGAACCTATGAGGCGTTTATGCCCCTTATAGGCGCAGCAGTTATCTATTTTGCAGTTATAAAGGTGCTGACGCTGCTGCTCGGTGTTATGGAAAGGAGGCTTCGCAGAAGTGATAACCGTTAAAAATATCGTTAAAGATTTTAAGAACATGGATGGTTCCGTGAATCATGTACTCCGCGGTATAGATTACACGATAGAACAGGGACAAAAAATTGTTATTGTAGGACCGTCAGGCGGCGGAAAGAGTACATTTCTTAGATGCCTGAACCTGCTGGAGACTCCCACAAGCGGTGACATCATCTTTGATGGAGAAAATATCACCGATCCGAAGACTGACATCAATAAGGTTCGTCAGAGAATGGGAATGGTGTTCCAGAACTTTAATCTGTTCAATAACCTTACAGTCCTGCAGAACCTGATCCTTGCCCCTGTTAAGCTCAAGATCATGAATGAGTCTGAGGCAAAGGAAAAGGCTATGAGCCTTCTTAAGCGTGTTAATCTCGAGGATAAGGCAAATGTTTATCCTTCATCCCTGTCAGGCGGACAGAAGCAGAGAATCGCCATCGTGCGCTCCCTCTGCATGAATCCTGAAGTGATGCTCTTTGATGAGCCTACATCAGCGCTTGATCCTGAAATGGTAGGAGAAGTACTTGATGTTATGAAAAAGCTCGCTGATGACGGTATGACCATGGTGGTGGTAACTCATGAGATGGGCTTTGCAAGAGAAGTCGGCACAAAGGTGCTCTTCATGGCAGACGGTATCATCATGGAGGAGAATACACCGGATAAGTTCTTCACAGAGCCGAAAACACAGCGTCTTAAAGACTTTTTATCAAAGGTATTATAAAAACAAGTTACGCTAGGCTCGATAAGACCTCGCCAAGCGAACTTGCATAACACGCACTAAGCTCGAAAATACCTCGCTAAGTGCTCCGAAAAAAAGGTGCTTCCACAGTGAAAATTGTGGAAGCACCTTTTTATGTGTTTATTATTCAAATAAGCTGTTGTTAAGATCACGAAACTCGCGTGAGAACTTTTCTGCACCCCTGCGGTTTAAGTGGTTATTGTCGCCGAAGTACTTGTTGTCGTAAACAGGAATCTCGGTCTCGACCGTGAATGACGGATATTTTTCCTGAACGGATGTCATCAGGTCATTGTAGCCTGCCCTGAAAGCCTCTGAAATGAGCGGAGAGGAGGCTTCGTTTATGGGAGCCTGTGCAATGGTCACATGGATGTCATTATCCGCGCAGAGGGACAGGAGACAGTCGTAGTAGTCAAGGACCAGAGGAGACGAATCAAAGGTTGCGTGATGGGTCTCATAGTTCGGACGGTCATTACCCGGATCAGAACCAAATTCGGTGTAGCCCAGGTCTTTCTGAACAGCCTTGTATTTTTCAGTATTGCTCTCAAGGTTTCCGTTTATACGGGCGGTATAAACAGCGTCCAGATATTTATTCGGCAGACGGAGCCTGAAAGATACGAGATCTGCGAACCATCCGCTGTAGCGTGTTGTTTCATCGCCGCCGAGTTTTGTGACTCTTGACTCGACTTCAGCGAGCTCGGGAACGGTCAGATAATTGTAGTAAAGAGTCTGCTGCCAGTTATCCATGGTGCAGAAGTGGTATGGCGCGAAAGTCAGTATCACTTCTGACGGAGCTTTGTGGGACTCAAGGTAATTTGACAGAGCGTAGTACATTTCAACGGAAGTCGTTCCGCCGATAGCGATGTTGTAAATGGAGCGGTTACTGTCGTCTGAGAGTATCTCAGGGAGATAGCTTGATTTTGCACGGGAGTCACCCATTATGAGGATGTCGGGATCATTACCGCTCTGACGGACAAAATCCCGTTCCTCCGCCCACATGGCGTATTCCACTGCCATGTACGACATGGGATTAAAGGTGCACCAGACGCATATGATGATCAGCGGCATGGCCAGCAGGATCATATTTCTCACGAATTTTTTTAAGAAGTTCCGTTTGTTCTTTTTCATAATAGATTTATTTAAGCCGAGTAAAAAACACGCCGTTGTGTTTTAGAAGTTAAAGTAAATAAACTGAGCAGCACCGATATTTGCACTGCAGAGGATCATGATCACAAAGAAATAATATACAACCCAGCGGATGTACCATTTTTTGCTGAGGAGAACCTGTGCGGCATCGCCTGTTTTTTCGTTAATGCTGTCAACGGCAAAGAGCACAGCCATCATGACCGCAACTATCGCGAGATTCTTTACGCCGAGACCTATCTGGAAGATCTGACGGCTCAGGATATCGGACACATGCATATCAGTGAAGACCCCGCGAATGATACCGAGTGCTGTCGGAATATCAGGAGCCTTGAAAAATACCACAGTGAAAGTAAATAGCAGGAATGTCACAATGCGCTGATAAAAAACGTGAATTCCGTGAGCGATATCTGACTTCCATGGGCTCATCTCTGTGATGCGGAGGCGTATGGGCTTTGTCAGTGTTCCGATGATCTGGAGCACGCCGGAGAGGAACCCCCACATAACATATGTCCATGCAGCGCCGTGCCAGAGACCTGACAGGGTAAACACGATAAGGGTGTTAAGGTGCTTACGAACAGTGCCTTTTCTGCTTCCCCCAAGGGGAATGTATACGTAGTCCCTGAACCAGTTCATGAGAGATATATGCCAACGCCTCCAGAGGTCTGCAAGAGATACGGCGAGGAATGGCTGGCGGAAGTTTTCGATGAGACGGAATCCGAGGATTTCCGCAGTACCGAGGGCAAGGATCGAATAGCTCGCAAAGTCACAGTATATCTGCACGGAATAAGCTGCCGCGCCAAGCAAAAGCTGCCAGCCGGAGCATGACGAATAGTTTTCAAAAATAAGTTCTACGGCAATAGAGAGTCTGGAAGCGATGACCAGCTTCATAAAGTAGCCCCAGAGCATACGGAGCATGCCGTGACGGACCCTGTCATAGTCAAATTCATGTATTTCGTCAAACTGTGGCAGGAGCTCAGGCGCTCTTCCGATAGGACCCGCAAGGATCTGAGGGAAGAATGACACGAAAAGCGCATAGCGTACAGGATCTTTCTCCGGTTCGATCTTTCCCCGGTAAACATCAGCGATATATCCGATAACCTGAAATACATAGAAAGAGATGCCCACAGGCAGGATTACTCTGAATCCCGGATCGATGCCGATATTGTCCATGAAGAAGTTAAAATACTTGAAATAGAAAAGGATACCGAGGTTCAGAACGACAGCTCCGAACAAGGTACATTTTTTTGCTTTCTCATTGTCACGGAAACGACCTGTGAGCAGTCCCGCACCGTAGGTAGTAATAGTGGAATACAGGAGCAGGAGGGCGTAAACAGGACCCTGACACATATAATAAAAGTAGTTCGTGATCAGAAGCCAGACTTTCCTGAATCTCACGGGCATAAGGAAATATGCCAGTAAAACAATGGGAAAGAAGATCACAAATGATATAGAATTAAAGAGCATGAAAATCTCCCCGAAAACCGCATAAACAGTAACTTTTCAGAATCCAAACAATTTTACATTATCCCCGTCTGCACTGTCAATCGCGGGTTGTACTCTTGTGTATTCAATTCCCATGCGGTAAAATTTGAGAGGTATGAAAATGAAGAGGGGTAAAAATAAAGTAAAGGAAAAGAAAAGTATATGAAGGCATTTAAGGAGATCGTGGAATGGGTTATCGTGATTTTGGTTGCGGTTCTCGTTTCACTTTTTATTAATAACTTTATTATCGTGAATGCAACAGTTCCAAGCTCTTCCATGGAAAAGACCATCATGACGAATGACCGTGTTATCGGATTCCGTCTGGCATATATGTCGAATGAGCCTGAGAGGGGAGACATAATCATATTCCGTTTCCCTGATGATGAATCCATACTTTATATTAAGAGGATCATCGGAATGCCGGGAGAGACAGTGGATATCCGCGATGGGAAAGTTTTCATCGATGGAAAGGAGCTGGATGAGCCGTATCTTTCTGTTGTGACAGAGGGTGATTACGGACCGTATGAAGTGCCTGAGGGACATTATTTCATGCTGGGAGATAACAGGAACAACTCCGCAGATTCCCGATTCTGGAAAAATACATACCTTTCTGCGGACAAGATCGTGGGAAAAGCCGTTCTGCGCTATTGGCCGGGAGTCAAGAAGCTCCAGTGAACGGATGATAGGCTTATAAGTTAAAGGAAAGGATGTTTGTCACAATGATATCAGAAAAGATGAAGGACCTTGTAAACAACAACTCCGTGATACGTCAGATGTTTGAAGAAGGACAGATCATGGCGGAAAAGTACGGAAAAGATAAGGTCTATGACTTTTCACTCGGAAATCCCAATGTCCCGGCACCTGAAAGAGTAAAGGAAACAGCGATAAGCTTGCTGGAAAATGAAGATCCGCTGGCTCTTCACAGCTACATGAACAACGCAGGTTATCCCGCCGTTCGAAAGAAAATCGCTGATTCTATCAACAGAAAGTTCGGAACATCCTTTGACGAGAGTAATATCATGATGACAGTCGGCGCGGCAGCGGGACTTAACTGCGCGCTGAAAGCCATCCTTAATGACGGAGATGAGGTTCTGACATTTGCTCCTTTCTTCGTTGAGTATAAAAATTACGTGGCAAATTATGGCGGTATCCTTCATGCCATTGAGCCCGACACATCTACATTTCAGCCTGATCTCGCTGCTTTTGAAGAGCGTATCAGCAGCAGGACTAAGGCAGTCATCATAAATTCCCCTAATAATCCTACAGGTGTTATTTATTCCGAAGACACCATTAAAGGCATTGCATCAGTGCTTGAGAAGAAGCAGAAGGAGTTTGGAATTGAGATCTACCTTATTTCAGACGAACCCTATCGTGAGCTTGTTTACAACGGTGATGATGTTCCTTATGTAACGAAATATTATGATAAGACGATCGTCTGCTACTCTTTCTCAAAGACACTTTCTCTTCCGGGAGAGCGTATCGGATATCTGGTTGTTCCGAAGGAAGCAGATGATACAAATGAGCTTTTTACAGCTATAACCATAGCAAACCGCGTGCTTGGTTGTGTAAATGCGCCGTCACTTTTCCAGAAGGTTGTTGCGGAATGTCTTGATGAAAAGGCAGATATCGATTTTTATAAGGAAAACCGTGACATTCTCTACAAAGCCCTTAAAGAAG
This sequence comes from Lachnospiraceae bacterium, assembly GCA_900168235.1. Lineage (GTDB taxonomy): Bacteria > Bacillota > Clostridia > Lachnospirales > Lachnospiraceae > NK4A144. The sequence continues at coordinate 20,412 of FUZG01000005.1, read as the reverse complement.
CCGGATTTACCTGCATCGAGCCCCAGGGTGCGTTTTACCTGTTTGTAAAGAGCCCTGTTGAGGATGAAAAGGAATTTGTGGCAGAGGCAAAGAAGGAGCATATTTTGGTGGTTCCCGGATCATCCTTCGCAGGACCGGGATATGTGAGGATTTCGTACTGTGTGTCGCGAGAGACGATAGTTAATTCGTTAGAGGGGTTCCGTCGTTTAGCAGAGAAATATGGACTTGCCGGTCTATGAATTAATTGTTACTGTTCACTCGATTTCATCTCGTTCCAGTAACGGATTTTGCCAATGAAATCGCCATAGGCGATGGGCAAAATCTTGTAGGCTCTCTTTGATGATCGGCTGCAACCTCCGCAGCGGAGTGCTCCGGTTGCATGTGAACAGAAATGGTTAATCTGATGTGTTAGCAAGTCTCGACAATGCCTGTACTTGCCTTGCAGATTGATCCATATCCGTCGCAAATGTGTGCAAAATTTTATGTTGTGAAATTGTTTTGAATTGAGAGGAAAAAATGAGCTACATAGATAATATTAGGAAGTGCGTCCCATATACACCAGGTGAGCAGCCCCAGAGAAAGGTGATAAAGCTCAATACAAATGAGTGCCCGTATCCGCCTTCACCTGAGGTTGAAAAGGTTTTTAAGTCTTTTGATACAGAGGCGCTTCGCAAGTACCCGGATCCGGTTTGTAAAGACCTTGTGCACTCTATCGCAGAGTATTACGGACTGAAGGATGAGGAAGTGTTTGTAGGCGTGGGCTCTGATGATGTGCTGTCCATGTGCTTCCTTACATTCTTTGCAGGAAAGAAGCCTGTTATATTCCCGGATATCACATATTCTTTCTACGATGTATGGGCTGATGTGTACAGGATCCCTTATGAGCAGATCCCGTTAAAAGAGGATTTCTCCCTTGATCCCGAGGACTATATCGGACGTGAAAACGGCGGTATCGTAATAGCTAACCCCAATGCGCCTACAGGCGTACTTGAGAGTCTGGACGCCATTGAGAGGATCGTTAAGGCAAATCCCGATTCCATGGTGATTGTTGATGAAGCATACATAGATTTTGGCGGTGAGACAGCTATCCCGCTCATTTCAAAGTACGAAAATGTGATCATCACCCGCACAATGTCCAAGTCCCGTGCGCTGGCAGGACTTCGCGTAGGATATGCCTTCGGTAATGCAAAAGCCATCAAGTACTTAAATGACGTAAAGTTCTCGGTCAATTCCTATACCATGAACATGCCGGCACTTGCAGCAGGCAAGGCTGCTATCGAGGATGACGTATACTTTAAGGATATAACATCACGTGTTATCAATACCCGTGAGTGGACAAAAGAACAGCTCAGATCCCTCGGCTTCACCTTCCGCGATTCTATGACAAACTTTGTCTTTGCCACATCAGAGACAGTAGTGAACCGCGATGGCTCCATGAAAGCCGTGTTTGAGGGACTCAAAGAAAAAGACATCTATGTACGATTTTTTGATAAGCCAATCCTCAAAAATTACCTCAGAATCTCCATCGGAACAGACGAAGAGATGAGAGCATTTATCGATGCATTGAAACCTATGCTGCCGTAAGTTTTTACAGGCATCAAAAAAACAGAAAGCGGAGGACGCTGTTTTCCATAAGCATCCCGTAAAAGAACCGCACAGGTGAGATCCACTGCATACGCAGACTAAAACACGCAGGACAAGAGCGATACTGAAAGCGAATGTCCTGCGTGTTTTAGTCGAAGTAAGCAGTTAGCTCACCATCGTGTCGGTTCCAGGGGATGTGTTGGAAACAACGCCCTCCGCTTTTGTCACGATGTCACTATGTCGCTGACAGAAACATGATCAATTTTAACTATCTCCTTGACTTTAGTACTTCAACTTAGTAAAATACTTCTTGTTTCAACTGTCGCGGACATTTGTACGCGAATAACGGACAAGAAACACAACTAAAAACTTTTTTTCAAAGGAGAGAAAAAATGCTGGATACAATCAACTCTGTTCTGGGCTCCATCGATGACTTTGTGTGGGGCGTTCCGCTGATCGTCTTGATCCTGTTTACCGGATTACTGCTTACGGTAAGGCTTAGAGGACTCCAGTTCTCAAAACTGGCAATGGCGTTCAAGCTCATGTTCAAGAATGATAAAAGCGGAGAAACAGGAGAAGTTTCCAGCTTTGCAGCACTTTGTACAGCTCTTTCAGCAACCATCGGTACAGGAAATATCGTAGGTGTAGCAACCGCTATCGTAGCAGGCGGTCCCGGCGCACTGTTCTGGATGTGGCTCGCAGCACTTGTAGGAACAGCAACAAAGTTTGCTGAGTGTATGCTTGCAATAAAGTTCCGTACAGTAGCAAAAGACGGACATATCATCGGCGGACCGTTCTACTATATCGAAAAAGGTATGGGTAAGCAGTGGACATGGCTTGCAAAGATCTTCGCTGTATTTGGCGTGATGGTAGGTCTTTTCGGAATCGGAACCTTCACACAGATAAACGGTATCACAAGCGCAGTTAAGGGATTCTTCGATCCTGAGACAGTAAACGCAGTAAGCCTTTTCGGCAGATATTACTCAATGAGCGTTATCGTATCAGGTCTGATCCTTACAGTTTGCGTAGCACTGGTACTTATCGGCGGACTTAAGAGAATTTCAAGCGTAGCACAGGTAGTAGTGCCCTTCATGGCAATCCTCTACGTAGTATGCGGAATGGTAATCCTTCTCTTAAATGTAACAAAGATCCCAGGAGCACTGGTACAGATCGTTACAGGTGCATTTGGTCTCAGAGCAGCAGCCGGCGGCGCAGTCGGAGCAATGCTCATCGCAATGCAGAAGGGTATCGCCCGCGGTATCTTCAGTAACGAGGCAGGTATCGGTTCTGCACCTATCGCAGCAGCTGCTGCAAAGGTAGATGAGCCTGTAGAGCAGGGACTTGTATCAATGCTCGGAACAGTCATCGACACACTTATCATCTGTACAATGACAGGTCTCTGCATCATCGTTACAGGTGCATGGGATATGGGACTCGAAGGAGCAGCAGTAACTACACGTGCTTTCCAGATCGGTCTTCCGATCCCTGCACAGGCAGCATCATTCCTCTTAATGATCTGTCTCGTATTCTTCGCATTTACAACTATCCTTGGATGGGATTATTACTCTGAGAGATGTCTTGAGTACCTTACAAACGATAATCAGAAAGTCATCAAGGCATACCGTTGGGTCTACATCGCATGTGTATTTATCGGACCCTACATGACAGTAAGCGCTGTATGGACTATCGCTGATATCGTAAACGGACTTATGGCACTTCCGAACCTTGTAGCACTTATCGGACTCAGCGGAGTAGCTTCAGCAGAAGTAAAGAACTTTTTTGGTAAAAACAGCGCAGGAGTAAACACTGCAGCAGAAAATGCCTGATACACAGTTCGTACTTTTTTCACAGATTCATCAAATAGTTTTCATGAGATAAAACTAAAATCATCCTCATACAGCGGGAAGCTGGCTAATAAGGTCAGATAGTCGTGACCGGATTGAGAGGATGATAATGAAAAGAATCAGAAAAACAGGTAATTCAAGAGTGGCGGCGGTTATTACAGCAGCGATATTGTCGTTTGCAGTAGTGGGGTGCGGAAGTTCTGCAAAAGAACCCGAGGCGGTTCCTTCAGCAGAGGCACCTGCAGAAGCCGGAAGTGAAGCGCCTTCTGCACCCGATGCGCCATCAGAAATGCCGACAGATGCGGCACCTTCGGATTCAGAAGCAGTTTCTTCAGAGTCAGAAGCCGGAAGTGAAGTTCGTGCGATCGTATCTTCAGTAGACGGTGAAAAGCTTACTCTGGAGGCATTTCCTGCCATGGGCGGAGCACCGAATGGTGAGAAGCCCTCAGGAGAAGCTCCGGGTGGAGAGAAGCCCTCAGGAGAAGCTCCAAGCGGTGAAAAGCCCTCGGGAGAAGCTCCGAGTGGTGAAAAGCCCTCAGGAGAAGCTCCAAAGGGTGAGACACTGGAACTCACGCTCACAAGCACTACTGAGTATAAGGACTGCACCACAGACGACATAGAAGAAGGAAAGATGGTCGTTGTTACATATGACGAAAACAAAGAAGTTGTTTCGATAGCCATCGAATCTGCTCCCGGACCGGCAGGTAAGGAAGAGCAGCCGGAAAGTAAAGAATAAAGTCAGAAAAGCCGATGTACACAAAGAAATGTACATCGGCTTTTTATGTATTTTCGTTATCTAAGAATGGAACCTACGCCCTGTACCATAAAGCGGTTTGTAATATCTGCAATATGTTCGGGAGTCTGTTCAAAACCGGTATCAATCCAATTCTGGATTATGCCGACACATCCTGTAAAGCAGAATGCTGAATAATATGAGAGAACTTCCTCAGAATAATTAAAAGATTTTCCGACCTCTTCAATTCTTTCGGTGAGAATATTTTTCAGTTTCTTGATGAACTGGAAATCACCGTGAGGTCCAAGGAGCGCACTGATGATCTCGCGATTGAGCAAAAGATCCTTATAAAGCTCGTGCAAAAGCTGCAGATTGGATTCGTAGAGATTGGAAATATCGAGGTTGTGAGAAATGATCTCGCGAAATTCCTCCATGAGCTCATTCTCGATGGACTCGAGCAGCTGGTTTATATCCTTATAGTGGATATAAAAAGTACTGCGATTTAGATCCACAAATTCAGTAAGTTTTTTTACAGAGATATCCTGGATATCCTGTTCCATCATTAACGTAGCCAGACCGTGCCACAGCAGGCTTTTTGTTTTTCGGATCCGTCGATCCATTTTTACTTCAGACATTCTCATAAGCTTTCACCCTATGGTATTTGATAAAAAAATTATCGTAGGACTATTGATATCCGTTACAAATGACATTATAATACATTGCGGTTGGTAAATCAACACGGTGTTGAATAAAAATCACAGTGTTGTATAATTAATGTAAATCACTTGCAAACAGTTGACGATCAAAAGTGCTATGAGAAAGAAAAAATATTATAAAGTGCTGTCTGCGGTAATGCTTTCCGCGTCATTATTATTTTCCTCTATTTTTGTAGGAAATGTCAAGGCGGAAGAGAGAAGTACCGGGGCAGTTGTTGAAAAAAATGAATTATCGGGTGACGTGATCAGGATCGGTAATGCAGAAGATTTTGAGGCTCTTGTAAAAAAGAGTACAGTTGAAGCGTCTACCATGGGAAAGACTTATGTCCTGACACAGGATATAAGTCTTGAAGGCGTTGATTTTAAACCGATCTCCATTTTTGCAGGAGAGTTTGATGGTCAGGGTCATTTCATTACTGGATTTTCTGTTGAGAGCAATTCTGATATGACAGGGTTCATCCGTTCAGTAGGAAAGACAGGCTATATCCATGATCTCCATGTCTCAGGAAATGTGGCTCCGAATGGAGTGATGAAAGAGATCGGCGGCGTTTCCGGAAGGAACTACGGAGTGCTGGAAAATGTCAGCTTTTCAGGCTATGTCCTTGGTGCTGAGTGTGTCGGAGGCATCACAGGCAGAAATATGGAAGGCGGGGAGATCATTTCCTGTAATAATGATGCGATAGTCCTCGGAACACGCAGGACCGGAGGCATCGCAGGTTTTAACGAGGGAACGGTCAGAGATTCGCGTAATTCAGGCAGGATCAATGCAGAAAGCACAACGGCGTGGGAAACTGATGATGCCAGAAAAGATGAGCGCGGAAGCTTTGGATCAGAAGACATGGAAGAGCTTGATGAGACCAATGAAGATCTGGCAAAGCTCAATCCTGATACTATAGATATAAAAGACGATGATATTAAAGAAAAGCTCACAGATAAGCAGAAGATAAACTACACCGGCGGAATAGCAGGTGCATCTGCAGGTGTCATTGAGAACTGCACAAATGAAGGCATTGTGGGATATAAACACACAGGCTACAAAACAGGCGGAATAGTGGGTTATGAGAGAGGGATACTCACTGAGTGCAGAAATACCGGTGTGGTCTACGGCAGAAAGGATGTCGGCGGAATCGCAGGACAGTTTGAGCCCTTTGTGCTCAATTCATACTCAACGGATTCTTTTTCCGAAGCAGGCGACCAGCTTGATGATCTGGTGGACATGACGGATAAGCTTCACAATACCGTGGGATCCGAGGATGACAGGGCACAGCAGAATATAGATGCCATAAGGAATACGGCAGATGACCTCCGTCAGACTGTCAGCAATTATAAAACCTATTATCAGTGCAAAAATGATTCTGTAGAGCGTGAGATACGTTCACAGGTTGACGGCATACGCGGTACAGTAGATGAGATAGATCCTGATGTTTACGGCGGAGATACTAAAAAGGCTCTTAAAGCTCTGAAAGACAGTCTGGGAGACCTTCAGAAGCTCCTGGACAGCGCAGAAGAGGCTGCAGGGAGCGGTATTGCCGTCGATATGACAAATTACATGGATAAGCTCATAAGAGTTCTTGCGCCTGTAAATGACAGCCTCGCAGACCTTTCAGGACAGGCAGCGGAAGGTGTCGACGATCTGGAAGAGCTTGAGGACCAGCTCAATGATATAAGGGATAAGTCAGGCGCTCTTGATGATTATCTAAGGGGATGCATAGACGATTATAAGAGCGACATCCGAAAGACCGATGATGATATCACAGGAAAGACAGACAGCCTTGCAGGCGAGATGGACGTGCTTTCCGAGGGACTTAAGGATTCTGATGAAAAGGTCAGGAATCAGCTGAATACCATCACAGGTCAGATGCAGACCATAAACAGCACACTTGATGACGGTTTTGATGAAGTCCAGCAGGAACTTGACCGGATACAGCAGACTGAGACTATCGAGGAGGCATTTGACGATGTGTCAGATGATCCGGATATGACTCCCGCAAAGGGATCCATCATTTCTTCTGTAAATACAGGAAGGATCGATGCTGATTTCAATGTGGGAGGTATCGTGGGTATCATGGATTATGACCGTGATATTCAGTCGGACTTTGAAGTAGTGTCAGAGGGACAGATAAGCCTTAATTATAAAAGAACGCGGAAAGCGACCATCCTTGACTGCACAAACAGAGCTGATGTAACTGCAAGAAATGATTATGCAGGCGGTATCGTAGGACGTGCGGAAATGGGAGCAGTGCTTTCAGGCAATAATTTTGGACGGGTAGAAGCAAAAGACGGTGATTACGCAGGCGGAGTCGCAGGAAAAAGCGCTCATGTGATACGTGATTCATATTCCATGAGCGAGGTATCCGGAAACAGCAATGTAGGCGGTATCGCAGGCTATGGATCTACACTTACAGGTTCTGCATGCCTGTCAAATGTAGGCGGCACAAAGGAACATATCGGTGCTGTGCTTGGTGAAGCAGATCCTGACGGGCTCGTTAAAGACAATATTTTTGTACAAAACGGAACCGGGGCTGTAGACGGATATACAGTCGAAACGCAGACCAGACCTGTAAATTACGGTGAACTCATGGGTATCACCGGACTTCCTACGGAATTTAGACAGATGCAGGTGAATTTCGATGATAACGGAACCATCATAAAGTCTGTGAGGGTAAAATACGGCGGAAGCGTACGATACGAGGAATACCCGCCGTTACCGAAGAGAACGGATGGAAGAGTTGGTTATTGGGAAAATCTGGATCTCTCAAATGTGCGTCAGAATACCACGATCCACGCGGTTTACGTGGATTATATAACGACTATTGCAACGCCGGAAGAAACCCCGAAACTGCTGGTATCAGGAAATTTCTATGATAACAGCACGGTCACTCTCATGGAAACTCAGGTGAAAGCTGAGCCGGTACAGGGTTATCACGTTGTTGGTGCATACCGGTATGAAATTCAGACGATGTACGGAAAGCTTGATGAGAACTATGTATTAAGGTTCTTGGTCAGTGATCATGGAAATGATATTACTGCGGCGTCTGTAAATAACGGAGAAATGACCATTATCCCGTCTGAAAGGGATGGTAATTACCTGGTGTTCCCTATGACGGGAGACGGTGAGTTCGTTATCCTGAAAAAGAACAGCAGGATTCGGATGATCATAACGATCGTTCTTATACTAATGATCTTGATTGGATCATTTATCTTTATAAAGAAAAGGCTGAAGAAAAGAAAGTAATATTCCGTAGGAGTTTACAAAATGGAAGAAAAAAACATTATGTATAAAATAGCCGCGTTCATTGTAGACAGGCGAAAGCTCTTTATGCTGCTCTTCGTCATTGCGGCTATATACTGTGGTGCGATGATCAGCCGTGTTACGGTTGAGAATGATGTCACAAGATATCTTCCGGAAGATACCGAGACCCGTCAGGGTGTGGATCTGATGGATGAAGAATTTCAGACTAACGGTTCTGCAAAGATCCTGCTCACAAATATCACGTATGAGCGGGCTCTTGCTGTGGCAAACGGTCTGGAAAATATTGACGGCATAGATACCGTAAAGTTCTATGACCCCGACAATTCGGACTATTCGGATGCGACTCTTGATGAGTACTATAAGGATTCCGCAGCGCTCATCACGCTTATGTTTGAAGAGGATAAAGACACTGAGCTTTCTCAGAAAGCGATAGCGGCAGTCAGGGAATACGTAAAGGATTATGACAATTACGTTTATACGACGGTAGACCTTGATGAATCTGCCGAGCTTCAGAGTGATGTCAGGGTTATCCTCGGACTCGCTGTAGTAGTCATCCTCGCAGTGCTGATCTTTACATCATCAACATATGCGGAAGTTCCGATCTTTATGCTCACGTTCCTGATGGCAGCGATCCTGAATAAGGGAACTAACTACATCTTTGGAACAGTATCCTATATTTCAAATGCGGTTGATATAATCCTTCAGCTTGCGCTTGCCATCGACTATGCGATCATCATGTTCCACAGATACATAGAGGAGCGTGATAAGGGTCTGGATGCGAGAGATGCTATGGTAATAGCTCTTTCAAAAGCGATCGTTGAGATCTCATCAAGCTCACTTACGACCATGGCAGGAATGGTCGCACTGGTATTCATGAGGTTCCAGATCGGACGTGACCTTGGAATGGTTCTCTGCAAGGCGATCCTGTTCTCGATGGTAACGGTATTCCTTTTCATGCCGGGACTTATCATGACATTCCGCAAGCTCATCGATAAAACAAGGCACAGGAGCTTCGTTCCGCAGATCAATTACTGGGGAAAGTTTATATATAAGACAAGATTTGTGCTCCCTGTTTTATTTGTAATAACACTTGTTTTTGCGTTCGGTTTTTCTCAGAAGTGTCCGTATATTTTTGATAAAAATACGGCACGCGGACCGAAGATGACTCCGTATATCGCGGCAAAGGACAGGATAGACAAGACATTTGAAACAGGAACCAATGTGGCTATAGTACTGCCAAAGGGCGACTATGCGACTGAGGCGGAGATAATACAGAATCTGAAGACCAGAGATTATGTAGATGATATCCTTGCTCTGGCAAATGTAGATGTCGGCGATGAAAAGGAATACGTCCTTACAGATGACCTGAATCCGAGAGAATTTGCGGAAGTTGCAAAGATCGATGTCGGACTGGCAAAGCTTCTCTATACAGCATATGCACAGGATAAGGAAATCTATGGAGCGTTTATAGACGGTATAGATGAATACCGGGTGTCTGTTATCGATCTGATCGACTTTATATATGATAAAAAAGAAGCTGGCGCTTTTAACTTAAGCGCAAAGCAGTCACAGGACATCACTGATATCCATGATCAGATAGAAAATGCCCGTAAACAGCTCGAAAGTGAGAACCATTCACGAATCGTATTCACACTTACAGGAGCTGCAGAGGGACAGGAAGTTTATGATAAGGTCCGTGAGATCAGGAACATGGCTCAGGAGCATTATAAGGGCAGAGTTTATGTTGTAGGTGATGCCACAAGTAATGACGACCTTTCAAGCTCCTTTAGTCACGATAACCTGCTGATCAGCATTCTTACGGCGTTTTTTGTAGGAATGATACTGCTGTTCACTTTCCAGTCTATAAGCCTGCCTCTTGTGCTGCTCATGACTATTCAGGGAAGTATCTGGATTAATTTCTCGTTCCCGTACCTTCAGCATGCACCGCTGTATTTCCTGGCATATCTTATCGTAAGCTCCATCCAGATGGGTGCTACGATCGACTATGCTATCGTTATCACGAATAGATACGTGCACCTCAGAAAAGAACTGCCGGATAAGCAGCAGGCTATAGTACAGAGCTTAAATGAGTCCTTTGCGACTATCCTTACAAGCGGATCTATCCTTACAGCATGCGGACTTCTCATTGCGAATATCACAAGTAACGCGGTTATCGCAAACCTGGGTCTCGTGCTTGGAAGAGGAACATTTACAAGCATCATCCTTGTTATGACGGTTCTTCCTCAGCTCCTGTTCCTTGTGGATCCTATCCTCGACAGGACGAGCTTCAGTGTAAAGACACCGGAAATATCTGTTATGGGAACAGGTTCTGTACTCCAGAAAACAGCAGGAACAATGGTTGTGAATGGTGTTGTGAACGGCTATTTCTCAGGTTATCTCATCGGTGAATTTAAGGGAACGATGAATGGTGACATGGATCTTACGCTTAGAAGAGGTAATGCTTCAGAAAACGGTTCTGAAGCGCCGGACGAGATCACGGAGAGTACGCCGGATGATGAAGATAACGGTGCTGACAAGGTTATAGAAGTAAGTGCATCGGAAAAACAGGAAGACAGTCACAGGTAATAATATGAAAATTAGAACTACCAGACATTTTCATAAAAGAATAGCGTATATGCTGGCAGCGGGGCTTGCGGTATCGTGTGTTATTTCGGGGGTGCCCATAAAGGCGGCTCCCGTATACGCCGCAACAGCAGAGGAGAAAAACGTTTTCTCGGAATCGGGGAACCGTATAAAAGCGACCCGTATTTCTTCGACGGAGGATTTCCTGAACTTTGCAAAGAGGCTCCAGAGTGACAGCGACAGTGAAGGAAAGATCTGGGTGCTTACGGATGATATTGATCTCTCAGGAACCGACTTCGGTATGATCTCCATATTTGCGGGTACGCTTGACGGATGCGGTCATACCATTTCAGGCTTTAACTTCGAAGAAAACGGTTCAAATATCGGATTTATCAGGGTTCTTGCAAAGAACGGACTGGTACGTAATCTCCGGGTTGAGGGAAACGTTAATCCTGAGAGCGGGATGAACGATGTAGGTATCATGGTCGGTTCAAACTATGGCTGTATTGAGGACTGCACAGTTTCGGGAAATGCTTTTGGAATGGAAGCTGTAGGCGGAGCGACAGGCCACAATATGGAAAGCGGCCGTATTGTAAGGACTGTAAATTACAGTACCGTTACAGGTATGAGAAGGACCGGAGGCATCGCCGGATTCAACGAAGGAACCATTATTGATTCGGAAAATTCAGGTGAGGTCAATGCAGGACGAAAGACCGCATGGGAAATAAATGATGAGCGCGAAAAAGCCGCTGAAAGTGAAGATGATTCTGATGACGATGAGATCAGGACAAGTGATGCGCTGAGTAAGCTCAATCCTGATGGTATCGACCTGAAGGATGATGATCTCTCTGAACTGCTGCAGAATGACCAGAAGGTTAATTACACCGGAGGCATCGCCGGGGCGTCATCTGGAACAATCTCAGGATGTATAAATAACGGCGTGGTAGGCTATGATCACACGGGTTATAAAACAGGCGGTATCGTCGGATACGAGCGGGGAATACTAAGTTCATGCAGTAATAACGGAGCAGTCAGCGGACGAAAAAATACAGGCGGTATCGCAGGTCAGCTGGAGCCCTATTGCGTGAATGCTTACCATGAGGATGCGCTGGATACGACCCGTGCCGAAGCTGATACGCTTGTAGATGATCTTGCAGAGCTTCAGAAGATAATGGAGCAGGAAGATCTTAAGGCGCAGACAAATATCGATTCCATTCGCGGAACAGCCGATGATCTTCGAGGTACGGTAAGCGGATATAAAGAGTATTACCGTAATAAAGATGACCAGATGGAGAGCGAGATCCGTTCTCATACGAGTGAAGTCCGTTCAATCATAGAAGGTCTTGATCCGGATCTTGTGAATGGTGATACGAAAAATGCGTTCAAGGCGCTCCAGGCAGACTTAAATGATCTGTCTGACCTTATGGATGCTGCGGAAAAAGCCGCAGGGAGCGGTGTATCCCTTGATATGACCAATTACTCAAGTAAGCTCATGAAGCTTTCGTCGGATATCCTGACACAGGTTGATTCTCTTCTGGGAGATGGAATGAAGGCAGGTGAAAGCCTCAGGGATACAGAAAAAGACCTTGAGAGACTGAGGGATGCGTCTAATTCACTGGATGATACGCTCCGCATCGTCTATGACAGCTACAAAAATGATTTCAGGGCGACAGATGAAAACATCACGTCAAAGATCGACACGCTGGCGTCTGAAATGGATACTCTTAATGAAGAATTAAAGGAAAGTGACAGCAGAGTCAGAGGTAAGACAGGAGAGATAAATGAGACTCTTAAGCGCCTGAATACTGCGGTTAATGACAGTTTTGACCAGATAACAAATGTTCTTGAACGGTATCGTAATACAGATGATATCAATGATATTTTTGATGATATCTCTGATGACAGTGACAATACCCCTGCACAGGGAAGAATTACACAGTGTACAAATACAGGCGTGATCCGCTCGGATATCAATGGCGGCGGTATCGTAGGTATGGCTGACACCGATATAGATATTCAGTCGGATTTTGAAGTGGTGTCCTCAGGTCAGGTGAGCCTGAAGTATGACAGGACTAAAAGAGCGACAGTCATTGACTGCACGAACTACGGTTATGTAAAGGTTCAGAACAGCAATGCAGGCGGTATTGCAGGAAGCATGGATATAGGTGCAGTGCTTTCTTCCTATAATTTTGGAAATGTTCGGACGGAAGACGGCGATTACGCAGGCGGTATAACCGGTAAGAGCAGATATGTGATCCGGGACTGCTTTTCAATGACCAGTATTTCAGGTAATAAATATGTGGGCGGTGTGGCAGGATTTGGAAGACGTGTCATAGGAAACCGCGCTATGGCTGATATCCAGTCAGCAGGCAAGGAATACACCGGAGTAATAGCGGGTGATATCGATGATAAAGAGAGTACGGTATCACAGAATATATACGTAGAAAATGAGCTTGGCGCAGTAAATGGTCTCACATATGATGACCAGGCAAAGTCTGTTACATACGAAGAATTTATTGCAATCCCCAACACACCGGACGATGCGAAGACCATGCATGTAAGCTACATTGCAGACGGAAATATCGTTCAAATGATAGAGGTGCCATACGGCGGATCGATTTCAAATGATGATCACCCGGAGCTTCCGATAGTCGGAGATAAGTTTGGAATATGGGAAGACACGGATCTTACGGATATCAGGAGAAATATCACTATTCAGGCGCGTTATATATCGCTTGTAACAACAGTGGCATCGGATGAACCCTTCCCTGTAATGCTGGTCTCCGGAAATTTCTATAAAGGAACGACTCTCACATATACGGAACAGACTCCGTCTGAGAAGCTGGAACTTCCGGAAGGCTTTGCGAAGATATTAAAGAAATATACATATCAGATCCACGCGGATTACGGTACTATCGGAGAGAAGTGGGTTGTGCGTCTCCTTGCGGACGGCGTTCCTGATGATGCAAAGGCCGCTGTTATTAAGGATGGAAAGCTGACCGCTCTTGAAACGGAAAAAGATGGAAAATATCTGGTATTTTCCATGGATGGTGACGGAACGTTCTATATTCTGGGACCGGTATTTTCGTGGGTAATACCGCTGGTAGCGGGCATTAGTGCCGCGGCGATACTTGTACTTGCTTTTATCCTGACACGGAAAAAGAAAGAAGAAAAAGTAAAAGAAAAAGAAAAACAGAATAATGCATAACAAAAAACAGACATCCGGGTTATAACGGATGTCTGTTTCAATATTAACACATTTAATTATATCGGCAGAAAGAGGCTTTCAGAACATAATGCAAGTGTATGAAAGTTAAAACATTTTTCCGAAAGTATTCCTGCACACACCTGTTTTTGATGATTTATAAACAATTCTTTATGTTTTAGTTTAGCAATAATTTATGTGATGATGTTAGAGTCAGAAGGATTTATTTTTGAACCTTACATCATTTATATTTAACATTTTGGTGGTATGGTGTGTGATATAATGAAAACCATCTGAACATGGAAGGAAAAAATATGACAGAACAGGCATTTTTAACAGAGCTTTCTGATGCACTCCGCGGAAGTGTGAGCTCGCAGATAATAACTGAAAATGTTCGCTATTATGAAGAATATATAGAAACGGAAAAGAGAAAAGGCAGAAGTGAGGAAGAAGTCATTGAAAGCCTTGGAAATCCGCGTCTTCTTGCAAAAACCATAATAGAAACCAGTGATCCTCAGAATCTTCGGGGGGCTTCCTATGAAGAGTGGAAAGATGAAGAGGAGAAAAAGGAAGAAAAGCGTAAGGCTGATGAGGAAAGAGCGAAGATACTGACCGGATGGAAAGCAACCCTTGCCATGATAGCAGTACCTCTTATTGCCATACTTGTTCTCGTACTTATCATATTCCTTGTAGGATCGTTTATTGTCTTCTTAGCGCCTGCTCTTGTCGTGATAGCCGTTGCCTGGCTCGTGTTCAGGATGTTTAACAGCTGATTTTTGTACGGCTGTTATGCATTAAAGAAAGAGAAAGGATTTTTGTTTTTTATGGAAGAAAGAGAATTGATCGGTCTGTATCTTGATAAGACCGCAGAGTCACTTAAGAGTGCCGCAGAGGATGATTTCAGCGTACTGGTAAATGCTGTGAACGGACTTGTTCTTTATCCCAAGGCTGATGATCTGTCAGTACTTGATGATGAAATGACATTTACAGAAGGCTCAAAAGCTGCAGAAGTATTTGCCGCACATTCAGCAGAGGATGCTGAAAAGCCTATCGTAGATACATATTTTGCAAGAGGCTATGTAAATGGCTTCTTCCGTATTATGAACTCAGAGGAAAAGGTAACACCGAAGAACGTTCTTTTAAGGATGCGTCACGCAGCTATCCATACCCATATCGCAGTTGATCCTGAAAATAAGACCATCGCATTTAATGACGTAACCAGATTTACAGACGTCGGATTCTGGAATAAAGAGCACGTGTTTGCAAAGGACAGAAGAAATCCGCACAACAACCACAAGATAGAAAAGCTTGAGAACTTCAAGGCAGAATTTACTTTTGAGGAGTTCAGAAATCTCCTTATCGGCTACTGCGAAGTGCTCAAGGAAAGGTATCCGAGAAAAAGCTTCGGTGCTTAATATATAACTGATCGATAGCGGTGTATTTTGGGATTATATAATCCTGAAATACGCCGCTTTTTTTTTTTTTTTTTTTCGGAGCACTTAGCGAGATATTTTCGCGTCTCGGGTAACTTGTTATATAAGTGCGAATAAGAAAAAATTTAAAATATTGTGCTATTTTCAGTACAATAACGCCTGTTGAATACTGTATACACCGAACAAATCCAGTAACCATGCGGGTTTGAGCGAAAATTATTAAAATATTGTGAACAATCAAAAAGGTCTTGCATTGTCCCCCGCGAGGTGTTATTATCATCGTGTAAAAAGAATTAACCCTTCAATAATTCTTTTTATGATAACCCCTTTATAAATATTTATACTCCCCTCAATGGCCCGGCGGTCCCCCGCCGGGTCTTTTCTTGCTGTAAAAAAATTCTGCGAATTTCCTTTATAACAAGATTCGCGCATTAATACATTTGTTTCCATCACATCCAAAGGTCGATGACCTTCTGATTTTCGTAAAACAGGCGACAGGCAGATGCATTATCATACACGCGTGTATGATAATGCACCTGCCTGTGCCGTCAGCTTGTTCGATTCCCAAACATTATTATGTAGATATTTGAAAAACGATGTAATAGAATAGTGCTTATGAGAAAATTTGAATTAATAGCTCCATGCCATTTTGGTCTGGAAGCGGTATTAAAAAGAGAAATAACAGAACTTGGATATGAGATCACGAGCGTCGAAGACGGCCGTGTGACCTTTGCGGGAGATGAAGATGCGGTTGCGAGAGCAAACGTGTTCCTTCGTACTGCGGAAAGAATCCTTATCAACGTAGGAACCTTTGAAGCAAGAACCTACGACGAGCTTTTTGAAGCAACAAAAGCACTTCCCTGGGAAGACTACCTTCCGGAAGATGCCAGATTCTGGGTAAAAAAGGCAAGTACAGTAAAGTCAAAGCTCTTCAGCCCATCTGATATCCAGTCTATAATGAAAAAAGCCATGGTAGAGAGGATGAAACTCAAGTACCATCGCGAGCGCTTTGAAGAAGACGGAGAAGACTATCCCCTCCGCGTATTTTTCTATAAAGACAGGGTAACTGTCGGTCTCGATACAACGGGTGATTCTCTTCATAAGAGAGGATACAGAAAAAAGCAGGGACTTGCTCCCATCGCGGAAAATCTGGCTGCGGCGCTTATCCTTCTGACCCCTTGGCACGGCGACAGAGTGCTGGTAGACCCCTTCTGCGGAAGCGGAACATTTCCTATAGAAGCGGCAATGATCGCGGCAAATATCGCTCCCGGAATGGAGAGAGAATTTACAGCGGAAAACTGGACAAATCTCATCGGACGTAAAGTATGGTATAACGTGCTCGATGAGGCGAGAAGCCTTGTAAATCTTGATATAGAGACAGATATCCAGGGATACGACGCAGATCCTGAGATAATAAAGATTGCCCGCGAAAATGCTGAGATGGCAGGAGTTGCAGATCTCATCCACTTCCAGTGCAGACCTGTAAAAGATCTGAGCCATCCGAAGCAGTACGGTTTCGTGATCACAAACCCGCCGTATGGTGAGCGTCTTGAAGAAAAGAAAACGCTTCCGGGCATATATTCAGACTTTGGAAACGCTCTGAAACGTCTTGATACATGGTCATCCTACGTGATCACATCCTATGCTGATACAGAGCGCTATATAGGCAAAAAAGCTGCAAAGAACAGAAAAATCTATAACGGTATGCTTGAGACCAGATTTTATCAGTTCCCTGGTCCAAAGCCGCCAAAGAAAAAGGGAGATAGACAATGAATGACGGATCCCGTCTCATGAAGACAGCGGCGGTCATCAGTCTGGTCTTTGGCGTGATATCCATGGCATCTCTGTTCATAGCAGCGACTTTTCCTGCGGAAAATACTACTGTAAAAGAAGGAATGTTAAGAAGCCTTACCGAAAAAACAGAGGTGACAGAGGAGGTCAGCAACAGAGACGCTGACAGAATAGGTTATCTTACGATACCGCTTCCGGATGGCGTCGGAAGTGACAATATATCCGTGAGCGAGGAGGAGACCGAGCAGAGGATAAAGATATCAATATCTGATGTGCCGGCATATTTTTATCATAGAAATTTCTTTTCCGGCGATATGAAAAACATTCGGAATATCCGCTATGGCTACGAAAATCAGGTGGCTGTCATAGAACTTGATACAGACGGACTCTTTGTGCCGGATACATTGGTAGATAACGGAAATCTATATGTAGGACTGAAAGAATTTCAGGATGTCTACAAAATGATCGTGGCAGTAGATGCAGGCCACGGCGGCGATAATGAAGGTTCTGTGGCATACGGTATATCTGAAAAGGATATTGTTGGAAAGTGCACGGAAGCGCTCATAAACGAGCTCAGAGACCGTGATGTGAAGGTGTATCTCACTCATGACCTTGATACTGACGCAGATACAGAGACAAGAGTGCAGGCGGCGAGCACTGTCAGCGCAGATCTGATAATAAGCCTTCACACAAATGCAGATTCGAGAACACGTGTTACACACGGGGTCTGCGTGATGTCACAGGAAGAAAACAGCGAAAAAATAGCTGAGATTGAGCAGGTCCTTGCAGAAGAGCTGGGATTTTCCATATCAGATAAAACAGACGAAAATGTGCCGGATATCGTAGAAAAGGCAGATTGTCCGGTTTATTTTATAAGGCTTGGTTACCTCACAAATAAAGCCGAGGCAGAAAAAATGGCAGCGGAAGATTTTGCAGAAAAAGCGGCAAAAGCGGTTTCTGATGCAATACTAAAGAGATAAGGACACAAAAATGAGCAGAATAGAAAAGATCATATTTGCAACCGGAAACAAGGATAAAGTCCGTGAGATACGTGAGATCCTGGATGGCATAGACGTTCCTGTTCTTTCAATGAAAGAAGCCGGAGTGCAGGCAGATATCGACGAGAACGGCACTACGTTTGAAGAAAATGCACTCATAAAGGCAAAGACCATCTGGGATATCACAGGCGGACTCGTTCTTTCTGATGATTCCGGTCTGGAGATCGACGCGCTCAATAAAGAACCCGGCATCTATTCTGCAAGATACATGGGAGAAGATACATCCTACCATGTAAAAAACAATAATCTGATCGAGAGACTTGAGGGTGTGCCGGACGAAAAGCGCACAGCACGGTTTGTATGCGCTGTAGCAGCGGTATTTCCCGATGGTACGGAGAAAGTTGTCCGCGGCGTGATGGAAGGCCGGATCGGATATAAAGAAGCAGGAGAAAACGGATTTGGATATGATCCGATATTTATCCTGCCTAAATACGGTGTTACAACTGCAGAACTGCCTGCAGAGGTAAAAAATGAAGAGAGTCACAGAGGAAAGGCTCTCAGAATGATCCGGACAGAAATAGAAAGTTATGAAAAGGCTGAAGAAGTATGAGAATCCTGATAGTCAGTGATACACATGGAAGACTTGAAAATTTTATGACTGTTGTAGAGGAAACAGGTCCCTACGATATGCTCATCCACTGCGGTGATGTAGAAGGACAGGAAGACAGGATAGAAGAGATCGCAGGATGTCCCTGTCATATTGTTGCAGGAAATAATGACTGGATGACAGATCTTCCTCAGGAAGAAGTGTTTGAAATAGGCGATTTTACCGCTTTCCTGACCCATGGACACCGCTACGGCGTGGGAATGGGACTGGAGAGGCTTGCTGATGAGGGAGAGGACCGCGGAGTTGATTTCGTATTCTGCGGACACACCCATAAGCCTGCCAACGAAAAAGTTGGAAATGTGAGAGTATTGAATCCCGGAAGTCTCTCTTACCCGAGACAGGATGGAAGACGTCCATCATATATGATCATGGAATTTGATCAGAACGGTACTCCGTTTTTTGCGATAAACTATCTGGACTGAGCAAAAATAACAGAAATTATATACCTGAGGAACCCCGTAAAATAGGACTTCTCAGGAAAAATAAAAAAATATTAAATTTATTGTTGACACATAGCAGGTAAATGCATATAATATTCCTTGCGTCACGATTTGGAGTTGCGATTCAGCAAACGGGGTGTGGCTCAGTTTGGCTAGAGCGCCTGGTTTGGGACCAGGAAGTCGCAGGTTCGAATCCTGTCACCCCGACTTGATTTCGAAGCATCAGTCGTTGATGCGGGTGTAGTTCAATGGTAGAACACCAGCCTTCCAAGCTGGATACGTGGGTTCGATTCCCATCACCCGCTTCGTTTCAAGATTTGAAACGAGGTTTGTGTTCGTAGCTCAGCTGGATAGAGCAACGGCCTTCTAAGCCGTAGGTCCAGGGTTCGAATCCCTGCGAGCACATTTGTAGATAACCGTAATCGGTATCTACCTTTAATGGTGGGATTGGCGTAGTTGGTTAACGCGCCAGATTGTGGTTCTGGAGATCGAGGGTTCGAATCCCTCATTCCACCCTGAATTGGTCAGAGGCCACTTAGGGCTATCGCCAAGCGGTAAGGCACAGCACTTTGACTGCTGTATTCGCCGGTTCGAATCCGGCTAGCCCTGCTAGCTTTACCTGCTTGATAGTAAAGCTGATCAATACATTAATTAATATGAGATACTAGCTCAGTTGGTAGAGCACCTGACTTTTAATCAGGTTGTCGCGGGTTCGACTCCCGCGTGTCTCAGACTTATGAAAAGGGGCTGTCGCTTTAGATGATTAAATTATCTAAGCGAGGCTCCTTTTTTTACCATAAATTGTGGATTTGAGAAATGGTTTTCATTGTTATTGTGAAAAATTGAGTACTTTAACAAGCCGATGTGAAAATCGGCGCATTGTTGCCTTTTTCGTTTTGAAGTGTCAAAAATTATGAGGCTTTTTTCAATTCAAACAGATGCGTTCCGGTTCGATCAGATACAATCTTATGATGCAGCTTATTTATGTCATAACCGATTGCCAGAAGTATGCTCTGTGCAAGAACATTTTCTTTTCCGCGATATAGATATCTTCTGAAGTTCATGTCTTCTTTCACGTTTGCGAAGGATCCTTCCGCTTGAATACTACGGTTCATTCTCAGCTGAGTTCCGTAATCGCTGGTTATTCGTTCAAGACATTCTGCCC